>CAJTMR010000006.1 GCA_910577325.1 uncultured Parabacteroides sp.
GATAATTCTTGGTTATCTCGATGGCAAATTATACAATATCCTTTCTTGCACATATTCTTTTCAATTTAATAGTTTCAAGGTACAACTATAAAAAACATGATTCGGGCAAAGAAGCCCCAGTAACAGTTGTTGCTCACGTAGAGGAAGTGTTTCCACGTTGTTTTCTCTCTGAAACAAGCTGGAGACGCTGCTTTTAGCATATTTCCGTATGGAAAGAAACAGGAAACAATGTTTCTGGCGTATTTCGGAAGCGAATATAGGTATAATCTTTTGATTCTTGGCGTTTCCGGAGGGGAATTATGCAGGAGAGGGTGTTTTTTCTTTGGCGGAGGGAAGAACGGGGCTGGAAACGGGGTTTGCTGTCTGTTTTTGCTGTGGGCGAAGGCAAAAATGTGCTATTCTACACGTCGTTATAGCGGAAATTCGCTATTTTTGCAGGCGGATTGAGGAAATCGGTCCGAAGACATATTGCTCAGTAGCTTCACAATCACGGTCGAACGAATAAAAATAAGAAATTACAAATCTCATTTATGCTTCCCGTTTCATTGCTTTTACTTTTTACCGTTCTTTTAGGGATAATCATCGGACTGCATTTTCGCACGGTACGCAACGATCGGAAATTGCTGCAAACCGTTACGGATTTGCATCGTGGCACTTGGGGCGAAAGGCGGTTGGTGTTGCAACTCCTCAAACACGGAGTGCCGGCCAAAGCCGTTTTTCATGATTTATATGTAGAGAAAACCACAGGGGGTACTTCGCAAATAGACTTGGTTGTTCCCACCAAAGCCGGCATAATCGTTTTTGAGGTAAAGGAATACAGCGGTTGGATTTTCGGCAAAGGCTATCAAGAATATTGGACACAGGTCTTGGCTTATGGGAGGGAGAAATACCGGCTGTATAATCCGGTGAAACAAAACAAAGGCCATATCGAGGCGTTAAAGCAACGGCTTGCCCACTGTGCGGATGTCCCGTACTTTTCCGTTATCGTATTTGGCGGGGATTGTGAGCTAAGAGATGTTAGTTGCATTCCGGAGAATACATATATCGTTTATATGAACGAGGCTTGTAAGATGTTCGATACGATTGTGCAGAGTAATGTTCCAGCAAACTATGGGAACAAATATGAGGTTTTACGAGTGTTGGAAGAAGCGGTACGTTATGGCGGCAATCCTGAAGTTCAGGTGCGACATATCAGGAATATTGAGCGGATGTTGGAGAAAAATGCCAGGTGAGCCGGTTATTCGGGAGGTAATGGCGGGGGTGTTGAAGGAAATGGGTATTTTTGCAACGGTTAAACTTTTCACGCATGGACATCTGGGACAAGAAGAAACGCTCCGCCGTCATGGCGAAAATCAAGGGAAAGGACACGAAGCCGGAATGGATCGTGCGGCGTTACCTCTTTTCGCGCGGCTACCGTTACCGTAAGAACGTAAAGGGGCTGCCGGGCACGCCGGATATCGTGTTGCGCAAGTATGGCATCGTGATTTTCATCCACGGGTGCTTCTGGCACGGGCATGAGGTGGACGGAACCATGCCGCGTACCAATACTGAATTTTGGCGTAAGAAAATCGAGGCCAATCGCAAAAGGGATGAACGCAATAAAGAAGCACTGAAGAAATCCGGCTGGAGAGTGATGACCGTATGGGAGTGCCAGTTGAAGCCTGCCGTGAGGCAACAGACGCTCTTGGAAATAGAATACCATATCAACCATACGTATTTGGAGAGGTTCAAGCCGAAAACCGTTGTCCCTTACGATTTGGGAGGAGATGAAGGACAAGCCCCCGGCAGGGTTGCCGAGGACGGGGCGAAGTATGGGAAAGAATAGCTTATACTGAATATATCGGTCTGTCACTTTGTTTGACTTTGACCATCTCGATGAATGAAGCTAATGTTTCAATTTCAGGTTGAAATTCCTTGTCGAATGATGTCTTGTAAGTAGCGGGAACAACAAGTTTGAGGTGTTCATGTTTCATTTCACGCAATTGATTTTTGGAAATACCCTGTTGCAAGGTGAACAGGTATTTGGTCTCAATGCGGTTGGCTTCATTCAAGACTTGACGCCAACGGTCTTTGCAAGTAGTCTTGGCTCCAAGGAATACCAGCTTGTCTGCCGGGAATAGCAGGTTGTGGTAGGCTTCTCCACCGGGAAACAAGAAATCAGGCTTCTTGTTGTCTTCTGTCACGGCTTGTTCTTCATATTCCAGTTGTGCGGCAGTGAATATGGTGGCCAAAGACTTTCCGGAACGGGATTTGCGGAGGTTGAGGATGGAGTGTAATTATAAACAATTTGGTTCAATGATATCATATTCATCTATGAAAAGTGTCTTTCTTTCGCCACAACATTCAATATTTACTTCATAATTTATATCAGGATATCCTGCACCTGCATAGTTTACGAATTGAACTTCTGCATGATGAATTTCATCATCTGTGCTACAATACCAAGATATGATATCGCCAACTTTATATTTAGTTTCTATTATCATAGTTTATTTATTAAAGATACAATCACGATGCCATTCTAAAAACAATGAGTTTACAGCGTATTTTCTGGCTTCGGTTAATGATTTACCATAAATAGGCAAAATATATTTGTCATAATAATCCTTGCCTACATTACTGGACAGACGTTCCGAAAAGAGAACTTTATAAGAATTATCAAAACTTATCAGCCCTTGATCAAAAGCTTTGTCATACAAAGAAGAAAGGCATATACCATTTTGGGGATTAAGACGTTCTTTCTCGTTCTCTGACCACGGAATAATATGGCTTGCAACAAGCAATTCTGGAATATCTATACCAGAAAGCGCACACTTATAATCATAGTTTGCAAGGATTATTTGGCGAAATATATTTTGATTGACACGTGTCTTTACTTGACTGATTTTGGTTTCACCAATTATATCTGAAGGAATATCCCTGAGTTCCTTCTCAAATTTCTTTTCAACGGATGTTCCTTCATATTGAGCTAAGATACGTTCGCTTTCATAAAGAAGTTTTTCCGGATCATTTGCAAATTCGTTCCAATATTCTTCACATTTTTTTCCTCCATGTGACATTCCTGAAATTCCTCTTTGTTTAAGCTGTGGGTCATAAGAAGCATAATTGACCAAACGAAGGGCTACTGCATTAGGGGTTCGTCCTATCAAATGAGCAATTTTTATAACATCTATATTTCCTGCGTACATTTTACCAAATGGTGTTTTAAGATACAAGTTTAACACCAATATCATTTCGTCCTTTGTCCAAAGATTCTTATTCATAGATTTTAGGCAACTAAATACTTTTCATTACAAAAAATATCGCGGTTGAAACCTACTATCATGATACGTTCCCGATGCTGGGGCACGTATGTTTGTCCATCCATCACGAGATAATGCAGAGAATAGCGTAACTCTTCCAATGTACCTTTTATGACCTTGAACGTATTTCCCTTGTCATGTGACATCAGATTTTTCACGTTTTCCAGAAAGAATGCCTTGGGGCGATGGCGACTGATAATGTCTGCCACGTCAAAAAATAAAGTACCTTGCGTTTTGTCCCTGAAACCTGTTTCACGCCCGAGGCTTTTTTTCTTGGAAACACCTGCGATGGAAAACGGTTGACAAGGAAAACCGGCACAGAGCACATCGAATTCTTTAGGAATATAACTTTTAGTCACATCTTTCGTGATATCACCGAAAGGCATTTCTCCGAAATTTGCCAAATAGGTCTTTTGGGCATACTTATTCCACTCCGAGGAGAAGACGCATTTACCACCCTGCGCTTGCATGGCTAAACGAAATCCGCCCATTCCGGCAAATAAATCTATAAAAGTAAATCTTGGTTCTTTTGGATTTGGGAATGGTACATTGAAAAAATCCGCAAACAAATCATAGGCAATAGGGTCTTCTGCGACCTTTGTCACATATTCTTCTGTTATTTCTTCATTTTTGTTCTCTTTTTTTCGCTCCAAGAACTCACGGATCGCACTTGTCACTTCTCTTTTATAATCATAGTCATCACTATTACTGTTGTTATGCAAATAATGGCTGAGTACGGCAAGTTGGTTCTCCCAACTGATTTCACCGTACAATTTTATACCGTTTTGTTCGTCAACCTCTTCTGGAAAGTCAACGAGTTTCATTTCTTGTGTAATTATTTTTTTTGCTATCATTCAATTTATTAGTAGGTTAATGCTTGCAAAAATACTGTTTTTTATCGAGAATAGCGAAGGACGAATTTATAAATATTGGTACAACTCAACATCCAGTTTGCGCATCCTGGCAATGGAGCGTCGCAAGTAGATTGAATATTATCGGAATAGCGAATTTTATCTGTTTTCTGCGGCCGGATGAGACAACAACATACATTATCGCGGCTTTGATAAAAGCACCATCATTCCCCACGTATAAACATATCCCGATAGTTAATCACCAGCCGTTTGAATGACAACACGAAATCCGCTCCCAATGAACCCGAAAACAAATGGCTGTCGGATTCCGTACCCTTGATGACCTCCGTATCATGCAATGTTACAGCAGAACCCGCCGCCTCGAAGCAGAACCGCGGCAATGTCACTGCTTTTGTCTGCGATATTCCGCCAAAGCCTCCGCGGGAAGTCGTATGTTCCGCGAGTCCCTCGATGGCATCGGGAAATGTTCTTGCAAACTTGTTCCCCAAATCAGACTTTACGTTTCCCGTGTCAAAAATCAAATCAAAAGGTTGTCCGTCATAACTGATCCGCACTTGAGGTACATTTGACGACAGATACATATTCGGTTCGCCGTCAGACGGTTTTTGCGGAAAAACGAACTTGCCGGCTTCATTGTCTATGATTATCTCCTTCGCATCCCTGATAAAGTGATAGCCAAGCACCCCGTCAAAGGCAAATACCGAATCCACTTCGTTGTCGGGAGGTGTAACCATGAAGACGGGATTATGATACACCAGTTCTCCTATCTTCAGCGAATCTGCCGTAGCAAGTTTTACAAAACCTATCTCCATGCCCGATATGGGTATCGAATCCGCCACAATCTTCAGACCTGCTTCTTCCGCATACTTTTCCGAAACGAAATTGCCAAACGAACAGCCTGTATCGAAAATATAGTTTTTCGTCATGCCATTCACTTCCACAGGTATATGGACATGCTTGCCCCTTCCCGCCGTTTCCACGCTTAACGGCACCGTAACATCATGATCGGGACGTTCAAGATAAGGCTTTGGCACATGGGCAAGCGCCTTGCCTGCTTTTTCTATAAACACCAGGCTGTAAAGGGCTTCAAACGGCACGGATTCTTTGAGCGCATTGACCAAATCCTCCCCGACTTTTCCGGCTTGCCCGTACATCCCCAGATTCAAAAGATTCATGCCTTGCAAAGCTGCCGTTGCGATCGAGGTTTCCATCCCCATCTCATTTTGATGATGCAACAACAAGCTGTCGAGGGCGACAGCAGCATTTTCTAACTTGTTAAAGCCGATACCCAACTGCGCATCTGCTATGAAACCAAGCATCTTCACGCTGACAGAGTCTTTCAGGTCCGGATATCCTTTCCTCAATCGAAACAAATCCCCGCCATTGAGAAGTTCACCCATTTTCACATCTGCCTGCGTTTGCGGATAAGCAGAGCCGTAGCCCAACAAAAGGGCGACAAGGAGAGTTGAAAGTTTGTTTATAATTCTCATACTGAATAAAATGATTGGATTAAACGTCGGGCAAATATACGGAATAAAACATGAAAAGTCAGCAGTGCCCGACTACAAAGCCATGCCTTTCTTCCCCCGGACTAAAGTTTTAACCGCAAAAAGACTTACCTTTGCAGCCACGGACCTTGACGCATTGGCAAAACATACCGGCACGATGCGGGACACGTTGCAGGCACAAGCCGCGAAGTTATTCTACATTTATGCAACAATTGGTTTATAGTATGGACGATTTCAACTTACAATTTGCCAACCATCCCAAATTAGAACAGCTAAAGCAGTTCATTCTGGGACATGGCACTTATGCCGAGCTTAAAAAGGGCGAACAATTCTCCGCCCAAGACAAAGTGAACCGCCGGGGGGCTTATATTGAAAACGGCATGTTCAGATATACCCGTGCGGATGAAAGGGGAAACATACATATAGTAGGATACACTTTCTCCGGAGAATTTACAGGAAGCCTGTGCACGCTTATACAACCCGACCGGCCGTCCTTGGTAACCATTGAAGCCGTCCGCGATACAAGGATTTACCATATTCCCTATTCGAAACTGGAAGAGTTCTTTGCCGCGAATGCAGAAACCATGCGACTGAAATGCACCCTTGTCGAACAATCATACCTATTGATGTATCATAGGTTGATGGACATATACTGCAAGACCCCCGCAGAACTGTATCTTGACTTATTGGACAGATGCCCCGACATCCAAGCGTACATCACGCTGAAGGAGATCGCTTCCTTCCTCGGGGTCACACCCGAAACAATCAGCCGCATACGCCGCAAGCTGGAGAAATAGCCGCTCTTTTAACAACCATTATACCGGGGTCTTGACATTTGTCAAGGCCTTTTTTATTTATTCTCCCGTACTTTGCCACCTCAAGAAACCGATGTACAAAGTATGGATGCGACTAATCAGATAACCGCAAACGTTTGGAAAACAGCAATATGTTTTGTTGTTTTCCTTGTTTCCCGTCCGGTCGGTGCACAAGCGCAAAACGGGTGGTCTCCAAACGATTCCGTCCGATTGGCTAAAATGCTGAACGGGGAAATACCGATCCATATTGATGATGCTTTTAAAAGGGAATTAGAACAGTCCATTATCGGTCATTCGCCAAAAAACGATAACAGGTTCCGGGACGATTTCAGGTTGGATATTGATTTAAAAGAAGATTTTCCGAATGCGGCAAATATCGGGTGCGCCACAACATTTCACGGCAAATTAAACCATAACAACAATCTATTGAACGGAAATCCAAAGAGCAAAAGCCTCATGATAAATAACCGGACAGACAAGAATCTTCCTTTTATAAATGTTCAACAAAATACAAACATGACTATTCCTTTAAACAAGAAACTGCATTTTAGTGTATATGGAAGCTATACACTGGACAAGAAACGCAGTGTGATACTTCCGGCTACTTCCATCCCTTATAAGGTAGGAGCAGGATTTTCATACGAGATAGGCAAAAATACCCGTATCAAATCCCAAACGGACTACCAATACAATATAATACAAAAAAGATGGGAATGGTTCTTCGGAGCAGGAGTCTCTTTTACTTTCTAATGGCAACCGGCAAACTGATTCAATATGACACGATTAAACAAGACAATAGCATTTCTCTGCCTGTTTTCAGGTTGCTTTCAAACAGTCGTTTGGGGACAAACGATTAGCGGAAAAATAACAGATGCCCGGCAACGGCCCATAGACGGCGCGACTGTCATTCTGCAAGCGACGGACTCGACCTATGTGGCGGCATCCGTATCCGACGCCGACGGCATATTCGTTTTTAAAAGCCGACAGGAAGAATACCGCCTGATAATACAACACCTTTTATATGAAACCAGACAAATGACAGGCAAGGGAAACGATGCCGGAATCATCCGGCTTCAACCCAAGGACTATGCTTTGGATGAAGTCGTCATAAAGGCCGAACGTCCTTTTGCAAAAGTGGAAAACGGACTTTTAGGGTATGACCTTGCTGTCCTTACCCAAAACCGACTCGTAAACAATGCCTATGAAGCATTGACAAAGATACCGGGAGTGCAAGAAGACAGAGGAATACTGACTTTGGCAGGAGCGGGAAAACTGACTGTCATCCTGAACGGCAAACCTGCCACGATGGATGCCGGACAACTTGAAGCAATCTTGCGCAATACCCCGGTCGACCGTGTGGAAAAAGCGGAAGTAATGTACAGCGCGCCTCCCGAATATCATGTACGGGGTGCGGCTGTCAATATCGTTTTGAAGCGTTCAAACGACTACTCTTTTCAGGGAGAGATAAGTGCCGACTATAAAAACCAGTACTTCAATGACGGGGGGATGAATGGAAACTTTCGTTTATCAACTCCCAAAATGGCTTTTGATGTGATGTACGGAGCAAACAACGTGAAAAAGATGGAGTACATAGACCTTGATTCCAAACATACACTGAAAGATGAGCTGCATCATATCATACAAAACGAACAGTTGCGCAGTAAGTACCGGAAGCACGACCTCAGAGCGGCCTTTGAATATAACTTCACAGGCAAAAACAATATCAATATGGCATACACAGGCAGTTATACCCCCGACCGGCATAATAACAGCCGGACATCAGGCAACTACCAAACCGGCAATGTGGATAAATACGTCGACAACCAAATGCACAATGTCACCTTGCAATATCATTCAGGCTTCGGGCTCGAAATAGGCGGCGACTATACACATTATACCTCCAATAACAATCAAAGGCTATATGCCGATTATCAAGATGGGAATCAGAGTCGTTTCTTTATGGTTGGCGGGCAAAGGATAGACCGCTATTCCATCCATGCAGACCGGAAACATGCTTTATCCAAAGGATGGAACCTGGGTTACGGGGTCTCCTACCGGTTTGCCAAAGACCTTGATTTCCAAACTTACGATGAAGTGGCAGGTAACATTCAAACCCAAAATACATATTCCAATCTAAGAGAACAAACTACCGGCTTTTATGTATCATTGAGCAAAAACCATACAACAGGTACATCTTTATCCGTTTCTGCTACGGGAGAATATTATACGATTGGCAATTATCATAAATGGGCAGTCTACCCGCAAGCATCATTGACTTACTTTGAAACACCGAAACATATGTTTCAACTTTCATTATCTACGGACAAGACTTATCCAAGCTATTGGGATATGCAATCTTCCGTCAGTTATCTGAACGGATATACGGAACTGCAGGGCACACCGGGGTTGAAACCGATGACAAACTATAACCTGAATGGGAATTATATATGGCAGCAGAAATACATCTTTGGTTTGTTTTTCACGCACACATCAGACTATTTCACACAAGCCGCCTACCAATCGACTGACAGGCTGGCACTAATCTATAAAAATACAAATTGGAACTATATGCAGGTATGGGGAGCAAATATCATATTCCCCTTTAAAGCAGGAAACCGGCTGGATTCCCGATTAACCTTGGTCGGAATGCAGATGCACCAACGCTGTGACGATTTTTTCGACATTCCTTTCAATCGTAAGAAATGGGTATTTGGCGGCACGCTGGATAATACGTTTAAAGTAAACAAGAATTTGTCTTTCGAACTGACGGGAAATGTACAGACCCCTGTCATACAAGGGACATTTGACATAGAATCTATTTTTAATCTCACCGCCGGACTGCGATGGAATCTTGCCAATGACAAATTGAGCTTATCCGCCCGTTGCAATGACATGTTTGATACGGGGATGCCTGCGACACGAGTCCGTTTCAAGGGGCAAAACCTGAATATGGACAGCGGGAGTTACTCACGGGCGTTTACGCTGCATTTCAGTTACCGCTTTGGCGGATATAAGAAAAAGGAGATAAAAGGAGTAGATACATCAAGATTCAGGTACTGATTCAA
This sequence comes from uncultured Parabacteroides sp., assembly GCA_910577325.1. GTDB lineage: Bacteria > Bacteroidota > Bacteroidia > Bacteroidales > Tannerellaceae > Parabacteroides. The sequence continues at coordinate 9,563 of CAJTMR010000006.1, forward strand.
GAATGATATGAGAACATTGTTGCTAATTCTGAGTGTTTTATGTTTCGGTTCATGCAAAACGTCATTGATTACCTATCGAAACGGATATATATTTGACAAGCAAGGTGAAACGATTGGCAATTATGCCAACGGATATATTTATAGCCCGGAAAGAATACTTAAAGGATATTATTCCAACGGTTATATTTATGATGACAGCCACAATATCATAGGAAATTATGCAAATGGATATGTGAAAATGAAAAGCAAAGGTGATTGATAATATAATTTCAACGCTACATGAAACTTGTGCCTGCTGTTCAAGGCAAGTATCAAAACCCTGCAACGCTACCGGGCCGGCGATGCGCTGCCGTACTTCGCTATCAGCGGAAATTACAGGTTATTGTACAATACTGTTTCATTAACAACAAAACACCCCCTTTAGGAATAGCTGTAAATGTTGTTTTTTCAACGACAAAAAAGAGTTTTCGGTATGAAATGCGCAGTTTTTTGCCACAAAGACGGTCGTCACCACCGTGAAGTGCCGGAGCTATAGACGGCGATTCTCCGGGAGTTTGGCTTTTTCAGAACGTCAGGATATCCTGCTTTGCGGAAACAAAAAGAGGCTGTTTTCCAATGTCCTGCCGTGTCCGTTTGGATAACAAAAAACATACTTCCTTTCACAAGATACACCTTCCGTTATGGTTTTCCTTTTTTACGTTTCACTTCTATGTTGCAAGTACATTGTCAATGTCATTTCAAGCCAAAAATAAGCATTAAAATTCCAGTAAATTCAAAAAGTTAGCAAAACTTTTCTTTCAAGAGAAAAGGAATATTCTTACATTTGTCTCTCAAAGAAACAATGACAACAGTATGATAAAGATATTCTCAACGGACAAAGTCAGAGAGCTCGATAAATATACCATTCAACACGAACCGATCAGCTCCATCGACCTGGTAGAACGTGCGGCAACCGTATTTACAAGTGAATTTTGCCGCCGTTACTCCAAACAGACCCGTATTATCGTATTTGCCGGACAAGGAAACAACGGAGCCGACGCGTTGGCAATCGCCCGTATGTTGACGGAAACCGGTTATCGGGTAGAAACTTATTTGTTCAATCCGACCATGCGTCTTTCCGAAGACTGCGAACTGAACAAACAACGGTTGCTCAATATGGAAAAGATCGAATTTACAGAAGTCGTAGACGATTTTGTACCGCCCGTACTTGAGGAGCGGGATGTCGTGATAGACGGATTGTTCGGTTCAGGCCTGAATCACCCCTTAACCGGCGGTTTTGCCGCAATGGTGAGATATATTAACCAGTCGGATGCAACCATTGTGGCGATTGATATCCCTTCCGGCCTGTTTGGAGAAGATAACCGCAAAAACGATCCGGATTCCATTATCCATGCCGACTTGACTCTGACATTCAGTTTCCCGAAGTTAGCGTTCCTGCTTCCTGAAAATGCCGAATTTGTCGGTGAATGGAAAGTGCTGGATATCCTCTTACATCCAAAAATAACTGCCAACACTCCTACACAATTCACCTTAGTAACGGAAGAAGATATTGCTGCCGTCTTCCAGCCCCGCAACCGCTTTGCCCATAAAGGGACATTCGGACATGCCCTCCTTATAGCCGGAAGCCGTGGAAAAATAGGGGCCGCTCTCCTTTCCGCCAAAGCTTGCCTCAGAAGCGGAGCCGGTTTGCTGACCGTTCATGTCCCCGAACGGGGTGAACAGATCTTGCAGACCTCTTTTCCGGAAGCGATGGTCGACCTGGACTCCCACCCGGATCATTTCAGCTCTGTATCCGGTGTAAAAGCCTACGCTTCTATCGCAATTGGACCGGGTTTAGGGAAACATCCAGATTCCGCCAAAGCACTTGAACAATTACTCCAAGTAGTGGAAAAGCCGCTTGTGATTGATGCGGACGCACTGAACCTGATCGCAGCCAATAAAGATTTATTGAAACGCATTCCTCCACGCAGCATCCTTACACCACATCCCAAAGAATTCGACCGGATAGCGGGTGAAAGCAGCAATTCATACGAGCGGCTGCAAAAAGCTCAGACCTTCGCTATCGATCATCAGGTTTGTGTTGTCCTGAAAGGGGCTTATACAGCAATCTGCACAGCTACCGGAAACGTTTATTTCAACAATTGCGGCAATCCGGGTATGGCCACGGCCGGTTGTGGCGACATTTTGACCGGTATCATTCTGGCATTGCTTGCGCAAGGGTTAGAACCTGAAACAGCCGCCGTTGCAGGTGTTTTCCTTCACGGGACAGCAGGTGACCTGGCTGCCCTCTACCATTCCGAAGAAAGCATGATCGCCAGTGATATCACGGATATGCTGGGAAAAGCGTTCAAGCAGATAAAATAAAAATACTCCATATATTCAACTCGATATAAGAGCCTGTTTAAATTTTCTTCAAAAAGTTTTTTCAGCTTCTTTTGAGTTTCTTTCCGGTCTGTTTTTCTGTTTTTATTCGTCACATAGCCGGCTACGCTCCTTATAAGAACAGAAAAACATCCTCAAAAAGAACTCACAAAAGAATGTTGAACAAGATTAAACAGGCTCTTAGGTATTGTCACAAAAAGGGAAAAAACTATTTTATGGCAATATCTTTCGTTATATGATCCACTTATCGCCTCATGTATCTACAAAATGATCTAAAAAAGGAAAATAGGCTTTTCCGGTTGGTTACTAACAAAATATTTCATAGTTTTGTACAATCATTTATATAGAGATTAAACTTAGATTAGAATATGAAAAATTTAATCATTATAGCCAGTCTGTTATTTAGTTTACCCATTATGGCTCAAACCAAAGTTGTAAAGAAAAATGCCGTCAAGGCAAACAACTTCGGTATAACTTATTCGCTTCCCAAAACATCTCTGGTTGTAGATGCAGAAGTCACGAAAGTAACTTGCAAAGCAGGTCCTTACTATAAATACGCAGAAAAATATTTAGGAGTAAAAGACGCTATCACAGAAGATAAAGTCTTTTACGAATTAGGGAAAGTCAGCTTGATCAATAAAGGAGTGCCTGATGCGGACAATACTTTTATCGTTGAATTTAAAGCCGGGACAGTTGCTCCATACGCCTATTTGACAGAAGACGGACTGCTGTGTTCCATCAATGCCGAATACACGCCCGATGAATCCGCACTGGAAGCGGCAAGAAAGAAAAACCAGACTCCGGAAAAATTAACCGATGCTTCTGTTTTTTCAGAAGAGTTACTTATGGCAGGATCTACAGCCAAACAGGCCGAAGTGGCTGCCAAACAAATCTACCGTATCCGAGAAAGCCGTATGAACATCCTTACAGGTGACGCCGATAACCTACCGCCTGACGGCGAAGCGATGAAGTTGGTCATCCAACAATTGGAAGAACAGGAAAAAGCGTTAACCAATTTATTCACTGGCATCCGGACAAAGGAAGTTAGCGATTACGAAGTGACAATTGTTCCTTTCGACAACCTCGAAAAAGAAGTATTATTCCGATTTTCCTCCCAGTTGGGTATCGTGGATGCCGATGATTTGGGCGGAGTACCTGTATACATGAACTTAAAAGCCATTGACCGCGCTCCGGTTTTAGATCCGAAAGAAGCTGAAAAGAAAGAAAAATCCTTGAAGGGCATTATATATAACGTACCGGGTAAAGCCAGTATAGAAATCAGCATGAACAAAAAAACACTTTACAAAGGCGAAGCACAAATTACCCAGTTCGGTACGCAGGAAGGCCTCGCCCCCATTATGTTTGAAGATAAAAAAACTCCGGTAAAAGTTTATTTCTATCCGGAAACAGGTGCTATAAAACAAATTATTCAATAATCATCTAACAATTTTAATTCTATGTTTGAAGGACAACCTAAAGGTTTATTTGCTTTAGCCTTGGCAAATACAGGCGAGCGTTTCGGTTATTATACCATGATTGCTGTCTTTGCCTTATTTCTTAGAGAGAATTTCGGCCTTGATCCGGGTACAGCGGGAGCCATTTACAGTACATTCCTCGGATTAGTATATTTCTTGCCATTCGTCGGAGGTATTTTAGCCGACAAGTACGGATTCGGCAAAATGGTAACGATCGGTATCCTGATCATGTTCTTGGGATATTTATTCCTCTCGATTCCGTTGGGAGGTGATACGGCTGCATTTGTCTGCATGCTGGCGGCCCTGCTCTTCATCGCATTCGGGACCGGTTTATTCAAAGGCAACCTTCAGGTGATGGTGGGCAATTTATACGACAGTCCTGAATATGCATCAAAACGTGACTCCGCGTTTTCCATCTTCTACATGGCGATCAACATCGGAGCCCTCTTTGCTCCTACGGCAGCCGTAGAGATCAAACGCTGGGCGGAAGAAAGCTTAGGCTACACATCGCATGATGCTTATCACTTCTCTTTTGCCGTAGCTTGTGCCTCTTTGGTGATCTCTATCGCCATCTACTATCTGTTCCGTTCTACTTTCCGTCATGTGGAAGGAGGCGAACGCAAAAGCGGTGTCACTGAAACAGAAGTGCAACAACTTTCGCCAGCCGAAACCAAGGCGCGTATCGTGGCACTTTGCTTAGTGTTTGCCGTCGTCATCTTCTTCTGGATGGCATTCCACCAGAACGGTTTGGCACTGACTTACTTTGCCGATGAATTCACGGCCAAGAGTGCGTCAGGCTTGCAGGCCATGCCTTTCGATGTGTTCAACCTGGTATTCGTCATCTTCATCGTGTATGCCTTGTTTTCACTCTTCCAAAGCAAGACAGGCAAAGGAAAGATGATCTCAGCTTTCGTTATTATTGCATCCTTAGGCGCCCTCTGCTACAAATATATGAGTTTGAACGGCGATATCGCTGTCAGCGCGCCTATATTCCAGCATTTCAACCCGTTCTATGTTGTAGCCTTGACACCGGTGAGTATGGCTATTTTCAGCTCGCTGGCAAACAAAGGAAAAGAGCCTTCCGCACCGCGCAAAATCGGTTGGGGTATGCTGATCGCCGCTTGCGGTTTCGGTGTAATGGCGTTCGGTTCTATCGGTCTACTCTCGCCGGCAGAGCAGGCGGAAGCGATCAAGGCCGGACAAGATGTCAACTGGGCTTCCCCCAACTTGTTGATCATGACTTATCTTGTGTTGACCTTTGCCGAATTGTTGCTTTCACCGATGGGCATCTCGTTTGTGTCAAAAGTAGCGCCTCCCAAATATAAAGGAATGATGATGGGAGGATGGTTCGTAGCTACAGCTATCGGTAACATACTGGTAATGATGGGGGGATACCTGTGGGGAAGCCTGCCATTGTGGAGTGTCTGGACCGTATTCATCGTTCTGTGCTTGATCTCCGCCCTGTTCATCTTCTCGATTATGGGTAAGTTAGAGAAAGTAGCAAAATAAATATACGTTCATTCTATCATTCATGAGAAAGCAGCATACATACAAATCCGTCACTCTCCGCTTCAGAAGGTGGAGCCGGAAAGGGTATGCCGCTTTCGTCAGCATACAATATGCCGTCACGATCGGACAATTGTCGGTTCATGTCTCCGAACGATTTCAAGAGAAAAACAGTTCGAACCATGCAACCGTGCTCATATCGGACAAAAACGGCAAGGAAAGCTGCGAAGGGGAAGAAGACCGTTACCGGGACGAGCACTCCGAAAGTCTCCTCACGCTCTTCCTCCGCAGTATTGTTTATCCGGTTCCGGCAACCCTGTCGCCTGTGGCATCGTATATATACATATATAATAGAATAACATTTCCGAAATCGCGGAAGGTCCAGTTACGAGCTGAAGGCCTTCCGCGATTTTCGTTTATACAAATACGAAAATTATATGATTGAAACACTCAAACAACATGTTCTTTCCGGTGGCATGATCAACAAAGAACAAGCAATAGAACTGGCAACCGCACCAAACAAAGAAGCCCTGTATGAAGCAGCCCATCAGATTACTCGCCACTTCATGGGAAACAAGTTCGACACTTGCTCCATCATCAATGCCAAAAGCGGCAATTGTAGCGAAGACTGTAAATGGTGTGCACAGTCCGGACACTATAAAACGAACGTAACTCTTTACCCGTTACTATCCACAGAAGAATGTATCCGTCACGCTACGCACAACCATAAGCAAGGGATCGGCCGTTTTGCACTTGTCACCAGTGGGAAGAGGGTTTCGGACAAAGATATAGTAAAAATCACAGAAACCATACACCGTATCAAGCAAACCTGCGATATCAAATGTTGCGCATCGATGGGACTTTTAAGCCGTGAGCAACTGCAAGCCCTTTACGACAGCGGAACGGAAAATTACCATTGCAATATAGAAACAGCTCCCTCCTATTTCCATACCCTTTGCACGACCCATACGACCGAACAGAAACTCAAAACGATCCGGACGGCACGGGAAATAGGTTTCCGCATCTGTTCAGGCGGGATAATCGGAATGGGCGAAACGGTAGAGCAGCGCATCGAAATGGCATTGTTGCTTCAAAAGGAAGAGATTCTCTCTATCCCGTTGAACCTCCTGCAACCGATACCCGGCACACCATTGGAAAAGACACAACCTCTGACTGACGAAGAGTTCCTGACCACGATCGCCCTGTTCCGCTTCATCAACCCGAACGCTTACCTGCGTTTCTCGGGCGGACGAATGAAACTGAGTGAAAAAGTACAGCGCAAAGCTCTCTATATAGGTATTAATTCGGCGATCATCGGCGATTTGCTGACAACTATCGGAAGCCGGGTGGCAGAAGACAAAGCCCTTTTCACATCCGAAGGATATTCATTAACCGAAAATACAAATTGGGAAAGATGACGACAGAAGAATTACTCCATTTTGACCGGGAACACATCTGGCATCCGTACACATCAACAATCAATCCGCTTCCGGTCTATCCGGTCGAACGTGCGGAAGGGGTCATGATCACCCTGAAAGACGGCCGGAAACTAATCGACGGCATGTCATCGTGGTGGGCAGCCGTGCATGGATACAATCATCCAGCATTGAATGAAGTTGCCAAAGCGCAATTGGATAAGATGAGCCACATCATGTTCGGAGGCTTTACCCACGAACCGGCAGTAGAACTGACAGCCAAGTTGCTCCCGTTGCTACCTCCCTCCATGGAAAAGATATTCTTTGCCGACAGCGGTTCCGTTGCAGTAGAAGTTGCCATGAAGATGGCCATCCAATATTGGCAATCGCAAGGAAAACAGAAGAAACATGCTTTTGCGACCATCCGCAGCGGCTATCATGGAGATACTTGGCATGCAATGTCAGTCTGCGATCCGGTTACCGGCATGCATGGGATCTTTGCCGGAAGTCTGCCCGTACAATATTTCATCCCCCAGCCTTCTGTCAAATTCGGGGAGAAATGGGACGAAAAGGCGATCGAACCTTTAAAAGACTTGCTGGAGAAGCATGCAGGAGAAATAGCAGCCTTGATCCTCGAACCCGTCGTTCAGGGAGCAGGCGGCATGTATTTCTATTCCCCCGCATTCCTGACAGCGGCACGCGAATTGTGCAACCAGTATCAGGTATTGCTGATCTTTGATGAAATCGCAACGGGGTTCGGACGGACCGGACGCCTTTTTGCCTGGGAATGGGCCGGAGTGGAACCGGACATCATGTGTATCGGCAAGGCATTGACGGGAGGTTACATGACACTGTCGGCAACCATCACCAGCACACCTATAGCCGACATAATTTGCAGCGGCGAGGCTGGTTGTTTCATGCACGGCCCTACATTCATGGGAAATCCGTTGGCTTGTGCGATCGCATCGGCATCGGTTTCTCTCCTGCTGGAAAGCGGATGGCAAGAAAAAGTAAAGGCCATAGAGGCTCAACTCCGGGAAGAATTAGCTCCGGCAATATCTTTCCCCGGTGTACAAGAGGTACGTGTGCTGGGAGCCATCGGCGTGATCGAGATGAAGGAATCTGTGAATATGGCCGTCTTGCAAAAACGTTTCGTCGAAGAGGGTATCTGGGTACGTCCATTCGGAAAGTTGATTTACCTGATGCCTCCCTTTATCATCACAAAAGAGGAATTGTCGAAACTGACGAAAGGACTGTTGACCATATTAGAACCCAAAATAAAATGAAAAATTATAACAATATATTGGAGAAGCTAAGGGCTTCCGGTAGCCTACGCAGTCTTCCCGATGTTGTCCATCGTGGAAAATGGATCGAAAAAGAGGGACAGGTAATGCTCAACCTTTCCTCCAACGACTATCTCGGACTCGCATCCCGGCAGGATCTACGGAATGAGTTTATCGGACAGTTACAGGAAAACGACCTGCTGTTCTCCTCCTCCTCCTCCCGGTTGCTGACAGGGAATTTTCCCATCTACACCGAACTGGAAGAACTAATAGCTGATCGCTTCGGACGCGAAGCCGCCTTGCTGTTCAATAGCGGTTACCATGCCAATACCGGAGTACTTCCGGCCCTGACGGATAAACAATCATTGATACTGGCAGACAAACTGGTACATGCGAGTATCATCGACGGTATCCTGTTGAGTGGCACACCTTACCAACGTTATCGTCACAACGATTATGGACATCTGAAACAGCTCTTAACCAAATACGCACATGAATATGAGCAGGTTATTATCGTTACGGAGAGTATTTTCAGCATGGATGGAGATGTGGCCGACCTCCGCAGTCTGGTGTCCTTAAAGAAAACTTATCCGAATATATGGCTTTATGTGGACGAGGCACATGCCATCGGTGTAAGGGGGAAAAACGGCTTGGGGATTGCCGAGGAGCAGGATTGCATCCGTGATATAGATTTCCTGGTCGGCACTTTCGGAAAAGCTTTGGGATCGATGGGAGCCTACCTGTTATGCAGCCGGACGATTAGGGAATATCTGGTCAACACGATGCGACCTCTGATATTCAGCACGGCACTCCCGCCTGTCCAAATCGCCTGGACAAAGTTCCTGTTTGAAAAACTTCCAGACTTTACAGATGAGCGGCATCGCTTGGCCGTTACAAGCCACACCCTTTCGGAAGCCTTGAAAGGGCAAGGGGGAGAAATATCGGCAAGCCACATCATTCCTTTTATTATTGGTGAAAACGAGGACTGTATCCTGACAAGCCTCCACTTGCAACGGAAAGGCTTCTACTGCCTTCCCGTCCGTCCTCCCACAGTCCCCAAAGGAACGGCACGGATACGTTTCTCATTAACAGCCGACATAACTAAAGAGGAAATTACAGAACTGATAACAAATATTGGCAAATGAACATATACAAACGAATAAAAGCAGGCAACAGCAAGCTCCTTCTCATCTTCTCAGGCTGGGCGGCTTCTCCTGAAATATTCCGGCATCTGGAGACGGAACCGGATACGAATCTCTGGATTTGCTATGATTACCGGGGGATAGAATTTGAAGAAGATCTTTCCGACTACAGGGAAATCAGCTTAGTAGCTTGGTCGTTAGGAGTATGGGTCGCATCGGTCGTGTTTGCTCAAAAGCAAATATCCTTCACCAAAGCTGTAGCCGTCAATGGAACTCCCTATCCCGTCCATGACCGGTGGGGCATCCCGGAAACGATCTTCCGGGGGACATTGGACAACATAACCGAGGAAGGCATGCACCGCTTCAACCGAAGGATGTGCGGCAGGCGGGATCTCTTGCAAGCCTACGAGCAGATACCGTCCCGCCCACTCGCTGACATCCGGAAAGAATTGGAGTTCCTGTACACCGAAATAAAAAAAACATCATCCGCTTCACTCTCGTTCAACGGATGGACACATACCCTCATCTCCTCCGGCGACCGGATCTTTCCAACCGCTAACTTACATGCCTTCTGGCAAGACCGTTGCCCGGTAACCGGAATTGAAGCTCCTCATTGTCCTTTTTATTTATGGAAACAATGGAATGAAATATGGAAGCAATAGAAACAAAACGCATACATCTCCGATTTACACGCTCCTTGTCCAGCTACGACAACCACGCCGATGCCCAACAGCGTATCAGCCGGAAACTCGCCTCCCTCCTCCCTCATCAGGCGGATGCCTGTTACAGGCGGATACTGGAAATCGGCTGCGGAACGGGTGGATTCACCAGGACACTGAAACACCAATGCCGTATTGACGAATGGATACTGAATGACCTTTGTGAGGACTGCGGGGAAAAGATAAACCAACTTCTCCCCGGCTTCCCTCACCGTTTCATTGCCGGGGATGCCGAAAAGCTATCCTTCCCCGGCAGATTCGACCTGATTGCATCCGCCTCGGTTTTCCAGTGGATGAAAGAACCGGAAACGTTTCTTCATAAACTTTCGGACCTGCTGATATCGCAAGGTGTGCTCTTATTCAGCACTTTTTCTCCCGGCAACTTGTACGAGATCAAAAAACTGACAGGAAAAGGGCTCGTGTACCCGACCTCCGATGCACTTGTCAAATGGCTATCCGCAGCAGACTTCGATCTGCTTCATCATGAAGAAGAGGCGATCATCCTCACCTTCAAAACCCCGTTGGACGTTCTGCGGCATCTGAAAGCAACCGGCGTCACGGCAACCGGAAACGGCCGCTGGACAAGAGGCCGGCAGGAATTATTCTGCCGGCAATATGCGGAACAGTTCACGACAACCGGCGGTCAAGTGACACTCACATACCGCCCGCTTTATATACTGGCACGAAAAAAATAAAACAACATGAAAGGAACAGTCTTATTTATTACAGGAATCGATACCAACATCGGTAAAACTTTCGCTACCGGCATGATCGCATGCGCATTGGCCGGAAAAGGGAAAAGAGTCATCACCCAGAAAATGATACAAACAGGTTGCACAGAAATTTCGGAAGACATCGAAATGCACCGGAAAATACAGGGAATCCCTTTCACCGAAGAGGATAAAGCCGGATTGACCTGTCCTTACATCTTTACCTACCCCTGTTCTCCCCACATGGCCGCGGAGAAAGACGGAAAGACAATTGACCTCTCCGTCATCACAGAAACAACCCGCCGCCTACAGGAAAAATATGAATACGTCTTGTTGGAAGGTGCAGGCGGATTAATGGTCCCGAATGATTTTCATTCGCTAACCATCGACTATGTAAAAGAACAAGGTTACCCCGTTATTCTGGTGACATCCGGCAAATTAGGCAGTATCAACCATACATTATTAAGCCTCTACGCCTGCAAGCAACATGGGATCACTGTCCCCGCAGTCGTTTACAACCTCTATCCCCCTACGAATGAATTGATAACCGCCAACACACAGGAATACCTCGCTCAATACTTAGAAAAGGAATTTCCCGGAACCGCCCTTATCACTCTTCCGGAGATACAGGCAGGAAAGGTTGACGTAGACATCAGCAGCTTGCTTTAACCCCATTCTCCCCTTCTTATCGAAAAGACGGAAAATGACAGGGAAGGAGTTTCTTTCGACAACCTCCTTCCCTCTACATGAGAATAAAAGGCGCCTATCGAAAAAAAACGGCAATCATGCAATAGGCAAAATAACCGCAAAGCCCGACTTTCAACACCACGCTGACCAAAAAACCGAAAAAGGCTCCTGCCCCTGCTTTCATAGCTCCTCCCAAGTTTTTACCCCCTAACAGCTCCCCAAGCAAAGCTCCGACAAACGGTCCGAATATGATTCCCCAAGGAGCAAACAAGAAAACGCCCATGACCGTACCAATCACACACCCCCAGTTGCCCCACTTGGTTCCTCCGCTATACTTCGTACCCAATATCGGCGTGACATAATCCAATACTTGCACCACTACAACCAGCAACCCCCAAACGACCAACTGCCCGACCGTAAACCCGAACCGCTCCGTCGCCTGCAACAACAGCAAACCCATATATGCTACCGGCGGTCCCGGCAACACCGGAAGAAAACACCCGGCAAAGCCCAACAACAGGCAGACGCCGGACAATATATATAAAAGCATGTCCATGATCCGTTGAATTAGAGGTTGCTAATATAAGACATTTTGGAAATTGGAACAAGCATTCATTGCTATATACTTAAGCTGATAATCAATTGAATCATTTCCCAAATCCCAACTATCCACAAAATTCATACGGACAAGATTTTGAACATATAAATATAAATCGTACCTTTGCACCGCTTTTAACCCCCGTACGTGTGATGGGAAATTAGAAAGCATAAATATCTAATTTTGAGTAACACAAAAATCAAAACAAAATGAAGACATTTCAATTAGAAGGAAAATCAAGAGAAGTAGCCGCTACTTCTGCAGACCAGAAGAGAGCTTTGAAGGCTATGCGTAAAAACAACGAAATTCCTGCTGTACTGTACGGCGGCGAAAAAGTATCTCACTTCACACTTACGAAAGATAGCGTTCGTAACTTGGTTTACACGCCTGAAATCTATGTTGTAGAACTGACTATCGACGGCAACAAGACAATGGCCATCGTGAAAGATATCCAATTCCAGCCTGTAACCGACGCGATCCTGCACATGGACTTCCTGGAAGTATCAGAAAACAAACCGGTAGTAATGGAAGTTCCGGTTATTCTGGAAGGTCACGCAGAAGGTGTTAAAGCCGGTGGTAAGCTGAACTTGCAGATGAGAAAGCTGAAAGTAAAAGCCCTTTATACAGCAATTCCTGAAAAATTGTATATCAATGTCGATCACCTGGGATTAGGTAAGACTATACAGGTCGGCGCGTTACACTTCGAAGGTCTTGAACTGATGAACGCCAAGAACGCTGTCGTTTGTGCCGTTCAGTTGACTCGTGCCGCTCGTGGTGCTCAGGCTAAGGCATAATAAAACTATTATTCCTAAATAATGTAAGGGGAGAATATTCAGCAGAGTATTCTTCCCTTTATTATATACCATAAAAACAACATAACAATGAAATATCTGATAACAGGACTTGGAAATATCGGCTCCGAATATTTAGGGACCCGTCATAATATCGGATTCCGTGTTGTAAACGCATTGGCTGAAGATGCCGGTGTTCCTTTCACGGAAGAACGTTATGGTGCAATCGCACGGATGCGTGTCAAGAACTGCGAACTGATCCTATTGAAGCCTAACACGTTCATGAACCTGAGCGGCAATGCTGTCCGCTACTGGTTGCAGAAAGAAAACATTCCGGTAGAGAATCTGTTGGTTGTCGTAGATGATCTGGCGCTCCCGTTCGGGACACTCCGCCTGAAACCGAAAGGCAGCGATGCCGGACACAACGGATTGAAAAACATCCAGCAGTTGTTAGGCACACAAGTATACAGCCGCCTTCGTTTCGGTATCGGCAGCGATTTCCCGCGTGGAGGACAAATCGACTATGTGCTTGGCAAGTTTCCGACGGAAGAACTTCAGGAGATGCCGGAAAAGATGAAACGGGCCATAGAAATCATCAAAAGTTTCTGCCTGGCCGGCATACAGAATACAATGAACCAATACAATAACAAATAAATTGACAATTGTATGAACGAAGTCCGTATAGACAAATGGATGTGGGCAACCCGCATATTCAAAACACGTACGATAGCTGCCGAGGCTTGCAAAAAAGGCAGGATCATGATAAACGGCGTTACGATAAAGCCCTCCCGCATGATCAAAGTCGGGGAAGTGATCCAGGTACGAAAACCGCCTATCACCTTTTCCTTCAAGGTGCTCGATTTAACGGAACGCCGTATGGGAGCAAAACTGGTCCCAGGTTATCTGGAAAATGTCACAACTCCCGACCAGTACGAGATATTGGAAATGAACCGCATATCCGGTTTCGTGGACCGTGCACGCGGTTTAGGCCGGCCGACCAAGAAAGACCGTCGCGAACTGGAACAGTTTACCGATCCGGGAATGATGGACGACGGATTCGATTTCGAGTTTGACTTCGAAGATCCGGATGATGATGAATAAATAAAAGCAATACGTCTCCCCAAAAAGGTTTTGTTTCATACGGGATCAAGTCCGGCATGAAACAAAACCTTCTTTGGAAACACACGATCTTTATTCTATTTGACGACTTCTTTCAGTTTTTCATGCAAATCCTCGCCGGTCATATTTTTAGCGACAATCACCCCATCCGGTCCTAACAGGACATTGGCCGGAATACCGCGGACACCGTAAAGGGCCGGTATTTCCGAATCCCAATATTTCAAGTCGGAAAGATGCGTCCAGGCCAGGTTGTCATCGGCGATGGCTTTCAACCACTTGCTTTTGTCCTTATCCAGGGAAATACCCACAATCGTGAAGTTTTTATCCTTATATTCATTAAACGCCTTTACTACATTCGGATTCTCGCGGCGGCAAGGAGGACACCAGGATGCCCAGAAATCCAGCAACACATATTTGCCTCTGAAATCAGAAAGCGACACAGACACTCCCGCCGTATCGGGTAACGAAAACTCAGGGGCTACCTTCCCGACCTGCACATTTTCCAACTGTTTGATGATGCCATCCAGATCTTTCACATACGGACAACCGGCCAGTTCGGGAGAAATCTTGGCACGAGTCGCTTTCAGTTCATCCAACGGCAACTGGTAAGTAAAGTAACGATACAGATAAAAAGCGGCGGCAGGCGAAGCCGGATACTTGGTGACCAGGCTGTCAATGTCATATCCTTCTTCAAAAACCTTTCCGGCATTCTCCTGAAAGATCGTGTTGACAGGAGAGTTACGGACCGTAATCGTCTCGCCGTCATTACTCATCCGTACATCCATATTGGTGTTCTCGACAAAGAACTGGACAGGATAATTCATGTCTTCCGTTGCCAGACCAAACAACAAAGGCTGGTCCACTTCTCCTTTAAAAGTGAACTTCCCATCTTTCACTTCTGCCGTATCGACATCAAAAAACATCTTGTTCCGAAAAGACTTGAGATAGACTTTCCCGTCCGCCCTGCCGGTCACTTCTCCATTTATCACATAACCTTTCGGTGCTTCCTGGCAACTCGCCAACGTCAAGGCCACTAAGGCTGTAACTGCTAATCGTTTCATTTTCTATCTGTTTTGTTCATTATTTAATTTCAGGGTGATGATATCGCCCTTTTTTCAGCGTTTCCTTTCCATATTCGATCGCACGAACCGGGCAGCGGTGAATGCAAGCAACACACTGCACACAGGTATCCGCCCAAACAGGCTTCCCTGCCTGCATGCCGATCGTTCCGGTCGGACAAATCCGCTCGCATAACCCACAGGAAATACAAGCATCCGACACACGGAAAGAATTTCTTCCGATGGCCAGATGTGCAAAAAGAGGATAAATCCAGTAGCTTTTCAAACCGGGCATGCTCCCTGTATGATACAAAGCGTCCTGCCGATGCTCCCGGATCGCTTCGGCAATCCCGGCCACATGTGCCGGGGCATCCTGCAATTTCCGTTCCTCCACCTCTTTTGCGTCTACATCGAAACCGGGCAACAAGATATAATTGTTCGGCATAATGACGGAATATGCAGCCGTCAGCGATATCGCTCTTTTTCCCAATGCTTTCCCGATCAGCAGGTCCGTATAGCCACATTCATCTCCACAGGTGGAAACGGAATAAACCGGTTGTCCGGCGTATCCGTTTAAAGCCAGACGGGAGATAAAGCGGGTAACAGGAACCGCCGGTCCCCAGGAATGCACGGGATAGACGAACAAAATCTTTTCATCCGGACGAACCGGATAAGCCAAGCCTTCCTCTTCCTTGCGTAGTTCATCCGCAATGGAAATCAACGGTTCCCCCAACGCCTCACTCAGAGCTTTTGCCACCCAAAGCGAGTTTCCTGTTCCGGTAAAGTAAAATATCATATTCTTATTTTTGTTTGAAGTGCAAAAGTAGGTATAATTCAAGAATATGCCTCACATTTACCTTATTAAGAAACCTAAACGGGGGTGCATCAGAATAAATCCCGATACCCCCCGCTCATTAAAGAAGATATGGATAAGCTTTAAAACTCGGCCCCAATCTTTATGGAAATGCCACTGAGGTTATCTCCTTCGTCTTGCTGGTAAGAATACCCCAACGAGAGATTCAAGGCAAATGTTTCCGAAAGCATGTACTTCACACCAATTCTATTCGCTCCGCCACCCAGTTTTTGGGTATAACCGAAATCCACAAAGCCCCGATAGCCGATGATATTGCCTGCCGGAACCAATGAGACCGCCCGCTTTGTTTGTATCGGGCTTTCTTTCGTGATCTTCTCTACTTCGTCCATCCGGTAGACAAAGATACTCCCGTCTGCCGTCTGAATCTTCAAGGACTGGCCGACGATTTGCTCGATGACCGTACCCCGTATCATACTGCCGTTTTTAAGGTAGACGACTTCTTGGAGAGGGGTTTGGGAATGAACAAGATCGCTAATACTTAATAGAATAGCCGATATGAGAACAAAATATCGAATATTCTTATTCATAAGTAAAAGTATAGGTTACATATATTCCATATTCATCACTAATCGTTGCTTTTGTCACATACCCATCTCCATCCAATTCGTATTTTAGAACGTTTTCGTTAAGAGACCATTCTTGGTTATCGTCTCCAAACTCTTTAGGCAAAAGACAATATAACTTTTTTATAACCGACTTTCAAGAGACAAAAAACATAAGCTTTTCCGAAGCGCCCTATATCTTTTTGGAAAGCGGCAGGCATTCCTTCCGGGACGGATGCCTGCCGCTTTTTCTTCCGGCCGGCATCCCTTTCGTAACCCTATGGGTTAGGAGACGTAACGCATAGGGTTAGCTCCCCTAATGCTATGCCTTTGAAAGTGTATCTTGAACATTTCCCCCGATTCGTTTGGCGCACGATTTTTTTATTCCTTTATTTGTATTCCTATAAACAGATACGAACATGAAACGGACTTTACTTATTTGGGCAGCAATGGCGTGCATGGCGGTAACGGCTGTCACGGCACAAGACGCTGCTGTAAACAAAATCATCGAAATCGGTCAAACAGACAATCAGGCAATGGAGCACTTAGACGTGCTTGCCAACCGCATCGGCGGCCGCGTGATCGGCTCGAACGCATACGATAATGCGGTTGAATGGGTTGCCTCGAAATTTACGGAATGGGGACTGGAAGTAGAACTACAGGAAGCCGGGACACTGCCGGTCGGCTTCAACCGCGGACCGTGGTTCGGCAAACTGTTGGGCGAAAACGGGATGGAGCTGCATTTCGTCACTCCCTCCTACACCGCCGGGACAAAGGGAGTGCAACGGGGGCATGTCTTGCAGGAACCGCTTACCCAAAGCGAGTTCGACCGCATGAAAGGGCAACTGAAAGGGGCTTGGGTGCTGATCAACGGGAAGAATGTCGGCTGGCCGGTCGACCGCTCAGCTAAAGGCGACTCCATCCGTGCCGCCATCATTGCCGAAAACAATGAAACGGTCAAGAAGAACCGCCAGATCATGGAAGACAACTGGCGCAACAACACAAACAATCCGCTCCTTCCACTGAAAGAAGACGTTCCCGCCCTATTCTACAAACAAATGTGCGAAGCCGGTGTGCTCGGTTTTATCCAGTCAGCGGCCGTTCCGCTCAGGGCGCTCTATGACAGGACAATCATGAACGATCCGGCTTTCACCTTCGACAACCTGCCGGAAGTCTGCGACATCAAGTTGGACGAACACCAATACGCGACCATCAAGCAGATGGTAAAGGAACGCCGCACCTTCTTCCTTGAGTTCGATATCCGCAACCATTTCCGGATGGGACCGGTGAAATACCATAACGTGATCGGCAAGATCAAAGGTTCCAAATACCCGGACGAGTATGTGATGGCAAGCGGCCACCTGGACGCTTTCGACATCGCGACAGGCGGCGTGGACTGCGGTTCAGGCGTCACTCCGGTGATGGAGGCGGCCCGCATGATCATGAAATCGGGCGCAAAGCCCAAACGGACGATGTTGTTCTGCGCCTTCGCTGGCGAAGAGTTCGGCTTGTTGGGTTCTACAGCCTGGGGCAAGGCCAATAAGGACAAGTTGGACAAAATCGCCAACCTGTTCAACCGCGACGGCGGCCCGACACCGCCCGTCGGACTCAACGTTCCGAAAGCGATGTACCAGGATTTCGTGAAGATATGCGCGCCCGTCAAGAAGATCCGCCCCGACTACCCGTTCGAAGTGAAAGAAGCCGGCCCGTTCACCAAGCCGACAAAACCGGGCGGCACGGACGCCTCGGTGTTTGCCGTCGAAGCGGTCCCGACCATTGCCTTCAACGAAAAGGACATCAAAGGCTACAACTTCAACTACGGCGAAATCTGGCATACCGAACGCGACACGTACAACAAAAGCATCCCGGAATATCAGGAACATGCCGCCACGGTGATAGCCATCGTGACGTTAGGAGTGGCGAACCTGGATCATTTGCTGTCGAGGGAAGGCTTGTATAAATAGTTACTTTCGGGCCAAGCCGAAAGTAACCGATATTTTTTGTACCTTTGCACTCTCAATAGCAAATTAATAGGTATAATAAGATATGATAACGGTTAACAATCTGGACGTACAGTTCGGAAAACGTATCCTGTTTCAGGATGTCAACATGAAGTTCACGCCGGGCAACTGCTACGGTATCATCGGGGCTAACGGCGCCGGTAAATCAACATTCCTCCGTGTTATCAGCAAGCAGCTGGACCCTACACGCGGAACCGTGTCTTTAGGTCCGGGTGAACGTCTTTCCGTTTTGAGCCAGGACCACTTCGCATTCGACGAATATACTGTGATGGACACGGTGTTGATGGGACACACCACCCTTTGGGAAGTGATGAGCGAGAAAAACGCCCTGTATGCAAAGCCTGATTTCAGCGATGCCGACGGTATCCGCGTATCGGAACTGGAAGAGAAGTTCGCCGAGATGGAAGGCTGGAATGCCGAAAGCGATGCCGCCGCCCTGTTGAGCGGCCTGGGCATCTCGGAAGAATTCCATTACACGCTGATGAAGGACATGAGCGGTAAGCAGAAAGTACGTGTCCTGCTGGCACGCGCCCTCTTCGGACAGCCCGATAACCTGTTGCTGGACGAGCCGACCAACGACCTTGACCTCGAAACCGTCATGTGGCTTGAAAACTATCTGGCGAACTTCGAACACACCGTGTTGGTTGTCAGCCACGACCGCCACTTCCTCGACTCCGTTTGCACGCATACGGTAGATATCGACTTCGGTAAACTGCAAATGTTCGCCGGAAACTACAGCTTCTGGTACGAATCCAGCCAGTTAGCACTCCGCCAACAGCAGAACCAGAACAAGAAAGCGGAAGAGAAGAAGAAAGAACTGGAAGAGTTCATCCGCCGTTTCAGTGCCAACGTAGCGAAGTCCAAACAGACGACCAGCCGCAAGAAGATGTTGGAAAAACTGAACATCGAAGAGATCAAGCCCTCTTCACGGCGTTATCCGGGTATCCTGTTCACTCCGAACCGCGAACCGGGCAACCAGATATTGGAAGTAAAGGGGCTGACAAAATCCATCGACGGAAAAGTCCTGTTCCAGGACCTCAACTTCAACGTGGAGAAAGACGACAAGATCGTATTCATCAGTCACGACCCGCGTGCGATGACCGCCCTTTTCCAGATCATCAACGGAGAAGAAAAGGCAGATGCCGGAACGTACCAATGGGGACAAACCATCACGACGACCTACCTGCCGCTCGACAACTCCAAGTATTTCAACTCGGATTATAACCTGATCGACTGGCTGAGCCAGTTCTCGCCCGACACGAACGATGTCTTCCTGAAAGGCTTCCTCGGACGTATGCTGTTTTCCGGCGAAGAGCTGTTGAAGAAAGTGAGCGTGCTTTCCGGAGGTGAAAAGATGCGTTGCATGATCTCCCGCATGATGCTGACGGATGCCAACTGTATCATCCTCGACACGCCGACCAACCATCTGGACCTGGAATCCATCCAGGCATTCAACAACACGTTGCAGTCATTCAGAGGAAACATCCTGTTCTCCAGCCATGACCACGAGTTCATCCAGACGGTCGCCAACCGCATCATCGAACTGACTCCGAACGGAATCATCGACCGCATGATGGAATATGACGATTATATCACCGATCCGATGGTAGCCGAGCTAAGAGAAAAGCTCTACAAATAATGCAATGAAGAAAAGATTCATCTTCCTCCTTGCCCTATATTTCCTATGGTTACCGTTACTGGCAATCCAAAAGCCGGTGTTTATGCTATACCACCATGCCTTAGCGAACGGATGCTCGCTAATCGATTACCTTAAGGTAATTACACATGGGTTGCTGTTGGACTGTACGATGGCCGGTTACCTGACAGCGTTACCATTATTGATGACATTGGTTTCGGTATGGTCGCCGGGGACTTTCTACAGGAAACTGCTGAAAGGATATTTCGGGATCATGGCGGTATTGATCGCGGCGATCTTCTCCGTGGATGTGGCTTTATACGGCTACTGGGGATTCAGGCTGGATGCAACGCTTTTCTTCTATCTTCAATCACCCGGCGATGCGATGGCAAGCGTACCGCCGGGACAGTTTTTTGCCCAACTGCTGATGTTTGCCGTATATGCCTTCGGGATATATTGGATATTGAAGAAGTTTATCGTCCCACTCTTCCCTGAAACACAGGTACGTAAACGGTTGGGCGGAAGTCTTGCCATTATCCTCTCGGGAGGAATACTCTTCATTCCGATACGGGGAGGCGTAACAACTTCGACGGCGAACGTGGGGATGGTATATTTCAGCCAAAACCAGTTCCTCAACCATTCGGCAATCAATCCTTGTTTCAGCCTGGTCGCTTCGCTTAGCAAGCAGCAGGATTTTGCGGCACAGTTCAATTTCTTCCCGGAGGAGGAAAGGATGGAGATAATGAAAACATTATACCCGTACTCCCGCATCGAGTGCGGAGACGGGGAAGACACCACGATACCGCAAAACCTTCTTAATACCTCCCGGCCGAATATACTGATTATCCTGATGGAGAGTTTCTCGGCAAATGCGATCGGGGCGGTCGGCGGGGATTCCGCCATTACGCCTAACTTGAACCGCCTGAGCCGGGAAGGAGTGCTTTTTACGAACATGTACGCCAATTCGTTCCGGACAGACAGAGGAATCGTTTCGGTATTGAACGGCTATCTGGCACAACCGACCACATCCATCATGAAGTATCCGGCAAAAAGCCAAACGTTGCCCTCCATCGCCAAGAGCTTGGCAAACGAAGGATATGCTGCCGACATGCTGTATGGCGGCGACATCAACTTCACCAATATGCAGAGTTATTTTTTCGGTTCCGGTTACAGCCGGATCACGGCAGACCGTGATTTCCCGCTCACCAGCCGCCTGAGTAAATGGGGAGCAAACGATGATGTGACGTTTCGCCACCTGTACGAAGATATCAAAAAACGCGACAACCAGGCTCCTTGGCTCAGTACCTTCCTGACGTTAAGCAGCCATGAGCCGTTTGAAGTACCCTATCACCGGTTGGACGAAATGGGACTGTATCCGAACTCGGTTGCTTTCACGGACAGTTGTATCGGCAACTTCATAGACAAATTGAAAGAACTGCCAGTGTGGAAGAATACGTTGGTTATTTTCGTTTCCGACCACGGGTATCCTTATCCGAAAGAGGTAACGGGCTATGAGCCTCGACGTTACCATATTCCGATGCTTTGGATCGGCGGTGCGGTGAAAGAACCTGCCGTGATTGACAAATTTGCCAACCAGACGGATCTTGCCGCCACCTTGTTGAACCAATTGGGGATTGACCATGCTGCTTTCACCTTCAGCCGGAACATCCTAAGCACCGATTATCCGGAATATGCTTTCTATACTTATTCCAACGGATTCGGGTTTATCGACAGTACCGGTATCTCCGTCTATGACAACGAAGGAGACAAAACGCTGATCGAAACACCCCGCGAAGGCAGTGACCAGAGACTTCGCAAGGGAAAGGCATTGCTGCAAACATTATATGACGATTTAGGTGGCAGGTGACAGAGCTTGAAAACCTGGCGAAACAGATATTCGAACGGTTTTAAGGCGAGGTGCCGGCGGACAAGAATTAAAAATATTTGTTACATTTGTAATATCAAAACAGTTGATTGAGCACAAATAATCTTATAGTATGAAGAACATTAAAATATATCCGAAAGAGTGGTTGCATTTGCATCCCTATAAACAGTCAGATCCGACAGATCTCTATTATACCAATATCGCGAACCGTATCTACGACATACTGGAAGAAACACATCTCGCCAATTCTTTTGAGAAGGGCGAGGTCATGCAAATCAGCATACGCATGGCTGCCTACTTCGAGGATGTGATTTCCGGCTTGAACATCTGGCGCTCGTTCATTACGGAGCATAAAGCCATGTATGGCAAATACCTACCGTTTTATACACCTGACGATCATTATTATGATGACGAAGTCAACTATGAAGATATCCGGTTCTTGCTCTGGCATTATACACAACAGTACCACGGGGAACGTAAAGGCACATTCGTCAGTCCCGACAATGCGGCAAACGGCGATACCGCCAGCTTGATCTACCGGATGTTCTGCGACGAATGGACGACTGCACCGGAGAACGAAAGAATGCAGCAACTCTTTGCTCCGGAAACACGCTATGAAGATGCCGACAAATACAATGAGTTGCTTTACTGGTTCCATTACCAATGTTATCTGTTTACCGATTCACATCAGAAACTGACAAATGCAATCAAAGAATATTGGGAAATGGCGTCAGAGAAAAAACAAGAGTTTATCCTGTTCGCCCACGATACTATGGCACATATTTCCAAAAGTGCATTCCTGGCCTACACGAGTCCTAAATGGCTTTCGCTGATCCTTCCGGCAGACCATCCGGATCACAGCCTGTTCGCTGAAGAAGGTGAAAAAGCACAGACATTCAAAGAAGCGATATCCGAAGAGAGCGAGAAAAACCTGGCCGAGCAGTTCGAGAAATTCACGGCAGTGGCAGAAGGCAAAGCGCTCCTTTACTTCCAAAACAAACAGGAATTTCTCGATTTCCTGACGAAGATCGGTCTCGATACGGAAAAATCGGCAGACGATATTGTCTCCCGGAAATTCGCCATTTATGCCACTCCGTCAGAAGGCCTGCAAATCCTGACCAATGGCATTGAGTATATCAAAGACGAAAACAATCCTTTTTACGATCAGAAAAAAGCGAAAGAGCAAGGTCTGTCTTTCTTCATGATCCGGCAATGCAGCCCGTATCTGCTGAAAATATTGGAAGAAAAAGGCATGTTATCCGATGCGCAGGCGAAGAGCTTGATCGGTGAAGAACGTAGCAAGGCGATTATCCACGAGAACGCAGATTTCCTGATGAGGTATTTCCTTCGGGAATATTGATTCGTTATTATTTCAGGCACGGATTAAAAAAAATTCCGTGCCTGAATATTATATCAGATAGGTCAGCTTTTATCTGCCGGATACCGAACCCCCAACTGCCTGCGCACCTCATCGATGATTTCCAACGTAATCAAGGAATGTTCGTGGCTGTTAATCAAGGATTGCCGCTCACCCGACAAAACCAGATCGATAAACTCCGCCACCTCATAATAATATTCATCCTTATCCGTCACCGCGCTGATATCCTGCGGTTCGGCCGAGGGACCTTTACCGGAAGCGGCTGCCAGACGGGGAGTAAATGTCACCTCTCCGATTATATTGATCCGGTCGAGCGTTATGTTTCCATCTTCACCCTGTATCTCCGTAGGCAAGGAGGAATTGGCTATCTTGGAATAAAGGACAGTCGCATTCATCCCTTCGTATTCGAAATTGACGGCTCCCTGTCCGTCCGCTCCCGACGAAAGGACGATCCCGGAAGCATCAATCTTTCGCGGGCGTCCGAACAAAACGACCATCGGATAAACGGTATAAATCCCGATATCCATCATCGCCCCGTTCGACAGTTCCGGCCTGAATGCGTTCAGCACGATTCCCTCTTTGAACTTATCATAGCGGGAAGAATATTGGCAATAGCAGGAAAAATAGCGCCGTATCGTTCCTAAACGCTTCAAGTTTTCCCGCACAGCCCTAAAATTAGGGGTAAGAGTTGGTTTCATTGCCTCCATCAGCGTAACGTCATATTCCTTCGATGCGGCCATCATTTTCTTGACTTCCAAAGCGTTTGAGGCGAAAGGCTTCTCACAAAGCACGTGTTTTCCATGCTTCATGCACAAGATACTCTGCTCCGCATGAAGGAAATTAGGCGACGCGATATATACAGCATCGATCAGCGGACTTTCCGCCATCTCCTCCAGAGAAGTGAAAGTATAAGGTATCTGATGCTTGGCGGCAAAGGCATCCGCCGTCTCCTGCTTGCGCGAATAAACGGCCACCAGTTCAAAACGGCCGTCCTGGCGTGCCCCGGCAATCACCCAGTCGGTTATAAAATTGGTTCCGACTACTCCGAAACGTACTTTTCCGGTATGTTTTTCCATATATTCCATATTCTTGTCAGCGCAATATTAATGTATCTTCCTCTATCGAAAGTTCAGGAACCTTATCCGTAATGTTCAAAGTCAGGCAATAGGGAACGGCATCTTCGAGACGGTTCGCTTTCAGACGTCGCAGATGCTCCGTCGTGTCCAAATAAGCAAGAAGATCCTCCTTGTTGCTCGTCCACATATCACGGGCAATCACGGCAGCATCGCTGCCTGTTTCATACAGGCCTTTATTCAGCAACACATCCGTCAACGCTCCCCCAAAAAGCGTATCTTCTATATTCACCTTGTCCTGCCAACCGGAACAGAGCACAATCACATCCCGCTTATGGCGGACACAGTAATCGGCCACCGCTTGCAGATTTATGAAAGCCCCCATTATCACTCGAAAAGCAGATCTGGCGATCGTGATCGCACGTGTTCCGTTGGTCGTAGTGAAGACAATATCTTTTCCAGAAACCTTTTCCGGCGTATAATCGAAAGGAGAATTTCCGAAATCGGCAAACTCACATCGCTTCACATTCCGTTCCGCTCCGACCAGCCAGCCCTTTTCCTTATACGCTTCGGCCTCCTCGATGGCAGCGACCGGGCGGATGCTGTGAATCCCATTATTAAAGGCGGCAACCATCGTAGTTGTTGCACGAAATACATCCACAACCACTACGATAGCTTCCGGATTATGGTAGGCCGAATATAACGCTGGCGAAAAACAAACATCTATTTTCATCTCGATTGATTTACCGAACCGGGACATATTGCACGAATGCTTCCATCGCTTCATAAGAGGCAAGGCCTAACTGGTGATACAGTTCGGCAGTAGCACGGTTACGGTCTTCGGCACGCTGCCAGAACAAACGTTCGTCGTCGCCGAGGAACGGTGCGCTTTCGGCCTGAGACTGGTGTTTCAAGATGGCATTTCTCTTATGTCGCAATTCTTCGGGAGAGATAGGAACGGCCATTTCCACATGGTCCATTTCCCATTCGGCCCAAGCTCCGCGGTACATCCAGATGCGGCAGTTCTTCAGCCATTCTTCCTCTTTCAGTTCGTCGATAGCCGCCAGAACGGCATTCAGACATACACGGTGAGTTCCGTGCGGGTCAGCAAGATCGCCGGCAACAAACATCTCATCGGGTTTCACATCCGTCAACAACTTCTTCACGATGGCAATATCCGCTTCGCCCAAGTCGTTCTTCTTTACCAAGCCTGTTTCGTAGAAAGGCAAGTCGAGGAAGTGGATATGATCGTCATTCCTGATCCCGCTGTAGCGTGCACCTGCACGGGCTTCTTCCCGACGGATTGTACCTTTCATAAAGAGGACATCACGTTTCTCTGCTTCACCTTCCACCTTTTCATAACGGAGGAAATGAATGATTTCTTCAGCTTTCTTCTTAACCGTTTCGTCTTTTGTGTACCTATCACAAACGTCGCGCAAATATTCACAGTAACGGATTACTTCCTCATCCCCTACGGCTATATTGCCGGAAGTTTCGTAAGCGACATGCACATCGTGATGTTGTTCACATAAACGGTGGAATGTACCCCCCATCGAAATCACATCGTCATCAGGGTGCGGGCTGAAGATAATCACCTTTTTCGGATACGGGGTTGCGCGTTCGGGGCGGTTGGAATCATCCGCATTCGGCTTGCCGCCCGGCCATCCGGTAATCGTGTGTTGTATATCGTTGAATACCTTGATATTCACATTATAGGCTGAACCGTACAGGGCAAGCAGTTCACCCAGACCGTTTTCGCTATAATCCTTGTTCGTAAGTTTCAAGATTGGTTTGCCCGTCAATTGACATAGCCAAACGATTGCACGACGGATCAGTTTATTATCCCACTCGCAATTGGTGACCAACCAAGGGTGGCTGATACGTGTCAAATCGTATGCGGCAGACAAATCGACTACGACTTTCGCATTCGTATGGTTTTGCAAGTAAGAAGACGGAACGGCATCGCTAACTTTGCCTTCCACTGTCTTGGAGACGATCTTCGCTTTGTCTTCCCCCCACGCCATCAGGATCACATTACGCGCCTTCATCATGGTGGCGATACCCATCGTGATCACTCCTGCGGGAACATTATCCAGTGACGGGAATGTACGCGATGCCTCTTTGCGGGCTGTCCCTTCCAACAAAACCAAACGGGTACGAGAACTCAAAGCCGCACCTATGCCGTTGAACATGATGTTGCTCGCCTGTCCCACACCTAACAGGATATAATCCAAACCGCCTGCTTTCCGGATGTTTTCTTCATACATCCGGCAGAAATCGATGATGCCATCTTTCGACATACAACCGTCAGGAGCATAAATATTCTCAGAAGCAATGTCGATATGGTCCAGCAGAGCCTCTTTCAACTGTGCTACATTACCAGCGGAAGGAGATACTAACGGAAAAAATTCATATTCCACAAAAATGACCACATTGCGGAAACTCAATTGTTCTTCCTTGTGCATACGGATCAATTCCTTATATACACTCAACGGAGAACGGCCTCCCGGAACAGCGATCACAAAATTCTCACCGATTTCCTGTTTCTTGCGAATCTGAGCCGCTATCTCCTTGGCGATAGCAAACGACCCTTCATCAGCCGATTCGTATATAGTTGTCGGAATCTTTTCCAAACGAGTTAAAACTGAATGCTCAAAAGCATTTTCCGGACGGTAATACCTCTGTGGTATGCGCGTCAAGGTAATCTGCGAACTAAGGTCTGTCTTCATGTTTACTTCTTTTAATATATTATCATGACTTGATTCACAAATATAACAATTAATAAACGATTTCAGCTTTACAGACCATTAAAAAAATCAATCCATTCATAGGAAATATTGATAATACAAATTTCGGCGATGAGAAACATAAATGAAGAAGGTCTGTCACTTTTCTCTTGAAAGAAAAGTGACAGACCTTCTTCATTTAACAATTCAAATATTACTAAAACAACGTATTGGCATCCGAGACCAAATTCCCCATCGACCATACGGCACGGACAGACAAGTTGCGGTCCATGATAATGATATCGGCATCTTTTCCGCGCTGCAACGTACCTGTCCGGTCTGATACTCCCATCAGGCGTGCCGGAGTTTCGGAAGCCATGCGAACGGCATCGGCCAACGGAATATTGGCTTTCTGAACCATCGTACGGACCAGTACGTCCATCGTGGCGATACTTCCGGCAAGCGAAGAATGGTCGGCCAACTTGCAAACACCATCTTCAATAATAATACGCGAACCTTCGGCCGGTTTTACATCGCTCGCGGCGTATGACAGCGCATCGGTTACCAAACACGTACGCTCCACCCCTTTCAGCTTATATACCAAACGAAGGATCGTAGCGGGCAAATGCTTACCGTCGGCAATCACTTCCACCGTCATATCATCCATCAGGAAAACACTTTCCACCGTTCCTTCGTATTTGTATTCACGACGCTTATGGAAACCGGGCATTGCATTGTAAAATTGGGCAGCATGGGTAAACCCTGCCGCAAAAGCCGCTTTGATATCCTCAAATTCAGCTTCCGTATGTGTAATGGCAGCCAGAATCCCTTTCGACCGGAGATGACGGGCAAAGTCATGCGCACCCGGCAATTCGGGGCTGGCATCCCAACGCTTGATGCAATTTGTACTTTCCAAGATAGAAACATATTCATCCTTATCCGGATTTTTCACTTCATAAAGGCTACCGGCCATCTTGGCATTCAGGTACGGTCCCTCCACATGAAGACCCAATACGAGACCCTTCTTTTCTGCCATCAGTTTCTCACAGATGGAGACAGCTTTGCAGATCGAGTCCTTGGAAGACGATGACAAAGTAGGAAAAAGAGTTGTCGCGCCATGTTTCGTATGGGCGGCAATCGCACTCCGGAAAGCCTCTTCCGTACACTCCTTGAAATCATGGCCACCACCACCGTGCACATTCATGGCCACGAAACCAGGAATAATATACATACCCTTAGCATCGACCACCTTGGCTCCTATGACAGCCAGATCGCTGTTTGTTACTTCCAAAATCTTCCCGTCGCTAATCAATACAGAACCATCCTTCAACCATCCCTGCGGAGTGAGAATCTGGCCGTTTATTATTTGTGTCAGCATGTTATTCTTTGAATTATGAATTATAATTTATGATTTATGCGTCGATGAAAAATCATAAATATCAAAACAACTTATTCGTTCCTTCCACCAATTTGCCCATCGCCCAGACAGCACGGACATTCAAGTCCTTATCCAAGATCTGGATATCCGCATCTTTACCTCGCTGCAAAGAACCTTTACGGTCATAAACCCCCATGATGCGCGCCGGAGTTTCGGAAACCATGCGAACGGCATCTTCCAACGGAATTTCGGCTTTCTGCACCATCGTACGGATCAGACGGTCCATAGTCGCGACGCTGCCGGCAAGAGCAGAACGGTCGGCCAACTTGCAAACACCGTCTTCGATAATCACACGCGGGTCGAACGCCGTCTGGCTGTCACTTGCGGCACAGGCCAGCGCATCGGTGATCAAACAAGTACGTTCCACCCCTTTGATCTTATAAACCAGACGGAGGATCGTCGGAGGCACATGGATGCCGTCAGCAACCACCTCGACTGTCATATCGTCAATCAGATAGATACTTTCGACCGTACCTTCATATTTATATTCACGACGTTTGTGGAAACCGGGCATTGCATTATAAAAGTGCGTGGCATGTGTATATCCGGCTTCGTAGGCAGTCTGAATATCTTCGTATTCGGCTTGCGTATGGCCGACTGATGCCAATACGCCTTTCGACGTGATGTATTTACCGAACTGCATAGCACCCGGCAATTCAGGAGCGGCATCCCAACGTTTGATGCAATGTGTTTCTTCCAACAAAGGAATGTATTCTTCCGGATCGGGATTTTTAATATTTTCAGGCAACTGCCCACCGGCCATCTTCATATTGAAATAATGCCCTTCCAAGTGAAGCCCTAAGACTGGACTGTCTTTTTCCGCCATCAACTTTTCAGTTGTTGCAGCCGCTTCACGGATCATCGGGATGGTCGAAGAAGACAATGTAGGGAAAATACTGGTCGTACCATGCTGCATGTGAGCGGCTACCGCTACCCGAAATGCTTCTTCGGAACCTTCCATAAAGTCACGGCCTCCACCGCCGTGAACATGGATTTCTACTCCGCCCGGCACGATATACATGCCTTTTGCGTCTATCAAAGTGGCTCCTACCACTGCCAGATCACAGTTAGTCACTTCCAGGATCTTGTTATCGCTTATCAGAACAGAACCGTCTTTCAACCAGCCCTGTGGGGTAAGGATCTTGCCATTTATAATCTGAGTTAACATAGCGCAAGAATTAAGTTTGTGTTTTTTTAGTTTTAAGTAGACAAAGGTAGGAAGAAATTCTAAAAAGGGTTAAAGTCCAAGCGTTAATATTTATTTTTTCAAGTTCTCGATCTTCATACGAAGTTTTCGTCAAATCCTCCATCTCCCAATAGCACCCTGCCGGGCAACAAATGCAATTCCTGTTTTTCCTTCGAATTGCCGGTGACAGAGGAGGAGTACTATAATGACAGAGAAAACGGGCATGTATCACTAATAACCGACTGCTAACTATTGGCCGTATTCAGTTCTTCCAGTTCGAGAGTCTGTTCCGTCCAAAGATCCATCGTATCGGAGAGTTTCTTCTTCAATTCGGAATATTCGGTGTATAAAGAAACATCCGCCGCCCCTTCGGGAGTGGCCAGTTTGATTTCGATGGCGGCAATGGAATTTTCGAGTTCCGTTATTTTCTTTTCAGATTCAGCTATCGCTTTTTCAACTTTCTTGATCACCTTGTTCTGTTCCTTGCGGGCTTCATAAGAAAGCTTGTTCCGGGTCGGTTCCGCAGCGGTTCCTTCCACAGAGACGGTCGTTTGGACAGAACGTTCCAATTCGCGCAGGTTGTCCATCTTCTTATGTTCCAAGAAATCATAAATACCTCCCAAATGCTCGATCACCCGTTTGTTTCCGAATTCATAGACTTTATCCACCAGTCCATCCAAAAACTCACGGTCATGCGAAACGACGATCACCGTCCCGTCGAACTCTTTCAAAGCATCTTTCAGCACATCCTTCGAACGCATATCCAAATGGTTGGTAGGCTCGTCAAGAATTAACAAGTTCACCGGTTCCAACAACAGACGGATCATAGCCAAACGCGTCTTTTCCCCACCGGACAACACCTTCACTTTCTTATCCGAAGCTTCCCCCCCGAACATAAAAGCTCCCAGTATATCCCGTATCTTCAGTCGGATATCTCCCTGCGCAACATAATCGACCGTATCAAAAACGGTCATATTTTCATCCAACAACTGTGCCTGGTTCTGCGCAAAATAACCGATCTTCACATTATGTCCCAACTGAAGCTTTCCGGTAAAGTCGGTAATCTCTCCCATTATACATTTAACCAATGTGGATTTCCCCTCACCATTCTTTCCGACAAAAGCGACTTTATCTCCGCGATTGATGGTAAAAGTGGCATGTTCGAAAATCAGATGGTCGCCATAACGTTTCGCCACCTCTTCCACAATCACCGGGTAGGAACCGGAACGGGGAGCCGGAGGGAACTTTAGGTTCAACATAGCCGTATCGACTTCGTCCACTTCGATGCGTTCTACTTTTTCCAATTGCTTGATACGGGATTGCACCTGCACAGACTTGGTTGCCTTATAACGGAAACGCTCGATGAAAGCCTCCGTATCGGCCAATTTCTTCTGTTGGTTTTCAAAAGCACGAAGCTGTTGTTCACGGCGTTCCTTACGCAATTCCACATATTCGGAATATTTTACTTTATAATCATAAATATTCCCAAGTTCTATCTCAATCGTGCGGGAAGTCGTATTATCGATAAACGCCCGGTCATGCGAGACCAGGATTACCGCATTGGCCCGCGTCGCGATGAAGTTTTCAAGCCATTGGATGGACTCGATGTCCAAATGGTTGGTAGGCTCGTCCAGCAAGAGGACATCCGGTTTGCGAAGGAGGAGTTTGGCCAATTCGATACGCATTCGCCATCCCCCGCTGAATTCGGAGGTCGGCCGGTCAAAATCCTCTCGGCCAAATCCCAGGCCGATCAACGTCCGTTCCAACTCGGCATGATAGTTGTTCCCGCCCATCATCTGAAAATGTTCCGTCAGATTTGTGACACGGTCAATGAGATTCTGATACGATTCCGTTTCATAATCAGTCCGCTCGGCCAGTAGCAGATTCAGCCGTTCTATCTCTTTTTCCATCTCATGGATATGTTCAAAGGCATGTTCCGCCTCTTCACGTACAGTCTGTATATCCGCCAGTTTCATCTGCTGTGGAAGATGGCCGATCGTCGTCTCCTTCGGAACACTGACCGTCCCGGACGTAGGCGACTGCAATCCGGCAAATATTTTCAACATCGTTGATTTTCCCGCACCGTTCTTTCCCACCAATGCGATACGGTCCTTCTTATTTACCACAAACGATACATTATCAAAAAGCGTAAAACCGCCAAACTCGACTGTTAGTCCTTCAACAGAAATCATATTTTCTCACTTTTACGGGCACAAAGGTATACAAAATTTTCATTGCATGGCAGAAGCCGGATGCCAAGCTTGGAAAACTGTATCCAAACATGCTGCTTCCCCGTATTTAGTTCTATCGATCAATTCATAAGTGTCGACCTTGATTTTTCCGCGAACGAGTTCGGGGATATTGAAAGAGAAAAGAGAACGTTCATAATAGTCCGTCTCTTTCTGAGGCAACAGGAATGGTTTTCCGGGAACGCCATTCGCATCCAGATAACAGATGTAAGGATGCGTATACAGCCCGTCGTCCCGGCGGCTGCTGAAAACGAACCACCGGCTGTTGCTGCTCCAGGAATGATAGCTTTCGACATCGTTGCTGTTCACTTGGAGAAGGGAATCCGTTCTACGCGTCAACATATCCAGCAACCGCAAATCCGCATCCTTGTGCCAAATGGAAAAGTTACCATAATCCGAAACCGTGTACATCAGGAAACGACCATCGGGCGATACGCGCGGGAACTTCGCGCTCCGCCCCTCTTCGTTTGCATTGTAAAGCGTATCTATCTTTTGGCCGAAACTACGTTTTTCCGGATCGAAAGCTATGCTTTGCAGGTTGTAGCGGATTTCCCGGTATGACTCAGGCATCAGGCACGCCGGCGCGGAACAGAAATACAACCGCCTGCCATCCGGAGAAAATGCCGGAAAGGTTTCCATATTCTCTTCCGAAGACAAGTGGGGAGCCGTTACAACTTCGTGTTTCTCCACGTCATAGAGCACTACATCCGATCGATTGTCAAACACCTCCACCCGGTTCGCATCCGAAAGGTGGAAATCCTGTTTCGTATCGTTTGTCGAGAATGCGACATACCGGCCGGACGGATGCCAGGCGGGATAGACCAAAGGAGAAATAGTCCGTTCGGTCTTCGTATGCAGCTTCTCGATATGCCCGTCCGTCAGTATGTAGGTCCCGGCATGCAGCGCACGCTGGTGAAAAAGCATCCGGTCCGGATTCTGCATACAGAAGGAATGGCAATTCATGCAATTATTATTCGTCTGCTTATTGTCGAGAAAAGTTTCTTCCGTAAAATCTTCCAGGCAACGCTGGTAAATCCCCATCCTGTTCCACATCCGGTAGCCCGGCGCAATACGGCGATAGACCAAATAAGGATCTATTTCGTCTTTGACAACCCGAATGGAAAAAGGAGGATATCGAAACCATCCGTCATCTTTGCAGATATAGATCCCGACCGTAAGGTTTCCTCCAGCCGATGCGTCCAGCAACCGACGCCATTTCTTCTCCGGAATTTGGAAAGAACCGTTATCCGAGTCCACGCGTATTTGCAATCCCTCGCCGGAGAAAAGGGCGATCGCTTCGCAAGGTTCTTTCAGTTTGAAGTTCAGCGGAGCGATATTGCAAGGAATCGCGACCTCTTTATAATCAGGAAAGATTTCAATTTCTCCATCCGCTTCCTCCGCATCGGGCAACCCGTCGTTGCAAGAGAAAAAGAAAACCGTACAAAACCACAACAGGAAAAATAAATACTTCATAGACTATCCATTCAATTTCTTACAATAATAATAAAACCAGAAAGTATCTCCATATTGCCGATAAAGCCAGGGCAACCCGTCACCGCCGTTCTTGACCTTCAGAATATCCTTCTGGAATTGTTTATACCGCCGGACTATTTCAGGATGGACGAAAACCCTGTCAAGGAAAGAAAGATCCTCGACCGCCAAAACCAATGCCGCCTCCTGGAAATGAACAGGAAGGGAACGTGCCGGCAAAAACGTGCCGGAATGCGACAGGAATGCCTTAAACTTCTCCATTTCCTTCGCCAACAGATAGGAACAGCCTAAATATTCCCATGCGACCCGGTTTACGCCCGGTTCCGAAAGATGTCCAGCCCAAAGGCTGTCGATGTCGATCAGACAGAGCAAATTGTCCGGCTGAAAGGCCGGTATTGTCTTCACGGCAAGTTCTTCATCCTGCCCGATCCTTTCGGGATGACGAATATAACCGGCATATCTTTCCGCCCAACGCCGATAACCGGGCAACCGGCCGAGTATGCCCAGATACTTATTCGCCAAAGCAAAATCTCTCCGTATCAAGCTAATCTTCACCAATCGTTGAAGCATACGAGGACTTCCTCCCCGCTTGGCAAGAGTCAGGCCTTCCATCGCATATCCTTCCGAAAGACTGATATCCCCGATCATATAATGGATATCGCTTAACAGGCAGCTCATATAATAAGTCCGGTCCCAAGAGGCCAGAAGGCTTTGCGGCCCTTTCTGGTCATAATGGAACAACCGGTCGCCCAAAACACCTTTTTGAGCCAATGCCATATTCAAATAGTTAAGGCTGGCATAATCCGCCACCCCTCTCCCCGGATGTTCACGGATAATCGTGTCCCAATCGTTTC
The DNA here is from genome assembly GCA_910577325.1 of uncultured Parabacteroides sp. GTDB lineage: Bacteria > Bacteroidota > Bacteroidia > Bacteroidales > Tannerellaceae > Parabacteroides. Next base: position 43,801 of record CAJTMR010000006.1, read on the forward strand.
TTTGTCCCAAAACGGACAGCTTGTTCATCCGATTGTTCCGTACTTCATACGCCCCCGGAAGGCAAAACAAAGAAAAACCAAACAAGCCGACTAACAAAATGCCTGTAACAAGCATCTTCACCGGACGCCTCTCCCAAGAAATAGCTCTCATTGCAAAAGCCGTTGCAAACAAAACCAAAAGCAAGACTACAAAACGAATCCAAACATAATACACATAGGAGTCCGGTTGTAACTGGGATTCCTGATACCTCTCCGAGTAAATCCCATCTGTCAGCGGAACACCGGCAGCCAAACGAATGCTGGCATAAGTCAACAACATCCCGGCCGAAAACACGGCAAGCGAACCGTACCATTTCTTCCTTCGGCACAAAAGGCTCATGAAAACCACGACCAAACCATAAAGCGCAACCAGTTGACCGGCCAAACAATAGACAAGCACCACACTCACCATGCCATAAAACAACCGCGTCGCCGTTCGCCGGACGCAGATGAAAACATAAGAAAATAGCAGGAGAAGGAATAGTCCCACCGTTCCGTCCAACACATAAAAAGGGCTGGCATGGGCTTTCAACAATCCTAAAACGGGAAATAAGGCAAGCAACTGATTATATCCGCGCGGTGCGATCTCCTGCAAAAGCAGATAGCACAGGAAGCCGGCCATACACAAGAAAGTGCTGTTAACCCACAACACAAACAGGGAAGAGGTATAACATTGAACCAAAGCCTGCCCGGCTACCGTACAAAAACCACCGGGAACAAACAGCATATCCCGGATAACCATCCACTCAGGAATAAACAACTGCACTTCTTCCTGCCGTTGGAACGTGGACGTGCCAAACGACCAAAAGAAAAACCAAAGCCCGGCAAATACGAACAGCCAGAAAACAACTATTTTCCATTTCATAAGCAAAGCCTTTTTTAATTGTAAAAAACAAAAGAAGAGAGGAAGTAGCCGGTCAGCTACCATTCCTCTCTCTTTTCAAGGTCTAAAGACGGAATTTTGTATCCAATTTACAATTACTTCTTACTGCCATAACCCGGATTCTGCTCCAGCAGATTGTTCGCGCCGATCAGACTGTAGTGAATCGGGAAACGGTTGAAATTAGGATTATTCGTTGCCTTATGATCCCACCAGTCTTCTGTCACGTAGGCATCCCAACGAACCAGATCCGTACGGCGGCGACCTTCGGCCAAGAATTCCAATTGCCATTCGTCCAGCATACGGTATTTGTCCAAGTTTGCAGCAGTTACCGGATCCGGATCGTTGCCACCTTCGAAATAACGTCTACGAACCGTATTGATCAGATCGGCAGCTCCCTGCTTGTCACCTGCACGCATCTTACATTCAGCCAGCATATAATAGATCTCGGCCAAACGGATCACCGGACAATCCGGATCACCTTTACGCTTGAACTCTTCCTGAGTAGGACGCGGGCTGCGTTTTGTCACACGTACACATGAATTTTCTTCGGCTGTCGCAATCGTGGAAGGCAAAGAGGCCAAATCCGGATACTGCGGATCTTTTCCCACTTTGGCAAAATAAGCCACCTGGTCGACAATCGTGATGACTTCGCCGGCATATTCACGCGTACCTGTACAAACCCATTCCGGATTCAACGGATTCACCAGCTTGCCGACGATAAACATACCGCGATATTTTCCGTTTCCTTCATACACATACGGCTGCTTACGGATGTCCTTGTCGTGGAACTTGGCATACGCACCTCCCAATTTATACGGATAACGTTTGCCGGTCGGGTCCAGACTCGGAATCAAACCGATACCGTTATTGGAACCCGAGCCTTCCAGACCACCCAAATAATTCTTATAATTGTAAGGAACCTGCCACGTCCAATACATGGCATCCGTTTCGGTCTTTGCATTCTGGCTCGGTACGGACCAGATTATTTCAGGACAACGCTCGTTGTCGAACCCGAAAATGTTCGTCCAATCCGACTCCAAAGCATACTGGCCGTATTTGCCGTCTATGATATCCTGACAAATCTGGGCCGCTTCCGTAAACATCTCCTTGCCGATATAAGATTTGGCATTGAAATACAAGCGAGCCTGCAAAGCAGCTCCGGCAGCACGGTTGATCGAGCCGGTCTCCATTCCGCCCAATGTCTCCTTGACCGGAAGTTCAGGAACAGCAATCTTCAGTAAGGAATCAATGAAGTTGAATGTCTCGACATCCGTCGAACGTCCTTTCACTTCGCTTTGGGTAGTCGTGTACAGAGGTACTCCACCGAAGAAATCCAAACCGTCTATATAGAACGAAGCAGCCAACGTACGCTGCTGGTTCAACATGGATTCACGTGTGCCTTCAGGAAAACCCAGCGCATCGAAATCGACTTTTTCCAAATCTTCCAACGCGTCCCAAGCCAAAGCGACACCCATCGCAAAGTTGGTCCAACCGGTTTCCACACGGGTCATATCTTCCGTATATTCATGATGATGGAACTTCTGGTAATTGGCCCCGTCGTACCAGTCGCTACCACGTGTCGGCAGACAGTACTCGTCGGTTCCCAACTCTTGCAACGCCCAACGGGGCTCATCATGGGCGATATACCAACGCCAGTGTGTGAAAGGACGGTTGAAACGTTGCCATACGGCATCCTGCGAACTATAAAATGTTTCCGGAACTACCTGCGAATAAAATTCAGGATCGACACTACAAGAAGTAGTACCCAGCAGGCAGATCACTCCGGATAAAATCAATTGGAATATATTTTTCTTTTTCATCTTAAAATCTGTATTAGAAGTTAAACTGCATACCTAATGTCCAAGTACGAACGACCGGATAGAAATCACTCCAGAAACGTTCCGTACCCTGATCCCAGCCGGTAATATTGACTTCAGGGTTCATGCCGCTGTAACCGGTGATCGTACAAACATTGCCGACTGTACCGTAAATACGGATACGATCAATCAAGTTGTTCGTATATTTTTTCATCGGAAGCGTGTAACCTAATGTGATAGCATCGATCTTCAAGAACGAACCATCTTCCAGATAATAGTCGCAAATCTGCTTTTCTCCCTTGATATGGTTGAACTTACCATACGCATCTTTCAATACGTTCAAATTACCCTGTCCCTGAATACCGTAATACATATTGATGGTGTTATATACATCGAAATCAATCCAGCTACGCATACTGATACCCAAATCGAAATTCTTGTATGTCAGCGTATGGCTCCATCCGAGAATCAATTTCGGTGTATAGTTACCTATAAACTGCTTGTCATTTTCTGTTTTTTGAGCTGCCGGAATCACTTCACCATCCTTGTTGTACAACAAGAAACTACCTTCATCGTCAAATCCTGCAAACTTCCAAATATAGAAAGAACCGATCGTTGAACCTGCTTCCATACGAGCAGCATCACCCGGAGAACCCGGAGCGACAAAACCATTACCATTATGATAGGAGTTATCACCCTCCAAAGTCAGAATCTTTCCTTTATTATGGCTCAGATTAAGATTTGATGACCAAGTGAAATCTTTCGTACGGATAATATCGCCGCCAACTTCAAATTCCCAACCTTTGCTTTCCATCGAACCGATGTTCTGCATCTGGCTGCCCTGCGTATAAGGCGGCTGCGGGACTTTCACGCTGAACAACAGGTTGTCCACCTTACGGCGATAGTAGTCGAACTTACCATACAAACGTCCATTAAAGAAAGAATAATCGACACCCAGGTTCCACTCTTTCTTTTCTTCCCATCCCAAGTTCGGATTGACATTCTGGGACTTCCCGTACGAATATGCCCATGTTCCGTTCGGCATCATCCAGTTCGTGTCCGAACCTAACATATTGGCCATGTAAGTCGCACTAAAGTCGTTATTACCGGTCACACCATAACCGAAACGGATCTTCAAGTCGTCCAGCCAGTCGAAATCCTTCATGAACTCTTCGTTCGAAATACGCCAACCGGCCGTTGCAGACCAGAAGTTCGCCCAGCGGTTGTCGGCCGCAAACTTGGAAGAACCTTCGTGGCGGATGGAAGCGGAAAGCATGTATTTGTCCTGATAAGAGTAATTGGCACGGGCAAACAGAGAGAAAAGACGTTCCGTAACCGATTTGCCGGAACTCATTCCGGCCTTTCCATCCGTCAGATAGCTACCCTGTCCCATATCCCAATACTTGATACCGTCGACAGAGAAGTTATAGTTGTCCATACCGAAGTTTTCCCCATTCTTTTCAAAATAAGAATAACCGACCGTTGCGTTCAGATTATGTCCGCCCTTTAATTCCTTGACATAAGAAAAATATCCTTCGGAGGTCAGATTTTCCGTTTTGCTAAATTCCAAATGGGCATGTCCCTTACGTGAGTTCTCAATCTCGTCACGATGCGTACTGGGCCAATACTGATGAAGTTCCCATTGCCGGTTTTCATATCCAATGACCTGTTGATAGTTCAAGCCCGGAATCGGTTTGATATTCAATTTCAAATTCACTTCCGGCTTAAACCATTTATCCATACCATAATAATCTTCCAGCATGGCGTCTGCCACAACATTATAGTCCAACGACTCGTTGGTCCACACGTTATACCCGGTTTCACTTTCCGGATCATACGGCGAGCGAGTCGGATTATTACGCATAGCCTGCTGGAAATTCGGATAGTGGTTATTACGGGCTGCCTGGCGGTAATCTACAGATGGACGGACTTCCAACCAGTCGTCAAACAATTTGAAAGAAGCATTCACACGTCCACCATAGTCCTGACGTCCGTCTTGTTTGGCAATACCTTCATTCTTTTCATAGAAGAAAGAGGTGTAGACCTGTGCCTTCTCCGTGCCCATTTCCAATGCCAGATGATGTTTTTGCGAGAAATTGTCCTTATTGATCAACTCGTCCCACCAGTTCGTATCCGAACCATAGTCCGTTCCGATGCCATATTCGGCATATTCACGGCCGGACAACATCTCCGGAGCATTGTAATTTTGTTTTTTAGTAAACTCGTTACTATAAGTAAGCCGGACCTTCCCGTTCGTGTCCGAACCGCTCTTGGTCGTAATCAAAATTACACCTGCCGCTGCACGAGTACCATAAATAGCACCGGCTGAAGCGTCTTTCAAAACATCAATAGACTTGATATCATCCTGCGTCAGGGAACGGATATCACCACCGGGAAAACCGTCGATCACGATCAGAGGCGCCTTACCCGAATTGATGGAAGTCATACCGCGAAGCTGAAAAGTCGTACTGGAGTTGGCACTACCCAAATTATTCATGACCAAACCACCGATCTTCCCCTGCAAAGCCGAAGAGATATCCGCTCCGCTCACACCGACCATCAGGTCATCGGCCTTCAATGAAGTGATGGCACTGGTCACCTGCTTCTTATCCAAAGAACCGTAACCGATCACCACGACCTCTTCCAAGGTTTGCGAGTCTTCAACAAGTTTAACACTGATTGTCGCTTGGTTGCCAACTTTTACTTCTTGCGACACATAACCAATATAAGACACAACCAACGTCGCATCAGCAGGTACACCATCCAATACGACCTTACCGTTCACATCAGAGATATTCCCGTTTGTTGTACCTTTTACTACGACATTCGCACCAATTACCGGTCCCATTTCATCTTGAACGACAACGGTAATGGTCTTTCCAACTTGATTTGAAACAGTTTTTTCCAACCTGTTCTCCACTAACAATTCAGCATTTTCACCAACAGCAAAAACACTTGTCGTCAAGCAAAAAAGTAATCCGCAAGTCATTTTCGAAACTCGGGATAACGAACCTTTTCTTCCTAAAGGAAGATCACAATTCTTCTTTTGCATTTTTCTCTTTTTATAAGGTTAATATTAAGACTTATCCATCAAGCCTTCCGGCACTAATGACAAGAATCAAAATTCAACATATCAATCCGTAACTTTTTGTTTACCATAGAGTCAAACCGAAGTTCTTGGAGAACTAAGGTAGAATGAGAGATTCGCTGAAGCAAGGGGCTATCCGTTTTTTAACGGAATGGCAGTTGGCAGGGCAAAGAAAACTGCATCTGCTGAAATATCAATTTTGACAATTGATTATTATTAACCTTATTTGATAGGTAAAATTACTAAATATTCCTAATTTTGACGTCGTAACATAGGGTGGAATAACCTTAGTTCTCCAAGAACTAAGATACCATCTCCCGATATTTCTCCAACCATATATAAGATGATTATTATCATGTGAATCATATTTACACGCCAAGAAAAAACAAGAACTTCTCCTTTCGATTGACGCTCCGATTCAATTTTCCATGATCCTTTCTATAAAAAACATAATTTTCTTTTGTCCCGACAATACATCATCCAACAGAATTGAGTACTTTTGTACCCCAATAAAATCATCCAGTAAATATAAACACTATGGCAGTTTACTTAAACGATGTATCAAGAACATTCGGCGAATACTTGCTTATTCCCGGTTTAACCACCAAACAGTGCGTACCAACCAACGTTTCACTGAAAACTCCGCTTGTGAAACACAAAGTAGGCGAAAAGCCTGCGGTCGAACTAAACATTCCTTTCGTTTCTGCGATCATGCAATCCGTGTCAGGCCCCAAATTGGCCATCGAGCTGGCCCGCAACGGAGGATTGTCTTTCATCTTCGGTTCACAACCTATCGACAGCCAAGCAGAAATGGTCCGGAAAGTAAAGAAGTTCAAAGCCGGATTTGTAATCAGCGACTCCAACCTGACTCCTGAAAATACGCTGGCAGATGTAATCGCCCTGGTACAGCGTACCGAACATTCTACGATCGGCGTGACGGACGACGGCACTCCTAACGGTAAATTGCTGGGGATGGTGACCAGTCGCGACTATCGTGCTGAAAAAGATTCTCTCGACAAGAAGGTGAAAGAATTCATGACTCCGTTCTCCAAACTGATCGTCGGCGAACTGGGCATGACGTTGAGCGAAGCCAACCAGATCATCTGGGATAACAAACTGAATACGTTGCCGATCATCGACAAGGAACAGAACCTGCAATACTTCGTCTTCCGCAAAGATTACGACAGCCATCGCGACAATCCGAAAGAGTTGTCCGGCAGCGACAAGAAACTGCTCGTAGGCGCGGGGATCAACACGCGCGACTATATGGAACGTGTTCCCGCGCTGGTTGAAGCGGGCGTCGACGTCTTGTGTATCGACTCGTCCGACGGCTACTCCGAATGGCAGCAGCAGACATTGCAATGGATCAAGCAGAACTATGGCGACAAGGTGCTGGTCGGCGCCGGAAATGTCGTCGACAAGGAAGGTTTCGACTACTTAGTCGAAGCCGGAGCCGATTTCATCAAGGTGGGCATCGGTGGCGGTTCGATCTGTATCACCCGTGAGCAGAAAGGTATCGGCCGCGGACAGGCTACCGCATTGATCGACGTGGCACAGGCACGCGACGAATACATGAAAAAGACAGGTATCTATGTGCCTATTTGCAGCGACGGAGGCCTGGTGCATGACTATCACATGGTGCTTGCTTTGGCGATGGGTGCGGACTTCCTGATGATGGGACGTTATTTCGCCCGTTTCGACGAGTCTCCCACGAAGAAGATGAAGATCGGAAGCAATTTCGTAAAAGAATACTGGGGTGAAGGTTCGAACCGCGCCAAGAACTGGCAGCGTTATGACATGGGCGGCAGCGAAGCGCTCAAGTTCGAAGAGGGTGTCGACAGCTACGTGCCATACGCGGGAAAGATGAAAGACAACCTCAACCTCACACTGGGCAAAATAATCGCCACGATGTGCAGTTGCGGGGCGATCACCATTCCCGATTTGCAGAAGAACGCCAAAATCACACTGGTTTCCTCAACCAGTATCGTGGAAGGCGGAGCGCATGATGTGATCTTGAAGGATCAGAACTAAGAAACGACCTATTCATAAAAAAAGAGAGTATCCGGTTTTCCCCCAGATACTCTTTTTTTATTTAGGTTTGCTTACAGGAACTGCTTACTTGAATTTAGAACTTGATACCTCCCCCGTCCAAGGCAAAGATTTCTCCACATCAAACAAACGGAGGATCGTGGTAGCCGTATTCACGGTATCATTGAGTTCCGTGATCTTGAACCCTTTGCGTATTCCGGAGGCATCCATTTATGTTCATGCACAGCATGATCAGTATGCACGGAATAACGTCCATCAATTATAACCCGGATTTTGTGTCAACGCACCACCAGTTGCATCAATCTCTGTTTGAGGAATCGGCCACAAGATATTATAATCCTTCACATTCATAGCCGGAGCTTGCGGATTATCATTATACTTCCGCAGATATTCAAGGAACTTGCCAGTACGACGCAAAACCACATCGCGAATTTCTTCCGTATACAATTCACGGACCCGCTCGTCCAACAGATAATCAATTGAAACATCATTTGCAGTGATCGGCTTTGCGTTCGCACGTGAACGGACCACATTAATGTCATCTGCCGCTTTTTGCATTTCACCCAATTGGATATATGCCTCAGCACGGTTCAAATAAGTTTCCGCCAATCGCATAAAATAACAATCTTTCCACGTATATCCGGCACCACTGCGAAGAGGTTCGGCCTGAACATGGCAAGGATCACCGACCTTTCCGATCCAATAAGGATAAATATAGTTACACGTATCCTTCATCTGATTACGGCCATTCGTTTCATAACTGCCCCACAAACTAAAATCGATTGCTTGTCCGTTATAAGGAGATTCAGGATTTTGGAAATAGTAAGTTCGTTTGATGTTATGAGGAGCATTTCGAATATCATTGTTCCAATCCGATTCCCAAACCTTATTTGTTACATAATAAGTCGGACGCGACCAGGAAACCGGACGACTCAACGTATCTGTATATCCCGTATATTTACCATCGATCAATTCACCCAATATGCAAGTATATCCGGCCGGATCATTTCCTAAAGAATAATAACGGGGACCATGACGGCGAGGACCGTTATTTTACCTCCTCCATCCGACAAGTTGGCAGCAAACTGAGCAACCCAGACAGCTTCTTTGTTTTCATTCAAATTCTGATTTCCATAAGCAAACAGATCCAAGAAAACATCGCCCGTGCCAAACACATCGTTTGTCGAACCGAAACGTTCGGTCATCAACCGATAACCAAAATCCTCAATCACATGCGTAGAAGCATCAACCGCTTTCTGCAACTCACCTGCTTGCAAATAGACTTCAGACAATAACTGAAAAGCAGCCCCTTTCGTGATACGTCCCTTTTCATCTTCCTTACCAGGATCAGGAAGATGCCGGGTAGCAAAAAGCAAATCGTTTTCTACCTGGGCATACACCTCTTTCAAAGGAGTACGGACAAAATCGGTCTTAGGCGTGCTCACAGCCTCTATCACCAAAGGAATGTCTCCATAGAATGAAGCAAGCAAACGATAAGCGTACGCACGGAAGAAAAGAACTTCCCCTTTATACATTGCCTGCTGTTCGGCACTTTCCCAGCCAGTCGTAGCTTCATCTTCGATATAAAGCAACAATTCATTGGAACGGCTGATCAGCATATACATATTGTTCCACAATTTATAGAACAAACTATTAGTCGGAGTCAACACTTCATACGTCACACCTCCCGGATTCTCCCCATTATAACTGACATCAGCCATCGAACTGTAAAAATAGACAATGGCATCCTCCCCATAATACAACGCATCACGCAGATAGTTGTGAAGTCCGTTTATTCCTAATTTAATACCCGATGCCTCGGTATATGTATTCTCCGGTGACAGGAAATCCAACGGTTTCTCTTCCAAGAAATCGTCATTACATCCAAACAGTCCACCCAAAAGGAGTGTCACAGCCACCAATTTAGAAAAGATCGTATTTGATATAAAATTGTATTTCATGATTCTATGATAATTAAAGTGATAACTTGATTCCAAATTGCAAACTACGGGTCAACGGGAATGTCGTATATTCAGGATCCCATCCTTCCCAACCGGTAAATGTATAAAGGTTCTTTCCGGTCAAAAAAAGTTGCAACTGACCGATAACCCCAGTCTTTTGCAATAACTTTTTATCAAACGTGTACATCAAGGATACATCCTGAAGACGGACAAAACTCCGACTTTGATTAATGCTGGTGGCAATCTGCTGGTTTCTAAACAAAGCAACACTTTCGTTCGAACGGTTTTCCGGAGTCCAATACTCTCTCGTAGACGGCTGGTTCAAGCGAATGACATAATCGGAACTATTGTCAGGAGACAAAAGCCCATTGCCTGCAAGGTAATAACCACCTCCGCCCAACATCGAGTTCAGCATAAAGTACAAAGACCAGTTTTTCCATGTCAACGTATTGTTAAAGCTGAAACGACAACTCGGATTCTTGTTACCGATGATCTTACGGTCATTTTCCGCATCGATCTTTCCATCTCCATTCAGATCAGCAAACTTCTGTTGCCCCGGATACCAACCGTCATAAATTTCACCAGAATACAAATCCTTCTCCTGCCAAACACCAATCATTTCATACGAATAGATAGCCCCGATCGACTCGCCGACAAACCAACCGTTCGTCAAATCCTGTGTAGCCCCATCACCATAGAGTTCAGTAATCTTATCCCGGTTCAACGAGAAAGTAAAACCCGATGTCCAAGAGAAATTACTATTCTGGATGTTTACGGAATTAAGTTCGACTTCCAAACCTTTATTCTCCACACCACCCAAGTTGGCCCAAACCCAACTGTATCCGGTGACATTCGGCAACGTACGCTTAACCAATACATCCGATGTCTTTGATTTATACACCTCAAACGAGCCGTTCAGATGTTGGTTAAAAAGACCGAAATCGACACCGAAGTTCCAAGAAGAGGTACGTTCCCATTTCAAGTCCTTATTTGCCATCGCAGAAGGATATAAAGAGATCACTTTATCGTCATTATAATTATAAGCGCCTAATCCTAACTTGGCAAGCGAAGCATAACGGCCGATACCCTGGTTTCCGTTCTGTCCATAAGAAAGACGCAACTTCAAATAGGTATCTTCAAACGGGTTAAAATCTTCTTCTGAAATCACCCAACCGATAGAAGCGGAAGGAAGTGCCACATATTTATTATTACTACCGAAGCCGGAATAACCATCCCGGCGAACCGTCCCCGTCAACAAATAACGATTCTTATAGCTATAATTGACACGTCCCATCAGACCGACATTAGATTCCTGCCAAGCCGTACTTGCTTCGGTAAACAAGGTTCCGATACCCAAATTGTTATATCCCAAATTATCCGTATCAAACGATTCGGCAGTAGCAGTAGTCGTATCTCCCCATCTCTTTTCCGTCGTATAAACAAACGTTGCATTCAACGAATGGTCACCAAACTCTCTTTGATAAGCGAAAATGTGGTTGAACAAATAGGCATTTTCGTTTTCCGGCACTTTTACAGCCTTTCCATTATTGACAAAACCACCATCCACATCTGCCGGATAGAACGTATTATTGTCCCGATGATAGCGAGTCGTTGAATAATTGAAGTCATAAGACAAACCTTTGATAAAAGGAACATCCACACGTCCGGTCAACGTCAGGAAAAGCGTGTTTCGTAAATCCGAATTATCGATAGCCAGATATTGCAACGGGTCTTTCATAGCCGATTCATTCGCAAACTCCATCCGATAATATCCCGGCGTATCGAAATCATAAGTAGCCATAGGAGTCGCTTTTGTCGCATAATCAAAATGAGCAGAAACACCTGAATAATCACGATGGGAGAAATTTACATTTGCACCGATTTTCAACCAATCCGTCACTTTCGTATCCACTTTTGCATTGAAAGTATAACGTTTGAACTGGTCATTCAGCAGCAAACCTTCTTCATCATGGTAAGCTCCCGACAAATAATAATTGACATACCCAGAACTTCCTCCGACACCCAAATTATAATCCTGTGTAAAACCGGTCTGCATCACTTTATCGACCCAATCGATATCCGAGCCTAACATGTAGTTGTCTTTTTCTTCTTGCGATCTCAAGTAATAAGCCCTCGCCTCTTTTGTCGAAACATCCGGATAGACCGGACGGCCCGCGTCGCTCGTCGGCTTCGTTTGATACCATTTGTGCAGATCCTGCTGATAAGCATAGTCGGCCAAACGCATGGTGTATTCTTCCGCATTCATATACTTTGCTTTGTGGTTAGAAGCGGATTGTGTCCCTATCGACATATTGAACGAAACAGCCGGTTTCTCTGTTTTTCCTTTTTTGGTTGTTACCAAAATGACACCATTGGCCGAACGAGCACCATAGACAGCCGCCGCACTTGCATCTTTCAAAATATCAATACTACTGATATCATTAACGTTAATATCAGACATTGATCCATTATAAATAATACCGTCTAAAACGATCAGAGGGTTTTGAGAGGCAGAAAACGAATTTGTCCCGCGGATACTCAAACTCACATCCTCTCCGGCATATCCGCTCTGAGTGGTATTGACACCGGCGGTAGATCCGACAAGAGCCTGAGACAAACTTGTATTAGAGACAGCCGGAGAGTTTTCCAAATTTACTCGTTTCACCGCTCCCGTCAAATCCTTCTTTTTTATAGTCCCATAACCGACAACCACTACCTCTTCCAATGTTTCCGTATCCTCATGAAGGGTAATCGTATAAGAGGTTTGATCCGTGATTTTTATTTCCTGAGAAATATATCCAATATAAGAAATTATTAACGTTGCACCAGGTGCAACGTTAAGGACAAAGCGTCCTTCCGATTCGGAAATAACACCGTTCATGGTTCCTTTTTCTACAATGTTAGCACCTATCACCGGTCCGAATGCATCCGTCACAACACCTGTGATCTGTTTTCCCTGCTGAACCACCTCTTTAGAGCCTGTTCCATTATTTTTCCGATAAAGCAATATATACTTATTGTCTATCTCATACACGATATCTGTGTTTTCAAAAGCTTTATCCAAATAAGAACCTATTTTACCAGATTTTTTATGCAAAACGACCATCCGGTCAGTGTTCACTTCCTGATTACGAAAAACAACCAGATAGTCCGTCTGCTTTTCAATTTGATTGATCAACTGGCCGACAGACAGTACATCCGTTTCCAATTTAATAACAGCATTCTGTGCCTCCGTATTGATAGCAAACAATTGAGCCATACAAACAAAAAGCAAAAAGAGTGATATTTTCATGATCCTAAAAAAATCTTTAATACATTGATTTTGTACAATAAAGAGCTGTAACAAAGTTTTTAAATTCATACCTTTGCTTAAAATTAAGTGAATACTAAAATTGATACTAGTGTTTTCTTGATGTCTAACGGCAGGTGCTGGAATCATCTGCCGTTATTTTGTAGGATTGTTTTTTCTATATCATAGGCATTATGATTTAAATGGTTTACATTTTACTTAATATGATCGTATTATTTTCTTCGTCTTTCTCTATTTTGAATTTATGAATCCGTTGGATCATCCGTAGGATTTCATCAATGCCATCACGCTGACGGAACTTTCCCCGATACTTCCAATTGGAAATAGACGGATCCTCTACCACAATTTTAACATCGTAATAAAGTTCCATTCTTCTCAGGATATTGCCCAATGGTTCGTTATCAAAACTATAAATTCCATCCGTCCATAAAAAATAATCGTTATAGGGTATCTTATCAACTTTCATGGTGTTTTCATTGATTGTAACCTGTTCGTTCGGCTTAAGAACAACTCCATTTTCATCAATATCTGGCAAATAAACTTGCAAGGAGCCTTCAAGCAAACTGGTTTGCAATTCCTCTCCGGCATATCCGTGCACGTTAAACTTCGTACCCAACACTCTCATTTCCGCTCCTCCGGAACAAACGACAAACGGTTTTTCCTGATCTTTTTTCACATTAAAAAAGGCTTCTCCTTCAATCGACACCCGCCTCTCTTTCTCTGAAAAAACCGCAGGGTAAGTAAAAGTTGTCTTGGCATTCAGCCAAACATCAGTACTGTCTGACAAGGTTATTTTGATTCGTTGTCCGGCCGGTACATATAAAGTATTGTCAACTTCGGCCAAAACATTATCTGCCCGGTAGTGATTGGCTGTTATCCAATAGGTAGCGATTACAAACAATAAGACAATTGCTGCATACCTCGAAATATGTAATAAAAACCTTCGGATCTTATTACTTTTTATCATTTGGTTAAATCACTGTAGCCCTTGTCGGTTTGCCTCCATACGATCTGCCTGATCGGACAAGGCTAACAAGGCATTCATATTTTTATATTCGATGAATCCCCTTCTCAACTCTTCATCAGCCTCAATCTGCCGTAACAGTTCAAGCCTTTCACCCACGCTCAGTTCTGCCTGGAAATATTTTCGTATTCGCTCGTCCATGTCATCCGTTTGTATAGAGTAAACACTTCAGTCCTGGAAATCCGCCAAAGAAAAAAAATATTTTCCTCTACTTTTTTCAAAGAGAAAATAGAAACAGAAACAAAGTCATGTAATCTTTCAGCTCCACACGTAGTTTTTTATAGGCAATTCCCATCTGCGTCTCAATCGTATTAATAGATATATTCAATTCTTCGGCAATCTGCTTTTGTTTTTTCCCCTCTAATTTACTCATGATAAAAATCTCACGACATTTATCAGAAAGGGAATCAAAGGCACGGGAAATTATCTTCTCAACATCTTCTTCCGAGAAAAGATCTTCATCGAATGCTTCCAAAGAGTTTAGATTCATCTGAAGTGTGATGGCGTATTCTTCTTGTATAAGGCTGGCAGTCTCTTGGACAACGGTTTTATGACGAAGGTGATTCAAACACTTGTTCTTAGTGGCAGTAAACAGATAGGCTACCAGATTGACAGGCATCGTCAGTATCTCCTTCTTTTCCCATAATTCGGTAAAAACATCTTGCACAATATTTTCAGCGTCTCCTTCCGAGAGCACGTACTCCTTGGCAAAATATTTCATCTTGGAGAAATAAGCAAGATATACCTCTTCGAATTTACTATTTATACTTGAATCATCCAAAATCACCTATCATGGTTAATATTCTATTTTCTGCAAATATAATTTATTTTCACTCAAGTAACCAAAAAATCAAAACAAGGATACCAAATTCAACTTTTACAACCAAAAATGCTAACCCTATGCATTAGTCACCGTAAAGCATAGGGTTAGCACTCGTAAAGCTATGTGTTAGGCAGCACATCAAAATGCATTTACCTAAAAGACTTTGCCCGCCGGCAGCCTGTCCACAACCATCGGGCGGACAATGTTCCCTCCTAACGAAACAATGCCATCCTTGACAGACATATCAACGACAAACGAATTGCGGGGATGTATCTCCGTCTCGCTCTTGTGTGCATGAAAGACATAGCGCATCTTCCCTTCCATATCAACAAAAGGAGCACCGTGGCCGACTCCGACCAACCCGTCGCACTTATGCAACACCGGATTGCCTTCGTATTTTTTCCACGGGCCCAAAGGAGAATCGGATGTGGCAAAACCCACCGCATAGTCCTGGCTTGTATAGCCGTTTGCCGAATAAACCAGATAATAGACGCCATCCTGTTTAAAGACGGACGGGCCTTCCACGACTTTGGGAAGAACCAGTTCCCACGGTTCCTCGGCCTTGAAGCATTGCGTCAACGTCTCTTCCTTGATCTCCTTCAGGTTCTCTTTCAGTTCCGCACACCAGATGACATTGCCGTCGTTGAAACGGACGAAATAGAGATAGGCTTTTCCGTCTTCGTCAAAGAAGACGGAAGTATCGATGCTTTTTTCCTCGCGGATCGGCTTATGCTCGTCCTGCTTGAACGGACCCAAAGGAGAATCTGCCGTAGCGACACAAATATGCTCTTCCGTCGAATAGAACATATAGAATTTCTTCTCTCTTTCAACATAATAGACTTCCGGCGCCCAGAACATCGATTCGCCGTAGGAGTTCGTGTGGCTAAGCGACAAAGCCGAGGCACGTTCCCAGTATTCGAGGTCTTTGGAGTAATAGACGTCAAAACCGGTTCCGACATTCGTCCCGTAGATGTAGTACAGGCTGTCATGCAGCAAGATGTAAGGATCTGCCAGAGGGACCGTTTTCGACAAGACGGTTACCGGCTTTTCTTCTTCCACTCCCTCCTGATCCTTTTTACCGGAATCGCCATCCGTACAACTCGCACAAATCCACAACGGGAACGAAAACAATAATGCAATCCATTTCTTATTCATAAAATCATCGGTTTAATTATTTAATGACAGGACGAAACGCACCGTAAGAAGGTTCCAGCTTATCCACGTAGGGCCAGCCTTCTTCATCCCACAAAATGCGGTCCAACAAGACTTGCCGTTGCGCGTCCAAGCGTTCCAGTTCAAAAGCATGGTAAAGCATCCACGTGTTCTTCTCGTCATCTTCGAGAAGGGTGGAGTTGTGGCCGGTCCCGACAAAGCGGTCGTTCTTATGAAGGATTACTTCATGCTTGTTATCCAACATTTTTCCTCCCTGCTTATCGACATACGGGCCGAAGAGTTCTTTCGAACGGGCCACGACTGTGGTGTAGGTACTTTTCTGCCCTTCGCAACAAGAGCCGATGGAGCCGATGAGGTAGTAGTACCCGTCGCGTTTCCAAAGGTTGATCCCTTCGTAAGCGTTGCCGGCGATCTGGTGCTTGGTGTCGAGTTTAGGAGTAATCGTCACATCATCCGTCACGTCCAGCTCCATGATGTAAATTCCGAAAAAGCTGCCCCAAAGCATATAATACTTGCCGTCTTCCTCGTAGAAATACTGGTCGATGGAGTTCTCCACGTTCACTTCACGGCTGTCGAACACCTTGCCCTTCGGCATGAACGGCCCTGCGGGAGAATCGGATACGGCATAACCGACGGTGCTGACCCAATGGTTGCCCCATTGCGCCAAGGAATAAAAGAGTACATACTTGCCTTTCACATAACGGATCTCCGGCGCCCAAAGATGGGCATGTTCCTTGACATCCTTGTTGCCGGGCAAGAAGTCCGGACGAGTCTCATCGGTAAAGGCGGTCCCGATCTCCTCCCATTCCACCATGTCTTTCGACCGGAAAATCGGCAAGTTGCGGATATCCTCCGTCGCATACAAATAATAAAAACCGTCGCTCGCCCGCATGGCGGTCGGGTCCGGCGCGGCAATCCGTATTACGGGATTATGATAAGCAAGTTGCGAATCATCGACTTCCGGGATCTCCGGTTTGCCCGAATCTTCGGAATTGTTGTTTCCGCCGCAAGCCGTGCAGCAGAGGGCACACGACAACAAGAAAAAATTTTTTACATTCATCATTCTTATCTGTTTTATTTACAAAAAAAGCTGTTACAAAAGTACGAATCAAAAACCTAAACTTTTGTAACAGCTTCTTCTTTTTAGAGATTAATTACTTCCACCCCGTATTCTGGACCATGTTCGGGTTCATCTGTGTCTCGTTATACGGAATCGGGTACAGCCAATAGTGGTCTCCGCCCCAAGCGTAATGATAAGTGGCCTGTCCCCAAACCTGGCGCAGACCGTTCACCACCTGCTTGCCGTTGTCGTCGTATGTAGAGAACTTCTTTTCCTTCCAAGTCTTCCAGCGAAGTTCGTCGAAGTAGATCAAGTCTTCACCGAGCAATTCCCAATACCGCTCGTTCCGGATGCGTTCACGCATATCGTCCTTCCCCTTCACGGTCGTCGGGACGTTGGAGTTGAGCAACTGAGCACCGGCACGGGCGCGTACTTGGTTGACGACGGCCACAGCCTCGTCCGTCTTGCCTTGTTCGTTCAAAGCCTCGGCAAGGTTCAGCAAGACATCGGCATACCGGATTTTCGGCATGTCGATTCCGGTTCCTTTCTGGTTGCCTTCGCCGACACCTTCGGTCACGAACTTGCGGTTCAGGTAATAGAACATAGCCTGCGTATCGGTACGCAAGTCACTCGGCTCACGCGTGACCGTACCATCCGCATTTTGTATTTCTATCCACTGGGTACGGAACGGATAACGACTCGTAAAGTAGTTGTCAGCGCCTCCGTCACCACCCAAATAGGTCGCATAGGGCGTAATGACACTCATCTCCAAACGCGGGTCACGCTGGTCGTAGGCCTTGCGGATGCGGGCTTCATTGCCGTTCGGCAGGTAATAATCCATATTGGCACCTTGCTCCTTCGCATTGGCGATTTCTGATTCCGTCAGGTTATCGCGCAGGAAGAAGACGCGACGTTCGTTGACCGTCAGCTTATAATACTCCGGAATGACTTTCGACCAGTCGAACTTACTTCCGTCCGCACACTCGTAAGTATCGACGAAATCCGGATTAACCAAATAGTTATTCCACATGGAACCATAGGTGCAGCGGTTGCCGAATCCACGGTTCTTGGAGTTCCAATAGCCGTCCTCTTCGATACACTGGACGGAGAAGATCATCTCGTCGCACTGTTCGTTGGCTTCTTTGAACAACATCTTATAGGCATCCGCACCGGAAGTAAACAGGCGGTAACCGCAATCTCCGACCTTTTTGAAGTCGGCTTCGGCAGAGGCCCAGTTTTCCTGCCACAAGTAAATCTTGCCTCTGAGCGCGTATGCAGCTCCTTTCGTGATGTGGCCGTAATCATTATCGCCGCTGTTATACTTCTCCGGCAAGTTAGGCTCATTGATGCAATCGGTCAAGTCCTTGACCAACTCATTCCAGAGATCCACCATGGAGAGACGGCTGCCTTTGGCTTCATCGATATTCTTGATCGGGTCCGTATAGTAAGGTACACCGCCGAACAGCAAGTTCAGTTCATAATACCAATAGCTCCGAAGGAATTTGGCTTCGGCGATCAGACGCGCTTTCTTCGCTTCCGAAAGCCCTGGCACGTCCGGCATATTGGCAATCACGTCATTGCAACGGATGATAAACTTATAGTTGTCATGCCAAATCCAACTCGGCCCGTCTCCGGACGTCGTCTGGTTGCCGAACAGCATACCGAAGTTACGCCAGTTCGCATCGCGGTCCATCGTCGCCGAGAAGCAGTCGAACCACATATTATAGTTATCGTTATACAAATGGTTCAGTCCATTGTAGAGGCCGGTCACGGTCTGTTCAGCCATCGTGGCATCCGCCCAAACCTCTCCTTCGCTCGGCTGGTTCTTCGGAGTCAGATCCATATCCACGCAACCGGCAAGGAACAAACCGGACAAAACTGTTGTTGAAAAAAGTTTTGCCGTGCCTTTTATTATTCCAAAATTATTCTTGTTCATACTTCTTTTTCACAATTTAATTAGAATGTCACATTAACACCGACTGTATACTGGCGGATCGGCAGATAACCGTCACCAGCCATACGTTCCGGATCGCTGCCCTCGAATTTCGTGATCGTCAGCAAGTTTTCGCCAGACAGATAGACACGTGCGTTCTGGATGAACGCGACTTTCATCCACTCTTTCGGGAAGGTGTAGCCGACCGTCAGGTTCTTCAACTTCATATAGTTGCCATTCTTCAGATGCCAAGAGCTGGTGGCACTTGCCTGGCCGCTGTTTGCATAGCCGACGAGACGCGGTGTTTCGGAATGAATGTTCGTGCGCGGATCGTTCGGATTTTCGGGATCAAAGAAATAGTGGTCGTAAGCGACATCATAGCCGAGACCGTATCCGTGCGTGACACTGACGCTGTTTTGTGTCTGTTTGTAATAATCGATCTTGAATCCGGCAGCCCCCGCCCAGTTCATCGACAGGTCGAAACCTTTCCATGTCATGCTTGCCTGCAAGCCGAAATAGTATTTCGGTCTCCAGGAAACACCTTGGAAATCACGGTCGTCGTCGTTACCGTAGATACCGTCTCCGTTATAGTCGGCATAGATCATGTCGCCATACCAAATCTTGTCCTTGCCGATTCCTTGGTTGGGATAGAACTTGTAACCGGCGTCGAACATCGCCTGCAACCATTTCATATCAGCTTCGGTACGGATCATTCCGTCTTTCGGTCCACCATTGATATTCACAGACCCGTCAGCATTGAAGTAAGAGCCGTTACCCTTGTACGGGTTCATCATGAAGTATTCGTTCATTTCATGACCTTCCACGATCAGGTTGGACGAGCCGTTGGCCACTGTTCCGACATTCTGATACCAGACCTTGTTTCCGTTGGCATCCGTACGCCATTCACGGACCAGCCCGCCTTTGTATTTCGTCACTTCATTCTTGTTATAGGTGAAGTTTCCTGAAACCGAGTAAGAGACATCGCCGACACGGTCGTTCCAGCCCAAGGTAAGTTCAAGCCCTTTGTTGTTGACACCAGCCAGATTCTGAAGCGGAGAAGTAAACTGGTTCAAAGATTCCGGAAGAGTCGGGCGATACAAGATTCCGTCCGTTTTCTTGTCATAAACTTCGATCGTTCCGTTCAAACGGTTGTCCAAGACACCGAAATCCAAACCGATGTTGGTGATCGCCGTTTCTTCCCATTCCAAAGCATAGTTGGAGAAAGTCGTCATGGCCAGACCGTTGGATTTGTTACCGTTGAACGCATAGTTGTAGCCGGAACCGTAAAGCGCCTGCCACTCGTAGTTGCCGATGGAGTTATTACCCAACTTACCCCAAGATGCACGCAGTTTCAAATTGCCCAGCCAATCCACATCTTTCATGAATTCCTCTTCGGAAATACGCCAACCGGCAGAGAAAGAGGGGAACAACCCCCAACGGGAATCAGGAGAAAAACGAGAAGAACCGTCATAACGCATGTTCATTTCGAACAGGTAACGATTGTCAAACGCGTAATTGATACGGCCGAACCAGGAACGGGAAGAATATTCGTATGAAGAGCCCTTGATATAATAAGGATCCGTCATGGCATTGAAGTCCGTCAAATTGATACTTGACATTCCTTCCTTACAAATATCCACTTCGTCGCCCCAATTACGTGATTCTTCATAACCGACCAATGCACCTACATCATGTTTTCCGTATGTATGCGCCCAACTTACCAGCATATTGGTTTTCCAGTACTTTTCACGTCTTTCCCAGTCATACACTCTATAAGTCGCCATATCCGTAGAGGTCGGAGGCGTGCTAAGGGTCATCGTCCGGTTGAAACTGTATTGTTCTTTATAATCGGACGGTTGCCATCTGTGATGGTTCGTGAACTGATCGTAATAGAAATTGGCCGTAAACTTGAAGTCTTTCAAGAACTTCACTTCCAGATAAGGGTTCACGAAATACTTGTTCTGCTTGTAGTAACCATACGAGTTACTCATGTTCAGCAACGGGTTACCGGCCTGCCCGTCTTCCTCGTTGGTTTCGATCCCGCCATATTTGCCGTTATAATAAGGATAAACACCGGGAGTCACTTTCTGCATGTTCAATCCCCACATATCGCCCAAGTTATTGCGATCCTGGTCGGCATTATATCCCCAGGCACGCATTCCGACAGTCAGGAAATCGGTCACTCTCGATTCGATGTCACTACGCAGGTAATATTTCTTTACCCCCGACTCGATGACCAAACCCGGATTATTCAGGTAAGTACCCGAAATTGCATAGTTGGTACGCTTTTCCGCACCGGTCAGGCTGATGGTATGTTCCTGCATCCATTTCGGATCGTAGACGACATCATACCAGTCCGTATTCGGATGCGTCACATAATTCGGTATGCCGGCAGCATTCGTCGCGTTCGGGTTCTGGGCGGCTTCACGCCATTCGTTGATTGTCGATTGGGAGAACTTGGCTGCCTGGTTCGTGTTGATATACCCTTCGTTGACAAACTCCATATAGTCTGCATAATCCGTTACCTGACGGATCAGTTTGGCCGGAGTCTGATAAGAGAACTTGCCCGAATAGGTCACATTGATCTTGCCATCCGAACCTCGTTTCGTCGTAACCAGGATAACCCCGTTAGCACCCCTGTTTCCGTAGATGGCACAAGAGGCGGCATCCTTCAAGATGGAGATCGAAGCCACATCGTTTGGGTTCACTTCATTGAGGCTCATTTCCATTCCGTCCACGAGGATCAGCGGACCGGCATCGTTCATCGTGCCCACGCCACGGATCAGGATGGAAGAACCTTCGGCATTCGGCTGGTTGCTGGTATTCATCACATTGACACCGGCCGCCATACCTGACAACGACGCTGCGATCGTGGTAACCGGACGGCTCAACTTCTCATCCGTAAAATTAAGGCTGGCTACAGATCCGGTCAGATTCACCTTCTTTTGGGCGGCATAGCCGACAACGACAATTTCTTCGAGAGCTTGCATGTCATCTCTCAATACGATTTCAAAAGCCCCTTTATTACCCACTGAAATCTCTTGGGCCATATAACCGATAAAGGAGACCGAAAGTTTGGAATCGGCAACGACGCCTTCCAGCGTAAATTTCCCGTCCATATCGGTTATTGTCCCGTTGGTAGTACCTTTTACCGAAACATTCGCTCCGGCAACCGGTTCGCCATTGACATCGCGGACAACTCCGGTGATAACCTTTCCCTGCTGGTGAACGCCGGCCTCCTTGACAGTTATAATAATGTTTTTATTCGATATCTTATAACTACAATTCGGGAGAATTGTAGCCAGTATATCTGATATACTGAGATCCTCAGCATTCAAAGTGACACGTTTGTCCACGTCTATTATTTCGTCATTATAAAAGAACGTAAACTCACTGCAATTTTCAATTTTCTTTAAAACCTCTTTGACTGTTGAGTTTTTCATATTGAGGCTAATCCGGACAGTCTGAGAATAAGACTCTGTAGCGGAAAGCCCACTTAACATGACAGTTAACATAAACAGGGCTAATTTCATCGCCCTGGCTTCTTTTTGAATAAAAGAATACAAAAGACCCTTTCGGTTAAAATAAATCATATTCTACATAGATTTTCAGTTAAACTTTATCGCCGGAACCAAATACCGGACGATAGGTTAATTAATTTTTTTCGACAGACGAATGCAACCTACATACACCTGTCCTCTTTTTTCACAACAACATCATTTGTCTATTCCCATAAGCGATTTGTTTTTTAAGTTAAACATCTATTTTCGAGGGGTTATATATACTTTACTTCCCTTTATTTCATACTTGATCGGAACAATCAGGCTCATAGCCTCCATTATCTCTTCGATACTTTCCTGCCGGATCGTGAAAGAAAGACGGGTAGAAGCGGCAAACGGTTGCGGACACTCGATTTCCATATTATAGCGTCCCTCCATACTGATTAGAATATCGGACAGGCAGTCATTGTCGAATACCAATCGATCCTTGATCCAGTCGGCATATAAACCAGCTTTAACTTCCTCGACAGAAGAATACTGATCCGACTTCCGATACCTAAACAGTTCATTCGGTTTCAGGCAAACCGGTTCTTTCACAGCCTTTCCCGATATTTTCACACTGCCGTTCAGCAAAGCGATCTCTATAAATTCACCGGAAGAATAACTATCGAGATCGAAGCAGGTCCCCAGAACCTCGACGTCAACCTCCCCAGCCTGCACAACAAAAGGCTTTTTCGCATCTTTCGCCACTTCGAAATATGCTTCTCCCTCCAAAGAGACGAACCGCCTGCCACCGGTAAATCGGTTCGGATAAGTCAGTTTGCTCTCCGAATTCAGCCAGACCACCGATCCGTCGGGCAACGTGAACCTGCCTTTGCTACCTTTCGCCGTTATCAACTGATTTTGTACCATGATATCGGAAACGGAACGTCCTTTCCAACAACCAATGCCATAACCGATCCCCAACAACAGCAGCAGTACGGCCGCAACCCGCGTCCACCGCAAAACGATCGATAAGGATTTTCGTCCCGTATGCGATTCACCCTTCATCCGACCCTGCTCCTGCAAAATACGGTCTTTCAGTTTCCCCAAAGCAATATCGACCTCCAACTCATTTCCGGCAGCGACATTACAGGATAACCACAGGTCACGCGTTGCAGTAAAATCATTCCGGTTACCATCCGATTCTTTCAGCCACCGAAGCAAGAACATTTTCTCTTCCAGCTCTGCCGACCCGTCCAGATAACGGATTATGATTTCATTGATATCGTTTGTTTCTTTTTTCATTATGAATTCATTTATTAGTAATACAAAAAAAGCGGTTTTTACCCTACCGCCTTCGATAATTTTTTTTAGTAATATAAAAGCCTGTTTAAATTTTCTTCAGAATGATGGACAAAATCAAACAGGCTCTGAAGAAATAACCATCCAATATGTATTCTTGAGTTCAGTTTCCTCCGAAAGGATATTTAGACCTATTAAGGGAAAAAAGTATTTGATCTAATGGGAAAGACATGTTACAGTAAGCACCAATAAAGGGAATAAGTCCTTTTGGATAAGATGTTCCTTTAACCCGGAAAGAGCCTTGCTTATCTGTTTTTCAACCGCCTTGATACTAATATCCAGTTGTTCCGCAATCTCACGGTTCTTCAATCCATAGCTCCGGCTTAGCATAAATATCTTATGGCATTGAGGGGGAAGGGTGTTTATGTAAGACATGATTTCTTTTTCCAGTTCTTTCAACAATAAACTCTGTTCGGAGTTTTGCATATAAGAGGATACGTACTGATCCAATATATCCGCCTCTCTCTCAGGCTTCAAAGAATATACATCCTGCTGCCTTTTATCCAACGCATTCAGGGCATGCGTATAGACGGCTTTGAAAAGATAAAATTTTACAGATTCATCCTCAAAACGGATACTTTCACGCCGCTTCCAAAGTTCATAAAAAACATCCTGAACAATATCTTCCGACAAATCCTTATCATTCACAAAACGGAAAGCATACGCCCGCAAAGGCTTGTAGAAACGCTTGAACAGTGTTTCCAAGGCTGCAAAATCCTGAACATATCTCTCCCCTGACATGAATTTATTACAAAACTATAATTTTACGATTGCCCATCCTATTATTTTTTCCGCAAAGGTATAAAAAGTACTGTTCATCTGTCATTTACAAACGGCATTTTTTGTTTTTCAATACAATAAGTCAATTATAAATTTATTTTTCTTTCTCTTTCTGTGCGATATAACAGATTGCCGTATAGCTTGTCTAAACTTCCCGAACTATTCTTTGAGCCATTCGGCAACCAACAGGCATGCGGTTAAGATGCGTACGGTGGGATTGGCGTCCTTATTTTTCCGATTCCGTATAACGATGTATTGCATAATCCCGAAAAAGCATTATTTTTGTTCGCATTAGCAAGATATCACCAATGAAGTTCAAACTTAATATCATATTCGCGTTATTCTTTACGATTGTTTATGTCAACCGGTTACAGGCCCAGGAAAAAGCCTTTCCAAAGAAAGGAGAAGGTATCACCTTGTTTCTCAAACGCCACAATCGTGTGGGAGCATCATATCAAAAGCACTTCATCGAGCTGAACAAAAACAAGTTAGGGAAAGGAAACGCTCTTCAGATGGGAGTTAAATACACGCTTCCCCCTTTACAAGGAAAAGAAGCTGTCGCAACAACTTCCAAACAAGCGAATTATGAACCGTTGTTTGGCAAAGAACTGGCTTCCTATAAAGTAACCTCATCCGAACTGAAAGGCGCTTGTTTCTACCTGGTCAGCGGACATGGAGGTCCTGATCCAGGAGCAATCGGACGGATTGGCAAAATCGAACTGCATGAAGATGAATATGCCTACGATATCGTGCTTCGTCTGGCACGCAACCTGATGATGAAAGGAGCCAAAGTACACATTATCATCCAAGATGCCAAAGACGGTATTCGAAACGATAAATACCTGAAGAACAGCAAACGGGAAACCTGTATGGGTAGTCCGATCCCATTCAATCAGATCCAGCGCCTGAAACAACGGAGTGATAAAATAAACGCTTTATTCAAACAGGATAAATATGCCTACAAACGAGCGATCTTCGTGCATGTGGACAGCCGAAGTAAAAGCAGGCAGCTTGATGTGTTCTTCTATCATCAAAACAAGAATACCCAAAGTAAGCAATTGGCTAAAACCATGCGGTCTACATTTGCCCACAAATACAAAATGCACCAGCCAGGACGCGGCTTTTCAGGTACAGTGGACAAACGCGATTTATATGTGTTACGGCATACAACACCGGCATCCTTATTTGTCGAACTGGGTAATATACAGAATAGTTTCGACCAGCAACGGTTCATTCCGAGTGACAACCGACAAGCACTCGCGAACTGGCTTTGTGACGGATTTGTCACCGATTATAACCGCTATAAGAAAAAAACACAGTAAAAAACGACATTCGTCCGTTAAAAAAATTACTTTTGCATTATGGAATTGGGAATTGTACCAGGTTGATTCGATTTTCAATTTTTCATTTTCAATTAAACAAACCATGAGTAATCCGTATATATCCCCGTTCGCGAAACCCGTATATGTCATGTTGAAGCCCGTCGGTTCGGTTTGCAACTTGGCGTGCGAATACTGTTATTACCTGGAGAAAGGGAAACTTTATCCTGAGGTGAAGAACCATATCATGAGCGAACAGTTACTGGAAAAATTCATCAAGGAATATCTGGAATGCCAGACAATGCCACAGGTTCTCTTTACCTGGCACGGCGGTGAAACGCTGATGCGCCCGATCAGTTTCTACAGAAAAGCGCTGGAGTTGCAACGTAAATACGGCCGCGGACGCCAAATAGACAACTGCATCCAGACAAACGGGACGCTGCTGAACGACGACTGGTGTCGTTTCTTCAAAGAGAACAACTTCCTCGTAGGAGTTTCGATAGACGGCCCGCAGGAGTTTCATGACGAATATCGCCGCAACAAACAGGGACTCCCCTCCTTCTATAAAGTGATGAAGGGAATCGAACTGCTGAAAAAGCACGGCGTGGAATACAATGCGATGGCAGTCGTCAATGACTACAACGTGGATTACCCGCTGGAATTCTATCATTTTTTCAAGGAAATAGATTGCCACTATATCCAGTTTGCCCCGATTGTGGAACGCCTCGGATTCCATCAGGACGGAACATTGCTCTCCTCGCCGGAACAGCAGGATGCCAACATCAAACTGGCCCCTTTCACGGTCGATGCCGGAAAATGGGGAGATTTCCTCTGCGCGGTCTTCGATGAATGGCTGAAAGAGGATGTCGGTAATTATTATATCCAGCTTTTCGACTCCACGCTGGCGAACTGGGTAGGCGAACAACCGGGCGTCTGTACGCTGGCGCGTACTTGCGGACATGCCGGAGTGATGGAGTTCAACGGCGACGTATATGCCTGCGACCACTTCGTATTCCCGGAATACAAGTTGGGCAACATCCATACCCAGACGCTTACCGAGATGATGTACAGCCAGCGCCAACTGAAGTTCGGAGCAGACAAATATGAAACACTCCCTACCCAGTGCAAGGAGTGTGACTACCTGTTTGCCTGCAACGGCGAATGTCCCAAGAACCGTTTCCTCCACGCAGCAAACGGCGAACCCGGATTGAACTATCTATGTAAAGGTTACAAGAAATTTTTCAAGCACGTGGCTCCTTACATGGATTTCATGAAAAAAGAATTGTTGGCCGAGCGCCCGCCCGCCAACGTCATGCAATGGGCAAAACAATTGTCAATTGATAACGGACAATGAAATCATAAATTATAAATCAACAATTATAACGTGAAAATCAACAGACGTGATTTTATCAAAACAGGAGGAATGGTTATGCTTGGATCATTAGCGGCTCCCGCATTCTTAGGAAGTTGTGCCGGAAACGGAGCAGATCAGGCCACCGGTATCTCATTCGCTCAGAACCATTTTGGTGTCAGTGAAAGCGACATGAAGAAAGTGCTGGCGGCAGCACTCGAAAAAGGCGGCGATTATGCCGATCTTTTCTTTGAACATTCCTACCGAAATAACATCGGATTGCAGGACGGAGCCGTAAACCGCGCTTCCTCCAATATCGATTTCGGTATGGGCGTACGCGTATTGGCCGGCGACCAGACCGGTTATGCGTATGTGGAAAACGTGACGCTCGACGAGATGCTGAAAGCAGCCCGCACGGCAGCCCGTATCGCAACCGGTTCGGCAGGCAAAGCTCCGGCAGCCCTGACAGAGGAACCGATCATAAATAATTATTACGGGGTGCAGACTCCCTGGGACGAACTTGCCGTAAACGCAAAGACCCCGTATCTCCAAAAACTGAACGACCAGATTTTCGCGCTCGACAAACGGGTACACAAGGTAATGGCTTCATTAGGAGACACGACTTCACACATCTTGTTCTGCAATTCCGAAGGACAGATGTACTACGACTACCGCCCGATGGTGACGTTAAGCGCTGTCTGTATCATGGAGGACAACGGGAAGATCGAAAATTCGTATGCATCCCGTGCTTTCCGTATGGGAGCCGAATTCCTGACAGACGACATCATTGCCGAGGTTGCGAAAGAGGCAGTGGAAAAGACATCCATCCTGTTCCAGGCCATCAAACCTAAAGGAGGAGAAATGCCGGTCGTAATGGGTGCAGGAGGTTCCGGAATCTTGTTGCACGAAGCAATCGGGCATGCTTTCGAAGCCGACTTCAACCGCAAGAATACGTCCATCTTCTCCGATCAACTGAACAAAAAGGTTTGTAACGAGCATATCAACGTGGTGGACGACGGCACGATTCCTTTCAACCGAGGTTCTGTCAATATCGACGACGAAGGCATCGCCGGACAAAAGACTTACATCGTGAAAGAGGGTGTACTGACCAGCTACCTGCACGACCGTATCAGCGCCAAGCATTACGGTATTCCGTCAACGGGCAACGGCCGCCGCGAATCATTCCGCCAGATGCCGATCCCGCGTATGCGTGCCACCTACATGGAAGCCGGAAACGTGACGGAAGAAGAAATGATCTCGACCGTGAAGAAAGGTATCTATGCCTCCAGCTTCACCAACGGGCAGGTACAGATCGGCGCGGGTGACTTCACCTTCTTCGTGAAAGACGGTTACCTGATCGAGAACGGTAAACTGACACAGCCGATCAAGGATATCAATATCATCGGTAACGGGCCGCGTGCGTTGGCCGATATCACGATGGTCGGCAGCAATTACAAGATGGATAACGGCACTTGGACATGTGGCAAGGACGGACAATCCTGCCCGGTAACCTGCGGTATGCCGTCAGCCTTAGTCAGCAAACTTACAGTAGGAGGAGAAAACTAAAAAAGATTTATGATTTATGCGCTGTCCACACACCCATAAATCATAAATTATAAATCATAAATCATTAGACATGATAACGAACGAAAATAAAAAGCTGGCTCAGTGGGCCATGGAATTTGCCCTGAAAAACGGCTGCCAGGCCTCACGCGTAAGTATCTATAACGGGTCGAGCAGTTCTTTTGAAATACGCGACATGAAGATGGACCGTTTGCAGCAGGCATCGGAAAACAGCTTGGTGATCCATCTGTTTGTGGACGGGCGTTTCGGCTCCTTCTCCACAAACCGCCTGGACAAAAAGGAACTGGAAGGTTTCATCCGTAACGGAATCGCTTCCACCCGCTTCTTGGCGGAAGACAAGGCACGAACGTTGCCCGACGCTTCCCTCTATTACAAAGGAGGAGGTGCCGACCTGCAACTGATTGATCCGAAATTCGACTCGATCCAGCCGGACGATAAAGTGGCGCTGGCCATGAACGTCTGCAACGAAATGATGGAGAAAGACGCCCGTATCATCTCGGCCAATTCATCCTACAGCGACGAAAAGGATTTCAAATATATGGTTGCCAGCAACGGCTTCGAAGGGGAAACTTCCGGCTCTTCTTTCAGCCTGGTTGCCAGCGTAAGCATCAAAGGCGAAGGGGATGCCCGCCCGGAATCTTACTGGTATGACTCTTCCCTCTACTACGATACGCTGGTCAAGGAAGGCCTGGGGGCAAAGGCTCTGGAACGTGTCATGCGTAAACTGGGACAGAAAAAGGTCGCCTCAGGCAAGTACCAGATGGTTGTGGACAATATGAACTCCTCCCGCCTGCTCTCTCCGGTAATCGACGCGCTGTACGGTTCTTCCATCCAGCAGAAGAACTCTTTCCTGCTCGATAAAATCGACCGGAAAGTATTGGGTGACCGCCTGACGATCATCGACGAACCGCATACGGTGGGTGCATCCGGCGCCCGCTATTTCGACGGCGAAGGTGTAGCGACAAAGCGCATGCCTGTGTTTGAAAACGGTATCCTGAAAACCTATTATATCGATACCTATTCAGCCAACAAGATGGATATGAAACAAACGATCGCCTCCCCTTCCATCCTGACCATGCAGATGGGAAACAAAGACACGGACGGTCTGATCGCATCTGTTGACAGAGGTATTCTGGTAACGGGTTTCAACGGCGGTAACAGCAACAGTACGACCGGTGACTTCTCCTACGGCGTGGAAGGGTTCCTGATTGAAAAAGGCAAACTGACGCAGCCCATCTCCGAAATGAACGCAACAGGCAACATGATCTCCTTATGGAGCAATTTAGCCGAGGTCGGCAACGACCCGCGCACGTTCTCCAGTTGGCGTGTTCCTTCGTTAATATTCGACGGGGTCGATTTTAGCGGACTATAAGAGACAAATCTTACCCAAGTTTACGGACATCAACGTATTCTTGGGTAAGTTCGTGTAAGCCGTTGCGTTCATATTACTTTTCCCTGACGGTTATATGAAAACAACCCTGTTTGCGTTCATGCTTGACATAGCAACGCTCTTCCCGCTTCAAGTCTCTCAAGACCATTGCCAACACCATCTTCAACCGGTCTTTGTCTATATTCAAGGTATCGCTTTCGTCTACTTTAGTATAGCGAGCCCAGGAAACATCAAAAGTCGTTCCGTAGCGGTGGGCCGAGTTGTGGGAAGAGTTGGTATTTCTTTTCTTCAGGTTCTTGACATCATCGACCGTACGGGTGACACTGGTCACCTTGACTTTATAGATCGAAGCATTCAGATTGCGTAAGGAATCCTGAAAATTATGTCCGATATCTTCCAACAACTGTGCTGCCGAAGGGATCAGATACGGGATGGAATGCGTCAGCTTTTCCACTTCATAATATTCGTTGGTTTCGATCTCCCGCATCTCTTTTTTCACATTCTCCGCTTCTTCACGGTCCGAAGCAGGGTTGATACCGATACGTTTCGCTTCGGCCAGATGCACATCGTTCAGATCTTTGAAATCCCGGTTATAGCTTCCGTTATACCAGATACGTTTCAACTCTCCGCGTTCTTCCTTTTTTCCACAAGACGAACACACCACTGCCACCGAGCAAGCAGCCACTATCAACCGAATATCAGATACTATCTTTTTCATCATTTCTCTTTTAACGGAAACAAAAGTAACCAAGATTCACTGATTTCAAAATATTTATGACTATTTTTATGAATCCGGATATTAACTAAACAATGAGTATGTATGGGTTACGGACGAACGGATCGAAATCCATGCCGTTTGGGATTGCCGCTAGGAAGGGCGGCGCCTGCAAGAAATGTTCAAATAATCTTCATGAAGAGACAACAAAATACCTCACAATTTATTTTTACATAAAGAATATTACTAATTTTGTCTGCCTGAACGAGAATGGCAGAAAATTCGCGACTAAGGCAGAACTAAAACGAATTGAATGATTGAACGAATTTATATTCTTGAGAGCGTAGATCCTGTTATATTCTACGGAGTAAACAATGTCAACATGCAATTGATCAAGACATTGTTCCCCAAATTGCGCATTGTGGCAAGGGGAAATGTGATGAAAGTGATCGGAGACGAAGACGAATCGGAACTCTTTCTCAAGAAAATCCGCGAGGTAGAGAAATATTGTGAGGAATTCAACTCGCTGAGCGAAGACATCATACTGGACATCATCAAAGGCAAAGCCCCGGTGATCGCCAAGCAAGAGAACCTGATCATCCACGGGATGAACGGCAAGCCGATCGTCGCCCGCACGGAAAACCAGCAACGCCTTGTCAAAGCATTCGAAGAAAACGACCTCGTCTTTGCCACAGGCCCCGCCGGGACAGGTAAGACATTCGTAGCCATCGCCCTTGCCGTCAAGGCTCTAAAAAACAAAGAAATCCGCAAGATCATCCTGAGCCGCCCCGCCGTGGAAGCCGGCGAAAAGTTAGGTTTCCTCCCCGGCGAAATGAAGGATAAGCTCGACCCCTATCTCCAACCCTTGTATGACGCCCTGCAGGATATGGTTCCCGGAGCCAAGCTGAAGGAATACATGGAGAACAACGTGATACAGATCGCCCCCCTCGCCTTCATGCGCGGACGGACGCTGAACGACGCGGTCATCATCCTCGACGAAGCCCAGAACACGACGACACACCAGATCAAGATGTTCCTCACCCGCCTCGGAATGAATGCCAAGATGATCATTACCGGCGACGTGACGCAGATCGACCTGCCGCCCACAGCAACCTCCGGACTCGTGCAGGCCATGCAAATCCTGAAAGATGTAAAAGGGATCGGCAAGATCGAGTTCGAGAAAAAGGACATCGTCCGCCATAAGCTCGTCCAACGCATCGTAGAAGCCTACGACAAGTTCGACAGCAAGCACCCCCGCAAGGGAGGCTCGCGAACCGTCCTCCCCGATAACCCAAAAGAAGAAGCAAACTATTAATAACAGTCAGGACGCCTTATAAGCGTCCCATAAAAACAAAGATATGAAGAAGGCATTAACAAAAACAGACTTCAATTTCCCCGGACAGAAGAGTGTCTACCACGGTAAAGTACGCGACGTGTACAACATCAACGACGACGTATTGGTGATGGTCGCAACAGACCGTATCTCGGCATTCGACGTGGTCTTGCCGGAAGGTATCCCCTACAAAGGACAGATGTTGAATCAGATCGCCGCCAAATTCCTGGACGCGACTACCGACATCTGCCCGAACTGGAAACTGGCCACCCCCGACCCGATGGTGACCGTAGGCGTGATGTGCCAGGGATTCCCGGTTGAAATGATCGTACGCGGCTACCTCTGCGGAAGCGCATGGCGTGCTTATAAGAGCGGCGTACGCGAAATCTGCGGTGTGAAACTGCCGGAAGGCATGCGTGAAAACGAACGTTTCCCCGAACCGATCGTCACCCCCACGACCAAGGCCGAGATCGGCGAACACGATGCCGACATCTCCAAAGAAGAAATCCTGGCCAAGGGTCTGGCTACTCCCGAAGAATACGAACTGCTGGAAAAATACACGCTCGCCCTCTTCAAACGCGGCACGGAAATCGCAGCCGAACGCGGCCTGATCCTTGTCGACACGAAGTACGAATTCGGCAAACACGACGGCAAGATCTACCTGATGGACGAAATCCACACGCCGGACTCTTCCCGCTACTTCTACAGCGAAGGCTACGAAGAACGTTTTGCTAAAGGCGAACCGCAGAAGCAACTTTCAAAAGAGTTCGTACGCGAATGGTTGATGGAAAACGACTTCCAGGGCAAGGAGGGCCAGACGGTCCCCGAAATGACCCCGGCCATCGTGGAAGGCATCAGCGAACGCTATATCGAACTGTATGAACACATCACAGGCGAGAAGTTCGAAAAAGGCGACACAGACAACCTCCTTTCGCGTATCGAAAAGAACGTAACCGAATATCTCAACAAATAAGATAAACAGACATGGCGAAGTACGGTTCGGAACAGATTCTACCTTACAACAACGAGGAGCACAAAACGACACAAGTCAGGCGCATGTTTGACTCCATCGCCGGTACATACGATCAACTGAACCATACGCTCTCGCTGGGTATCGACAAAATATGGCGCAGGAAAGGGATCGCTTTCCTGCGTCCTTTCTCTCCCGCCTCGATCCTCGACATTGCCACAGGTACGGGCGACCTGGCCATTTCCATGCACCGCCGCCTGAAAGCGGACCGCATCATCGGGGCCGACATCTCGGAGGGCATGATGGAAGTCGGACGGCAGAAAGTCGCCAGTGCGGGATTGTCGGACCACATCTCGTTCGAATACCAGGACTGCACGGCGCTGACCTATCCGGACAACACGTTCGACGCCGTCACCGCCGCATTCGGAGTACGCAACTTCGAAAACATAGAACAAGGGATCGCCGAGATGTACCGGGTCCTGAAACCGGGCGGGCATCTGATGATCCTGGAGCTGTCCTCACCTGAACATTTCCCGATGAAACAACTCTACAACCTCTATTCCAAAATCGTGATCCCCACCGTCGGACGCCTTCTTTCAAAAGAACATACGGCCTATAGCTACCTGCCGGCCTCCATACGGGTCGTTCCGCAAGGGAAAGTCATGACCGACCTGCTCAGCCGGGTCGGTTTCAATGAGGCACGTTCAAAAACCTTTACTTTCGGCATTTGTTCGTTATATACGGGCAGCAAATAAACATTAATCATCTTAATTTACAGGTCATGCAAAAATATGGTTTAATAGGATACCCCCTCGGACACTCTTTTTCAAAGAACTACTTCAACCAGAAGTTCGAATCCGAGAAAATCGATGCAACTTATCTGAACTTCGAGATCCCGAACATCAAAGATCTGAAGACTGTATTAAAAGAAAACCCCGAGTTGAACGGTCTGAACGTCACCATCCCCTACAAGGAACAAGTCATTCCCTACTTGGATGACCTGGACGAGGACGCCCGCCTGATCGGAGCCGTCAACGTCATCAAATTCACGAAAGGACTCTTCGGCAAAAGGCTGAAAGGCTACAACTCCGACATCATCGGTTTCAAGCGCTCCATCGAACCGCTCTTAAAGGAGACACATCGCAAGGCCCTCATCCTGGGAACGGGAGGCGCTTCGAAAGCTGTATTTCAAGGTCTCAAACAATTAGGCGTAGGTGCGACATTGGTTTCCCGCAAACCGAAAGAATTCTGCATCACCTACGAAGAAATCACTCCCAAAACAATGGAGCAATACACCGTTATTGTCAATACGACACCATTAGGCATGTTTCCAAACATCAATGCCTGCCCCGACATCCCCTACGACCTGCTCACCGCAGACCATCTGTTGTACGACCTCCTGTACAACCCGGATGAAACACTCTTCATGAAGAAAGGGAAAGAAAAAGGAGCCGTCGTCAAGAACGGTCTCGAAATGCTCTTGCTACAAGCGTTCGCGGCCTGGGATATCTGGCTGAAATAAAGCACGGCCTTGCGGACAGTTCCCGATATCAGCAATCAACTCAACTCCGGGTCAATACGAAATCCGGAGTGACGAGGTAGTTCAAGCGGAAAACCGAGCCTTCTTCCGTACGGGTCTCGAAGACGGTGAAACTTCCTTCTTCCGCATACGGGAACGGACGGACATGCAGATGGCAAAGGAAGTCAACCCCTTCCTGCCCGACCATCTTAAAAAGCGTCTCTTTCGCACACCAATGAAGCAACAGGTGTTCCGTCTCGTGCCCCTTGTCGATAGCCGCTTCTTCTTCGGGGTTCATGAAACGACGGCGTATCTTCAACACCCTTGCAGAACGGTATTCGATGTCGATGCCGGCGGCCGGGCGATCCTGCAACAAAACAGCGGCATAACCTTTCGTATGGGAGATACTGACATGCAAAGACGAGTCCGAAAGGTAAGGCGCGCCGTTCGGACGATAGGCGATACGGACCGGGCCACCCGCAAGTTCCTGCAAAAGCACACGGCTGGCAAGCCACTCCCGGCGGCGCGGCTCCGTACGGATCGATTCCAACTGCGGGAGATATTCTTCCCCGTTCCGCAAAAGAGAAAAAAGCGCCCCGGAAGATTCCTCGATCTTCCAGATCCCCCACGACGGGCCGGCATGTTTCATCAAAAGAGGCATTATTCCTTCCATTTAAAAGATTGGACCAGCTCTACGATATCCTGTGCCAGGTATTGCGTGACAGGAGCCAGCGAATCGGCATTCAGGGCACAATCATAGTACAAAGCCCCCCGGAAAAAGCGGGAGACGCTGTCGGTCAACATGAATTGCAACGGCGAAGCGGATTCGCCATCCAGCATGAAAAGCGAACCATATACCGAAGCTTCCGGATTGCCGTATGCCTGCTCCCTGATCCGGTCCGGATACTTCGCCAGCCGGACAGCCAACGCTCGGCATTCCTCTCCCGCCCTTCCCAGCGTAGCCGGAGTGACAGGGAAATAGCTGCAATAAAGCTTCGCGTTCAACTGCGGATAAGAAAGATTGATCCATCCCGCCGGATTCCCTGCCGGGGGCGACTCCACTTCCGCCCATTTGGAAAGTCTGAATGTATAAGGCAAATCCTCCACCGGAAGGGGCAGGTAGGAAGGGACAGGCGGCTCGATACGGAAATAGCCGGACGGCTTCGGGGTGTACTCCATACAGGAGGCACACAAGGCCAGCAGCAAAATCCATATCATACCGACAACACGCATTTATTCCTCTTCCTCGTCCTTTGCCTGGTCCGAAATACGATTGAACTTGACTTTCAGGATACGGCGGTTATCGATCTCCAGGATTTGGAAACGGTAGTCGCGATACTCGATAATCTCCC
Organism: uncultured Parabacteroides sp.; assembly: GCA_910577325.1. GTDB lineage: Bacteria > Bacteroidota > Bacteroidia > Bacteroidales > Tannerellaceae > Parabacteroides. Next base: position 80,118 of record CAJTMR010000006.1, read on the forward strand.
GGCGGCGCGGGAAATCCCCCTTGATCTCCAACAGAAGGCCGGCAAGGGTTTCGACCTCCTCCGTCAGTTTGCCGAACTCGGCAGTCTCGGCATCGATCACGCGGAAAAAGTCGGTAAGCAATATCTTGGCTTCAAAAATAAGGCTGCCGTCAGCCAAACGGATGAACAGCTTTTCATCTTCGTCGTATTCATCGGAAATCTCGCCAACGATCTCTTCCAAGATATCCTCCATCGTCACGATACCCGATGTGCCGCCGAACTCGTCCACCACGATCGCCATGTGGATCTTGCTGGTACGGAACTCCTCCAGGAGATCGTCGATCTTCTTCGTCTCAGGCACGAAGTAGGCCGGACGGATCAAGCTTTGCCAACGGAACGTGTCGGGCTTCTCCACATAGGGCAGCAGGTCCTTGATATACAGGATTCCTTTGATATTGTCTTCCGAACCGGAATAGACCGGAATACGGGAATAGCCGGACCGGATGATGAAGTCGACCACGGTCCGGAAACTCGTCTTGATATCTATATCCTCCATATCCAGACGGGGCGTCATGATCTCGTCGGCAGTCTTGTTGTAGAACTTGATGATCTCCGAGAGCATCTCCTTCTCCTCCGGCATTTCGGTAGAAGTAAGCTCCAACGCCTTCGAAAGCTCGTCGACCGAAAGATCGTACTTCTTCTTGACCAACGCCTTGTTGATGACACTGGTCGACGTGACCAATACCTTCGAAAGCGGGCGGCAGGTACGCTCCACGACATTCAGCACGGAAGCCGAACTACGCACGAAGCGAAGCGAGTTTTTCTGCGCGTAAATCTTCGGCATGATCTCGCCGAACAACAAAAGCATGAAGGTCAGGACAACCGTCTCCAGGATAAAACCCAGCATCGGGGCGGATGAGAAATCGACGATCGCGTTGATACCGTAAGTACACAGCATGACGACAGCCACATTCACAAAGTTGTTGGCTATCAGGATAGCGGCGAGCAGATACTCGGAACGGTCCAGCAAACGCTGGATCAAGGGGTCGGAAGGCGCATTCTCTTCCCGGATATCGTTGATATCACCCGGGGTTAACGAGAAAAACGCCACTTCGGAAGCCGACACGAAGCCGGAAACCAACAGCAGAAGAATCGCGGAGCTTAACGCTATCACAGGGCCTGCTGTGAGCGCCTGTATAGTAACCTGGTCGAATAAGCCCGACAAATAATAGTCTGAGTCCAAGGGGAACAGTATTAGTTAAACAATATCAGAACGGAAGATCGTCCGCGCTGTTGGAATCTAAAGAAGTGTCCGGCTGCCCGGATACCGGTTGCTGGTAACCTGCCGGCTGAGCGGTTGCCTGCGGCTGGCCTCCCGCCATAGCGGTTCCGGCCACATTGTCACGATTGCCCGAACCTGTGCTATAAAACTCGACACGGTCCGCATGGATTTCCGTCACATAGCGCTTCACGCCGGCCTGGTCATCGTAACTGCGTGTACGGATCTTGCCCTCCACATAAAGCCCGGAACCTTTCTTCACCCATTTCTCCACAAAGGAGACCAGATCGCGGCGGACGACCACATTGTGCCATTCCGTACGCTCCGGAATAACCGTACCATTGGCCAACGTATAACCTCTCTCCGAGGTCGCAAGCGGGAAGTTGGCGACAGCGGCCCCATTATCGAAATAACGTACATCCGGGTCGCGCCCGACGTTGCCGATCAATATAACTTTATTCAATGACATAGCTCTATTCTTTTATTCAGAATACAAAGAAACACAAATTCAATCATTCTGACAAGTTTCCTTCCAATTTCTCCAAATAAATATGTACCAGGCGGGGAACCGCATATTTCTCCAGATCGCCCGCCGCCACAGGCAGGAAAGCTTTCAGGGCATCGCTCTCCCGCTCGATCTCGATCCGGTAGAAAGCCGCATGCAGGACCTGGTGTGACAGGACATGCTTCACCCCCTGCAAGTCCGCCGAAACGTTCAGCCGCCCTGCCCCCTCGAACAGCCGGCGAAAGGCTTCGGTCACCTGCAACTCAGCAAAATCCATGGCCCTGTCCGTCTCGATAAGCGGAAACTCGTAAAGCCCTTCCCAGATATCTTTCCCTTTCCGGCGGGACAACCAGGTCTTCCTCTTATATATAATGTATAAGTAATGAAAGTACCGGTCACGCGTCCTGGCCTTGGCCCGTTTCACCGGATAGGCTTGCACCTCGCCCGCCCCGTAAGCCGCACAGCGCCCTTTGAGCGGGCAAGCCTCGCAATCCGGATTTTGCGGCACGCATTGCAACGCTCCCAGTTCCATCATGGCCTGGTTGTGCTGCCCGGCATGCCGCGGGTCCATCACCAGGCCGGCCAATTCCGCAAAGGCCTTTTTCCCCTTGGCCGTATCGATCGGGATGTCAACCGCAAACAGGCGCGAAAGCACCCGGAAGACATTCCCGTCCACGACCGGATACGGCCGGCCCCATACGAACGAAACGATGGCCGCCGCCGTATACTCGCCTACCCCCTTCAAAGAGATCACATCCTCATAGCGCTCGGGGAATACCCCTCCGAAACGTTCCATAATATCCTTCGCCGCGGCATGCAGGTTACGGGCGCGGCTGTAGTAGCCGAGCCCCTGCCAGTATTTCAAGACCTCGTCTTCTTCCGCCGAAGCCAGCGAAGCCACATCCGGGAACCGCCCGGTGAAACGCAGGAAATAGTCCATCCCCTGCGCCACCCGCGTCTGTTGGAGGATTATCTCGGATATCCAGATGACATAAGGATCGGAAGACTCCCGCCAGGGCAGCTCCCTTTTATGTATCCGATACCAGCCACGCAACAGACGGCTGGTCTCTAAATCGTTTTCTATCTGCGACATACAGTTCTTTTTCAATCTTTCCAAATCTTGCAACTAATTGATTACCGCAAACATACATAGTTCCGACGAATTGTAAGGAAACTTTTTTCTTAAAATTTGACTGGCAATTCTTTTTTCACTTAAATAAAAAGCTATATATTTGCATTCCAAAAAATTAATAGGTCCAAATCAATTATTTAATTAATTTATAGACATGACTAAAGCAGATATTGTTAGCGAAATTTCAAAAAGCACCGGCATCGACAAACAGACGGTGCTGAACAGCGTAGAATCTTTTATGGATATCGTAAAAAGTTCTTTGTCTCAAGGTGAAAACGTTTACCTGAGAGGTTTCGGAAGTTTCGTGATTAAAAAGAGAGCCCAGAAGACTGCTCGTAATATTTCAAAGAATACTACGATCATCATCCCGGAACATAACATTCCGTCATTCAAGCCGGCTAAGACTTTCCTGAACGAAGTAAAGTAATTTAGTTATTATAGTTTAATTTAAAATTTTAAGACAATGCCCAGCGGAAAGAAAAGAAAAAGACATAAGATGTCTACGCACAAGCGCAAAAAAAGACTGAAGAAGAATAGACATAAGAAGAAGTAAGTCTATTAAAGTAACTCTGAAGAACAAACTTAATAAGAGACCTTTTAAGTTTGTTCTTTGCGTATCTGATAAGGTCTCACATTTTAACACCTCTTTTTATAGTGATTAGTGAATTAGTAGTTGATGTACAACCCAAAGAGGTATCTATAGCCGTGCTGGAGGATAAGAACCTTGTCGAGCTCCAAAAGGAAGCCCGCAATGTCTCTTTCGCCGTCGGCGATATATACTTGGGCAAGGTCAAGAAACTGATGCCGGGGTTGAACGCTGCTTTCATTGATGTAGGTTATAAAAAGGATGCATTTCTTCACTATCTGGACTTAGGTCCCAATTTCAACACCCAGCAGAAATTCCTCAAGCAAGCACTCGAAGAGCAGAAGGGAGAAAAGAAACTCCCCGCCATCTCCAAGATGGAGCTGCTTCCCGAAATCGAAAAAGACGGAAGCATCAGCAACGTGCTCAAAGCCGGACAGGAAGTGCTGGTGCAGATCGCCAAAGAGCCGATTTCCACAAAAGGTCCCAGACTGACTTCCGAGCTTTCCTTCGCCGGAAGATACATCGTGCTGATACCGTTTGCCGACAAAGTATCGGTCTCCACAAAAATCAAATCGAGCGAAGAACGCGCCCGTCTACGCCAACTTATCCAGAGCATCAAGCCGAAGAACTTCAGCGTCATCGTACGCACCTCTTCGGAAGGGAAGCGCGTTGCCGAACTCGACCATGAATTGAAGACATTACTGAAACGTTGGGAAGACAACATCCCTAAGATCACCAAAGTAAAAGCCCCTGCGGTCATCTACGAAGAGACGACAAGGGCGGTGGCCTTGTTGCGCGACATTTACAACCCCTCTTTTCAGAACATTTATGTGAACGATGCGGACATCTATCACAACATCCGTGATTATGTCAGCCTGATCGCACCCGGACGGGAAGAGATCGTACAACGGTATACCGGCGAACTTCCCATCTTCGACAACTTCGCAATAACAAAACAGATCAAGTCCTTATTCGGACGCACCGTCACGTACAAAAGTGGAGCCTATCTGATCATCGAACACACGGAAGCCATGCACGTCATCGACGTGAACAGCGGGAACCGCTCCAAAGGCAGTGACGCCCAGGAAAAAACGGCCATCGACGTGAACACGGCGGCGGCAGACGAAATCGCCCGCCAATTACGCCTGCGCGACATGGGCGGCATTATCGTAATCGACTTCATCGACATGGCCGAGGCTACCAACCGGCAGAAACTATACGAACACATGGCGAAAGCAATGGCAAGCGACCGGGCAAAACACAATATTTTGCCGCTGAGCAAGTTCGGCCTGATGCAGATCACCCGCCAGCGCGTCCGCCCGGCAATGGATGTCGACACATCCGAAGCCTGTCCGACCTGTTTCGGCACGGGAACCATCAAACCCTCCATCCTGTTTACCGACAGCCTGGAAGGAAAGATCGACTGCTTGGTCAACAAGCACAACGTGAAGAAATTCGCCCTGCACGTACATCCCTATGTTGCAGCTTTTATCAAGAGCGGGAAAATCCCGCTCAGTTGGAAATGGAAACTGAAATACTCAATGGGTATCAAAGTGATCCCGAACCAAAGTCTGGGCTTTCTGGAGTACAAATTCATCGACTCCGACAAGAACGAACTGGACATGATGGAAGAAAAGGAAATCAAGTAACAGAAAAGTCCCCGAAGTTGTTCAAGGCTTCGGGGACTTTCCTGTTATATCTGAAAAAGCTAAAACAAAAGCTGCACAAAATTCTTCACCTGTTTATACTGCCTGTTTACATATTGCCCGATACGCCGGTAAGCCTTTGCGATGTGAATGTTGACGGTCTTTTCGCTTATCCCCAGAAGATCCGCTATCTCCCGGTTTTTCAACTTGTCGGACAGGACAAGACGAAACACCTCCTTGCATTTCGGAGGCAACGAATCGACCGCCTGCTGGACCAAAACCCGATATTCTTCATCCAGCAACTTCCTTTCCGGAGAATCCGAATCCGGTATCAACTCGATTTCATACAAAGAATACGGCTCCTTCTCCTGCACGTATCCCCTTCTTATATAATGCAAGGCCTGATTCTTGACCGCTACATACAGGTAATGTCCCGGTTCCTTGACATGCGCAAGCGTTTCCCGCTTCTGCCAAACGACCGTAAAAACATCCAGGACGGCTTCTTCCGCCAATTCACGAGAGTTCAGGTAATAATAGGCCAGATGAAACAAACGCCGGGAATACGTTTCAAAAAATACCCGAAACGCCGTTTCATCCCCCTCCACCACTTTTCTAAAAAGAGATATGATCCTCTCTTCTCCCATCTCTCAGATACAGTCCTTTTATAACATAATAATCGTCAAATGTAGCTAAAATTATTCAAGAGGCCATCCAAATACACGAAAAATGTTTCCTCACGCACGGAAGACAAGCGATTTCAGGAACAGACAAACCAGGCAAGTTTACGGCTCCTGACCCTATGCGTTACGAGGGCTAACGCATAGGGTTAGGGGCCGTAACGCATAGGGTCAGGACCGGAAGGCCGTTTTCAGGCCAAAATATTTTTTTTCCATTCCGGATAGGAGTTTTTTGCCTTACCTGTCATCTCTATCCATAAAGCTACCGGAATAAGATGGAAAACGAACAAAATAACAAAGAACTCGAATCATTGGCAAAGCGCATACGCTTCAAGTCCTTGCCGTTTGATGAAAAGCAGATGTCCGAACGGCTGGCGGACAGGATCAGACGGCCTGTCGTCATTTCATATGCCGGCAAAGGAAACCCCGCATGGAAATACCTGTCCATAGCGGCTTCCATCGCCCTGCTGCTGCTTACAGGGATCATCCTGGCCGACAAGGAGCCGGAGCAGGGACTCGTCTACTATGAAACGACAGCCGTCCCCGATGCAAAAACAAAAATCACATTGCCGGACAGCAGTGTCGTCTGGCTGAATGCAAACGCTTGCCTGCGCTATCCGAGGGAGTTCAGCGGACAGGCCCGACAGGTCGAAATAAAAGGAGAAGCTTTCTTCGAAGTCCGCAAAGACGAGAAGAAACCCTTCATCGTCCGGACCGACGGCATCGGCATACGGGTATTAGGAACCACATTCAATGTCGACGCGGAACCGGAAAAGACAGCGGTTACGCTCATCACCGGGAAAATCGGGCTGTACAAAAACACGAACCAGTCCCCGACGGCAGACCAAATACTGTCACCCGGCGAGCGGGCTGTCTTCTACAAGCCTGACAACACACTGAAAGTCTCGACCATACGCCCCGAAAACACGACCTCTTGGATCACGGGCAAATTCATATTCAGGGACAGCCCCTTGGAAGAGATCATGCAGGAGCTGCAACGGGCTTTCCATGTCAAAATATATGTCGAGGACGAAGAGCTGGCCCGGCAGACTTTCAATGCCGATTTCACCGCAAAGGAGACCTTGGATGAAATTCTGTCCATCCTGCAAATATCCGCCCGCTACAGAATAGAAAAACAGAAAGGAGAAATATTCTTAAAGTAAATACATTGTCAAACCACAAAAAGCGAAATCATGAATAGTACTTGAAGATAAGAAACAGATCCGTACCGGACATACGGCCAAAAAGAATTGGGAATGTTGCGACCATTCCCAAATTCCAAATCATCAACCGGCAAGGAGAACCTTGCCAAGTATAAAATTAATATCTACAAAATTATGGATAAAAATTCATTTACCGGGCAAAATCACAAAGATTTTGCCTTGAATCGGCTCGCCTGCATATCAGCCCTCTTCTTATTCCTGCTCTTTACAGGCACATCAATCCTGAATGCCCAAACCGCAAAGCTCTCCTTGCACAAGGAAAACGCGACTTTCGAGGAGGTATTCAAAGAGATAGAAGCGAAAACGGGTTACAAATTCGTTTACAGCACCTCCGATATCGACAAAAACGAAAGGGTCTCCATCCAAGAAACCGATCAGAGCCTGAACGAGGTCCTGCGGAACCTGTTCCGCAGCAAAAGAAATATTTCTTTTCGTATATCCAACAAACACATCGCCCTGTTCCTGGCACAGATGAAAAAGATTTCCGGGACGGTCGTCGATACGCAAAAGGAACCGGTCATCGGGGCCAACGTCCTCATAAAAGGGACAGCGACCGGCACGATCACCGACATCAACGGCCAATTCAGCCTGGAGGCTGCCGAAGGTGACATCCTGCAAGTATCCTTCATCGGGTACGGCACGCAGGAGGTAACGATCAACCAGAACCAAGTGTTCAACATCACGCTGGCAGACGATACGGAAATGATCGACGAAGTCGTCGTCACGGCCTTAGGCATCAAACGGGAACAGAAAGCGTTGGGATATGCGGTCCAGGAAGTGAAAAACGACCAGCTGACCGTTGCCAAAGGTTCGGATGTCGCCACCTCCCTGACCGGAAAAATCGCGGGCCTGAACATCAAGAACAGCACGGAGTTCGCGGCTTCCCCGACAATCACGTTGCGCGGAAGCACGCCTTTGCTGGTGGTCGACGGAATCCCCCATTACAACGTCAACCTGTCGGACATCCCGGCCGACGACATCGAATCCATCAGCGTCCTGAAAGGCTCCACGGCATCGGCCCTTTACGGCTCGAGAGGGGGAGACGGGGCCATCATGGTCACGACCAAAAAAGCACAAAAGGACGGGCTGGACATATCGGTGAACTCCAACACGATGTTCCATGCCGGTTTCCTGAAACTGCCCGAAGTGCAAAATTCATACAGCTCGGGGGGAAGCGGGAAATATGCACCCGGCGATTATGTATGGGGAGACAAACTGGACATCGGGCGCACTGCCAGCCAGTACAACCCGTTCACACACGAATGGGAAGAGATGCCTTTGACTTCCAAAGGGAAAGACAACTTCAAGAACTTCCTCGAACAGGCATTGGTGACCAACAACAATATCAGCATCTCCCAGAAAGGAGAATACGGGAGCGTACGCGCGTCGCTGAACCATATCTACAACAAAGGGCAGTATCCGAACTCCAGGCAACAGAAGCTGACTTTCTCCGTCGGAGGCGCGATGGACTACAAGAAGTTCCACCTGAAAGCCGACATCGCATACAACAAGAATATCTTCTCCAATAACTACGGGACCGGCTACGGCATGGGCAGCTACATGTACAACCTGCTCATCTGGACCGGCGCGGAATACGACATCCGGGAATACCGCAATTACTGGCGGGCCGGAAAGGAACAGGAAGAACAGAACTGGATGGACGACTGGTGGTATGACAACCCCTACTTCCTTGCAAACGAACGGACGAACCAGCGCCATCAAGACCTGACAAACGGGAGCCTGGACATGAGCCTGGACGTGACGGACTGGCTGAAACTGGTCATGCGTGTCGGAGGCGACGCTTTCAGGAACCAGTTCACGTTGAAAGAGCCGATCAGTACCCGCGGCAACAGAAAGGGAGGATTCCGCCTGTCTAACTATTCGGGCTACAGCACGACCGACGACTTCATATTACTGGCTAACAAGAAGTTCGGAGACTTCACCATCGACGGCTTCCTAGGTGGCTCCATCTATTTCAGAGAGAACGATTACCAGAGTTCATCCACGAGCAACGGCTTGAACATGCCGGGGTTCTTCTCACTGAACGCATCGGTTGATCCGGCGAGCACCTCTTCGTCTGTCACGAAAGAACAGATCAACAGCTTATACGGGAAAATCGGGTTGTCATGGAAAAGCGCGGTCTTCGTGGAAGTCACCGGGCGTAACGACTGGGCATCCACGCTGGCGAAGTCCGAACGGTCTTATTTCTATCCTTCGGTATCCGGCAGCTTGGTCATTTCCGAACTGATCGCGCTTCCCGAAATCCTGAACTTCTGGAAAGCGAGAGGCTCATGGACACAGACCAAATTCCCGACAGGCGTCTACGACATCAATTCGACATACAGCGTCTCCCGGAATTACTGGGGCAACATGACAGCCGCCTTCTATCCTTCGACCATCCGCGACGTGTCGTTGCGGCCACGCGCTTCCCGTTCATACGAAATCGGTACGGAACTGTATTTCTTCAAAAACCGTCTGAAGTTCGACCTGGCCTACTATCACAAGATCCTGTACGACCTGCAACGTTATGTCGATATGAGCTACGCCAGCGGTTTCTCCAACACGCTGATCAACTACGGCGAAGAGCAGTTGAGCCGAGGGGTTGAATTTACGATCAGCGGCGATGTCGTCAAACAAAAGGACTTCACCTGGAACTCTTCGTTCAACTGGGCGGCCGACAGGTACTATTACTCCAAGATAGATGAACAATACTCCACTCAGAAACCCTGGGTCGCACCCGGAAAGACCTGGCACTGGCTGGAAATGTACGATTGGGAAAAGGCTCCCGACGGACAACTGATCCTCTACAACGGCATGCCGAAAGAAAGCGCCTATCCGACTTACGCAGGTACTTACAACCCGAAATGGATCTGGGGCTGGTCGAACACGTTCAGCTATAAAGACTTCACGTTGAGCTTCTCGTTCGACGGCCGTGTCGGTGGCCACATGTTCGACTACATGAGTTCTCGCCTGTGGCATTCCGGCCGCCATATAGACTCGGACAACGAGTTCCGGTTCGACGAGGTCGTGAACGGAAACCACAAAGGGTACATCGCCGAAGGCGTAAAGGTCGTTTCGGGAGATGTGAAATATGATTCCGACGGGAATATCCTGGAAGACACACGCGTCTTCGCTCCGAACGACGTGGCCGTTTCCTACGAAACGTATATGCGTTCTTACAACGGCAGCGAACGGAAATCCAATTTCTTGAAAAGCAAGACTTTCTTCAAGCTGCGGGAGCTCTCCTTGTCCTACCGGCTGCCGAAAAAATATTGTACCCATTTCGTAAAAGGGGCGCAAATAGCCCTTGTCGGACAGAACTTGCTTATCTGGACAAAGGATTTCAAGTTCTCCGACCCCGACGTGGACACGGAAAACATCAACTCCCCCTCCATCCGCTACGTAGGTGCTAATCTGAAGTTCAATTTCTAAAATAAACAATGACATGGAAAAAATAAAATCATACATAAACCATTTCTTGCTGATTGTTTGCGCATGTATGGCCTATAGTTGCGACGGGTTCGACGCCATCAACACCAATCCCGACGCGGCAACCACGGCAACCCCCGGCATGTTGGCTACGGGACAATTGAGGGAAGCGCTCCGAACGGGCGGGAAATATGATGCCAAATGGTTCTTCGGCGACATGTTCTTCACCAAAATGATCAGTTGGCAGGAAGCCGCGGAAGACAGCAGGAAAGTCCAATACAACCAGATTACTACAACCGGATTCAGCGTATACAAAGACTTGACCAACTGTCTCAAGATGGTCGAACTGGCAGCCGATATCGACAAGGACGCCTACGAAGGGCTGGCTCTGTTCATCAAGGCTTTCCGCCTCTACGACACGACGATGGCATTGGGCGACATCCCCTATTCGGAAGCCATGAAAGGCGAAGAAGGAAACACGCGCCCAAAGTACGATACGCAGAAAGAAGTCATCTTGCAAATGCTTGACGACCTGGATGCCGCTTATACGCATTTTTCAAACGCCACCCGCAATTTCGACGGCGATATCGTCTATGGAGGCGATCCTGCCAAATGGAAGAGAGCCGTATCGGCTTTGCAATTGAGAATCCTGCTCAACTTGTCCAAAAAGGAACAGGATACTGAGTTAAACGTCAGACAACGTTTCTCCTCGGTCGTCGCCAAACAAGAGCTGTTCGAATCGAACGACGACAATTTCCAGTTCGTCTACGGCACGCTTTCCTCCCAACTTTACCCTCTCTACCTGTCACGGTTCAACTCCTATGCGGGAGTATCCGTCACAATCGTAGATGTATTGAAAAAATACCGGGACAACCGCCTGTTTTTCTACTGCGAACCGACAAAAGCCCAAACAGCCGCAGGCGTGCCGGATAGCGAATGGGATGCTTATCAAGGGATTGATCCTTCAAGGATCTACAGCGAAATCATGGACTTGTACACTTCCGGAAATATCTCCAACATCAATTCCCGCTTTTGGGAAATCGAAACTTGCCAGCCCACCATCCAGTTGGGATACGCCGAGTTGAACTTCGTCCTGGCCGAAGCTTGCCTCAGGGGATGGATCGACGGCGATGCCAACCAATACTACCATGCGGGGATCGAAGCCAGCATGAAGTTCGCGGCCGCATACACGCCTGCCGCATACCGGCACGGGCGGGAAATAACAGACGACTATATCCGATCCTTCCTGGCAAAACCGGAATTGCAGTTGGGCAAAAAAGCCGATACGTTCGAAAAGGACCTGGAAGAGGTGCTGACACAAAAATATCTGGACCTGTTCATGCACAATACCTACACTTGTTATTACGATTACCGCAGGACCGGCTACCCCGTGCTGCCTGTCAACCCGCAATCGAACATGAACACGAAACCGGACCAGATGCCGCTAAGATGGCGATATGAACAACGCGAATACGACTTCAACCGCGAAAACCTGGAAGAAGCGCTCCGGCGACAGTATGACGGCAAAGACGACTGGAACGACAAAATGTGGATCATCAAATAATCACCGTACAACAAATTCAACATGAAACAATTCATCATTTGGGCCGGACTGATCACTTTGCTTTGCACAAGTTGCGCATCAAAGCAAAAGCATGAATTAAGTGTCTTGCATTTAAACATCTGGATGGATGCGACAGTCGTCGATCATGGCTTCGATGCCGTAGTGGATGAGATCGTCCGGGTAGACCCCGACATCGTGATGCTCAGCGAAGCCGACAACAGAGACGGCGTGCTGATCGTTCCCCGCTTCATCGAGGCATTGCAGAAAAAAGGCAAAGACTATTTCGGAGAAAGCAGTTCGTTGGATGTCGCCCTTTTATCCAAATACCCGATATCGGAACAAACAGAAAACATTCCGCACAAAGACCGTGTCATCAGAACCCGGCTGGATGTAAAAGGGAAACAGGTAGTCGTCTACACCGGACATCTGGATTACACCCACTATGCCTGTTACCTGCCACGCGGCTATAGCGGCGTGACCTGGAAAAAGCTGGACGCTCCGGTAACAGATGTAACGGAAATAGAGAAAGCCAACAGTGAATCCTTACGCGACGAGTCGATCCGGCTTGTTATCGAAGATGCGAAAAAACAACAGGCGGATTTCATCATCCTAGGCGGAGACTTCAACGAACCTTCCCACCTGGACTGGACGGAAGAGACAAAAGAGATGTGGGATCACAACGGGACAGTCGTCCATTGGGATTGTTCGACTTTACTGTACGAAGCTGGATTCCGGGACGCCTACCGTGTCAAATATCCCGACCCGGTCACTCATCCCGGCTTTACCTTCCCTTCGGACAATCCGGATATGCCGGTCGAACGCCTGACCTGGGCGCCTGAAGCCGACGAACGGGATCGTATCGACTTTATCTATTACATGCCAGCCGCAGGTTGGGAAGTAAACGAGGCTGTTGTCGTAGGTCCCAAGTCCTCCATTGTCCGCAGCCGACGTGTCGAAGAGGACAGCCAAGACTCCTTTTCCACTCCCTCCGGAACATGGCCGACAGACCACAAAGGGGTGTTGATCAAGTTCGGCTTTTAAGGACCGGAGCGGATACAAACGTCATCCACAAAAAAGGTGTGCAGGGGGAAACCGGTTCCCTGCACACCTTCTTTTCTCCCAGTCCCAGCCCGGCATCATTCCTTCGCTTTCGCCATATCCAACGCCGAAGTCGTCGTATAATACTTGGCCAGCATATTAGGCACTTCCCAATCCGGCAATTTGCCGTCCTTCAGATATTCCAGGAAATGTTCCGTCACCTGGCCGAAATGAGCTTCATGGCCGACACGGTATTTTGCAGGAATTTCGACCTGCCATACGCCGTCGCCGACCTTATTCAGGGCCACACCCGGATATTCGGCGGAAACCTTTTCCATCGAAGCGGTCAAGTCCTTTTCGTAAGCGGCCAGATCCATGCCTTTCACTGCTTCGACAAACAACTCTGGCTGGTAGTTCTGTTCCTTGCCCTGGCGGATGACCAGGTCGGCCTTGCTACCTTTCATGACAGAGAAGTGGGTATCGCCGCCGCCTTTCGGGAAAGTATAATTCCAGATCACCGAAACCTTGGCTGTCACACCTTTGATCTTATAGACGATATCACCGTTGCAATAGACTTTCAATGTATCGTTCTCGACATCTTTCTTCAAGAAATCGGGATAGGCTTCCGTGCCTGTCACCTGTTTGAATTCTTCCGGACTGATAGAGGTGGTCCAACGGTTTGCATCTATCAGTTCGATATCTTTCTTATAGTCGATAACCTGCTCCGGGAAGGCTTCCCACTGCACCAGGTCGACCAGGTGAGTCGTCACGTCGACAATGCCTTCACCCTGCTGAGTCACATCCAGATACCATACCGGACGAGTCAACGGTTTGTTGTCGACCAGCTTAAACAAATGGTGTACGCTCTCTTTCACGATAGCCGGGTCTTCGGGAGAACCTTTCAACTGCTCGCCATAGATGGCCGGGATAGTGGAAAGTTCGCGCTGCAACATCGTGGTGATCTCATTGCGTTCGGTCATGATGTCATACAGCATGATGTTTTTCTCTCTGGCGATATCGAAGCATTCTTCCAGCAATTTAAAGCTCCGGCTGTTGATCGCCATCGGTTTGTCGGAAAGCACATGGATGCCGGCCTCAAGCGTTTTCTTGATGTATTCGGTCTTCTTGCCGTTGTTGCCTGCCTGGATCATCACGTTCCCCTTCTTCTCGGCCAACATTTTTTCCAGATAATCACCCCCCGTATAAACGATTTCATTCCAAGCCGTCGGATTCTCCGCACGTGTGTTAAATCCTTGGATACGCTTCAAGTGCTCATCCACGTCGAAACCGGTGGGTGCGTACACATGAACATCTTTAGAAACTTGCGGATAAGACACTTTCTGCACCAACGCAGCATGGAAATGCCCCGGATCGAGCGTGATCAACTTCACTTCTCCCGGTGCGCCGGTAAAGCCTTCGGCAGCCTTCTCCTGCTTTGTGCTACAGGAAGCTCCGACCAGAAGAGCCGCCATCGAAAATACAAGATAGTTTTTCATACTATTATAATTAAATTATTGATAAGCATTTACATCGAATCAAATCAAGGGGCAAAGATAAAATAAAAACATAAACGAATGACGGCATGAAGAGCGAAATCAAAACATTCCATCAAAAATTAATCCGAATGTTCCATAATCTTCATTCCTTTACATCATTTCTTCACCCTTGCCACCACCAATATCGGGTTATCATCATATTTTATATTTAACAGAGATTCTGAAAAGGATTCCGGTTGTCCATGCTTTTCCAAAAAATCGATCCATTGGGTTGCCGTCCAATACCCCACGACATATCCTCTATCATCCATATACCGAAAAAAGAAAGAGGGACCTTTGCCGTCTCTGGAGACAAAACCACCGTCCGTTTTTTTGCTCCGCACAGTCTTCCGTTTCTTTTTATCATAAAACCCGACACCGGTTCCGACCTCTTCCCTGCCGAAATGAGAGAACAACAAATAAGGTTCATATTCCATCATACGGACCAAATAATTGAACTTTTTCGATTCATGTTCCGATGCTTCCAACGCCTTATACGGTGATTTTTCATTGAGTGTAATGGCATATTTAGGAGACAACCGCCCCCGTTCCACGGTATATATCGTGTCTTTGTACACACCCCCATAAAAACAAAGCTCCGTATCGTATTTGTAAAAATACCCCGGACAAAATGAAGCCATAAAGGGTCGTTCCATAAAATATCGGAGCTGGTTCGGATACGTTTGCACGACATTTCCCTCCCGGTTGAAAACAACCAATTTCAGTTTTTCATCGCCTGTCAAATTATTGACATATCCGATATAAAGAGAATCATTCAAACGATACGGATTGATGATGCCAAGAAAGCCTTCTTCTTCACTCATTTTAGGTTTACAGACTAAATCACCAACACCATCACCCTTTATGCTCAAACCGATCCATTTATTTCCCCTGTTTGCGTAAATCACATCGTGGTATCGATCGAAACAGGCATCGAAAACCAAATAAAAATACTCGTTCGGGCCGTTTCCTTGTCTTCCGATCCGATGGACAAAGCGACCGCTTGCCCAATCAAACAAGAAAGCCTCCCGGGTGGAATTGGACAAGACGACAAAGCTGTCGGTCAAAGCCAGCACGAACGGCTCGCCGGTCAACAAGCAAGACGAAGAAGTCTCCAACGGGACAATCTCGACCGAATCGAAAACCTCATCCATATAGACAGTTCTTTCTTGCGCGCCAATAAAGTCCACCACAACACAAGCATTTCCTTTTTCCCCATTCGGACCGCCACACGAAACGAATGGCAATACTGCCAGCAACAAGATAAATTTACCCATACATTTCATAAAGGGATCTTTCGAACACGAACTCATAGATTTTCACAAATAATCCGTTCGATTTTCTTTACCCTCTCTCTTGCCCGGTCTTCCTCGATCTCCCCGCCACAAAACAAATAAAGGACAGTCCGGTCTTTGCCAATCACAATATTAGTCGGAAAACCTTGGTTGAAATTCATTTTTGCCACCTCCGACCGGGAAATGTGGCACACCGGAAAATGGAGATCATGCTTTCGAAGAGTCTTTTTTATATCTTCCGGCCGATCCGTTGAAAACGTAACAAACCGAAAGACGGGATTATCTTTATATTTCCGGTATAAATCGTCAAGTGCACCAAATTCGGCAACGCATGGCGCACAAGATTCAAACCAAAAATTAAAGAATGTAACCTTTCCGGATAACATCTTCTCATCTACAGTATCCCCCTCCAATGTCGTAAACCGGAACTTGGCCGGATACACCTTGCCAACATGGCTCTTGCAAAGACTGTCTTGTTCCATCAGCAGCCGATAAAAGTAATCCTGCATACCTTTGGGAGTATCTTGGGCAGATACGGCACCTGCCCAAAACACGACTAATAATAAAAAAACTTTCATTCCAAATAATTCAGCAAGTTATACCCATAGATGCACAAACCGTTGAATCACATGGAACGTCACATTTTGAATATCCCCCATCTGTAATATAAAAATCACAATAACATTGTCCAGCATTACAACGAGTTCCTGTCAAATCCATTCCTAAATTTCCTCGGATCTGTTTCATCTCGTCTTCCCACAACCGTTTCCCCACTTTGATTTCTCCTAAACGTTTCATGATATTAAGTTTTATAGGTTATTACCACTTCCGGATCAGCAATACCGGATATCAATCGCAATTTACAAATAAAGGAAGAAAGTCAAAACGTTTTGACACAAAAAATTCTTTCTCTTTGCCTATGATTCCCATATCTAAAAACATATTCCATCAAAAATTAATCCGACGGAGTGACAAATAAAGATCGACCCCGCCACGCCCTTCGAAGAAATCATCAAACAGCAAAGACGAATACCCGGCCAAGATAAAGCGATCGATGCTTCTCATCACCTCATCTTCATCGCCATCTATATATCCATTGCGCAACAGGAAAAGGATTCCGCACGCAACCCCCGCCATTCCTTCTTCCAGGCAAACCGGCATACCTTCATTAATGCATGACAACAGCCCGTCTAACTGTTCATCGGCATTACCTTCCATTTCACGGTCATTCATGCACTTCGCACAAACATACAAAAAGATGATGTACCCCATCCATGAATGAGCCAATTCATAATCGTGGCATATTATCTCCGATGGGAGAAGCCGCCTTATCATTTGCCCTTGGTAATTGCGGCGAATAACATTCGCATACTTCTTCTGTTCCTTACGATGAGCCTGCGTTATCTGCTCCGGATGCCAACGGTACTGCATCAAGACATCCGGGAGATTGACAACGGGACCTGCCAGAGCCATCCTGCAAATAAAATCATAATCGGAAGCATAAACATAACATTCATCATACAGGCCTGTTTTATCCAATACATCAGCCCGAAAACAAATGGACGGATGTAAAAAGCAATTGTTGACCAACAAGGCTTTTTGTACCGATTCATAATCCTGCAGACCGGCATAGATCCTATCATCCCCTATGATCCGGTAGGCAGAACCACATGCCAAAACTTCCGGGTGGCTTTCCAAAAAACGGAACTGGACATCCAAACGATCTGGCATTGCCATATCATCCGCATCCATCACGCAAATATATCTGCCCTTTGCCACAGACATCGCTTTATTACGTGAGGGATAATTCCCCAAGTTCGTTGTATTTTGCAATATCAAAATGCGGGGATCATCATACGAAAGCAATATTTCCAAAGAAGCATCCGTTGAAGCATCATCCACCACGATCAATTCAAAATCGCGAAATGACTGGTTCAAAAGACTGTCCACCGCATCTTTCAAAAACGGCGCAGCATTATACACCGGCATTACGATTGAGATCAAATGTTCCATATCTTCATTCCTTTACATTATTTCTTCACCCTTGCCACCACCAATATCGGGTTATCGTCATATTTCACATCGCGCAGGTTTTCCGGAATATCGACCGCCCCGGCATGCTCTTCCACAAACTCCAGCCACTCCGAAGCGGTCCAATGACCGGCAACATTCCCCTCTTCATCCATATAACGGGGATAGAAAGGAGGATAACTATCGTCCCGAAAAAGAATCGCCCGATCTTCTTTTGGACATAGAACTACCGCCTTTTTGTCTTTATCATAAAAGCCGACACCTTCACCAAAATCTCCAGCTCGATACGTAAACAATAATATACGGTCATACTCCATAAAACGCCTTAATGTCGTATAGTCAAGGGTTCTAAATTCCGGAAAATCCATATTTTCATACGGTAGTCTTTTTTTGTTGAAATGAAAAACATAACGAGCTTGCGGACAAGTATCTTTTACCGTGTAGATCGTATCCATCACAATGCCACTATAAAAACATAAATCATTTTTATGACGATAGAAGTTTCCGGACACATAAATAAATTCATTCTGATTTTTCTTAGGATAAAACAACCGGTTAGGATACAATTGTACAGCTTCACCGTTTTTATTAAAAACTGCAATCTTGTATTTTATATCACCGGTGATATTATTGATATACCCCACATATAGGGAGTCATTCAAGTAATAAGGATTGTCCACCCCACCTGCTATTTTCAGATTTGTGAAATGAGGTTTTTTCACCCGTTCCTCCACTTTGTTCGTCTCAATATCGATTCCCATCCAAGCGTTTCCCCTATCGGCATACATCCGGTTGTTTTCTTTGCAAAAAGTTCCTCCGACAAGAGTATATTCATTCGGTCCCTGTCCTCTTTTACCTACGTTATGAATGAAATATCCTCCCTTCCTGTCAAACAAACAAGCTCCTACAAAATCGTTCTTCAACAATAAATAATCGTCCGTAACTCCTGCAATCCTCGGATATTCCTGCAATAAGCAATCCGGATTGGTTTCCAATGGAATGACTTCTATAATCGGCAAAACGAAAAGTACGAATTTTCCAAACGAAAAGTACAAGAAGAGACGTTCGAATACTCTTTAAATGAAGTTCGAACGTCTCTTTTTCATTCAGTTATTTTGTATCCATTTGAGAGATCACACATTGAGTTTAAACAAGACATCTTTACCACCTTTAATTAGATCACAAGATGATTCCAAATTATTTTCATAGATATGAACATTTCCGAGATTAAGAGTAATTGATTTTAAAGGCAAATCAATAAATCTTGAGATCAAATACAGGTGATAAATATCGGAAGGCAAACCAAGATTAGCATCGGAACTACGTTGATATGCAGATATAACCAGTTTTCCTTCATCTATTTGGAACTGTATTAGGCTTAAACAAGGAGCCTGATTACTTTCCAGGCCTGTCGAACCTAAAAATAGCACATAATTCTTACTACACCTTTTCTCCTTGTTGATCTTTGTTATGAGAGATGGTAGTTTTTCAAAATACGTTGGATAACTATTTATAAGAACTTGCCCACAATAATCCCACCAATTTATACCGACATTTCGATACTTTTCGACATTTTTTTCTCCCTGCATGAAAAGTGTCAACTCATTTCTCAGTTTTTTTCTGGCAATGTTGTGACCTTCAAAAATATCAAGTAGATCGGCAGGAGTTAATATTAATTGTTCATTTAAAAGATACTTAATGTTACCTTTCTTATTACATTGTATATTACCGTGTGTAATGATTTTATCCAAAATATTATGATACTTATTCATTTCAACTTTAAGATTTGGTTATTGGGATTCGAAAAATATAAGGTATATTTGCAACCTCTGACTTACATAAAAACAAAATGCGACACTTCGCGGCTGAAGGCATAAAGCCCCCGGTCGTGCGGAGTGTCGCATTGTTTGTTAATATGTAGGTCAGAGAACTATTAACAAACCGGGGGCTTTCTTTTCTTCCCCCGACGTTTGTTCATGAATTTAATTGTCAGGATTGTTCCTGACTATCCGTATGAACCGGATCGGTTTTCGGGTTTGCTGCCTTGCCAAAAGATTCGGTGACATCTTCGATAAACTTGCAGGCGACGGCTTTGATCTCTTCATCGGTCAGCCCGTTGTCCTCCGACAGTGAAAAACCGATCACCCCGGTATTGGAGGCGTTGCAAAAACCCACACAGACATCCTCGTTCATGATTTGCCCAGTAAATGATCTGACCTCGTCTTCCTTGATGGAGATAGCGTATTTGATCCGGAGCAGGCTGTTTACCTTGGATACGCCATTCTGGTTCGTGTTCTTGATTTCCATTTTATTCTCCTTTCTTTTCCCGTTGTTCAACATTTTCTATCAGGTCGCAGATTTGCCCGAATACACCGGCGGCAAGGCATTGGGCACACACCTCTTTGATCATGGCTGCATCTTCGGCCTCCATGTCGATTATCCCACCTCCGGCAATCAATTTCTGACTAATCTTGTAGGCACGCCATTTTTCTTCGCGCGTCATGCGGAAGTCGGAATTTCCGGCGAAGAACAACAGTTCCGCCAGTTTGTCTGAAATAACAATGTCGGTTGAATTACCTTTAAAATCTTTGACTGTCTGATTAAAATTTACTTTCATACTTGTACTTTTTTTGTTTTTATCCATTGTTTTTATTCACTCCAATATCCGGTGATAATCCCGCCCTCCACGATCAGGCGGATTTTATCAAGGTCCGGACTACCTACCGTCTTGTTCCAATTGACTCCGTTATGATAAGTGTAAGTGCCGTCCGCGTTACGGGATTGGATAACCCGAAAACTTTTGGAGGCACAGACATCGCTGATCAGCCCGTTTGAGGTGTCGCGCACGTCCACCGGGCCGACGAAATATCCGGCGTATGTCATTCCATAAGACGGGTAAGTCAATGCCCCGGTCGAACCGTAGATGGCCGCCCCTCCCATGTTTGATCCGACCGCTTTCACTCCGAATCTTCCGGTTGTGGCCGCATTGAACGCGACATCCACGACACCTTCCGTGTCGGTAGTCGATACACCGAGCTTCAAAGAGCGGGAATCGTTGGCAAAGTAGTCCCTGGCTTTCCAGTTCAGGCGACCGCTATCGAGCGTAAACCCGCCGATAAACCCGGTAGTGGCATCAAGCCTCCGGACTTTGATAAGGTCCGTGTTCAGGTAACCGCCAATAACGATCGTGCTTCCCAACTGGGCGGCTTCCACAGCGTCTTTGTAGGCAAGCTCTCCAAGGTCTGACAGGTCGGCCTTCCCGTTGATGGCACTTTGCAGGCTGCTGTTCAGGGAGGAGAAAGAGACGGCCCCCTCTAAGTTGATCCTGTTTGAATGGATAGTCGTACTTCCGTAGGACTGGTTGATGTAGGAGATGATCGTATTCCCGTTTTCAAGCGTCTTGCTTGCCCACCATGTATTCCCGTCCGCTTTGGTGATCCATCCGGCCGTCTCGATCGTGTTGTTGATGTAATCCACCCGTTTCACTTGTGCGCTGATCCGGTCACCCAAAACGGTCAGTTCCGTTGTGATTTCGTAATTGAAATCTTTCCATTCATTGAAATTTTTCAATCCGCTGGAACCAGACTTGACCCGAAGGTTTCCACCGATTTCCCCTATTCCCAAATTGAAATAACAATTGCCATCGGTCGACACGATCCTGTCCACCGTAACCCTGCCCGGCAACACCTCCGTAAATCCGTAAACAGTCACGAACGAACGTGCCCCGTCAAACTGACTGCCCAGCAAGCCGACAAGAAAGTAATAATAGCTTCCTTCATCCATTCTGTGCGGCGTTTCGGATAGGAGGAAATTCCCGTTCTGGTTGCTTTTGCTGCATTTGGCATAAAGATACATTTTCCCGAAGTCACCCAACGGCGGACTGATGTAGGCTGGAAGGTCCCAGTATTTGTACTCGTCGGCCTGGTGTTCGCCCTTGATTTCAGAGATACCCAGCGTCATGTGTTGCAGGATAGACTTGGGAGCGGTGAACACTTCCGTATCATCGTTGTAAACAAAGCCAGGTTCCACCGTCTGCGGGTTCGTCCGACTGTCTACAAACCGAAATTGCAAGCTTTCGTCACCGACCAGCAGTGACATGGTGCGCACCCAGATCGGGTCGATCCCTTTCGAGTAGTTGTCGAAGGCCTTCTCCAGCATTTCCTGTGCCTCGATGGCATCCCGCCAGCGACGCTTGGTATAATTCAATGCGCCTTGATAACGCCCTTCGTTTTTCACTTCGTTGCTTTCGATCTTTCCCAGTTCGGATGAGACGAACCCGGCTACAGGCGTGTTTGACAGTTCTATTTCCGGGCTGTACGGGCGGTTGATATAATCTTTGATTCCGATGATCCGGATCAGGACGCCATTTGGTTGAAACTGTGTGTCACTAAAGAATATGTAACCGCCCGGCAGTAATTTCCCTCCGATCTCCATCCATCTTGTTTTCGACCAGATACCGTCCAGTTCGCCCTTGAACGTAAACGTTTCCTCCTCATGTTCGTACATGTAGCGTACCATCTCACGAAACATATCCCAGGAAGCCCCGGTCCGGGTGGCATCGTCTGAAACATAGGCTTCAGGCAGTGATATATTAAAGACGGCATATTTGTCACCGACTGACGGACGACGGTTCGCATTCGGTATCACAGTCCCGTTCTTTTGTACCGGAACTAGGCTGAATCTCCTCTGGGCATGTATGTAACCCGTTAAAGATTCTTGTGTCTGTTTTATTTCAAATTCCTCGCCTGTCAAGGTTCCGCTTTGAAATATAATCACCGCTTTTTCTCCGGGGATGCGACAATCGGAATAATCCAGGGATTGGGGGATGGAAGAATCCGTTATGTCATACAGGTTGTCTTCCGCATCGACCACGGTTACCCCACTGACGGTTCCGACCCTTGAAGGGTAGATATGAGAGGCGTCATAACTATCCTCGTTGTTGTTCAAAAGTTCCCGATCGGCACGTACGATATATGTCCCGTCTTCATCTGTCCGATAGCGTCGTCCCTGGTATTCCAGTTCTTGGGATTTGGGCAGTAACAATGTCGTACTACCGTAAACCGTCGGATCGATATTTCGTTCTCCGCCTTCGGCGTGAAGGATTGAGACCGGCCTTTTGTCCCCTTGGTTCTGTCTTCCCACTCCTGTCTTAAAACCGTTTCCGCGCCCGTACGAGAGGGGAAGCGGATCATCCTTGAAACGCTCTATTTTCCCGAAATTGATGGTTTTGCCGATGGCCTCAAATTCCGTATCCCATTCATCGGAAAAGCGTGCAAGGACATCCAGACAAAATTCGTGGCTGAAAGCAAGTGTCTTTTCCGGGGCATCGATACAGGTTCCGATCGTCCATCCCTCATCAAAAAGATTCATATTGTCAACCAAAAGCTGTAAAAAAAAGCGAGGCTTGCCGGTCAGGGAGAATTTTAACCTGTGAGGCTTTGTCGACAAGTGCTTATATTTGGTCACGCCAAGCAGTTCCAGATAGCTCCCCAATTCAAGGGTGTACTCCAGATTACGGGTTCCGTGCTTGGTGAAGTTCTCAGGACGCCAAAGCGTATAACGTTGTCCCTGAAACTCTATATAGCTGTACAAGGGAACTTCAACATGTTCCGAGAGGGAATAATAAAGGAACACCTTGTCTCCCTGCCGGATGGACCGGTAGCGATAACTGGTATCGTCTACCGGGATATCAAGTATAAGCTTACCTGTCTTATCGTAAATTGTCATTATTTTGCATAGTTAAAATATCAGTACGTTTTGTTTAGATTAGCTATTAAAATAAGCATTCTCCAGTCTATTATATTTTACTACCAACGTGCAATAAAGTCCATAGCCTTTAGGTCATATTTTCCATTGATATATATTAAAACACTCCACATACCGTCAGTTCCATAGTTGACCGTAACCGTATCTCCGGAGATATTTATACTACCGTCCCAGGTTCCAGAAGTTGATTGTTCCCCATTATCCTTATAAGTTACGGTATCTGTATTGTACCATTCCCTGGACAATTTGGTGCTGGACTGGTTTATGGTAATCGTTGTTGCTCCTTTTGTCAATATTCCTTTTGTCACGGCTGTATTGCGGTAAGTATCACGAAAGTTGCCACTTATAAAACGATATGTATGTGTCCCTCTGTAACCATAGAATTTAGGGTATTGCCCTTTCCACCCAACATATACCCCATCCACCTCGTTGCCATGGTCCCAACCAGCCACCACACTTGTCGATTGTACGGATACTCCCGTTAACGTGACGGTAACATCCTTGTCATAACGTTTGGCAAGCCATTTGCAAACCCCATCCTTTACGGTTCCGACTTTTGTCCCATCCACAAATACGTCCGGGGTTCCCTGATTACAATAAAGGACATATTCTATCTTTTTCTTACCCATCATGGCCCTTATCATAGTTCACCTCCTTTCAGAAGCGAACTTTTTCGGTGGATTAAGGAGATTTTACCCCCCCCCGTTTACATTAATTAACAGTTTTGTTTTCATACCGTTACCTCCTCCTTTGAATTCAAAATTGTGAACCCTTGAACCGGCGTAACAATGAATTCTTCTTTCTCCGGATAACCGACCATGTAATCATACGCTTCGATTTCCCGGACAGTCGATAACGAATGGACATTAGCTTTATGGGTTTCCGTTACGATCGTGCACCTATCGGCATAACGTTGTATCTTCGCAAGCATGATACGGGCCTCCTGCAAGGAAGAAGTAGCGACAATCCCCGCGACAATGAACGTTATATGCGTTTCTCCTAACAGCTCGGCCGCTTCAATGCTATTTTTATAATTAGCCCGTACATCAGGGGTCAACCATGTGGAAATACCGTTTACTATAAAGCCATTTACCGCACCGGACCGATCATATTCTATAATTGACCATATTTTTTGACTCCGGGCTGTTTCCACCGGATCGGGAACCGGAATAACCGGTTGTTCTTCCTTGGGAGTGAGTGCCATATTCCAACACTCTATCTGTGACGCATCCGGATGGTCATTATAAAACTGTTCCTGCTCTGCATTAAGCAGGAGATACGCCCCATCCTCGTAATCTTCAAGTGTCGTACCTGTCTTGAATGAGGGTTGAAGGACTGTTTCACGATGCCAGAACCCGTTTTCCTTGTGTATATAAACCATAACTATAAGTTTTAGTAATTCTATTATTTATAAGTATAATATCTCAATACCACACAACCATCTCCTCCTGCACCGGACCATCCGGACCGATAGGATGCACCAGCACCAGCGCCACCTCCACCATATCCACCACCACCGTGAATTAGAATTCCTTCTCCAGTGTTGTTAAAATTTCCTCCGGATTTTTCTGTAAAAGAGGTCAATACTTGTATTCCACTAAAGCAGGTTCCACCACCGGCATGTGTAGGATTCCCTTCTTCGTGAAATTCGGGCACACCCAGTCTTAACTTATATGGCTCAGAATATGGATACTTTCCATGATCAAATCTTGGTATCAAACAATCACCGTGCATATTGTAAATATCGGAAACGGTACTGCCAGATTCATAAATACGCCCTATGGCATCGTTCCGTTTATCATAACCAACGGCATTCACGACCAAATGAGGGTTATCTAAAGACGGGGAGGAGTCATTTATGCCTTTTAATCCAGGATTTCCTCCTTTTGCTCTATATGTCACGCCTGTATTTGAAAATGTGACTTTTGTTTCTCCGCCCTTATTACCGTCAGTGCCCGAGTTATAAGCAACCCTGTCACCTCCTTTGCCAATAACGATTGTTATTCTACTCCCTTTGGATACCCGTATCCCTTTTTGGGTTACACATTCTCCGCCAGCACCTCCGCCACCGGGGCCATAACCCCAATTGACCCAGCCGCCCCCGCTTCCTCCACCACCGACCAGGAACAGATCAAGCGAATGCCAGCTTCCAGCAATGAGCGTCTGAGTACTTGTTATTCTCACTAAGTTCAAAACAAATGGGCTTGATCCCATGACTCTGCGTATCATTATATTTATCCACTTATATTAAAATCAACACCTGACAACCATTACCCCATGTTCTTTCTTTATACTTATTCCGATCGGCCTACCGCTGGGTAACGTCACGCTCGATTCTTCCGACTGCCAGCCGGAGCCGTTGGGTATTGGTTGGTTGAAGTCCGATCCGGAACTGTTCAGAATCGATAAGTAAAATTCCTGCATCTCTGGAACACTTGCAATATTGGCGAAATTGATCGCCTGGGGCGAATTGTTGGTATAGACAAAACGCAGGTTATAAGGAGAAGCAGGAAGAGACTCCAGAGAACTGACATCGACATATTCTTTCAACCTGAGGGAGTCATCGACTTTCTGTTTGTCGGTTTTACTCATCAAGCCGTCTTTCTGTGTCGTTGCGGCGGTATATGTCGTATTGGTATCCTGTGCGGGTATTCCCAGGGCCGTGATATCCTCCTTTGTTACCGCTGTCACGCCTGTAACATGTCCCTGATTGTTCACCGTGATTTTGTAAAGGCCGGAAGAGCGGGCCGTAAAACCGGGATGGGTATAGACTGTATTGGTATCCTGCCCGGGTATTCCCAGGGCCGTGATATCCTCCTTTGTCACCGCTGCCACGTCTGTAACATGTCCCTGATTGTTCACCGTGATCTTGTAAAGGCCGGAAGAGCGGGCCGTAAAACCGGGATGGGTATAGACTGTATTGGTATCCTGCCCGGGTATTCCCAGGGCCGTGATATCCTCCTTTGTCACCGCTGCCACGTCTGTAACATGTCCCTGATTGTTCACCGTGATCTTGTAAAGGCCGGAAGAGCGGGCCGTAAAACCGGGATGGGTGTAGACGGTATCGGTATCCTGCCCGGGTATTCCCAGGGCCGTGATATCCTCCTTTGTCACTGCTGCCACGTCTGTAACATGTCCCTGATTGTTCACCGTGATCTTATAAAGGCCGGAAGAGCGGGTGGAAAAAGACGGATGTTCCGGTATGGTCGGTGGGACATATTCAATAAAAGACCCTTCCGTACTGCCGGAAGCCGCCGGGACAAACAAATATTTTTTCCCGACTTCCAGATTGTCACCAATAACATACACGTTCCCGGCTCCTTTGCCGGGCAATCCGGTCTCTCCTCGGGGTATTGAGGCATTCAGGAGATACTTTTGCACCCCCTCTTCTGACAGGCCATTGTCGATCAACTCTATGGTTGCCTCGTTTTTAGGATCAACCGTGGTAACCGTACCTACTTCAATTATAGGGGTATATCCTGTTTTTCCTCTTTTGAGGACAAAGTTTATTTCTTTGACGGGATTTCCCTGCTCATCCACACCGGCATCGGTCAAACTGACAGAGGGCTGATCCCCCGAACCGACTGTGCCGATCTTCAGCTGTACGGTATATCCCTGATCTCCTTTACCCCCTTTACTGGCTATCACCATCCATTTCGTGGCATCCGTAAGCAAAGCCGTATTTTCATCCGATAGCGACAAAAAACTGGCTCCTGCCTGCGACACGACATCCAGACGGTCGTATTTCTTTTTTGCATCCCAGGCCCCTTTGGGGGTAAAACCCACCTTACCAAGTATCGTTCTTACCTGTGTCATAATCAAATTACTACTGTTAATATTCCATTTTCGTCAAGAAAGAAATTTGCGCCCGTATATTCTTCATCCGTGAACATTGTCAATATCCCGGTGAAAGGGTCGAGTTCGAACGTTGCAAACATGACATTCCCTTTTGCGATCTCACCCGTATTGTACCATTCACCCGTTTCTTCGTCCCAACGCCACCAGTATCCGTCCCTGATTTCGTCACGATGGTCGGACAAAGCATTCAAACGGTTTGTAGCGGCTTCCGCATCGAGTATCGCTTCCAATGTCCCGTTTTCTCGGTCTTCTTCCTGCTTTTGGCGAATAAGCTCTTCAGCTTTACGTTCATCTTCCGCTCTTATACGCAATTGTTCTTCGACAATACGAACTCCTTCGGTTTCAACTCTGGCTGCTTCTGCCTTTTTACGCTCCGTTTCGGCCTCCACCCGTTCAGCTTCCACTTCGAGGCGAGAGGCTTCCGCGTCTTTTCTTGCCTGTTCGTCATTACTCCAACCCTGTACCATCGCCTGGGAACGGGAATAGAAATTTTCCCGTTCTTCCTCTTTTTCCTCTACCGTCGCTTCAAGCCGGCGCATATCGGTTGTTGCCGTCCGGGCCGTTTCCGTTGCGGAAAGCATATCGTCATAAGCCGTTTGTATTTCGCTTAAGCTGACTTTCACACTCATCCGCTTTCCTTTGGTTTCCTGATAGCCAAGTGTCCAAAGCCCGTTGAACGTCACGGACGGAGGAAGCTCGCTGATCTTTATTTTTCTTTCTTGTCCCGTCATATCATTTCATGTCTATAAAAAATTCCCCGTCTTCGGTTACGATCCAGTCGCCTGATTCCGTAGCCAGGAAGTAATCCGTCTCGTAAAGCCGGAAACTGGTGAAGACCAATGTCAGGTCGAACTGCGCCACCACGGGGCCGCATAGCGTCAACAGCTTCCAGGAAGCCGTACTTTTGTAATAGCAAGGGTATGCCTTGCCGATCTCTTCCACATACAACCGGCGTTCGCCCGACTGAATCAGTGCAGAGAGGAAACTGTCATAGCAACGCCAGAAATCCGCCATTCGAGCGGCTTTCAAATGGCATTTGAACGTTACTTCCTTCTTCTGGAAGACTAAATGGCCGGCATCGTAAATCTGTCCGTCCTCCGTCTCTATATTCCGGCAAAGGTTCATCTTCACTGTCGGGGCTTTCAGAAGAGCGTTCCGGCTTTCGTCGACCACCACGCCATACGTCGCTAATGGTGTGCCGTCCAGCTTGTAGCGGCTCTCCGGCATCCAAAGCCCCGGCGCGGGCAATCCCTCCGAAGCCGGGCGCACCGGGTTGTCCTCGACAAACTTCAGGCTGAAGGCGGTCGCCAGCGGATAGACTTTATTTGCCGGATGGACCGACAGCCGTAGCTGCCATTCGCGCCCCAGCGAAGGTATGCGAACGCAGTGGTAACCCGGTCCGGAGAGGTAGGCTACGAGGTCGGTCGCCCCGTCGTTCGTGTCAGACAGGAAAGAGACGGCCGCCTCTTTCGGCTCCAACTTGGGATCGGACAAATCCACTTCGATACCGTCCTCTTCGGGCCAGTCGTTCGATTCCGGTTCCTTCATCGCCGGGAAGGCAAGCAGCCCGTTGTATCCGCCTTTGGTCACCCATACCCCGAAACGGTTACAGATACTGATCCCGTCTATGTAACAGTTGTCGATCATGCCGCTTTCCTTAAAATTAATCCCTTATTCAATATCTCCTGAAGCGTACGACGTGTACCTTCCATATCGTTTTCAATCTTTTCCAGACGCTTGCAATGGGACGTATTTTCCTCGATCCGACCCAGAACACTCAATCCTTCCGTAATCATTGACTGAATCGAATTTACTCCCTGGCAGGTCTTATCCGCCATTATAAGCAACGCATAAAAATTACCATTAAGTTCGTTGGCACTATCCTGGCTCATGGATGCTATGCCCTTAGCTGTCGCCTGCCGGCTGGTTCCCGTTACACCGGAAATATCGAGTCCGGTAATTTTCTCGGCCTCTTCCAACTGCCGGGCCGCATTTTCTATGACTTTGTCATATTCAGCCTTCAATGAGGCAATTTTATCCTCTGTCAGACCGCCTTCACTGGCCTGGGCAAATTTTTCGTACCATTGGCGGAGCGGTTCTTCCAAAGCCCTTAGCTTTATTCCCTGCAACACGGCATTGTTCAACATTTCCTCAAAACTGTCCGCAAAGTCCGCCGCCGAGCGTTTCCCTTCGGCGAATCCCTGAAGTATGCTGTCCGCGATACTGTCAGAGGTGGTTCCCGTCCAGGCTTCACGCATGCTCTCGGCCTGGTCGGCGAGCATCTGATCAATATCCGCACCTTCTTCCTTCAAGGCTTTAAGCTGTTCAAACAACTTTGCGACCTTTTCTTCCAGGCGACCTTCCGTATACAGTTTTTCTATATCGTCATAGCTCTTGCCTGCCAGGGAAGAATATATATTCCATGTTTTGGCCTTACGGAACCATGTACCGTGCTTGTAACCTTTGCCTGAAATGAACTCTTCCCCCTGTAATTCGGCCCATATCTTTTCATACTCCTTTTGAACGTCTCCTGATTGCTGTTTGAGTTCAGTCGTGATACGTTTATTATATTTTAAGGATGTTTCCCCGATCTGCTGTTCCAGGCGTAAACGCTCCCGGACCATCTTCTGGTATTCCTTTTCCCCTTCCATGGCATTGTCATAGAATTTCTGGTTTTCCTCCCGGGCCAGACGGTTCATTTCCTTTACTTTCTTCCCCATGGCGAAAACCTTGCCTATACTGCTGACAACACTGGTAACACCTCCCAAGATATCCCCTGAAGCAAAGCGGGCCGCGCCTGTGGCGACCCCGCCCAAGGCTGATGCGAGCTCCATAGTCTGTTCCGCCGCATATCCGGCATCACTTCCGAAAATATCACCGACTCCGCCCGATACAGTGGAAAGGGAAGAAAGCACCGACTGTATTTCTTCATCGATATTGCTCAGTGCCTCGGATATGGCATTCTTATCGACTTTCCCGTCTTTGCCTTTAATAGCTTTAAGAAGTTTGTTCCAATCGTCCCGGATCGCCTTGAACGGGCTGCGGGACCTTATTTCTTTTTCCAGCCGGTTGATCGCTTCCTGGTATTCCTTTACATTCTCCGGTGTCCAGGTAGACGTATTAACCTCCCTGGCTTTGACCTGGAGTTCTTCCAGGACGGGCAGGGACTTTTTACCCAGATCGGAAAATATGGCCGTCCACAAATCGGAATCTTTCAACTCGTCGAATGAAATTGCCGATAAAGCCTTCTTTTTATCCTTTTCGAGCTGAATGAGTGCCGCATCTATGTCACTGCTGTTCGTCTCGGTCCTTTGGGAAGAAAGAAAACGGTAATCCGCTGTAAATTTTTCTTCGATTTTCCGCCTCTGGCTGTCATAGTCCTGATATTTTTCCAGCATTTTTTTTAAGACATCTTCCTTTGCCTTATCCGCAGCCAGTGCAGCGTTATCCCTGGAATCATCTACTTCCCGTCTGATCCCTGAAGGCAACTGGTCCGTCGAAGTCGTTTTCGGAGTAAATTCCAGCCCCTTTTTCTTCCAGTCGGGGTTTTCCATTTCCCACTTCTTTTTCTCCAGTTCCTGCTGTGCCTGTAACAAATTTTGTTCATATTTCCGGATCGAGGACAATTTCTGTTGATACTCTAGGTCGATCTGTCTTAATTCCTTGGCCGCCCCGTCTTTCATCCTGGCTATTTCCGAAGCCTGGTTTTTCAATTCAAGTTCGCTTTTTGCCTCTGCAATGGATTGTTCCCCTCTTTCGATCTCCAGAAGGCGCATGGCGGCTTCCGCCTTGACAGCATTAGCCTTTTCCTTTTCCCGTTGTTCCTTGCTCATGCTCCGGGTCGCTTCTTTCCCTTGCTTGTCGTACGAATCGTACGCTTTAAGGGCGGCGGTGGCTTCCTCTATATTTTTACGCGCTTCTTTATATGTTGCAACCGTCGTTTCACTTATGCCGGTAGTTTTTCCCGCATCCAGTAATTTTTTCTGTTCCGCAGATATATTTTCCAGTACGGATTCCGCCTGTTTCTTTACCTCTTCCCAGTATTCTTTGTTTTCTGTGATCGCCTTCTCAGCCTCTTCCTTGTTAAAAAACGGGTTATACTGCTTTTGGATATCCTTTATCTTCTTTTCCGATTCCAGGTAGCTTTTGATATAGTCTTCGAGTGATCCATAAAAATCACTGTCTATTTTTATACCCTTCATTTCATATTGTACTTTTCCCAGGACCGTGCTCCATGTTTTTTGGAAGCCTAATCCGGCACGCTCGGATTCTTCCGTCAGGTCCATGATATCGCCGATCAGTCGGTCTATAAACCCCGTGTCCTGACCTTTCAGTTCGTTACGCATGGAAGTTAAAGCCTCCGCCTGTGTTTTGAGCGCCTTGTCCGCAACTTTGCTTGTAGCCGAAGCCTGAGCTTTTGCCGCTGCGTTTTCCCTGATCGATGCGGTAATCCGTTTATAAGCGGCGTTTACTTCATCCAGTGAACTTTTTTCCGACAACAAATTAGGAAGGTATTTTCCATACAGGTCATTGATTTGGTTGATGGCTTTTCTCCGGCCTTCCGTCCCTTCCTTTGTCTTGTTCAGCCGGCTGAATACTTCTTCCAGTGACTGGCGTTCCTTCAGCAGTTCTTCGTTAAATTCCTGCAAACTTTCGGTCAACAGGCGTTGTGACTTGTTTGCAGAGAACAAATCCTGTCCCCAGGCGATAATATCCTTCCCGTACATGGAAAGCATGGTGATGGCAACAACTAACGCCGTTTGCCATGAAATGATGGACGATGCGAGTTGTTTCCATACCGGGGTAGCCGCCTGTCCTTCTGCTTTGAGGAACGCATATTGCTGGCGTGCCCGTTTTACATCGTCGATCAGGATCGGCATGTTATTTGATATGGCCAGGAAAAAGGTATTCACGCCCATGGTCAGCGAGGGAAGTTCCCTCGCCACCTGCTGGACGGACATGTTAAGGCTGTTAAATGTGGTTCCTCCGGCACTGCGGAGGCCGGCCAGACGGTTTTCTGCCTGGCCGATCTCCTTGTCAAGGTTTTGGATTTTTGTAAGTAGCTGACTGCCCGCTTCCCCGTCCCGGTCGGCTTTGCTCATGGACCGGTAGGTATCAACGAGTGACATCATACTACCGCGCAACGAATTCAAGGAACCGACTGCCTCTTTTTCCTTGCCTATCCGTTCGTTTAAAGTATGTGTCCCGGTAATGATCGCCTCACGGAGTTCATTTTCCCTTACTACTAATTTGGCTTTGGTTTCAAGATAGGCGGTTGTCGATATGTTCCCCTGCGCCCTGCTATTATCCAGGGATTCTTCCGTTGCCGATAATTGCCGGAGGGTATTGATGTTTTCCTGAATGCTGACAGCAAGGCGACGGTTATTTTCGCTCATGGAATTGAACGTGTTATCGCTGGACTCCAGTAAACGGCGGAATGTGCTTTCCGACTCGTCCCGCAGCCCTTTGATACCCAGCGTTACTTCCTCGACTTTTTTGTCGAGGTCCCCGCCGAATTTATATGTAACCTGTACTGTCTCGTTCATAACACTTTTCAAGCTAAACCGAAGAACTCCAATTCCTCCTGTTCGGAACTGATCGGTTCACCTTCTTCTAAATCTGAATTTTCCTGTTTTTTTCTGGTTTCTCCGGTGTCGCTAATCATGTTAAGTATCACGCACCAGGGAATTTCATACATGATTTCATGATAGGTGAAACCGGCCTCCATAATTTGTTTTATTTGTCCAAACGGGCTATGGGGCGGAATAAATTCCACCGTTAACTCCTCGTTTCCTTCTGGCTCAAAACCGGACTGGTCACGCTCATCAGACCGACCGATTTGATAATACTGGCGAAATGTTCACCGCCTGAAAGCAACAACATGATCTTTGCCAGTTGCGCCATGCCGAGCGATGTCATGTGATTTCTAAGATACCAGGCCAGCAACCGGCAAAATAGAAAATTCGTTATTCCACCCCTAAGCAGCCCTGTCGCAACAATACGGGAAACCCTCTTTCCATGTTTGGCGATGATGTGCATCACCTCATGCAGTTCCCCTTTTTGAAGCCTTGTCAGGTCTATTCCAAGGCGGGTATACATCTTGCTGATCCTTAAAAGAGTCGCATAAACCGGAAGACGGAAATATGCCCGGATACTTTTCTGCCCGAACTTTCGGAGCAACCAGGGCGCCGGAATGTCTATCGCTATCGTGTCATCCAGCATTGCCCCGGCCGCATCCGATTCACGAAGTTTGCGTCCCATCCTTATGCTCCTTCTTCCGCTTTGGGTTCACCCAGCTTATACACCTCATACGGACCGTCGTTTGCTCCGATCGGAGCCATTGCCTTTGCCGTGATTTCGATCTGGGCGATATCGGTACGTGTCAGGTTCCATACGAAACGGGCCTTGACCTAGGCACGGGGAATGTCGATACATACGTTGTAAAGGCTGATGACCCTTACGGCCATTTCGACAGTGACCATGTCCTTAGGGGCTACGAACTTCTCGACACTGTAAGTCTTGCCCTCGACGGTGACATCTTCCGTTTTGGTCGTACCCCCGAAAACTTTTTTCAGCGTCTCGTTGTCCCATTCCATAAGATTCAGCTTCACCTGTTTCAACCCCGGTTCCGTCAGAACGGATTCTTCAGGGGTGGAACCGTTCTCCTCCGAGTAGAAATCCTGGGCGCTGTCTTCTTCCGTGTTGAATGAAGCCGTCCCTTTCAGCGTATTCCCCAATTGCAGGAGGTTCTCAGCCGAAGGCATTCCTCCTTCGGGATTTACATCCCCGAACATCGCTTTCTTGAGTCCGATGGAACGTGTCTTTTTCTTATCCATTGTTATTTTCTGATTTTGGTTATAAAATATGTCAACGTAAATCCTATTAAAGCACCGGTCAAATAGCATTTGATTTGCATCCAAAATGTAAATACATCCGGTCCTTTTTGGCTTTCGTACTGCTCCAGCGTATCACGTATACGCACCAGTGCTTCCTGCTGGCTGTAGACCAGCGCCTGGAGGCTGTCGCAGGAGGCGGAAACCAGAAGCGTCCCGTCTTTTACACTGGCCTTTACGGTTGCCTTGCCTTCTTTCTTCTCATAGACGGCATCCTCGGGGAGCTTACGGAGGCTGTCGATCGGTATCTCCATCCTGGCCAGGCTCGACGGGATTGTCGCGAGCGTGACGGAAACCTTTTTGTCCCATCGGAGACTGTCCGCCCCTTCTATGGTAGAAGTTCCCTTCGTGCTCCTGCACGAGAATGCGGACAGGGCAGCGATCATAATGGCGACAGACAACAATTTTGTGCAGCACCATTTCCAGAGTGTCTTTAAGTTTCCAAAATTCTTCATGCAATTCTATCAGTCTTTCGTTTTGTTTTAAAAGTGACTCGTTGTTCGATTCGGCTATTTCCTGCCATACCGCCCGGGTATCTTTTACCAGTTGCGCCTTCTTTAGCTTGCGGGTCTGGAAAAACAACAGGACACCCCAAATCCAGCCACTGGCGCTAAATACCGTTTGCAGTATGTCCAGGAAATGGTCCATCGGGAAAACCTCCTTCCTTTATGAAAAGTACAGTTCCGCTTCCCGACGGCGACGGCGCATCAATCCCGACAGGGTGACGCCTCCCGCCTTTATCCATCTTAGAAATTCGCCCCGGATATTGGGATTGCCAGGATTCGCCTTCACGCATTTAAGCAGCGTGGAGGAAAGAAATTTCTTTACCCCCAGATTGAAAACGAATGAGGCAAGCGCATCGAACTGGTTCTGGTTCACCCCCGGACATTCGCGGTTTATGACCGCTTCCACGTCTTCCAGGTCTTTATCAAGGAAATACTCGGCACGCCTTTTATCGATCCGGTCGCCTTCCTTTACGCCTGCCGTATGACCGTAACCGATGGTCAGGACTCCGGCGGGGCAACGGTAAGCCTCCAAGCGCAGCGATTCAAATTCCCGGATAAGGGCTTTTCCTTTCTCCGAAGTCTTCACGCCTTAGCGCCTCCTGCCGCTTTGAACCAATTCTTGCCGTCATATCCGACAGTCACGGTTTTGCCCGCTTCTATGTCAAATGTTCCGATAGTGATTACATTTTCCTTTTCCGTGGCCTTATTGGCAATGCACAAGCGAGCGCCCAGAATAACGCCGTCGCCGGTAATGCTGTAGGTTGCGGCTGCTTCCGGCGTGATCTCGATCTGTCCGGACGGGCTTTTAAGCGTAATGGTCGTACCGCTAAGTTCCGCATCTTCCACCTCCCTGGAATCCAGCAGGACGACTTCTTCACCCCAGGCGATATTCGTGTCCGCCTTCATCAGCATTTTAAAGAAATACTTTTCACCGGCATTCGTCACTTTATCGATCTGGATCACGTCCATGTCGTCCACAAGGTTGA
This sequence comes from uncultured Parabacteroides sp., assembly GCA_910577325.1. Lineage (GTDB taxonomy): Bacteria > Bacteroidota > Bacteroidia > Bacteroidales > Tannerellaceae > Parabacteroides. The sequence continues at coordinate 116,046 of CAJTMR010000006.1, forward strand.
CGGCGGCCCAGAGGTTCGTATCGTAATCCATTCCACAGACGGTGGCCACGATGAGACCTTCCGGCCATGAAGAGAGCGGAACGATATGGATGCCCTTGTAGCGCTCAACGTTCATGTCCGTATAGTTGGCCCCCTTGTTGGGCTGCTGGGTCAATTCTTCGTCATACTGGTCGAAATCCGTTACGCTCATCAGGATTCTAAGTCCCGGATTGCTTCTCATGGTGGTCGGAATAGAGTCCTTCACGGCTTTCAATTTTTTCAGCATGGACGTTTCACCGGAAACCACATAGATGACGTCCTTGTCGCTTAACATACGGGTGACGATGCCGTTAAAGAGGTGGTCGTCGTCATCGCCCAGTACGCCATTGATGAAGTGGAATCCCAGTTCGAATTTTACCTGTTTGGACATTTCACGCAGCAACGCGTTTTGTCCCTCTGCCGGAAGCTCCGAAAACACGAGGTTCCCTTTTGGTTGCCATTTGCGCCAGATATTTTCAAAGGAACGGGGATTGAACTCCGTGTATGCCATGAAGTCCACCGGGGTCAAGGCACGTTCGTCATACGTGAAATCCCCCTTGCTGTCCTGGCTGGTTGGCATTTCCTTGCGCTTTTGAAGCATCTTTCCCGTCTTCATGCGGGGAAGGAAATACGCTTTTTCCACACCCGGTTCCATGTGGATCAGTCCCTTTTCTACTAATTCGTTGCTTGTTGCGGCCCGGGTAAGAAGCATTTCCAGCACTTCACCCGCATAGTTGGTATTGGTTACTTTAATCATCGTTTTGTTAAGATTTTAAGTTGTCTTTGATTTGTTTCATTCTGTTTTCCCATGCGGAGGTTTCCTCCTCACGGGTAGTCTGGATATCGTCCAGCACACGGCGGGACGGTTTCAGGGATTTAAGCACCGCCTCCGCATTTTCCGGATCGGATACTAAAAGGTCCTGGTACATCTTTCTCTGGTTCTCACGGATACGGCCGTCCTTTACGGCTGCGTCGACCAGGGCGTTCCTTTTGGCTTCGGCTTCTTTTTCTTCCTTGTCCTTATACGTTTGGAGGGAACTCTGAAGCTCGGTGATTTGGGCTGTCAAGCCGGATACGCGTCCGGCTTCCGTTTCCAGGTGTCCGATGTGCCGGAGCATTTCTTCGTCACTTGCCAGATTGGCGAATGACGGTCTCTTTCTTAATTCGTCTGTAAACATTGTATTTGGGTTTGGTTTTAAACGGTTTTGGAAAACATGGTATATTTCTTCAGGGGAAGAGGCCTCTTCGACGGGTTCCGTATCGTATATGCCATCGATCAAGCCTTCCTTTAAGGCTTCTTCCGCCGTGAACCAATGGTCCTTCCCGTCAAAAAAAGAAGATTTGATCTCTTCCCGGTCCTTCCCTGATTTTGCGGAATAGATATCGGCCAGGGTCTCTTCCAGGGATTCCAGTTCGTTTATGCAACGTTTATGGTCCTCCTTGTTCCCGTAACATCCGCCCGATACGCTGTGTACCACCAGGCGGGCGTAACGGCTCGCATATACCGGCTTTCCGCAGGAAGCTATCACGCTGGCTATGCTGGCTGCCACGCCATCTATATATAATGTAATATTCGAGCCACTGTTTCGAAGCGCGTTGAATATGGCAAGTCCGGCAAATACGTCACCGCCCATGGAGTTGATCCGGATATCCACCTTTTTATAAAGGGATGTCAGTTCCATAAGCTCCCTGACTATCTCCGAGCTCCGTATCTCATCCGTGCCGCAGCCAATGTCACCATACAGTAAGATACAGGCCGTACCGTCCTCGGAAGCTATCATGTTGAAAAATTGCTTTGCCATTTGCGTCATGTTTTGGTGCAAATTTCCGGGCAAAAAACCACCCCTGCAAATCGTTTTTTTATCATGCCGCTCCCGCACGGGTATCATGCCGCCACACCGCCGTATCATGCGGATAAAAGTTGCCGGAGTCTTATATAAAGTCGAATTTTGAGGAAAATTTCATAGCCAAAATCAACATTGAAAATGACAGATTTAACCAATCAACAGAAAAGGGAATGGGCTAAAGTCCTGTATATCCGGGAAGATTTAACCCAGGCGGAGATTGCCGAAAAGGTCGGGGTCAGTCGCCGTACGATCATATCCTGGTGCGATAAGGGGAAGTGGGCCGAGTTGAAAGTCGGCATGACCATGACCCGTGAACAGCAGATCAACAACCTGCACCGGCAAATCGCGGAAATTAACCAGGTTATTTCTGCCAAACCGGAAGGGAAACGGTTCGCAGACGCATCAGAGGCCGCCACTATTCAGAAACTTTCCCAGGCCGTTGACCGGCTGGAAAAGGACGCCGGCCTCAAAGACCTGATTTCGTCGGGAATGCGGTTCCTTTCATGGTTAAGGAGCGAAGATATCGAAAAGGCCAAGGAGTTCGGCGTATTATGGGACACGTTCATTAAAACCACGCTATGAAGACGGAAGACAGAGAAGCGTTACGCAGGTGGGAAAATTATTTCGAGTCCTTGATGGCGGATGTACCCGTCATCCATAAGAACCGAAAAGAAATGGATGAGCACAGGGCTTACCTGGAAGCGCACGTTTTGGAATGGATCACGTTTTTCTTTCCTGAATATGCAAAATATGAATTTGCCCCTTTTCATATAAAAGCGATCAAGCGGTGCATAAAAAACGATGAATGGTTCGAGGTCCTTTCCTGGGCGCGAAGCCTGGCCAAAAGTACCGTCGTCATGTTTATCGTGCTTTACCTGGTCCTGACCGGACGCAAGCATAATATAATGATGGTCAGCGCCACCCAGGGAGCGGCGGTCCGCCTGCTTGATCCGTACAGGAAAGAACTGGAAAGCAACCTGCGTCTGAGGGCTTATTACGGGGAACAAATCGGAGCAAAATGGACGGATGAAGAATTTATCACCAAATGCGACGTGGCCTTCCGGGCCATCGGCTACGGAAACGCCCCGCGCGGATCGAGAAACAAATCCTACCGTCCGGACATGTTGCTGGTCGACGACTTCGATACCGACGAAGCGTGCAGAAATGCCGAACGTATAAAAGACATGTGGAATTTTTGGGAAAAGGCCGTTTACGGAACCCGGGACCCGGCCGTACCGGTCACCATTATTTTCTGTGGCAACATCATTGCAAAGGATTGCTGTGTCGTCAGGGCCGGCAAGATGGCCGATCATTGGGACATTGTCAATATTCGGGATGAGAAAGGGAACAGTACCTGGCCCCAGAAGAACACGGAAGAAATGATCGATGAAATCCTGGGAAAAATCAGTGCGGCATCCGGGCAAACCGAATATTTCAATAACCCGGTCAGTGAGGGGGAAATATTTAAGGAACTCCATTGGGGGAAGGTTCCGCCCCTTGGACGGTTCAAGTTTCTTGTCGTTTACGGCGACCCGTCACCGGGACAAAGCAAGAAGGGGAAAAGTTCCTATAAAGCCGTTTGGCTGGTCGGTGAGAAAGACGGCATATATTATGTCATCAAGGGATTCCTAAATCGCGGGTTGAACTCCGATTTTATTGACTGGTATTTCTTTCTGGACGATTTTGTCCGTGGAAAAGTATCCGTCTATCATTATATGGAAAACAATTCACTCCAGGACCCGTTCTTCCAGCAGGTTTTCCGTCCCCTTCTTAAAGCAAAGTGCGAAGAAAAAGGCAAACGGATCAATATCCGTCCCGATGAAGAGAAGAAAACGGAAAAAGCCACCCGCATAGAAGCCAACCTGGAGCCGCTCAACCGTGAAGGACGTCTCATCTTCAACCAGGATGAGAAAGAGAATCCGGATATGGTCCGCCTTGCGGAACAGTTCCTCCTGTTCAACCTCCAATTGACATATCCCGCCGACGGGCCGGACTGCATAGAGGGAGCCAAACGTATTATTGACAACAAGTGCCTGGAGCTTCAACCGATGATAAGAATACCGGTAAAGGCTTTCAGAAGTAAAAACAAATACAGATTATGATGCAGTACATTGAACCGAACGACTATGATGCAAGCGTGCACCGGGAAATCATTGACGCAATAACAAGGGAGGACAATTCGATCCTGGACATTTGCGAGGACCGGGCCATAGAGGAAATGAAATCATATATGGCAGGACGTTATGACGTGGACAGGATCTTTGCCGCCAGAGGCGAAGAACGGCATCCGCTGATCCTTATGATGTGCCTGGATATAGCGGTATACCATATTTATTCGCTGGGCAATCCCGCGAAAATGTCTTCTTTGAGGGAAAATCGCTATGAAAGGGCAGTGGAGTGGTTAAAGGGAATACAGAAAGGCAATGTCGTGATAAACGGAGCCCCGACCCTTCAGGATGAGAATAAGACGGTATCCTACCTGTTCGGGGGAAACCGGAAACGATGCAACCATTTCTAACGATATATAAACAGCAAACAAAACCGATTCAAATGAAAAAGAAATTAAGACGGAGAACCAAAACCGGAAACATAACCAAACCGATCACATCTGGCGGATTGTTTAACCAGCCCGCAGGCGGGAATACGATCATATTGACCCAGGCCAGACGCTGGCAGATGGACATCAGTCATTACATGAAGGCCGTAACGGAGGCTGAACGGATCGATTTTCCGAACCGTGCCAGGTTATACGACTTGTATGATACCATCCTGCTCGATACTCACCTCTCTTCCGTCCTGGAAAAAAGAAAGTCGGCCGTGTTGTCTTCGCAGATAGAGTTCAGCCGTGACGGCAAGCCGGACAAAGCCATCGGGGAAATGCTTGAATCCCCCTGGTTCCTGGACTTCCTTTCGGACCTGCTCGATACGGCCTGGTGGGGAGGCAGCCTGTTCCAGTTTGGGATAGACGAGGGTGGATGGTTGTCTTACGACCTTATTCCCAGAAAGCATGTGGACCCTATCCGAAAGCTGATCCTTCGGATGCAGACCGATATACACGGGACGGCGTGGGATGAATACGACAACCTTCTTTTTGTCGGCAAACCCCGTGCACTGGGTGAATTGATAAAGGATATCCCCTGGGTTTTGTACAAGCGGGCGGATGTATCCGACTGGGCACAGTTTGCGGAACTCTTCGGACAGCCGATCCGGGAATATACCTATAACGGCAATGACGACCGGGAACGTTACAATCTCATGCAGGACGCACATGAAGCAGGCGGTTCTTCCGTTTACATCCATCCTGACGGGACGGGCCTGAAACTACTGGAGGCAGGGAATAAGTCCGGTTCCAGTGATTTGTACAAAAACCTGGCGGCTTTCTGCAATTCGGAAATAAGCAAACATGTCCTGGGCAACACGCTGACCACCGAAGCCGGGGAAAAAGGGACACAGGCTTTGGGTGAAGTCCATAAAAAAATAGAAGACAAGCTCCTGGCACAGGATAAGCTCTTTGTCCTCAATGTCCTGAATTATCAGATGACCGACATATTCGAATCTTTCGGCATTAACGTGAAAGGTGGTAAATTCTCGTTTGTCATTCCCAAAGATTCCAACCAGACGCAGAGAATCGATATCATCACGAAACTGTCCTCACTCGGACTGCCGATCAGTCATGACCAGTTATATGACGAGTTCGGCCTGAACAAACCGGATAACTATAATGAAATCACCGCCGAAAGGGAAAGAGAAAAAGAAGATGTGAAAATACGCCTGAAGGAACAAGGAACCGGTCAAAAGGAAGAGACGAAAGGAACGGAACATAATAGCAAAAACGTAAGCTTCACACCCAAAAGGGCGGTCAAAGGGAAAATGATACGGACCTTCTTTAAAAATCTGACATCCCGTTTTTTCGGAAAAGCCCCCAAAAGCAAGGGGGCTTTAGGATGGTAATGAACGGACTGTATGCCGACACCCTGGAAGAGGGTTTCGTTTTTGACGGGAAAGTTCTGCAAGAGGCGATCCGAAAAATATACGGAAAGGATTTTAACACATTGACAGATATAGAAAGAGGCTTGTGGAATGAGTTCTGGAAGGCCTTTAACGAGGCGACAGATACCGGGTTCCATAAACGAAGCCCCTTTCAGGACGATTACGCATTCTATCGGGAACTGCGTTATAATAATGCCGTCTTTGCCGCCTTCAAGGCGCATCGCTTTCAAAACGACATCGCATCCCAGCTTCTGGATGAAGACGGGCAGCTGAAACCTTTCGACATTTTCAAACGGGACGTGGAAAAGTTCGTCTCCCCGCTTCATCTTGAATCATGGTTGCAGACGGAATACGCCACGGCCGTGATCCGTGCGCACCAGGCAAGCGACTGGAGACGCTTCGAACGGGATAAGGATGTACTTCCCCGCTTGCGCTGGGTGGAAAGTACAAGCGTACATCCCGGAGAGGACCACCGTGTGTTTTGGGGTATAATCCGTTCGATAGACGATCCTTTCTGGTCGGCACATCGTCCAGGAGACAGGTGGAATTGCAAATGCAGCCTGGAAGCGACGGACGAGGCGGAAACGGATATCCCTGATACCGGAAATCTATATGCCCCGGCTCCCGGACTGGATAATAACCCCGGAAGGGACGCAAAACTTTTTAGCGATACCCATCCGTATATACAAAATGCCTATAAGGGAGCGAAAGAGGCCGTAAGGAAATTCATATTCAGGGAAACACTCGGCCAAGGAAGGAACTTAAAGGAAGATGTAAAAAGGCAACGCCAGGAGATAAAATCGTGGGCTGTCGGGAACCTGGTCGGAAAGACGGTCATGGCTCCCGGATTGGGGGCTCCCGTTTCCTTTACGGTCGGAGGAATAAAAGAAGCTTTGAACCAGCCGCACAAGTCACCGATGGAAAAGAACGAAGCTGTAAGGAATATTGAAAGCCTCTTGAAAAACGGTCGTTATGCCAAATATGCCTCCGATGAAAAAGGGAATCCGATGGTGAAAGGATACCATTACGTGGAGATAGATATCGATGGTGAACCTTCTTTTGCTGTGATAAGGGAAATGACAGGCGGGGAACTCGTGTTCTATTCCATTGTGGAAAACATAAAAAAGAAAGAGTAACCAAAGCCTTTAGTGAAGGATGTGCAATCCAACCCAGTACAATAGGATACTCTTTCTTCTTTGCTGGCAAAGATACATATTTTATTATAAACCAAAAGCAAACATGAGTGACTTTAACAGATTGATCGGTAAATTGAAAAAGCAGAAGGCTTCTTTTCAAAAACTGCTTGACGTGACCCTACCCAAAAAAGTCGGGAATGCGGCCGTCAACCACTTCAGGAAGAATTTCCGTGACGGCGGGTGGAATGACAACGGTTTGAAAAAATGGAAAAAGACACGGCGTGAAGAAATAAGTTCCGCCAGGGCCGAATACCGTTACGGGCCTTTGCTCAGTCGCCAGGACCATCTTATGAAAAGTATCCATTTCACCCCTGAAAGCCGGAAAGTGATTGTTTCCACGGATGTCAAATATGCCCCTTATCATAACAACGGGGCAGAAATAAGAGTGACTCCCAAAATGAGAAAGTTCGCCTGGGCCAAATTCTTTTCCGGGGCGAAGATCGCCAAAGGGGATTCCGCAAAGGTCAGGAAGCAGAAAACGGCAAAAGCTGGTGAAGAGGCGGAAGTATGGAAAAGGCTGGCCCTGACAAAGAAAAGCCGCCTTCGTATTCCAAAACGCCGGTTCATGGGCCATTCCACAGAACTGGATGAAAAGGTAAAGAATATCGTGGAAGAGGAAACACGAAAGGTTTTAAACTCATAACATATCAAACGAACTATGGAAGATTTATTCAATGAAATTCAGACGGCCATAGCTGAAAACATGCCGTCCGTCAGCCTGGTCGATGAAGACTACGGGCAGTTGCAAACCGAAGAGGACCATTATCCGGTAACATTCCCCGCCGTCCTGATAAACATGGAAGGAGTCGCCTGGGAGACCATAACGGACGAATACCAGCGGGGAACCTTCACCATCACGATAAAACTCTGCCTGGATTGTTACGACGATACACATTATACGAGCGGGGTGGCGGGTAAAGCCTCAGAGCGGATCGCAATGTTCAAGAAGCTGCATTCCGTCATCCGGCAGATAGAACCGGCCAACGCCACCACCCTTGAAAGGATATCGTCAAGATGGTACAGCCTGCCTGGCATAATAAAGGTGTATGAAAGCACTTATGAATGTATCGTGGATGAAGAACCGGCTTAACGGAACAGGCTTAGCTGTTTTTCCGTAATACGGGGCATACGGCGGTGTGGCGACTGAGGAACCGGCACACTGTCTTTTTCATGCCGGTTTCCGGCCTCCCGGATTATGGACAGTATTCTTTCCTCCGACAGAAAAAATTCCTCCTCCGACAGGATTTTAAGGACATCGTCGAAACGGCGGCGGCGAACTTCCGTCCAATAGTAATAACGCCGGATCAAAGCCTCGTTCCTCTTTTTTATCAAATTCTTATTCCTACCCTTAGACATGTTCCTTTTGTCAGTTTATATGACAAAATTACGGTCATACTCAATACGATGCAACTTATGGATATAAAAAAGCCTGTTTCGGGAAAAGATTTTTATTCTTGATCCCGAACAGGCTTTTAATCATGTTCAAATAACGTTCGATATAAAATTATATCTTCATTGGTAAATACATGTTATTATGATAACAGTAGGTTAATAGTATCGTTCTCTTAGTTTCATAGCTAATTTTAATTCTTCATCTAAATTATAAATGATTCTATTGTTTTGATAATCAAAATTATTAGTAGATATTACCATAGGTGAACACTGTATAAAATCATTCTCCTTCAATTTACTTGTATTATAATCCACATTAACAACATCATAAACAGTGATCTTTTTCAAATTAAGCTTTTCCAATACACAATCATTGTTTATTGCTAAATTGCTCAATCCGTATTCCATCTTGATACTAGGATAGCAGATAGCATCTATTTTAAAGCCGTTAGAATCCGGCTTAGATTGAATGAGCCTTGATGAATAGTTGGCAGAAAAAAGATAATTCTGATTTTCACCTTGTTTAACTTTTTTCATATATTCCTCCGATAAGAATTTTATTAGTTCTTCAAAAAATTTAGCATCTTCAGGCTTTATCTGTCTTTTAAAACAGTCCCATGACTTATTAGCATCTAAACTCTCTTTACTTAAGTTTGTTGCGGAGGGATGATAAATAAAATGAGTATTTAATTTTTCATCTTTTTTTATTTCCCATTCGCTTATTGTTATCAAATCCCCTATTTGTGGTTGAACTTCCCATATTGCAGTTTTTGCATCTAAAGCAGCATAAAATACACTTTCTCCTTGCAAATTACATCTACCGTAATTTGATAAGCCCTTAGGAGGACCTACCAAATCTGTAATCTTTTGGAGTCGGACATTTTTACCTTCATATAATGACTTGTTAACTGTTACTCTAAATAATCTGGTAGGATGAGTATCAGCAAAAAATGTAAATTTGATATTTAGAAATTTAACAAATTCCATTTTAAGTTTTTCCAATTCGAGTTTATTTAGGTGGTGAAGACCATTTTGACTAAGGCTTCGAAAATAATCCAGCTTATCCTTGATATCCTCAAGAGAATTATACTTTTGGTTCTTAAAATCAAAAACTTGCTCTATCATTGTATATATTCTTAAAGTGACTATATAGGATATAAAAATACATATTTTTCAGAAAACAGCTATATATACTTCTGTGTATTTTTTGATCTTAATAAATTTAACACTTGTAACTACTTTCCCATGTGTATAATCGAAACCTTCATTTATGATATTTCTTCTATTTTCAATCTCATCAGTACATAGGATACTTGATTTTTTCTAACTTTGTATCACGCCATGCGTGACGGGTTTTTCTTTTATTAATTTTAATATTATGGAAAACTATATACAATGGTTGAATGACAACCATATATTGTTGATCGAGTTTTTTATTTTACCATGGGTAAATATTATTTATAGTGAAGTCTGGAGTCGAATGAAAAAAAGATTTAGTAACTATAAAACTCGCCGTTATCAAAACGTACTGGAAAAAAGACGATGTGACATATTACCTTCTTAAGGTGATAGTCTTTAAGGACGCTCCAGAGCGTCCTTTTCTCTTCATAACTAGTATATTTCGTGATTTAAGCTATTCCTGTCTTTTTGTCACTTTGTCCAGATGGAACAATTTTTGTTAAATATATGTTATTACTAACTTTTAAACAAAAAAAGATGAAACAGTTTTTAGAGTTAACACAGAAAGATGGTCAACAAGTAATTATCAATGTTTCTCATATAGTATATGTTAAACAACAGTTTAAAAATGTGACAATAGGCTTAAACCACACTAATTGTACATCTATTGAAGTAAAAGAATCCTTCAATGAAATTAAAGCCTTGTTGGAACTGCCTATTATAGATAATGGCAATGATATTAATGAGGTACAAGGCTGGAAGTATCCAGGTATAACTATACTGTGAAATACCCTCTCTCAATCTTGTAACACTTTTCATGTTTTCTTACATTATTAAATTGAGAAAATTAATCCCGGTAGTTTTTTGTACTTGCCGGGATCAATTTCTGAAATTAAGCTAATCGGTCTTCTCTCAGTACTAGCATTGAACTGCTCCGAACAAAATCCGTCTATCTAATCCCTGTTAATTTCTGCATTTCCATTTTTTCGATCTGTTACTTTAACCAGTTGAATCCCATAATCGGAACCTTTCTTTACCCAGGTGAAAGAACCTTTTATCCGGCCTCTAACCATTCCTTTTACAATATCTTCGATATCACTCATAAATACCCGGTAATGGAATTTATGGGAAAAGAAATCTTTATTCTTATCCTTAAATGGGACAAGAAGCATGACCGCAGAAGAACGGCCCCTTTCATAGCCTGAGATATACAGGTCGGCCTCAAAAATATAATTCTCCCTTTCTTCATCGTAACGGTCTCCGTCCCATCGGCAGGGGACTCCTTTATAAAAGTGCATTTTCCAGCTTTGCTTCCTCATATTAATAAGCTATTTTTTATCTGTTAGAACTAAAACAATGACAATTGATCGCCTTTTTCCCGTACGATCTCCAGATGATAAGTTGAATTTTCAATATCAATCAACGTTTCTTCATCGATCCCGTTAAAGATAAAATCTCTCATCTCCATTTGCGGGTACGGGCATTTAATCAAATCCGCCCTGATATGGGCGTGGGGTCTGCGGGGAACTTCCGGTTTACCGTTTACGAAGCAGTTAGGATTGGGACATGTGCAGTCATGTATAATCGAAGACCTGGTATATTCGGCCTTCATAACATGTATGACCGGCCCAATGCACCTTAAACTTGTCTCCTTTGCGTATCATTTTCTATTTCGTAATACAATTGTCGTTTTATTGATCCGGACAGGGATCAGCCTTTTTTCCCGCCACATCTGTCTTTGGATGATGTCATCCAAAGACGATACGTTTTTTGCCGTGTCCGGCTTTATCTGCCGGGGAATACGTTTTGCCGTCATATCTATAGCGAGTTAAATTCATTTTGCAACGTATCGATCAGTTCCTGGATACGTGAGATGTACATATCACTAAGTTCATGAGGCTTCACAAACTCCGTGACTTCGAAGAAACTGCCACGGGAATCTATCATTCCTACTCCTGCTTTTGGGTGTTCCTCCATCCGTTTCTTCAATGCCTTTAACTGAGATATCCGACCGAGAATAATACCGGCCTTTTCATAACCTTCTATTGTCATACCGCTTTTTTAATTTGTTCACCACACTTAAACATATATAAATCCAGCCCGTCGTTATCGACGATGTAGTAGTCCGGTTTCACCAAGGAACTCCAGTAATCAACCGGAAGGAGACGTTCATCGCCGAACGATGGTTTCCGGTATCCGGATGTCGGTACATAATGGGCCTGGAAGGACACACAAGAATCTTCGTAGGTAGATAATATGCGGGTGATATCCGGATCGGAAAAATGTTCCAATACTCCATGTGTGACAACCATCGTACCGGGTTCAAAGAATTTCTTTTCCAGGATATTTTCTCTGGTATAAAATCGGGGAACCTTTTCAAGGTATCTGCCCAGGTTCATAAAACGGGTGTTATTCCTGCATAGATCTAATATTCCTGAATCCAGGTCCGCAAATATAATCTTGGTAACGTCACCGGCATTTTCATTTATTTCCTCTTCGGTTAGTTCCTTAGCCAGTTTAGGATAAAACTGCGACAGGTTCTTTACCACGCTTCCAATGCCACAACCTTCTTCCTTTAGCACGACTTCGCCAGACATCAGGTTACTAAGTCTTTTAATGTTCAAGATTATTTCTGTCAAGAAACGGGCGTATTTCTTACGGAAATACTCATCGTATTCTCTGTTTCGTACCCGGTCCCGATAAAAATCCGGCCAGGATAAGATTTTTGTTTTCTCCATATTCTTTTTATTTAATTGTAATCCGGAGCCCATTCGACTGTTATGATTGCTTTTACTTTTCCGGTTCCGTCACACTGGGCACATTCCGTATAATGGTCGTCATTATGACCTCTTCCATCCTTGAAACCGCCTGTCCCGTGACAGGTAGGGCATTCGAGGTTTCTGACCGCCTTTTTTTCCACGAGCCGTTTATCGGCTGGCGGGGTTATATCCAGGGTATGTTTTAACTCACTCATTGGGGGATGTTTTAATGTTACAAATTCACTATTGATCCAAACTAAGCCTTTCCTGTCTTCGATTGCAATGCAGCGATCCTTGAAGTCGACAGAGACGACTTCTTCCAGCAGGTTTCCGATGGCGATCCGCATACCGGACCGCCATCTTATGGAGTAAAATTCACTTGCTGTCATTGTTTTCTGGGGGATTCTCCGTTTTATCCTGTTGACCGGCTTCCCCGTTAAAAGGGAAAACATCCATGATCTGGGTTTCACTGGCTTCTATAAGTCTGTAATCAGCCAGTGTTTTTTTCATGCCTTCCTCAAAAATGGAAATGGCATCTTTCAAAGAAGAAGCCTGTACCAGCATGCGGGCAAGAGTCCTTTTTTCCGCTCCGCTTTTCTCGTCCAAGGTTATAAAATAGATACGGACCTTATAAAAGCGATCACCGTTTTCATTGAAGAAAAGCTCACTGTAATGTGCTCGTTTGATATCCGCAACGGTAAATTCCCCGGATATAAAAGGACGAATCTCTTCTACGATTCTGGCTTCTGCCTCGGTAAATGACAAGGCATCCACCAGGTAGGGTTCCGTTACTTTCTTCTGTAGTCCGTTCTCCAGTACCTTTTCATAGGAGATACGGCATGTAAACCAACTGTGCATAATGTTATTCTTTAAATAATGTAGGTTCTTTGCTTTCTTTCTGATATTCCAATAGACACAGGTCTATTAGCTGAGTTTCCCAATTTATGGGGCGTTTCTTGTACATGTTCCGGAACAAGTCCCGGCATTTGTCAATCGGCAAGCCTGTATCCAGCTTGGCAACATAAAGGTTTATGTCCTTCAGGTAGATGCGTTTTACATCTATCACCTTTGCGTTACCTTTCCATATCCCTTTCAGGTATATTTGTTTTATGGCTCCCACACAATATTTTTGCGGGTTATGCAGCCTCATGGTCGTAAAAGTGCTGCAATTCAGCTTACCGTTCCAGTTCTCGGTAAATTCCAGTCTCTCATCCATAACCTTGTAATATCTTCCGTTTTGCCCCTTACAACGAAAGCAATACAAAGCATGTTTGCTTGTTGTCTTGGGGACCCAGCTCACCGAATACTGAAAGCCGCATGGGCAGACATATATCCAGTGTCCCCGGGTCAGTGTCACGGATTTGACTTTTATAAGCGGTTGAACGACGGTTCCAGTCTCATCCATACGCCGAGATCGTTTTTCTCGTAGAAGTAGAAGTTCGTGGAAGAGGCTTCGACCAAATGGGATTCTTTGAAAAGGCTCATGATGGAACTGTACTCCGGGTTATTGAAACGTTCTTCCAATTCATACAGCTTACTGACGGATTTGTAGTCGAGATCGCCATACTTGTTACGCTCCAAAAGAGTCATTGCCAATTGATACATCGGATCGTTCGTCCCGTCTTTCTTTTCCTTGATCCAACTTTGCAGGAACTCGATCAGGCGACTGGCGGCTACATCGGCACGTTCATCGAATTTCTTGATCTTGCATGTTTTCACCTCGATCCGGAAATTGCCTTCCTGCACGGTGTAATTCATTTGGCCGGGATTACGAAGCTGGCCGTATTCTGCGAGCGTATCACGGAACGCCCCCAGTTCATCCACGCAAAACTTATGAAGTCCCTTGACTTCCTCACATACTGCCCGGACCTTGTTTTCAACCCGTTGCACCAATTCGGCACGAATGCCCTCATAGGCTTCACGGTTTTTCAGTGCCGTCTGATGTTCTTCTTCTCTCTTTTTTGCCAGCAACTCTTTCAGTTCCTTGCTTGACAGTTTACTTAAATCTAATGACATGTTACTTTGATATTTATGCTGTTAATATTCCATTGATTTTTCTCCGGACAGACGGACGTAATCGACATCTATCCGGTTGAGTTCGTCCAATAGCTCCTGGTTGGTCGGATCGTCAAATAGCAAGTCGAGTAACCGATCGCTTTCCCGTTCCAACCGCAACAACTCTTCCCGCTGGGAGGCTGTCGGGATTTTCTTCTCTTGTTTGACACGAGGCATTTTATCAGTTTTCTGTTATGATATAATCCAGTTCCGGGTTCCCGGTAATATCCACGGCGTTCTTGTTCCGCCATTCCGCATATACGGCACGTAAACGACTAAGGGGGATACCATTGAAATAAGCACAATTCGCGGCCCTGGCTGCGATAGCCTTCGCATATTCGACTTTCGCCGCAGGGCTGGGGAAAACATATTTGCATTTGTCTACATAGGCACAGATCGCAGCAATGACGCGCTTACGTTCCTTATCCAGGGATTGGTCGTAACGTTGCGCCTTCTGCTTACCAGAACCTTTCATGTTCTCTATCATCAGGCTGTATTCACCCGGATATTTAGAGTACATTTCAGAAAGTGAACTCGTTTTACCATCACTGTAATTATAGACCAGTCCTTCTTTTATGACATCTTTGTACTGTTCCTGATAGCCTTTCGTCTGCTTTAACAGTTCCCAGAACAACGCATGGGTAGACCTTTTTTTTCTTGTTTTTGCTGCCATATCCTTAATTGATTTCACGTTCCCCATGAATGAGGGCCGCTTTGTTTTCGTCAATGTCTATCCGGCCTCCTTCACCGTCACCGCCGCGAACCGTGACAAATGCGGAGAGACCTTTTATCTGCACATACACGTTAGAGAGTTTTTTGGCAAGGATACCGGCCGATGTTGCCGGTTCTCCCGCTTCTTCATGATCCAGAAAAACAAAAAGCGTTTCAGGGAATTGACGGAGTAATTCTACAATGGCGTTTCCCTTCAATTCGTCCTTATAGGCGATCAGGTTGTCTATGAAGACGATTTTTTCCGCTTTCCGGTTTTCTTCCAGTTCTTTCCTGAGTTCTTCCATAGGGAGGTAACCCAGCGTATGGAATGCGCTGTTGTCTTCCCGTATGCCGGCTTTTTGAACAGCCCATGTATACGAATATCCATAGCCTTCTTCCGCCGCGATGTACAGGACCTTTTCGATGGAAGACAGATAATTTGCAAGCCGTAGGGCAAAGGACGTTTTCCCGTTTTTCGCATTGCCGTAAATCATCCAGCAGCCTTTCCTTTCACGATTCCCCAGTATCTTTTTCCATTCCCCCGTAAAGGGCATGAATTTGAATTTCTGGCTATACAAATTGCTTACTGATAATCTGCGAGGCATATCCTTATTCCTCCATTAAGATTAATAATGATTCGGCACGGCGTAAACCTGTTTCGGCCTCCTGACTGTCGGTTGCAAGACAGCGGGTAACGATCCGGTCAATAAGGCTCTTGTTAGCTATGTTTACCGAAAGGACGTCCCGGATCAGTTTCCGGTAAAAATCCAACCGTTCAGACGGGTTGTAAGGGACCACATGGTTATACTTGCTGGAGAAACGGCTGAACAGTTCCTTATAGGATTGCTTCTTTGACTTTCCCTTTCCTTTTTGTAACTTGGTACGAAGGCCGTCCGCGCCCATCATATACCATCCGCATGTATCCTGTGTACCGTTCCAGAACTCATGCAGAAGCTGGAGCGACGAATAGGACAGGCAACCGGCTTCATCTATAATCACGATCGGACGGGGAAGGATGTTCAAAATATACTTTGTGGACGCCTTGATATCTTCCAGGGTCCCTTCCAGTTCGGCACCGACAGAACGTGCCAGTTCCTTGATAAAGGCGCGTTCCTGACGGCATTGGCTGGCATCGACATAAAAACAGTTTTTCAATGTCCGTGACAGGTAACGGGCCGAGTAAGTTTTTCCGATGGCGCATTCATCCACGAACATCATGGACTTGCCGAACTCCTTGCAGAACACGACGTCATCTTCAATCATATTGAACACGTCGGTCCGAGCCATGTTCCATTTGCGTTCGTTAAGTGATACTCCCAGGACCCGGCCCAGTTCCAGCCATTTGGCCGGGGATATCTTTTTCTCCGTTTCACCTTTTTTCAGTGAACTGTAGACCGTTTTGTTTATGCCGTATTTCTTTGCAAAGTTGGCGTCACTGCCATCGTAACGGTCGCGTGCCTCTGTAAGTGCGGCCAATACTTTTGCTTTAAAATCTTCTGTCAATTCTATCATGGTTGTAATTTTTATTGTCGTTAAAATCTTTCACTAAGTCCTCTCACGTATGATCTTTGAACTGGATTCGAATATCCTTCAAATGCCGTTTCCTCGACCTCTTCCAGGATTTCGGTTTCTTCCTCCGTTTCCGGGACCTTATAACGGTTCAGTCCGGAAATGGAGAACTTTTTGTTCAGGGTGATATCCCGGTTGTCTATGACCGTGACTTTCTCTATTGCATGGTAACGGCGCTGGCTGTAACCTTCCAGCGTGGCACGATAACGGGCAAACAGTTCGCGGTTCCGGGCCTGCTGGGGCGTTTCCTCGATTTTTGCACGTGCTGTTTCCGGCTGTCTTACGAGTTCACAGACCACACGTGTCGTATCTTTCAGGCAAGCTACGGCGGCAAGGATATCACCGTTATTGTCATCCAGCCAGTAGATATCGATGTCCCTTCCGGCAAGGACCTGCATGTGACGGATCAGTCTTTCACCGGTCACCAACTCGCCGCCATCGGCCAGTAGAAAAATATCTTTACGGAACCTGATTTGACCGGCTTTGTTACAACTGCTTGCCGTTTTATACCCAAGGGTAAGCAAAATGGATTTATAATTGATTGGGCGGTTGTTGTCCGGATTCTGCTTTTCCATAAAGACTTCCCAGCGGGTTTTCCCCGGGTATATGGTACATTCCATGTTGTTACACGTCTCGATGTCCCGCAAACATTGATCTATCAGCTTTTCGTAAGGAACGATCTCTTTTTTATCCGTTCCTGTCTGGTTGGCTTCCGAACGGGCAAACGGACGCGCGATCCAGCCGATATGTTGTTTTTCCAACTGGTAACGTATCGGTTTCCAATAGGCTTCGCAACGCTTGCTTCGGGCACTGTTGGCCTCGATCCGAACGGTTTGGAACATGCTGCCTTCTTTCAGGAAGCCATCACGATAATCCGCATTCAGGTTACTTTCACATTCGATCTCAGCTGGGAGGGGTAGTCCCCACATGGCATAATTCCGGACCATCTGGCGATAAAAATCAAGAATGATCCCTTCCTTGCTGGTCCCGTACACCCAGGTCACGATCGCTTCACTACCCAGGTCGACGCCAAGATAAAACCACATGCGTGAACCCTTTTTATATTCGAAAGGAGGCTGGCGGTCATCGACTGATATGATCGATCCGGCAAAGCGGGGATGAGCCAGCTTTTCGAACGGTACGAACTGCTCCAGGCGTATCTGACGGTTCCCTGTTCGTTTCCGGGATGTGGCCAACGAACTGTTCCATGAGTTTAGGAACATGGTTATGCTTCTTTGACTTATGCGTTTGAAGTCCTTCGGGTCAAAGATTTCCCCGGTCTCATTGTTGATTACCTGAACATAGCCAGACAGGAACCCGTCCAACTGGCGGTAAACTTCGGCGGAACTCGGTTTAAAAGATTGATGGGTAAACATACTTTCCAGCAAAAGGCGGGTTTGTTCGGCAGCCTGACCGCGATTATTGTTATCGTAGCCTTTCAACATCGAGCTATAACCTTCTTTCTCAAACCGTTCGATCTTCCGTTTCAATGATATGTGATTAGAGGGAAGTTTATGCAAGGGAAGTTGTTTCAATGAGCGGAACTCATTGAAGTTATTCACGACTGTGGACAATAACTTGTACGTGTTTTTTAATGGTACATTGCGTTTAATACATTCTTCTGTATGAGCAACACGCCAACGAATGGCTGCTTTCATAACACTGGCATCCAGAACATATTCTTTCTGCCTTTCCGGGTCTATATTTCCGTATTTACTGGGTGATATCTCTGAAAAGAATGTGACTGCTTCTTTGTCCTCCCAGAAAAACAACTCCAGGGAACAATCTACCTTGCGGGGATCACCTAATTGATTACGCCATTCTTCGGGAAGGGTGTCAAAATCAATCAAAAGTTTTGTATCTAAACCGCCACCTCTCTGAGCGCGTTTGATCCCAAAAGCCTTTTTTGAGTCTCTCCAAAGTTTGAGCTTTAACGCCTTCCATGAAGGAAAGAACGTCGGTATCAGCTCGTCTATCGTAACCACTACCATATTATTCCAAATTTGAGGCATATTCTTATTCATTTTTATTTTTCTATGTTGTTCCCCGGACCAGGATTCGAACCTGGGACACCATAGCGCCGGACTTTGCCGACGCCGTGCTCTGCCTGACTGAGCTATCCGGGATACCACCCTCGTACCGCGGGCCGCGTACCGATACTAAACCAATCTTTACCTAACCACCTTCGATTGTTTATCTTTCGTCTCCGAACGTTCGGTCGAACCACCGGTCGAACTCAGTAACAGCTTCATCCACTTCTTTTTGATACTTGATCGCCAGCAGGCTGAAGAACACAAACGACATAAACATCGCCAGTCCTGCAAAAAAACAGGGATCACCCGTCTCCATTGCCCAAGCCATCAAAATCAGACCGATCAACATGACCGGAAGGCTGGCCACCCATCCATAAAGTATTATCCTGCCTTTCATGTCACTTGCCTTCCGCTAATTGTGTCTTTGCCAACAGTCTCGTTTTTACGACCAAAGACGGATCAGTCAGTTCCATCCATCCAAACTGGTTCGCCAGCAGCCGATCCAATACCGCCCAGTTCTCCAGCGACACACAGTCGTTATAATTATACCACTGGTTCTCGCCCGTCTCCGGGTCCAGTCCGATAATGCCCCAAAACTCCTTACCTGCCGTTCCGATACGCACCTTGCACTCACCCTTGGCAATCACCACCCGGAACACCGGACGTTCCTCTTCTTTCTTTCTGGTATACACCAGCATCTTGAAGTTTACCTCATATTCAGAATCCATGTCAAACGGTGCCTGGCATAATGCCTTGTAGTCGATTCTTTCCTTTGTTTCCATTTTTATATCTGTTTTTTTATTATCAATTGTTCCCGTCCCCGGTCTCGCTCCGGTAGTTGCAAGTCGTTGGCTTTCTTGACGGGAATAGTCAAAGGTTTCGGTTAAATTGCCTACCTTTGTAGGTGAACACTAAAAATCAATTATTATGACTGAATTAAAATCTTTTCTTTTTCGTGCTTATATTCGCGCTTATCTATCTTCTGGAGAATCCTTTGATCTCGCTGAAAGGGCACAAAAACACTTGTTGAACCTGCTTACGCCACTCACATCTGAAATTGGGCTAAACGTGACTTCAGAGATATTCGACCAGTATGAGGATGAGATTCACGAGATGAAGGGAATTCGACAACCGATAGTTTCTCTTCATTTTGAAGCTCATGCACGAACGATCGACCAGCTGGTTGATTACAATCTGTTCCTTCGTTCGTTGGCTCGTCTGATGGACGACCAGTATTCCGATATCCGTGTCCGTTATGAGCCGGGGAAAAGTACGGTTTGCCTCTCTGGGATTCATTCCAAATCCCAGCCCAATAATCCTTGATAGCCCTGATCCGCTTTTCGCTTCGGAGTGTCATTAATATCTGCATAGCCTTGTCTATATCTTCCACCGTGTTGTTTACCGTGATGGAAATTATGTTGCTGTCTATTGTTGCTGTCATGTCTGTATGATTAAAAAGGTTTATTATTTTACGTCCTCTTCGTCCCGCTTAGCCCGAAGACCGGGAATTCCATATCGGCATAGATTACAACAGGCTTGGGAAAGGCAGTCCTTTTTGGGTTTACGGTCACCTTTGTTTTTTCCTACAGAAATGGTATCGGAATTAGCCTTCTGACTATTCGGTTTATACTCTGGAACATGAGGTACACCGATAACTGAGCCTTTATGTAGATTTACAAGGAGATTTTCAATTTCCTGATCTACTTGCTTTACAAGGCGGAAGAAATTTTCTTCCTGAATTTCTTCCTGTAGGTCTCTAAGCTGATCAATTAATATGTCGATATCCTTCGAGCCGGATATCCCCTCAATACGGATATTGATTTCTGCCAGTTGAATACGATGTGTTGTTTCAGATGCTTGGTACGTTTTGATAATTTGAGTCTTCATAAATTCTAAAATTTTATGGTTTTGTATTTCCTGATAATACGTTTAACACTTCTGTCATCCGCCCATGTCCGTAGGCATCAAACCATTTTTCCCGGTTCTCCATCGCCTTATCTTGCAAATAGGCCAGTATGTCGTTATGTTCAAAATCTCCTTTGAGTATGCTATGTACCGCCATACTTGACGTACCGAACCGTTTGGCGCATTTTCTAAGGTCATCTTCGATCAGGTATTTCCGCATCTGTTCCAGCATCTGCTTGCGTAAGCGTTTTAGGTTCTTCGCGCTCATGGCAACCTCCGGGGTCATGTAGACCCCATGCTTGCGGATGTTCGGAAGCACTTCGCCGGTTACCCATTTGCGGAAGGCGCGGGCTTCGGGTTTACGGGATTGGAAAACTAAAGTGTAGAGTCCGGATTCATTAACAGCTATCATTGACTGTTTTCCGCCAAGGGTGTCCACTGAAATGGACGCCCTTTCATCTTCATCTAATCTGGTCAATGCATCACGATATTTACTGATTCCAAGTGCATCACAAATATCTTTTGCTACAAATAAAGGAGTACCATCTACTACTGCACTTCTAATTTCTCCAAATTCAGGGCTGGAGATCACCGCTACACTTTTTTTCATTTCGAATGTTAATTAGATGATTGTTACTTCCTTATAGGGATTATCTATCTCTTTCTTCTCAATGTTGATCGTCAAATCATACATTCGTCCACCATGATTCAAGGCATAAGCACGAATAATTTTAGCTGTAGGACTATTGGTGTTGAATTGTAAGGCTTCAACAACTGTTCGCATGGTGACTTTCAATTTCGACCGGATTTCATCCTTTACCTCCTTACTTACTTCAATGATTTTCTTTTTCTCTTCCATCTTCATTAATATCTAATAGTTTGTTGTATCTTTAAAGCGTCTTTCTATTGGAAGACTCTGCAAAGATGGTTGATAATTTTCAACCAAACAAATAAAACGGGAATAATTTTCAACTAAAATGAAAACAATTTTACAGCGTATAGAGCAAATAGCTATAAATGAGGGGATAAAAATCACCGCATTTGAAAAAAGTATTGGTGCAAGTAAAGGCGTCTTATCCAGGGCTATTAACAATGGAACAGATATTCAATCAAAATGGCTTCAATCTATTGTTGAAAATTATCCCCAATATTCAGAAGCTTGGCTTCTCACAGGGCGCGGTTCAATGTTAAAAGAAGAACAACCGAAAGAACTTTTGGTGTCCACGCCAGTCTGTACTGATAATTTTATTCATATTCCGATCGTTGATATCTCTGTGGCCGCAGGTTCTGGTTATAATAACCCTGATTATGTAGAAGAAGTCGAATGTATATCTATGCCTGCATCTATGGTGAAAAATAGTCGGAAATATCTATGTGTCCGTGTGAAAGGGCAAAGCATGGTTCCATCCATTTTAGATGGTGGTTATCTCATCATTCGTTTAATGGAACGATCTGAATGGGAAAGCATTCGTGACAACTATGTATATGTCGTAAGTGATAGGGAAGGAAGATCGTATGTCAAACGATTAAAAAATAGATTGCGACAACACGGTTTTATCGTATGTATGTCTGACAATGTAGATAAAAGAAACTATCCTAATTTCAATTTATATGAAGAGGATTTGAATACGATTTGGTATGCAGAATGGTATTTTAGCGCTAAACTACCTAACATTCAAGAGACATACTATCGTAAACAAGGTGAATTAGAAGACAGAATGGATGAGCTAACGGCACAGATTCAACATATTCAAAAAGCATTAGCCATTAACCATTAAAATAATGAAGACAAATAAAAGTAGTTAGTCCTATAACAGACAAAAAGAAGCCATTTTTTATCTGTTATAGGTTTTATTCGATGTAATCAACTATAAATCAATATATTGGTATTGTGAAAAGTCTTAATATGCAAAATTAAGGGTATGCGAAACCGAATTTTAACAGCTATTTTAACATTAATTGATGCAGTAAGGGGTAACGAAACAGCATAAATTTGCTTGTCAGATGTAACCCCAAATGTAACCCCAAGTGTAACCCCTCTCTCTATCAAATAGCTTTTTTTACTCTTTCCCCTGATTATAAGAAAACATCATAATTTACCTTGTGCCTTGTATACTTCTTTAGTGTAGGGTGGCAAATCAGGGGAAAAAGGTATGCTTTTGCAGTAGATATCCAGTTGCTACGAAGGGAATTTCTGTTAAGTCTCTAAGGTGTCTTTCGATCTTTCTAAGCGATTAGAATGCTTGCTGTTATGAGATTTGCATCATGAAATTTTTATAACTGATATCGGTGGATTTGTGGCCCATTTTAGGGGTTTTAGATTGGAATAGATATCAGAAGGCCAAATGTGAAGAAAAGGAAGGCTGAATGTGAAACAACTTCACATTTTTCTTATGCTTTCTCCATTAAATGTGAAGTAAATGTGAAGCAATGTGTATTTTTCGTATTCCGTAGGGTTGTATGTTATTTTCTGATTATCAATATTATATAAAAACAGAGGTGTACTTTTCGTATTTCCTATAATACTTCTATCTTATCAAAAAGTTCATCCACATAGATACGCCTTTTTTCAGCTGCATAGAAATCAATCTCCACAGGTGCATTTTCATCCGCATTCCTTTCCGGATTGCAGCACGAACAAAAGACCATTAATAATATAAGAGAATAGTACATCCGCAATAAAAAAACATCTATTCGACAATCACAGCCACCGGATTACTTTCGTCGGGCAGATCAGACAAGAGTTGCCAGGCTTGGTTATCTTCCTTAGAAGGATTCTCATCGATCCATTCTTTGACTTCGGCCATGTCCAATAATCCGGTCAATTCACCATTGGCGGTTGCCGTCTGGAAAGATTTGACGAAAAGCCCGTTTGCTGGATCGCTTATCTTTCCTTTCGCCATGACCTTGACCCGTCCATTTTCCTTATCATAAATGCCCCAATACGTTTCGTCCTTGCCCAACCCTTTGTAGTTGATCTCATAATAATTGGTTTGGAAAACGAAAAACAGGACTTTTTTTCCTTCCAGCACATAGTTGAAACCAATGTTACCCTCGTCCCTTCCGGATGATATCGCTCTTCGTAAGGCCAATGCCTGTCCCCCAAGTCAAAGACATATCGAGGTTCCAACGACTGGTCCGATACGCAATAAAGGGTATCGTTGAAGTTTTCTTTCAAATAGACTTGACCGCCGAATGCCCACAAGCAAGGTTCCTTGGTATAATCAAAGACGACTTTGTTGTTTTCCAAATACAAAATCAAGCAACGAGTAGAAACAGGAATATTCCCATACCCTCCCAAAATGACCGGTGTCCTGGTGAATTCAAAGGGTATCGAATCCTCGTGATTCACGATTTCCGTTTGCAGTTTCCCGGTCGGGATGTCATAGGAGAATATTTTGCCTTCATTCTTTTTGGATAGCGTCTTTTGGTAAAAATACAGGTCATCTCCGTTTCCGATTACAGACAATCCTTGCAACCTTGGCATTCCTTCCGGCAGATTGATGTGCTCCAACGGATTTCCATCCGCATCAAAACGCAAAATCCGCTGGCCTTCCGTTTGGACATAGATGGTCCCTGACACGTCATCCGTCCAAAAGACCGGGAAACCGTCTTGCAACAGATACTCATCCACTCCTTGCCCGATCTTCCCGACACACCGGATGAATTTGCCCGTCTTACGATCGAACATTTTTACAGGTTGTTCACGGGAGCCCACAAGCAGCTTATCTTTCAAGATCCGGATATAAGCCCTATCCCCTATCAACGACTCATCCGTCGTTTCCAACGGCACATAATCGATATGACCGCCGATGTCCTCCACCGAAATTTCTTCAAGCTGCTCGAATGCTTGGCCTAAGTTACATGGTTCTCTCTTTCTCTTCCACTTTTTTGCTTGAACAAGCCCACCCGATTACCACTAATATGACAAATACGATTTTCTTCATGCTTAACTCTTAATATATGGTTTATTTAATACCCACCTTGAGGGTCTCTATTAAAATTGAATAATATCGACAACCTCATAAAACTAAAATAGATCAACCTCCAACGATCCTTTTCATTTCCTCGTCAGTCAGCACTTCACTCTGTTTCTTCACTTTGATTTCAGATAATCGCTTCATGATTTTACGATTTTAATAATTAAACAATATGTAACAAATCCTCCAACATATACTCATCCGGCTTCTTATGCCCATTGAATAATATCGTGGGGGTCGAACGTATCTTATTTTTCATGACAAAATCATAATGCCGGGCATATTCTTCATCTACTTGCCGGTCCGGTTCAAAACCATATTCCCGGAAGAACGACTCCTTCCTATATTTGCCCTCTTCATACCATTTGTCCAAAATAGCCAGGAAGGTGGCTTCATCATGTTTCAAATAGGAATATATCAAAAATTTTGCACTAATGCTCAACGGCTCATTGAACGAAGTGAACACATACCGTATGCAAAACTTGTCTCTTCCCTTTTCCAACAACCGATCCAGCTTCCGGTGCAAGGCAGCACATGGATCACAATGCGGATTGGTTATGACCGTGATCGTATCCCATGCTTCTTTATTTCCCCAGCAAACGGAAGAAACGGATTGATCCACCGGATATTTTTCACCCTTTTGCAGCAAGGCGTTAAAAACGTCCTTGTTCGCTTTCAAGCTATTCAATTTATATTGCGCATCCTCCATACTCGAATTCCGGTAAAACATTCTGCACAATATATCGACAGACAATAGCGGAAGCAAATAAACACATCCGGCAAGCAACAGAGGTATTCCCGTCATATCAGCCATTCGGATATCGCATAAGACATTCACTGAAAAATTTGCCCACAATATCCCCAACACCACCAGACATAAAGGACACCAAATACGGATTTTGAACTTCTGGTAACAAAAACTCCACACCGTAAAAGGCAAGGCCATGACCGATGCCAAGACATAATAGCCAGCCAATGAACCTGCACAATGCAAAAGCAACAAATTAGAAATGAAATACGACACCCCGATTTCACTCCACCCGACAATGCCGAACAATTTGGCGGCAGGAGTACTCAGGACATCGTTGTAACTGCTTTTCTTGAACAAAGAACAAACCTTGTCCCCAAATTCGGTCTGCATCCCGGTTTGCTTCAGCAAAAGCGACCAGGAGACATACAAACCAGCCAGATTGAATACGGATGACAATACCAAATAGACAGCCGGAAACTGTTCATTCGAGAAAAAAGAGACAAACAACAGAAACAACAAGACCGCAAAGAAGATCAACTTCTCCCCTCTGTCGAACCATTCCGTTTTCAGATGCTCCCCATACCCCGGTTCCTTCGAATGCCCCGTCTTCTCGGCCAAAAGGACTACGCCGGACCAAGCCGTCAAGAAATCTTCAATTGGCAATTCGATTGATTTACCGCGCCAATAATAAGAGACACGCGCTGAAGACAGTTTTTCCACCAATACAAACTCATTATTGGCAAACGCGATAAAAGGAGCCTCCAGTTCCGAAAGCTCCGAAGCATCCCGATCCAACCGTAACGCCAAGTTATCCACCCCGTAATCCGAAAGCATCCGAGACAATCCGAACAAACTGTCCTTATACGGATATTCCCGGTAGAACCGGTCCGAATACTCCGATGTATGCGGAACCTCCAATAACTGAAGAAATCGTGTAAATACGTTTTTCATACCCCGTCTAAACCAAGCCATAAACCTTTTCCATATTCTCCCCCATCCGTTCCGAAGTAAACTTCTGCTCATATTCATTCCGGAATCGTTTGCCTGCTTCGGGGTCCTGCAAAGCCTCTACAACCAATCGCGCCAATTCTTCCGGAGAGACGCGCACACCTTCTTGCGTCTCTTCAACAGGCAATTTATAAAGGCCGTTTCCCATTTCCCCAAGTCCGGTACTTGTCGAACTCACCAACGGGATGCCGAACATCATCATCTCTATGGCGACATAGCTGCATTGCTCGTGCTTGGACGGCATCACCCCGACATCGGCAATCCGGTACAAGCGGTATAGTTCGCCCTTCGTCAAACGCCCGGTAAAAGTAATACGGCTCCAGATGTCTCTTGCCTTTTCCAGACAAGAAGTGTAATTGCCTTCTCCCACGACCAGCAACCGCGAATCCGGAAACGTGTCCGACACGATCTTGAAAGCCTCCACCAGAAGGCCGACTCCCTTTATGTCATCAAGCCTCCCCACAAACAAGACCAACTTGCCGGATTCTTCAAAACACAAATCCCGTTTGATCCGCCTGGCCTCTTTTTTCTCATAAGCAGGACACTCGTCAGGCAAGCCGTTATAGGCCAACGATATTTTCTTCGCATCCACGCCATACTCTTCAAGCAACAATTATAGGTATAGCGGGACAAACAGACAATCGAATCCGCTTCCGAATAAACCGCCAGCTCCTTCCCTATGCTATCCGCAATGTTCTTGAAACGCTCTTGCGTTTTCCCCTCACGGCGATCCTGCATGATCTTCCTGAAAAGCGTCGTATTCCCGTCCAATTCAAAACACCACATTTGGTAATGAATGGTGAACAGCGTCGTGCACTCCGGAAAATACTGTTTTGCCAACTTCAACAATGGCAGTTCCTGCCCGTAGTTGAAATGAAAGAGCAACCGGTCTTCTTCACCGACTTCTTCGATATAAGAATAGAGCACATACCAGGAATTCCGGATATAGATTTCCAGTTTATCCGAAGGCAGAGAAACACGGGGAAAGCAGAAACTCCTATATCCGTCCTTCTCTTCTACTTCAAACTCGTCTTTATCAGAATTCAAGACCACCACATTCAACTTTATATCCTGCCGGCCGGAGAAAAGAGCAATCATTTGCCGTATATAAGTGCCGATCCCATAGATGGCTGCACGGCTTCCTTCATTGAACAGATACAGATGTTTCATAACAATGTCTTTTTCAAAATATAACCGGCACATCCTTTTGCCAACCCCAGGTCCCATTTCAACGGATTCGGGCCGGAGGGCACATCCCCGATGGCGGACGACAGCAAGTCTTTGTCTTCGGGGACAGCCTTATCCCTTATCCTGCCGGCCAGTTCCTGCACGAACAAACCATCCAATGTCGACAAGGCATGGTCGCGGCAAGGAGAGCCCAAATGCTTTTGCACATAATAATAAATGCCTGCCAAACCCTCTTCCACGCTTTCGTCCGCCATCCTCCTCACGTCATATTTCATGATATGCTCGTTTATATTGCGCAAGACCACGTTGGAATCGCCTTCCATAAAACGATTTTGCAACAGATATTCGATTCCCCACCCGATGCCGGCCAGGCCGTTTTCAAAATCATAACTTGTCCCTGCATGGATGCTTGAACAAACTTCATCCAACAGTTCGCCGGCAAAATCGTCATATATCGGCTTTTGCGCAAAACGGGCATACCGGCAGAGGGCGATAACGATCCCCATCTTCCCATGATACAGTCCGATGTCCGGAGTCAGACTCGATGCCATGACCAAATGGTTGACTATACGTTCGGTTATATTCATAATGTATTTTTTTTATCTCAGTCTTTCACCTTCAATATCATCACCACCGGATTGTCGTCTTCCTGTAAGTCCAATAACCGCGGATCCAACTCTTTCCTGCTTTCCGGATGCTTTTCGAGGTATTGCAGGATATCTTCCGGATTAAAAACGGCTATCAATTCCTTGTTTTTATTCAACTGGAACCAAGTAGATTTAGAATACAAATATTGATCTGCAAGACTATCCGAACCTAGATCCATATAACATATTTTCTTTTTCTTATCGTAAAAAACAATACTGCACTGGACTTTCACAAAAGACTTAAAAATGATAAATCGCTCCGTTTCCCCCAACACTTCAATCGACATCTCTTTCGGATGTTTAAAGCAGGCATAAGGCATCAACTCCGTTTCCTGAACCCGGAACAGGCTATCCGTCCTCGGAGCATGGAAGTAAGTATTCGACCCATATTCGTAAAACAGACCGGCATTGATCGGTATGCCGTCTTTCTTCGTATCCAATTCTATCACCTCATGATTCGGGTATATTTTAGAGACGACGCCATTCTTGTCAAAAGCGACCAACTTATGAGGGGTTTTGCCAGTCGTATTGTTGGCATACCCCAAATAGACACCCGGTTTATACAAATAAGGGTTTTGGATCGTATATTTCTTATCGGGCATTTTCAAAACCTGTCTCAATTTTCCGGTCTTAATATCATACCCTTTCCAATGAACAAACTCCCACACATAAAGAAGCTTCTCTTTTTCACTAAAACCTGAAGCGGACCAGATTCCGGAATATTCTCCGGGTCCTTGTCCATAACGTCCGATTTCATGTATGAAACGTCCGGACTTGCGGTCAAACAAAAAAGCTCCTTCTGTAAAATGAGTGACAATTATGCAATCGTCCGTTAGATAATAATAGGATCCGGGGCGAAGCAAGCAATCAGAGGTCATCTCCAAAGGGACAAACTCCATGTTCAATTTTCCTTCCCCATTTGCGACCGTACCAACAGACGACACATCTATCTGTATAATTTCCTGCGCTTTTAAAAACAGGGAAATTACAGACAATAATATCAAAAAGAATCGACGCATACTTAACACCAAATATAAGGAGAAGGATCTGACTCTTCCCTACAAGTACAATTATATTCAAAACTACTCCATGCATCACACCAAGCTCTTGCTGTAGCAGCACTAAATGCTTCAAAATAATTTAATGCACCTGATCCTTCTTTCCACCTAAAGCACAAAAAACTCCCCGCTTTGATCTGCTTCATCTCGTCTTCCGACAACCTTTTCCCCACTTTGATTTCTCCTAAACGTTTCATGATATTAAATTTTTTAGGTTATTACCACATCCGGGCCTGCAATGCCGGACAACGATTGCAATTTACGGATAAAAAAGAAGAAAATCAAGCGTTTTCCGAAAAACGTCCTGCCTTCCTCTTCCTTTGTGCTTCTACATTTTTATTTCACCTTCAATATCATCACCACCGGATTGTCGTCTTCCTGCAAGTCAAGCAGACGTTTGTCTATCTTCTGCCGGATCTCCGGATGTTTTTCTATATAATCCATCATATCCGCCGGTTGCAAAAGGAAGATCAATTCCCCCTGCCCGTTCATGAAATTGCAGTTCGTTTTTCCAACATACCATTCTTTTGGCACATCCGCTGATTCAAAATCAATATAACATACCGCTCTTGTCTTATCAAAAAAGGCGATATGCCACTCTTTCTCTTTTTCCAATTTAAAAACAACATATCGTTTCGTCTCACCTAAAACATAAGGGGAAACATCGGGTGAATGGTGAAACAAGAAAACAGGAACCAACCGATCTTCCGATACTTGAAAAATCGTATTAGCTTTTATTTCCTGAAAATAAGTTTTCCCCTCATGATTATAAAAAAGGCCACTACATAACCAAGATTCATTTTCCTTCAAATCCAGGATCTTTTGCTCATAATTAGGATAAACTTTAAAAACAACCCCGTTTTTATCAAACACGGCCAGCTTGGTCGGGGTTTTCCCCGTCACATTTGTCGTATGTCCCAAAAACAACCCGGGTTTATAAGCATACGGATTCAAGATTGCCATATTTTCCGGAATTTTCAAAGAACACTTCAATTTACCGCTCTTTACATCATATCCTTTCCAACGTCCCATCTCCCAGTTGTAAAGGATCTGTTCTTTCTCGTCAAAACCGGCAGAAGCCCACCATCCCACATATTCTCCCGGACCTTGCCCTTTACGGCCTATTTCGTGTATGAAATGCCCATCTTTCCGATCAAACAAATAAGCTTTTCCAAAATATTCAGCAACTACGATACCGGACTCTGTCACATATACATTCGTGCTGGGAGTCAATAAACAATCGGCAGTCGTTTCCAAACAAACACATTCGACCTCACAATCCGGCATACCCGTATTTCCCCTTCCCACATCCGGTACTACCACTCGCGTTTGCGCTTGTAAAAAGAGAGGAAAAAGAAATAACAACAAACACACGTTGGAGCACATCATCAACACTGGATATAAGATGAAGTCGTCTCTTGGCAGCAGCAACGATAACCAAATGCGATCCAAGCATCACACCAAGCATATCCTACAGCTGAACTCGAACTATCCACTTGGAATGTATAAATAACACTGCCATCCGTCGTCCTTCCACAAAGCAAACTCCCCGCTTTAATCTGCTTCATCTCGTCTTCCGACAACCTTTTCCCCACTTTGATTTCTCCTAAACGTTTCATGATATTAAATTTTTTAGGTTATTACCACATCCGGGCCTGCAATGCCGGACAACGATTGCAATTTACGGATAAAGCAAAAAAGATCAAAACGTTTTTATAAAAAAAGCGGGGCCAAAAAGCATCATCTACGGCTCGGGAACTTATTCCTATTTTATAGGCCATTGTTTTTGCAGACATTGATGGATCGGAAATGACGAAATCAAGAATCTTTTGTGCGGTTTTCCCAATGCTTTTAGATTTGTTTTTCGAATCTCCGAACTTTTTCTCCGAACCTTTTTGCATTATCACCGAACTTTTTGACTGAACTTTCTCCTGACTTCGTCAACGTGTCACCCAAAAATCATCTTCAAATAATGGGGCG
>CAJTMR010000007.1 GCA_910577325.1 uncultured Parabacteroides sp.
ATAAAATAACAACATTTTTGAACGAGCTGCGAAATCCTAAATGAAAGAGCCGTGGGCTGACGCTGAAAAAAGAAACCAGCCATTCGTTTATTACAAGATAATAGCTTACATTTGCATCTAAATGTATTATCTAAAATCTATAATTCCGATGAGTACACAAATTGGTAAAAGCCTGATTGCGCTTTTCTTTTTAGCCATGATCGTAACCGGTTGCAATACCAATACGAAGCAAACGGCCGATAATGATATCAAATTCGATTCTATCCGGGTGGATAGGACCTATCATCTGCTGGATAATCCTGATAATCCTAATTGTAACCTGCAATTAAACTTCACCTATCCTGCCAAATTTTCCGATAAAGAGATTCTGAAAAAGATACAGAACGACTTCGTCCTCTCCTATTTCGGCGAGAATTACGAGAACTTGTCTCCGGAAGAGGCAGCCGCCAAATACACGGAAGATTATCTGAACCACTATAAAGAGTTGGAAACCGATTTTAAGGCTGAACTGGAAAAAAAGGACGATCTACCGATCGGGGCCTGGTTCTCTTATTTCGAAATGTCATCGGATGAAATCGTCTACAACCAGAATGACATCTTAAGCTATACCGTAAGTTTTGAAAACTATACAGGAGGCGCGCATGGTTCACATGCCTACAACAACCATGTGATCAACCTGAAAACAGGCAATGCAATCACAGAAGAAGATATTTTCATTGAGAACTTCCAGGAGAGCCTCGCACAGATATTGATTGATCATATTGCCAAACAAAAC
Source organism: uncultured Parabacteroides sp. (assembly GCA_910577325.1). Lineage (GTDB taxonomy): Bacteria > Bacteroidota > Bacteroidia > Bacteroidales > Tannerellaceae > Parabacteroides. The sequence continues at coordinate 776 of CAJTMR010000007.1, forward strand.
AAAGTGGAGAATCCGAAAGACTTGGAAAACATCGGTTTCTTCAGTGTTGAAGAGATCTTTCCGAACGGTAATTTCCTGGTTGACGGAGACGGCATCACGTATACCTTTAATGAGTATGAGATCGCCGCTTACGTAGTAAGAGAAACAAATGTATTCTTACCCTATGCGGAAATCCAGTATCTATTGAAGAAAGAAAGTCCGATCGCGAAACTAATTGACAATTAATAGATAATTCAAAAATCATAATTCATAATAAATGAACGATTATACAACGCTCACCCAATTGTCTATTCTAAAGGGTTATTTCCCGGAACTGACCGATACGCAAAAGGTACAGATAGATGCCTTGTTTGACTTATATTCAGACTGGAATTCCAAAATCAATGTAATTTCACGCAAAGATATAGAGAACCTGTACCTACACCACGTGCTTCACTCGCTGGGTATCTTGAAGATGCTGAAATTCAAAGAAGGATCGAAAGTTATGGATATCGGCACGGGAGGAGGTTTTCCTGGAATACCACTTGCAATCCTGCTTCCTGAAGTACAGTTTCATCTGGTAGACAGTATCGGGAAAAAAATCAAAGTCGGACAAGCCGTAGCCGAAACAATCGGTCTGAAAAACGTCACTTTCCGCCATTGCCGTGCCGAAGAGGAAAAACAATTGTTTGACTTTGTCGTGAGCCGTGCAGTCATGCCGCTGGCCGATTTGGTAAAAATTGCTCGTAAAAATATAAAAAAGGAACAACAAAACGCACTTCCTAATGGTTTGATTTGTTTGAAAGGAGGAGAGTTACAGCATGAAATATTGCCTTTCCGCAAGCAAGCTGTCAGTCTCAACCTGAGTGACCATTTTAAAGAAGAATTTTTCCAAACTAAAAAAGTTGTTTACGTACCGTTATGATTACAATAAAATCGTTCGAGTTCAATTATTTCCAGGAAAATACATTCCTGCTATATGATGATACACGCGAAGCCGTGCTGATCGATTGCGGCTGCTGCCGCAAGGAAGAGGAAAAGGAATTAACCGACTTCATCGTCGAAAACAAATTGACACTAAAACATTTGCTCTGCACACACCTGCACGTGGATCACATATTCGGAAACGGTTTTATATATAAGACATACGGCTTGAAACCCGAAGCAAACAAGCAGGACGTCGAGATACTGCCCTCCCCAGACGAACAAGCCAAGCTATTCGGACTTCGTCAACAGGTCGAAAACGTCCCGGTAGAAAAGTATATCGTAGGAGGCGAGACCATCAAATTCGGCACATCCGAACTGCAAGTATTGACTGTTCCCGGCCATTCACCCGGCAGTGTTGCTTTCTATAACAAAAAGAATGGCTTTGCGATTGTCGGAGATGCACTGTTCTCGGGAAGTATCGGCCGTACCGATCTTTGGGGTGGCAATCAGGATGTACTTGTCGCCGCCATCCGCAACAAGCTCCTTTCGCTTCCCGACGAGACTGTGATCTACCCGGGACACGGACCGGAAACAAGAGTCATCGATGAAAAGTTTAATAATCCTTATTTATAAACTACATAATATTATGGACACAAATAAATTTGTAAACCGCCACGTTGGTATTTCAGCAGAAGAGATTCCTTCCATGCTGCAAGCCATTGGCGTCAAGTCGGTTGACGAGCTGATCGATCAGACCATCCCGTCCGATATCCGTTTGAAAGAGCCGCTTAACCTTCCCGAACCCATGACGGAACGCGAGTTCGCTGAACACATTTCGGAACTGGCTTCCAAAAACGAAGTATTCACTTCTTATATTGGAATGGGCTGGTATGACACGGTTTGTCCGGCTCCTATACAACGTAACGTATTCGAAAATCCGATTTGGTACACTTCCTACACTCCGTACCAGGCAGAAGTTTCACAAGGACGTCTGGAAGCCTTATTGAATTTCCAGACTGTTATCGCGGAACTGACCGGCCTGCCACTGGCCAACTGCTCTCTGCTGGACGAGGCAACTTCTGCCGCCGAAGCGGCAACTATGTTCCACGGAAGCCGTAGCCGCGCACAAGTAAAAGCAGAAGCCAATACGTTGTTTGTCGATGAAAACATATTCGCTTCTACGCTGGCCGTTATCAGTACCCGCATGATCCCGCAAGGTATCAAGGTCGTTGTAGGCAATTACAAAACATTTGAATTCACTCCGGATGTCTTCGGGGCTATCGTCCAGTATCCAAATGCCGACGGGTCAATTGAAGATTATAAAGAATTTATCACGCGTGCCAACGCCGGCGGGGCACGTGTCGCCGTTGCTGCCGACCTTATGAGCCTTGTCCTGCTGGCTCCTCCGGGAGAATGGGGTGCAGACGTCGTATTCGGAAGCAGCCAGCGTTTCGGTATCCCGATGTTCTATGGCGGCCCGTCTGCCGCTTTCTTCGCCACGAAAGAAGAATACAAGCGTTCCATTCCCGGACGTATCATCGGCATATCCAAAGACGCATACGGACATGCGGCTTATCGTTTGGCTTTACAAACACGCGAACAACATATCAAACGTGAAAAAGCAACATCCAATATCTGTACCGCCCAAGCCTTGCTGGCCACGATGGCAGGTTTATATGCCGTTTACCACGGAGCCGAAGGGCTGAAGAACATAGCAAGTCGCATCCACGCTTCTGCCGGTTTCCTTGCCGGCGAATTGGAAAAACTGGGCTATAAGCAATTGAACAAAGACTATTTCGACACACTGAAAATCCAATTGCCGGAACATGTATCCATCAACGCGCTCCGCGAGATCGCATTGGAATGCAAGGTGAACCTGCGTTACTTCGAAGCCGGACAAGTCGGCATCAGTTTGGACGAAACGACCGGGCCGACCGATATAGGCGTATTGCTGTATATCTTCGCAGGGGCAGCTGGAAAGGATTACATGCTGAAAGATTCCATCCCCGAAAAGATGTATTTCGATCCGAAGTTCACCCGAACTTCCGAATTCCTGCAAGAAGACGTATTCAAAAAATATCATACCGAAACGGAACTGATGCGCTACATCACCCGCTTGGGACGTAAGGATGTCTCATTGGCCCAGTCCATGATCTCCTTGGGTTCTTGTACGATGAAACTGAATCCGGCATCAACCATGCTTCCGCTCAGCCGTCCGGAATTTATGAATATACATCCGTATGCGCCGCAAGAGCAAGTCGAAGGTTACAAAGAACTGATAGAAAACTTATCGGCTTACCTGTGCGAAATCACCGGATTCAAAGGATGCACGTTGCAACCGAACTCCGGGGCCGCCGGCGAATATACAGGTCTGCGCGTAATCCGGGCTTATCTGGAAAGCATCGGACAAGGCCACCGCAACATTGTCCTGCTTCCGGCTTCTGCCCACGGTACAAACCCGGCAAGTGCGATCCAGTGCGGTTTCACGACTGTTACAGTCAAATGTGACGAGAAGGGCAATATCGACTTGGAAGACTTCCGGTCAAAAGCTGAAGCCAACAAGGACAACCTGGCGGCCAGCATGATCACCTATCCGTCCACCCACGGTATATTCGAAGTGGACATTAAGGAAATGTGTGACATTGTTCACGCTTGCGGCGGCCAATTGTATATGGACGGTGCCAATATGAATGCACAAGTCGGTCTGACGAATCCAGGTACTATCGGTGCAGATGTCTGCCACCTGAACCTGCACAAAACCTTCTCTTCGCCTCACGGAGGAGGCGGTCCCGGTGTCGGCCCGATATGCGTTGCCGAACATCTCGTTCCGTTCCTGCCGCAGCATCCGATATTATGGGGCAATGACTTGAACACAGTATCCGCAGCTCCTTATGGTAGTGCAGGGATTCTGCCGATCACATACGCTTATATCCGTATGTTGGGAACAGAAGGGTTGGAAACGGTCACCAAGACTGCCATACTGAATGCGAACTATCTGGCAGCCAAATTCAAAGACACTTACGGAATCGTTTATACAGGTGCTACAGGCCGCGTCGGTCACGAGCTGATTCTGGAATGCCGCACGGTAAAAGAACGTTCGGGCATCGACGAAGGCGATATCGCCAAGCGTCTGATGGATTTCGGCTATCATGCTCCTACTCTTTCCTTCCCTGTCCACGGAACCCTGATGGTCGAACCGACCGAAAGCGAAAGCAAAGCCGAACTGGATCGTTTTGTTGAAGTACTGGAATGTATCTGGAACGAAATCAAAGAAGTGGAAGATGGCAAGGCATCAAAGGAAGACAACGTTTTGAAGAACGCTCCTCATCCCGAATACGAAGTAACGGCCGACGAATGGAAACACGAATATCCGCGCAGCAAGGCCGCCTTCCCGCTGGAATGGTTGCATGACAGCAAATTCTGGGTGAATGTTGCTCGTGTAGACAATGCGTATGGCGACCGTAACCTGATCCCGACACTTTGCGCATGCGAAATTTAACCGGCGCATAAACAAGCATAACTCAACGCAAACGGCACAAAAACGCAGTATCTGTTTCACTTCTGCTTTTCCAGCCGTTTGCGTTATTCTGTATAAATCTTCCCGATCCGGCCATTTTGGCTTCCGCTCTTCTCCATTTGCACCTGCCGCAAGGAATTTGCATTTCAGCAAATCGGACAAAAAGTAAAAAACACAAATGATATTCGCAAAAAGATGCTCAAAAAAAACTAAAGTGTGCAGATTCCATACGAAAGTTCTTTGATATAAAGAATGTTTGATTACTTTTGCAGGTCAGTATTCAGAAAGTTAATTCAAACAAATATCCAATATAAAAATCTAATATTCCTAATAATATGAGTTTAAAAATTATTGTATTGGCGAAACAGGTTCCGGACACACGCAATGTGGGAAAGGATGCGATGAAAGAGGATGGGACGATCAACCGTGCCGCTCTTCCCGCAATCTTTAACCCGGAAGACCTGAACGCATTAGAACAAGCCCTCCGCTTGAAAGATGCCTATCCGGGAACCACGGTAACCCTATTGACAATGGGCCCGGGACGTGCAGCAGAAATTATTCGCGAAGGTTTATACCGAGGAGCAGATGGTGGTTATCTGCTGACCGACCGTGCATTTGCAGGAGCCGACACTTTGGCAACATCTTACGCGCTTGCCACAGCAATCAAGAAAATAGGTGACTACGATATTATCATCGGAGGACGCCAGGCCATCGACGGCGATACGGCACAAGTAGGTCCCCAAGTAGCCGAAAAACTGGGATTAACACAGGTTACATACGCAGAAGAAATCCTGAACGTAGACGAAAAGAATCGCAGCATCACAGTGAAAAGGCATATCGACGGCGGTGTCGAAACAGTAGAAGGCCCGTTGCCTATTGTGATCACGGTCAATGGCTCAGCCGCCCCTTGTCGTCCGCGCAACGCCAAATTGGTGATGAAATACAAACGGGCGTTAGGCGCACAGGAAAAAGCTCCCGCTCCCGCCTGCCATCCGGAAGGTGTATCGGCGTTGCCATACCCCGAACTGTATGAAAAACGTCCGTATCTGAATATTCCCGAATGGAGTGTTGCCGATGTGAACGGAGATCTCACACAATGCGGTTTGTCTGGTTCGCCGACAAAGGTGAAAGCCATTCAGAACATCGTATTCCAGGCAAAGGAAAGCAAAACGCTAACCGGCTCGGACAAGGATGTAGAAGACTTGATTGTTGAACTGTTAGCTAACCACACTATCGGATAAGATTATGAATAACGTATTTGTATATTGTGAGCTTGAAGGTACGACGGTTGCCGATGTAAGCCTTGAACTGCTGACCAAAGGTCGCAAGTTAGCCAACCAGTTGAACTGCCAACTCGAAGCCATCGTAGCCGGTTCCGGCTTGGATGGTATTGAAAAGCAAGTGATGCCATACGGTGTGGACACGGTTCATATTTTCGATGCTCCGGGTCTGTTCCCGTACACTTCCCTTCCTCATTCTTCTGTTTTGATCAACTTGTTCAAAGAAGAAAAACCGCAGATCTGCCTGATGGGGGCAACGGTTATCGGCCGCGACTTAGGTCCCCGTGTTTCTTCCGCACTGACGAGTGGCCTGACTGCCGACTGTACTTCTCTTGAAATAGGTTCGCATGAAGACAAGCGGGCAGGTAAAACATACGAGAACCTGTTATACCAGATCCGTCCCGCTTTCGGCGGTAACATCGTGGCAACAATCATCAACCCGGAACACCGCCCTCAGATGGCGACTGTCCGTGAAGGCGTGATGAAAAAGGAAATTCTGGACGCCAATTATAAAGGCGAAGTGGTAAACCACGACGTTGCCAAATATGTTCCCGAAACGGATTATGTCGTGAAGGTCATCGACCGCCATGTCGAAAAAGCCAAACACAACCTGAAAGGTGCTCCGATCGTAGTAGCCGGCGGTTACGGAATGGGCTCCAAAGAAGGCTTTGATATGTTGTTTGAACTGGCCAAGGAACTTCATGCCGAAGTTGGCGCCAGCCGCGCAGCCGTTGATGCCGGGTTCTGCGACCATGACCGCCAGATCGGTCAGACAGGTGTGACGGTACGCCCGAAACTGTATATCGCTTGCGGTATCTCCGGACAGATCCAGCACATCGCAGGTATGCAGGATGCAGGCATCATCATCTCTATCAACAACGACGAGAACGCTCCGATCAACACGATCGCCGACTATGTTATCAACGGCACAGTTGAAGAAGTGATCCCGAAGATGATTAAGTATTACAAACAGAACAGCAAGTAAAGAGATGGCAAATTATTATACAGACATTCCGGAACTCAAGTATCACTTGAACAATCCGATGATGGAACGTATTTGCGAACTGAAAGAACGCAATTACAGAGATAAAGAAGAGTTCGACTATGCACCGCAAGATTATGCCGATGCAATGGACTCGTTCGACAAAGTGCTCGAGATCACCGGCGAAATCACCGGCGAAATCATTGCTCCCAACGCAGAAGGTGTAGACGAAGAAGGACCTCACTATGCTGACGGTCGTGTGGAATATGCTTCCGGGACAAAACAAAATCTGGACGCCATGGTAAAAGCCGGCCTGAACGGCATGACCATGCCGCGCCGTTTCGGTGGTTTAAACTTCCCGATCACGCCGTACACCATGTGCGCCGAAATCGTAGCCGCCGCCGATGCCGGATTCGGGAACATCTGGTCTCTACAGGACTGTATCGAAACATTATATGAATTCGGAAACGAAGACCAGCACAGCCGTTTCATTCCACGTATCTGCGCCGGAGAAACGATGTCTATGGACTTGACAGAGCCGGATGCCGGCTCCGACTTGCAGTCCGTGATGCTGAAAGCGACTTTCGACGAAAAAGAAAATTGCTGGCGCCTGAACGGAGTGAAACGTTTCATCACAAACGGAGACGCCGACCTTCATCTGGTTCTGGCTCGTTCGGAAGAAGGAACGAAAGACGGACGTGGTTTGTCTATGTTCATTTATGACAAAAAACAAGGTGGTGTGGATGTCCGCCGAATCGAAAACAAGTTGGGTATTCACGGTTCTCCTACCTGCGAATTGGTTTACAAGAATGCGAAAGCCGAACTTTGTGGAGACCGCAAATTAGGTTTGATCAAATATGTAATGGCGCTGATGAACGGTGCTCGCTTAGGTATAGCAGCTCAGTCTGTCGGTCTGAGCCAAGCTGCATACAATGAAGGGCTGGCATACGCCAAAGAACGCAAGCAGTTCGGAAAAGCGATTATCGACTTCCCGGCTGTGTACGACATGCTGTCCATCATGAAGGCGAAATTAGATGCCGGCCGTGCCCTGCTGTACCAGACTTCCCGTTATGTGGATATCTACAAGGCGCTGGACGACATCGCACGCGAACGCAAATTGACACCGGAAGAACGACAGGAACAGAAGAAATATGCAAAATTAGCAGACTCTTTCACTCCGTTGGCTAAAGGTATGAACTCCGAATATGCTAACCAGAATGCGTATGACTGTATCCAGATTCATGGTGGTTCCGGTTTCATGTTGGAATATGCTTGTCAGCGTATCTACCGCGATGCCCGTATCACTTCCATCTACGAAGGTACGACACAGTTGCAGACAGTTGCCGCTATTCGTTATGTAACAAACGGTTCTTATTTGGCTACCATCCGTGAATTCGAAACAATCCCATGTTCTGCGGAAATGGAACCGCTGAAAGCACGACTGGTAGAAATGGCCAACAAACTGGAAGCTTGCATGAACAAAGTGAAGGAAGCGCAAAATCAGGAATTACTGGACTTTGTTGCCCGCCGACTTTATGAAATGGCTGCCGACTGCGTCATGGCTCACCTGTTAATTCAGGATGCAACAAAAGCACCTGAAATGTTCGCAAAATCGGCTATCGTATATCTGAATCATGTCAATGCAGAAATAGAAAAGCACAGCAGTTTCATCTTGAAATTCAATACCAACGAATTAGTTAGTTACAAGCAATAACAGCTATTGTCTATCAAACAAAAAAGCCGGATATCTTTTCTCTGACATCCGGCTTTTTATTTACAAAACAATTGACAATATACTCCCCCCATGTTACACACAATAAGTTCTGTCATCCACAAAATCATCTGGAAAGTTGCTTTATTATCTTTGCCGGATTTCCTGCTATGACACAATACCCATCAACAAAACTTTTGGTCACTACCGATCCTGCTCCCACTACCGTATGAGGGCCCAATGTTACTCCCGGTAAAATCACACTATTCATTCCTATCCAACATTTCGTACCAATATTGACAGGCTTAGCCTCCTCATGCAAATCTAAATTTTGCAAATTATGATTTGCAGTTATTATCCCAACATTTTGAGCTATATAAGTTCCCTTTCCTATAAATATTTCACCAAACGCCTGAAAATAAGAACCCGGCATCTGAAAATTATTAATATCATCAACATGAAACGATATATTAAGGGGATTGGCAACTTTCTGATATGGCGTTACCGGCCACCACGCCGTTGAGTTAATTCCTCTTAATTTCTGATGAATCATACCTCTTGTGACCCACTCCCATCCACAACCAAAGATCCCATCAAACCATCGTGATTTATACAATGAAGCAGGAAAGAATATTCGTCCGATAGTGTTGCCTATAACAAAATAAAAGGCTTTACGCATACAAATCACCGGATGCTTAAAATAATAAAGTCCCATTGTTTTATCCTGTTAAAATTTGATCCAATAGCATTTTACCCTAAAAACACTATTTGCGATAAAAACGAAACACCTTAGTTCTATAAGAGCTAAGGTGTTCTGTTTTTAGATACTGCTGATAATCAGTGTGTATTAAAAAAATATTGAAAAGAGAAAGAGTTTTATAATCTATAAGATAATTAACAGAAGAGAGATTTTTATATAATAATCTTCTGTTTTTTAATTTATTGTTTCAAAAATAGATTATATTTGTTGATGCATTAGCTCTTATAGAACTAAGGTATTCTGTTTTATTTTAAATATCTGAAAAACTCATATACAAGCATCCCAATATAGTGAACAAGTGTCATTTGTCATTCCTACTGCAAAAGTATATTCAGAGTCTATAAAAATATTTTATTCATTAAACAATGCCGATACCATAACATTCTTTGTATAACCCCGCGTAGCAGCAAATATACCAGAAATGCCATCCATAACGCATGATTGCCCATCATACCATAAAACAAATAATATATGACAAAAAATGTTCCCGAAGCTACCAGCATAGAATAAAGCATCAACCGGGTAGCTGTTGCACCAATCAGGATGCCATCCCAAAGAAAAGCGGCAAAGCCGGCCAAAGGAATAGCCAAAACCCAATAATAATAACTTCCGGCAGCATTAATGACTGTTGTATCATTCGTCAGCAATCCCAGAAAATCTTGTCCACCTATCATATATAGAATCGTAAAAGACAACGACAATCCCCATCCCCAATGGAATAGCAAACGAATCATCCTTTGTAATCCAGTATTGTTTCGTGCGCCGATATAACGTCCGGCCATCGCTTCACCGGCATAGGCAAAGCCATCCATTATATAGGAAAATAGTGTAAACAACTGCATCAACAACGTATTAACAGCCAATACAACATCTCCCTGCCGTGCACCTGTCGATGTAAAAAAAGTAGTAACGGCCACCAAACATAACGTACGGAAAAAGATATCGCTATTTACCTGAAAGAAGCGCTTCATTGCAGCCTTACCGATTATCTCCCGCCAACGAAAAGCAATCTTCAACCGCCCGTAATAACGAAGCCAAAGCAACAGAGCCATAAAAAGTCCGGCATACTGAGCAATCAACGTACCCAACGCCACTCCCTCTATCTTCATATCCAGCAAATACACGAAAGAAAGGCTGCCAACGATATTCACTACATCCTGTATAACCGCTATAAACATCGGGAAACGTGAATTTTGCATGCCAATAAACCACCCAGCAAAGCCATAAAGCCCCAATACGGCAGGGGCTCCCCATACACAAATATTGAAATAAACCGTAGCCAGTTCGCGCACCTCTGGGGTAGCATCTATCAAAAGAAAAGCTATTTTCCGGATCGGATATTGAAGCAGCAACAGACATAAAGCGATAAACAGCCCCACTCCCACTGCCCGTAACAAAACACGTGTCACCTCTTTCAGGTCACGCTGTCCAAAAGCCTGCGAAGTCATACCACTCGTCCCCATCCGCAGGAACCCGAACAGCCAGTAAATGATATTGAACAACATTCCCCCTACCGCAATCGCCCCAATATAAGCAGCCGATCCTAAATGACCGACAATAGCGACATCAATCAGTCCCAACAAAGGCACGGTTATATTCGAAACAATAGAAGGTATTGCTAATTGAAGAATTTTTTTGTTCATGTTATTGTATATATCAAAAGCTTATTCTTAAATTTGTAAGCAAAGTTACGGATTACTTTATTATATAACATTATAACGCAACAATGTTTCAATAACAGATAAAACGCGAACCTAAAGTGGTTGTAAAAACACTGGATATTCGCACTCCCTGTTATTCTGATATTTACAATATTATTAATAACTATACAAACACCTATTATTTGTATACTTTATTATTCGCAAAATTATATACTAAAAATGTTATCAATAAAGCATTCTATAAACATGCAGTCGCATCCTTTATGGGTGCGTGGATTGAAACCTGTGATCCTGCTTTCGCAGCTTTCGCGAAAGGTCGCATCCTTTATGGGTGCGTGGATTGAAACTTTGTTTTTGATTACACTGCAAAGATACGAATAAGTCGCATCCTTTATGGGTGCGTGGATTGAAACTGAGATTAAGTTGTTGATAAAGTCGTCTTCTTGGTGTCGCATCCTTTATGGGTGCGTGGATTGAAACTGAGATTAAGTTGTTGATAAAGTCGTCTTCTTGGGTCGCATCCTTTATGGGTGCGTGGATTGAAACCGCCGAAGTAGCCTCTTTAATACTGCGAACTTACGTCGCATCCTTTATGGGTGCGTGGATTGAAACTTGGCCAACGTGGAAGACAGTGAGACGTTGGCCGGGTCGCATCCTTTATGGGTGCGTGGATTGAAACTTGATATTGAGAATGAATATAATAAATCAAAACGTCGCATCCTTTATGGGTGCGTGGATTGAAACATGCAAATGCAGCCGGCTTTGGGCAGTTGGGGATGTCGCATCCTTTATGGGTGCGTGGATTGAAACTTTTGGGGTTATAAGGTCAGCACCTCCAGCATCAGTCGCATCCTTTATGGGTGCGTGGATTGAAACAAGAAATGGTATGATGAAAATGTACCAGATGGCTATGTCGCATCCTTTATGGGTGCGTGGATTGAAACGTTGATTATTTGGATGAGTTTATAAGCACAAAACGTCGCATCCTTTATGGGTGCGTGGATTGAAACCCTGAACGGCTACATAGGTTGGTGTTACTATGAACGTCGCATCCTTTATGGGTGCGTGGATTGAAACATTCCAAATGTAACAGACTCTTTGCTTTTGTCAGTCGCATCCTTTATGGGTGCGTGGATTGAAACTGAGCCTCCGTTAAATGTATATTAGCCTGTTTCAGTCGCATCCTTTATGGGTGCGTGGATTGAAACTGTAAATTACCTGCGCCTTGGCCGTAAATAAGAGTCGCATCCTTTATGGGTGCGTGGATTGAAACTTAAGGCTCGTAAAAAAGAACAGGAACACTTAACGTCGCATCCTTTATGGGTGCGTGGATTGAAACATTTTTGTCTGAATAGGGAACATCATAGGCATAGTCGCATCCTTTATGGGTGCGTGGATTGAAACAAGATCAGAGTTGCTCAAAACTTCCGAACTATGAGTCGCATCCTTTATGGGTGCGTGGATTGAAACTGAGCATCAGTATAAGCAGCCTGAGTACCAGTTGTGTCGCATCCTTTATGGGTGCGTGGATTGAAACAGATCGGAATAAGCCTGATCATTACTCAAATAAGTCGCATCCTTTATGGGTGCGTGGATTGAAACACCATTACTTTCAAAATCAACCTTGTAAGCATTGGTCGCATCCTTTATGGGTGCGTGGATTGAAACTACAATCCGAACCGTGGACGTTGCGGAAACCGCGTCGCATCCTTTATGGGTGCGTGGATTGAAACTTTTCCCAAGCCTGAAAGGGATATGGACGCAGGTCGGTCGCATCCTTTATGGGTGCGTGGATTGAAACTGCTGCCGGCAACCCTAACACCCCGGTGGACGTAGTCGCATCCTTTATGGGTGCGTGGATTGAAACCAATCTTCGATGCCCAAGCATTTGTTGTACTGAGTCGCATCCTTTATGGGTGCGTGGATTGAAACAAAAAAAGACCATATCGTATCGTGATCCTACACGGGTCGCATCCTTTATGGGTGCGTGGATTGAAACACATAGTTATGAAATACTTAGATGCTACATATCGTCGCATCCTTTATGGGTGCGTGGATTGAAACCCCGTACGGGTAAAATATTGGATGCTGTTGGAGGAGTCGCATCCTTTATGGGTGCGTGGATTGAAACCGCAACGTAAGGTCTGCGATACCGGTTGTTGTGGGTCGCATCCTTTATGGGTGCGTGGATTGAAACACAACAGGTTTGTCAGTGCCGGGTGGAAATACCAGTCGCATCCTTTATGGGTGCGTGGATTGAAACTAACAAAAAAGTGTTTGATGAAATGGAAAAAAGAGTCGCATCCTTTATGGGTGCGTGGATTGAAACCGGCCGCTCCCGCAGCATAATTTTAAACTAAAGTCGCATCCTTTATGGGTGCGTGGATTGAAACCATCGAATGACCTGTCACGTTGCACCAGCATGTAGTCGCATCCTTTATGGGTGCGTGGATTGAAACCGCTTCCGCCGTCACGCACAGGCTGTCGCCTTCCGTCGCATCCTTTATGGGTGCGTGGATTGAAACGGCAAGGTGGTGCAGGTCAAAAAGGGTGTGACGAAGGTCGCATCCTTTACAGGTGCGTAAATTGAAACACGATGTTCACTTACACAAAATCTTGAACACACCATGTCGTACCCATAAAGGATGCGACACGTTCCTTTTCCAAAACGTTCAAATCATCATCGTTTCTAACCACTTAAGAGCCATGTTTCATTACCAAGAACACTATACTAAGTATAATTACAAACAAAATACAAACGATCACAAAAAAGAATATCATTATTTATCAATAACTGTTCTTATGTTATTTACCCCTTCTAAATCAAATTTATTTGCCTCCCATTGTAAATTAACGCATGAAAGCTTAGTTCATTCCAAAATAAAATATAACTTTGTGAAATAGGAATAACAGAGAAAGTTTATTTCTCAAAGTGTGGACACCTAATTATTATTCACTAATTGTCAACCTAAACTTATGGTATACACAAATAAAGAATATTGCCTTGAGGTTAAAGGAGACATGGCCTGTTTTACCAGACCTGAAATGAAAGTCGAAAGAGTCAGCTATGATGTGATAACTCCTTCTGCTGCACGTGCTATCTTTGAAGCTATCTTTTGGAAACCTGCAATACGATGGAACATAACCCGGATAGAAGTATTAAATCCCATTAAATGGTTTTCCTTTAAAAGGAATGAGGTCGGGAACCTGATGAGTCCTCGTGCATCCGGGTTATTCATTGAGGATAACCGGCAACAAAAATCCGGTTTATTACTGAAAGATGTCTGTTACAGGATTTTCGCAGAACTGGAATTTATACCTATAAGGAATAGAACAGAAGAAGATAAGTCGAAAGCGACAGCAGGGTCCTCTGACGAAAACCCAGGCAAATATAATGCAATGTTCGAGCGCAGAGCTAAAAAAGGACAATGTTTCAATCAACCCTATTTAGGTTGCCGTGAGTTCTCCGCTGATTTCACATACATCGAAAATCCGGTAAAAGGAAACGGAATACCCGAAGACCGCGATTTAGGATATATGCTATATGATATGGATTTCACAAACAAAAAAGATCCGAAGCCAATGTTTTTCCGTGCAATAATGAAACAAGGAGTCTTGGCCGTTCCACCCATTAACAGTGAGGAGGTACGCCGATGATTCTACAAGCATTATACGAATACTACCAACGTAAAGCCGCTGATCCGGAGAGCACCATCGCCCCCCGCGGATTAGAATGGAAAGAAATTCCATTTCTTATTCTGATAGATAAAAAAGGAAACTTTTTAGAACTACAGGATACCACCGAGGGAGTAGGAAAACAAAAACGAGCAAAAAAATATCTGGTTGTTAAAAGTAAAGGACGTACCGGCAGCAACAGTTGGCAAACGGCAAATGTATTTTGGGACCATTTCGGATATGTATTAGCCCAACCTAAAAATACGGATGATAAAGGAATGCCTAAAGCATTGGATGATGCCACTAAACAAAATAGGTCCTTTGTTCAGGAAGTCAAGCGGCTTGCCGAAATGTATCCTTCCAATGAAGACATTCAGGCTGTAGCCGGATTTTACGATAACCCGGAGAATCTTCAACGTATAAAAACAGACCCGTTATGGGAAGAATGTATCAAAAAAAACGGGACAAACATATCCTTTAAAGTAGCCGGACAAAATACTATCGTAGCCGAAAATCCGGATGTAACATCATCCACTGAAGATTGTTCGGAGAAGGATGAGCCGATAGGGATATGCCTTATTACCGGAAAAAAGGCTCCGATAGCTATACTCAATAGCGCCATTACCATACCCGGAGGCAAAAGCGGAGCAAAGCTGGTCGGCTTTCAGAAGAAATCAGGTTATGATTCATATTATAAAGAACAAGGCATGAACGCGCCTATTTCAAAAGAGGCTGAAGCTGCTTATACCACAGCATTAAATACGTTATTAGGAAAAGACTCCTCCAACAAATATCATTTACACGACACATCCGTTGTTTTCTGGTCGCAGAAACCGACAAAACTGGAGCAATGTGTCAGTTTCATATTTGCACCTCCTTCAAAAGATAATCCGGATAAAAATACGGAAGTTATCAGAGACTTCCTTCAATCCCTTTCTTCCGGGGTATTGAATGATGAGGATGAAACACCCTTTTACATTTTAGGCTTAGCTCCTAATGCCGCCCGTATTTCCATTAGATTCTGGCGACAAGGAACAGTAGGCGAATTTGCCAGCCATATCAGACAACATTTTAAGGACCTGGAAATCATTAAAAGCAAGAATCAAAGAGTCTATTTTTCCATATTCAATTTACTGACCCAGGTTGCATCCTTAAATAAAATGGAAAATCTGCCGCCTAACTTAGCCAACGATTTAAGCCAAAGTATATGGGACAACCAACCATACCCAACCACATTGCAGATGCAATGTCTGATACGAATCAAAGCAGACCGGAATATAACGTCGATCAGAGCCGCTATACTGAAAGCCTACTTAAATAGAAAATTCAGAAATCATAATAATCCACCTAAAGAAATTCAAATGGCATTAGATTTAGAAAATAAAAACCAGGCGTACTTATGTGGCCGCTTGTTTGCTATCCTTGAAAAGATCCAGAGTGATGCTATCCCGGGAGCTAATTCTACGATTAAAGAGCGCTACTACGGTGCAGCATCGACAACCCCGACGACTGTATTCGGCCGTTTGTTGTCTCTATCCAGACATCATCTTGCAAAATTTGATACAGGGAAATCTGTTTATTATGAAAAGTTATTGCAAAGTGTTATCACTGATCTGGATAGTAACGGGTTACCTAAATATTTATCGATGGACGACCAGTCGCGTTTCGCAATCGGTTATTACCATCAAAGAGAAGATTTATATAAAACAACAACAGATAAAGAAAAAAATTAATACTATACAAACATGGAAACAGCAATAAACAATCGTTACGACTTCATTTATTTATTTGATGTACAGGATGGTAATCCGAACGGTGATCCCGATGCCGGAAACTTACCCAGAGTTGATCCGGAAACAGGGGAAGGCCTGGTTTCCGATGTCTGCCTGAAGCGTAAAGTCCGGAACTTTGTCCAAATAGTAAAAGGAGGAGAAAGACCGTATGATATATTCATTAAAGAGAAAGCGGTATTGAATAATCTGATCACTGAAGCTCATAAACAGGAAGGGGTTAAAGACATAAAAGAGAAAGGAGATAAAACAGAAGCTGCCCGACAATGGATGTGCAGAAACTTTTATGACATAAGGACATTTGGAGCCGTACTAAGTACTGGTGAAAATGCAGGACAGGTCCGTGGCCCTATCCAATTTACTTTTGCCCGTTCCATCAGTCCGATTGTTACTGCCGAACATAGTATAACCCGTATGGCTGTGGCAACGGAAGATGAAGCTAAAAAACAGAGTGGAGATAACCGCACTATGGGACGCAAATTCACCGTTCCTTACGGATTATATAAAGCTAACGGGTTTATTTCCGCTCATTTAGCCGCACAGACCGGATTCAATGAAGAGGATCTGAACTTATTCTGGGATTCACTGAAAAACATGTTCGACCACGACCATTCAGCAGCCAGAGGAATGATGAATGCCCGCAAACTGATCGTATTCAAACACAGTACAGCATTAGGTAATGCTTCAGCTCATTCCTTATTCGGTTTAGTGAAGGTTCAACTAAAAGATGAGCAACGCCCACCCCGTTCGTTCGACGATTATATTGTTACCATCGACAAGGATAAACTACCGGAAGGTGTAGAAGTTCTGGACATGATATGATAGAATACGGAGATGAGGACCTGTTGATGCTTTCCGGAATCCAGCATATAACTTTCTGTGAACGTCAATGGGCCCTTATACATATCGAACAGCAGTGGGCGGAAAACAACCTCACTATTGAAGGGAACTGGATGCATCAAAAAGTAGATGATCCGACCCTGATGAACCGTAATAAAGGCATAGTCACATTAAGGTCTGTTACGCTTGTCTCCAGACGGCTGGGACTTTATGGAATCTCTGATGTAGTAGAGATGGTTGCTTCCTCCTCCGGACAAAATGCGATACAACATCCTAAATATCCGGGATTCTGGCAATTAATCCCAGTCGAATACAAACGGGGCAAACCTAAAAAAGACCAGATAGATGAAGTCCAGCTATGCGCACAAGCGATTTGCCTGGAAGAAATGTATAACGTCAGCATAGAAAAAGGATTTTTGTATTATGGGGAAACCCGCCACCGGGAAGAGGTTCCGTTTACCGGAGAATTGCGGAAACTGGTTGAAAATAAATGCGCCCAAATGCACCGGTTATACGAACAAAAAGTCCTTCCTCCGGCAATATACAAAGCACATTGCAAGTCATGTTCATTATGTGACGTATGCATGCCTAAAGTACTGATAAAAACACCGAAAGTGAATACTTACCTGTCCCAGTTATATGATTAAAATATGAGAAAATTATTGAACACATTATATGTAACTACCCCTGAAGCCTATTTAACTAAAGATGGAGAAAACGTAGTAATCAGGGCGAAGGAAAAAGATATATTCAGAATTCCGATTTTGAATATAGAAGGTATTGTCACATTCGGATATATGGGTGCATCCCCGGCATTAATGAAGATGTGTGCCGAAAGAAACGTAGGGTTATGTTTTTTAAGTGCCAACGGACAGTTCCAAGGTAGAGTCTCCGGTCCGATAAAAGGAAATGTTCTTTTGCGAAGAACACAATACAGGATTGCCGACGATGCAAATAAATCACTGGAGATCAGCCGTCTGTTTATTGCCGGAAAGATAGCAAATTCCCGGACGGTTATCGACCGTTTCAAAAGAGATCATATTTCTTCCGACGAACAGCTTTCCCTGTTTTTATCCGTATCTGAAAAATTAAAGAGATCAAAGAATCAGGCTTTAGTAGCTGAGTCTTCCGATACATTAAGAGGTATAGAGGGAGAAGCCGCTACAACTTATTTCTCAGTATTTAACCAGATGATCATATCGCAATGTGAGGATTTCCCTTTTAACGGAAGGAACAGAAGACCGCCCAAAGACAAAGTAAACGCCCTATTGTCATTTGTTTATACCTTGCTGAATCATGAGGTACAGTCTGCATTGGAAACAGTAGGGCTCGATCCGTACGTAGGCTTTTTACATACCGATCGCCCGGGAAGAGCCAGTTTAGCGTTAGATATGATGGAAGAGTTACGAGCCTACCTGGCAGACAGGTTAGTCTTGTCTTTAATCAATCGTAAACAGATATCCGGTAAAGGTTTTGTTGAACACGGAGATAACGGGATCGTTATGGATGACGATATCAGAAAAGAAGTCTTACTCGCCTGGCAGAAGAGAAAAAAGGAGACAATAATCCACCCCTACTTAAATGAATCCGTACCAATAGGGCTTATCCCATATATTCAGACGATGCTTTTAGCTCGTTTTTTGAGAAACGATTTAGATAATTATCCGGTATTTTTAATGAAGTGATTTTATGTATGTTCTAATTACATATGACGTAGAAACGATGACGCCCGACGGGCAGCGCAGGTTACGTCAGGTAGCACGTCAATGCTTGAATTATGGCCAACGCGTCCAGAATTCCGTCTTTGAATGCTCTGTTTCGCCTGCCCAATTTACCGAGTTAAGATTAAAACTATCGGATATCATAGATCATAAAAAAGATAGTATCCGTTTCTATTTTCTGGGAAATAATTATTCTAAGAGGGTTGAATACATAGGTGTCGTCACATCCTATAATGTAGAAGACGAACTTATAATATAACTGTTCACGAACATTAAGCATTAGCAAAAAGCTGGGGTTTTCGCATTCATTGATTGTTAGTCTATTGCACATATCTATTGGCTCTATTCCATCAATAAAGAATCCCAAAAGTTTATTATCGCATAAAAGCATTGATAATAGGCTGTAAATGTTTTTTGTTATTTGTAATGCGATCGTATCTTACAGAGGTACGTGGATTGAAACACCATCCCCGACGACAAATGCCTCGTGGTGGAAATCGTATCTAACAGAGGTACGTGGATTGAAACTATCATCCGACACAGAACCGGTCGCACTGGTATCGTATCTTACAGAAGTACGATACTTGATATCTCTTGTAAAAAAACTATGAGATTAGTTTCAATCCACGAACCTATTATAATCAATTCAATCTCTAACACCTATCACACCAACAGCAACTCCTCCACCCAAGCGCCATCCAAAACCAACCCGGCCCGTTCATCATAACACCTTCCATCCTCCAATATAAAAATTCCGGCATACTCTACTACAGTTCCCTGTTTACGGAACTGTTCGAAATCCCATTTTCTGACAGATACGCTATACTGTTGCAGCTTACGTAATAACCAGAATTCCGGACCAATCCGTTTCAGTTCCTCCAGCAAGGTCGCGCCATCACCATAGCCGACCAAGATGGATACCGAGTCTTTATCGTCTATCAACCGGAACTGATCGGCTGCCGTAGCAAAAAGGAAATTCATATCTCCAGCACCTTTATATAAAGAGTCTTTGATCTCTGCCCTATCAAAGGTGTTACAATTACTATAGAATAACCGGAAATATTGAGCCATACAATCCGGTGAAAACAAGTCACTTCCATCGGAAACAGATAACATCTCCCGCAAAGCAGCCGCCCCTTTTCCCATCAAACCACGCAAAAGACTATTCTCCGGTTTGAAGACAAAGACCTGCCCCAACTCACCCTTCTTATTCAATTTGCCTTCCCGGTTACATCTTCCTGCCGCCTGTATGATTGAATCCAGACCGGCAAATGCACGGTACACTACCGGGAAATCAATATCTACCCCGGCTTCAACCAACTGCGTGCTTATCACACGGACAGGTTCATTGTCCTTCAATTTCTGCTTGATCAATTTTATCACTTCCATGATATGTGCAGAACACATCATACGTGACAAGTGCAAAGTACCTTCAGGCATCCGCTGATAAAGTTCCCGCGCCTCTTTTCGGGTATTTACAATACATAATACACAATCATATCCGGACAATTCGCCGGCAAGGTCATCGAAAGTCACGGTCGATTCCGGCCAATGCAATTCTACCCGTTTAAAAGCTTCAAACAAATGATCATGCACGGAAGTAATTTCTGTCACAGGACTCTTCAGCCCGTTAAAAGCCTTCTGCCCCGTTCCGATACGACCGGTAAAAACAGGTAATGTCGCTGTGGTAAACAATATACTGGTTTTAAAAGACGATTGCAGGCTCTGCAAGATATCCAATATCGGCTGCAAGAATTCAACCGGCAACATTTGCACCTCATCCAGAATAACAACCGAATTACAGATATTATGTAACTTCCGACATCGTGAAGTCCGGCAAGCATACAGCGACTCGAAGAACTGCACATTCGTCGTCACAATAATCGGAGCATCCCAGTTTTCCGCTGCCAACTGGGAAGGAGACCGTTCGTCATTACTATCCGGCTGCAAATGACTATGATGCTCCACCACATTCTCCGCACCGAAAATATCCCGGAGCACGGCAGCCGTCTGTACAATAATACTCGTATAAGGAATGACAATGATAATCCGATCTTTTTCATGCCGAACAGCATGAAGGAGCGCCCAGGCCATCGAAGCCAATGTCTTTCCCCCGCCCGTCGGTACTGTCAGACTGAAAAAGCCGGGAAGCTTTTCCGCCATCTCACGGCAACGGGATAAGATAGCAGCGCGCTTCTCGTTGATGAAAGAGGCAGGAGCACCTGCCGTAAGCGATTCCATATATGTATCGAATCGTTCTTTCAACGTTTCCATAGAATCATATTGTCTGCGACGAGCAGCCTGCTCCGGCTGCATAAACCGCTCCGTATCCAGATAGTCGGCATCTACCAGACATGAAAACAACATGCGAATCCACTGGTGCATTTCTTTCTGAAAATCACTAATCATAGGCGCATTCAGCGAAACGACCGCTTCCTGCATCTCTTGCGGCGCATCTTTCAACATTTCCTGGTAACAATCTGTTTTAGACAGACGTTTATTCAAATTAGCCTCCCCGGAAGAAGTCCAGTCCAGCAATCCCGAATGATGTCCGGCTATACAATAAGCCAACGGCTGATAATAACCCGGCAATTTCTCTTTTGCCAGCATAGCCCCGGCTGAGGAATGATCGGGTTTATTCACCGCTTTCTGTTCCACTGCCATACCGGATGCACCACGGATATAAGGTTGAAAACTATCCCTCGTATATTTCCCCATATCATGCCACCAGCCATTCTGCTTTCCCCAGGCCGCAGCCCCGAAAACAGAAGCGAACGATTCGCTTAAACCGGCTGTACCGACAGCATGCTCCTTAACCGTCTGTATCCGAAAAGCGCCATCTTCCACCCTGACATGCGCTATAAAATCCTGCTCCTTTTTCATCTTACATAAATGTTTTCACTAATTTATTTGTCATTTGCATGATCATTTGCCACACATCATTTATTCGATACTCGCCGCTACGATTGCCGTCCATGCCAATAACAACACTTCGATTTTTCAAACTAAGACACAATAAACGTCACCTGGAAACCGGGCACAGGCCGTTCAGCCAAACAAAGGTCCCGGCCTTGCCGGACCATCATCTGCCGGGAAAGCGACAAGCCGATACCCGAACCATTCTTTTTGGTTGTAAAGAACGGAACAAAAATCTCCCGCTCGACATCTGCCGGAATAGGCGCACCGTTGTTGCTGATCCACAACTTCTTGTTCCAACGCACATCCATAGCCGTCGCCCCGGCTTCGCAGGCATTCTTGACCAGATTGATCAACACCTGGCGCAACATATTCTCATCCGTAAACATCGTGGCAGACAAAGGGATGGAAATATGCCACTCCAAATCCGGATAAAGCGCCCGGATTCTTTCCACGAAAGCGGCCAATGGGATCTCCGCAAGAACCGGCTCCTGCAACTCTGCCAGTTTCCGGTAACTGTCCACAAACAAGGCAAGCCCCCGGCTGGTGTCATGAATGGCACGGACTCCCTCCTCGTAAACCGTCCCCGCAATCGCAGGGTTATCCAAATAGGCCTGGCTGATGCTGGCGATCGGTGTCGTGGCATTCATGATTTCATGGGTGAGCACACGAGTCAGCCGCTGCCACGATTCCACTTCGTTGCGGGCAAGCAGCACGCCTATATCCTTACCTGTTTCGTTAAGGGCTTCCTGCAACGCCCGTTCTCCGAAGAACAGACCTTTCACAGGAAGACGGAACGTGAACTCTTCGTTGCGAATCGCCTCACGCATCAGATGCGCCCGGTCTCTCAGCAACACCTGATGACGATAGAACCACCCGAAGAAGACAACAACGAGCACCAAAAAAGAGACTATCAGAATCATAGTTTTTTCATTTTAGCATACAACGTCTGCCGGGTAATCCCCAACAGTTCGGCAGCCCGGCTGATGTTGCCGTGGCAACGCTCCACGACCTTATGCACATGTTCCGCCTCGACTTGTTCCAACGAGACCACTTTCCGGCCGGCATCAATCGCATCTTTCAAGACACGGATCAACTCCTGGTTGTCCCAAGGCTTGGCAACAAAGTCTGCCGCCCCCATCTTCAACCCGCGCACCGCCAATTTGATATCAGCGTATGCCGTCACCAGTACCACCGGAATGGCCGGATGCTTCTTATGGATTGCCCGAAGCCAAAGCAAGCCGTCTTGTCCGGAGTTTCCCCCTTGCGTGAAGTTCATGTCGAGCAAAATCACATCCACCTCCTCTTGTGCCAATACCGTAAGAAGCGTGTCGGGAGAAACAAGCGTCAATACTTTGTCAAACTCACCGGCCAGACAGATCCTGACTGCCGTAAGAATCGCCGGATTATCATCCACCACCAATATCGTCCCGTAATTCGCCATATCCGATTCGTTTAGATTACCTTCATTTATCAGAGGCAAAGGTACGGAAAAAGGCTGTATGAATATCATACAAACAGGTGTATGATTTTCATACAAACTGCTCCAACCGCGCTTTCCATCCATTGCCGAATGCCGGCAACCTTATACATTTGCAACAAATAAAACAATGAACAAAGATGAAATCGTACTTTACTTTTCTCAGCCGCAACAAGCTCTACACGGCTATCCAGTTCTTCGGACTGGCCATCGCATTGGGAGTCGTCCTCCTCTTAACGCTATATGCTAAAACCGAATTCAATATCGGTAACAGACAGCCATACTCCCACCAATTGTATGCCATCGGCCACGGCGATCGCATCGGTATGACAGTCGGTACCGCCCCGGAATTATTCCCTTCCATTCCGGAAATAAAAGAATGGACACGCTTTATCAACAGCGGGTTGGCGGACTTGACCATAGACAACAACTACTACCAGGCAAACAGCCTTGCCGTCGATTCCAACTTCTTCCGGATGCTGGGCTATTCGCTCATCGGATGCAACCGCGACAAGGCGCTAAGCGGAACAGACGAGGCCGTCATCTCCGAACCGTTAGCCCGTAAAGTATTCGGTAATGAAAATCCTATCGGACGCACAATCATGTACCAGAGCCAAACACCGCTACGGGTCATCGGGATTCTCCCGGCCTTCGATCCGACAGAACTGCTGAAACCGGTCGACCTCCTGGTCTCTATCAAATTGGTGGAAAAGGCTTATGCCTGGATGGATAACTTCGGTTCAACCCAAACGTTCGTCACGTTGGCAGAAGGGGCTACACCCGGCACCGTCTCCCGAAAACTGCTCGACAGCTATAAAAGTTATTGGAATTATTGGAAAGAAGACAACAGCACGAACTCCTTTATATGGGGTTCATCACTCACACGCATGGACGAAATATACTTTTCCCCCATGAACCATTACACTCCTTTCCGCAACGGGACACGGAAACAGGTTCAAATCTTATTGGCCATCGCGATGATCTTGCTCCTTTCGGCCGTCTTCAACTACATCAACCTGACCGTGTCGCAAACCGGCAAGCGGGCACATGAGATGGCGACTCGCCGGTTGATGGGCGATTCTGCCGGGCAAATCGTGTTGCGCTATCTCGCCGAGTCGGCAATCTTCACAACCGGGTGCTTCATCGGCGGATGCCTCATCGCCGTCATTGCCAAACCCTATTTCGAATACTTGCTCTCTACCCAAATCGCTATGTCGCTTTCTCCCGCAACGGTCGCCTACAGCCTGCTGTTATTAGTTGGAATCACCGGCATATCAGGATTAGTACCGGCACTCATCATTCGTAAATACAGCCCGATAGATATTGTAAAGGGGAACTTCCGCTTGCAGAACAAGCAACTGTTCAGCCGCCTGTTCATCATCGTGCAGAACGTGATCAGCACGTTCCTCATTACGTTGGGACTGACAATGGCCGTCCAAATGCACTACCTTGCTACCCTGCCGACCGGCTATAATACCGATCTGGTCTTTGTAAGGACCTGGGATTTAGGAGCGACCTACGACAAACAAGCCATCCTCCAGAAACGTTTGCAGGCATTGCCCCAGGTGGCAGAAGTGGCGTTGGCACGGAAACTGCCTTTCGCCAGCGGCCACGACGGCGTACACCAGCCGGACGAAGAGGAAATGTCATGGCTCCACCTCTCGGATATGGACAGCACAACATTCCGGATGTTGGGCTTCGAAGTAGCAGAACGCTGGTCAGACCCGCTACCCGGCATGGTTTGGGTAACGGAAGAGACCTGCCGCCGTTACAACCTTTCGGCCGACAACCCCCATTTCGGAAAGAACGGCAACGAGGGCGGCTACCGGTATAACGTCTGTGGTGTTATCCGTGATTATCGTTCACTCATGGCGTTAAGCACTCCGACACCCGATTCGCACGGAGCGGTCAGGGTGATGAACCCGCAAGGCTATGTGATCAGCCAAGTCATCCGGACCCGAGGTGACCGTTCGGAAGCCCTGGCAGCCATCCGCCATACCTGCCGGGAAGTGTCCAAAGAGGTGATCGGGATACCGAAAGACTTGGAGGCCGATTATATCGATGATTATCTGGACAAAGATTTGACACACGAGAAGAACATCGTGATGCTCGTCCTTTGCTTCATGGTCATCTCCATCCTCATCTCTGCCATGGGACTGTTTGCCATGTCGATAAGCTACACCGAACAGCAAAGCAAGCGGATTGCCTTGTGCAAAGTGATGGGAGCCGAAACAAGCAGTGCGGTATGGGAACTTTCCAAACGGTTCATGACGCTCTCGTTGCTTGCCGCCTGCTTCGCCCTGCCCATCAGTTTGAAAGCGGTTCAAATCAGTTTGGAGTCATTCTATAACCGCATCGCCTTCCCGTGGCATCTCATAGCCGCGGCTGTTTTGGCAACCGTAGCCATCGCTTTCGTGTCAATCATCAGTCAAACTTTAAAAGTCGCCCGCCGTAACCCTATCGAAAGCATCCGGACGGAATAAAAACAACAGTATATAACAGGTAACATCATTATAAAAAACGAAACAAGTCATGATTAAAATAAAGAATCTCAGCAAAAGCTTCCGGACGGAAGAAGTAGAAACCATCGCGCTCAACGGCGTAAGCATGGAAGTGAAAAAGGGCGAGTTCGTCGCCATCATGGGCCCCAGCGGATGCGGCAAATCGACCTTGCTGCATATTCTCGGGCTGCTGGACAACCCGGACGAAGGCAGCTACCTGTTGGATGAAGAAGAAATGGGGCACTTGAAAGAGAAAGACCGAACCCGTTACCGCAAAGGACGTATCGGGTTCGTCTTCCAGAGTTTTAACCTCATCGACGAGCTGACGGTGGAAGAAAACATAGACCTCCAACTGAAATACCTTGGCGTACCCAAAGCCGAACGCAAGCAGCAGGTACTTGACATCCTGCGCAAAGTGCGCCTCAGCCAACGCGCCAAACATTACCCCCAACAACTCTCCGGAGGCCAACAGCAACGAGTAGCCATCGCCCGCGCCGTGGTAGGCAAACCTAAATTGATTTTGGCCGACGAGCCGACCGGCAACCTCGACTCCAAGAACAGTCTCGAAATAATGAAACTGCTCAGCCAGTTGAACGCCGAAGGAACGACTATCGTCATGGTGACACACTCGCAGCACGATGCCACATACGCGGACCGAATCCTCAATCTTTTCGACGGACAAATCGTCAATGAGCAGGAAGGATTTGAAATATAACGGTATAAGCAATCGTTCTTCAGGCTTTTCACTACAGCCCAAGGCAAACGCACCAGAAATTGCTATCCGGAATCACATCTCTTCTTCCATGCAAATTTCGCAAACCAACTGTCATACTATCATATCCGGTTGTTAACTTCTGTTTCACAATATGTTAAAGCATGACAGTTGTTTTTGCAAAACATTTATAGGGTCAGTCCGTATCGGTGGCGAAAACAGATGGACGCTTTATGATTTTGGTACGGCTGCCCTGCACTACAGCCATATTTACTTTCATAATATTAAAATAATACTTACTTTTGCATTGAACTTTAATATACTTTAAGCAAGACATTAATATTAACGATTAGAAGATATCACAAATATAAGTGAATCAATGATCAATGATTTGGAAATCAAGAAAAACCGGACCGTACAGGCATCTTGGCTGGCCATAGCTAACCTGTTGTCGTTAAGTGCAGGTATGTTCATATCGGCAATCCTCAGCCGTTTCATGACAGTAACCGAATACGGTACTTACCGCCAGGTATTTTATGTTTACTCCACGTTGTTGATCATCTTTTCAATGGGCATTCCCAAGGCCTATTCTTATTTCCTTCCCCGCGTACCGGTTGAAGAAGGAAGAGACGTTGTGCGTAAATTAAGCCTGTTGTTTCTAACCTTTTCATCTATCTTTTCAATCATCCTGTTTTCCGGAGCCCGGACAATTGCAGAATTGCTCAACAACCCACTGTTAACAAACAATTTAAAATATTTCGCGATTACTCCCATGTTGCTTATGCCGGTTATGGGAGTGGAAAACATATTGACAGTGTATGGCATGTCGCGGTTTGTAGTCATATATATAATGATCAGCCGCATAGCGATGATTGCATGTACTGTGCTCCCTGTTGTCGCACTCAATACCGGAACATCGGGCGCACTCATCGGATTTGTTGTTTCATCACTGGTTTCTTGCCTTGTCGGTCTCAAATTATCTTCCGTACCGTTCAGGAACGTCCTTTCAAAGAAAACCGATTTGACAGTCAAGAATATATTCCGATTCTCTACCCCGGCTTTAGTTTCAAGCGTCTACGGATTTATAATCAGTTCGTCAAGTCAATTTTTCGTAAGCCGTTATTTTGGAGTGGAAGATTTTGCAATGTTTGCCAACGGTTATCGTGAGCTACCGTTTGCCGGAATGGTGATCGGTGCTACCGCCGGCGTGTTACAGCCTGAGTTTTCACGGATGTCAAAAAACGGAGCCGACAACGTCCAATTCGTTACATTATGGAAAAATGTCATCTACAAATCATCGTCCGTCATCTATCCCATATCCGTATTTTGCTGCCTCTTTGCCCCGGAAATCGTATGCTTGTTATACGGAAGTTATTATAGAGAAACAGCCAATCTATTTCGGATCGTAACCATCATAAATTTGACCCGTATCGTACCTTATGGTCCCATTTTGTTTGCCTTGGGAAAAGGCTGGAAATTTGCCAATACGCATTTGGCAACCGCTCTGCTCCTCGTCGGACTCGATTTACTGTGCGTGAATCTGTTTCCATCATTATCGGCAATCGCAATCATTGCAGCATCAACAACCCTGTTTTGTATAATAATTCTAATATCAACCATTGCGCATTTGTTAAAAACACCTCTTACGGAACTCATGCCCTGGAGAAAGATGTCAAGCATCTTGTTTGTTTCAGTCACAACTTGTTCCGCGGCAAGAATGATCATTTATCTGACAGGTATGACACACAATTTAGCCGTAGTCTCGACCGGCTTCACCCTATATCTGTCATTCTATCTGTTCATCTCATTCAGAAGCGGAATAAATTACATAAAAATATTCGATTCCTTACTATCCGGAACAAACATAAACAGGTTAATGAAATCAAAACTAAAAAACAATTAATCAAATATGGCAAACTCAAATAAAACACGATATACGGACAACCATGTCACATCGGAAACGGCCCCCAGAAACATTGCCGTAATCTTAGCCGGCGGTCACGGGCGTCGTTTCAGCAAAACCGACATCCCCAAACAGTTCCATGAACTTAACGGGAAACCTATACTTATTTACACACTCGAACATTTCGAACGGAACGACAAAATAGATGCTATAGTGATAGCCTGTCTTGAAAGTTGGATTTCCGAACTGGAGCGTCTCTTGAAAAAATTCAAGATATCAAAGGTCGAAGGAATTGTTAGGGGGGGGGTAAACTACTGGTTATCAACACATAACGTATTAAAACACATAAAAAAGCATGATTCGGGGAACCCAATCGTTCTCATTCATGACGGAGTAAGGCCATTAATCGACGCGCAAACCATAGACCGTAATATCGAGGCTGTAAGAAAATACGGTTCATGTATTACATGTACGCCTGCCATCGAAACATACGCCAATAAAAAAAACGATGGAAAACTCACAATACCTAAACGTGACGATTTATTAATCGTACGCGCCCCACAAAGTTTTTACCTGAACGAAATATGGGCCGTTTACGAAAAAGCACGTTCGGAAAATCATGACAGATTCATCGACTGTTGCTCGATGATGAACCATTACGGCATGAACTTGCATACCATAATGGGTTCCTCTGAAAACATTAAGATTACCTATCCAATGGACTTTCTTGTGTTCAAAGCCATAGAGGAGGCAAGAAAGGACGATGATTCTTTAACTTCAGACCTGCAACATGACTCTTTTTGACCACCCTATAGTCGTATCGGATCTCCAATACATTTGCGAAAGTACGGATTGGAGCACTTTTGCAGGCAAGACCATCCTGATAACCGGAGCCAATGGTCACATAGCGACTTATCTGGCCTATTCTTTCCTGTATGCCGTCGAAGAGAGAAAACTTGACGTCACGATCGTCGTATTGTCCAGGGATAAGGAAAAAATGAAAAAAAAATATTCTTCAATGGCCGGTCGAACATATTTCCATCTGCTGGCAGCGGACGTATGCGAAAAAATCGGCTACAAAAAAAGAATCGACTATATATTTCATTTTGCCGGAAACGCCTCCCCCCACTTTATACAAACCGATCCGGTCGGAATCTTAAAAACGAACGTTCAAGGGACTTTCAATATCGCCGAACTGGCTATACACCACCCGGGATGTAAGATCATATACGCTTCGACCCGGGAAGTTTACGGGCAAGGCAGCACAAACAGCACGCTTTCGGAAAAATCGTTCGGAGCCCTCGACCCATTGGAACCACGTTCTTGTTATCCGGAAAGCAAAAGAGCCGCAGAAACAATCTTGGAGGCCTATCGTAACCAATACGGCATAAGATATGCAACCGCCCGTATAGCTCACTGTTACGGGCCAGGCATGAACCTCCAAAATGATGGACGCGTCATGGCTGATTTTCTGGACAGCGCCCTTTCCGGAAACGATATCACCATACATACCGACGGTTCAGCATTGCGATCATTTTGCTACATTGCCGACGTAATCTCCGGCATACTTGCCATTGCCGCAGATAAAAGCGACACTACGGCTTTCAACTTGTCAAACGAGACCGAGGAAATCAGCATACTTGACCTTGCATATATTATTGCTCAAAAAACGCCCGGCATCCACGTAAAGGTAATGAATAAGCCTATCAATCCGGACCGATACTGTACGTATAAACGGACCCCGTTGGACTGTTCCACCCTCACTAAACTGGGCTGGAACCCGCAAATCAATTTAAAAAACGGCATTCATCGGACACTCGACAGTTTTTTTAATCCATAATCCAAGAAATCGACATGATATATTACTACTTCAAATATTTAAAAATCCGCATTGCCAGAATCGTATTCCGGACAATTTACCCGTTCTTCCCGATAAAAAGCAACCGGATTACTTTCTGCTCGTTCGAAGGCTTACAATACACTTGCAATCCGAAATATATTTTCGAAAGCATGTACCACCGTTTCGGACGGGAATACGATTACGTATGGATATTGGCCAGACAGGCAGATATGCCCGAAGAATTCAGACAGTCGGTAAAGATCGTAAAACCCAAGTCGGCAAAATATATTTATTATCTCATAACATCGGGAGTCATAATCAACAACATAGGGTTCGAAGCTATTTTCCCCAAGCGGAAAAAGCAATTATTCATCAACACATGGCACGGAGGAGGTGCATACAAACTGATTTCTCTGGACCTGAAACTATATTCGAATACCTACAAGCGTTATGTCAGCCGAATCCATAAACTCGGAAGAGATACGACAGATTACTTCTTATCGAGCAGCAGAGCTTTTACCGACAATACATCACGGGATCTCGTCATTGACAGAAAGTGTTTCATTCCCACCGGAATGCCTCGAAACGACCGTTTCTTTTCGAAAGATACCGAAAAAACACAGTCCCTCAAAAAACGAATCTGTAACGAATATCATATAAATCCGGACACCTTGCTGGTACTCTATGCCCCTACATTCAGAGGGCATGGAAAAATGATGCGAAACATAGCCAACGATGTATGTTGTTCCCGCGTGGAAAGTGTTCTCACCAAGTCTTTTCACAAAAAAGTCACATTCCTATACAGACGGCATATTTCCAGATACGACAATGAAGTTTGTTTTAAAAACATGGATGTAAATGTGATTGATTTGACTCATTATCCGGACATGCAGGACCTGCTTGACCTGGCCGACATACTGATAACCGATTATTCTTCTTCCATCTGGGACTTTTCTTTCACCGGCAAACCGGGATTCCTGTATATCCCCGACTCCACGGAATATATCGAAGAAAGAGGCTTTTACCTCCCGTTCAGCCAATGGCCTTTCCCATATTCCGGAACGATTGACGGACTATGCACGCTTTTAGCCTCCTATTCGGCAGAGGAAAATCATAAGCGCACATCCGCACATCAAAATTTGCTTGGTTCTCATGAATGCGGAAATGCGACCGGGAAAATTGTGGATATCATCGTGAAACACCGTACAGGTACATAGAAAAAATAACAGGACAAATCTTCAACAATTATTCAAAGCATCCTGTCGCGATAAATATTCAAGCAAAATTTCGACTTGCCTCTTACGTGTGTATTGTCGTATTTTGTCCCAATTGCGTGGCAAAACCTCCTTGTTTTTCCAAATATGATAACAACGGAGAATCATTTTCTTGATTTCCTCTACATCCGACTCATCGACTGCAAATCCGGCCTGGGTTTCCTCCAATAATGCCGCAATTACATCGTTCGGATCACAAATGGCAAGGATAGGCTTATTGGTCGCAAGATAGTCAAACAATTTACCGGTATAAACTCCTTTTCTCCCTTTCGGATGTACCAAAACCAAAGTGTCGGCTTCCAACGACATGCGTATAGCCTCGTCGTGTTTTACTTCAGGAATTTGAACCACATTCGACTCTATATTTTTGGGTAACGACAACTCTTTGAAATTTCCAACTATATTTATACGACTATCCTGTGGAAGCTCACCAGTTGCAATAAGTTCGGAAAAAGCTTTGAACCAATTACTTGGGTCCATAAACAAATAAAACTTACCTATAAAAGCCATTGTATACACAGGCTGAAAAGAAGCGTCGTATATTTCCTCATAATCATATCCGTTCTTAACCTCCAACACTCGATTATGCCCTCCCAAACGTTTAAAATCATCCACAAGCGGAACAGATACAGACAAGACCAAATCTGCTGCTTCAAGGATTTTCCGCTCATATGGCCGAATACGTTGAATTGCCCGAAGTGGTAAAAACGGACTTTTCGACATCTCGTCCCGCATATCTGCAATCCAATAAATCCCAGGGAATCTACTATGCAACCTATAAGCAATCATGTGCGGAGAGAGAAAATCATAGGTACTCAACACGACATCAAATCGTTCCTTATTCATTAGCCTGCAAATCTTCCTATAAGCCCTAAACCTCCATAAAAGCTTAAAATCCAAACTTAGACGAAATTGCAACGATTGCATATAACGCCTGATATTCCATCCGGCTTTTTGTAATCTATAAGCCTTTTCCTTTGATTCCGATAATATATAATCTTTGACATAATGAACTTCACAGCCCTGCCATATTATAGTTTCATCACTATCCCCTTCAGTCACTACCGTAACGGTATTTCCCGCCTCACTAAAATATTTAGCAAATGCATTAATACGAAAAGAAGCGATGCGATTATTCGGATAAAAGAAATTACTAATAATTAAGACCTTCATAATTTACTTGCCATTTTATTTTAGACATGCCTGCCCAAAAACAATGCAAAAATAGAAAATTTTCTAAAAAAACGAAGGCCGCAGAATTCACATCCGACGGCCTCCTACACTAACCCTTAACTTTTAACCAATGAAAAACAATAATCTACTTTATTAATTTTTTAGCGAAGCGATTGCGGCTTCGTAATTCGGTTCGTTTGTTATTTCGGAAACCAGTTCCTCATAAACAATTTTACCTGCTTCGTCGATAACTATCACGCCACGGGCCAATAAACCTTTCAGCGGACCGTCGACCATCAGCATCCCGTACCCGTTTTCAAAACAAGAACAACGGAATGCGGAAAGTGGAATCACTTTATCAATACCTTCCGTGGTACAGAAACGTCCTTGCGCAAAAGGCAAATCTTTTGATACGGCAAGCACCACAGTATTCGGAAGAGAAGCGGCTTCTTTATTAAAACGTCTTACCGATGCGGCACACACAGCAGTGTCCAAACTCGGAAATACGTTAATCACGACTTTCTTACCTTTTAAATCTTTCAGATGCAATTCGGATAAATCGCCCTTTACACCTTTAAAATCAGGAGCCTCTGCTCCAACTGCGGGCAATGAACCGTTCGTATTGACTTCATTACCTTTAAATGTTATTTTTGCCATCTTTTGTAGTATTTTATATTCTTTATCAAAAGCGGCTTACAAATATAAGTCGCTTTGTATGACTTAAACAAAGGAATCTGAATAATGTTTTCCTCTTTAACTCTTTTTAATTACTGCTCACGATAACTCTTTTTCTATCTTTGACCCAAAATAGAAAGAAAATGGATGGGTTGATTATTTGTTTACTTGTCGTAATCATTGCTTTACAGGTCTTTTTCCGTCCTCGGAAAGACCATTCGGACATCGCAGGCGAGTTGAAACGGTTGCTTGACGAAATGCAGCGCTCATTTGAACGCATCGAAAAAAACTTTCGGGAAGACTTTCGCCTGAACCGGGAAGAAGGTCGCATCGTCGCCAGGGACAACCGGGAAGAACTGACGCGCTCCATGAACGAATTTCGGAATGCC
Source organism: uncultured Parabacteroides sp. (assembly GCA_910577325.1). GTDB lineage: Bacteria > Bacteroidota > Bacteroidia > Bacteroidales > Tannerellaceae > Parabacteroides. The sequence goes on from CAJTMR010000007.1 coordinate 34,482, forward strand.
TTCGATCGGGGGATCACTTCCTTCAATACCTTGCAACGCGAAAAGTTCGCCAGTTTGGACGAACAACAACGCCTGTTGGTTGCCAATACGGAAAAGCGTTTGGATGAAATACGCATAACGGTGGATGAAAAACTTCAAAAGACACTGAATGACCGGATCGGACAATCTTTCCGTCTTGTCACCGAACAATTGGAAAGCGTGCAAAAAGGACTCGGAGAAATGCAAACGTTGGCACAAGATGTCGGTGGTTTGAAACGTGTCCTCAGCAATGTGAAGACACGCGGCAACATCGGAGAAATCCAATTGAGCATGCTGCTTGAACAAATTCTGGCGCCGGAACAATACGAAGCGAACGTGCACACCCGCAAAGGATCGGATGCCGTCGTGGAGTTTGCCGTCAAACTTCCGGGACGTGACGATGTCCGCGAATTCGTCTATCTGCCGATAGACGCAAAATTCCCCAAAGATGTCTACGAACAGTTGCTCGATGCATACGATCATGCCGACACACAAGCCATAGAGGCAGCCGGAAAACTATTGGAAACAACCATTAAAAAGATGGCAAAGGATATTTCCGACAAGTACCTGGCTCCCCCTGCCACCACCGATTTCGGTATCATGTTCCTGCCTTTCGAAGGAATTTATGCGGAAGTCGTACGCCGCTCCTCCCTGCTGGAAGAACTACAGCGCAACTATAAGGTGGTCGTCACCGGCCCGACGACGCTTGCCGCCATCCTGAACAGCCTGCAAATGGGATTCCGCACGCTCGCCATCCAGAAACACTCCGGCGAAGTTTGGAGCATCCTGGGAGCGGTAAAGAAAGAATTCGAGAAGGTAGGCGGCATGCTGGAAAAAGCACAGAAGAACTTGCAGACCGCCAGCGGACAGATCGAAGAGGTGTTAGGGACACGCACACGCGTGATCCAGCGCAAACTGAAAGATGTAGACACCCTCAGCGACAGGGAGGCACGCGCTATCCTTCCCGAAATAGGTTCATTAACGGATGAAGAAGACGAAAACAGATCATGAAAAAGAGACAGATTCCACATACATACGCCATCATATTTTATATCATTCTTTTCTGTGCCGCCCTCACCTGGATCATTCCGGGCGGACAATACAAAGAGAGTATTAATGCCGCCGGAGAAAAAACGGTTGTCTACGAAGCGGTAGAACATGTTCCGCAAACCTGGCAGGTGTTCTCGGCTTTTTACAAAGGATTTGTCGACAAGGCGGATATCATCGTCTTCATCCTGATCATCGGAGGGGCGTTCTGGATCGTCAACGACAGCAAGGCTTTCGATATCGGAACCGTCAGTTTCCTGCGCCGTGCCCGTAAAATGGAAAACAACCGCTTCTTACGCAAAATCGGAGTCGAGAATTTCTTACTGACATCCATCATGCTACTATTCAGCATATTCGGTGCTGTCTTCGGGATGAGTGAAGAGACAATCGCATTCTGCCTGGTGCTTGTCCCGATGGCGATCTCGATGGGGTATGACTCCATTACAGGCGTTTGCATGGTCTTTGTCGCCGCCGGATTAGGATTTGCCGGAGCGATACTGAACCCGTTTACAATCGGTATCGCCCAAGGGCTGGCCGGCATTCCGCTCTTCTCAGGAATCGAATACCGGATATTTTGCTGGTTCGTAATCAACATGATCGGTTTCACCTGGATACTGCGTTATGCCGCCAAGGTCAAGAAAGACCCGAAATCATCACCGGTCTACGAAGAGGACCGGTATTGGCGGGATCTGCACGGCAATAATCCGCCGGATACAAGCTATCATACACCACGTGCCGCCTGGATCAGTTTCGGGATACTGGCAACCGTACAAATCATTTTCGCGATTTATTACCCGGCCACTACGCTACAAATCGGGAACGGCATAATCAAAGGATTGCCTCTCCTTCCCATTTTGACGGCAGCATTTATCTTGACATCCTTGTTCACCCTACGCAGGACAGTCCATCTTTATATCCTGAACCTTCTCTTCTTTTCCATATTTTATTTGATAACGGGAGTGATGGGATATGGTTGGTATATCATGGAGATAGCCACCTTGTTCTTCGCTCTCGGACTGGCGGCCGGCATCGCCAACAACCGGACTCCGAACGAGCTGGTCAAACTGTTCCTGGACGGATGCAAGGACATTATGAGCGCAGCCTTGGTTGTCGGCCTTGCTGGCGGTATTATCGTGATATTGAAAGACGGGCTTGTCATCGACACCATTCTCTACAACCTGGCAAAAGGGATGGAAGGACTCGGACAAGTAGCGACCGTCGGCATGATGTACGTGATCCAGACCTTGATCAACCTGATCATTCCTTCCGGAAGTGCCAAGGCAGCCCTGACCATGCCGATCATGGCTCCTTTCTCCGACTTGATCGGATTGTCAAAGCAAGCGACCGTGATGGCCTTCCAGTTCGGAGACGGATTCACCAATATGATCACCCCGACATCGGGAGTGCTGATCGCAGTTCTGGGTGTCAGCCGCATCCCCTACGACAAATGGTTTCGCTGGGCATGGAAATTCATATTGCTTCTGGTAATAGTCGGATTCCTGTTGCTAATACCGACAGTATTGGTTCCGATGAACGGATTTTAATGGAACGGAAGATCATACATATCGACATGGACGCCTTCTATGCTTCTGTGGAACAGCGGGATAATCCGTTCCTTCGCGGAATTCCGCTTGCGGTCGGCCACGCAAAGGAACGGGGTGTCGTAGCGGCAGCAAGCTACGAAGCCCGGAAATTCGGCGTACGTTCAGCCATGTCGTCACAAAGGGCTAAACGTTTATGCCCGCAACTCACGTTTGTACCCGGACGGATGGATGTCTATAAAGCGGTGTCCCGCCAGATACACGAAATCTTCCACGAATATACGGACATTATCGAACCGCTTTCACTGGACGAAGCGTTTCTGGACGTAACCGAGAATAAACAGAATATCCCTCTTGCCGTCGACATCGCCAAAGCGATCAAGCTAAAAATCCGGGAAGAGCTGCACCTGATTGCCTCGGCAGGTGTGTCGTATAATAAGTTTTTGGCTAAAATCGCCTCCGACTACCGCAAACCGGACGGACTTTGCACCATCCACCCGTCCCAGGCGGAAGAATTTATCAAGCGTCTGCCGATTGAGTCCTTCTGGGGCATCGGACCTGTCACCGCCCAAAAGATGCACATATTAGGCATCCATAATGGTGAACAGCTGAGAGCGTGTTCACAAGAAATGCTTACCCGCCAATTCGGTAAAGCCGGCGTTCTATACTATGAGTTTTCAAGGGGAATAGACCTGCGTCCTGTCGAGGCTGTCCGTATCCGTAAATCCGTGGGGTGTGAACATACGCTGGAAAAAGACATTTCCCGGCAATCGTCCGTCATCATCGAATTATATCATGTTGCAACCGAACTGATCGAACGGTTGCAACGGACCGGTTTCAAAGGGAACACTCTCACTTTAAAGATTAAATTCCATGATTTCAACCAAAAGACCAGAAGTTTCACCCAAAGCCACGAACTGACTACTTTAGCCGAAATACTCCCCTTGGCCAAAGGACTGTTGAAAGACATCGAATATACGACCCACCCGATTCGCCTGATCGGGCTTTCGGTCTCCAACCCTTACGAGAAGAACGAAGAGAAAGCCCGCTGGGAACAACTAAGTTTCGAATTCAGCGACTGGGATTACTCCAAATAAGTATATCCATACAAACCGGAACGATAGTTGGAAAGGAACTCCTTGCCTTCTTCAACCGAAATCTTTCCCTCCTTTACAGACTTAGTCACCCAAGTTTCCAGCGTCCTCACCAGTTTTTTAGGATTATACTGAACATAATCGAGCACTTCGGCAACCGTTTCACCGTCAATGACCTGCTCGATGTTGTAACCCTTTTCATCCACCGTTACATGCACGGCATTCGTATCGCCGAAGAGATTGTGCATGTCTCCCAGAATTTCCTGATAGGCTCCTACCAGAAAGACACCGATATAATAAGCATCTTTTCCTTTCAGCGAATGTACCGGTAAATCATGAGAAACATTACGTGTCGAAACAAAATTGGCGATCTTCCCATCCGAGTCGCAGGTTATATCCTGCAAAGTAGCCGTCCGGTCGGGCCGCTCGTCCAACCGCTGGATAGGCATGATCGGAAAAATCTGATCGATCGCCCAAGAATCCGGTAAAGACTGGAAAAGCGAGAAATTACAGAAATATTTATCGGCCAACAGCTTGTCCAGTTTACGAAACTCATCCGGCGCATGTTTCAGACCGGAAGCGATCTGGCTGATCTCGCGTGTCACAGACCAATACAAGCGCTCGATCTGGGCGCGGGTCTTCAAATCGACAATGCCATGACTGAACAAATCCAACGCTTCCTCGCGTATTTGTTGCGCATCGTGCCACGCTTCCAACATACGGCTCTGATTCAACTTGTCCCAAATCTCATACAATTCCTGCACAAGCTCATGGTCGGATTCACTCACTTCGAAGTCTTCATCCATTTCCGGAAGCGTAGCCGTTTCCAGCACTTCAAAGACCAAAACAGAATGATGGGCAGTCAACGAACGTCCGCTTTCCGTTATGATATTCGGATGCGGAATACCGTTTTTGTCACTGACATCGACCAGCGTGGATATAGAGTCGTTTACATATTCCTGAATGGAATAATTGACGCTGCTCTCGCTATTGGAAGAACGAGTACCGTCATAATCGACTCCCAGCCCGCCGCCAATATCCACAAACTCGATATTGAAGCCCATCGCATGCAATTGTACATAAAATTGAGACGCTTCACGTAAAGCTGTTTTAATACGGCGTATCTTGGTCACCTGACTGCCGATGTGGAAATGAATCAACTTCAGGCAATCCGTCAAATCTTTCTTTTCCAGGAAATCAAGTGCTTCCAGCAATTCGCTGGACGTCAGGCCGAACTTGCTGGCATCTCCCCCGCTCTCTTCCCATTTGCCACTGCCGGAAGAGGCCAGTTTGATACGGATGCCGATATTCGGACGAACATTCAACTGCTTGGCCATCTTGGCGATCAAAGCCAGTTCGTTGATCTTCTCGACAACCAGAAAGATGCGTTTGCCCATTTTCTGTGCCAGCAAAGCCAGCTCAATATAACTCTCATCCTTGTAGCCGTTGCAGATAATCAAAGAATCCGAATCCGTATTGACCGCAATCACCGCATGGAGTTCCGGCTTTGAACCGGCTTCCAACCCTAAGTTGAACTTCTTGCCATGACCGATAATCTCTTCCACTACCGGACGCATCTGATTTACTTTAATCGGATAGATAATGAAATTCTGCGCCTTATAACCATACTCATCGGAAGCTTGCTTGAAACAGTTCGCTATCTTTTCTATACGGTTATCCAGAATATCCGGGAAACGGATCAGTACAGGAGCCTCCACATCCCGTAATTGCAGTTCGTCGACCAGCTCTCTCAGGTCTACACCGACGCCGTCTTTACGAGGAGTTACCACTACATGACCCTTGTCATTGATACCAAAGTACGAAGTACCCCACCCCGTGATGTTGTAGAGTTCTTCCGAGTCTTCAATACGCCATTTTCTCATTTCTTCTTCAGTGCAAAAAATACATTTTTGTATTTGGAATAAATAACATAGATATTGTTCAGACGTTACAAGTCAATGTATTCATCGACAAGCTTATCTATCAAAATGGTTGTAAATATAAGCAATAGATATCTAATTATGGCAAATTTAGTCAAGAAAAACATCATACAGGGATAATTGTTCCGTTTCAGCCGGCAAGCGGCTGCATTCCATACGTCATTTAACCGGTATCGGTTCGACCGGTTGTTGTTTTGTCACATCCATAGGTACAGCTTGATAATGAACCGAAGAGAAATCGATCGCACGTAGGTCTATGCTGCGGATGGCACTGTTATACATCGTACGGAAATAGATAATCCGGTTCACCATATCCGTGGCCGATGTCCACTGAGTGGCACTCGGTATATCACTGGGAACCTGTCCCAGCGGAAATTCTATCCCTACTGGTATATCGAAATTGTTCAATATCTGAAACCCCTGCAAAACAGTTTCCAGAGCCGTTGCTTGCTGCGGTGCGGATGTCTGGTAGAAAGCAGCCCGCACAAAACGCGACGGAGGAGTCACATCTCCCGGAAGCCCCAAGAAACCGCTTCCCGCCCCGAAAGAACTCAGGCAAAGGTTTCCCAACTTTTGTGCGGGAGCCGTACCGGGAAAGAGATTGACATAATTGTTCAGGTTGGTCAGTTGCCATTCAAAACCCGGCGAATTCGTTAGTACTCCCAACGTATTCTCATAGAACCGGCAAGTGCCGTCTATCACTTCGAGGACAAGCTGACGTCCCGACACATCGGCAAAGCGCCAATGGACAGTAGAAGCCCGCGGGTCGATATTGATGATACGGACTTTCCTTACGGCCTCCTTCACCTCGTCGACCGTCTTGCATTCTCCCAACAGCCAAGGAACCAGTTGCAAATCGGCAATGCTTTTCTTCCTGTCGGCAACGACATATTCTTCATATTTGCCGTATCCGGGAAAATAGAACAGGCCGGCCGAAAGCCCTGCCTCGTTCAGCCCCTCGGCCACAAACTCCTTTTGTTCGACAGCAAGCCCCACATATCCGTAACGAGCCTTGAAGCACATGCCACCAAGGCTGTCAGGAGTGTATGACTGTCCGGCGTATCCTCGCGGAACGACAACATACTGGCTGTTCAGGTTACTGCCTCCCCATTCGATCGTCCGTGCAACAATCGTCACATTGTCTTTACTCTTCAAAGTTATACCCGTACAAGCCTTCGAGGAAGACGGATAAAAGAACGCCCCGGCAATAGCCAGTAACATAAAAGATTGTTTTAGTCCCATAATTATCGTTTTTCAATTAAAACATTGCCGCAAAACAAATTGTTTACACTTAAAACAATTAGTAATATGAATAGATTTAATGGACAAACAGCACTCGTAACAGGCGGTGCAAGCGGCATCGGAGAAGCGACCGTAAAAAGACTGACGGCTGAAGGAGCCAACGTCATGATAGCGGATTACAATTTAAAAGTAGCGGAAAATCTGGCAGAGCAACTTCTAGCCAAAGGCTATCAAGCGAAAGCGATCTACTATAATGCCACCGAAATAGAGAGTGGTACGGAAGCTGTAGCGAAGACGATCGAATGGAAAGGAAACCTCGACTGTCTGGTCAACAATGTCGGAGGAAGTGATTTAAAGCGGGACCTGGCTGTCGGCGAACTCGACATGAACTATTTTGAGGAAGTATTCCACCTGAACCTGAAAAGCATGCTGGCAACTATACGGGCAGCCTTGCCGGCCATGACAAGCAAAGGAAAAGGAAGCATTGTCAATGTTGCTTCAATCAGCGGATTTATGGGAGATTTCCGAGGTACGCTTTACGGCATGAGCAAAGCCGGAGTCATCAATCTAACCCGTTATGTAGCCACCCAGTACGGTCATAGCGGAATTCGCTGCAACGGTGTTGCTCCGAATCTGGTACTGACTCCCGCCGCAATCCGCAACCTCCCTGACACTATCCAAAAAATCTTTCTGAAATACAACACTGTCCCTTATTTGGGAGATGCGGCCGACATTGCGGCAACTATAGCTTTTCTGGCTTCTGACGATGCTCGCTATATCTCCGGACAAACCATTATAGCCGACGGAGGCATGGGCTGCCACAATCCGACCATTGCAGATATCCTTTCATTGGCTGGCAAATAAAAAAACTCCAAGGGGATGTTGACATATCCCCTTGGAGTTTTTTTCAGACCATTTATCACTCATCTTTTATAAATTCAATTCTTGCAGTATCTCACCTTTCGCATTCAGCACACGAAGCGTCATTTCTTTTCCTTTTTTCTGCAAGACCATGACGGTCGCTCCATCCATCCGATACCCGCCGCCTATTACGACAGGATACGGATTTCCCGAAACACCTTTGGGCTGATAAGCGAAACGATGCGTATGTGCGTTGATGCTGACTGCAAACGGGGCTTTTTCCAAAATCGCGCCCCATTCATCCCGGCAAGGATTATAAGAATCATACACATCTCCTTTCCCATAGATCGGAACATGATGGACCAGCACACGTTTGGAAGCCTTTTTGAACGCCTTGGATGCCAGCTCCTCTTTCAGGAAACCGGCTTGCGCCTTACGCAAGTCCGAAAAATCGTTCAACCCGTAATAGACCCAATGCGTATCCGGTTTGTCTTCGCCGCAATCCAACATGACAATACGCGTATCGCCCCAGTTGAAAGCACCGTAGGTCTTATTTCCCACATAGTCGAAAAGGCTGCGCATGCCAATCGAATAAGCATTGCGTATCTCGTGGTTGCCACGGATATAAAATACAGGCACCCGGTCGGCTCCGACCGTTTCGTTCAGTTCACTGAGGAAACGGGTCGCCTCGTCATGGTTAGCCGGATCGTCGATGCAATCGCCATTGAAAATGACAAAATCATATTCCAAATCCTTCACCTGCTTATATAACGCCTGCAAAGTCTCGGACTGTTTATGCAGATCGTTGAATATAACGGCCGTAAAATCCGTGTCTGTCGTGGCAGGCAAAGTAAAAGTATGGAAATCGGAAACAGCCGTTTCACCAAACAATTTTTTATAAGCCTGATAGAGCATGATTTCCTGTGAACAAACACGGTAATAATAGGTTTTCCCAGGTTCCAGACCTTCCAATCTGATTTTATTTTGCAGACCGTTGCAGATCACCTGCCCGTCCACAATCGTACGGGCTTTTTGCAAATGCTCTTTATCGGTTCCATATTCCACCCAGCTATAAGACGGGACGGTTGTCTGCCACATAACCGTAATTCCGTTTCCTACGGGATTCTGAAGGTAGGGTTCCGTACGGAATATCTTGGCCGCGGGCTGGTTGAAAATAATATCCGTAAGGATCGGGCGATGGTCGGAAGCGGCCGGCTCGTCCCATACACGGGAGGAGATACGGGTAAAGGCAATCGTATCTTTTGCATAAGCGGCAATATAATCAATCGTTTCGTCAGGTTTATCAGCCGGGAAAGTCGGCTTCCTCGTATCCGTCAAGATCACAAAATCGTTCTGCAACTGCCGGATAAAATCCGAATGGGGACGCGCATTCATATCGCCGGCAATAAAGAAAGGCTTGTTTGCCGAAACCGCCACCTGCCTGATAACCGGCAGGGAAAGCATCCGGTCTTCCTCCGTCAGCGAAAGGTGCGTACAGCAGTAGATATACTTTTCAAATTCCACGACAAGCAATGTCCGGGCTTCCTCTCTTCCGGGAAGGGGCAAATAACGATAGCCGAGTGGCTTCTCCTTGCTCAACATGCCGATACCGTATTTTCCACCGTCATAATCAATTGCCGGGGCATACGTATAATACATCAAAGTGAGTCCGGCTATTTCTCGCAAGACATCTTTTCCACCGCTACGGCCTGTTACACTATCGATCTCCTGAACGGCCACGACATCGGGACAAATCTTATTGATCACTTCCGCCGTACGCCGGAAATCAGCCACATTGTCCAAACCTCTGCCATTACGGATGTTATAGCTCATAATACGCAACGTATTATTCTCACGTTCACTTCTCTCTTCTGAGTAAACTTTTCCAAGTGGCAACAGCAACATCCATGCTGTCACCAGCCAAACCGCTTGTTTCATCATTATCGCCGAATTAATAGATTAGGACACAAAAGTAACAACTTCCCATGATTCCGGCAAAATATTACACAATATCCCCCGATTTTGCCATTTTTCTATTTCATATGAAATTATAATTCATTCATAACTTACATTTTGTTAGGAAATGAGTATTTTTACCGACCAGAGGATTCATAAGGCAGGCAGTTTATTCCGATTCAAGATTTATTGCGTTGGCCAGGTAGCAAAAAATAGAACAAGATGTTAAACCTGAACTGCCGGAGAATCGAATATTCGCAAACAAGGACAAGTCTATATCCGCTCACGTCAAAATTTTCTTAATGACCTTCCGCCATGAGGTGCGCAGATTTTTTCCATGACGACCGTCTTCGTTGGCGGAAGCTGCCGAGATCAGAGATAATGACGACCGTCTTCATGGCAGCAAAGTCAATCTTCACGGCGATAAAGACGGTCGTCATCGCGAAAAACCGGCAAATAGATGAAAAAAAGATCCTTTTTACTCTCAAACAACAAGCAACAGGATCTTTCCGGTTCCAAGTTACCCAAACGTTAAATCAATCGTTTTTTACAATAAGGCCAAAGTTTTTTAAAAGACAGCATTCAACGTCCGTATCATATCATCAATATCTTCTTCCGTCGTGTCCCACGAAGTGACAAATCGTGCCTCATTGATTTCTTCATTCCACATATAGAAGAAATATTTCTCTTGTAACTTCCTCAACGGTTCTGTGGGAATGGTAAAGAAAAGCTGGTTGGACTCTATTTTCTGGGTAAACCGTATCTGCGGATATTTTTTCAAAGCTTCAGCCAGACGATAAGCACTTTCGTTTGCTTTCCGTGCATTTTCCAACCACAAGTCATTTTCCAGATAAGGAATAAACTGACAGGAAAGATAACGCAACTTGGATGCCAATTGAGCAGATTGCTTTCTGAAATACTGCAAATTTTCGGTTATCTCCGGACGGAAAGAGACGACAGCCTCTCCCATCATCATCCCGTTCTTGGTTCCTCCGAAACTGAGGATATCCACCCCGGCATCGGCAGTCACTTCACGCATCGAACAATTCAGGTAAGCACAGGCATTCGCCAAGCGTGCCCCGTCCATGTGTAAATACATATTATAAGAATGCAACAGATCGGCAATCGCTTTGACCTCTTCGATGGTATAAATCGTTCCCAATTCGGAAACTTGCGAAATATAAACAGCTTTCGGTTGCGAATGGTGGCAGACACCAAAATTATGCAGACGAGTTTTGATCAATTCCGGCGTCAATTTTCCATCGGAAGTAGGAATCGTCACGACAACGCAACCGGTCATACGGGCAGGAGCACCACACTCATCTACGTTGATATGAGCTGTTTCGGCACACAGAATACTATTGAACGGACGTGTCACTGCTTGTAAAGCGACAGAGTTCGCCCCCGTTCCGTTAAAAACAAAAAAAGGTGATGCCGTTTCACCAAACACTTCTCTTATTTTTGCAGTAGCTGCCGCTGTCCAAGGATCGTCGCCATACCCTACCGCATGATTATCGTTCGCCTTTATCACGGCATCCATCACCAAAGGATGTACACCTGAATTGTTATCACTTGCAAAACTTCTCATTTTCATTTAGTATTTTGCGCCAAAAATAATAAAAATAAGGGAGTGCGCAATATTCGTTTATGCCATGCAAGCCTTGATCCGGCATCTTACCCCTCTTATTCAGGATTGACGGAAATCTTTCAACACTTTCTGCAATTCCTGACGGGCAAAGAAAATACGACTCTTAACCGTCCCCAGGGGAACACAAAGTTTTTCGGCAATCTCATTGTACTTGTACCCTCCCAAAAACATGGAAAACGCAACTTTCAATTCATCGTTCAGACTATTGATCGCTCTTGTGATTTCTTTGATTTGATAAGCACCGTCAGGAGAATCAAAACCTGAGTTATTGCCAATATCCAGATTATACAAATCGACATTCCGGTCAACAACCGTTTGTGTACGAACGATTTTATGATAATTGTTTATAAAAATATTACGCATCACGGTTAAGACCCATCCTTTGAAATTGACATTATCTACGAACTTTTCCTGATTGTCTAAAACTTTCAGCGTTGTATCCTGCATCAAATCCTGGGCATCGTCCCTGTTTGCAGTGAGCATTAACGCAAAATTCATCATATTTTCTTGCATGCTCAATAATTTTTTCTGAAATTGCAACGCATTCATATTACTTGTTTTTATATGTTTAATACCGGTCTGGCATTATCCTTCAACATTGAAGGATATTACAAATGTAGAAATAATATCTTAATTAAAATACGGTTTGACTGTTATTAATATTAAAAATTGAAACTTAATGTTTTTACAACAAAAAACATTGAAAATGAGTAATATTTGCATTTTTTCAAATAACTAAAATATAAAATGAGCAACATGTATGTTACAAATTCGTACAACATGTAAAAAAGATGGAGAGTAATATAAAATGAAGAAAAATTCAGGACTTTTTTTAGTTGTCATATTAATCCAGATAGCCCCATTCATTTCGGTGGCAGACACCTTGCACCCGTTAATATACAAAATCAATATAAAAAAAGAGATCAGCAACACCACGCGCTTGTATCTTAGCAACGGTTTAGCGGAAGCCAACGCTTTAGGCGCAGATGCCGTTCTCATCCACATGAATACATACGGCGGCCAAGTGGATGCCGCCGACTCGATGCGTACGGCAATTTTGTACAATTCCATCCCCGTCTATGTCTTCATCGACAACAATGCAGCTTCCGCCGGAGCACTCATATCCATCGCATGCAAGAAAATTTACATGCGGAAAGGCGCCAATATCGGGGCAGCCACCGTTGTAAACCAAACAGGGACGGCAATGCCGGACAAATATCAGTCTTATATGCGGTCAATGATGCGTTCGACAGCCGAAGCACACGGACAAGACACGATCATACAAAAAAACGACACCCTATACAAATGGAGGCGAGATCCGTTGGTCGCCGAAGCAATGGTAGACGAACAGATTGCCATTCCGAACCTGATAGACACAGGAAAAGTCCTGACTTTCACCACACAGGAAGCACAAAAATGGGGGTATTGCGACGGCATAGCGGAAAATCCGGACGAAGTAATCACACAACATTTGGGATATAAAGACTACGAGATGAAAACTTATACCCCCAGTTGGCAAGATGATTTGAAAGGATTTTTGATGAATCCCATTTTTCAGTCTATTCTGATCATTATCATCATCGGCGGCATTTACTTTGAAATGCAAACGCCAGGGCTTGGATTTCCCTCAGCGGCTGCCCTACTGGCGGCAGTCCTCTACTTTGCCCCGCTCTATGTAGACGGGTTGGCGGCAAACTGGGAAATTCTGATCTTCATTATCGGTATTTTATTGTTCGCTATAGAGATCTTCATCATTCCGGGATTCGGATTCGCCGGAATAAGTGGCATCGCATTGGTTATCGGCAGCTTGATCATGGGCTTGCTGAATAACGATAATTTCAATTTCGAAGGAGTCAGCGAAAAAGAAATCGGGGAAGCGACATTGACAGTCTTGGTCGGACTCGTGGCAGGCTTTGGCCTGATGATCTGGCTATCCAATAAGATCGGACACCAAGGAATGTTCCGGAAGATCGCGCTGAATATGGATTTGAAAGATGCGATAGCATCACCAGACTTATCTTTACTGGTCGGAAAAGAAGGAACTGCCGCAACCGTACTGCGTCCTTCCGGGAAAGTAGCGGTCGACGGAGAATATTATGATGGTGTTTCCGAATCCGGCTTTATAGAAAAGGGGAGCAAGGTCAAGGTTATCCGTTTTGAGAATGCACAGGTGTATGTAGAAAACCTTTAACACACAGGCGACCGTAAAAGACACCCTACAGCGGAACACGTTGATACAGGATATGCTTGTCTATTACGACATATTGCAAGGCATTCATGGCCAGGAGGTCGCTCAGGATATTCTTCGCAGTATGATAATTAATCCGACCGATACGGCAGAACTGACGGGTATTGAGATGGGGATGATCATCCAGATAAGCAAACAAACGTTCTACAGGTTTGCTTATCTTCAATAAAGTCCCGCTCGTCTTATGCTTTTTCAGCCAAGCAAGCACCAGCACTTCATTCGCCAATATATTTTCATCGGCAACCCTTATATACGCTTTAAACTTATCATCCTTATCAGGAGCTGTATGCGGTTTATCCGGACTGGGGGCGACATAGACCTCCAGAACCGTCTTACCTTTCACTTCCCAACGGGTCGCCTCAAAGGGCACTTCCGGACGGGTGTACATCTTGGAGGCGGCTTCAATCATATAATATTCCTCTTCGCTCCGGACACCGGAAATAATCCCGTTATCCTTCACACCGATCAAAAGACGCCCTCCGTCAGTATTGGCAAAAGCACTCAACGTACGCGCAATCTTCTTACTGTCGCTCACTTCGAACTTAAAATCAAGTTGCTGGTGTTCTCCCTGCTCTATCAACGCTTCGATCGGATGTACCTTCTTCATTTTGGCATTTTTTTAGACCGGCAAAATTAAAATAAATACCTAACTTTGCCAATCGAAAAACAACGAAAGCATGTCTCAAATACCATCTTTTATATCGGATCTCGCCGTCATACTTATTTCAGCGGGATTGGTTACCTTGCTTTTCAAAAAATTAAAGCAACCGGTCGTACTCGGATATATCGTAGCCGGAATACTTGCCGGCCCGTCCGTCACACAAATTCCGACAGTCACAAACGTAGAAAGCATCCGCATCTGGGCAGACATCGGAGTCATATTCCTCTTGTTCGCCTTAGGACTCGACTTCAGTTTCAAAAAATTGATGAAAGTGGGCGGGACAGCCGTGATCGGAGCTGTCACCATCATGATCGGCATGATGACACTCGGATATACCACCGGTTTGTCCTTGGGTTGGGGACACATGAACAGCCTTTTCCTCGGCGGTATGCTTTCCATGTCGTCCACAACGATTATATTCAAAGCATTCGACGATATGGGGTTACGCAACCAGCGGTTTGCCGGAGTGGTTTTCGGAATCCTGGTTGTCGAAGATTTGTTTGCCGTCTTAATGATGGTATTGCTGTCCACCTTGGCAGTCAGCAAGCAGGTGGAGGGGATGGAACTGCTTAACAACGTGGTCAAGCTGGGAGTATTCTTGCTGTTCTGCTTCGTTATCGGGATTTATCTGATCCCCTCTTTCCTGAAAAAGGCCAGGACTTTCCTGAACGACGAAACCTTGCTCATCGTCAGCCTGGGGCTCTGCTTAGGGATGGTCATCATCGCGACGAAAGCCGGCTTTTCTTCCGCCTTGGGCGCTTTCGTCATGGGTTCCATCCTGGCAGAAACAACTGACGCAGAACAGATCGAACATATCATCAAACCGGTAAAAGACCTTTTCGGAGCCATCTTCTTTGTCTCGGTCGGGATGCTAATCGATCCGGCTTTGCTATGGGAATACAAAATTCCGATCCTGGTCCTTACTTTGGTCGTGATAGCCGGGCAAATATTCTTTGCCGGCTTCGGGGTCTTGCTTTCCGGCCAGCCGGTCAAGATTGCCATCCAGTCCGGCTTCTCGCTCGCTCAGATAGGCGAGTTCGCCTTTATCATCGCATCGCTGGGACTCACGTTAGGGGTAACCGATCGATTCCTCTACCCTATTGTCGTAGCGGTCTCTGTCGTGACGACCTTCTTTACGCCTTACATGATCCGTATGGCAGAACCTGCATGCCGGGTTACCGACCGGATGATCCCGAAGTCATGGATGAAATTTCTCGAACGTTATTCTTCCGGTTCCAACACCATACATCAGAAAAGTGCCTGGAACAAGTTATTGAAGGCACTGGTCCGCATTGTCGGTACATACACAGCCGTCACTCTTGTCCTGATCTTTATCTGGCTTCAGTTCGTAGCTCCTTTCATCATGAAGGAACTTCCCGGCATACGGGGAGCAGGTATCTCGCTCATTTCGATCCTGCTGTTGATAGCCCCCATGTTGCGTGCAATCATGATGAAGAAGAACCGTTCGGTCGAATTCCAGCAATTGTGGTTGGACAGCAAGTACAACCGCGGACCGTTGGTCTCACTGGTCATTTTGCGTATCATATTATGTATCGGTCTGGTCATGCTACCCGTCGCTCGTTTGCTGAATGCGGCAGTCGGTATCGTACTGGCACTCGCAGCAACCGTCATAGTCATAGTCATTTTCTCCAAACGGCTGAAAAGGCAATCTATCTTGATGGAACGGCATTTTTTCAGCAACCTCTCCGCACGCGAATTGGAAAACGAACGGAAAGCCCCGATCAACCAACGGTTTGCCAACCACCTGCTGGAACGTGACCTCCACTTGGCGGACTTCGAAGTGAAACAGAATTCTCCCAGTATGGGAAAGACTCTGAAGGAACTCAACTTCCGCCAGAAATGCAACGTGAACATCGTGACAATCATCCGGGGAGAACAGCGGATTAATATTCCCGGAGGAGAAGAGCGCCTCTATCCATTTGACAAACTGGTAGTAGTCGGAGCAGATGACGATCTCGAACATTTCCGCCAATATCTGGTCGAGCGATATAAAAAAGCCCAAACCAACAAAGAGCAGACGCCACATGAAGTCAACATGGAGCAATTTACCATTTCCGAAGGCTCTCACTTGATCGGACGTACAATCCTGGAATCCGGTATACGCGACAAATCCGCCTGCTTGGTGATCGGTATCGAAAGAGGCGCTACTTCAATCAAAAACCCTTCTCCGTCAACTATTTTCAAGGAAGGAGATATTGTATGGATTGTTGGAGAACATGAAAAGGTGCTCCGGTTAAGCGAAGGAAAAACGGTAACCGTTGATAACTGACAATGGACAATTTCATAAATCACAAATTATAATTCATAAATCATGAAGTTTATAGGAATAATTCCCGCACGTTACGCCTCTACCCGTTTCCCCGGGAAGCCACTTGCCGACATGGCAGGCAAACCGATGATCCAACGTGTCTACGAACAAGTCCAAAAGGTACTTGATGCTGTTTGGGTAGCTACGGACGACATCCGCATAGAAGCAGCCGTCAAGGCTTTCGGCGGCAATGTCGTCATGACATCCGACCTACACAAAAGCGGTACGGATCGTTGCCATGAAGCATACTGTAAAATAGGAAACGGATATGACGTGGTTGTCAACATACAAGGTGACGAACCTTTCATCCAACCGGAACAGATCGAAATACTAAAAGCATGTTTTATCGATGACGACACTCAAATCGCCACTTTGGTAAAACCATTCCGTCCGGATGATGATTTCGAAACGACCTTATTCAATGCTAATTCGCCGAAAGTAGTCTTGAACAAAAATAATGAAGCCATGTATTTCAGCCGTTCGATTATTCCTTATATGAGAGGCAAAAGACATTCCGAATGGCTTCCGAACCATACCTACTACAAGCATATCGGGCTATATGCTTATCGCTCCGGCACATTAAAAGAAATCACACATTTACCCCAATCCCCTTTGGAACTGGCCGAAAGTTTGGAACAACTGCGTTGGCTGGAAAACGGCTACAAGATAAAAGTCGGGATTACCCGGCAGGAAACAATCGGTATCGATACGCCGGAGGATATGGAAAAGGCATTGGCTTTCCTTACAAATCAACAAACAATTCAATAAATATCCCCCAAAAAAACAGGCAAAGAACACCGATTTGTTCCTTGCCTGTAAAATTATATCAAACCATTTTAAAACGTAATCTTACCGATTTTTCCTTTGCTGTTTTTGTCTTTCCAACTGGGCCTGTTGAGCTTTCTGAGCCTCTTCCAGGCGTTTCATGAAACCAGACTTCTTCATTGGCTTCCGTTTGTTTTCTTCCAACTTGGCCAACAACTTATCTTCGTCAAGCGTATAACGGAAGATTATCGTCTGCAAAATCGTGATCAAAGTGGATATGAAGTAGTAATAAGTCAAACCGGAGGCATACTGGTTGAAAAATACCAACATCATCAGCGGCATCATGTACATCATCGCCTTCATCCCCGGCATCTGCTGCTGTCCGGTGTTGCTCTGTTCCATGTTGAACTTCGTATAAATGATGTTCGTCACGGTCATCAACAGACAGAACAAACTGATATGGTTACCGAAATATGGCGTAATAACAGGGATATAGGTATTCCAGCTTACAATCGCATCGTATGTAGACAAGTCATGTGCCCATAGGAAACTCTGGTGACGCAATTCGATTGCCGACGGGAAAAACATAAACAGGGCAACCAAGATCGGCATCTGCAACAACATCGGAAGGCATCCGGACATCGGGCTCGCTCCGGCACGGCTATACAATTCCATTGTCGCACGCTGACGCTCCATCGCTTTATCTTGTCCCGGATATTTGGCATTGATCTCTTCCACCTGCGGGCGCAACACGCGCATCTTGGCCGACGACATAAAAGACTTATGCGTCAACGGAAACAGGATCAATTTTACGATAACCGTCAGCAAGAAGATCAACAAGCCGTAGCTATGAATAAACTGTCCGAGGAAATTAAACAACGGAATGACAAAATACTGGTTTACCCAACGGAAAATGCCCCATCCCAACGGAACGATCTTTTCCAGGTCCAATTGATCGGCTTTCTCCACATCCTCATCGTATGATTTCAACAAAGAGAACTGATTGGGACCAAAGTAAAAACGCATATCCGTCGCTTCATTACCCTTCAAGTCGAAAGGTACGGAAGTCGTTGTCTTATATTCCTTCAAGAAAGATCCGTCTTCGGGCAGCATCCTCGAATCAATGGCAGTCGACTCGAATCCTTCGTTTGCGGCAATCAAGACAGAAGAAAAATACATATCCTTGTAAGCAATCCATTTCAACCGGTTGGACAATTGCTTGCTGTCATTCTTGGTCTCGCTCAAGTATTCCACATCATCAGCCACAAATTTATAGTACACCGTCGCATAACGGTCTTCAAACTTACGTCCTTTTTCCTGCTGGGTTATTTTTTGCTGCCACAACAGATCCAATGCAGTCGTACCCGGCGAAAGTATGCCATTCAAGCCGGTACCCTTGATAGAGAACCGCAACATATAATCATCAGGTTCCAAGGTATACATAAAATCCAAATGGCTACCTTCACCAGTGTTCAAACGCATAGTGATACTGTTCGGATCATTACCTTTTACAGGGGTGAAATACAAATCGCCAGTATTTACCACACGATTATCAGCCGTCACTAAAGTGAAATCGAACTTCGAATCCTTTTCATCAAAAAGGACCAAAGGTTCACCTTTATAATTATCGTATTTTTTCAAGCGGACATACCCGATACGTCCTCCCTTATTAGCCAAACGGACTTCTATCAGCTCATTTTCCAAAACAGTGGAACCATCCTCTCCCACCATTGCATCGGCAAAAACACCAAACATGTTCTGTAAACGGGCAAGCCGTACAGAATCGGGCAAGCCAGCCAATTCATCGTTCGCTTTTACATCTTTACTCAATTCTTTCTGCTGTTCCAGTTGCTTTGCATATTCTATCTGGGCTATCGAATCCTGCATCCGGCGCTGCGCCTCTATCTGCTCGGGTGTAGGTTTATTCAACCAAGTGAATACAATCAGAACAACTCCAATAAGCAGAAAACCTATTATCGTGTTTTTATCCATCTATAATTCTTATTTTTTATTTTCTACTGCAGCTTTTACAAAGCTAACGAAAAGAGGGTTAGGATTAACGACCGTACTGTTATATTCCGGGTGGAACTGAACTCCCACAAACCATTTCAGGGACGGTATCTCAACCACTTCAACCAAATTCGATTCCGGATTTTCACCTACGCACATCATACCGGCTGCCTCGAACTTATCACGATATTCGCTGTTGAATTCAAACCGATGGCGATGACGTTCCTGGATATGTGCCTGCCCGTATGCTTCATAGGCCTTAGAGCCTTTCTTCAAGACGCAATCATACGCGCCCAGACGCATAGAACCGCCCATGTTGGTTACGTTCTTCTGCTCTTCCATCAAATCGATCACCTTATACGGAGTATTGGGTTCCATTTCTGTCGAATTAGCATCCGTCAGTCCCATTACATTGCGGGCAAATTCGATCACCATGCACTGCATGCCCAAACAGATTCCCAAGCAAGGGACATCATTTTCGCGGGCATATTTCAATGCGGCAAACTTTCCTTCAATACCACGCTGTCCAAATCCCGGAGCGATCAGGATCCCGTCCATGCCTTTCAACAATTCGGCAGCATTGCCGTCATTCAGTTTTTCAGAATGGAACAAATGCAAATCCAACTTACGGTCATTATAGATAGCAGCCTGCAACAAAGACTCATCAATCGACTTATAAGCATCCTGCAATTCGACATATTTACCGACCAAACCGATCTTTACCGTGTCGGTTGCATCAACCTTACGTTGCAAAAACTGATGCCAAGGCTTCATCTCCGGTGTAGGTCCGACTTCCAGCCCGACTTTACGCAAGATCACTTCATCCATCTTCTGCCGCTGCAATACCAACGGAACTTCGTAGATCGTCGGGACATCGATTGACTGTATAACAGCATCCTGTGCCACATTACAGAAAAGAGCGACCTTACTCAACAGATTGCCGCTCAGTTCATGTTCGGTACGCAAAACCAAAACATCCGGCTGAATACCCAACTCTTGCAATTGTTTGACGGAATGCTGAGTCGGCTTAGTCTTATATTCTTTTGCCGCCGCGATATAAGGGACGTATGTAAGATGTACACATACGCAATTCTTACCCAGTTCCCATTTCAACTGACGCACGCTTTCGATAAACGGAAGAGATTCGATATCGCCTACCGTACCACCAATCTCGGTAATCACGAAATCAAATTTGTATTTGTTTCCCAGCAATTTCACATTACGCTTGATCTCGTCCGTGATATGAGGTACTACCTGGACAGTCTTTCCCAGATAATCACCCTTGCGTTCTTTATTAATAACGCTCTGATAGATACGCCCTGTTGTGATGTTATTCGCACGGGTTGTCTGAACATTCAGGAATCGTTCGTAATGTCCGAGATCCAAATCCGCTTCATGTCCGTCTACGGTAACATAACATTCCCCATGTTCGTACGGGTTCAACGTTCCCGGATCGATATTGATATAGGGGTCAAATTTCTGAATGGTAACTTTATAACCTCTTGCTTGAAGTAATTTACCCAATGATGCGGCTATAATTCCCTTACCCAATGAAGAGACCACGCCGCCCGTAACGAAGATGTACTTTGTATCTGCCACGATAGTAATATTTTAATTATCTTTTAATTGCACACTCGCATTTGAAATTGCAAAGTTACATATTTTCATCTACATGGCAAGGGGTAAGAAAACAAATCGTGATGTGTTTTTGAATCCTTGTCCAGACGATCGAGAGTGAGAGAAGATCTGACAAAAATTTCGCATATAGATCAAAATCTTGAAAAATTTTGGTACGATCGCCTTGCTTCTTTCTTCTTTATTTGCCTTTTTCCAAAGAAAATAACGTATCTTCGTTGTTATATTCTAAAAAAGGAAAAAGCATGAAAAGTTTAAATGGTTCAGTCCTGCGTTGCGTGTTTGCAATCATTCTGGGACTCATATTGGTCCTTTGGCCGGAGGTGGCCGTCATTTATTTGGTGATAACAATCGGAATCTGTTTCATCATTCCCGGATTATTTTCGCTCTTCAGATACTTTACGCGTGAAAAAACGGAAGGTGAACCAAGTCCGATGTTTCCGATCGACGGGGCGGGCAGCATCCTGTTCGGGACATGGCTGGTGGTCATGCCGCAGTTTTTCGTCAGCATACTCATGTATGTTTTAGGAGCCTTGTTGGTTCTTGCGGGAGCACAACAACTGATATCACTGATTTCCGTCCGGAAATGGAGCAAAGTTCCATACGGATTTTATATTCTGCCGTCACTGATACTGATAACAGGAATCATGATTCTTGCCTACCCGTTCGGAGCCGCCGCCAACACATTCGTAATTTTCGGGGTTGCCTGCTTGGTTTACGGCATATCCGAATTGATCAACTGGCATAAGTTCACCAAAAGATGAGAGAAGCCGGAGTATCGTCTGTTTCAAGACTTACGATACTCCATCGGGGAAATACCCATGTGCTTCTTAAAGAATTTCCCAAAAGTCGACTGGTCGGAAAAATGAAGTATATCCGCCACTTGCTGGACAGTCGCCTGCGGGGCTTTCAAAAGGATTTTAGCTTCGACGATCAGGGCGTCATCGATCCACTTATTAGCGGACTTACCTGTCAACTCCTTCAAGATCAACGACAGATATTGCGGCGTAATAAATAGTTTTTCTGCATAGAAAGTAACCACATGCTGCTCCTTGCAATGTTCAAACAACAATTGCAAAAACTGTTCGAACAGTTCTTCCTTACGAGAAAGAGTCGGCCGTACCAACCGGTCTTTCTTACTCAATAATATATTTGCCAACTCCAACAGAAACCCGATAAAGGCGTTTTGCACCAATTCTTTCTGATAAAAATGAGTACGTTCCCTCATCTTATCGCGTATGATCCGTATACAATCCGACAACTTTACCGCTTCTTCCGGTTCCAGTTCCGTACAAGGATTCTTGCGAACCTCCATATAATTCGCTATCGTCTGAGTCCGGTTACCACCACCAGGATTACAACCGTCCAGAAATTCCTTGGCCGCAATCAACAAGCAACCTTTAAAATCCTTGCTGATCTTGTCAAGCTGGAGCGCATGCGTAGGCATGATCGTTACAAAACTATTCGGCTTGACAGTGTAAGAGACATAATCCAAATGTATTTCAAGCGTTCCTTCAAAAGTCAGCACCATCAGAAGCGCATTCAAACGTATCGGAGCAAAACGCTCAGGCAAGTCGGCACTTCCGATATCCATACCCCCGTCCAGATCCGCAACCGAAAAAATATCCTGAAAACTATCACGAATAACAATACTCTCATTCAGCTCCGCCAATTCTATCAAAGGAAGTTTTTCCATCTCTCTATATTTACTAATCGTGTATTTGCAAAGGTAAACATTTTTCCAAGAAACAGAAACATGTTTCATTTTTTGCCAACGAATAATCATCTTTCATAAACAAAAAAACCTTTTTTATTTATTTTTGACCAATTCAGTAGCAGTATAGACCTTTTATTTTTCTCAAATCAAACGGATCTTTACGCCATTTTAGGCCGTTATATATAAATATACGAAAAGCAAACGAAATAGAACGATTTTCTTAAAAAATCAAATTTATTTATCTTAAATGAGACAAATCTTAATTACTAAAAAGATGATGTGGGTAGTGATAACATTACTCCCTTTACTGGCTTTCACCTCCGCCAAAGCTCAAGACACGCTCGTTCTCGATATCGGGAAAGCTCTTGAAATCGCGTTAAGCGAAAACCCCACTGTAAAAGTGGCCGATAAAGAAATCCAAAAGAAAAAATATGCGCAGAAAGGTTCCTATGCCGCTTTATTCCCCCAAATCAGTTTTACAGCCGACTACAACCGGACCTTGAAAAAACAGGTAATGTATATGGACGGTTTCGACATGGGAAGTACCGACATACCGGGCATGGAAGACATGCCGAATATGGATGAAGGAATCGAAGTAGGACGTGACAATAACTGGAACCTCGGTTTCAACGCCTCGATGCCAATTGTCAATGCTGCTCTTTGGAAAAGCCTGAGTATCTCAGCTGTCGATGTGGAACTGGCTATCGAACAGGCACGTTCATCCAAAATTGCGATGGTCAATCAGGTAAAGAAAGGATATTACGGCGTGCTTCTTGCCAACGATTCATACCGCGTATTTAAGGAGAGCTATGACAACGCAATGGAAAACTACCAAGATATCAAGCGTAAATTCGAACAGGGAACCGTTGCCGAATATGACCTGATACGTGCCGATGTTACCGTAAAGAACAGCGAACCCAATATGTTGCAGGCCGAAAACGCGCTGGCCCTTGCCAAATGGCAATTGAAAGCCTTACTGGGCATGGATCTGGATCTAAATATCGAATGTGAAGGACAATTGACCGATTTTGAAAAAGATTTGTTCGGTGATTTCCTTTCGACAGACACGACACTGGCTAATAATACAGATATGAAACAGATGAGTTTGCAGGCCAAGCAACTGGAAAAGACACTGACCATGCAAAAATTCGACTATTTGCCGACACTCTCGCTCACCGGCTTGTATCAGTGGACTGCCATGAATAACGATTTCAAGTTCAAGGACTATATGTGGAACCCCTATTCCATGATCGGCGTCTCACTTTCCATTCCGATCTTCTCGGGCGGAAATAAGTTCTATAAGATAAAACAAACAAGAAATTCGATCGAGCAGTTGAACCTGCAAAAAGAGGATACACGACGAAAATTGCAACTGGCAATCAAGCAATATATAGATAATATGAATACCTGTATCAAACGGTTCGACGCTTCACAGAAGGGAGTGGAACAAGCTGAACGGGGATACATGATCTCACAGAAGCGATATGACACAGGAGCCGGAACCCTGCTCGAAATGAACGATTCGGAATTAGCACTGACACAGTCCAAACTGAACTTCAACCAGGCTATTTACGATTATATGGTAGCAAAAGCCGACTTGGAAAAGATAATAGGCCAGCAAGAGTTTTAAAAAACAGACATAGAATAAAAATATCACAAGTATGGAAACAAATAAAAGACAACACTTCATATCACTCTTCTTTTTACCTTTACTTTTCTCCTGTTCAGGAGAAAAGAAAGCTCCTGAACAAACGGAAACCGTCAGCAATAAAGCCATTGTAAGAGTAGAAACTGTTTCTGCACAAGACGTAGAACAGGTCAATGAATTTACAGCGACTGTCGAAGCCAACATTTCGAACAACATCGCCCCGCAAACCCCGGTGCGCATAGAAAAGTTGTTTGCGGAAGTAGGCGATCATGTAAAAGCCGGTCAACTCCTGGTCAAGATGGATGAGACAAACCTCAAACAGGCCCAAATACAATTGGACAACCAGGAACTGGAATTCAAACGTATCGACGAACTATACAAAGTAGGCGGTGCTTCCAAATCAGCCTGGGATGCGCAAAAAACACAGTTGGACATAAACCGTGCGGCCTACAAGAATTTGCAGGAAAACACACAGTTGCCAAGTCCGATCACCGGTATCGTCACCGCCCGCAACTATGATAGCGGCGATATGTATAGCGGAGGTTCACCGATCTTCACCGTAGAACAGATCCGTCCGGTCAAACTGCTGATCAACGTATCCGAAAGCCTCTTCACAAAAGTAAAAAAAGGAAAAGATGTCGATATCCGGCTGGATGTATACGGAGACGAAGTATTCAAAGGAAAAGTCAGCCTGGTTTACCCGACTATCGACCCGACTACACGCACATTCCCCGTTGAGATCAAAATCGACAATAGCGACGAGCGTGTCCGCCCGGGGATGTTTGCCCGCGTGACGATCGGTTTCGGGACACAAAACCATGTGGTTGCTCCGGATCTCGCCATCGTAAAACAGTCCGGTGCAGGAGATCGCTATATATATGTATACAAAGACGGTAAAGTCTTCTACGAAAAAGTGGAGCTGGGACGTCGTATGGGAAACAAATATGAAGTCATTTCGGGTGTAAACAGTGGCGACCAGGTAGTAGTTTCCGGTCAAAGCCGCCTGAACAACGGAATGGAAGTAGAAATCGAAAAGTAAGAGATATACAACTATGAGCTTATATGCAACAGCGGTAAAAAAACCGGTTACGACCGCCCTCGTTTTCGTGGCGATCGTGATCTTCGGTCTTTTTTCTTTAACCAGATTATCTGTGGACTTGCTGCCGGAGATCGAGACAAACACAATCATGGTCATGACCTCCTATGCCGGCGCCAGTGCTGCGGATATCGAAATGAACGTATCCAAACCGTTGGAGAACGTGCTGAACAGCGTCAGCGACCTGAAACACATCACATCGCAGTCGCGTGAAAACATCTCGATCATCACACTCGAATTCGACTATGGTACGGATATCGACGTGGCGACAAATGACGTACGCGACAAGCTGGACGTTGCCGAACCGATGCTGCCGGATGATGTGGACAATCCCATTATCTTCAAATTCGGAACAAACGATATTCCGATTATCATCCTGTCGGTCACAGCAGACGAAAGCACGAACGCCCTGTACAAGATTCTGGACAATAAGGTCTCAAACCCGTTGGCACGTATCAGCGGCGTAGGGGCAGTTTCCATTTCCGGCACGCCGACACGTGAAATACAGGTCTATTGCGATCCATACAAATTGGAAGCATACGGGGTTTCGATCGAAGGGATATCTGCTATCATCGCACAGGAAAACCGGAACACTCCGGGCGGCAGTGTGGATATCGGTTCCAATGCTTATGCGCTCCGCGTACAAGGCGAATTTACGGATGCGCATCAGATGGACAACCTCGTGATCGGTCATAAAGATAATAAGACGATCTACCTACGTGATGTCGCCCGCATTGAAGACAGCATTGAAGAGCGTGCCCAAGAGACTTACAATAACGGCAAGAAAGGCGGTATGATCGTTATCCAAAAGCAATCGGGAGCCAACTCGGTGAATATAGCCAAGAAAGTGCACCAGAAACTGCCGGAAATCCAGGAAAGCCTTCCTTCGGATGTCAAGTTAGGCGTAATCCTGGATACCTCCACCAACATTTTGAATACGATCGACAGCCTGAAAGAGACCATTTTCATCACCTTTGTCATCGTTATGCTGGTGGTATTCGTGTTCCTCGGACGATGGAGAGCGACGTTTATCATCATCCTTACCATTCCGATCTCGTTGATAGCTTCGTTCGCTTACTTGCTGGCTTCGGGCAATACACTGAATATTATCTCGCTGAGTTCACTCTCTATTGCTATCGGCATGGTTGTGGATGACGCAATCGTGGTACTGGAAAACATTACGACCCACATCGAAAGAGGTAGTGCGCCGAAACAGGCGGCCGTGCACGCGACGAATGAGGTGGCTATCTCCGTAATCGCTTCGACCCTGACCATGTTGGCAGTGTTCTTGCCTCTGACAATGGTAACGGGCATGGCCGGTATTCTGTTCAAACAGTTAGGTTGGATCGTCAGCATCATCATGATTGTCTCGACGGTCGGAGCTTTGACTCTGACTCCGATGTTAAGTTCGCAACTGCTCAGGCTGAACCCACAAAAAGGCCGCTTGTACACCTTGTTCTTCACACCTATTGAAAAGGCATTGGATGCTTTGGATCGTAGCTATTCCCGTTTCCTTTACTGGGCGGTACGTCACCGGAAAACGGTCATATCCGGTGCAACCTTGATCTTCATAGGTAGCATATTGTTGGTTCCGACCATAAAGACGGAGTTCTTCCCGACTCAGGATAATGCGCAGATCAGTGTTCACATCGAGTTGCCGGTCGGAACCCGCCAAAATATTACCCGTAAACTGGCACTGGAAATCGACGAACTGTTCCGACAAAAATATCCGGAAATAAAGACCTGCAACTTCACCGAAGGGCAGGCCGACTCCGATAATACCTGGGCTCAAATGAGCAACAACGGGACACATATTATCGACTACTACATCAATATGCTGAGCGTCGGCGACCGTGAACGCGGCATGGTGGAAATATGTGAAGAGATGCGTAAAGATCTGGCCAAATATCCGGAGATCAAAACTTTCAAAGTCATCGAAGGCGGACAGGAAGAAGGCATGGGCGGACAGAACGCTGTCGACATCGAGATCTACGGCTTCGACTTCGGCCGGACCGATGCCGTAGCTGCCGAACTGACCGAAAGGATGCGTAAGGTAAAAGGTTGTTCACAGGTCAACATCAGTCGTGAGGACTACATTCCCGAATATCAAGTCGATTTCGACCGGGAAAAACTGGCGATCAACGGATTGAATATCACAACGGCTGCAATGGCCCTGCGCAACCGCATCAACGGTTCTACCGCTTCCAAATATCGTGAAGATGGTGACGAGTATGATATAAAAGTGCGCTACGCCCCTGAATTCCGCCAGTCGGTTGAAGATATCGAAAATATCCTGGTCTATAACAGCACCGGGCAAGGAATCCGTATCCGCGACCTGGGCAAAGTAGTAGAACGCATGACGCCTCCGACAATCGAGCGCAAAGACCGCGAACGTGTTATTACCGTATCGGCGGTAGTCGGAAAAGGCGCAGCCATGAGCGATATCGTAACAGCCGCCCGTAATCAATTGAAAGAAATGGATATACCTTCGGATGTCAGTTGGCAGTTAGGAGGAACATACGAAGACCAGATGGACACTTTCTTCGACCTGACAATCCTGATGGTCCTGATCATCATTTTGGTATTTATCGTAATGGCCGCCCAGTTCGAATCGCTGACAGACCCGTTCGTAATCATGTTCTCCATCCCCTTCGCCTTCACCGGCATTATCTTGGGGCTGGCAGTCACGCAGACTCCATTGGGCGTTATGGCGCTGATCGGGCTGATCATGTTGATGGGGATCGTTGTCAAGAACGGTATCGTACTGATCGACTACACGATTCTCTGCCGAGAAAGAGGGATGGGAATCCTAACCGCCGTAGTAACTGCCGGAAAATCCCGTCTCCGCCCGGTATTGATGACCACCTTGACTACCGTATTAGGTATGATTCCGATGGCTATCGGAACTGGCGAAGGTTCGGAAATGTGGCGGTCGATGGGTATGACAGTCGCATGGGGACTTTCGGTATCTACATTGATCACCCTGGTCATCGTGCCGGTCGTATACAGTGTGTTTGCCGGAAACGGAGTACGACGCAAACGTCATAAGATGGCAAGAAATGGTACATCGTCTAAAAAGAATAAACAATAATTAGGAACAAGTTAATATGAAAGCTATATTTGTATCATTTAATCAAGCATATTACGAAATGATCCTGAATGTGATGGACCGGAATAACATCCGGGGCTTCACATACTGGGATGAAGTACAGGGACGTGGAAGCAAGACCGGCGAACCTCATTACGGGAGCCATGCCTGGCCGACGCTCAACTCGGCAATTCTGGCGATGGTCGATGACGAAAAAGTCGACCGTTTCCTTGAGATACTTCACCAGATGGATCAGAAGACGGAAGCTCAAGGATTACGCGCTTTTGTCTGGAACATCGAAAAAACAATTTAAGAACATAATGAACGATCTTTTTAACATTCTCATTTTTAGCAAAGACTATAATCAAGGAGCTATCATCCAAGACTATATAAAAGCTATCGGATACAATTCACAAGTATTCGACCAGGAAGAGGCGGCGTTTGAGGGGTTCCTTTCCAAAAATTTCACATTCTGTATCATCGACCACGATATGAACAAGAAAGAAACAGAGGCATTGTCAGCCATGATAAAAAATTCGGAAAACCTCATCCCTGTCATTTTCCTGTGTGAACGTCCGACGAAAGAAGAAATCGCCTTGCTGTTTTCACTCCATGCGGACGATGTGATACGCAAACCCTTTGACATTGATATCCTGCAAGCCCGAATCAAGGCGATACAAAACCGTTATCGGCCTCTATACAAGAAAGAAGTCAATACCTATCTCTTCGGAAAATTCAAGTTCGACTTACAAAAACAACTCTTGTCCGTAGAAGATAAAACGACTAAACTGACGACCAAAGAAGTCGATTTGCTTACGCTGTTATGTCAACACGCAAACAAGATGGTAGACAGGATGCATGCCTTACAAGTCATCTGGAAAAGCAATAACTATTTCAGTGCCAGAAGTATGGATGTATATATCACCAAATTACGAAAATTATTGCAAGATGATCCGACCATCAAAATTGTAAACATTCACGGGAAAGGTTATAAATTATCAACACGGGAAGATGACAATTGAATATTTCACCTTATTTCTAATCGTAATGGCTGCTATCGCCACCATTGTCTTCATTGCCCTTTATTTCGTTGAAGCCGGTTATGGAATGCTATTCGATAAAAAATGGGGATTTCCGATACCGAACAAGATCGCTTGGGTTTGTATGGAAGTTCCGGTTTTTATCGTAATGTTTTTGTTATGGAGCGGATCGGAACGACAGTTTGAGACAGTACCGCTACTGATATTCTTATTTTTCGAACTGCATTATTTCCAACGGTCTTTTATTTTTCCTTTGCTGATAAAAGGCAAAAGTAAAATGCCGGCAGGTATCATGTTTATGGGTATCACCTTTAACCTCCTGAACGGCTATATGCAGGGAGAATGGATTTTCCACCTGGCATCGCAGGATATGTATACGGAGACCTGGTTGTACAGCCCTCAATTCATCATCGGAACAATCTTGTTTTTCACCGGTATGGCAATCAATATCCAGTCGGACCATATTGTCCGCCATCTCAGAAAGCCTGGCGACACGAACCATTATCTGCCCCAAAAAGGCCTGTTCAAATATGTGACATCGGCCAACTACTTCGGGGAGATCGTGGAATGGTGCGGATTTGCAATCCTGACCTGGAGTGCAAGCGGAGCGGTTTTTGCTTGGTGGACATTTGCAAACCTTGTACCTCGCGCAAACGCCATCTACCATAAATACAAAGCGATGTTCGGCTACGAACTGGGAAACCGGAAACGGGTTATTCCTTTTATATATTGAATAACTAATTCATAGAGATATGGAAAAAGAATCTGTATTGTTCACTCCCGGTAAAATCGGACCTTTGACCTTGAGAAACCGGACCATACGGGCGGCTGCATTTGAAAGTATGTGCCCAGGAAATGCGCCTTCCGACATGTTGTATGACTATCATAAATCGGTTGCCGCCGGCGGGATCGGTATGACGACCTTGGCATACGCGGCTGTTACGCAAAGCGGACTTTCCTTCGAACGTCAACTCTGGATGCGCCCGGATATCATCCCCGGATTAAAACGCATTACCGACGCCATTCATAAAGAAGGAGCGGCCGCCTCCGTTCAACTCGGACATTGCGGAAACATGTCACACAAAAATATCTGCGGATGCAGGCCTATCTCCGCATCCAGCGGTTTCAACATTTATTCCCCTACCTTTGTCCGAGGAATGAAACCTTCCGAAATCGCAGCTATGGCAAAAGCGTTCGGACAAGCAGTTCATCTGGCACGCGAAGCCGGAATGGATGCAGTGGAAATACATGCCGGCCACGGTTACCTGATCAGCCAGTTTCTTTCCCCTTATACCAACCACCGGAAAGACGAATATGGCGGTAGCTTGCAAAACCGTATGCGTTTTATGAAAATGTGCATGGACGAAGTGATGAAAACAGCCGGACAGGACATGGCTGTGTTGGTAAAGATGAATATGCGCGACGGGTTCAAAGGTGGGATGGAACTTGACGAGGCACTTGAGGTTGCCCATACTCTGCAGGACGAATGCGGAGCACATGCCTTAATACTCAGCGGTGGATTCGTCAGCCGTGCCCCGATGTACGTGATGCGGGGTTCCATGCCGATCCATACGATGACGCATTATATGCCATTCGGCTGGTTACCACTGGGAGTCAAAATGGCCGGACGATTTATGATTCCCTCCGAACCATTCAAAGAGGCCTATTTCCTGGAAGATGCGCTAAAGTTCAGAGCTGCATTGAAAATGCCGCTTGTCTATGTTGGTGGTCTGATCTCACGCGAGAAGATAGATGAGGTCTTGAATGACGGTTTCGAATTCGTGAGCATGGCACGCGCCTTGCTGAACGATCCGTCATTCGTAAACAAGATGAAGAAAAACGAACATGCCCGTTGCGACTGCGGACACAGCAACTACTGCATCGCCCGTATGTATTCCATCGAAATGGCATGCCACAAACATATCCGGAACTTACCTAAAAGCATAATCAAAGAAATAGAGAAATCAGAATATAAGTAATGGAAAAAGGATTAGCCATCATAACCGGTGCCGACGGAGGTATGGGACAAGTAATCACGGCTGCCCTTGCAAAAGAGGGTTATCCGGTGATTATGGCTTGCCTCGATCCGGAAAAAGCCGCCTCCATATGCACCCGAATCCAACAAGAAACCGGCAACATTCAAATTGAGGTACGGGCAATCAATCTTGCCTCCCTCTCATCTGTAAACAATTTTACCGGTCAATTATTAAAAGAAGGGCGTCCGGTCAGCCGCCTAATGAATAATGCCGGAATCCTGACGACCCCGGTACGTAAAACGGAAGACGGACTGGAAACAATCGTAAGTGTCAATTATATGGCTCCTTACATGCTCACCCGCCAACTATTGCCATTGATGCAACCGGAATGCCGCATTGTGAACACTGTGTCCTGCACGTATGCTATCGGTCGGATCGAACCGGACTTCTTTGAGAAAGGGAAGAACGGACGCTTTTTCCGTATTCCGGTCTACGGGAACACCAAGTTGGCTCTGCTTCTGTTCACCCAAGAACTTGCCAAACAAATCGAAGACAAGAACATCACCATAAACGCATCAGACCCGGGAATCGTCAGCACGAACATGATCACGATGCAGGCTTGGTTCGACCCGCTTACCGACATCCTGTTCCGCCCTTTTATCAAAACACCGGCCCAAGGTGCGGCTACCGCCATCCATCTGGCTCTCTCGGATGAAGCGAAAGATAAAAACGGTTGCTGCTATGCTAATTGCAAAAAGAGGAATATGACGAAACGCATCCAGCATCATACACAACAAAAACAACTTTGGGACGATACGGAAACCTGGCTCCTACAAAGAGGATTCCGGCTTTAACCCAGAGCATGCACCTTTACGTTAATCCCCAAATTGTACGAATATTGTAAACTTACAAAACAAGAAAACCGTAAAAGCTTTAATATAAGCTATTACGGTTTATCTTGTGATTCCGGAGCGATTCGAACGCTCGACCCACGCCTTAGAAGGGCGTTGCTCTATCCAGCTGAGCTACGGAACCATCCTTGTTTGCGGTGCAAAGGTAGTAATATTATTTAAATGTGCAAATGATTTTATCATTTTTCTGCATTATTCTTAGAGCCTGTTTAAATTTTGTTCAACATTCTTTTGAGAGTTCTTTTTGAGGATGTTTTTCTGTTTTTATAAGGAGCATAGCGGGCTATGTGACGAATAAAAACAGGAAAACAGACCGAAAAGAAACTCAAAAGAAATTGAAAAAAACTTTTTGAACAAAATTTAAACAGGCTCTTATTTCGAAGACCAATAATCAGAACGGATATCCTACCGCAAAATGCCAAGCGAAGTTATTGTGGAAGTTCGGATTCAGGATAGCCCATTTCCTTTTGCCGCTTTTCTGCGGGTCATAGGCCTTCATACCGGTATCGAAGCGGATCAGGAAGAAATCGAAATCAAGACGGAGGCCTAATCCATAAGAAACGGCAATCTCTTTGTAAAAACGGGAAAAATCGAAATTACCGTTCGGACGGCTCTCGTCCTTATGGAAAGTCCAAATATTACCTGCATCGATAAAGGCGGCCATCTCAAATTTCCAGAATAACTTCGTACGATATTCCAGATTCAAATCCAAACGGATATCGCCGATCTGCTGGGCAAAAGACTTGACCGAATCGACCGGCATGCTACCGGGACCAAGCGAACGGACAGACCAACCACGGACGCTGTTGGCTCCTCCGGAAAAATAGCTGCGTTCGAACGGCAGCATCTTCGAATTGCCATACGGATAACCGACACCGACACCGACATGAAAAGCCAGTTTGTTACGGTTGTCCAACACGATACTTTTGCTGAAATCGATATCCCCTTTCACAAATTGGGCATAATTAATCCCAAACAATTTGTAGCGTCCTTCGCCATCCTTATCCGCACCGGACAATCTGGAAAACCCATACAGCAAGTTGCCCGCCATCTCAAAAGAGAAGCGAACGGAGTGCGTATTCCTCAACCGGTTCTGAGGATCATAATTATTAAAAGAATAAGTATAGCCTGAACCGACAATAAACTGGTCGGTAAAATTGTACCGAAGCGTGGATTCCGGCAATTCGCTCTTAAACGTAGAATCTACTTTCGGCAAATATACATAGTCGATGTCCAGTAGCTTGAATACATGGCGTGCCTGCATATTACTCCGCTCCTGCCAGATATAATTCCATCCGCCAGAGAGGATGGACCTTTTGAACTCCGGACGTGTCTGCATGCTGTAGCTTACCTTCAACTCAGTCGTTGCACGAATCTTACGCCGGAAACTCTCATACAGGAAAGGGAACAGGAAACGGGGAAACAAAACAGAGGCTTCCGCTCCGAATTCCCAAAAGTTATTTCCTTCCGACTGGCTACCGGATAACGCCTCGTATGCACCACGGACTTTGGCGGAGAAAACTTCCGAGCCCTTGAACAAGTTCCGGTGCTGATAGTTCAAACTCGAAGCAAAGCCGAAATCTCCAGCCGAGTTCGTTCCTTCCAAGTCAACCCCGAAACCTTGCAGCTTGGCGGGAGAGGTCAGGATCATACAGTTGAGCTTCATCGTATCGTTCTCTTCAACTTCCGAAAAACGGATATTCACATTACGCAAAGCACGCAGCGTTGCAAACGAAGCATAGGTTTGCTCCACCGTCCGCTCGTTATACAAGCGTCCCGGCATAATATATGTGCTCTTGCGCAAAACTCCCGGACGAATGCTTCTGCCAGTCCTACCATAGAGTACATGAATTCCTCCGGTCCTGACCGTGTCGTAGGGCATGACGTTGTTGTCCTCCAACGTCAACGGGTCGTAATCGGTCACAATCAACACATCCTTGATGTAGTACTGCCGATGCAAAGTATCGGCCACCGTCCCGTCGGGCTTCTGCAAACGGTACGGTTTCAACAGCATATTCAAATCTACTCTATTCCGATTCAAAGAACTATCGGCAATATAAGACAGGTAATCCCGGTTGAAGGCATAATAACCACGCCGGCGGAGCAAAGTCGTGAGGCGTTGCCGCTCCTTGTCCAGTACATCTCGATCAAACAAGGCACTGTCTTTTATCAAGGAAGTATAATCGTCGGAATAAGTACGGAAAGCCGAAGCCAGCACGGAACGGTGGGGAGGTCTGAGTTTAGCGATGCTGTCGATCTTCGGATCGCTCAGGTTCATCGAATAGTCATGGATGCGATAAGGGGCATTGGGAACGATTTTATAGGTCACAACCGCCTTTTTGCTCCGCGATGTATCGACAGAAGCCGAAACTTCGGCGTTCATATATCCTTTATTTACAAAAAAGCGCTGTAGTTCGTCGACCGACTGCGTTACCAACGTCGTGTCCAGAATAACGGGAGCCTCCCCTATCCGGCGAAGCTGTTTATTGATCCATTTCTTCTCGTTACGGCCCGACCTGTCATACACGAACAACTGCCACCTCATCAACCCGAATGCCTTAAAGTTGGGTTGCTGCCGCAGATAAGGCCTCAAATCACTGTTTTTATATGTCTTGCCATCCGATACGATCTCCACATTGTCCAACAGATATTCTCCCTCACCCACATATTTTGTCAAGCTACAAGAGACCAACAGCAATAAGAAACTAATGAAATATAGTGTTCGGATTCCCTTCATCATTCAAGTTTTACGCACGCAAATGTAACTGAATTTAAAGAAATTCCCGTACATTTGCCGTATAAAAAGAGTAAAGATGCTAAGTAAGGGAAAAATCAAATACATCCATTCGTTGGAAATGAAGAAATACCGGAACGAACTGAATGCGTTCGTTGCCGAAGGGAACAAACTGGTTGCCGACATGATGTTTGCCTTTGACTGTGAACTGATTGTCGCCAAACCATCCTGGATGGCGATGCAAGGAAACATTCCGGCGAAAGAATTGTTGGAAGCGGAAGACGAAGACATCCGTAAAGCCAGTTTCCTGAAAAATCCACAGGATGTACTGGCCGTATTCAAACGTCCGGACTGGTCGCTCAAGGAAGCAGATCCTTCTTCCTCGCTCGTCTTAGCTTTGGACGGGATACAAGACCCCGGAAACCTCGGAACCATCATACGGCTTGCCGACTGGTTCGGTATCGAACATATTGTTTGCAGCCCAGACACTGCGGATGTCTTCAGCCCGAAGACCGTACAGGCCACCATGGGCGCACTGGCACACGTAAAAGTCCATTATACGGAACTGGAAAACTACCTGAAAGCCCAGGTGGCAAAGCAAGTCCCGTTGTTCGGCACATTCCTCGACGGAGAAAACATGTACACCAAGGAATTGTCGGCAAACGGAATCATCGTGATGGGAAACGAAGGAAACGGGATACGACCGGAAATAGAAAAATTAATCGACCGGAAACTCTACATCCCGAGCTTTCCTCCCGAAAGAGAGACTTCAGAGTCTTTGAACGTAGCCATTGCCACGGCTGTCATCTGCGCCGAATTTCGCCGTCGCCAAGGGAATGCCGCCCAATAAAAGCAAACAAGCCGATTCGCCTATCACGGCCGCAGGCGGGAATCCCAACTCCCGACAGGCATCGAATCCGAGTTCCATCGGCATGAAATTTTTGTTCCATCGGCATGGAACTTTTGTTTCATCGGCATGAAACTCTTCCCCGGCATCCACAACAGGGAAAAGGACGCCGTCATAAAACTCGGTCCCTGCAATCTCGCCTTCCAGCGGATAGACACCGGCCAAACATCCCTCATCGTCCAACTCGACGTAGTGCATCCGGAACAGTCCGTTCCAATAAACGTAATGGGAAGCGACTCTGCGCATATTGCTTTATTTCACCTCCCGTTTTTGCACGGCAGAAGAGTCTTTCGCCATATCGGTCAGTCGGCCGTAATTATATTTCATGAGGTTCAAGCCATCCAGATAAACCTTATAATAAGCGGAGTCGGCATTGTTCATAAAGATATACCCGTACACACGTCTGACCTGCTTGGTCGGAACCGTCTTCAAAACGGTTTCATGATAACCATCGCAAAGAACCTTGTCATTGACCGTCACGATCGTATCGCCCTGGTCGGCACTTATGCGTATTTCCGGCCTATAAGCCATGCCTTTACCAATGCCCCAGACATTCATGCCTAACACAAACGAACTTCCTGACGAATAGTTCGTTTCCGGCTTGACATCGAACGTCACACCGTTAAACAAAGCACAAGGCTCCAGTCTCAAAAAAGTGCGACGAGGCCAAATATCCACCGAATCCTGTTTGGAGACAGGTGCTGCCGACGCCTGCACGTCACCTAACGCTTTCTGCCGTTTATTCAAATCGGCCAGCACACGGTCATACACCTTCATATAAATATCCAGATGCCGTCCATACCAAACGAGCGAACTATCATATTCGGCTTGCGTGATATCGTATTTGCGGAAGATAGACCGATATAAGGCCTCCTTATGGGCATTATCGGGAAACTCTTTGCTGTTTAGGCTGATCATGGCTTCCGCCAATTGCATATCCACTTGTACAGCTTGCATCTTCTTTTCCGAAAGAATGCCATCCGGTACTTTGCTACAGGAAACCAACAAAGTTCCCAACAGCAAAACGACACTATATCTATGCAGTCTGTTCCGCATTTATTTTTTAATTTTCTTTTGAAAGACTTGTCGACAATGTATTACGGTAGAACAGCAACAACAAAAAGACACCTACACAGATCGCCGAATCGGCCAAATTAAAGATCGGACGGAAAAAGATAAACTCTTGTCCTCCCCATACCGGGACCCAATCAGGCAGCACAGTCTGTATCAATGGGAAATAGAACATGTCAACTACTTTCCCATGCAACCAACTGGCATAACCTCCCCCTTCAGGCATGAACGTGGCAACCTGTCCGAAACTATGATCGAACACTACCCCATAAAATATGGAGTCGATGATATTCCCGATAGCCCCCGCAAAGATCAATGAAATACAGGCAATAAAGCCAAAGGCGTAATTTTGTTTCACCAGTTTATACAAGAAATATCCGATAAAACCGACAGCGACAATACGGAATACCGACAAAAACAACTTACCGATTACTTCTATCCCGAAAGCCATTCCCGGATTCTCGGTGAAGTACAGATAAAACCACGAAGTGATTTCAATGCTCTCATGCAACTGCATGTGAGTCTTAATCCATATTTTAAGAGCTTGGTCAAGAATAAGGAGCAGCATCACAATCAATGCTGCTCCCCAACCTTTGGAATGTCTCATTTACTTGGCACCTCCTTGTTTAGCTTCGATACTCAACGTTGCGTGAGGCACTGCACGTAATCTTTCCTTCGGAATCAATTTACCGGTCTCGCGGCAAATACCGTATGTTTTATTCTCAATCCGAATCAATGCAGCCTGCAAATTTTGGATAAACTTCATCTGGCGCTGTGCCAAACGGCCAGCCTCTTCCTTTGACAAAGTCGCAGCACCTTCTTCCAATACCTTAAACGTAGGAGACGTATCAGCGACATCATTACCATCGGAATTCATGACACCGCCTCTCAACAAGTCATAATCCTTTTTTGCTTTCTCCAGTTTTTCCAATATTATGGCGCGGAACTCCTCGAGTTCGGCATCCGAATATCTTGTCTTTTCTGCCATGGCTCAATTAAATTAATAATTAACAATTATAGAATGAATAATAAATAAACAACCAAGAGGAAGTTTTTTCCTTCCTCTTGCTCGCAAATATAAGCAATTCTTCTATTGCTCACGATTAATTATTCATTATTCATTAAATATTTACGCTTTTTCAATCCGGATCGAAAGTTTAAAATCTTCAAAATCCAACTCGGTCGCATCGCTGATCACATCCGTAATTTCCATTGATACAGCCAATACCTGGTTTGCGATATACGAATTGAAGTCCTTGATCGCCTCATCCATCACATCATTCGAAAGGACGGTAACGGATATCTTGTCGGTGATGTCGTAGCCGCTGCTCTTACGCAGGTTCTGGATACGGTTTACCAACTCACGCGCCAGCCCTTCCTTACGGAGGGCTTCCGTCACGGTGATATCCAAAGCTACAGTCAGGCGTCCTTCGTTCGCAACCAACCAGCCCGGTATGTCTTCGGAAATGATCTCGACATCCGCACGCTCGATCACCGCTTCTTGTCCTTCGACAGTCAGTGTGAACGTTCCGGCCTTCTCGAATACATTGATCTCCTCCTGGCTCATCTTCTGGATAGCGGCAGCCAATGCTTTCATGATCTTGCCGTAGCGCGGTCCCAATTTCTTGAAATCCGGCTTGATCTTCTTCACCAGAATACCGGCAGCGTTATCGACAAACTTCAGTTCCTTAACATTAACCTCATTCAGGATCAGCGTCTTCACAGCTTCGATGCTTTCCTGCTGATGTGCATCCACTACCGGGACCATGATAGTTTGTAGCGGCTGACGCACCTTGATGTTCACCTTGCGGCGTAAAGCCAGCACCATAGAAGATACATCCTGCGCCATCTGCATACGTTCTTCCAGATCCTTGTCGATCAATGCCTCGTTGCAAACCGGGAATTCGGACAGATGAACAGACTCTACCTTTTCACGTCCGGTAGCGGCGATCAGGTCGCAGAACAACCGGTCTGCATAGAACGGCGCAATCGGAGCCATCAACTTGGCGACCGTTTCCAGACAGGTGTACAAAGTCTGGTAAGCAGACAACTTATCGGCCGTCATGCCTCCCCCCCAGAAACGGCGACGATTCAAACGCACGTACCAGTTACTCAGATTATCGTTTACGAAATCGGAGATCGCACGACCGGCACGAGTCGGCTCGTATGTATCCAAGAATCCATCCACATCCTTCACCAGAGAATTCAGCAGTGACAGAATCCAACGATCGATTTCGGGACGTTCTTTCCAGTCCACATCCGGTTCGGAATAATCGAAACCGTCCACATTCGCATACAAGGCGAAGAACGAATATGTATTATATAATGTACCGAAGAACTTGCGGCGGACTTCTTCGATACCGTCGATATCAAACTTGATGTTATCCCACGGAGAGGCATTCGTAATCATGTACCAACGCAAGGGATCGGAACCATACTGCTCGATCGTGGCGAACGGATCAACGGCATTGCCCAAACGCTTGGACATCTTATTGCCATTCTTATCCAACACCAGGCCGTTAGAAACGACAGCTTTATACGACACACTGTCAAAGACCATCGTAGCGAGCGCATGCAAGGTGAAGAACCATCCACGTGTCTGGTCGACGCCTTCGGCGATGAAATCGGCCGGATAAACCTTACGGTCGTCGAAGATCTCCTTGTTCTCGAACGGATAATGAATCTGTGCGTATGGCATCGCGCCGGAATCAAACCACACGTCGATCAGGTCAGTCTCACGCTTCATCGGCTTACCGCTTTCGGAAACCAGGATCACATCATCCACATACGGACGGTGCAGGTCAATCTTTTCGTAGTTTTCCTTCGTATATTCGCCCGGCTGGAATTTCAGTTCTTTGTACGGATTGGACTCCATCAGCCCGACTTTTACGGATTTCTCGATTTCATTGTACAGTTCTTCAACCGAACCGATACAGATCTCTTCCGCCCCGTCTTCGGTACGCCAAATAGGCAACGGCGTCCCCCAATAGCGGCTACGGCTCAGGTTCCAGTCCTGTAGGTTTTCCAACCATTTGCCGAAACGTCCCGTACCGGTGCTCTGCGGTTTCCAGTTGATCGTATTGTTCAGCTCAATCATCCGTTCGCGGCAAGCGGTCGTGCGGATAAACCAGCTATCCAGCGGATAATACAACACAGGCTTGTCCGTACGCCAACAGTGCGGATAATTGTGCACATGCTTTTCGATACGGAACACACGGTTCTGCGCTTTCAGCATCATGCAGATTTCTATATCCAACGTTTCGTCTTTTTCACCTTTGGTCGCATCGTAGGCGTTCTTCACGAACTTGCCCTGCCACGGATCGTAATCGGCAGCATTCATATTTGCCTGTACATATTCCGGATCGAGGTCTTCCAGCAGGTAATATTTGCCGGTCATATCGACCATCGGACGCTTGTTGCCATCCTTGTCGGTCAACATCAACGGAGGCACGCCATTTGCTTTTGCCACCCTGTCATCATCCGCACCGAAAGTCGGAGCGATATGCACGATACCCGTACCATCTTCCGTCGTTACGAACTCACCGGTAATCACGCGAAAAGCCCCTTCTCCGGGATTCACCCACGGCGTCAGTTGTTCGTATCTCATGCCGTTCAATTCCGTACCTTTCCATTCAGCAACGACTTTAAACGGAACCAGTTTGTCTCCTGCCTTGTAATCATCCAGCTCCAGATCGGCAGCCTTCGGATTAAAATACGCATCCAAACGGTCCTTGCCAACCACCGCTGTCATCGGCATACCCGTGTACGGATTGTAAGTCCGGACAGCTACATACGTAATATTCGGACCCACACAAAGAGCCGTGTTGGATGGCAAAGTCCACGGAGTAGTAGTCCAAGCCAAGAAGAAAGGTTCTCCGAACTCGGTCATTTCCGGTTTCGGATCGAGAATGCGGAACTGAGCCGTACAAGTCGTATCCTTCACGTCGCGGTAGCAACCCGGCTGGTTCAACTCGTGCGAGCTAAGGCCTGTTCCGGCAGCCGGCGAATAGGGTTGGATCGTGTACCCTTTATAAAGCAATTTTTTATTATAAAGTTCCTTCAGCAGATACCACAATGTTTCGATATAACGGTTGTCGTACGTGATATACGGGTTTTCAAGGTCTACCCAATATCCCATCTTCTGTGTCAGGTCCGTCCATTCCTTCGTGAACTTCATCACGTCGCGGCGGCAGGCGGCATTATATTCGGCCACAGAGATCTTATTGCCGATATCCTCTTTGGTTATGCCCAATGATTTCTCGACACCCAACTCCACCGGCAGGCCATGCGTATCCCATCCCGCCTTGCGGTTAACGAGATATCCTTTCATGGTCTTATAACGGCAGAAAATATCCTTAATCGAACGGGCAATCACATGGTGAATACCGGGCATACCGTTTGCAGAAGGAGGACCTTCATAAAATACAAACGAGGGATGTCCTTCGCGGATTTCAAGACTCTTATGGAAGATGTCGCCATCCTGCCATTTCTTCAGCACCTCTTTATTGACGTTCGACAAGTCAAATTTCGAGTATTCGGCAAATTTCTTACTCATATCGCGTTATATTTATCAGTCTTCTCAAAAATTGCCGCAAAGGTAGTGATTTAATTCGAATTAGGCAATACGGGAACAGCAAGGTCTCAAATCTCTCCGGACGTCTTTTCCAAAGCCATCAACAACGCCACCACTTCCGAATAATTCCTCCGCCCGGAGGGGATGTTATTCCCTTTCAGGAACCAGTTGTAAACGGTTTTCTGGATTTCTCCAATGACCGGACTGTACAAATCCTCCCAGTAAGCGACTTTGCGGTTGTAAATATCTTTTACTTCGGGAGAAATCGTTTCTTTCCATCGGTCAAATTCTTCTTCCGGCAGGAGTTGATATGCGTTGCCCAGCACGTACGGCAACAAAGCGAAATAAGCTGAAAAACGGATTTCCGGCACTTCCGAACGGGAACAAACCAGAAAACCGTACAGATTCGCTTCCGCCTCGCCGGATATCCCCAGCACATGCGCCATTTCATGTGCATAAGTAAACGGATACTGGACAGGCAGCAATCCGGGATTCAGATTATATTCGGTAAAAAACGGCCCCATATACCCCAAAACACCCACACTGCTCATCAACGAAGGGAACAGCATCGGCTTCGGATGCAAGTATCCGGCAGGAGCAACCAACCCGAATCTTCCGGCTATTTCCCGATATCCTTTTTTAGATTCCTCCGCGACAACCACCTTGTCTACCTCCTCCACAGGGACAAAAGAAGCATTCAAGGCATCCGTGTAAGCGGACAGGAAAGAACGGAACGCATCGGCCGAATAAGTCGCATACGGGAGCTGTGTCCGGGTAAAAAAATCCTGTCGGAAATAATTCAACCCCCACGCCATATAAAACCAAGCATACACCCACAACAGATATTCGACTGTCCGCCCCGCCAGCTTCTTCCACGGACATTTGCCGGCAACGGCACGGACCACATAAAAAAGCAATCCGGCAATACTGCCATATATCAGGCAATCACTCACCGAAAAAGGGAAAAAAGATGAGAAACGGGACAGGACGGCCGACACATACGGATAGACATTCCGGGCATACGCCTCGCCCGCTTCCGGCAAACACATAGTGAACCAGATAGCAACTAAAAGGAGAGGCAAAACTGTCCGGCGTATATATTTCAATTCGATATGTTTTTATTCAATAACTTCCTGACTTCCGTTTCCGACAGGTTCCGGCGACAGGCGTAATCCTTCATCTGCTCCTCGTCGATAGGGCCAATCATGAAATATTGCGAATCCGGATGTGCAATATAAAGACCACTGATCGTCGCCGTCGGATACATCGCACCGTTTTCCGTCAACCGGACACCGATCTGCGACATATCCAACAACCGATCCAACGTATCGTTCAAAAGTTGGTCCGGCAATGAAGGATAACCGACAGCGGGACGTATTCCCTGATATTTCACTTTGTACAGGTCGGAGACGGAAAGCGATTCGTCCGGAGCATATCCCCAATATTCCTTACGAACCTTTTCATGGAGATATTCGGCTGTAGCCTCGGCCAGACGGTCGGTCAAGGTTTGCAATAACATGGAATTATAGGTATCGCCCTCCTGCTCGAACCGTTCTTTCAGGGATTCGACACCGACACCGGCTGTCACCACGAAAACCCCGACATAATCCGTACGCCCTCCCGATACCGGCATCACATAATCGGCCAGCGACTTATAAACACCCTCCTCTTTCTTCGTCTGTTGGCGCAAAACAGGCAGCAAGACATCCCCTATCCGGATGTTATCCCCGTCACTGTTTGCCGGGAAAAAGCCATAAACAGCCTTGCAATACTCTGCTTTCATCTCAACCAGGCGATCCAGCAGCTTGACAGCATCTTCATATAACCGCACAGCCTCCGATACCTTCGCCCGGTCTGCTTCCGGAAACTCGGCCAGCCAAGCGGCACGACAAGCGTCGCAGCCGTGTATTTGCGCAATTTCCGAGAAACGTCCGTTCAGTTTCCAGGCACTGAAGAAGAAACTCCAATGGATATATGGGATTATTTCTTCCAAAGGAAGAGAAGGAATCACCTGTACCCCGCTCTGGGCCGGGACAACCGGATTATAAGAGGCCCAGTCTGTCTTCGGACAGTTAGCCCGTGCTTCCGCCAACGACACCAGTATCTCTTTTTTCTTATCTATGGAGGCGCGCAAAGTCTCATACTCGCTATTCAACCGGTCAACATAAGCATCCCGCGTATCCGGGTTCAACAGTTTAGC
The DNA here is from genome assembly GCA_910577325.1 of uncultured Parabacteroides sp. Taxonomy (GTDB): domain Bacteria; phylum Bacteroidota; class Bacteroidia; order Bacteroidales; family Tannerellaceae; genus Parabacteroides. The sequence goes on from CAJTMR010000007.1 coordinate 78,438, forward strand.
CGCAATCAACGGGTTTTGCGAGGCATCCTGTACATGAATGACAGGATAATCATAATGAGGAGCTATCTTAATGGCTGTATGCAACTTCGAAGTCGTAGCGCCGCCCACCATTATGGGAATACTCAGGCCGGCTTTCTGCATCTCGTCCGCCACATGAACCATCTCTTCAAGCGAAGGTGTGATCAGACCGGAAAGACAGACCAGGTCGGGCTTTTCTTCCATTGCCTTTTTCACAATCACGTCCGCCGGGACCATCACTCCCAAATCAATCACCTCATAGTTGTTACAAGCCAGGACAATCGAAACAATATTCTTTCCGATATCGTGTACATCCCCTTTCACTGTCGCAAACAGAACCTTTCCTGCCTTAGCAGAATCGGAAGATATCTTTTCCGCCTCGATTGCCGGTTGCAAAATGGCAACGGCCTTTTTCATCGTACGAGCAGTCTTGACAACCTGCGGCAAGAACATTTTTCCGATACCGAACAATTCGCCGACCTTGTTCATCCCGCTCATCAACGGTCCATCGATAATATCCACCGCACGCGGATAAACCTTCAATGCCTCCTGCAAATCTTCTTCCAGATGATCGCCGATCCCCTTGACCAACGCATATTCCAGCCGTTCCTTCAACGGATATTCACGCCAAATTTCCAACTTTTCTTCTCCTCCCTCCTGCGCTTTCACATGCAGCTCCTGGGCGTATGCGATCAATTCTTCCGCAGCTTCCGGGCGACGCGCCAGAATGACGTCTTCCAACAATATACGGAAAGAAGGTTCGATATCTTCATAGAGTACGGACGACGACGGATTCACGATCCCCATATCCATGCCTTTGCCAATCGCATGATACAGGAATACGGAATGCATGGCCTCCCGTACATAATTATTTCCGCGAAAAGAGAAAGAAAGATTGCTGACACCGCCGCTCACCTTCGCACCCGGCAAATTCTTCTTTATCCATTCCACGGCACGGATAAAGTCCAAACCGTACCGGTCATGTTCCTCCATACCAGTAGCAATCGCCAGCACATTCGGATCGAAAATGATACCGTTCGGATCGAAATCGACTTTCTCCCGGAGGAGACGGTAAGCACGTCCGCAGATCTCGATCTTTCGTTCAAACGTATCAGCCTGCCCTTTTTCGTCAAAAGCCATCACGACCGTAGCCGCTCCCAACTGCTTGATGCGAGCGGCATGTCGCAGGAATACCTCTTCGCCTTCTTTCAATGAAATCGAATTCACGATGCTTTTACCCTGCACGCACATCAAACCCTTTTCGATCACCTCCCATTTCGATGAGTCGATCATCACAGGCACACGCGAAATATCAGGCTCGGAAGCGATCAGGTTCAGGAAAGTCGTCATCTCCTTCACGGCATCCAACATCCCGTCGTCCATATTGATATCGATCACTTGTGCGCCATCTTCCACCTGCTTGCGGGCAATCGTCAAAGCCTCTTCATAATTCTCTTCCTTGATCAGGCGCAAGAATTTACGTGAACCGGCCACATTGCATCGTTCACCGACATTCACGAAATTATTATCCGGCTTAACTTCAAGCAATTCCAAACCAGACAGCCAAAGACAACCAGGCTTGGAAGCCGGGACATGCGGCTTAGCCCCTCTTATCAGTTCAGGATATTTGGCGATATGTGCCGGCGTCGTACCGCAGCAACCTCCCAAAATATTCACCAGACCTTCGTCAATGAAGGGCTTTACATGAACAGCCATCTTTTCCGGCGTCTCATCATAGGAACCGAAACTGTTCGGCAGCCCGGCATTCGGATAAGCACTTATATAATAAGGGGCATGTTTGGCCAGTTCAACCAAGTAAGGTTTCATATCGGCAGCACCGAAAGAGCAATTCAAGCCGACACTGACAATATTGGCATGTTGCACGGAAGCCAAGAACGCGCGCAATGTCTGTCCAGAAAACGTACGTCCTCCCTGAGCCGATAGCGTCAGAGAAAGCATAATAGGCAAATCCTTACCTTTTTCCTTCAGCACGGTCTCGGCAGCTTCCAGTCCGGCTTTCACATTCAGCGTGTCGAAAGTCGTTTCAAACAGGATGATATCCACGCCACCGTCAACCAAGGCGTCTACCTGTTCCTTATAGGCGTCATACAAATCCATATAAGTGACAGCCCGGTAAGCCGGATCACTTACGTCGGGGCTCATCGACGCCGTCTTATTGGTCGGGCCGACAGAGCCGGCAACAAAGATCGTGCGACCCGGATGTTCCGCCATAAAGCCGTCGGCCACCTCGCGCGCCAACTTTCCGGCAGCCAAGTTGATATTCCGTACCTGCCCCTGCATGCCGTAGTCTTCCATCGAGACGGCATTTGCATTGAAAGTGTTGGTAGCAAAAATATCAGCACCGGCATCCAAATACTGACGGTGAATCGATTTGATCACATCCGGCCGGGTAATACACAACAGGTCGTTATTTCCTTTCAGGTCGCTCGCCCAACCGGCAAACTGTTCTCCGCGATAATCCTTCTCGGTCAATTTAAACCCTTGGACCATCGTACCCATTCCTCCGTCCAGAATCAAAATACGTTCTTTCAGGACATTCAAAAATATATCTTTATCCATAAAGGTTCGTTACCGTTTAAACGCACGATCCATCTCCCTGCGGTCGTCCCGCTCCTTGATAGAGTCGCGTTTGTCATATTCCTTCTTACCTTTGGCGATAGCGACAACGATTTTTGCCAGTCCCTTCTCATTAATGAAAAGACGAGTCGGAACAATCGTAAAGCCACTATTGCGGGCAGCCGTTTCTATCTTCCGCAATTCTTTTTTAGTCAACAGCAACTTACGGTCACGGCGAGCCGTATGGTTATTGTATGTACCATAGAAATATTCCGCCACATACATATTCTTCACCCACAATTCACCTTTCTCCACAATACAGAACGTATCTACCAAACTCGCCTTTCCCAGACGGATCGATTTTATTTCCGTTCCGGTCAGCACGATCCCCGCCGTAAACGTATCGAGCAACTCATAATCGAAAGTCGCCCGCTTGTTCTTTATCTGTATGTTATTACTAATCTTCTCTTTCATCTTATTCTTTTATCAAAAACGCAAACCAGGCATCAACATGGAAAGAATGATCTCAATCAACCAAGGGGTCAACAGAATCAAACCTGTCGCAATCCCTACAAACTTCAAGCGTATCTTTTCCTCCACCTGCATATAAGAACTGGCCCCTTCCCACACGATATAAAACGTATATAAGACAAATATACGCAAAAAGAAAAACTCAGGAAGCAGCATCAACACGATATTCAATGTAAACAGCAATGAGGACGAATAACCGACAAAACGTTGACACAGCCTCACATCCTTCTCCCGTTTGAACAATCCCTGCCAAAGTTCGTTCAACAAATAAGAAGCCAGATAAAAACCGCCGAATGCGGCGACCAATGTCCGGATAGACGATTTCAGCGCCAGTTCGACATCAAACTCTTTCCGGGTGAACAGCACACCCAGAAAAGCCGCCACCGTAACGAATCCGATCAGGGGATACACAAACCGGGATAAAAACTCATCGTCATTTTCTTCTTTTCTCGTTAGAATATCCCACGCCTTCGCCGGCTGGGAGATGATGGCCACGACCAATTTAAATATTTCTTTATACATTTTTCAATACGTTCGTTTGCTATTTTATTGTTTTATTTACCTTCTCCAGTCAAGTCTATGGTAAAAATATCAGAACTTTTCCAGTTTATCGACGCAGAGTCTTTCCCGAATGAATACGCATAGTTAATGCGGAACTTCAGTTCATCCGAATGATTCTTTTCCGCCTCTTTCACCAAATTTTCTATATTGAAGGCACAAGGGATAATCATCGACTCGCCTCTTGTCGTGTCCGCCTTTATTCTGACCGTGCGAAGGTAGAGGTCATAAATCTTATCGTCTCCCAGCCGCTCATCCGGACTATAGGACAAAGAAAAACTATCCACCTGGTTTGCCGGATGATTGCCCATCACCGTGAACAGAAACAAATTCCCCCTAATATAAGCGGTACGTGCTTGAAGAGAAGAAAGCAGCAGCTCATTCTTTTCAACAGTGGAAGTATCGGTCAACGTATTGAAAAAACCCCACCGTCTGACCTCAGAGATCGTATTCTCATAAATGACAGCCTCGATATAACTGGTATCCGTTCCAGCTCCCATATTGTTCGCAGTCCCGTAATCGATGGAATAATCAAACAAAATACATTCACCGTTTTCCACATTGGCCTTCTGGAAGTCATCCGAAGAAACCACCACGTCTCCTTTGGTATAAACAGCTTTACCCGGTCCGTATCCGGTCACTACGACCCCAGCCTGATTTGCCATCGTCAACTGGGTGGCCGGGTCTCCCAAACAAGAACTCAACATAACCAAACAAAAGGCCCAAATGCCATATAATACTGTTTTTCTCATTTCCATATATAAATTAGAAGTCTATTTATCTTCCTCTCCTAATGGAGGAAACGCACAAAGGTACGAAAAAAGGTTTATACGGCAAAAGTTACCCTTTTTGTTTCCAGGGCAACCGCACCAAAATCAGAAAGCGTCCGTCTGTTTTCGCCACCGATACGGACTAACTACATAAATGTTTTTTGCAAAAACTACTATCATACTATCACATTCGCCTGTATATTACTTCAAACCAATATGTTATAACATGATAGTTGCCATTTTCTACTATCATTCATCTGTCATAACTATCATGGTATAAAACGATAACATCTTGTGTATCAATCATACGATAAAAACAGGGACCGTCCGGAAACAGGTGCAAAATAGGTTAAAACGGCTTCTTTTTTCATCAAGACAAGCTTTTCTTTTGTCAAAAACAGCTTGCAGAGCCGCTTGAGACCCGGGTGTACCCACTACGGAGACCCGGGTGCGGGAGAGGCGCAGACCCGGGTCTGCGCGAAGCCCTGACGGGGATGCAGAGAAGTTTATCCGCCGTGTCGGAGGTACTTTTACGCCCTGTTTTTGCATCTTTTTCGCCGATGGCCACTTTTGTATACATAAACATAAACAGCGCATTATCAGCTATATAAACAAATAGTCATGCAAAAAACATGATAGATGCATGATGGTAGAATGATAGTAGAAAACAGTAACTGTCATGCTTTAACACATTGTAAGACAACAGTTAATAACCGGATATGATAGTATGATAGTTGATTTGCGAAATTTTCATGGGAGAAGAGAAGTGGTTCCGGATAGCAATTTCTGGTGCGGTTGCCTGATTTTATACCACCATATATTTGTATTGTACACGAAAATTCATATCTTTGCACCCGCTAATACAAACAGCTTAAATTAATTATTCAAACATGGCAACAAAAATTAGATTGCAGAGACACGGTCGCAAAAGCTACGCTTTTTACCAGATCGTAGTCGCAGACAGCAGGGCTCCACGTGATGGAAAGTTTATTGAAAGGATAGGTTCTTATAATCCGAACACTAATCCTGCTACAGTAGATTTGAACTTCGAAAGAGCTTTGTATTGGTTACAGGTAGGTGCACAACCTACAGATACCACTCGTAACATCCTTTCACGCGAAGGTGTTTGCTTGAAAAAGCATTTACTGGAAGGTGTCAAGAAAGGTGCATTCGACGAAGCAACTGCTGAAACTAAGTTTCAGGCTTGGTTGAAAGACAAAAAGGCTTCTGTTCAAGCAGTAAAAGACAAAGATAGCGAAGCTGCAAAAGTTATCGCCATCGCTCGTTTGGAAGCAGAAAAAGAAGCAAACAAGGCAAAAGCAGAAATCGTAGCTAAAAAGAAAGCAGAATTGGCTGCCGCTGAAGCTGCTAAACAAGCTGAAGAAGCTGCTGCCGCTCAGGCCGCTGAAGCTCCTGAAGCAGAAAGCGCTGAATAATTCGGACTTTGCCAAAATAAAAGAGAGGACATTCCAAAGATGTCCTCTTTTTTATTATATATCCTCTACCTCTTCTCTAATATTTGAAAAAAAATGCCCGATCCTACAAGAGAACCAGGCATTCCAAATCACAACGCTTTCAATCGGTATATAAAGACTTTGAATCTGTTTAAATGTTCTTCAGAATGAAGAACATTTAAACAGATTCTTTATTTTTTAAGCAAGAAATTGTCTATCTGCTCCACAAACTGTTCTTTCGACAAAGCCCCCTGAGCAATCTGAGGTTTACCAGTCTTGGGTATGAACAGCAATGTCGGAATACTTTGTATGCCGAATGCCGAAGCCAATTCTTTTTCATCATCTACATTTATCTTATAAATGACAATATCATCCTTATATTGTACAGCCAGTTCTTTCAAGATCGGAGAGACTTTCTTGCAGGGGCCGCACCAGTCTGCATAGAAATCAACAATAGCCGGTTTATTTCCTTCATATACCCATTGCGTCTGATTCTTTTCGTAATTATAGACTTTCAACAGAAAGTCCGCCTTATTCAAAGCAATCACTTCCGCCTGTGCAGAGGACTTTTCCTTTTCATTCTTTTCCGGCTTGGCGGACATAGAGCAACTAAACAAAGTTAACGCAACCACAACTATCCATAGACTTTTGAAACTTCTCATATAACACTTTTATTATTTAATTATTAGTGATACAAAAATAGGAATAAAAACCCACAAATATCACATTCATTTCACAAAGATTTACTTCTTCTTCCGCTCGACAGGCGACGGAACTTTCTTTGCATACTTATCCCGGTCACAAACAATCTTTCCATCCACATATTCCAGCTCGGCCATCTGGATAGAGGCACGATGATAGTTCCAAGTACTCTCTTCCACTTCGATGCCATCCATTTTATAGGTTCGTCCCGGATGGGTAAAATAGAAGATAAAGGCACGGTCGCCGATCACAACGACATCACAATGCCTCCCCTGATCGAAATCGTCCGGACGGAGGCCCGGCTTGTTCAGGATTGTCGAGTTATAGGTCCAGTTAGCCGCATCGTCCGATTCGTAGCAATGCAAGCCGACATACCCCAAATTACATTCGTCGATGATGTTCCAGTATTTATTCTTCCAATAAAAGACGATCGGCCCTTTATGGGGAACGTCGTCGATCTCGCATTTGCCGGTAATTTTCCAGGTTGTCAGATCCTTGCTCACACCCGTATTCGTTTTGGAGTCGGGAGTCTTATACCACATCTTCCACGTCCCGTCCGGCATCCGGAAGGCCGAAGCGTCGATGCAACCATGCGTGCCCTCTATTTCCTCCACCAGGTCCCAGTTCATCAGATCCTTGCTTTTGTAGAAGACGAGCCGTGCATCTCCGCCCCAGAAAGGATGGATGCCGGGGATAAAGGTGACGATCATATAATAGGTATCCTTGTGCCTGAATACATCGGGAGCCCAGAAAGTGCTCTGCCCCTGCATCGGTTCCGGCAAGTTCGCCGTTCCGACATAATACCAGCTTTTGCCATTGTTTTTAGTGGCGGCGATTCCGACCTTGCTTCCGTACACACATGCCACCTCCTGCAAATTAGGGACATTGGCACGGCGTTGGGTGTAAAACATCCACCACTCCTGACGTTCTTCATTCCATTCAAGCGTCGGATCAGTCGGACCGTCATAGATCGGGCAACGGAACAAAGGAGCCGGCGCATGTTCGATGTCAAACGGTTTATCCTGTGCAAAAACGCTCGTCCCGCAAAACAGGATCATCAACATATATACTATTCTTTTCATGCTATTCAGATTATACGTGTTATACATTATATATATTAGTAAAGCGAAAATTCTCCTAAGCCGGCACGTCCTTCGGAAACATTCCCGATTGTCAAACGGATATATTTCAATTCACGGTCGACCGTCATCGGTTTGAAATCCCATCCCGTACATTCCCGTTCGTACAGGAGTTCCCAATGTTCGCCATCCTCGGAGGTTTCGACCTTATGGGTATAGGATGAACTATCTTTCTGGAAAAGGATACGGCAGGCTGCCACATAAGCCGGACGTTCCAAGACCAAAGTAACCGTCTGCGGCAACCGGTCTTCCCCGGCAATCCACCAGGTATGGTCGTCATTGTCGATCAGGTTTGAAGCAGGATACCCGTTCTGGCTGCTCCCTACCCGGACGGACGCGATCTTCAGACGGGGTTTCTCCAAAATACGCTTCTGCCAGGAAGAAGGTTTCACCACTACATTGTCTTCTTCATTTCCGGTAAAGGGAGCATGTTTTCCGTCCGGCAGGAACCTTCCTTCGAACGGCTTCGTCATGATTTCGGCTTCACCGCAAGACAGACCTTCCGCCGTTACCCTTATCATAATCTTTCCGGCTTTCTTTGTCGTACGGACAAAAGCAAAACCAACGCCTCCTTCCACCTTTTGCGGGTTGATACCGATACGGCTGATCGTGTCTCCGACCAGCGTCCCTTCACCTGACACCTGAATCCGGATTTCCTGTCCAGAGTTGCAGACCAAAGAACCATTCTTGTCACAGACCTTAAAGTAGACAGGGATCATATCCGAACCGTCGGCAACAGGGGCAATGCCATCCGTCTTGATATCCACAATCAGACGAGCGGCTTTTTCCGGAGTGCTCACGCTATGGGTCGCCACAACCTTTCCGTCAACCAGGGCTTCCGCCTTTAATGTTCCGGCTTCATATCCTCCGGCATTAAAGACGAACACCGGGCTACCGCCCTTTTCCACTACCGGACGGTACAGCGGTGTCCGTTCCGCCCGTGTCTGAATCCCGACCAGCTTCTCATTACGATAAAGACGGACTTCGTCGCAGTTGGAAAAAACAGTTATATCCGTTGTAGACGAAGCGAAATCTTCCGAAGCATTATAGGATGCGATATGAACCATAGGTCCTTCATAGAGTCCCGGCTCCGAGATCGATTTATCTCGCATACTTTGCAACATGAAGTAACTGAATTTCGGATACCGGTTGATATCCACCACGCCGCTATACATCGTTTCGTCCTGGCTTCCCCGCGCATAGTCATTGTAACTCCAAACAAAATGGCCACCCATATGCGGATTGGCATCCAACATGCACCAATCAAAATAGCCTTTACCGTTCAACTGCTCGATACGGCTACGGCATTGGCGCATCTGCTCCTCCTCGCTTTCTTTCAGGCTGACACGCGGCTTTTCGCCCACGCCATCTCCCCATTCGCGGGTAAACAAAGGCTTGACCACTATAAAATCTTCCGGATAATTACTCATCACATCCCCGTCTTTCGGGAACTTAGAAACCTGCTTATAAAAGACATCGTAATAAGGTTCCATATCCGCATGGCCGAAATAATCGCCTGCGGTGTACATCTGGTCACCCGGATATTCGGCATGCGAGAGTTCAAAAATTTCTTTTGCCAAAGAGACCGGATAGCGGGATTCGTTCAAAGCCGTTTCCCACAAGACAACGGAAGGATGGTTCCGGTCACGACGGATCATCTGGCGTCCGATCTCATAAAGCCGCTTGATAAAGGTCGAATCCGGATTATAGAACTGCCAGCCCGGAATACATTCGACCACCAACAAACCATATCGGTCGCAGGCATCCAAGAAAGCCGGATCGTTCGGGTAATGGGCGGCACGAACCGCGTTATAACCACCGCGTTTCAGGTCGATCACATCCCGCACCTGCATCGAGTTGGAGGCGGCATCCCCGACATTGGCAAAAGCCTGATGGCGATTGGCCCCGCGCATATACAGTTTTTCTCCGTTGATAAAGAATCCTTCCTCGGCCGTGTACCGGATCGTACGAATACCGATCTTCTTAACCTTTTCATCCAGGACTTTATCGCCCGATATCAATTGGGTACGCAACGTATAGAGGTGAGGCGTATAAGGATGCCATAACGCAGGTTGATCAACAACAAGGTCCTGCTCCACCGTCTTGTCCGATTGCTTTAACAAGGTGACCGGTGTTTCAGCCTCAACGACAATACGGCCTGTCGAATCGACCAGTTGCGAGAAAACGGAAAGCGTTTCATCTCTGTCGGTCAAATTCCGGACATGTGTGGCAATATGCGTTCTTGCTTTCTCCTTTGCCACTTCGGGGAAAGTCACGAACTGGCCGCCGCCGGCTACTTTGTTCTCCTGTAAAGGATCTGTTATATAAATCTTATCCGTAATCACCATCCGGACATCCCGGTAGATACCGCTATAATAGTAGAAATCCATTTTATCCTGCGGCTTTCCCGGAGGTGTCAGCGGGTCATGCTCTGCAGACACACGGACAGCCAAGACATTATTGCCGTCCCAATCGATGCGGTCTGTAAGGTCTGCGACAAATCCCATATAACCGCCGTGATGATCCGTAACCTTTTGGCCGTTCAGATAAACATCGCAATTCGTCATCACTCCTTCGAAAGAGACAACGATGCGTTTATCCTTATATTTTACAGGCAGTTTGAAATAACGGCGATACCAACCAACCCCGTCATAAATGGAGTTTCCGCCACAATGTTTCGTTTCCAATTGCATGATATGAGGCAGGGCGACAGGCATCCATCCGGAATCATCCAAACCCGTCCGGCTCCCTTCCGCCACATCTCCCCGGTAAAAAGCCCAATCGGTATTCATATCCAGGACTTCCCGAGCGGACGAAGCCGGCGCATTGCAACTATATCCCAACACCACACAAACGAATAATAAAATAAAAGAGAATGTTCGATAATGCTTCATGCTATTTTAGTGTTTTTCTATACAAAGGAAAGGGATATATTGGATTATTTCCAATATATCCCTCTTAAAACATGATAAATATATCAGTTTCTATTAATAACCGTCATTCTGTTTAAGCTGATCATTTTTATCCATCGCACTTTGCGGTATAGGCAAATAACGATGGAACGGTTTGAAAGTACGTTCTTCCACTAATTCGCTACCCGTAATGACAGCACGTTTTGCCGGGTCCGCTTCATTTGTATCGATCGTACCTGTGATCGCCATCAACGGAGCGTTCAAAACCGTTTCAGCCACCATCTTGCCACTGGTATCTTTCCAACGGATGATATCCAAACGGCGAAGGCCTTCACCAGCCAATTCGACAGAACGTTCGCGACGGATCAATTCACGCAACATTTCCTTTGAACCATATTTACTCTGATCCACATTCGGCATACCAACACGATTACGGATCTGATTCAACAAGCCATACACTTCGGCAGACGGACCGTTCAACTCATTTTCGGCTTCCGCATAGCTCAACAACACTTCTGCATAACGGAAAATGATCGGCTGGCAATTGGTAGACCAAACATCATTATACTGAGACATCGGAGCCAAATACTTCGCCCAAGTCAAACGAGTCTTAGAACAGTTGTTCGCGCCATTGTTATTGGGATTAGCCGATCCGTCAGGCAACATCTTGTCTAATGTGTTCAAAATATTACCATTCCAATCCATACCCGGATAAAGAACCGTCATAGCCATACGCGGGTCACGGTTAGCAAACGGATGAGCAGCGTCATACCCACTACCGGCTTCTTCCTTGGTCAAACCATTGCTCATTTCATAAGTATCGATCAGATTTTGTGTCGGAACCATCGAAGACCAACCACCGTCACCATTGTTATACATGGTAGCGATCATCCAGTTTGAATACAAGTTTTCGTCATGTTGAACAGCCGCGATGATCTCCTTTGAATTTTGTCCGGCCACCATAAAGAGGTTTTCGAAGCTTGGGTCCAGTTCATACTGCCCCAAATCCATGATTGCCTTGGCAGCATCTTTGGCCAACTGAAAATCCGAATAGAACATGGCAGCACGCATCTTCAATGCCAACGCCGTACCTTTTGCGATATACCCACTGGCTTTCGGTACATTGTTCAGTATCGAAACAGCCTCATCCAGTTCATCATAGATGAATTTCTTCACCTCTTCTTCCGTGTTACGCGGTACTTTTGCCTCCTCGGCAGTTTCGTATGAATCGATAATGGCAACACCTCCATACAACCAGTTCATCAAGAAATACTGATAAGCACGGATTGTTTTTACCTGCCCTTTCATATCATTTTTCTTGGCAGCATCGGCAAAGTCTATTCCTTCGATATTTTTCAGGAAGTCGTTGCAACGACGGATCATTCCAAAAGAATAATAGTTGGCAACACTTCCGGTTGAAGTCATCGTACCTGCACCAATTTCCCTCCAACCTTCATGTGGATGGAAATTAAAACCGAAATCAGAAGCACAATCCCAATATAAAATACCAGTCTCATCCGCCCATCCGTCATAACATCCGATCAAGAACTTCTCGGCATCTCCTTCTGTCTTCCAAGTCGTAGCCGGAGACAATGCATCCAATGGAGCCGTATCCAGAAAATCCGAACAAGAAGTCCCGAAAAGCGCCATTCCTGACAACATATATACTAATAATCGTTTCATATTTATATCAATCTTTTTAATCCTAATTTTAAACTATCAGAAAGTTAAATTCACCCCGAAAGCATGTGTCTGTGTCAACGGGAAGCTGGAAGCACGTTCGTCTCCGATTTCAGGATCGACACTTACAAGCATATTGTGGATCGTAAACAAATTTTCCACAGAATAGTAGAAACGGACATTTTCAATACCTGCCGATTTCAACAAATTCTTCGGAAGCGAATAACCGAATTGCAAGTTCTTCATACGCAAATAGCTGGAATTTTGAACCCAGAAAGTAGAAGTCGTATAGTTATTCGATGTCTCGTCATAAGCAACACGAGGCATCGTTGCATTCTTGTTTTCCGGCGTCCATGCATCCAACCAGACAGTTGCCGGATGCGAGTCATCGCCCGCAAAATAGCCAGTCACCTCTTTGTTAATCAAACGGCTGACGCCGGCAGCCCCCGTAAAGGTCATCGACAAGTCGAAGTTCTTATATGCTGCGTTCAAATTCAAGCCGAATGTAAACTTCGGATCTGTAGAACCTGCCAACACACGGTCGTCAGCATCAATCTTACCATCGCCGTTGGCATCCTGATAGATCAAGTCACCACCTTTAAACTTCTTAGAAAACGGATAGCCTGGTTGTCCGGAATATTTATCCATCCAAGCCTGTGCAGCTTCATCTGATTCAAAGAAACCGTCTACCTTATAAACACGATAGGTATTCAATGCTTCACCGATACGGCGCACCTTACTGCCGTTATTCGGATCAACCATATCTCTGCCACCATCAGACAATCCTAAATCTTGCAGGATGTTCTTGTTATAAGCAAAGTTTCCGTTTGCCCCGAAAGACCAGTCACCCCATTTGTTGTTATAGCTCAGAATAACTTCCACACCACGATTGGACATTTCACCGACATTATCCTTATAAGCGCCCAAACCAAATTCCTGCGGAACAGGCACATCCATGATAATACCGGTTGTCTTGCGGTCATAATAATCGAAAGTAACATTGATCTTGTTATTGAGTGTCGCATCGAAACCAAGTCCCCAAGTACGGGATTTTTCCCAAGAGATGGAAGCCAATTTGTAGTCCTTTTGGTAATAACCACCCAGCAAAGAACCACCGAACGGATAGTTAGCGTCCAAATTATACGTGTTCATCCACGGATAATAATCATCCAACGCACTCTGGTTACCCAACAGACCCCAAGAAGCACGCACCTTCAGGTTGTTCAACCAGTCTTTCGTATTTTCCATGAAACCCTCTTCACTCAAGCGCCATGCACCGGAAAAAGAAGGAAAGTATCCCCAACGGTTGCCTTCAGCAAATCGAGAAGAAGCATCCGCACGGATATTGGCCTCAAACAGATATTTGCCTGCATAATCATAATTGACACGGCCGAACCAAGAGATCATCGCCAATTCGCGCGTGAACCCTTCATTCTTCTGCGTAGCGGCATCCCCGGCATTCATATCCGTCAAATCGTTTGTCGGGAAGTTCTTGCGTTCCGCTTTATTTTCGCGATAGTCATACTTTTCCGTATGCCAACCGGCCATTGCTTTCAGACCGTGTTCGCCAAACTGCTTGTCGTAGTTCAACAAAGCATCTAAAGTGGCACGATGCCAACCATAGAAGTTTTCATTCAACTTGTTCGGGTCCGATTTCTTGTTCGGGTTATATTGGATGAATTTCTGGAACGCACGATAATGCTGCTGGTTGTTCACATACGAACCGGTCAACGTTGCCACCAATCCGTCCATAATCTTATAGTCGGCCGACAATGTACCGGAGAAATTCTGGTTCTTACGGTCTACCGTCTGGTCCACGTCCAACCAGGCAATCGGGCTACCGTCACTGATCGTACCCCACGTACCATCCTCATAACGGCTGACGATCCACGGTGCGATACGGTTCAACTGACGAATGATCTGGTCAGAGCTACCACCGGCATAAGAAGAGTTCGGGTCGGAATAATCATTCTTAATATAAGCCAGATTTAAACGGACATTCAAACGTTCATTCAACTTCATGTCCAAATTGGTACGAGCGTTGAACTGCTGACGTTCGGCATTCGGCAATATACCGGTTTGTCCCAAATAACCGACAGATCCCATATATCTGACGTTCTCCGTGCCTCCACTGACATTGACATTATGCGAGTGCTGTACCCCTGTTTGATAAGCCTCGTCATACCAATCCGTGTTCGGATGCGTATAAGGCGAAGAACCGTCTTTGAATTTCTGAAGATCCGTGTCACTGAAACGCGGAGTCAACTTTTCGGCTGCCATGGACTGGTTATACAACCGCGCATAGTCGTAAGAACTGATACGGTCTATCATTTCCGTCGGTTTCTGGAAACCGACATATCCATTATAAGAAATACGCGGTTTACCTGTCTTACCACGTTTCGTCGTAATCAAGATAACCCCATTGGAAGCTTTAGATCCGTAGATGGCAGCCGAAGCGGCATCTTTCAAAACGGAAATACTTTCGATATCGTTCGGATCGACAGAGTTCATCGTACCCGTTTCGATGCCATCCACCAAAATATAAGGGTCAGCCGTGTTTAACGTACCGACACCACGCACGCGGATCGTACCTCCATCCTGTCCCGGGCGGCCACCGCCGGAAGTCACCTGAACACCCGGCATAGTACCCTGCAGAGCGGTTGAAACGTTTTGCACAGGGCGGTTTTCCAATGCTTTGCTGTCAATCTGGGAAACTGCTCCGGTCATGTTTACCTTCTTCTGCGTACCGTAACCGACCACCACGACTTCTTCCAATTTCTGCGTGTCGTCTTTCAACTTCACGTTCAACGAAGCTTGTCCCGCATAAGGAATTTCCTGAGTCAAATAACCGATATAGGAGATCTGAATAATATCTCCATTTTTCAAACCTTCCAATACAAAATTTCCATCCATATCGGTTACCATACCGTTTGTCGTACCTTTTACAAGAACGGAGGCGCCGACTACAGGTCCGAAATCATCGCTTACTGTTCCTTTCACACTTTTCTGTTGCTGAGAAATGCCAACTTTAGGGGTTGCCATACGATCAACTGCATACACTGTTCCACCCGAACATAACGCAACCGACAATAGCAAAAAGCTGACTGGTCTTGCGATTTTCAACATACTCAATTTTTTTTGTTTAATAATAGATAGTTAGATTGAATCCAGGTCTTAACACAGTTCTCGTAGAACTATATATCATCTCAAAAACAAAAAGCGAAGATATGTTGGAAGATAAATAATCGGTACAATGTAGTTCTCGTAGAACTAAATCAAGGCAACCCCCTATATTTACTTAAAAAACAAGCATATAATTTCACCTACATGAGAGTATACGGGGGCGTATAATTACCAAAGTAACCTATCAGACAATCAACAAGGTATAAAGATAATTATGACAGGTGAATGATAGTTCAAAACGGCAACTATCATACCGTAACATATTGGCTTTAAACAATATATATACAAATATGACAGTATGATAATTGTTTTCGCAAAAACATTATATGATTAGTCCGTATCGGTGGCGAAAGCAGATGGACGCTTTATGATTTGGGCACGGTTGCCCAGGACAATCAATTGCCTTCTATGTAATAATTTTTACAAGGCGGAAAAAACTTAAACTTGTTAAATTTAATAAGGAACATCTGTTTTACGTCAAAACATACAACACGATATTGCAAATATACATACAAAAGCATTCATCCAAAATAATCGAATAAAACGAATGATCTACCATCAGTCTAAAAAAACCTTCAATATATTAATCGAAAAACAATCCAAACAAGGCGAACAAATCTTGCATTAATAAAATATTTCAAGATCCTCTCGTTTGATAAAAAAATGCAACAAAAAATATATTTCACAACAATCATGTTGAAATTTTCTAAAAAAACATACTTGGTGTGAATTAAAATAGTATATTTGCCACGTCAAAGACGTAGTTCTACGAGAACTATGGCATTAAAGTTTTGACCTGAAAATATAGGAAAATAAGCGAGTAAGATGTTAACTGCATGGCAGTTACTCCTAAAGCCTATTATATCTAACTATTATTAAACAAAAAACAATTAGTATGTTGAAAATCGCAAGACCAGTCAGCCTGATGTTGATGTCTATGGCATTGTGTACGACAGGAACAGTGTTCGCATCTAATGAGACTGCAACTCCTAAAGTTGGTATTTCTCAGCAACAAACGAGTTTGAAAGGCACGGTGGAAGACGAGTTCGGTCCTGTAGCAGGAGCCTCTGTTGTTGTAAAAGGTACAACGAATGGTACGGTTACCGACATGGACGGTAATTTCGCCTTGGAAGTTAAAAAAGGAGACGTGATCGTAATCTCATTTATCGGTTACTTAACTCAAGAAATCAAGTACAACGGAGAACAATCCCTCCATGTCAATCTCAAAGAAGACACTCAAAAGCTGGATGAAGTTGTTGTAGTCGGTTACGGGGTACAGAAAAAAGTAAACTTGACAGGTTCCGTATCGACCGTTAAAGCTGAAGTTTTGGAAACAAGACCCGTTTCCAGTGTTTCAGCCGCTTTGGCAGGACAGATGCCGGGTGTAACAGCCATTCAAAGCTCCGGCCGTCCGGGTAGCCAAACCGGTACGATCACGATCCGCGGTAAGAACTCCGTGAATGCGGCAAGCCCGCTGGTTATCGTAGACGGTGTTCCGGGTAGCATGAATACGATCGACCCTTCAGACATTGAAAGCCTTTCCGTACTAAAAGACGCGTCTTCTGCCGCCATCTATGGTGTACAAGCTGCAAACGGCGTTATTTTGATCACTACGAAAAAAGGGAAAAAAGGCGATCGTGCACGAGTAAGCTATTCTGGTAATGTCGGATGGTCAACCCCCACCATGCGTCCCAAATTCCTGGGTTCGGCAGATTATGCAATGTTGTATAATGAAGCGACTCTTAACGACAACCCGAATAACCCGCTTCGTTTTACAGAAGAAGATATCGAGCTATACCGCAATGGAACAGATCCTTACGGACATCCTAACACGGATTGGTACAAAGAAACCATGAACAATAATGCAATCGAAACGATGCACCACCTTTCCATCAGCGGAGGATCTGAAAAAACAAGTTACAGCGCATCAGTCGGTTATACTCAACAAAACGGTCTGATCGATGCTAATAATTATAAACGTTTCAACGCTCGTACCAGCATTGATTCGCAGATCAACAAATGGTTTTCTGCCGGTTTGAACGTTTCCGGTTACAGAGGAACGTTAATGGACGGATGGAACAGTGTCGCCGGAATGACTCAATTTACAAACCGCGCGACTCCTGTGGAAGGTGTACGCAGTGAAGACGGCACATTCCTTTATCACGGTAAAGACAATCCTGTTGCCCTATTGGGACGCGACGGTTTCAGAAGAACAATGGACCAGCAGGTAAACGGTACATTATACGGCCAGGTAAACATTCTGCCTAATTTGACCGCAAAAGCTTTATTTTCCATACGTAATGACGAAAGAAGCGAAGAAGGTTTCAAATCTCAGGTTGTTTACGGTCTCAAAAACGAGGCGACAACAGGTCTTAGAGAAGGGTATGAAAAACAGACTTGGTGGAACTGGTACACAACTCAGGTATTGATCAACTACAATGAAACATGGGGTAAGCACGATTTAGGTTTACTGGGAGGTTTCGAACAAATTGATTACCGCTATAAACAATTAGAGGCAACACGTAAAGGCGGAGGTAATAATGAGCTGCAAGAATCTTTGAGCACATTGGACGCGTCTTCACAAACGAACAAAGAGTCAAGATACGAAGTCGCTCACCGCTCCTATTTCGGACGTGCCCAATATAGCTTTGCAGATAAATATCTGTTGGAAGCCAATGTCCGTATCGACGGTTCCTCCCGTTTCGCTTCCGGCAACCGTTGGGGTACTTTCCCCGCATTCTCGGCCGGCTGGAGAATCACGGAAGAAGAATTCATGAAAAATGCGAATATCGACTGGCTCAGCAATTTGAAACTACGTGCCGGCTGGGGACAAACAGGTAACGAAGAGTTGAACGATTCAGAAGCTTACCTGACAGTTCCTTCCTACGCGTACGATAAATATATGTTTGGAAATACGCTTTACTCAACCATCAAAGAAAGCCGTTATGCCAACCAGGAACTCAAATGGGCGACTGTGACAAGTATCGAAGGTGCGATCGAAGCCTCTTTCCTCAACAACAAAATAGGTTTTGAATTGGCCGGATACAAGAAAACGACCAATGACATGTTGTTGCTCCTTCCCGTACAGGGCATATTCGGTATGGATGCACCCAGACAAAACGCAGGCCAGGTACAGAACACCGGGTTCGATTTGAGCATTTTCCATAACAATACGGTCAGCAAAGATTTCCGTTATGACATCAACTTCAACATCGCTTATGTCCGCAATGAATTGACAGATTTGAAGGGAACGGAAGGAAAAGAACCTGGAGATGGACGCGGCAATTTCTGGTTCCTGGAAGGCTATCCTATCGGTTCATACTACGGATATGAAGCTGACGGTTTATTCAATTCAGAGGAAGAAGTGGCAAAAGGCCCGACACGTACCGGAACGGAACAACCGGGTGACATTCGTTACAAAGACCTGAACGGCGATGGAAAGATCGATGCTGCCAACGACCGCAAGGTAATTGGAAAAGAATTCCCAAGTTGGACTGCTGGTTTAGGAGCCAATCTGTATTACAAAGACTTTGATTTGTCATTCTTCTTCCAGGGAGCATTCGATGTAGATGCTTACGTGAACGGCGAAGCTGCCTACGCATTCTTCAACGGAGGTAAAGTTTTGGAACGCCATCTGGACCGTTGGACACCGACCAACCACGATGCTTCGTATCCGCGTATCACAATGGCCGACCAAATAAACTACCAATTCTCATCTTATTGGTTGCAAGACGCATCTTATGTCCGACTGAAAAACCTGACGCTCGGTTATAACATACCGAAAGCCGTATTAAGCAAAATCAATCTGGATCGCGTAAAAGTATTCCTGACCGGTGAAAACCTGTTCACGATTACCGGCATGGATTCACTTGACCCGGAATCTGCTCCGTCCAATGCCCGTGGTGGTTTATACTCGAACGTAAGAAAAATATCAGTCGGTCTTAAAGTAGGTTTTTAAACAACAATTTATAATTTCGAAATATGAAAAAGAATTATATATATATAGCCTTTTTGGCTATCACGCTATTCGGGTTCAGTTCTTGTAGCGATTTCTTGGATCGCATGCCGGATGACGAGCTCTCGGACGGCAGCTTCTGGAAAACGCCCAATGACGCAAAAATGTTTATTGCAGATGTCTACCGTCAGGTTTTACCGGGAGGCGGCGCCGGAGATATAGACAGTGATATCAATTCCGATAATGCAGTGCACGGTATCAAGTGGGCTGCCGGAGACGTGTCCAGAGGTATCTACGATCCCGCAGCTATGGGATGGAGCGGCGATTATAAAGCCATCCGTGCCTGTAACGTCTTGCTGTCCAAGATAGACAATGTCCCCAATTACGACCAGGCCGACAAGGAAGCGGTTATGGGAGAAGCTCGTTTCTTACGCGGGTATATCTATTTCAACCTGATCCAGACATTCGGTGGTGTTCCCTATGTAGACCAACCGGTCGACTTGAAAGAAATGGGCAACATAACACGTACTCCGGTTGAAGAAGTCTATGCCAAAGTAATGGAAGACTTCGATTATGCCATAGCCCACCTGCCCGCTCAATGGGGAAGCAGTGATTATGGCCGCGCTACAAAAGGTGCAGCCAACGCGATGAAAGCACGTGCGGCTTTATATTTCAAACATTTCGATACGGCAGCCGAAGCAGCGAAAGCGGTTATGGACTCAGGCGAATACGAATTGTTCGATGCGGGTAACACCGGCCAATATGCCAAATTATTCTGGGAAGAACAGGAAGCTTGCAAAGAGGCTGTCTTGGTAAGACAGTTCAATGCTCCGGAATTGACCAATTACATCATCGGTTGGGGCTGCTTCCCGACCAAAGGCTGGGGAGGTATCAATCCGACTCAAAGCTTAGTCGATGCCTTCGAATGTACGGACGGCGCCCCCATTTCTTCATCAGCACTGTATGATGAAACAGATCCTTTCAAAAACCGCGACCCGCGTCTGGAAGTCTGCGTCCTTCACGATGGAGAAGAAATGTATGGTGTAACGATCAAGACTGCTCCTTTGAAATCAAGCGGCAATACAGGTGTTGCACAGCATAATGATGCCACTGCAACAGGATATTACAACCAGAAATACTTGGACCCGAGCATTGATCCTCAATCTACAGGCTGGGATATGGGTAAAGACTGGCACGTAATCCGTTATGCAGAAGTTTTATTGACATATGCAGAAGCCAAAAACGAAATTTCAGGATTGGATGCCTCCGCATTTGACGCCGTGAATCAAGTCCGCCGCCGTGTAGGTATGCCGGATCTGCAAAACACAGATGCAAGCAAACCTACTTATTGCGGTACACAAGACGCACTTCGTCAACGCATCCGTAACGAATGGCGTGTGGAATTTGCAATGGAAGGCGGTAAACGTCAATGGGACATCCGTCGTTGGGGCATCGCCAAAGAGGTGATGAACGCTCCATTCTTAGGCATGAAATATAAAATGGTCAACGACCCAAATGCTGATCCTAACGATGACGGAAAGATTTGTATCCTGTACCAGGGTGAAAACATCAAACTGACAGGTAGCAAATATGAAGATCATAACTTCCTTTATCCGATTCCGCAGGAAGAAATCGACCTGAACAAGGCCCTGACACAGAATCCCGGATATCCGACAAACTAAGTAATATAATATTTAGAGCAAACACGAGAGGACATTTGTCCTCCCGTGTTTCATTATTTTATGAAGCATATTCATTGGTTACTTTTTATCGTTCTCTTCTGCCTCCTCCTGTTCATGTTCATGGACAGTCTTGCTTATCTTTTCCCTTACCATGAACAACAGCAGCTTTTCCTGTTTACCCGTTCCTACCTGGCGAGTTATTTATCAGAGCCGGGAAAGTCAGGTGAATATTTCGCAAACTTCGTCATCCAATTTTTTTATCTGCCCTATACGGGAAAATCAATATTGGCATTTATCCTGTCATGCCTGTATTTACTCCCGGTGCTAATCAACCGGAGGTTAACCGCAAAAAACGATCCGTTACAGATAGCGTTACTTCCACCTCTTTACTTATTCATACAATTCGAAACGCCGGACTTTGAGCTCTGCCGGATCACAAGTCTTTTCTGCACCTTCCTTGTCACATATTTACTGTCCCTGCTTCCCAGAAAAGCCTTTTGCTATGCTGCAATCCCTTGTTTTGCACTAACAGGATTCATGCTGGGCTGGATCTATCCCGCAGTTGTTTTCGCGATCCTTTTGCTAACCACATGTTCAGCCCGCATGTTCCCCCTTTTCATAACCAACCTCAAAATATATACAAGTTGTACGATCCTGTGCCTGGCCATATATGCCTCCTGCACATTCTATTCATTCGTCCGCGCTTACAATATGCGTGAACGGTTACTGATTGAAACAGAAAACCATGTAAAGAAACAGGAATGGGAACAAGTCCTTTCCTGCGCAAAAAAATATAGAGGAGAAAGCCAGTTGATGGATTATTTCTGCAACATGGCTCTTTACCATACCGGACGTATGCCTTACGACCTGTTGAAATATACACAAAGTTATGGTATCAATTCCCTTTTTCTGCCTTGGGTCGGTGATCCGCGGCAAAGCAGGTATGGACATTACCTGTATGAACAACTGGGATATATCAACGAAGCCCAACGCTGGGCATCCGAAGCTCTGGTGGTTTACGGTGAAACAGCCCCTACCCTCCTGAACCTGATTCGTTATAACATCGTAAACGGACGCCAGGAAGTAGCCATGCGTTTTATCAGGATATTAAAACAATCGCTGTTTTACAGTAAGCAAGCAGAAGAATATGAAAAGCTGGTCCCTACCGGCAAAGTTCCGGGTCTGGCATCCGTTTCCCTACAAAAAGGGAAGAAAGCACGCTTTGCCAATATCCGGAATTTAGGTCCGGAACTTGTTTTTATCTGTGAGCAAGATCCGGCCAACCGCATGGCATTCGAATACCTGATGAGCTACCTGATACTTAGCAATAAAACCGAACAGTTCGTGAAGTATCTGCCACGAATAAAACAATTCTCTTATCCGGAAATGCCGCCTCTTTACCAAACTCTACTCGACAATTATAAACAGACACATAATAGCTTATGAAACCGTCTATCATGCTTCTATATATAATATTGATGGCTGCCTGTAGCCAGGGAAAAATTACGCCTGATACTTATATAGACAAATATCCTACCCTGTTTCCTGATTACACGGATATCACATTTCCGCCCAACATCGCTCCTCCAAACTTTCAAGTCGAAGAAGATGGAGAGGATTTTTACATAGAAATAGGATTCGAAGACAAAGTATTCTTCACCCGGAAAAACAAAAAGGGTGAAATGACGATTCCTTTAAAACAATGGCACAAACTGGTTTCAGCAGCAGCCGGAAATGAGTTTTATATCCGTATCTCCATCCGGCAAAAAGAAAAGTGGACACAATACAAGGAAATCCGGAACTATATTTCCACCGAGCCGATAGATCCCTATTTGGTTTACCGCCTTTTATATCCGGGCTACGAATTATGGAACCAAATGGGTATTTACCAGCGGGATCTTGCCTCCTACGAGGAAATCCCCGTCATCGAAAACAGACCGGACAAATCAACCTGCATGAATTGCCATACCTTCTGCCAGAACAATCCGGAGATCATGATGATCCATGTACGGGGAAATAACGGAGGGACCATTATATCCCGTAACGGGAATGTCAGGAAAGTTGAAGTTAAAAAAACGGGAATGAACAACGGAGGGACATACGCCTCCTGGCATCCGAACGGAAGATACATTGCTTATTCCGTCAATGAGATACAACAGTTTTTCCATTCCACCGGAAAAAAACCGATAGAGGTGTCGGACCTGGAATCCGACCTGATCATCTGGGATTGCGAAACGAACCGGCTAATCTCCGACTCGCTTATTTACGGGCCGGAATGGATGGAAACATTTCCAACCTGGAGCCCGGACGGGAAAACATTGTATTTCTGTCGAAGCAAGGCCGCCACTCCCCAAACATCCTTGGACAGCATCTATTATGACTTATACAAAATACCTTTCGATGCCCAAAAACAAACATTCGGTAAACCCGAATGCGTATACGAAGCATCGGCTTTACACAAAAGCATTTCCTTTCCGAGAATCTCCCCTGACGGAAACTACCTGATGTTTACTTGCTCCGATTATGGGAACTTCTCTATATGGCATCCTGAAAGCGAACTTTATCTATTAAACCTGCAAAATGGAAAGATCCGGAATATGCAGGAAGTAAACAGCGATAATGTAGAGAGTTTTCACACTTGGTCATCTTCCGGAAAATGGTTTGTTTTCAGTAGTAAACGAGTTGACGGACTTTGGGCACATCCGTTCATAGCTCATTTTAATCCGGAAACAGGACTTGCCGGCAAGCCGTTTATGGTCCCTCAGAAAGATCCCCAATTCTATAAAAACTTCATCAAAACATTTAATCTGCCGGAACTCATAATGACCCCGGTAACAGAAAACAAACAGAGCCTTAAGCTAATCCGAAATAAATTGTTATCTTCGCCTCCTGATTAACTACAAATATTAAATATTTATGAAGAAAAAAAGTGTAACTTTATTAATGGCTGCAACACTTGCCAGCAGTGTATTATTCTCATCATGTATTGGATCATTCGGGTTGTCCAACAAGTTGCTGGACTGGAACAGAAACATTGACAGCAAGTTCGTAAACGAACTGGTTTTCATCGCATTCTGGATTGTTCCGGTTTATGAAATTTCCGCATTAGCCGACGTACTGGTATTAAACTCCATCGAGTTCTGGACCGGAAGCAACCCTATTGCAGATGCAGGTAAAGTAAAAACTATCGAAACCAAAGACGGCACGTATGCCATCGAAACCAAGAAAGACGGTTACCACATCCAAAAAGAAGGAGAAGAAAAAGCGGTCGACCTGGTTTTCAATGAAACAGACAAGAGCTGGAGCGTAGAGGCAGACGGCGAATCAACCAAACTGTTGAAGTTCACGAGTGACGATGAAGTTGTCATGTATCTTCCTGACGGCAAAGAAATGAATGTGGAACTGAACCAGGCAGGCGTACTTGCTTTCAAACAAGTTGCAGAAGGTTATTCTTTCTACGCAGCGAGATAAAAAAGTCGAGAGGTGAAAGTCAAAGACAGGTTCTTTTCACTTTCACCTCTCAACTTCCACCTGACAAAGTCTAATCTAAATTAAAAATGCAGTATGAAACACATGATCAAACAAACGATGCTCGCAGGAGCATTGAGTTGCTTCCTTCTGGGTTCCGCATCGGCTGGCAATACGACCAACCAACCTGCGAAGCCTTACTGGCAGGACATCCAAGTGGTTGCCGCCAATAAAGAAGCTCCCCGCTCCTCTTTCATGAGTTACGGAGACCGTGCCGCAGCTCTCTCTTCCCGGTATGAAAAAAGTCCTTTTTATTCGTTGCTGAACGGCACGTGGAAATTCTATTTCGCAGATTCGTACAAAGACCTTCCAGCCAACATCACAGACCCTTCTGTCAGCACTTCCGATTGGGACGACATCACCGTCCCGGGAAACTGGGAAGTCCAGGGACACGGAACAGCCATCTATACGAATCACGGATATGAATTCAAGCCGCGTAACCCGCAACCTCCGCTGTTGCCGGAAGCGAACCCGGTTGGCGTTTACCGCCGCGACTTCGAGATTCCCGCCGGTTGGGACGGACGCGACGTATATCTGCACATCGCCGGAGCTAAATCGGGCTTATATGTGTATGTAAACGGCAAGGAAGTCGGCTATAGCGAAGACTCCAAGAATCCGGCCGAATTCCTGATCAACAAATACCTGCAACCGGGCAAGAACGTGCTGACGCTGAAAATTTTCCGATGGAGCACAGGTTCCTATCTGGAATGCCAGGACTTCTGGCGTCTGAGCGGTATCGAACGCGACGTCTATCTGTGGTCACAGCCCAAGATCGCCGTCAATGACTACCGCATTGTTTCCACGCTCGACGACACGTACAAAAACGGTATCTTCAACCTGGCGATGGACATCAAGAACCATTCCGACAAGGTTAAAAGCATTGAGGTCGCATACGAGTTATTGGACGCAAAAGGCAATGTAACAGCCACGGCCGAAAACAAACTGTGGGTAAGTCCGAACACGATTACGACGACTTCGTTCGAAAAGACACTGGACAACGTGGAAACCTGGAACGCGGAACACCCGAACCTCTACAAACTGTTGATGACGATCAAAGAAGACGGCAAGGTGACGGAAGTGATCCCGCAGAACGTCGGTTTCCGCCGCATCGAAATCAAAGAGATCGACCAGATCGCCGGCAACGGCAAACCGTACACCGTCCTGCTGTTCAACGGCCAGCCGATCAAGTTCAAGGGGGTCAATATCCACGAACACAACCCGCTGACCGGACATTACGTGACAGAAGAACTGATGCGTAAGGACTTCGAACTGATGAAACTGCACAACCTGAACTCCGTCCGTCTGTGCCACTATCCGCAAGACCGCAAGTTCTACGAGCTTTGCGACGAATACGGATTGTATGTCTACGACGAAGCCAACATCGAATCGCACGGCATGTATTACAACCTGCGCAAGGGCGGCACGTTAGGAAACAATCCGGAATGGCTGAAGCCGCACATGGACCGCACGATCAACATGTACGAACGCAACAAAAACCATCCGTCCGTAACCATCTGGTCATTGGGTAACGAAGCCGGAAACGGTTACAACTTCTACCAGACTTACTTATATGTAAAGGACAAGGAAAAGAACATGATGAACCGTCCGGTCAACTACGAACGTGCACAATGGGAATGGAACTCCGACATGTACGTCCCGCAGTACCCGAGCGCAAAATGGCTGGAAGAGATAGGCAGGGAAGGCAGCGACCGCCCGGTTGCACCGTCCGAATATGCCCATGCGATGGGTAACTCGACCGGTAACCTTTGGGACCAGTGGAAAGCGATCTACAAATACCCGAACCTCCAGGGCGGCTATATCTGGGACTGGGTGGACCAAGGCTTGCTCGTCAAGGATGAAAACGGAAAAGAATATTATGCTTACGGAGGCGACTTCGGCAAAGACATGCCGAGCGACGGTAACTTCCTTTGCAACGGTATCGTCAACCCGGACCGCACGCCGCATCCGGCGATGGAAGAAGTGAAATATGCACACCAGAATATCGGTTTCGAAGCTGTAGATGCGGCAAAAGGCGTATTCAAAGTGACAAACCGCTTCTATTTCACAAGCCTGAAGGACTACATGATCAGCTATACGATCAAGGCCAACAACAAAATCATCAAAGGCAACAAGATGTCTATCGATCTGGCTCCACAGGCATCCCAAGAAATCACGATCCCGGTTGAAGGCTTGAAACCGCAGGCCGGCGTCGATTATCTGGTGAACTTCGTCGTGACAACAACCAAACAGGACGGCCTGATCCCTGCCGGATACGACATCGCACAGGACCAGTTCGTTTTGCCCGTAACAACCGACAAGACCGCTTACAAGGCCGGTGGTCCCAAACTGACCGTATCCGAAGAAGGAAACAACCTGAAGGTGGCATCTTCCAAAGTAAACTTCGTATTCGACAAGAAAGCCGGCGTCGTGGCTTCCTATAAGGTAGGCGGAACGGAATACTTCAACGATGGTTTCGGTATCCAGCCGAACTTTTGGCGCGCCCCGAACGATAACGATTACGGAAGCGGCAACCCGAAACGTCTCGAAATCTGGGAACTATCAAGCCGTAACTTCAATGTGACAAGCGCTACAGGCGAAATCGTCGAAGGCAATGCCATCGTTAAGGTCGACTATAAACTGCCGGCCGGCAACCGGTTCCTTGTAACATACAAGATCTATCCCGACGGCGTCATGAATGTGGCCACCCACTTCACGCCCGCTCACTTGGATGGTGTGAAAATCGGTATTTCCGAAGCGACCGCCACCGCGACATTCTCACCGGGCCGCGCCAACGTCAACGAACGCGACAAGATGGTCGTTCCGCGCATCGGCATGCGTTTCCGTCTGCCGGCAACGATGGGCCAACTGGAATACTTCGGCCGCGGTCCGCTGGAAAA
Source organism: uncultured Parabacteroides sp. (assembly GCA_910577325.1). Lineage (GTDB taxonomy): Bacteria > Bacteroidota > Bacteroidia > Bacteroidales > Tannerellaceae > Parabacteroides. Next base: position 106,024 of record CAJTMR010000007.1, read on the forward strand.
CTATTGGGACCGCAAAGCCGGTTACATGATCGGACAGTATAAGAGTACGGCAGAAGAACAGTATTTCCCATACGTACGGCCACAAGAAAACGGCCACCATTGCGACACTCGCTGGATCTCATTAGGAGGTAAAGGCAAGAACCTGCTGATCGTTGCAGACGATGAAATGGAGTTCAACGCTATGCGCAACTCCGTCGAAGACTTCGATGCCGGCAAGACAACCGTGCGTCCATACCAGTGGAACAATTTCACACCGGAAGAGATTGCCAACCGTCCGGAAATCGGACCGTACGACAAACCTCGCCAGACGCATATCAACGACATCGCGCCGCGCAACTTCGTTGAAGTATGCGTAGACCTGAAACAACAGGGATTGGCAGGCTATGACAGTTGGTATTCACGCCCGGAACCGGAATACACTTTACCGGCAGACCGGGAATACAAATGGGGTTTCACATTGATCCCCGGAGCTAATGCCAACAACGCACAGAAGAAAGCGGGTTACAGCTACAAATAATTAATCCGTTTCTTACATACATAACAACTGAAAAAGCGGCTGCCATATTTGAAGTGCAGCCGCTTTTTTTATCCCGTAAAGCGATTGATCAGCCGGCCCAAATACATAAGCATCGAAAAGGAAACGCACAGGCATCCGATGAGAAACGCACAGGCATCCGATGACAATTGCATAAGCATCCGGCAGAAATGACATGAATACCTGACCGGCAACATACAAAAAGGGCCGGACTCTAATCAGCCCGGCCCTCCCATTTTATACGATATATTCCAGTTATTACTTAGCGTAACTTACCGCACGAGTCTCACGGATCACCGTGATCTTCACCTGACCCGGATAAGTCATTTCATCCTGGATCTTCTTTGCGATTTCATTTGACAAGTTTTCAGTATCCTTATCGTCGATCTTGTCAGCTCCGACAATTACACGGAGTTCACGACCGGCCTGGATGGCATACGTCTTCACTACGCCGGGATAAGAAAGAGCCAACTGTTCCAGATCATTCAGGCGCTTGATGTAAGCCTCGACGATCTCACGACGGGCTCCCGGACGGGCTCCTGAAATAGCATCGCAGACCTGTACGATCGGGGCAAGCAGCGTCTGCATTTCCACCTCGTCGTGGTGAGCGCCTACAGCGTTGCAGATATCCGGTTTCTCCTTATATTTCTCGCAAAGCTTCATACCCAGGATTGCGTGCGGCAATTCAGGCTCGTCATCAGGCACTTTACCTATATCGTGCAACAAACCGGCGCGTTTCGCTTTTTTCGGGTTCAATCCGAGTTCAGATGCCATCACAGCACATAAGTTTGCTGTTTCGCGTGCGTGCTGCAACAGGTTCTGACCGTAAGAAGAACGATATTTCATCTTACCGATCATACGGATCAGCTCGGGATGCAGACCATGAACGCCAAGGTCGATAACGGTACGTTTACCCGTTTCCACAACCTCGTCTTCCACCTGCTTTCTAACTTTCGTGACCACTTCCTCGATACGTGCCGGATGGATACGTCCGTCCTGTACCAACTGGTGCAAGGCCAGACGGGCTATTTCACGGCGGACCGGATCAAAACCGGACAACACGATTGCCTCAGGCGTATCGTCTACCACGATCTCGATACCGGTGGCAGCTTCCAACGCCCGGATGTTACGCCCTTCACGACCGATGATACGGCCTTTGATCTCGTCCGATTCGATATGGAAGACTGTAATCGAATTCTCGATTGCCGTTTCGGTAGCCACACGCTGGATAGACTGGATAACGATTTTCTTCGCCTCCTTATTGGCTGTCATCTTCGCCTCTTCCATGATCTCGTTGACATAGGAAGCGGCTTCAGACTTGGCCTCGTCTTTCAGGGATTCGATCAAACGCTCCTTCGCCTCCTCGGCCGAAAGTCCGGAAAGGGTTTCGAGATGTTCGATTTCACGCTGGTGAAGTTTCTCCAGATCCTGCTTCTTCTTATCTACCAGTTCCAGTTGGGTAGCCAGGTTCTCCTTCACGGCGTCCACTTCGCTATTCTTGCGCTGCAGGTCTTCCTGACGTTGATTCAAGCCCAACTCACGTTGTTTCAACTTAGCCTCTACAGACTGTATCTTCGAATTACGAGCGGACACCTGTTTCTCCAGGTCCGCTTTCAAATGAAGAAATTTCTCTTTTACTTCGAGCAACTTCTTCTGCTTCATTACCTCCGACTCCTTTTCCGCCTCACGTATGACAGCGTCATACCTTGACTTCATAAGGATTCTCATCACAAACCACACGAGCAAACCTCCGACAAGGAAGGTCACAAGTGCTATGATTATAGTCATACCCATTTTACTTATAGTTTAAATTTTGTTATACTATTATACAAAAAAGCACTGCCTCACATGAAACCCTCATGCAAAGTAGTGCGGAAAACACATATTCTTCAATTCTTACAACGATTTATCCATCAAGTAGCCTTCCAGTTCACCGGTCAGCTCCCGTATCTTTTCTGTAAAGGGACTTGTATCATTCTTATCCTCCAACTTCAGGTTCTCCACCGATAGCTGAAAGGTCACCATAGCCAACAAATCTTTTACATCCACTTCGGAATATTTCTTCCGGTACTGGTCCATTTTAATCCTGATTTGCCGGACGGCTTCACGAACCACCTGCTCCTCGTCCCGATTAATCCTTAGACCATAACTTTTACCGGCGATCTCTACATGTATAAGAAACTTATCGTCCATCGCCTCTATTCGTTTAATAGTGCAATGCACTTGTCTACTTCCCGCACTAATTTGGATAACCTCATCCTGGCACTTTTCATCTCTCTTTCATTGACAGAAACAACCCGCGCAGTCAGCATGTTATCACATTTGGCATTCAACTCTTCGATCGTCTTTATCGCTTGTTGAAGTTCTCCTTCTTTCTGTACCAAAAAAATTTCAAGTTCGTTGATTTTTTGCTTCTGCCTATCGCAAAGCTCCATCAAATCACGAACCCTAACTTCAAATACAGCCAACAATCTTTTATGATCTTCGGTCATTTCACACCAAATTCTACACAAAAGTAAACTATAGAATCGAATAAAACAACAATCAGTTTGTTTTTTTGACAGAAAACATCCGAATACACAAAAGGCCGTTCAAACTCAAATCCGAACAGCCCTCCTAATAGATTCAGCCACGCTGTATTTATACTAACGCAACGTACAATTCACCCTCGACGTTTTCGAAAGCCAATTTTCCTTCTTTTGCCAACCAACCAAAAGCAGCATACATATCTTTTTCTGCTTTGATTTTAGTTGCTTTCTTTACTGCCTTAACAGGCATCTTACCGCCTTCGTTCAATACGTTCCAAACAAGGCCGGCGTTTGTTCCAATCAATTCGATCATGTTTCTTTTTGTTTTGTTAATCCTTAACGAGGACAAATGTATAGATTAATCGATTAAAACAAAAGAAAATAGATGTTTTTTAGCATAAAAACAGAGGCTTTTTACGGTTTATAAGCATATTTAACATTACTACAACACTATTTTCCTCCTGTTTTTAGCCGTAACAAGTTCAGCCTCCATGTTTGTGGCTGAAACATATTTGCTTAATAAGGCGGCTGCATGACTTCCCGCCGATTCCAGACCATCCGCTCCGGAATAGCCGTTTATAATCATTAACAGGCGAACCGTTTCCAACCCTATTTTTGTGCGCTCCTCGTCACTCGTCGGAGTTCCAACCCCGCCGACCGCATCCCGGTAGACTGGCAAGCCTGCGATATTCAGTTCGCCACGCCCGATGCCACGATACATTTCCCCTTCCTTGCCGACTCCCAGCACCAAGCTGCCACCGGCAATCTTATCTGCGTCAAAACCTCCGATGGAATAGCCGCTACGAATAGAAACCAAATTGATAAGATCGACCAGCGTATCAACCTTGTAAAGAGGCAATTCCCGAAGAATACGCCTTCGCAACGCTTCTGCAGAGGGACGATAGCGATTCGGATCTTTTCCCAGACGTTTATAAGCCTGGCGGGTGGCTTGGATAGGAAGCCATTTGTTGATCTGTTCCAGTTTAACAGTTTCCCGGACCGTCTTTTCTTCGTCCGCTATCTCTTGCCAAAGCCGTTCGTCCGGTTTCGAATTGCAAACACCACAAGACAGGACCAAAACATGCAAATCCGGACAGGCCGTAGCTACTTCTTCTGAAATTGAAACGCTTATCATAGAATTTCACTTATTATTAAGAACTATAAAAACAAACCCATTTATCTGAAAAGATTGCTCTACCAATTTTTCCGACACTATGGCCGGGAGGAACGTAAGAAAATCCCGGACAAGATACGCCCGCTCTTGATTCCCAGACGGCGAGCGGAGAAGAACTCGCCGGGATGGGTGTAGGTACAGAGGCCGGCAAGTTCGATATTTCCGGCCGAAAGGCCTTCTGCCAATAATTGCAGACGGTTGGCCTCCCATAAATCAATATGGGCTTTTCCGGTATCGGCATCGCGCTTCAAAATACACGGCATTTCAAATCCCGCCTCCCCAAAGGCGTCGACGACCTCCTCGCCAACCTCAAAAGCGCCGGGGCCGATGGAAGGAGCAATACCGGCCTTCATGAGACAAGGATCGGCTCCATATTCATCCACAAGGAAGCGAACGGTTTTCCCGGCAATCCCCTGTACGGTCCCCCGCCAGCCGGCATGGACGGCAGCTACCGCCTTTACATCGGGGGCATACAAAAGAAGAGGGACACAATCGGCAGTCGAGACAGCGACGCAAACATCCGGCACATTCGTTACCAGCGCATCCACGCCGTACAGATAGCTCCGCTGTTCATCCAAAGGAAGGGACAGAAAGACGGGATCGACCGGACGAATCTTCGTCCCGTGGACCTGAAAAGGCGCAAAAATACGTTCAAAAGGAATCCCGATCGCCTCCGACAGGAGTCTCCGGTTCGTCCGGACGGCCTCAGGATCGTCTCCGCTATATTCACCGGTATTGAAAGAGGCATACGCACCTTCGCTCACCCCTCCTTGACGGGTCGTCACAAAATGAGAGATGTTGCAATCCTCGCTCAACACAGGAAATTGCAACATCTTTACCTTACTATCGGGAAATCTCTTCATCTTCTTCGTCGTCCCAATCTTCATATTCCGCATACTCCTCATCCTCGTCGAAGTCATCCTCGTCCAAAGGAACAACAAAATCCTCTTCGTCGTCAAGCGGCAAGGTACTCACATCTATGTTTTTATGTACGATACGCTCTACCTCATGGAACGTCTCCCGATTCAATTCCTTCCACAACAGGTCTTTCAGTTCGGTGATTCCCATTCCGGCAACCGAAGAAATAAAAACATGAGGAACGCCCTCCGGCAGATCTTCGGACAGCGCCTCGATCAACTCTTCATCCAGCATATCGCTCTTGGTAATAGCCAAGACACGACTTTTATCCTGCAAATCCGGGTTATACTTGATCAGTTCGCCCAAAAGGATTTCATATTCCTTCTTGATATCGTCCGCATCGGCAGGAACCATAAACAGAAGCAACGAATTGCGTTCGATATGGCGCAAGAAGCGTAATCCCAAGCCTTTGCCTTCACTGGCTCCCTCGATAATACCGGGGATATCGGCCATGACGAACGAACGGTTGTCACGATAACTGACGATACCCAAGTTCGGTTCGAGCGTCGTAAACGGATAATTGGCGATCTTCGGCTTGGCAGCCGAAACGACCGACAGCAACGTTGACTTTCCAGCATTCGGGAAACCGACCAAACCGACATCGGCCAACAGCTTCAATTGCAGGATCACCATGCGTTCCTGTGCCGGTTCCCCGGGTTGCGCATAACGGGGAGCCTGGTTGGTCGACGTCTTGAAGTGGCAGTTTCCCAATCCTCCGCGACCGCCTTTCAACAACATGACCTGCTGACCATCTTCGGTCACATCACAGATAAACTCGCCCGTATCGGCATCGTACACGACTGTTCCGCAAGGAACCTCTATGACACGATCTTCACCGTCTTTTCCAAAACTCCGTTTGGCACTGCCGCCTTCACCATTCGTCGCCATGATATGACGTTCATACTTCAGGTGGAGGAGCGTCCAGTAATTCCGGTTTCCACGAAGATACACATGGCCTCCTCGCCCTCCATCGCCTCCGTCGGGACCTCCTTTCGGAATGTATTTCTCGCGGCGAAAGTGAGAAGACCCTCTCCCGCCCTTACCGGAGCGGCAATAGATCTTTACATAATCTACAAAGTTTGATTCAGCCACTTTTACTTTTTAATTTATGATTTATGATTCATAACGACAAAGGATATAAATCATAAATCTCATTCATAAATCCATTACAAACTATTTACCGCATCCTTGATACGACCGAAAATTTCTTCGATTGTACCCATACCTTTGATAGCGACATGCTTGCCTTCGCCAATATAGTAATCTGCCAAAGGAGCCGTCTGTTTATGATAAACATCCAGTCTTGACTTGATTGTTTCCAGATTGTCATCCGAACGGCCCGATACCTTACCACGTTCCAACAGGCGGTTGATCAATTCTTCTTCTTCCACTTGGAGGTTCAGCATAACGGAAACATCGGTTCCACGTTCGTTCAACATTTCCTTCAATGCTTTTGCCTGCGGGATCGTACGGGGAAAGCCGTCGAAAATGACACCTTTGGAGTTCTCCTTGCCGTCCAAGACCTTAGCCAGCATATCGACAATCAGTTCGTCCGGGACCAATTGTCCTTTTTCGATATAACCTTTGGCAATCTTGCCCAGTTCCGTATCGTTCTTCATCTCTGAACGCAAAACATCACCTGTAGAGATATGGTCCAAGCCATATTCCTTAATAATCAATTCGCTCTGTGTTCCCTTTCCTGAACCGGGAGCACCAAAAATAACAATATTCAACATAAAAAGTAAACCTTTTAAATTGACGATCGCCAATTGACAATTGACCATTACCTGCCAATTTCAATCACCCGCCGTCTTTCTTTATATATAAATGTATCTATTCTTTCCTTAACAATCTATTATCTTATAGATATCCCTATAGCCTCGTCCCATCTCGTCATAATCCAGCCCGTAGCCGACAATAAAATCATTTGGAATCCGGATGCCGACATAATCCGGTATCAGGGCGCACTTCAACGAATCGGGCTTGAACAGCAAAGTCGCCAACTTAACATCGGCCGCCCCGTCCTTGCGAAGCTTATCCATAACATACTGCATCGTAAAGCCGGTATCAATAATGTCCTCGATCAAAACCAAAGTTCTCCCTTTCACATCGGCCTGTACCGGCATAATCTCACGAACAATGCCGGTCGTACGGGTCCCTTTGTAAGATGAGTAGCGGGCAAAAGTAATTTCATACGGTTCGTCCAACTGACGCATCAACTCTGCCGCGAACATAAAAGCTCCGTTCAGAATCCCCACGAATAACGGACGCGTGTCTTTCACATCGGCACGAATACGTCCTGCTACTCTTGCAATCGCTTCCTTTATCTCCTCTTCCGGGATAAAGAGTTCAAATTCTTTGTCTCTTAATCGGATTCGATCCATATTCCGTTTGTTTTTGAAGGGACAAATGTACAACTTTTTCGGGTAAGCACAAACAATGCAGTCTATCAGGAGTTCTTTAATCCGTAAAATATAAAAAACAGATATCTCCAGACACAGGGCAACCTATTTTTTGAAGAAATAAAAAAAACAGTAATATTGTTCCAAATTACAAAATTGCATACATGAAGTTCAGAGAAAAAACAGACACAGAATTAGTAGCACTACTTGTTCGGGATAATGAAGCTGCCTTCAGCGAGTTATACGTACGTTACAAAAACAAGCTATACTATTTTGTTTTTCATCTACTCAAATCAAAAGAAGAAACCAACGATATTGTCCAGGAAATATTCATTCGTATCTGGGAATCGCGTAGCTTTATCAACCCGGACCTCTCTTTTTCATCTTTTCTCTATACAATGGCGCGTAACAGAATACTTAATTATTTCCGGGATATCGATATCGACGAAAAGGTAAAAGAAATACTTGCCACACAAAAAGCCAAGGAGGAAGAGGCGATCGATTCCCAAATAATCTACACTGAATACCAGGAGATCCTTCGGAATGCAATCAGCCGTCTCCCCCCACAACGTCAGAAGATATTCAACATGAGCCGCATCGAAAACATGTCTCACAAGGAAATCGCCGCCCAATTAGGCATTTCGGTCAATACCGTGCAGGAGCATATCTCCGAGGCGCTCAAATTTATAAAAACCTATTTCAACAAACATGCGGATATGTCCCTAAACCTGTTACTGGCAGCCTTTATCCTGTAATACTCAGTCATTACTGAAAAAATCACCGGTTCTTTTCACTTCTTCCTGCTTTTCTTCTATTAGAGCCGTCAATTCTTTTACGATATCCGGATATTCGGCAGCCAGATTATATTTTTCTGACGGATCGGTATTTATATTAAACAGTAATGGTAATTTTCCTTTAAAATAATCCAACCCCAACTGGCTGTATGTCTTCACATGTAACTTCCACTCCCCTTTTCGAACCGCCATCAACTGATGGTCAATGCCAAAATAGAAAAATGGTGTCTCCTGTTTCGGAGCTACCCCTTCATATCCCAGATAAGAAGCTATATTGTTTCCATCGATAACCCGGTCTTCCGGAATAGCAGCACCGCCCATCCATACGGAAGTCGCAAAAACATCCATGGAAGTAATGACCTCTTCATTGACTTGCCCATTCAGATGTCCCGGCCAACTGACAAAACAAGGTACACGCACACCGCCTTCCCAAGTACTACCTTTACCATCACGGAAAATACCAGCAGATCCTCCCTCTTCATTCTTTGGCAACCAAGGACCGTTATCGCTCATAAACCAGACAATCGTATTCTTGTCTATGCCTTCTTTTTTAAGAGCAGACAAAATCTCTCCCACTCCCCAGTCGATCTCTTCCACGGCATCTCCGTAAGCTCCTCTCTTGGATTTGCCAATAAAAGCTTTTCCGGGATATAACGGGACATGGGGCATGGCATAAGGGACATATACAAAAAAGTTTTCTTTCTTATGCCTCTTAATGAACGATATAGCTTTTTCCGTGTAAAGGGCCGTCAGTTCCGACTGGTCCGGATTCATTCTAAGCGTATCATTCCCACACATCAAAGCAATATCCGGATATTTCGGAGGGATCATATCATTGCTATACGGAAGACCGACATATTCATCAAAACCATTCTGCAAAGGCAGATACTCTTTCTTCGTACTTCCCAAATGCCATTTGCCATAGATGGACGTAGCATATCCTTGTTCCTTCAAAAGTTCGGCCATTGTCAATTCCCGGGGATGAATGCCTCTCTCCGCATCCGGATTCAAGACCCACCGGAAACCGGCACGAACCGGATAACGTCCCGTCAACAAAGAATAACGACTCGCCGTTGAAGCCGGCGATGCACTGTAATAATTCGTGAAGCGCATACCATCCAGAGCCATCCGGTCCAGATTGGGTGTTTTTATATCCGGGTGCCCGGTCACCCCAATATCACCATACCCCATGTCGTCACAATAGATAATAACGATATTCGGACGGTCGTTCTTATTTTCTTTGGCTGCTGCCTGGCACAAAGACACCGACAGCAAAGCCAAACTGATTTTTATATGATTATTCATTCGTACCTTTTATTTTGAATTGATGCTAATTATTCAGCAGTCTCCCAACCTGGATTTTGTTTCAGTTTAGGATTCAAGGCTATTTCCTGCGTCGGAATCGGTTCCAGATAATATTTTTCCAACCAACCCGACGGTTTGGCAAACAAGATGGAATACCCTTCATCAGCACCACCGAGAATATTGAGTTTACCACCATAGTCACTGCTTTTCACCCATGCTCCTAACGGTTGTTTATTCACATATTCTCCTTTCTTCCAACGTTTCAGGTCACGGAAACGGAAACCGTCACCCATCAGTTCGATACGACGTTCACGACGGATTTCCCACAACACAGGATCTACGCTCCGGTCTCTGTCCAGATCGAAAGAAGCATCTATTTCCGATACATTCATGGCAGGAATAACCGCACGAACGCGAAGTTTATTAATAGTGGCATCAGCTACGGATTGAGAGAATTCGCCCAATTCAAATTTAGCTTCCGCATAATTCAGCATGACTTCCTCTATACCGAAAAGCAAATAATCGACCGTAGAGGAACGCAACGCCATATTATCGACGTGACGGTTATAATATTTCCAGAAATAGAAACCTAAGTGAGTAACCAGGAATCCCTGCCCGTTCGGATAGTTACGGAAGTGCGGAAAACCGGCAACCTGATAGCCGACGAAGTTAGAAACCGGCAAACTCTTACCCGTTGCCGATCCGCCTATTTCTTCCATAAAGTCAATATATTCACGATCGCCGGCCACTCCGGTATGCTCCCAACCGAATGATGTTCCGGCAGCACCGGTCAATTTTACTTTATACGGAGGAACTACCGTCCAATATAAACGACGGTCACGGTGACGGAACTGAGCATTCAGATCCTTATCACCTTCATAGACCTTACTGGTAGAAACCGGACGTCCGTCTGAACACAAATAGCTGTCAACCGCATCTTTTGTCAGGTCGACATACCAGGCTGAAGAACGGATAACACGTGTAATACTATGTGTCACCATATCCGTTTCATATTGTTTTGCCAGGATCACACCTGCTTTTCCGACCAGTTCTTCGGAGTTGTAAAGGTCATCATAATTAGGCATGATAGAAGGATAAGCACCCATCAACTTTTCCGAAGCATCAGCACAAGCTCTCAAATACGTTTCGCTATCATTCAATCCATGATATTTACGCCAGGTTCCTTCAAATAATCCGAAACGTGAAATCAGGGCTCTGACCACATGGACATTAATTGTATTTGTTCCTGTACCCCCTTCTTTGATGTGTTCTTCCGCCCATTGCAGGTCTTCCAGGATATGCTTGGCGACTTCGTCTCGCGGAGTACGTTCACAATAAAGCTCCTCCGTATCCGTATCACTCAACACTTTGTCAATCCAAGGCACATCGCCATAAGCTACCATCATATCGAAATAACGTAACGCCCTGAAAAAGTAACCGACACTTCTCCAGTGATCCTTATCGACATCACTCATGGAAGAGCCGTCGATATTCTGCAACATAATATTGACACGACGGATATACGTAAAGCTCCAGGAACTGCTGGTTGCCGGCAACTTCTTTAACTGATAAGCATAATCGGACTCGCCGCCGGAATTGGCATAAATCATATTATCCGTATTATATTCGCTCGAAATATTAGCCGGAGTGTAACCGCCATCTGTTGGAAAGCCGTCGAAATATTCATATAATCCCCAGGCATACGTTTTGAAGTTGTCGCTGGTTTTAAAGGCTGTCGCTTCTGTTTGTTCATCCAAAGGATATTTATCCAGAAAATCGCTCGAACATCCCGACATCCCCCAACCGATTAAAGCAATGACCGGCAATACTATATATTTTTTCAAATTCATATTCTCTTTTTTTAATAGTTTCATAATAATACAGAATTACAAACTTACACTGAAGCCAAAAGCATACGAACTCATAAACGGATATCCCAGTCCGTTCGCTTTACTGTCAACTGCCGGATCCAGTCCCTTTGGCATATGATCGAACGTAAACGGATTTTCTGCAGAAACATACACTCTCAAGTTATTGATACCTATTTTAGATATAATGCTCTGAGGAATGGTATATCCCAATGTCAGATTTTTTACCCGCAGATAAGCGCCGTTAGCCAGATACTTTGTCTGGGCACGCACATTCGCTGCATAATTGGTGTTCCTCATACCCGTTTCATACAAACGCGGGAAGAAAGAACCGGTATTTTGTGAAGTCCAGTAATCCAATTGATGTGCATAAATCGTACCGAACTCATAATAATACGGGAAGATCAAATCATTGGTCAACCATTTATCACACTTTCCGACTCCCTGCAAAAAGAAGGAGAAACTGATATTATTCCATGACAAACCGCCATTAACACCATATTGGAAACGTAATGAGTTATTCCCAATAATCTTACGGTCACCCGGATCATAAATCGTTTCATTTCCCGCATTAATGATACCATTGCCGTCCAGATCCTTATACATCATATCACCCGGATTCGGTTTCACTCCTTCCACATGAGGAATACCATCTTTCAGAGTACCATTCTTCAAATTCGCGTCTAAAGAACCCTCAACGAAATCATCTACCGTATAAAGACGATCCGTTACATATCCCCATATTTCACCGAGGCGCTGCCCCTCTACATACGTTTTGTTATTGGAAGTACGAATTACACCGGCTACATTATTTTTAAACTTAGTAATGTATGCCTTGTAATCATACAGGTTGAAACCGATATTATAATGTACTTTACCGATCTGGTCACGCCATGCCAATTCCAATTCGAAACCGGTAGATTTCAAATCGGCCACATTCTGCAACGGAGCGTTAGCTCCCAGAGTGGCAGGTAACTGTGACCCACTGGTCAACATATCCTTCGTATCGCGACGAAAAAGGTCGAAATTGGCAGAAAGACGATTCTTCAAGGCACTCAAGTCGAAACCAATATTCAACGTACGAACCGTTTCCCAAGTAAAATTTCCACTGACCAACCCAGGTTGTTTTAATGTAACAGGCTGATTATTGTTATCCAACCACGTGGATTTTACCGATTCCATACTCGGAACAAACTGATAAGGGTTAATATTCTGATTACCTACCGTACCGATTGATCCCCTGATTTTAAATTCCGGAATATAATCGCGCAACGGCTCCATGAAACTCTCCTCCATGACTCTCCATCCAACAGACAAAGAAGGGAAGAATCCCCAACGGCTACCCGACGGGAATTTGGAAGAAGCATCATAACGTCCGTTCAGCTCAACCAAATAACGATTGTCAAAATCATAATTCAGACGTCCGAAAAAGCCCATCACGGCATATTCAGAAAAGCCATCGTATGCTTTCTGTACTCCGGTCGACTGCGAGATAGAAGGCATATCATCATTGATCATATTCGAAGTTTCCGCTTTCAAATAATCATAGTGATAAGACTCCTGGTTATATCCCAACAATAACGTGAAATTATTCTTTTCCAAGCTCTTTGCATAAGAACCGTAAATATTCAAAGCCGTATAATTCTTTACGGCACGCTGACGTTTATAAGTCGAATAATCGGAAGTATACTCTTCTGAAAACTTATCGGCATTGGCAAAACGAATACGTTTTGAATAATTTGTTTCCGTATTATACAAATTGTCATACGTAAATTCCGCATTCAAAATCATATCTTTGATAGGCGTTGCAATCAATTTGGCAAACACACGTGTATCCGAAATACCGATCGTGTTCTGTCCACCCAAACGCGTCAAATTACCTGCCGTACCGGAATACAGGTCTTCACCATTAATATTAATCAAACCTTCCGGATTATACGATGGAGCCCATACGGCTTTTGAATAATTAGCGCCACTCGGCAATCCTTTATCCGATTTATAATAACTAAGATCCAGTTGTCCGGTCAACCAATTTGTAATCTTCGAACTGATAAATCCTTTCGCATTGTAACGCTTATAACTATCCATATCGGTAGTCATTACACCGTCAGAACCGGTATATCCCAAAGAAACGCGATAAGAAGAACGCTCACTACCACCGCTAATCGAGAAATCGTGTTTTTGCTGGAAACCGGTTTCCGACAAGAAATCGTTCATAATATCAGTCTGTGCCAATTGATAACGCATGCCGCCATCTTCTGCATATCCTTCCGGATAAGCAGAAGGATTAGCCTGATAATTATTCAATAAATCCAACCATGTGTCTACCGACTGACCTGAATAATACGTAATATATCCCATATCGGAATAAGCTTGAACCGTCTGAAGCGGAGTCGCTTTTACCGGCAAATTCGATGGTCTGGAAAATGAGAAATTATTACTGTAAGTCATTTGTACTTTCTGCTCTTTCTGAGCACCCTTCGTTGTAATCAAGACAACACCAAACGCAGAACGGGCACCATAAATGGAAGCCGAAGCCGCATCCTTCAATACTGTAACCGACTCGATATCATTCGGGTTTATCAAGTTTAAAGTTCCTTGGAACGGAACATTATCCACCAGAATAAGCGGTTCCCCGCCATTGATACTCGTTGTACCACGGATATTAAAATCCAAACCGCCACCAGGTTCACCGCTACCGGAAGTAACCTGTAAACCCGGAACCGCTCCCTGCAACAAAGCACCTGTAGTCGAAACCGGACGGTCTCCCATCACCTCATCCATTTTAACACTACTTACGGAACCGGTCAAATTAGCCTTTTTCTGTTTCGCAAAACCGACTACTACGACTTCATCTAAAGCTTGGGTGTCTTCAATCAATGCAACTTCCACATTTTGTTGTCCTTTTCCTATCGGCATTTCTTTTGTCAGATAACCAATATATGAGACAACTAAAGTACCCTGCTCCGGAACTTCCAGAGAGAAATTGCCATCTATATCCGTCACCGTACCACTCGTCGTACCTTTTACAAACACATTCGCACCGATAATGGGATCACCATGATTATCACGAATAGTACCCGTTACTTTCTTCACTTTCTGCTCAACAACCGGAGAAGACGTTTTGACTTGTCCCCTGCTGACCGATATCGTATTATTGATCTTTTTAAATGACAATCCCGTCTGACGGGATAATTCGTGTAAAATAGCATCTATCGTACCTTCTTTAACTTGTACGCTTACATTCTTCAATCCCTTTAAGACAGATTCGTCATAAAAGAAATTAAAACCGGTGAGTTTACTCAACTGTTCAAAAGCGTCACTGACCGACGTTTGTTCCACCACATACGTGATATCGTTTTCTTTAAGACTTTGTCCTAAAGCCCCTTCCGCACAAAGTAACTGAGACGACAGAGCGATAGCACAAACGGTTAACGAAGTTCGCATAAGAGTCTTGTTATAGATTAGATTATAATTCATACATTTGTAATGTTTTAATAAATGATGTTTGTTAAGACAGGCAGAAACGCCTTACAACCCAGTGGTCCAATACTGTTTTAAAGGTTTCTGCTGAAATTTAGTGAAAGCAGTAGTGTGCTACACTGCTGCTTTTTTCGTATACGCTATTATCAAATGTTTATCATAGGCATTCTATTTTTCAGTGTTAGACTTTATTTCTCATATAATACAATATTACCTCCTTCACGCTTACTTCGAAGTCCTGTTGTAAAACAGATAGCTTCAATAACAGCCTCAATGCTCTTGTTATCATGAGTACCCGTTATGCGATAATCACAATTTTCACATTGCAGAATCACTTTCCGGTTATATGTACGATTGATTGTTTTGAGAACTTCACGAATCGGTTCTTTGTTAAAATATAAAGAACCGTGTATCCATTTTATATAATTATTTTCCTCTATGCTTTCTTTACGGACATTCCCGTCTATTTTACTGATTGAAAGATGTTCATTCGGTGAAACGGCCAGTTGGAGATCCTGATCAATCATATTCACCCTGACTTTTCCTGTCGATACGGTTAGCTTAATGAACTCATCTTCTTTATAAGACTTAAAATCGAAAGAGGTTCCCAATACTTTTACCCGGGTTTCCCCGCTTTTTATAATAAAAGGTTTATCCGGATCAGGTGTCACATCGAAGAACCCCTCTCCTTCCAGCTCTATAATACGTTCCTCTTTATTAAAATTGCTGGGAATTATCAGTTTTGTATCAGAGTTAAGGATTACTTTAGTACCATCTGCCAAAAGTAAACTTTTCGTCTCACCTTTCGCAGACATTTTCTCCACATAAGTAACGACCGATTGCGGACGATCAAGGACTTTCAATGCACCTAACGTTACGCTAAGAGCAAGAATCAAAATAGCTGCAACCCTGTAAAAACCGTTTAAACGGTTTTTACTTCTAACTTTGGAGTCAGAAGTCTTTTGTTGTCTTATTTCAGACAACAAAGAAGAAACTTCTTGACGCAGTTCATTTTCCCCTTCTTCATCCGGTCGAGGCATATCTTTATCTATTGCATCCCAAAGCGGTTGAACAACCCAATCGAAACCAATATGGTGATCCGAAGATTTCAACCACTGAAGTAATGTCCGTAACTCTTGTTCCGAACATTGATCCTTCACATATTTCCGTAAAAGCGATATGATTATTGTTTCTTGCATAAATTCTTTTATAAAAACGACTATTTTTTAATCCGTTTATAACAGATACACACAACACTTTCCCATCTATGGGTGACTATCCTGTTTTTAACTTATATTAATCTTTAAATTATTCACCAGCCTTAACATACCTCAAAAGAAAAAACAATTCAAAAACACGATTTTTCCCTCTTTGCAATCCGGAAACAGGAAAGGGTTATTGTACAATATTATTTCATTAACAACAAAACACACCCTTTAAGGATAGCTGTAAATTTCGGTTTTTCATCGAAGAAAAAGAGTTTTCAGCCATGAAGTGCGCAGTTTTTTGCTATGAAGACGGTCGTCGTCACCGTGAAGTGCCGGAGTCATAGACGATGAAGACGGACTTCATGGTAACGAAGACGGTCGTCGACACAATGAAGACGGACTTCATGCCGTAAAAGGGGTAAATTTCTTTTTAAGATATTCAGCCCTATGCAAACTTCGCTTGCTACAGGCGATTCTCCGGGAGTTTGACTTTTCCACAACGTCAGGATATCCTGCTTTTCGGAAACAAAAAGGCGCTGTTTTTCCGATGTCCTGCCGTATTCATTTTACTTGATGTTATTAATACTGCCCGGAACAGAGAAAAACGTCAGGTATGAATCGTCCGGAATTTCATCCCAAATAGAAAAACATCCCGACAAGGGGTTATTGTCCGTTTTGACAACATTCCTCATCCTTCCAAAAGAATGATTTTGAGTCATGATCGGGATTTTTTTTTAATATGAACCTACTTTATGATATATTTTTCATGTAATCGAACCTGCTTATTGGCTCTACAGAAGTGAAAACATTACGCACAAAATTAGAGCCTGTTTAAATTTTGTCCAAAAAGAACTCTCAAAAGAATGTTGAACAAAATTTAAACAGGCTCTTAGCCAATCTCAGAACTTTTCACTAACTTCGCACCACTATTTTCAATGAATGTAAAAAGTTACGACAATGGTAAAGAGGTCTGTTTTAGCGTTATTTATTGTATTGTTATTCAGTAATGGCCGAGTAGAAGCACAAGATGTTAATATAATCAACGGGAACCAGTTGAACCAATCTGTTCAGACTGCTGCTCCCGACACATTTCCTTTATTAGACTTGGATGAAACGGAACTGGACAAGATTCCTGATATCAGGTCACAGTTCGAAAAACTCAATAGCAGCTACTCCTCCCCCGCTGCACCAAGTGAAAACCTGCTTCGCTTTTTAAAGAAAGACGAGATTGAATTATCACCGGAAGCACAATACTGGGTTGATTGGGTACGCGACCCGTCCACCATCATCAGCCCGTGGATGACTTTGCGAGATACGACAATCGTCAATCCCCTATTTACTCCGATCCTTTTCAAAGGAGGACTTATTCCGAAAGATCTGCAATTATACGATAAGGACTTTGTCGCCAAACAGCGTCCCTCTTTTTCCATGTTCACCCCCGACACAACCTTGTTTGAGGAAGAAATTCTCAAAAGCAAGTTGCAAAATAAAGCATACAACTACGTGCGCGTGAACTATCCGGAATATTTCCGCTATTCGGAACGCGACCTGCCGACAGACGTGGTTAAGATAAACGAGATAAAAAAGGTCGCATACGAGCCGGAACTTATCAAGATAGAAAACGATCCGAACGCCTTCAATGACGTAGACGCTCCGGTGAAGTTCATACCGGAACGACGCTACTGGACCTCACATTTTGAAAGTGCCGTCCAGTTCGCCCAAAATTATATTTCCCCGAACTGGCATAAAGGCGGAGTGAGCGCCCTGAACCTGACCAACCGGCAATATTTCGTGTACGACTATAATAAAGACAAGGTCCAAATCAAAAACGAACTGGAATGGAAGACCAACGTCCTTACCGCTCCCAAAGACACATTACGCGACTACAAGATCGGTGACGACGTATTGCGCCTCCATAGCAACATCGGTTATAAGGCATTCAGCAAATGGTTCTACACATTTGACGCGACATTCCAAACCCAGTTATTTTCGAACTTCGCAGAAAATACGGACAACAAGCTTGCCAGTTTTCTCGCTCCGTTCAATGTCAATATCGGTGTCGGTATGAAATACGAGTTAAACAAATCGTTTCCACAAAGCCGCCACAAGAAAGTCGGACTTTCCGTCAACCTCGCTCCACTGTCCTACGACTTGAAATATAGTATCAATAAGGACATAGATTTAGGACGTCACGGTTTTAAGAAACAGGCGGATTCAGACATTTTCGAACATAAACTACATAAATTCGGTTCTACGATCAATGCAACCCTGAACTTCCAATTCAACAGGAACATCAGTTGGTATTCACGCTTTTACTATTTCACCAGCTATGAAAACATTTTGGGAGAATTCGAAAACCGTTTGACCATGGCAATCAGCCGCTTCTTTTCTACTACCATATCATTGCAGTTAAGATACGACGATTCGGTTCTTAAGAAAGAAGATTTTAACAGCCATGTCCAGATAAACGAACTGTTAAGCTTCGGTTTTAATTACAAATGGTAAGGTAAAGGCGATTATTTACGTAATAAACTTTGTTAATCGTGACATAATTTCCAAATAATACGTACTTTTGCCTCGATTTTGCAATGTCGAGATTACAAATATGAGCGAAAGTATCAATCACAACGGAATTATAGAGAAGATCGACGGCGATACGGCCTATGTCCGAATTATCCAGCAATCGGCTTGCTCCGGATGCCATGCGCAAAGTATGTGTGCGGCATCCGAGAGTAAAGTAAAGATTATCGAAGTGCCGGACAACTCCGGAAAGTTCACTGTAAACGAAAATGTTCTGCTATGCGGACGAAGTTCGCTGGGTTTGCAGGCCGTGCTGCTCGCATTTATACTTCCGCTCCTAATCGTTGTTGCAGCTATCGTAACAGGTACAAGCATGCAATGGGAAGAAACCACAAGCGGGTTAACCGGATTACTGCTCTTAGTTCCTTATTATTGCATCTTATACTTTTTTCGAGATAAACTTAAAAGGCGATTCATTTTTACTTTGAAAAAACTTAATTAAACATATCATGATTTTAATTGCCGTTATTTCATTAGGAGCGATTGGAGCGATCGGCGCAGTTTTTCTATATGCCGCCTCCAAGAAGTTTGAAGTATACGAAGATCCTCGTATCGCACAAGTCCAGGAAGTATTGCCTGGAGCCAATTGCGGTGGTTGTGGATATCCCGGATGCGGTGGTTTTGCTGCGGCTTGTGTAAAGGCTGACACGTTGGACGGCCTGCTATGTCCCGTAGGCGGAGCGCCGGTAATGGGCAAAGTAGCCACCATCCTCGGAAAAGAAGCAGCCGGCGCAGAACCGATGGTTGCCGTTGTTCGCTGCAACGGAACCTGTGCCGCCCGCCCGCATACCAACCGGTATGACGGTGTACGGAGTTGTGCGATCGCTTCTGCACTGTATGGCGGAGAGACCGGCTGTTCATTCGGTTGCCTGGGACATGGCGACTGTGTGGCTGCATGCAACTTCGATGCCATTCGTATCAACCTTGAGACAGGACTTCCGGAAGTGGACGAAGACAAATGTACTTCATGCGGAGCTTGCGTAAAAGCTTGCCCGAAAAACATCATCGAACTGCGTAAGAAAGGGCCCAAATCACGCCGTATCTTTGTTAGCTGTATAAACAAAGACAAAGGCGGAGTAGCCAAGAAAGCATGTGCGAACGCTTGTATCGGTTGTGGCAAATGTGCAAAGGAATGCCCGTTCGAAGCAATCACAGTAGAAAACAATGTGGCCTATATCGACTACACGAAGTGCCGTATGTGCCGTAAATGTGTGGCCGTATGCCCGACTGGAGCCATCCACGAGTTGAACTTTCCTCCACGTAAAGAAACCGCTCCGGCTGTGAACGTCGATAAAGTAAAACCGGCAACCGCACCGAAGTCAGTCACACTGAAATCGGAAGCCCAGCCGGAAGCTCCCCAAGTTGAAACAAAAGAAGAAACAAATCAAAAATAAAATCCAATAGTATGCTAAGGACATTTCGAATCGGAGGTATACATCCGCCCGAAAATAAATTGTCTGCCGGTAAAAAGATTACCGCGTTAGCTGCTCCTAAGCAGGTAATCATACCGCTCAGCCAGCACATCGGGGCTCCGGCCCAGGCTGTGGTCAAAAAGGGTGATCCGGTCAAAGTAGGAACACTTGTCGCCAAGGCAGGAGGTTTCGTCTCCGCCAACATCCACTCGTCGGTATCCGGTAAAGTAAACAAAATAGATCATGCACTCGACTCAAGCGGCTACAAGCGTCCCGCCATCTACATCGATGTGGAAGGAGACGAATGGGAAGAAACGATCGACCGCAGCGATGCACTGGTAAAAGACTGCACGCTGTCATCCAAAGAGATCGTCGACAAGATTGCAGCAGCCGGTATCGTAGGCCTGGGCGGTGCAACTTTCCCGACACAGGTAAAGCTGATGCCGCCTCCCGGAAGCAAGGCAGAGATCATCATTATCAATGCTGTCGAATGTGAACCTTATCTGACTTCCGACCACTCCTTGATGATGGAGAAAGGCGAACAAATCCTGGTAGGCGTCACATTGCTCATGAAGGCGGTAAATGTAAACAAAGCCGTTATCGGCATTGAAAACAATAAACCCGACGCAATCGCCCATTTGACAAAGCTGGCAGCCGCCTACCCAGGCATCGAGATCATGCCGTTGAAAGTGCAATATCCGCAAGGAGGTGAAAAGCAACTGATCGACGCCGTGATCCGTCGTCAGGTAAAGAGCGGTGCACTGCCTATCTCGGCCGGAGCTGTCGTACAGAACGTGGGAACAGCCTACGCCGTCTACGAAGCCGTCCAAAAGAACAAACCGTTGTTCGAACGTGTCGTGACCGTAACCGGAAAGGCAGTAGCCAATCCGTCGAACTTCCTGGTCCGTATGGGTACGCCTATCAACATGCTGATCGAAGCAGCCGGTGGTATCCCTGAGAACACGGGTAAGATTATCGGTGGCGGCCCGATGATGGGTAAAGCGTTGGTAAGCGCCGAAGTTCCGGTAACCAAAGGCAGTTCCGGCGTGTTGCTCCTGACAAAGGAAGAATCTGTCCGTAAACCGATGCAGGACTGTATCCGTTGCGCCAAGTGTGTGAACGTTTGCCCGATGGGTCTGAACCCGGCCTTCCTCATGAAGTTCACCGTCTATAAAGACTGGGAAAAAGCCGAGGCTGGCTATATTCAGGATTGCATCGAATGCGGATCCTGTAGCTACACTTGTCCGGCCAACCGTCCGCTGTTGGATCAGATCCGGTTGGGCAAAGGCAAAGTAATGGGTATTATTCGTGCAAGAAAGTCATAAAACAAGAGCAATATGGAAAACAAATTATACGTATCTCCCTCGCCCCACATTCATGGCGGCGACAGCATAAGCAAAAATATGTACGGTGTACTGATTGCCCTTGTTCCGGCTTTCCTGGTATCACTCTACTTTTTCGGACTGGGTGCACTGATCGTAACCGTAGCCTCGGTTTTCTTCTGCGTCCTGTTCGAATATCTGATTCAAAAATTCCTGATGAAAAAGGAACCGACCATTTACGACGGTTCGGCCATCCTGACCGGTGTTTTACTGGCGTTCAACCTGCCGTCGAACCTGCCGGTCTGGATCATCGCCATCGGTGCGCTGGCTGCTATCGGTATCGGTAAGATGTCGTTCGGCGGTCTGGGTAACAATATCTTCAACCCGGCACTGACGGGCCGTATCTTCCTGCTGATTTCTTTCCCGGCGCAGATGACAACCTGGCCCGTTGTCGGACAATTGACATCTTATGCAGATGCGACGACAGGCGCAACCGTTCTCTCCCTGATGAACGAGGGTGCGCTCGACAAAATGCCGACACTCAGCGACATGCTGGTCGGCAACATGGGCGGTAGCCTTGGTGAAGTCAGCGCACTCGCACTGCTGCTTGGTATGTTCTATATGTTATGGAAGAAAATTATCACCTGGCATGTCCCGGTTTCCATCTTCGTCACGGTATTTGTATTTACAGGTATCATGCACTTGGTGAACCCGGTCCAATATGCAAGCCCGTTCGTCCATCTGTTATCCGGAGGTCTGATGTTGGGAGCCATCTTTATGGCAACCGATTATGTGACTTCGCCGATGAGCAAGAGCGGCATGATTGTCTACGGTGTCGGCATTGGTATCCTGACAACGGTTATCCGTCTGTTCGGTTCTTATCCCGAAGGTATGTCATTTGCCATCTTCATCATGAATGGAGTGACTCCGCTAATCAACAGTTATATGAAACCTAAACATTTCGGAGGAAAATAAGCATGGCAAAACTAAAATCAACATTACCCAATATGTTCCTTTCACTCACCGTCATCTGTGTAGTGGCAGGAGCGATATTAGCAGGTGTGAACATGTACACCACCGGCCCGATTGCCGCCACGAAAGCCGCTGCGCTGGAAGAGGCCATCAAAGCAGTCACACCGGCATTCGACAACAAACCGACAGAAGATGTTTATATGGCTGTTACAGCAGACGGCGATTCGCTGAAAATCTATCCGGCCATGAAAAACAGCAAACTCGTAGGAGCCGCAGTTGAAAGCAACACGAAGAAAGGTTTCAGCGGGGAGATCAAAGTGATCGTCGGTTTCGATGCCGAAGGCAAGTTGTTGAACTACTCCGTATTGCAACATGCCGAAACTCCTGGTTTGGGCGCCAAGATGCAGGAATGGTTCCGGGAAGACAAAAACCGCCAGAGCGTATTAGGACGTAATCTGGCCGACGGCGAACTGAAAGTGTCCAAAGACGGTGGCGATGTAGACGCCATCACAGCGGCAACCATCACCAGCCGCGCATTCCTGAACGCTGTAAACCGCGCCTACAGTGCTTTTTCCGGTACCGACGGATTGACCGGAGCCACCACATCATCCGATAACACAACTAAAGAGGGAGGAAACGACAATGAGTAATCTGAAAATATTGATGAATGGTATCATCAAAGAAAATCCGACATTCGTATTGCTGTTAGGTATGTGCCCGACATTGGGTACGACCTCTTCCGCTCTGAACGGTATGAGTATGGGACTTGCCACGATGTTCGTTCTGATCTGTTCCAACATCGTGATATCCGCCCTGAAGAACCTGATCCCCGACATGGTACGTATTCCGGCTTACATCGTTGTAATCGCGACGTTCGTAACAGTCGTACAAATGTGCATGGAAGCTTTCGTACCGGCCCTGTATGCCAGTCTGGGCTTGTTCATCCCGTTGATCGTTGTAAACTGTATCGTGCTGGGACGCGCCGAAGCATTCGCGGCAAAGAACGGGATCATACCTTCCGCTTTTGACGGAATCGGGATCGGATTGGGATTCACGCTGGCATTGACATTGCTGGGAGCGGTCCGGGAATTACTGGGAACAGGCCGGCTGTTCAACATGGCATTGATGCCCGAACAATACGGTTCACTGATTTTCGTACTGGCTCCGGGTGCTTTCATCGCATTGGGATATCTGGTCGCTATTGTAAACAAACTGCGTAAAGCTTAAAAACGAACGATATGGAATATATACTGATATTTATTGCCGCCGTATTCGTAAACAACGTTGTACTGGCACAGTTCCTGGGTATCTGCCCCTTCCTTGGCGTATCCAAGAAGGTGGAGACGGCAGCCGGCATGGGCGCCGCCGTGACTTTCGTATTGACGATCGCTACAGTCGTAACGTTCCTCGTACAAAAATATATTCTGGATGCTTTTGGCTTGGCTTTTATGCAAACCATCAGTTTCATCCTGATCATCGCCGCATTGGTACAGATGGTAGAGATCATCCTGAAGAAAGTCTCTCCGGCCCTTTATCAGGCTCTTGGCGTGTTCCTTCCTCTGATCACAACGAACTGTTGTATCTTGGGTGTGGCCATCCTCGTCATTCAAAAAGAATACAATTTATTGGAATCCGTTGTATATGCAATCTCAACAGCTATTGGATTTGCGTTAGCTTTGATTATCTTTGCAGGTGTCAGAGAACAATTAGCAATGACAAATGTTCCCGATGGCATGAAAGGAACTCCGATCGCCCTTATCACAGCAGGTCTGCTGGCTATGGCTTTCATGGGTTTTTCAGGGATTGTGTAATTACTAATCTAAATAAACACTAAGATGAAACAGAAGATTTTAGTAGCAGGTGGAACTGGTTACATCGGATCACACACCACGGTAGAACTGCAGAACGCAGGTTATGAGGTAGTCATCATCGACGACCTGTCTAACTCCAATATCGAAGTATTGGACGGCATCGAACGTATCACAGGCATCCGTCCTGAATTCATCAAGCTGGACCTGAAAGATAAGGAAGGAACCCGCGAAGCGTTGAAAGCTCATCCGGGGATCAAAGGTATCATTCTGTTCGCTGCCAGCAAAGCTGTAGGCGAATCCGTACAACAACCGTTGAAATACTATCGCAACAACGTCGTTACACTGGTGAATCTGTTGGAACTGATGCCTGAATTCGATATCGAAGGTATCGTATTCTCTTCTTCCTGTACCGTTTACGGACAGCCTGATCCGGAGAACCTTCCTGTAACCGAGAATGCACCGATCAAACCGGCTACTTCTCCGTATGGAAATACAAAGCAGATCAACGAAGAAATCATCCGCGATACGATCCACGCCGGCGCTCCTTTCAAGAGCATCATCCTGCGTTACTTCAACCCGATCGGAGCACATCCGACAGCAGAGATCGGCGAATTGCCTAACGGCGTTCCTCAGAACCTGATTCCGTATCTGACACAGACGGCTATGGGCATCCGCAAAGAGTTGAGTGTGTTCGGTGACGATTACGACACAGTCGACGGCTCTTGTATCCGCGACTACATCAACGTTGTCGACTTGGCAAAGGCTCACGTGATCGCTATGGACCGCATGTTAGGTGGCAAGTCTTTGGATAATGTGGAAATATTCAACCTCGGAACCGGAAACGGTGTTTCCGTATTGGAACTGATCAACACATTCGAAGCTGCTACAGGCGTCAAAGTCCCGCATAAAATCGTTGGCCGTCGCGAAGGCGACATCGAAAAAGTTTGGGCCAATCCCGAACGTGCCAATAAAGTTTTAGGCTGGAAAGCAACAGAAACATTGGCCGATACATTGGCTTCTGCTTGGAAATGGCAGGAAAGACTGCGCGAACGCGGTATCATGTAATCGGAAACATTTACGTAATTGATAGAAGGGGAAGCATCAAACAATGTTTCCCTTTTTTCATTTCATATTCATACCCAACAATACTCAATCAATCAATCAGTTTACGCAAACCTTCATTATTTTCTTGTAATTAGGAATGAAATATATTATCTTTTTATTATAATAATAAAAAATATTTCATTATATTGCAATCATTTCATACTTATTATTAATCAATAAAAGATCTGTCATGAAAAAAAATCAGTTTGTTCTCGATACGACTAACATGAATGGCGGTCTGAAGGTATGGCTCAACGAAACAATTCAAGCAATAGAATCAAGCGAAAACCTCGATCCACAAATCACTTCACGAATTGCAATATATAGATTATAAATATCGTAGACAAAATATTTATGTAAGTCCTAAATAAAAACAACAATCAACATGAAAACAAGAAATTTGATATGGCTATTGACCTTATTGGTCATGTTATTTAGTAGATGCAACAATGGTAATGAGGCACCACCTTATAATTATCATCTTAAACTAAAATTCGAGGATAGTTCCGGCAAGAATTTAGTAAACGGGTTAAAGTATGAGCAGCAAAGCTATTCGTTCCAAGTCACAGATGAGTATAAGTTGCAAGTCACATCAACCGATATATCCGATCAAAAAGAAATACTCTATGTCGAAGTCGAGAACGACCAAGCTGAATACCTGCATTTCTCATACAGCACTTTTGATTATGTAGCATCTACCATCACATGGAAATTGGTATGTCCGCATATATTCGGAAATAACGAAGAACATATCATTACTTCTTATTGGAAAAAAGAGAACCACATGGCCGTTTGCTTGAAAATCACCTGCGATGACAAGGATTTTCAATTTACACAAAAACAAGGATCAAATGCATATACAACTCTTATAACCCTTAGCAAATAAAAAAAGAATAACAAAAACGTTCTCGAAACCAAGCACAAAGTAAGCCCCAATCAAAAAGAAACCATACGTTCCACCCGTGTAATCGGATCGGCCCACATGGGTGGAACGTATGGTTTACAAACCCGGTTGGGTTTGTAACGATGCTTATGTAATGTATCCTTAACCATATATTTTTCTTGTTGGACAGCAAATTCCTTGCAAAAATCGTCTGTCATACAATAAATCTCTGTAACTTTAGCCTCCGAAAACATAGTGGCAATTGTTTAAAAGTTATAATCGGACTCTATAAATTCAATATTTTCATCTATATATTCCTTATATTCAAATAAATAATAATCTATTTAATATTTATATCAAACTGACGTTATGAATAATTTAAAAGGATTCACTTTCGGCATCCTGACATCCGCGACGTTCGGATTAATACCTTTGTTTACCTTGCCTTTAATGGCAAAAGGAATGCAATTCGATTCCATTCTGTTCTATCGCTTCCTGTTTGCGACATTGGCTCTGGCTGGTATTATGGCCGCAAAGAAAGAACCTTTCCGTGTGGAAAAGCGGGAAATTCCGATACTGGTGTTATTAGGCTTTTTCTATACGGCTTCGGCCATGTTCCTGTTTTGGGGATATCGCTTCATGTCGGCCGGAATCGCCACGACGTTGCATTTCACTTACCCAATATTCGTGACTCTGATCATGCTGTTCGTTTTCCGGGAAAAGACCTCTTGGATCACCCTGATGGCGACCATGCTGGCTATTTGCGGAGTAGCCCGGCTTTCGATCAATGAAGGAGAAATGAGATTGAATACATCAGGTGTTTTCATCGTGTTGCTTTCTGCGGTAGGATACGCACTATACATCACGACCGTCAATAAATCCCGCATACAAAAAATGACCGGCCGCAAGCTGACTTTCTTCGTATTCATCGTCAGCACGATCCTGTTTGCCATCAAAGCCTGGACCAATGAAGGCATACAACCGATTCCCGACCTGATGTCTTTTGCCAACCTGATCCTGTTAGCGATTGTTCCGACAGTCGTCTCCAACATCACCCTGGTACTTGCCGTACACAACATCGGCGGGACGCTTACCGCCGTATTGGGAGCCGTAGAACCCATTACCGCCGTATGTATTGGAATATCGGTTTTCAGCGAGCCCTTTACTCCCAACCTGGCGATAGGTATCCTGCTTATCATCGTCGCTGTAACCCTGATAATCCTATCCAAATCGATACAGGACACCTTACGGAAAATATACAGGAAAACAACTCATTTGCAAGCACTGAAATAAACAACAGGATCACAGGGCGGTTCCCATATACACGAAGAACAGGGAAAGAACCGCCGCGAAAAGAAATACATTCCGCGCCGTATGTCCCAATGTGCGGTTTAACGCTCTTCCTTCCAGTGTAATCAATTCCCGTGTCGTGTAAAAACAAAGGACGAACAAGATTCCGAATAAAAACAAGATCCACCGGGGAGCTTCCAACACAAGCGGAAGCACCAAGACAAACGCCATACACTCATTAAAAATATAAAACACCCGGCCGAAACGACGGCCGAATAAAACGATTGTCGTCCGTTTACAGGCAGCCTTATCCTGTTCATAATCCCGGTAATTATTGACAACCAAGATATTCACGGACAAAAGTCCCAAGGCCACAGATAATAAAAAAGACAATAAGGAGAAGCTTAACGTCTGTATATAATAAGTGAAACAAACGGGTATGACCCCATAGAACAACAACACGCAAATATCTCCCAAACCGTTATAGGCCAAAGGATAAGGACCGGCAGAATAAGCCAACACACACACGGCAATCGCAATTCCCACCCATATCAAGCGCCAGTCTGCAAAACAGATCAGCAACAAACCGGACAAACAAGTAACCCCCAACGTAACGAACGTACCAACCAGCATCGCTTTCGGAGCGATCCATCCTTGTGCAACCGCCCGCTCCGGCCCCAACCGATCTTCCCGGTCGGCTCCCTTCTTAAAATCGAAATAATCGTTTGCGAAGTTACTGGCTATTTGGGCAAAAAGAGCCACAAGAAAACACAACACCGCCGGTACGATATCGAACATCCCGTCATAATAAGCCAATGCACACCCCAACAACACCGGGCTGGCAGAGGCAGTCAAGGTCTTGGGACGCGACGCCTCCACCCAAACTCCAACAAGAGATTTTTTATCTTTCATAATCTGTTTTCAACATAAATTTTCGGTACAAAAATAAAAACAAAAAGAGCACATATTTGTTTTTTACACAAGAATTCATCTATCTTTGCAACATGAAGGATTTTCTAATCATATTGACTCTGCTATTCGGTATATTGCTTTTTGTACCTAAAGACGTACAAAACAACGATACTATGCCTGATCTGCAGGCGAAGAAGGAAATGGTCATGTTAGAAAAAGGGGCAGCCGACCTGCAACATAACTTGGAAATCCTCAGTTGCGACTTGAAAAGCTGTAATTGCCTGACACCTCGCAGGACCACCCAGAATATCAGCAATACATTGAACATACGGTTACTGAAGATCGAAAAAAGAACAATCCGGTATTTTCGATTGAAAGAAATCAATATTCTCCGGAAAGTATCCGAAGAAGTAACAACATATCAAACCATAAACTTTTCAACTCTCCTTTGCCGCATGGGATACCATGTATACGGCCTGCGGAAAATCATTATTTGAGTATAAGTAAATAATCCGATTTTGTATGGAATTCATATTTCATACCGTTTCCTTATTGCATTCCTTGAAATGCGACAAATTATCATTTACTTAAAAATCAAATAATTATGTCTACAAAAAAGAATAAATTCAGCATCTATATTTATGTCGTTGTCACAATTATCGGTTGCGTGCTCGCTTGCAGTTCGGTCATTCCGAACGATTACCTGAAACTGGTGATCGTCATGGGGGCCCTCGGTGTCGGCCTGTATGGCATCATGAAAGGCCTCAGTACTCCTTCCACCACGGAAGAAAGAGCCATTGATGAAAAATAAAAAATCGTATTACAGCCTAAATAGTACAGACATGAAAATAAATAAAGATCTTGTGGATGCAACCATGATGTTGTCATTCATTATTCTGGTATTAATCGGAACAACTGACTTCTCCAATCTGTTGTTAAAAGAAATAACGATGGGAGGTCTTGGCCTGCTGAGTGCAGCAATGATCGCTTTACGGGTCATTCAAATGCGGCAGGAAAGCAATAGTCCAAAGGATGAAGAATACGAATATTAAAGAATAATTCCTAACAACCCTAACTGAATGTCTATTCGCTTCCTGTTGTTTACTTCGTGGTGATCTCGAGGTTTTCCAAGGTACGTTTTTCTACCTACAAACAACTTGCTGTTTACTTGGTTACGGCAAATGTTCTTTGCCGGGCAACAGGAAGCAAGACATTTTAACATATTAACAAACTAACAAGAAAGAAGGGACCATGATAACAAGTATGACATTATTGATTCTCTCGCTGGTGGCACTTTACATAGGAGCCGGCTGGTTGGTTCAAGGAAGTTCCGCTTTAGCTCTCAAGGCCAAAATATCACCATTGGTCATCGGGCTGACTATCGTTGCATTCGGGACAAGCGCACCCGAACTGGCAGTAAATCTGAACGCCACGCTCAGCGGACGGGAAGACATGGCAATCGGAAACATCATTGGCTCGAACATTTTCAACATCGGGGTCATATTAGGAATTTCGGCAACTATTTGCCCGATACAAGCAAAAAAACAATTGCTCCGAATCGATATCCCGGTCCTGCTGGCCGCAACCCTACTGCTCGCCATTTTTTTATGGAACGGCACATTAGGGCGGACGGAAGGGCTTTTCTTCCTATCCGGCATCATCATTTACACATTATTCAGTCTGTTCCACTCCCGCAAACACGGAGAAGGGCCGAATCAGGAACTCGAAGAACAACCCAAGCACTGGGCTTTCGACATCCTGAGCATCATCGGCGGACTGGCCGTCCTGGTCTTTGCGTCCCGATTATTGGTGGACAATGCAGTCTCCATCGCCAAAGAGCTCGGAGTAAGCGAAGCGGTTATCGGACTTACGATCGTCGCAGCCGGAACAAGTATGCCGGAACTGGCAACATCCATCGTTGCCGCCTACAAACGTAAGACGGATATCGCCATCGGGAATATCGTCGGTTCAAACTTATTCAACATACTGGCTGTCGCAGGTTCCTGTTCGCTTATACATCCCATCGACACCCAAAATATAGACAACATCGACCTGATGGTCATGACAGCCCTATCCGTACTGTTACTGCCACTGGTAAAAAGCGGACAAAAAATATCCAGAACAGAAGGGATCGTCCTGATCCTCTCCTATGTGATTTACATGTTCTGGCTACTTCGCGCGCCCCTATGGAGCACTCCCTAAATCATGCCACGGCCGTACATCCCACATTTTCCTGTGACAAACAATCGCCAGCAAAGCCATCAGGGCGGCAAAAACATGCAAATCGGAATAAAGAAACTATATTTTTCCCTTTATGAATCATAAATACGCCACAGATAAGTGTAATTTATGTACTTTTATCCCCGAAAACATTCATGAGCT
Organism: uncultured Parabacteroides sp.; assembly: GCA_910577325.1. GTDB lineage: Bacteria > Bacteroidota > Bacteroidia > Bacteroidales > Tannerellaceae > Parabacteroides. The sequence continues at coordinate 136,907 of CAJTMR010000007.1, forward strand.
TGATTCCATCATGAATACGACTTCATCCAAACTTTAAATTAACACACATGAAAGCACTATTTGCAAGTTTGATGGCAGCAGCCGCGCTGCCCCTCTTCGCCCAGAAAGACGCAAACATCCGCATCTATCCGGAGCAAGGGAAACAAGAGATCAGTAAACACATCTACGGACAGTTTGCCGAACACCTCGGGACCTGTATCTACGGCGGATTATGGGTCGGTCCCGAATCCGAAATACCCAACACCGAGGGGTATCGGAACGATGTGCTCCAAGCCTTGAAAGACCTGAAGATCCCGAACCTGCGCTGGCCGGGGGGCTGTTTTGCCGACGAATACCACTGGATGGACGGCATCGGCCCGAAAGAAAACCGCCCGAAGATGGTGAACAACAACTGGGGCGGAACGATCGAAGACAACAGCTTCGGCACGCACGAGTTCCTGAACCTCTGCGAACTGTTAGGCTGCGAGCCTTACATCAGTGCCAATGTCGGTAGCGGAACCGTCGAAGAGATGGCCAAATGGGTCGAATACATGACCTCGGAAGGCGACAGCCCGATGGCCCGCCTGCGCCGCCGGAACGGGCGCGACAAGGCTTGGAAAGTCAAATTCATCGGCGTCGGCAACGAAAGTTGGGGATGCGGCGGAAGCATGCGTCCCGAATACTATGCCGACCTCTACCGCCGCTACTCCACCTACTGCCGCAACTACGACGGCAACCGCCTTTTCAAGATTGCCAGCGGAGCCAGCGACTACGACTACAACTGGACGGAGACGCTGATGAAAAACATAGGCGGCCGCATGGACGGCATCTCCCTGCACTATTACACGGTGACGGGATGGAGCGGCAGCAAAGGATCGGCCACGGATTTCAACAAGGACGACTATTACTGGACGATGGGCAAATGCCTCGAAATAGAAGATGTCGTTAAGAAACATATCCAAATCATGGACAAATACGACCCACAGAAGAAGATCGCCCTGATGGTAGACGAGTGGGGAACCTGGTGGGACGAAGAGCCGGGTACGATCAACGGTCACCTGTACCAGCAGAACACCATGCGCGACGCTTTCGTGGCAGCCCTTACCCTGAACGTGTTCCACAAATATACGGACCGCGTCCGGATGACCAACATAGCCCAGATCGTCAACGTGCTACAATCCATGATCCTGACGAATGGCCCGAAGATGTTGCTCACGCCGACCTACCATGTCTTCCAGATGTACAACGTACACCAAGACGCCACCTTCCTACCTATGGACCTGATCTGCGACAAGGCCAAAGTGCGTGGAGGTCGCGAAGTGCCGATGATAAGCGCCTCTGCCTCCGAAGACAAGAACGGGTGTATCCACATCTCCTTAGCCAATGTAGACGTCGACAACGCCCAAAACATCACCCTCGACCTGCAAGGACGGCAAATCAAAAGTGTGAAGGGCCGCATCCTGACCTCCGCCTCCATCAACGACCATAACACCTTCGAGAAACCGGATGCCGTGAAGCCGACCGTCTTCAACGGGGCGAAAATCGAAAAGGGACAACTCAAGGTCAACCTGCCTGCCAAGTCGATTGTCGTACTGGAAGTGAAATGATTTATGATTGAACGTGGCGTTGTTTTGTGGTATCCGGTCAGGAGTAACACGGCTCTTTCATTTAAGCTCTAAGTAGAGACATAGTTTCCCTTACCCGATT
>CAJTMR010000008.1 GCA_910577325.1 uncultured Parabacteroides sp.
GTCTGCCATTGAAATGCAAACTTTCGCTTGTACATAATCGTCCTCTTTTACATCAAATGAATGATTGATAGGACGAAAAAAATGTAAGATGTCTTCCTGCATATCCTTGCTGATGTTATTCTGATTGCAAAATTAGAAAAAGTGCAGCCCCCAGTAGTACAAGAAACGCACTTTTTTATAGTGTATTAGCAGAATAACGATTTATACATAAAAACTACAGGGTTACAAAATTAGTTATTAGTGAGTTACTGACCGCTATGCAAAATTACGCAAATCGCAGAAATAGAACCATTTAGCTGGAAATCTGCACCCATTACGGGAGTAACAAGGTGGTAACTGAACTTCTGCACCGTTTGGCTTCGAGGTGATATTTCGTTGGCTCTGTCCCCATAGTAAAACAAAGCGTAACGAACGCGCTATCAACTAATTCGCTACACTTTACCCAAATTTACTTTTTCGCTATGTGTTTATTTTATTATTTAACAATGATTTGCTATTGAACCAAGTCACAGGAAATTCCTTCCGCATTCCACTTTTGCAGGAAGAAATTCAACTTGTTCAGAAAACGTTGATAATCTTTGTTCGAAGCCTCCGTCCATCCGGTTTCCGCATAAGCGGCCAAGCGAGGGTAGACTTTCTCGTTCATGCTCTCGACTGTCGGGATAAACTCTCCCCACATCTGGCATCCCAATCCCAACACCTTGTCCTTCTGATCTTCCGTCAAGCCTTCCGGAATCGGATCGAAAGAGTAAGCCTTTTCCAACGGAATTGACTCGTATGAATAATCCAGGTAAGTATATACATGGTAAGAGTTCACGATATCATATCCTTTTTCAATCGTTTTCCTGATAAGAGCGGTATCTCCTTTCCAAAAATGGACGATCGTGCCGGAAGACAACTCCTGCTTCACACCTTCCGTATCGGCATCCGACTGGTATTCGTGCAGTTTATCTCCGGTAATCTCATTCCACCCCATCATTCTTTTGCCTTTAGCCGCCAACATATTGGAAACCTCATTCGTAAAATAGATTTGGAGTTCAGCCGGAGTCTTCAAATTATGTTTGGCCATATAAGCACGGACAGCAGAGGAGTTTTTCCATTGGTCGTACTTTACTTCATCGCCTCCGATATGGAACACGGCACCGGGAAAGATCGCAATCACCTCATCCGTCACCTCATCCAAAAATTGCATTACTTTAGAATCGGCCACATTAAAAACTTCATAATGTACTCCGAATTTTCCCGGCACTTTGATCTGCTTCCCGCTTGTGCCGAGCCAAGGATAGGAAGCGATTGCCGCACTGGCATGTCCCGGCATACTTACCTCCGGTACTATCATGATGTGACGTTTAGCCGCATACTCCACAATTTCTTTTAAATCTTCCTGCGTATAAAAACCGCCATGACGTCTGCCGTCATACACATCACTCCCAAAATAATTGATTTCGGAAGAATCCCTGAAAGCTCCTATTTCCGTCAATTTCGGATATTTCTTTATCTCGATGCGCCATCCTTGATCATTCGTTAGATGCCAATGGAAAACATTCATTTTCAGGTCTGCCATTTCATCCAGCAGTTGCTTCACCACTTCTTTGCCTTTGAAATAACGTCCTTCGTCCAGCATAAAAGCACGCCACGAAAAAGCAGGGTAGTCCATAACGGTCGCCTTCTGTACCATCAACTTGCCGTCTTTTTCTTTGATCACCTGTCGCAAAGTCTGGACACCATTCAAAATACCGGCCGGTGAATTGGCTTTTACCATGATCCTTCCAGATGTAGCGTCCAACACGTAGCCTTCCTTTTTATCCGGCAAAACCGTCGGGTCCAATTGCAAGGTTATATCTGCCTTTTCACCGTCTTCGTTCAATACGGCTTCGACTGAAAAATCGGAAGACAGATAGGATTGAAGGAGTTGCGCTTCATTCGCCAGCTCCGAAGGATAGGCGACAACGGGCTGGCTCTTCAATTTGACAAACCCGAAAGTGTAGGCGATTTCTGCCGGTTGAGGAATCACGGCATATTCTTCCACAGGGGGTTCCTGACAAGAACAAAGAAATACCAAACAAAGGGAAATAAGAATACTTGACTTCATATATATCCGAATTTAAAGATAGCTCAATGCGACAACTGCATCACACTGAACTACAAAATTAATCTTTTTATCCGATAGTCAAAGTCACTATATCTCAAAAACAATGTGTTAATGTAAAATTGACAAATCAGCCATCATTTCTTTGCCGCAAATCCAATCAAAAGCAAAGATTTCACTGGCGAGGACATTCTCCAGAAGTTTTTGTTTTACAATAAGGTAGGAGATTAAACCGAATAGAACCATAATATCACGAATAAGACTTTTTATGCAGATCATTTTGAACATTCAGAAAGTCAAAAACTCTTTTCTCGCTCTTAATGATACATACAAAAGAGTTGTTTCCTTTTTATCTTTGTGCAAAGAGATAAAAAATCTAAATGGAAAGGGTATGGACGATAATAACTTAATAACCAGACTACAACAAGGAGACAAGAATACTTACAAACAACTGTTTATCAAGTATTACTCCCCCCTTTGCGAATATGCGTCCCAGTATATTTCCGATGATGACTCGGAAGAGCTTGTGCAGGAGTTGATGCTTTTTCTCTGGGAGACACGGGAAAATCTTGTGATCGAAACATCCTTGAAATCTTATCTGTTTATCTCTACCAAGCACCGTTGCCTCAATGCGATCAAGAAAAACCTGTATCACGAACGTATTCATAACCAGATATATGAGACAATAAAAGACCAGTTTGAAGACCCGGACTACTATTTCATGAATGAACTGACAGAAAACATACAGAAAGCGATCGAGAACCTGCCCGAAACCTATCGGGAAACATTTGCCATGAGCCGATTCGGGGAAAAGACGAATGTGCAGATTGCCGAAAAACTCGGAATATCGGTAAAAACCGTCGAGTACAGGATATCGCAGGCACTTAAGATACTCCGCCTTAAACTGAAAGATTATCTGCCGCTTCTGATAAATATTCTGGGATAAAGGCGCATTTCCAAATTCGTTAATAAATCAAAATCGCACCAAACCTTATTAAACTTCCCAAAAACTTCCGTGTCTATCTCTTCGTACTTAATATCAGATAAGATAAAACAAAAATTATGAAATCGGGAAGGTATTTTTTTATTCTGTTTTTAATTCTATTGACTATGCCTGCATATGCACAAAAAGGCGTAGATATCACCGGAACGGTGATCGAGGAGGGAACCAATGAACCGATCGAACAGGCTACAGTCCGTTTGCTTAGCGTCAAAGACAGTTCCATGATCGGAGGAGTCGCCACGACACGCGACGGAAGTTTCGTCATCAAAAATATCAAGAACGGCAGCTATCTACTGCACGTGTCGTTTGTCGGATTCGATCCACTCTATCAACCCTTACGGGTTACAGGGAAAGCCAACCCGGTAAAATTGGGTAAACTCGCGCTTGCCGACGGGGCGATCCTATTGGGAGAAGCCGTCGTGATCGGAAAAGCACCGGAAGTAACCGTACGCAACGATACGATGGAGTACAACGCTGATTCCTATAAAACCACGGAAGGTTCCATGCTTGAAGATTTGCTGAAAAAAATGCCCGGCGTGGAAGTGAGCAGCGAAGGGAAAATCACGGTCAACGGGAAAGAAATCAAAAAGGTACTGATCGACGGAAAAGAGTTCTTCTCCGACGACCCGAAAGTAGCCTCCAAGAACCTGCCGTCTAAAATGATCGACAAAGTACAGGTATTGGACAAACTGAGCGATATGGCCAAGATGACCGGGTTCGATGACGGGGAAGAGGAGACTGTCATCAACCTGACCGTCAAGCCCGGAATGAAGCAGGGCTGGTTCGGAAACGCATTTGCCGGTTATGGCAGCGAAGACCGGTATGAAGGGAATTTCATGGTGAACCGCTTCATCAACAACGACCAACTGACCTTGATGGGAGGCATCAACAACACGAACAATATGGGGTTCTCGGACCTTGCCTCCAGCATGTTCTCAGGGATGGGCGGACCACGCGGACGCCGGGGCGGAGGAGCCGGCAACGGGATCACGACATCCGGCAACATCGGCCTGAACTTCAGCAAGGAATTTAATCCGAAGTTGACAGTCGGAGGCAATCTTCGCTATTCTCATTCCGACAACGAAGCGATCAGCAAGAGCAACAGGCAGAATATCCTACCGGGTGACAGCACCTCTTTTTACAACGAAAACAACAGCAGCAACACGCGCAGCGACAATGTGGCAGCCGACCTCCGTATGGAATGGAAACCGGACTCGCTCACACAGATCATCTTCCGTCCGAGTTTCAGCTATAGCGATAGCCATAGCCGCGAAGGGAGCACTTTCAACACGCTGAGCGGAAACCGCGACACGGTCAATATCGGTGAATCCGACTATCTTTCCGACGGAAGCGGATACAACCTCAATGCCCGCCTGGAATTCAGCCGCAAACTGAACAGCGAAGGGCGTGTTTTCAGCGGATCTTTGTCGGGAGGACTAAGCGATTCCTATAACAAAGGACTGAACTATTCGAACACCGAATACCTGATGATAGCGGACGGGATGGACAACGAACTGGTGGACCAGCGCTTCCGTTACGACAACAAAGGGTTCAACTACCGGGCTTATCTGTCTTGGGTAGAACCGATCGGCCACAACAACTTCATCCAGGCAACCTACAGCATCCGGCAAAACAAACAGGAATCTCTGAAAAACTCTTACACCCGTGAAGAAGGAAGCGAAGAGTATAATGTGTTGGACACGGCTTACAGCAAAAGCTACCGCAACAACTTCATCAACCAGCAGGTCAGCCTTGCCTTCAAAGCTATCCGGGCAAAATATGATTACACGGTCGGGGTGACGGTAGACCCGTCCCATAGTACGAGTGAGAACTTCGTGGGCGACACAGTTCTCTCCAAACTATCGCGCAACGTGGTGAACCTTTCACCGATGGTCCGCTTCAACTACAAATTCGACAAGCGTACGAACCTCCGCATCAACTACCGCGGACGTACCAGCCAGCCCAGCATGACGCAACTGCAACCCGTGGCCGACATCTCCGACCCGCTGAATACGATAATGGGTAACCCGGACCTGAAGCCGACTTATACCAACGACATGTTCATCCGTTTCCAAAAATTCGTGCCGGACAAACAAACGGCATTGATGGTGATGTTAAATTTCAACTATATAATTAACGATATCGTCAACAAGTCTGTCTATGTCGGCAATACCGGTAAGAAGATGACGACCTACGACAATGTAAACGGAAACTACAACGGGAATATTCGCGTCCTGTTCAACACGCCGCTCAAAAACCGAAAATTCTCGATCAACTCCATGACAATGGGCTCATACGCCAACAGCAACGGTTTTATCAATGACGAGAAGAACACGAACAAGAACCTGGTTTTGATGGAACGCGCCGGAATCGATTTCCGTTCCGACTATCTGGACCTCGGACTCAACGGTAACATCCGTTACAACGGGACGCAGAACTCACTTCAGGGACAAAGCGAACTGAATACTTTCAACTACGGTGTGGGCGGAACGACAACGATCTACCTCCCCCTCGAGTTCAAGGTGGAAAGCGACATCAACTGGTCGACCAACTCCGGCTATTCAGACGGTTTCAAACAGAACGAAGTGTTGTGGAACGCCTCTGCCTCCAAATCTTTCCTGAAAGGGAACCAGGCGACACTCCGTTTCAAAATATACGATATCCTGAAACAACGCAGCAACATCTCCCGTAGCGTAACCGCCAGCTATACACAGGATTCCGAATACAATACGCTGGGCAGCTACTTCATGGTACATTTCATCTACCGCTTCAGTATCTTTAAAGGAGGAGCCAGCATGAACGATGTGCAGGGACCGGGCGGAAGAGGACCGAGACATGGTGGTCCGATGGGCCCGCCTCCTGGGGGAAGATTCTGATGATTTCATGACTCCTTTAATGGAGAGAAAGCATGGGTGTAGCGGCAAAGGTTCCGCAGTCTGAGCGAAACTTGCTTTGCTCAGACTGCGGAACCTTTGCCCGAAGTAGACCGGTAGGTTAGTACAACTTCACCTTTTGGCAGATATGAAACTAAATATTCTTATATCCGGACCTTAGCCGTACAAATAAAGAAAAACGAATATAGCCTTCCTTATAAAGACCGGATTATTTCTTCGCTCAAGCCGGTACACTTCGCTATGGTAGCAATATCTATACCCGTATCTTTCATTCTGGCAGCGACTTGCCGCATGCCTTCGGCGATTCCTTCGGCGATTCCCTCGGCTTTTCCTTCTATTCTCCCTTCCCATTTGGCCGTGTCGATCACGTCGTTTTGAATCATGATGGCATCGAGATGGCGGTCATAGACAAGGCGTTCTTGGGGCGACATCGAATAATATTTTAACTTCTCGCGGGCTTCCTTCAGGCCGGGTGCGGTCGTGTCCGGACGAATCGTACCGTCTTTCAGGTATTCGATCCATTCGTCCAAAGGGGTAAGAGCCACTTTGTCGAACTCGTTTACACGGACCAGAATATATTCGGGGAAGATCTCGGCCGGAAGGCGAGAGACGAGGACATCGCGTTCGCGCGTGTTGACACGCAAGTGGTCGCCCGTATGCACGCCGATGAAATGATTCTGCCCATGATAGATATAGTCCGTCCCGATGCCAATGTCAAAATAAAGGATGCTAATGGAGTAGACTTTCTTTATTTTCTCGTAGCCATCACCGATGGAGATATGTTCGGTGATGGCTTTGGCGACACCGTAGAGGATACGTTCCAAGTAATGCAGTTCGCGTGTATTCTGGATTTCGACGAGGATGATTTCACCTTTGCTGTTCAAGGCTTTGATGTCGACACGGTTGAACTTGTCGTCGGCACTTTCCTGGTTTCCTTCGCTTTCAAGGATTTCGACGATCTTGATTTCTTCGTTCAACATGACGGTCAGAAAACCGTCGAGCACATCGAAATTGGCCTTCTGGCGCAACAAACGCTTGATAGCCCAGTCGAAGCGAATATACCTGTCCTGCAACTTTTTTCTTTCCATCTCTTCCATGATTTTCAGATCAGACCCTTCTTTTTTCACAGTTACTGTTTTATTCCTTATTACTTAATCCACAAATATACATATTATTTACGTACGGGCAACAGATAAGGAAGAATGTTTCGGATATTCTCAAAAGTGAGCCAAGAACGCCTTTATCAGCGAAGGTTCCAATAGAGCCGGGTAAATCAAACCGTAAAGCGCTCCATAGAAGTGGGCGTTATGATTGACATTATCCCCCGCCTTTTTCGCCATATACTGGCAATAGGCCAGATAGATCACACCAAAGACAACCCCCGGAACCGGCAGCACGGCAAAAAACAGAATCTTTCCCCACGGGTCCAGGAAGATGGAAGTGAACAAGACGGCCGATACAGCCCCTGAAGCACCTATCGATACATAATAAGGATCATTGCGCCGACGGGCCAGATCATAAAGGGATGCGGCAACCATCCCACCGAAATACAACCCCAGATAACCGCCCGTGCCAAGCCCCAAGTAGCTGAACACACGCTCCATATATGTCCCGAACGACCAGAAAGTAAACATGTTCACAAGCAGGTGCGTCATATCGGCATGCACAAAACCATGCGTAATCAAACGATACCACTCCCGATTATGAACGGCACGATACGGTATGAAAGCCAGTTTCCGGAACAACTCATGGTTGCCGAAACAAACATAGGACACGATAACCGTGATCCCGATAATAACATAAGTAATCATAGTCTATTCCATATTAATAATGTCAAATGTAGTAAAGATTGAACAATATTACCGCTATATGGTTTACAAAAAACAAAGCTTTTGCATTTGCTATTTCCGTTTTAGCTTCCTATCTTTACGAATCACAACATACTGACAGATATAAAAACATCCGGAATGCTGGCGCTCATACACATACATATACAGTGGATAGCAGGTATAATATTCATCATATTATACTGCGTCACCATTTTAGGACTGGTGCTGGTTATCATCACGGAGAACCGGAATCCGTTGAAAACGATACCCTGGGTGATCGTATTGCTGCTTGCCCCCGGTATCGGGCTCCTGTTCTACTTCATCTTCGGGCAGGATAACCGGAAGCAACGGATCATCTCCCGGCGCACATACAAGCGCATCATGAAACGTCCGCAGGCAGGAAAACTCCCGCAAGACACCTGTTCCGTCCCGGCCCCCTACCAGCCATTGGTCACGCTGTTGACCAACAGCAACCAGTCGTCCCTGCTCTACGGAAGCGACATTACGATCTACACAAACGGGACAGACAAGTTCCACGACCTGTTGGAAGAGATTGCCCAAGCAACCCATCATATCCATATTCAATATTATATCTTCTGCGACGACGAAATCGGGAACAAGGTCAAAGAACTCTTGATCGGAAAAGCCAAGGAAGGCATCGAAGTCCGGGTCCTTTACGACGATGTGGGCTGCTGGAACGTAAAAGACAAGTTCTTCAAGGAAATGTCGGATGCCGGCATCGAAGTCCATGCTTTCCTGAAAGTAGCGTTCCCGGTCTTCACAAGCAAAGTAAACTACCGGAACCACCGGAAGATCGTGGTCATAGACGGCAAGGTAGGCTTTATGGGCGGCATGAACATTGCAGACCGCTACACGAAAGGGACCAGCTGGGGGACATGGCGGGACACGCATTTCAAAATCATCGGAAAGGGGGTGCACGGTCTACAGGCCGCTTTCCTTATCGACTGGTATGTGGTCAGCAAGAAACTCCTGAACGAGAAGATCTATTATCCGCCGCTTCCGGTCTATTCGGACGACAACATCATGCAGATCTGTACCAGCGGCCCCGTCGGACAATGGCGTACGCTCTTGCAGGCGGCCATCTTCACGGTTGCCAACGCCAAGAAATATGTATTTATCCAGACTCCTTACTTCCTTCCGACCGAAGGGCTGAACCAGGCTTTGCAGATAGCGGCTTTGGGAGGTGTCGACGTGCGGCTGATGCTTCCCAAGCGTTCGGACACGCGTACGGCGAACATGGCGACTCACTCTTTCATCGATGAAATGGTAAAGGCAGGTGTCAAGGTCTATTTCTATAAACCGGGATTCCTACACTCGAAACTGATGGTGGCAGACGACGAACTGACCTGCATCGGTTCCGCCAATATGGACTTCCGCAGTTTCGAGCATAATTTCGAGATCAACGCGTTCGTCTACCAGCCTTCGTTCGCCCAACAGATGAAAAAGGTGTTCCTGCACGACATGCACAGTTGCGAAAGGCTGGTCCCGTCACGCTGGTTGAAGCGTCCGGTCAAACAACGCATAGCCGAATCGTTCATGCGTCTGTTTTCTCCCCTCCTTTAATAAAGATGGAAAAGTTCACCGAACCGTAGACGCGATGCTGGTAAAAATAGGGCAACCCGGAGAAATCATTTGTCTTCGGATGTTCCATCACGAAGATTCCACCATCGCGCAACAAGTCACGCTCGAAAACCAGCCCCGGCACTTCGGGCAACTCTTTCAGGGCATAAGGAGGATCGGCAAAGATGAAATCGAAACGCTGGGCCGGAGCCGAATGGAGATAACGGAAGACATCGCCGCGGATCAACGTCAGCGAATCCGTTTTCAGCTCTTTGGCGACTTTGGCGATAAAGGAGGCATGCGCATTATTCTTCTCGACAGCCGTCACGCTCCGGCATTCGCGTGAAAGCAGCTCGAAAGAGATGCTTCCCGTCCCGGCAAACAGGTCGAGCGCATCCAACCCCTCAAAGTCGATATGGTTGGAGATCACATTGAAGATATTTTCCTTTGCAAAGTCCGTCGTCGGACGGGCGCTGAAGGAAGACGGGACATCAAAACGCCGCCGTCCGTATATTCCACTTATAATTCGCATAATGATAAAGTTATAAGATCCAGCGGAGCCTGCAACACCTCCGGCCCCATCAGATAGGCTTCAGAAGGAATCTCCAGCGGATCGATGTATTGTAAATAATTCCGCAACGTACTCGTTATATTACTCCGCAAGGGCACATCGCCGAAAAGACGCAACTGATCTTTCTGTTGGTCCATTCCGGTCTGTTTCCATACATATAATATATAATACAAAATATCATCCGTATGTTCATACTCGAACGAATTCACGAAAAGCAGGTTTCCTTGCGCATAGCATGCCACATCCATCCTTCGCCGATGCAGCACGACATAGAGTTGGCGGGGCAAGCGCGTACGGCTCTGCTTCTTCCACAACGAAAGCAGCGGACTGACATGATGGACAAAACGGGGATTGACCAGAGAACGCGAACAGAACTCATACACATCCTCATCCACCCCGAAGATCAGTTCCGCCTGTTCATCTTTCAGTTCATTGCTCAAGCAACGCCCTTCGGGAGAAGAAAAGGTAAACGCCAGCAGTTCCTCCTTCTGCTTTTCCTCAAAAACGGCTGCCGGCACAAGCGTATATTGGGATGTGACACAAACCACATTGACCCGTTTGTAGAACCAGGTCAGGAAATCGTTTTCAAAGAAACATTCTTTCAAGGAAGAGATATATGGTTTTGTCCGGTCGAACTCGATATCTCGATAGAAGAAGCTTTCGTTCACCGAAGGGCTGTATGCGGAAAAAGAAAGTCCACCCGACCGGAGCCGGATGGACATTATGTAATTTTCCGAATGATCAGATGTTAACTTATCAGACAAGTCAATAGCCATAGGCAATGATTAATCTTCCCAGTTACCTGCGTTGTTGTTGATTTCTTCAACGGAACCTACGCGCAGCCCCTGATATTTGTTCATCTTTTGGGCTCTATCCTTCAAGTTATAGACCAACTGTTTGTTCAAGTCGCCCAGATAATCGTCATACAGGACACCGCACTGGAATACTTTTACCGTATAACCCGAGCTGGATGTCAAAGTAGCCGTGTCCATAGAGAACTGGATAGCCAGACCCGGTACATTACGCAAATCGTCTACATTATAACCTTTGCCGAACAATGTATCCACAGCTGTCACCCAAATGGTATCACGTTTGATCAAGCCTTTCTTGACGGCTTCTTTCTCAGTCATACCCTTTTCGAGCTGCTCGTCAGTCAATACACCTTCCTTGATAAGGAACGGTAATTTTTCTTCTTTCAAAAACTTACTCAGTTCATCAAAATTAGCGGCATGCACCTTGTGAATGTTCTTGTACTCGATCTGAGCTTTACGGATATCGATCAAACGTTGTTTGATCAAAGTCTCGCGCCGTTCCTTTTCAGCATCAAACTCCTTCGGTGTCATAATACTTCTGTAGCACATGTACGCAAGCAGTAATACAGCCACAGCCAATAAAATCTTTAATGTAACTTTCATGGTTTATATGTTTTTTGAATTTATTTCGTTCGGCAAATTTAAAAAAGAATATTTAATACACTACCTTTATCGCGAAAATTATTACAATCAAAATGATAAATAGTTATTTAAGCCGCCAAATTACACAAAATTTCCCATATAATCCGACCGAAGACCAGGTTTTAGCGTTAAATGTCCTGTCCGCTTTCCTGCTTTCGGAAGAACCGGACTCGCTTTTACTGCTGAAAGGATATGCAGGAACAGGCAAGACTTCGCTGGTCGGAGCTTTGGTCAGGACGATGGCGGAACTAAAACAGAAAAGCATCTTGCTCGCCCCGACCGGGCGGGCGGCAAAGGTATTCTCCGGCTATGCCGGACAGAAAGCCTACACGATACACAAGAAAATTTACCGGCAGAAAGCCTTTTCCAACGAACCGACAGGTTTCCATCCGGCCGACAACCTGCACAAAGACACTCTTTTCATAGTAGACGAGGCCTCGATGATCGCCAATGAAGGGCTGGATTCGTTTGTTTTCGGGACCGGACGCCTGCTGGACGACCTGATCCAGTATGTCTATTCGGGTGAAAACTGCCGTCTGATCCTGATGGGCGATGTGGCCCAGTTGCCTCCCGTCATGCAGAGCGAAAGTCCGGCCCTGAACCCGGAAATACTGAGGGGGTATAACCTGAAAGTGCAGGAAATCGCCCTCACCCAGGTTGTCCGCCAAAGCGAAGACTCAGGAATCCTGTTCAACGCCACCCGTCTCCGCGATGCCCTGCGGAACGAGACGGTCGAAATTTTCCCTAAGCTAAAGTTAAAGGGGTTCCGGGATTTCAGGAAGGTGAACGGTGACGAACTGATCGAAGAGATATCTTCTGCCTACAGCCGGGACGGGATCGAAGAGACCATGATTATTTCGCGTTCCAACAAACGGGCTACCATATATAACAACGGTATCCGCAACCGCATCCTGTACCGGGAAGAGGAACTTTCCTGCGGCGACCGGCTGATGATCGCAAAGAACAACTATTTCTGGACTGCCGGCAATAAGGAGATGGACTTCATCGCAAACGGGGAAATCATACAGGTACTCCGCGTACGAAGGACTTACGAACTCTATGGATTCCGTTTCGCCGACGTATCGGTCCGTTTTCAGGATTACGATCTCGAGATGGAGGTCAAGATCCTGCTCGACACCTTACAGACAGACGCCCCCGCATTGCCGAAAGAGCTCAATGACAAACTTTTCTATACCATACTCGAAGATTACGAAGACATCCCTACAAAGGCGGGAAAGATGAAAAAGATGAAAGCCGACCCGCACTACAACGTCCTGCAAGTCAAATTCGCATACGCCGTCACCTGCCACAAGGCGCAGGGCGGCCAATGGATGAATGTCTTCCTGGACATAGGCTATGTCACCGAAAAGATGCTTGGCGAAGATTTCTACCGCTGGCTTTACACCGCCTTTACCCGCGCGACCCACCGGCTTTACCTGGTTAATTTGCCGGAAGAATTCGAAGAGTAACAATAGTTTCATAGGCATGAAACTTTTAGTTCCAGGGCTTGAAACCATCGGTTTCACCTGATGAAACTTTTAGTTCCAAGACATGAAGCTTCCGGGAGACGGAGAACTTGGAGAAATTTTATATATTTGTGTGCAATTAAATAAAGACACGATGAACGACAGACCGCTTATTCTGATTACAAACGATGACGGCGTTGGAGCCAAAGGGATAAAAGAGTTGACCGAGTGCCTCAGGGACTTGGGAGATATTGTGGTTTTTGCTCCCGACGGCCCCCGCTCGGGAATGGCAAGCGCAATCACCTCGCTCGTACCGCTCAAGTACACATTGGTAAAGAAAGAACCAGGACTGACGGTTTACAGTTGTACCGGGACTCCGGTCGATTGCGTGAAGCTGGCCATCAACGAAGTGCTCGAACGCAAGCCCGACCTGCTGGCCTCCGGGATCAATCATGGCGGCAACCATGCCATCTGCATCCAGTATTCCGGTACGATGGGAGCGGCAGCCGAAGGATGTGTGTTCGGCATTCCTTCGATAGGCATGTCGCTCCTGGATCACCGCCCGGATGCCGACTTCACCGAGAGTTGCCGCTTAGGGCGCATGCTTGCACGGCGGATCATAAAGGAAGGATTGCCGCATGGCACTTACCTGAACCTGAATGTCCCCGATATCCCGAACGTAAAAGGGATGAAGGTATGCCGGCAGGCGGAGGGACGCTGGACCAATGAGTTCAAACGGTCGGAAAACGCGACGGGCGAACCAGTGTTCTGGCTTGCCGGCTCATTCGAGAATGCCAAACCGATCCATGCCGACAACGACACGTTGGCGCTTGACAGCGGCTACGCTTCGCTTGTCCCTTGCAAGATAGATGTGACGAACTATGATTTTTTAGCGCTCCTAAAAAAACAGTTGAAAGATGAGAATTGAAAGGTAAAAAGTCGGTAACTGGAAAAACATGAAATATTTTCTGATAGCAGGCGAAGCTTCCGGTGATCTGCATGCCTCCAATCTGATGGCCGCGCTGAAGAAGCTGGATGCGGAAGCGGACTTCCGTTTCCTCGGAGGCGACCTTATGCTGGCGGCCGGAGGAACGCTAGTGAAACATTACAAGGATATGGCTTTCATGGGCTTTATCCCCGTACTGCTCAATCTCGGCACGATCCTGGACAACATGAAAGCCTGCCAGGAAGAAATCCGGCAGTACCGCCCCGACGTGGTGATCCTGATCGATTACCCGGGTTTCAACCTGAAAATAGCCAAATATGTAAAGACGCAGCTGGGACTGCCGGTCTACTATTATATCTCCCCCAAGATATGGGCCTGGAAGCAATATCGTATCAAGGACTTCCGCCGCTATGTGGACCGGATGTTCTGCATCCTGCCTTTCGAAGTGGAGTTTTTCCGCAGCCTCGACTATCCGGTGGATTATGTGGGCAACCCTTCGGTCGATTCGGTGGCCGGCTATATGGCAAAACAGACAGACACTCCGGACACTTTCCGCCAGGACGAGCGCTTGGACGAACGTCCCATACTGGCACTGCTGGCAGGTAGCCGCCGCCAGGAAATCAAAGGAAACCTCCCGACCATGCTGAAGGTGGCGGCCGCCTATCCGGGCCACCAACCCGTAATAGCCGGTGCTCCCGGACTGGAACCCGAATATTACAGGCAATACATCGGCGATGCGGATGTCAAGATCGTGTTCGGCAAAACCTACCCTCTCCTCAGCCATAGTGACGCGGCGCTGGTCACATCGGGGACGGCTACGCTCGAAACATCGCTTTTCCGCGTGCCGCAAGTCGTCTGCTACCATATTGCTGCCGGGAAGCTGGCAAGTTTCGTTTTCCGCCATTTCTTCCATACGAAATACATTTCGCTGGTCAACCTGATAGCCGGGCGCGAAGTGGTGCAGGAGTTGTTCGGAGCCCGATTTTCATACAACCAGATACATGACGAGCTGGGACGCGTCCTGAACGATCCGGTCTACCGCAATCGCATGCTCGATGGCTACGACGGGATTATCCGCCAACTCGGCAAGCCGGGCGCTTCCCGCCGGACAGCGGAACTCATTTACCAATCACTGAAGCATTAACATCTTTTATCAACAGTCTTTGCAGCATTTACAGCGTGTTTACCATCTTCCTTTTCAGAAGAAAAATAAACAAATTAAATACATTTATGAAGACGTTAAAAAGTTTTATGCTATTGGTTGGAATCCTGTTGGGTTCTACTGTTTTTTATTCTTGTTTGGATAATGATGATGCTTACAGCGAATTTTGGAGAGATAGCATCCAGGCGATTGTAACGGTAAAGCCATTGAGTGATAATTCTTATTACATGCAACTCGATGATACCACGACACTATTCCCGACAAACTCATATACGCCTCAGAACCTGAAAGAAATCCGCGCGTTCGTTATATACAAGAACGATGAAAAGAAGACCGACGGCTATGACCAGTCTGTCCAGTTGCTCCGAATGGACACTCTTCTGACAAAACAGGTCGCTCCTGGTCTGGGCGCGGAGAACGATTCTTACTACGGAACGGACATGCTGGCCTTGAATGGCAGTAGCATTTGGGCCAAGAACGGGGTGTGGATCGAGGACGGATATATCACATTCGACTTCTATATCCAAAGAGGATACAACGACAATGTCAAGCATTTCCTAAACCTGGTACAGACAAACAGTGCCGATCCGTATGAGCTGGAGTTCCGCCATAACGCATACGGCAATATCGACCCGTCCGTCAGGCCCTCAGCCGGCTTGGTTTCCTTCAAGCTCGACAAGTTGCCGGACACGGAAGGCAAGACCGTGAAGTTGAAGATCAAATACAAATCTTTCGTTTCAAACGACTACAAGACCGTCGAGTTGGATTACAAGTCAAAAGAGACGGAAGATATGGAAGACTGATAACCTTCCCACATAACTTTTATTTTTATCATTTAGTTCAGAGAGAAAGAAAGGCATCGGGATGATGCTTTTCTTTTTTTGTTTTTTATGGTGCAAAGATGCAACGTTCATCCGGCCTCCCTCGTTTATATCTATGAAAATGGAAGAAACAAATACACATCTGATCAAAAGATGCCGGCGTGGTGACAAAACCGCGCAGCTTGCGCTTTACAAGCAATTCGCACAGCAGTTGTATGTCGCCTGCCTGCGTATCGTCGGTGATGCGTCGGAAGCGGAGGAAGCGATGCAGGACTCTTTTCTGAAAATATTCACCCGCCTGGACCAGTATCAGGATGGACAATGTTTCGAAGCATGGATACACCGCATAGCCGTCCATACAGCCATTGATTATATGCGCCGGCAGCTCCCCGGCCGGGAAGAACTCACGGATAACTACACCGAACCCGACGACGACGGGCCGGACGAAGAGGAAATCCGCTATTCGGTCGCCCAGGTGAAGGAAGCTTGCAAGAAACTGCCCGCCGGCTATCGCGTGATCCTCTCGCTCTACCTCTTTGAGGGATACGATATGGAAGAGATTGCCTCCATCCTGAAGATCCGGCCGCCGAGCGTGCGTAGCCAGTATCTCAGGGCAAAACGCAAACTGTTGAATATAATAGCAGCAAATAAAGAAAATGGATAAACTGAAAAATTTCATAGACATGAACCGGGAAGCTTTCGAAGACGACCTGTTGCCTGAAGGCCACCTCGGACGTTTCGAACAGAAACTGGCCGCCCCGCGCAAAAGCCGGGTGACATTGCATATCTTCTGCGCCTTCGCCGCGGCAGCTTGCATCGCCCTGCTGCTTCTTTTCAAACTACCGGGCGGCACGCCTTTGCATACGCAACCCGGACAGGCGCATACCTGCGAGATGAAAGAGGAGATAGAGGAACTCCGTCTCTACTACAACATGCAAATGAACAACATCATCTCTCAAATGCAAATAATATATAAACAGCGGCAAACTCCCGGAACGGAAAAACTCTTGGAAGAAACAGAGCGTGTCCTGACTGACAATTGCAAGTTCGAGGAAACGGTCCTTCCGACTCTGCCTTGCTCCAACACCGTCCTCTATGCCATGAACCTGCATTACAGCGTCAGCCTGGAGAGCCTCAACATCATGTTAAGGCAGATGGAGAATATGAAGACTACAAATAAATAATAAAATAACAAACAAATGAAAGCAACTTATCAACATCCAGCGGCCGGCAAGCAGTCCCTATTCAGACCTTGCCTGCTTATGCTCCTGGTCCTGTTTTGCAGTTTACCCGGTTGGAGCAACAAACAGGAAAACATCAAGAAAAAGGAAATCAACAAAAGTTTCAACGTCGGTAAAAACGACATCCTGCAGGTGGACAACCGCTTCGGGAACATCACAATCACGCACGGGAACAAGAGCGAAGTATCCATCCGTGTCGTAATCGAAGCAAAAGCCCGCAATAACGAGAAGGCACAGGCCATCATCGACCGTGTCAACATCCGGATGGAAAAGACGGGCAATACGATTTCGGCCGTTACCAACCTGAAACCACAGAACGGGGATGGCGGTTCCAACGAATCCTTCTCCATCAATTACTATGTCAATATGCCATCCGAATTGACATGCGACCTGACACAAAAGTACGGTAATATCATCATGCCGGAAAACAATAAAGGGAAATGCGACTTGCATGTCAAATACGGCAACCTCAATGGCGGGAACTTCACGGGAGCGCTCAACATAAACGTGAAATATGGCAACATGGACATCGCCGATGTCGACAACGCGACTTTGGACTTGGCCTATTGCGACAAATCCTCCATTCGCAACGGTTCGCAACTGAATATCGACAGTAAATACTCCAAACTCTATCTCGGAAACGTCCGAAAGATGAATGTCAAAGCCAAATATGGCGACATCCATATCGACAGGTTGAACAGCGGTTACATGGAACTGAAATACGGAAAATGCGAAATGGGCGAGCTGAAACAAGACATCAACGTGGATGATCTGAGCTACAGCACACTTACCATCAAAGACCTCGCCAGCAACTTCGACAAGATCAATATAGATGCTCGCTACAGCAACCTGAATATTTATATTGATGTGAACGCTTCCTTCCGCATCGCGGCCAACAATATGAAATACAGCAACTGCAAGATTCAGGGCAAATTCCATATCCGGGATCGTAATCGGAACGAAAACTCATCCGGTTTCGATAGCCGTGACAATCAAAAGGACAAAAGCAACTACACCATCGATGTCAACAACGGCAAAAACGGCCACATCAATTTCGAAGGAAACAACTACAGTAACATACATGTGATGGCTAAATAAGATTTGATCCTCCTCTGGATCAGACCACACAAAAAGCCCCGACATCCAAACGATATCGGGGCTTCTTTATGTTATAGCTATGAGAACGGCAGCTTAGTCGAGTTCTTTGATCGTGATGTTACGATACCAAACGTCGTCTCCGTGGTCTTGCAGACCAATCAGGCCTTCTTTGTTTTCACCACCACAGTTCAGCAACAGTTCGTAAGCCAACGGCCATTTATCTTTGCTGAATTTGCTGTTATCCAACATTTCCTTCCACTGCTGTGTCCACAAGTGATACTCAACAACCGGTTCGTCGTTCTGGTAGTGGACAACCGTGCCTTTGTAGCACATGATCTTAGACTTGTTCCATTCGCCGAACGGTTTGGAGTTCTGCGGTTTGGCCGGAATCATGTCATACAGGGAAGCAGACTGACGATTACCGTCCTTACCCAATTTGGCATCCGGATGGTTTACGTTATCAAGAATCTGGTATTCCGGAGCAGAAATGTAAGAAGGTTGTCCTTCCACTTCCTGAATCATGATGAACACGCCGGAATTTGAGCCCTTGGCCACTTTCCATTCCCATTCCAATTCGAAGTTTTTGAACTTATGGGCAAACACCAAATCACCACCATCCTTAGCGCCGGCTTCGCCTGCACCCGATCCGGTCATGCGGATAGCACCATTGTCGACAGTCCATCTTGCAGGAACGTCTGCACGGTTATACCCTCTCCATCCCTTTAATGTCTTACCGTCGAACAAGGAAATCTTGCCGTCTGCATCTTTGGCGAAATCAGCCAAGTCCACTGTAGGCAGGCCTTCCATGAGCTTGTATTCGGGAACGGCTGCTTCGGTCTTCACTTCTTCTGCCTGTGCGGCCGCTTCTTCTGTTTTCTTACCGCCGTTGCAAGATGTGAAATAGCACATCATGATTGCGGCACTTGCTAATAATACTGACTTTTTCATTCTTATTTATTTGTTTAAAACCAATTATCTCGGCATATCAGGCAACTTCCATCCTTGACGATAGTTGTGCTTGATCAATTCGGCTGCGAACTGTTTTGCGTTGATAGGATCTGTCCAGTCTTTGTTAAATGAAGGATGGCCGTCCTTGATCGTGAAGCCGTCCTTGATACAGATCCTCAGTTCTTCGTTGTCCTTGATGTTTGTGAATTGCATGTTCTGGCCGTCCCATTCCAATGTTCTGTTCAAAGCCTGCAAACGTACGGCCAATACACCCATTACGACCATTTCGTTGAACGGACCTGCTTCTGAAAAGTCCGATTTGGTCTTCACGCGGCTGGCAGTACTTTCTTTACATGCACGGATCCAGTCTTGTTCGTGATTCTTCACGCGACGGCAAACTTTCGGTGCGTTGGGAACACGGCCGGACAACAAGAACGGTTTCTGTCCGTAGCAACCGCAGATCAACGTATCTTTTGTTCCATGGAAGATAGTCAAACCACCGCCGGGACCCATTAATTCTTTGCCGGCAGGGAATCCTTCCGGACGGTTCGGCATCATACCACCGTCATACCAATGTATTTCTACTTCCGGCATAGCCAATTTCGGCATGTTTTCACGAGCCGGGAAGATGAATTTTACATGCTGCGCGTTAGGAGCGCAATCGCGGAGCAACAGTGTGGAAGAAGCTTCGACTCTTGTAGGATAACCCAACTTCAAGGCTTTGAACGGAGTGTGCATGATGTGGCAAGCCATATCGCCCAAAGCACCTGTTCCGTATGTCCACCATCCGCGCCAGTTCCAAGGATGATACAAATGGCTGTATGGTTTTACTTCTGCCGGACCGGAGAACAAGTCCCAGTTCAAAGTAGAAGGAATTTTGTCGACTTTTTCAGGCGTATTCAATCCTTGCGGCCAGATAGGACGGTCTGTTGCGCACTCTACTTTCGTAATGTCACCGATTTCGCCGTTCCAGATCCATTCGCAAACGAGGTCAGTGTCTTCAGAAGAAGAACCTTGGTTACCCATCTGAGTGGCAACGCCCGTAGAAGCGGCCAGTTTAGTCAGCAAACGAGACTCATAAACCGAGTGAGTCAACGGTTTCTGAGTATAAACGTGCTTACCGAGAGTCATGGCGTCGGCAGTGATGATGGCGTGCGTATGGTCGGCAGTCGCAACCAACACAGCATCGATGGATTTGCCCATTTCGTCATACATCTTACGGTAATCCCAGTATTTCTTGGCATTGGGGTGACGGTCAAACACACCTTTCGCATATTTCCAGTCTATATCGCAAAGTGCTACGA
Organism: uncultured Parabacteroides sp.; assembly: GCA_910577325.1. Taxonomy (GTDB): domain Bacteria; phylum Bacteroidota; class Bacteroidia; order Bacteroidales; family Tannerellaceae; genus Parabacteroides. The sequence goes on from CAJTMR010000008.1 coordinate 20,408, forward strand.
TATTTTCTGTGTTTTCCATGTTTTTAAGGTTGGCATTACCCATACCGCCGATACCGACAGCGGCAATGTTCAACTTATCGGTCGGAGCTACATATCCGTGAGATTTTCCCAGGATGGAACCCGGTACGATTGAGAAAGCGGCAGCTGCGGCAGCTCCTCTTTGAAGAAATGATCTTCTTGAAATGTTCGACATAGTAATAATTTTTTATAGATTAGCACTTAATTATAATACACAAATGTGATTTCTAAGTCTTATAAAAACACAAACTGATGCAAATATAGCCAATGCGAAAATAACAACAAGTCTTCCTTCTCTTCTTTCTTCTTCAAAATAGTTTTTTTTAACAGAGGTTATAGACAAAATCTATTTTTTTATAAATAATATTTATAGTTTTAGGGGGAAAACATGTTGACACATTCAGTATATTTGTGACTGAAGAAAACCAATTCATCCGATCTTTTGTTATTTTAAAGCACGATACCGATATGAAAAGGGAACCTGTATACAAACGGATATATCATTTTTACTTGGAAGGATTTCGCGAAATGAAGCTGGGTAAAACGCTGTGGCTGATTATATTGGTCAAGCTGTTCATCCTGTTTTTTATTTTAAAATTATTTTTCTTTCCTGATTATTTGGGAAAGTTTGATGGAGAATACGCCAAGGGAGAATACGTTTCGGGTGAATTGACGGACAGAGCAATCACTCCTTAAATTATATATTTATGATCGCAAGCATTGACACTTCTTTGATTGATTGGTCGAGAGCGCAATTCGCTCTTACTGCCATGTATCACTGGCTGTTCGTCCCCCTCACGTTGGGGTTAGGCGTCGTACAAGCCATCATGGAGACCATCTATTACAAAACAGGTAACGAATTTTGGAAAAAGACAGCGCAGTTCTGGATGAAACTGTTCGGTATCAATTTCGCCATCGGCGTTGCCACCGGGCTGATCCTCGAATTCGAGTTCGGTACAAACTGGTCTAACTACAGTTGGTTTGTAGGAGACATCTTCGGAGCTCCCCTCGCTATCGAAGGGATCTTGGCATTTTTTATGGAAGCGACCTTTATTGCCGTAATGTTTTTCGGCTGGGACAAAGTCAGCAAACGCTTCCACCTAGCTTCCACCTGGCTGACGATCATAGGGGCAACCCTTTCCGCGCTCTGGATCCTGATTGCCAACGCCTGGATGCAGTATCCGGCAGGGATGCGGTTTAATCCGGATACTGTACGAAACGAGATGTTCGATTTCTGGGCGGTAGCCTTGTCGCCTGTCGCCATCAACAAATTCTTCCACACCGTACTCTCCGGATGGATCACAGGAGCTGTCTTCGTGATCGGCATCAGCAGTTGGTATCTGTTGAAAAAGCGAGAAACGAAGTTCGCGCTCGAAAGCATCAAGGTGGGCGCTGTTTTCGGGCTTGCCGCTTCCATACTTATTGTATGGACGGGTGACGGTTCCGCTTACCAGGTAGCCCAGAAACAGCCGATGAAGTTGGCAGCCATGGAAGGCTTGTACGAAGGGAACAACGGAACCGGGCTGGTTGCTATCGGGCTACTGGACCCTCGTAAAACAAGTTATAAAGATAATGTAAATCCTTTCATCTTCGATATCAAGATACCCAAACTGCTCTCCCTCCTTGCCGAACGCGACGTGGATGCTTACGTTCCGGGGATCGTCAACCTGATAGAAGGTGGCTATATGACCAATGAAGGAACAGTCGCCCTTTCTGCCGCCGAGAAGATAGAAAAGGGACAAGTTGCCATCCGCGCCCTTGCCGATTACCGCACGGCGGTAAAGAACAAGGACTTGGAGGCCGCAAGCCAAGCCCGCACCCTGCTGGACGAGAATTTCGCTTATTTCGGCTACGGATATATCAAAGATCCCGCCAGCCTGATTCCTCATGTAGGCCTAACTTTTTATTCATTCCGCATCATGGTGATCTTGGGAGGATATTTTATTCTGCTATTCATCGTAGCCTTGATCTGGAGCAAAAAGGGCAAGTTTTCCGATGCCCGCTGGTTGCAGTGGGCGAGCCTATGGACTATTCCTTTGGCCTACATCGCCGGGCAGGCGGGCTGGATCGTCGCCGAAGTGGGACGTCAACCTTGGGCTATCCAAGATATCCTGCCAACAAGCGCATCCGTCTCCAAACTGGCGACCTCGTCGGTACAGACAACCTTCTTCCTCTTCCTGCTGCTCTTTACCATCCTGCTTGTTGCCGAAATCGGCATCATGGTGAAAGCAGTCAAGAAAGGACCTTCGGTGAATCAAGAATTAAAAATCAAGAATTGAATATCATGGATAGTACATATATCATATTACAGCATTACTGGTGGTTTCTTGTCTCCTTGTTGGGAGCACTGTTGGTTTTCTTGCTTTTCGTGCAAGGCGGACAGTCCTTGCTTTTCACGATAGGCAAAACCGAATTACAACAAAAGATGTTGCTCAACTCGACCGGGCGCAAATGGGAGTTTACCTTTACGACCTTGGTTACTTTCGGAGGCGCGTTCTTCGCCTCCTTCCCGCTATTCTATTCGACCAGCTTCGGCGGTGCTTACTGGGTATGGATGTTGATACTGGCTTGTTTCGTGCTACAGGCCGTATCCTACGAGTACCAGTCGAAAAAGGGGAATCTGCTGGGTAAAAAGACATATCAGGTATTCTTGCTGCTGAACGGTATCCTGGCTCCCGTCCTGTTGGGTACGGCCATCGGCACGTTCTTCAGTGGAGCCGAGTTTGTCGTTGACAAAGGACAACTGACCGATGTCACAATGCCTGTGATCTCCACCTGGGCAACCCCCTGGCACGGGCTCGAAGCCGCTTTCGTATTCTGGAACGTCTGCCTCGGGATGGCAGTGTTCTTCCTGGCACGTATCGAAGCTTTGCTTTATTTCATCAACAATATAGACGATGCCGAGATCGTGGAAAACAGCCGTAAGCATTTGGTGATCGAAACGGGATTGTTCCTCGTTTTCTTCCTTGTTTTCCTGATACATTTGCTGCTTGCCGACGGGTTTGCCGTCGATCCGGAGACAAAAGAGGTGTATATGCAGCCTCATAAATACTTTACGAACCTGATCGAAATGCCGGCAGTATCGGCCATACTCCTGGCAGGCATAGCCGGTGTCTTGTATGGCATCATACGTACGCTCCTGTCGGAGACATGGAAAAAAGGCATTTGGTTCTGCGGGACAGGTTCCGTATTCACCGTCCTGGCCCTGTTGCTTTGTGCCGGTTGGAACAATACGGCTTATTATCCTTCAGTAGCCGACCTGCAAAGTTCGCTGACGATCGCGAACAGTTGTTCCAGCCCGTTCACTTTGGAAGTGATGAGTTATGTTTCCATCCTCATTCCTTTCGTCCTGGGTTATATTTTTTATGCCTGGCGTGCATTGGATCTACGGAAAATCAGCGGAAAGGAGATGGAAGAGAAATACACACATACCTATTAATATACGGACGGCCGCAAACCGTCCGCACAACAGCCCTGTAAAACAAAGGAAACGGCGAAGCTCCCGCTTGGCCGTTTCTACATTTAACCGTTTTAAACAAAAAGAAAAAGTTAGTCAAGGTTTAGATGCAAATATCTTAAATCTTTTTATGTAGCTTTCATAAGGACAGCAAACAAATATATAGAATACCTGCCATCTCCGAAACAATCCCCCTGCTTTTTTTGTTATTTTTCACAGTACGCCAATGCTTTTGTATTATCTTTACACCCGAATTATCCAATGGGACTTATGGCAGAATTTAGCATAAACATACTGGGATGCGGTTCGGCGTTACCGACCACGCGGCATCTGGCAACTTCACAGATAGTAGATTTACGGGATAAATTATATATGATTGACTGCGGGGAAGGAACCCAAGTGCAGATGCGTCGGATGCGCATCCGTTTCGGACGTCTCTCCCATATCTTCATCTCGCACCTGCATGGTGACCACTGCTTCGGCTTGCCGGGACTGATCTCCACGCTCGGCATGCTGGGACGTACCGGCGAATTGGTCGTGCACGGCCCGAAAGAGATTGAAACTTACCTGCGCCCGGTAATGGATTTGTTCTGCCGGGGCATGGAATTCGAGGTACGTTTCAACCCTGTTGACACCCGCAGCCATTCGTTGGTGATGGAAGACCGGTCGTTGTCGGTCTATTCCATCCCCTTGAAACACCGGATCGCGACTTGCGGTTACCTCTTTGCCGAGAAACCGAAGGAGGCGCATATCATCCGGGAGATGACGGATTTTTACCAAGTCCCCGTCCGCTGTATGAAAGACATCAAGCAGGGACTGGACTATGTCACCCCCGAAGGCGAGGTGGTCCCCAACTCCCGCTTGACGCGTCCGGCCGCACCTCCCAAGCGCTATGCGTTTTGTTCCGATACGGCCTACAACCGATCGATCATCCCGATTATCGAAGGAGTGGACCTGCTGTATCACGAAGCAACTTTTGTCGAATGCGACCTTGCCCGCGCCAAAGAGACCTTCCATTGTACAGCCCGCCAGGCAGCGGAGATCGCGCGAGACGCCCGGGTGAAACGCCTCGTCATCGGCCATTATTCCGCTCGTTACGAAAACCTGTCCGAACTTCACCGGGAAGCCCAAGCCGTATTTCCCGGCACGCTACTGGGAAATGAAGGAATGGTGATACAGGTATAAGAACGACTCCGTGATATTCGCCCCATTACCTATACACAAATAAGAAAGGCAAAACCAACCATCATGCTTTTTACATGGCTATTCATTTATATGACTGATGATGCGTTGTTTATGTTGCATAGGAAAGGATCTCCGTGCTGGGTACACCCGGGTCTCAAGCGGCTTTAAAAGCTGTTTTTGGCAAAAGAAAAGCCTGTCTTGATGAAAAAAGAAGCCGTTTTAACAGGTTTTGCACCTGTTTCCGAACGGTCTCTGTTTTTATCGTATAATTGACACACAGGATGTTATCGTTTTTAACCATGATAGTTATGATAGGTGAATGATAGTTCAAAACGGCAACTATCATGCCAGTAACATACTGGTTTAAACCAATATACAGGCGGATATGATAGTTGTTTTTGCAAAAACACTTATGTAGGTTAGTCCGTATCGGTGGCGAAAACAGATGGACGTTTTATGATTTTGGGGCGGTTGCCCTGTTAATAAAACAGAACTTTTTACATTATCAAAAAATATTCCTACATTTGTACAATCTTAGGGTTTGGCGTATGAAGGTATGGATTACAATCGTTTTGTTGCTGGCCGCATGGGCCGGTTGTCCGCTTGAGGTGATGGCACAACAGGCGAACACGACCGTGTCTCGGACAACCGCCGCCAAGGACAAAGAACCGGAATCCGTGGAGATCAGCGCCTACGATAATAAGATCGTCGTAGAGAATGCTCCGGCCGGTAGCAAGCTCGAAATATACAGCGTAGTAGGCATCCGGGTGAAAGAGATTCCTATGAAGCAACCCTCCGGCGAATATACGGTGGATATTGCCAAAGGCTACTACATCGTCCGCATCGGCGACACGGTCCGTAAAGTCTCCATCCGCTAACGCCCTTCCAATACCACCTCCGGACAGTCCGCCCGCACAGGCAATTATCCTAAAGGCAATTATGTCCAACAAAAAGCCTGATCAAGCCCTGACAAATTCAAGGATTCGCCTAACTTTGATCATGATGGAATTACAGCCGGAAGAAGGGACGATAATATTTTGTAGGATAAACGCGTTACATATATAAGAAATACCTATTTTTGTTGCAATATATCATGGAATAATGGCAAATAAAGAAAAAATAGATTATCTGCTTCTGGATATCCGGGAGCTTGAACGATTGGTTGCCGGTATGCGGAATGCGGAAGTATATCCGGTATCGTTCTTCGGCCAGACTTTCGATCTCACGCACAAGATCCTGAAAGATCTCCACACTTTGGAAACAGTCCAGATCGAAACGTTGCGAAAACAAATGGAAGAACACCAAGCACTGATCCAGTCCATTCCCCCATCAGTTGCCGTACCGGAACAAACGGTACAAGAGTCCCCGATCATGGTTCCCGTACCGATTCCGCCGCCAACAAAGCCAACCGTCCAAGAACCGGAAGTCAAACAAACCGAAACGGTAGAAATCGTAACGGAGGTTCCCCAAAAGGAAATGCCTGCGAAAGAACCGGTAATTACCCAAACGACTCCCGTAATGTCTCTCGCCGTGGAAACCAAACAGGAAATTCCCGCAGAAAAGAAATTCACCGGCAAGCCGGAATCAAGTCCCGTCGAAAAACCGGAAAGCCGGGTGGAAGTACCCGTGAAAGGAATCTCCACAGAACGTTCCGGATTATTCCTCAACGACCTGTTGGAAAAGAAAAACCTTTCCGATTTCCGTAAGGCATTCAGCCTGAACGACCGTTTCCGTTTCCGCCGCGAACTGTTCGGAGGGGACGAGGCACGGATGAACAAAACGATCAACGACCTGAACGCCCTTCACTCGTATGAAGACTCGGTCGCATATCTGAACAACGAATTAAAGTGGAACATAGAAGACGAAGCGGTAGCAGATTTTATCAAGCTGCTTGAAAAACGTTTCCTCTGAAGAACGGAGAATAAGTATGGCAAAATTAACAGTAGTGCCCACTCCCATCGGAAATCTGGAAGACATGACTTTCCGGGCAATTCGCGTGCTGAAAGAGGCCGACCTCATTCTGGCGGAAGACACACGTACTACAGGCATCCTACTCAAACATTTCGAAATACAGAACAGGATGCAGTCCCATCATAAGTTCAACGAGCATAAAACGGTAGAACAGGTAGCAGCCCGTATCAAGGCGGGCGAAAACATTGCATTGGTATCGGATGCCGGTACACCTGCAATATCCGATCCCGGATTCATGTTAGTACGCGAATGTGTACGCCAAGGCGTGGAAGTGGAATGCCTGCCGGGAGCCACAGCCTTCGTCCCCGCATTAGTCGCTTCGGGATTGCCTAACGAGAAATTCTGTTTCGAAGGTTTTCTTCCCCAAAAGAAAGGAAGACAGACACGCTTGAAAGAACTATCGACGGAATATCGTACCGTCATCTTCTACGAGTCACCTTTCCGGCTGGTCAAGACGTTGACGCAGTTAGCTGAATTTTTCGGGAAGGACCGCGCTGTTTCCGTATCACGGGAGATATCGAAGATACACGAAGAAACCGTACGCGGCACGCTGGAAGAAGTTATTGCGCACTTCACCGTGAACGAACCGAAAGGTGAAATTGTTATCGTATTAGCAGGCTTTAAAGATAAAAAGGACAAAGAGACAGAGACAGAAGTTTAACGTAACAACAGAAAGAACATGAAAAAAGTATTAATTGCAACAACGATTTGCACAGTCATGCTGGCCTCCTGCGGACAAAATTCGGCAGAGTACAAAAAACTGAGAGCAGAAAATGACTCTCTCAAGATCGAGAATGCCAAAAGCAGTGCAGAAATGAACGAGATTCTCGGCATCCTGAACGAGGTAGAGGCTGATATCCAATCTATCCGTGACGCCGAAAACTATATCAACATCCAACAGCAGAACGGCGAACTGAACAAAAGCAGCCGCGAACAGATCAAAGAAAACATGCAACTGATCAGCGAAACACTGAAAAAGAACAAACAGCAGATCAGCGAACTGGAAGAAAAGCTGAAAAAGAGCGGAATCCAATCAGCAGCCCTTAAAAAAACAATCAGCCGCCTTTCCTCCGAACTTGACCAGAAAGCCAACATGATCATCACCCTGCAGGAAGATTTGGCACAAAAGAACGTACGCATCCAGGAATTGGATGAAATGGTGGCATCCTTGAACGAAGACGTGGAAGACTTGTCTACTACAACGGCTGCCCAGTCCGAGAAATTGCAGGAACAAGACAAAAAGCTCCATACCGCCTACTACTGCTTCGGCACATCGAAAGAACTGAAAGACCAGAAGATCCTATCGGGCGGCGGCTTGTTTGCCAAGTCCAAAGTGTTGCAGAGCGGCTTCAACAAAGATTATTTCATTTCTATTGATATCCGCGAGGTGAAAGAAATTCCGCTGTTCGCAGGTAAGGCAAAACTCAAATCCAACCATCCGGAAGGATCTTACGAATTCGTAAAGGACGAAGACAACAACATGACACTGAAAATCACAGACGAGAAAGCGTTTTGGAGTCTTGGCAAGTATTTGGTGATCGAAGTCGGATGATGAAATACAAAAGTCTTTTTATTGATTTGGACGATACCCTTTGGGACACGTACCATAATAACAAGGAATGCCTCGAAGAAATATATACCGCTCACCACCTCGACCGGTATTATGCCTCCTTCGAGGTTTTCTTCAATATCTACTGGCCGCACAACAACCTGCTATGGGAACAGTACCGCAACAATAAAATAGACCGGCAGACATTGATCGTCGAACGTTTCCGCTATATGCTCCGTCCGTTAGGGATAGAAGACGCCAAGTCAGCATTGGCGGTCAACAACGAATTCCTGCAACGGACAACCTTGAAGACACGCCTGGTTCCGGGGGCAATCGAGCTATTGGAATACCTGCGTCCCTCCTACCGTATGTATATCCTGTCCAACGGTTTCCGGGAAGTCCAGTTCAAAAAACTCAGCAATTCCGGACTGGCGCCTTATTTCGAAAAGATTATTCTTTCCGAAGACGCCTGCATCCAGAAGCCTCATAAAGGTATTTTCGACTTCGCCCTAAAAAATACCAACTCCCGCCGATGCGAAAGCCTGATGATCGGCGACAGTTGGGAAGCGGATATCACAGGCGCCTATAACTCCAAAATCGACCAGTTATGGCTGAACCCGGAAGGACAGCCGACAAAAGGATTCACACCGACTTACACGGTTGGCTCTTTAAAAGAAATCAAAAACATTCTATAACCCCGGTTTTCAAAACTCCGAAGTAAAGTGGAACTTGATATCGGGGAAATCCTGCTGTGCCATCATCAACACATAGCCGGAATCGGCCAGATACACATCACGACCTTCTTTGTCGAGCGCCATATACTGAGCTTTACGGCGTTTGAAGTTTTCGAGGGAGGCGGCATTATCGCTTTCTATCCAACAAGCCTTATAGAGGCTGATCGGTTCCCACTTGCACTGTGCGCCGTATTCATGAAGCAAACGGTACTGGATCACTTCGAACTGCAACTGTCCGACCGTACCGATAATCTTACGTCCGTTGAACTGGTTCGTGAAGAGCTGGGCGACACCTTCATCCATCAACTGTTCGATACCCTTGTTCAACTGCTTGGCTTTCATCGGATCGGCATTCTCGATATATTTGAACATTTCAGGAGAGAAACTCGGCAGTCCTTTGAAGTGAAGTTCCTCACCGGAAGTCAGCGTATCGCCGATCTTGAAATTGCCGGTATCGGGCAAACCGATGATATCGCCGGCAAAAGCCTCATCGACCACTTCCTTTTTCTGTGCCATGAAAGCCGTAGGACTACTGAAACGCATCATCTTCCCGAAACGGACATGCTTGTAGTTGGCATTGCGTTCGAAACGTCCGGAACAAATCTTCACGAAAGCGATACAACTGCGGTGGTTCGGGTCCATATTGGCATGGATCTTGAAGACGAAGCCGGAGAAAGCCTCCTCTTCCGGATCGACCACCCGTTCCACAGCCGATACGGGGCGAGGAGAAGGTGCGATATTGATAAAGCAATCCAACAACTCTTTCACTCCGAAGTTGTTCAGGGCGGAACCAAAGAATACGGGAGCAATATCTCCTCTCAGGTAAGTATCGACATCAAATTCGGGATAAACCCCTTCTATCAGTTCTATATCGGAACGCAGCTTTTCGGCCTGTCCCGGTTCGATATAGTTTTCAAGTTCCGGGCTATTGATATCCTTAAACTCTACATTCTCCGTCACATACTGCTTGCTCGGAGTATAGAGGTTCAGCTTTTGTTCATATATATTATAGACGCCACGGAAACGCTGTCCCATGTCAATCGGCCAGCTCAGCGGGCGCACATTGATATGCAGTTCCTCTTCGATCTCATCCAGCAAGTCGAACGGGTCCTTACCGTCACGGTCCATCTTATTGACGAACACGATCACGGGAGTCTTGCGCATACGGCAGACTTCCATCAACTTACGGGTCTGCGCTTCCACACCTTTTGCGGTATCGATCACAATGATAACACTATCCACCGCCGTCAGCGTACGGAACGTATCTTCGGCAAAGTCCTGGTGACCGGGTGTGTCAAGGATATTGATTTTATGACCCGAATAGTCGAAAGCCATCACGGAGGTTGCGACGGAAATACCACGCTGCTTTTCAATTTCCATCCAGTCGGAAGTGGCTGTCTTCTTGATCTTGTTGGACTTTACGGCTCCTGCCACATGAATGGCGCCTCCGAACAGCAACAGTTTTTCAGTAAGGGTTGTCTTACCGGCATCCGGATGGCTGATAATAGCAAACGTTCTTCTTCTCTCAATCTCTTCTGAATATTGACTCATTGTTATTTATCTTATTTTGTTATTCTTCTCATACATTCACGCAGGCTTGCTTCCCAATGAGGTATGCTGATTTTATAAATCGTTTTGATCTTCGCCTTGTTCAAGACGCTGAAATGCGGACGGGCGGCTTTTGCAGGATAATCCTTGGACTCGATCGGGAGAACCCGGCAGGGGACATTTCCCAACTCCATGATCTTCACCGCAAAGTCATACCAACTGCAAACTCCTTCATTGGAGAAATGATAGATCCCCGGAACAAAAGCACCTTCCTCAGCCTGCACTAACACAGCCAAGATAGCCGCCGCCAGATCCCCTGCATACGTCGGCGAACCGATCTGGTCGAACACGACAGACAACTGTTCCCGTTCATTCCCCAACCGCAACATCGTCTTGACAAAATTATTCCCGAACTCGGAGTAAAGCCATGCCGTACGGATGATAACCGCATCCGGGCAAACTTCCTGCAAAGCCTGTTCACCGGCAAGTTTCGTACGCCCGTAGACAGAAGCCGGACAAGTATTGTCCGTTTCCACATAAGGCAAATGATTCGTACCGTCGAACACATAATCGGTAGAGACATGGATCACCCTCGCTCCTACCGCACGCGCCGCCGCCCCTAAGTTTCGCACGGCATCCCGGTTGATACGAAGGCAAAGCGCTTCATCATCCTCCGCCTTATCCACAGCCGTATAGGCGGCACAGTTCAATATGTAATCGGCTTGCTTCTCACTCACAAAGGCATCCACTGCCTGAGCATTACAGATGTCAAGCGTATCGACATCCGTAAACACAAACGCAAATTGCGGATATCCGGCAGATAGCTGACGGATCGAATTGCCTAATTGCCCGTTAGCACCAGTTACTAAAATCGTTTTCATCTTGTCTTATTCTTCTAATTTCAGTTCCCCGTTCATATCTTCACGATATTTCTCGGCCAGTAGCGCCAGAAACGAACTGATCTGTTTGATCCCCTCCATCGTTTCGGGACTGATTTCTTTGCCTTGCATCTTCAGCATCAGGAAACCGTAAATAGCGTTGAAGCAGGTTTCCAACTCAGGCAAGTCCTCACCGCCCGATTTGGCACGAAGCTGGACGATAAAAGGGAGTGTTTTGTAATAAGCCGCCCCGTACACCATTTCCTTCGGCGATTTCAGAAGGCGCAGATGCAGGTCGGTCAGGGCAATGATCACATTCTTGTTCAACTGGATATGCCCCTTCTCCATCACCCCTTCGGAACGCATCATCTCGATCAGTTCCTCATACCAATTGGCAATCTCTTCCTTCACGTCGCCCGGCTGGTCATAACGATCTACAACCGTACGGCGAATCGAATCCATATCGAAGTTGTTTGCACGTATCAGGTCTTCCACCTGCCACATGTACAACAGATATTCGGCTATATTTTCTTTTCTTTTTTGTCTCGCTATAATCATGGTTGCAAACTTAGATAAAAATATCGATTTATATGGGAAGATCAGGCATATTTTACATGATCACAAAGGTATTACCACCAGATCTGTTCTCCATTTTCATAAGTAAAAATCCGTTCTTCTTTTCCCCGGGTATAATTCCTCAACCAGAACAAAGCATTCTCCGGGACTAAAGTGAGTAATTAATTTCCGCAAAGCATTCGGCTCTAAACTTTCATCAGTGCCCTTGTTGTATTCAGGAACTTTAGATATATAATCTTCCAAGAAATCCCAATAGGTCAATCCTTCAAAAGAATCATGAAAAATCTCATTGAAAAGTAGAAAACAAAGAAGAAATAAAGAAAAACGAAAATAAAATTCATGTATAAGCTGGAACAAGCCAACGAGCCGATAGATAATGTTTTTCCGTATTCTACATCACTAAAAACAGGCAATGACAGATTACGGAAAAACAGTAGAACTTATGGTTGCAAAGATACACTATATTCGGACAACGCCTGATAAAAATCCGCATCTTTTACACCTAACTGGCGGCAAGCCAGGCGGGCAGCATTCAGATTGATCAGGAAAAAGCGGTCCGGAATATAGACGGGGAAATCCCCGTAGCGAGTCTGCAAATAGGTCTTTCCATCTTTCTCGACCACGACATGCTGGTCGTAGGGCATGGCCGTTATATCCTCGCGTACGCTCTGGGCAAGCTGCTTGACGACAGGGTCGCCATCGAAATAGATCAGCTTTCCCCCGCGCTCGATGGAAGAGGCAAACGTACGGAAAGTCGTGTGGTAGGCTTCCGGCGTGGCATGGTCGGTAGCGGAAGTCCACATCAGATTGGTCAGGATAGCGATGTGCGGACGATAGAACTCAAGCTGGAACCGTTTCTCCAAAGCAGACGTGACATGCTCGTCACCCTCGATAATCGCGATCCGGGCTTCGTAGCTCAGATGCACACGGTCGGGCAACAAGGGAACCTCGCTGGTCAACGCATAGTCGAACGCAAGTTTCTGCCGCTTCAGGGCGCAGACAATCATCGAGATGATCGTCTTCTTTCCCCGGCTGCCGGCAACAACAACCCGCGTCTTCTCTTTCGTCCGCTGAAATATGAATTCAGGTATCGAAAGCACCAATAGTCCCAGTTCCTTTGCGCGTATCAATTCGGGGTTGTCCTGCCGGACCGCAGCCCCTAATACCACAAAATGTATATCTTTAGTTAATCTCTCCGGGAACCATCCGTCTCCATGACAAGTACAACCTTCTTTTTCCAAGCTGGCAAGAATCGCATCAGCCAGGCCAGCACCGGATACGCTTACTTCATATCCTTTCTGGTGAATAGCCAAGGCCAAGTCAAACAACAGAGGCTCAGTTACGGAGATTAAATGAACTTTTCGCATCACTCAGATTTTGCCTGCAAATGTACACAATTTCATTTACCCTTCGCACGGGTTCGAAAGAAAAAACTTTCCTATCTTTGCCTTAAAAGTATAATTTATGGATATTCAACTTATAGACACAGGCTTTTTCCATGCAGACGGAGGCGCCATGTTCGGAGCAATTCCTAAAACGGCCTGGAGTCGCCGTTATCCAAGCAATGACCAAAACGGCTGCATCCTGGCCATGCGCAGTGCTTTGATCCGCGACGGAAAAGGAAAAATCGTGCTTGTCGACAACGGCGCGGGCAACAAACACCTGAAACAACTCAGCTATTATGACTTCTTTGACCTCGCCGACCTGAAGGAAGAGCTTCTAAAGCGGGGAGTCGCCTGCGAGGAAGTCACGGATGTCGTTCTCACGCATCTCCACTTCGACCATTGCGGATATACGACACAAAAAGAAGAGCGACCAGGCGGAAAGCCTCTCTATAAAATGACTTTCCCAAACGCCACCCACTGGGTCAGCCGCGCACAATGGGATAATTTCCTGCACCCGAACGCGCTCGAAGCCGATTCCTATTTCATAGAGAACATGCAAGCGGTAGCCGACAGCGGCAAACTCCGCCTCATCGAAAGCGACACGCACCTATGCCCCGGCATCGACCTGCGCCTGTTCGACGGGCATACGCCGGGACAGATCGCGCCTTACATCACGACGCCTGAGCGCACCTATATCTTTGCCGGCGACGTCATCCCGTTGGCGGCAAGCGTTTCGCCTGCCTGGATTTCGGCATACGATACTTATCCAGTCGCTTCCTACGACGAAAAAACACGCATGCTAAAAGAAGCCGCCCTTGAAAAACAGGCGATCATCTACTGTCACGACGCCTATACCCAGTGCAGTACCGTGAAAAAGGTCAACGACTTTTTCAAGACCGACCAAAAAGTTTCACTTTTTTCCAAGGCTTGAAACTATTGGTTTCACCGCTTGAAACAAATGGTTTCACTACTTGGAACTAAAAGTTTCAAGCAGTGAAACTAAAACAAGGTAACTACCGGATCGAGAAAAAGCCTGTCGTATTGTAGGGGAGTCTACTATTTATCTTTATCTTTGTCAGTATATAATCATAAATTAATCCTAATCATCATGAAAAAGACAATCTTCGCTTCATTGACCATCCTGGCATTTTCAGCCCTGATGCTTGGTTGCTGCCATGCTCCCAAGCAGGAGAAAGTGCTCCGCCACGTTGTTATGTTCGGTTTCAAACCGGAAGTTTCCTCCCTGCAAATCAAGGAAGTCGAAGAAGCTTTCTGCGCCCTTCCTTCCCAGATAGACCTGATCAAAGGGTACGAATGGGGAACGGATTGCAGCCCCGAAGGATTACAGCAGGGATTGACGCACTGTTTCTTCCTGACGTTCCATTCGGATGCCGACCGCGACGCTTACCTGATCCATCCGGCTCATAAGGCTTTCGGAAAAGTATTGGGGAACAAGGCTTCGGCCGTCACAGTCGTGGACTACTGGACTAAATAAGAATCATTATTTTTTCACCTTATAACATTTTAAACGCATGAACAAACTAACGAAGTATGCATGTATCCTGACAGCCGTGGCCGGAGCCGTGGCTTGTTCGGGTGGTAAAAAAGCACAAGGGGACTACGCCATTATCCCGCTTCCGCAAGAAGTGGTGACACAAGGCAGTGCCCCGTTCCTGTTGAAACCGTCTACCCCGATCTCCTATCAGGAAGGCGACGCGGAAATGGAACAGACAGCCCGTTTCCTTGCCTCCTATATCAAAGAGGCTACGGGATATGAGCCGAAAGTGATTGCCGGAAACGCAGACAGAAGCATCCATCTGTCGATTGCTTCCGACATCCAAAATCCGGAAGGTTACCGGCTGCTGGTCAGCGAGAACGGCGTCGAGATCGCCGGAGCATCCAATGCCGGCATTTTCTATGGTGTGCAAACCTTGCGCAAGTCTATCCCCGCCACGGCCGAAGGAATGGACATCGAACTGCCGGCCACCAGCATCAACGACTACCCGCGGTATGCGTATCGCGGTATGCACCTGGACGTTTCCCGGCACTTTTTCCCCGTCGACTCGATCAAACGCTTCATCGATATGCTCGCCCTGCACAACATGAACCGTTTCCACTGGCATCTGACGGACGACCAGGGATGGCGCATCGAGATCAAGAAATATCCGGAACTGACCCAGATCGGAGCGCAACGCAAGGAAACCGTCATCGGCCGCAACTCCGGCAAATATGACGGCAAGCCGTATGGCGAAGGCATGTTCTATACGCAAGACGAAATCCGCGACGTGATCGCTTACGCCCAGGAACGTTTCATCACGATCATCCCCGAAATAGACCTGCCCGGTCACCAGTTGGCAGCCATCACGACTTATCCGGATATGGGTTGTACGGGCGGGCCGTATGAAGTATGGACCCAGTGGGGCGTATCGGACGACGTGATCTGTGCCGGCAATGAAAAGGCGATGACCTTCCTCGAAGATGTGCTGGGCGAGGTGATCGACCTCTTCCCGTCCGAATATATACACGTCGGCGGCGACGAATGCCCGAAAGTGCGTTGGAAGAGCTGTCCGAAGTGCCAGGCACGCATCAAGGCGGAAGGCATCAAAGGGGACAACAAGCATACGGCCGAAGAATACCTGCAAAGCTATGTGATCTCACGCATGGAGAAATTCGTCGAAAGCAAAGGACGCCATATCATCGGCTGGGACGAAATCCTGGAAGGCGGGCTGGCCCCGAACGCCACGGTGATGAGCTGGCGCGGCGTGGGAGGCGGTATCGAAGCGGCCAAACAAGAACACAATGTGATCATGACGCCCAACTCCTACCTCTATTTCGACTACTACCAGTCTACCGACACGGAACTCGAACCGCTCGCCATCGGCGGTTATCTGCCGTTGGAACGTGTCTATTCGTTCGAACCGACCGCCGGAATCCCAGAAAAGTATCAAAAATATGTAACCGGCGTACAAGCAAACCTTTGGACGGAATATGTCCCGACATTCAGCCAGGTTGAATATATGGTATTGCCACGTATGGATGCCTTGGCAGAAGTGCAATGGTCGAATGCCCCGAAAGATTTCAAAGCATTCCTGCCGCGCTTGGTCCGCATGACCGAACTTTACGACCGTTTGGGCTACAACTATGCCAAACACATCTTCGACATACGCGCCTCCTTTGCTACCGACGGTGACAAAGGCGAAATCGTCGTGACACTCGAAACCGAAGGAAGCGCCGATATCCATTATACGCTCGACGGCAGCGAACCGACGGCAACCAGCCCGAAATACGAAGCTCCGCTCCGCATCAAGCAAAATGCAGAAGTAAAGGCCATAGCCGTCCGACCGACCGGAAACAGCCGCGTCTTCTCCGAAAAGATAGACTTCAACAAGGCGACAGCCAAACCCGTCACTCTGAAGGTAGCACCCAGCAAAGGGTATGACTTCAACGGCGGACCGGAACTGACCGACGGCCTGAGCGGCAACGACAACTACAAGACCGGACGTTGGTTAGGATTCCAAGGCAAGGATCTGGATGCCGTTATCGACCTGAAAGAACCGACCGGATTCAACCGGGTTTCCTTCAACACGAATGTCGTGAAAGGGGACTGGATCATGGGCGCGACAGGCATTACCGTAAAGGTTTCGGACGACGGGCAGAACTTCAAGGAGGTAGCTTCAAAGACCATCCCGTCTTTAAGCAAGGAAGACAAAGACGGTCTTTATCCGCAGGAAATCTCCTTCGACCCGGTAAAAGCCCGCTATGTCGAAGTCATCATCAAGAGCGACAAACTGCCGGCATGGCACGGAGGCGCAGGCAGTCCGGCATTCTTGTTTGTGGACGAGATCAATATCCAGTAAGCATTCAGTCAGACAAAATAAAAAAGCCTCCACGAGTTGGAGGCTTTTCTTCTTGTCAAAGTTCAACTTCATCTTATAAGACCAGCCGGAATGGTGGAATGCCATGTACCCGGAAAAGTCGTTGTAGATGTTGATCCCGGATACTTGATTTTTCATGTGCCAAACATAGTTCTTAACAGGGTTTTCAACAGAGTTATCAACAGCCCGTTCATTTATTCCATATAGTCAACCGGATCAGCCGCAGACCGATCATCACCAAAGAGCAGACACTCGATCAGAATTATACGGTTATTCCATGTTTCGCAAAGATCGCTTTGGCATTAGCCAACCGTTCGGCAGAAAGTGGTTCCACGTCTTTTAGTTTATAGTCCAGGCCCTGGGCTTCATATTTATAGGCGCCCATCGTATGATAAGGCAGAAGTTCGGCTTTCCGGACCACCTTATATGAGCTGATATATTCCGCCAGCTTGTTCAAGGCTTCATCATCGTCCGTCAGGCCGGGCACAATCACGTGGCGAATCCATACGGGGATGCCGCGTTTCTCCAGTTCATCAAGAAAACGCAAGGTGTTATCGAGTTTTACTGCTGTCAGGCGGGGATGCAGCGCGGCGTCGATCGTCTTGATATCCAACAGAACCAGATCGACCTGTTCGAGCACATCCAACGCTTTGCCGGAACAGATATGCCCGGAAGTATCCAACGCCGTATGAATGCCGTTCTCACGGCAGAGACGGAAAAACTCTTTGAGGAAATCAGGTTGTAACAAAGGCTCGCCGCCGGTCACGGTAACCCCGCCTTTGGCAATGAAATTCTTATAGCGCAACACCTCGGCAAGCAAGGCTTCCGGTTCCATCTGATAAGGCGTCTCGCTTTTTACCTCCCAGGTATCCGGATTGTGGCAATACAGGCAGCGAAGCGGACAACCCTGCATGAAAACGACAAAGCGAATTCCGGGACCGTCTACGGTCCCGAAACTCTCTAAAGAATGTATGCGCCCCAACATATCAATTAATTGACAATTATAAACTGCTGTTGATGGTGCGCGAGATGACGTCAAGCTGCTGTTCGCGTGTCAGTTTCACGAAGTTGACGGCATAACCCGAAACACGGATCGTAAGCTGCGGGTATTTCTCCGGATGTTCCATCGCATCTAACAGCAAGTCTTTATCGAATACGTTCACATTCAGATGCTGTCCGCCGTCGGGAGTGAAATAGCCATCCAACAGGCTCACCAGGTTATTCACCTGAATATCGCGTTCCTTACCCAACGTTGCAGGAGAAACGGCGAATGTATAAGAAATACCGTCATGCGCATGCTGGAACGGCAGTTTGGCAACAGAAGCCAAAGCAGCGACAGCCCCTTTCGTATCGCGTCCGTTCATCGGGTTGGCCCCCGGAGCGAACGGCGTACCACCCGGACGGCCGTCAGGAGTCGTTCCGGTTTTCTTGCCGTAAACCACGTTTGAAGTGATCGTCAGGACTGACTGTGTCGGAGTGGCATTGCGGTATGTCTGGTGCTGGCGCAGGTATTCCATGAACTTCTCGGTAATGTCGACTGCAATACTGTCCGTACGGTCGTCGTTGTTTCCGAAAGGCACATATTCGCCTTCGCGCTCGAAGTCGACAGCCAAACCGCGTTCGTCACGGATCACCTTCACCTTCGTGTCACGGATGGCAGCCAGCGAGTCGGCAACGATAGAAAGGCCGGCGATACCAGTTGCGCGGATACGTTCCACATCTCCGTCATGAAGTCCCATTTCGAATGCTTCATACGCATATTTGTCGTGCATGTAGTGGATGATCTTCAGCGCATTGACATATACCTTTGCCAACCAGCGCATCATCTGCTCGTATTTCTCCATCACTTCGTCATAATCCAGGTATTCGCTGGTGATGGGTTCGAAACGAGGAGCCACCTGCACGCCCGATTTCTCGTCACGCCCGCCATTGATCGCATACAACAGGCACTTGGCCAGATTGGCACGTGCTCCGAAGAACTGCATCTGCTTACCGATCTTCATCGGAGACACACAGCAGGCGATACCGTAATCGTCGCCATAGTCCGGACGCATCAGGTCGTCGTTCTCATACTGGATGGCAGAAGTATCGATAGACACTTTCGCACAGAAGTTCTTCCAGTTATCCGGTGCATTGTTGAACCATAGCACCGTCAGGTTGGGTTCGGGAGCCGGACCGAGGTTATACAGGGTATGCAGATAACGGTAAGATGTCTTTGTCACCAGCGAGCGGCCGTCAACCCCTTGTCCACCCAGCGATTCAGTCACCCAAACAGGGTCACCGGAGAACAGGTCGTTGTATTCCGGCGTACGCAGGAAACGGACGATACGCAGCTTGATAATAAACTGGTCGATCAATTCCTGTGCCTCCTCTTCCGTCAGCTTGCCTTCGCGGATATCCTTTTCAATATAGATATCAAGGAAAGTCGAAGTACGTCCGAGAGACATGGCCGCTCCGTCCTGGTCCTTTACGGCAGCCAGATAAGCCAAATACAAGAACTGCACAGCTTCGCGGGCATCCTTTGCCGGACGTGTCACGTCGAAGCCATAACCGGCACACATTTTTTCAAATGCTTTCAGTGCTTTGATCTGTTCCGTTATCTCCTCACGGCTCTGAATGATTTCTTCCGTCAGTTCCTGGATATCGAGACGTTTCTGGAAACGTTTCTTTTCTTCGATCAGGATCTGGGTTCCGTACAGAGGCACACGGCGGTAGTCGCCGATGATACGTCCGCGCCCGTAAGCATCAGGCAAGCCCGTGATAATGGCGGAACGGCGTGCAGCGATCATTTCGTCCGTATAAGCGGAGAAAACACCTTCGTTGTGCGTCTTTCTGTATTTGGTGAAGATTTCTTTTGTCATCGGGTCCAGATGATAGCCATAGGCTTCCAGACTGTTTTCGACCATGCGGATGCCGCCTTTCGGGAAGATACCGCGTTTCAGCGGGGCGTCTGTCTGCAAACCGACGATTACCTCGTTTTCCTTGTCGATGTAACCGGGTCCGTATGTGTCAATTCCTTGGGGAAGTTTCGTTTCTGCGTCATACACACCTTTTTCCCTTTCAACCTTAAACATCTCGGTCAGTCTGTTCCACACTTTCTTCGTTTTCTCCGAAGAGGGTACAAGGAAGGAATCATCTCCGTCGTAAGGTTTGTAATTGTTCTGGATAAAGTCTCTGACATTGATCTCCTTTTTCCAGGTCTCTCCTTTGAACTGCGCCCAGTTCTCGTTTTCAAACTTCATAAGCTTATCTTGTCTATTTCGGTTTAGTGCTGCAAAGATACGTCTTTTCCTCCTATCTGAAAACTATATTATATTACACATCCTTCTTTCGTAAATTTTCCTCGTTTTTCTTATCATATGCTTCCCCTCTCGACAACAGATACTGGAATAACACTACATCATCTTTAATTTGAACATGGAAAATGAAAAACGCTCTATATCCTCCTACCCGAACACGATATACATAGTTAAAATTTACAAGTTTCTTGCAATCCGTAATTTCATCGATACTATTAGCACATTCGACCTCACGGATCGCACTCCGCAAAGCATCTTTTATTTTTCCTGATAATTTACTTGCAGCCTTAATAAATGGTTTCGAAAATTCAACCTTCATACAGCAAGCCATTTACGGAATTCATCTTGCTCTTCCTTGCCAGCGGGAACCAGCCCATCAGGATCATGTGTAGACAGCCATCTATAAGCTTCGCTATCAGCCATATTAGCGACAGCGTCTTCCACGTCTTTTGCTAAAAGGCCTTCTATGTATCTTTTAAGATTCGTACCTTGTGCAGCCGCCTTGATAGATAAGCAACGGAAGACGTCTTCCGGGATATCTATCACTTTTCTTTTTGTATTTTTAATTACTGCGTCCATGATTTTACTATATATGATACAAATATATATCATATATATTGTATATACAAATGATTGGACAAACGAATGCAGGTATTGTTCACATAACAACGAAGCCCCGGCAGTACTCGTACCGCCGGGGCTTGTTTTTGTGTCTGCATCCGGTCTTCACAGAGGGAGATGCAGAAGAACTTTTAATTTCATTACTTTAGTATTATTAATATTAACCGGCCGCTCGTTCGCCTCTCGCAGGGTAATTACCGTTGTTTATAAAGATACACGGCGTGCATCTTCGCGGTACGCAACCGATGATTATTTGATTATAAAATTCATTCTGTTGCCGGGGGATCAATCCCCCCCGGCAAAGGATATTGTTTGTTTCTATTATTTCACGATAGCCTTGACAGCTTCTTCGCCTTCGACAGCTACTACTACGACACCCTGAGGAGCGGCGATTACAGCATTGTCGGAAGCAACAACCGTGTTGGCAACTACCTGGCCGAGGATGTTAGAGATAACAACCTTCTTGCCTGCTGCACCTGCAATCGTTACCTGGCCTTCGCCGGCGATAACGGCTACTTCGGATGTAGCGATCGTTTCGTTGTCTGTAGCGATATCGTCTGCGTTACCCTCTTCGATCGTGAAGATCAAGGCATCGTCCGCATTCGTGATCTGGTCGAACGAAGAAGTAGAGCCTGCCATAGAACCTGACAATACGATACATCCGTTCTGCATCTTCAACCACTGGCCGTTGATCGGAGCGATCACGTCTGTCGGATTCTTAGCCAGAGATTCCATCAAGAATGCACGGTCGTCTTCGTTTTCGTTGGCGGCAACTTCCGGATTAACGAAACGCATTGACCAAGTAACCGTCTTGTGAGCATCGCCACGCAAGTTGCGGATGTTGGCTGCTGCATATTTGCCTTCTTTCACTGCTTTGTGGATCTTAGCTGTGTCGAACGTTGCAACTGTCACGTCAGCGAACTGGTCTTTCAAGATATACAGGCTGTCACCCATGTGAGCGGCTTTCACGAAACCTGCGCGAGTGTAACCCTTCCAAGCATAGTCTGTATTTGCAACAGAATCGGCGAAGTTAACCAGGTATTTACCCAAGTGGAACGGAGATACACCGGCCTTGTCGTGCGGACAGTTTTCTACCGGCTGCTTGCCTGCGTCGATCAATGCCTGGCAAACCGGACATCTTTCGCCTGCTTCGAATTTCTGGTCTTCACGGTCGATAGAGATCAAGTACTGAGGCTTGATTTCGCCCTGTCCGCGATTTACCCAAGCTGTGTCAACGATGAATGACTTGCCGTCCTTCGTGAAGTCCGGAGTATAGATACCCAGGAAGTCGATACCCTTAACCGTGAAGTTCGGGTTAGCTTCGATCTGCAGATATTCACCACGATACTTTTCTTTGAATCTCAATGTGTCGGCTGCATCGCCTTCATTGCCTTCCAATTCCAAAGAGTTGAAGCGGCGGTACAGAGGAGCATCGTATTTGCCGATGAAGAACGTAGATGTTCTTGTTTCATCCATTTCCTGGTCTTTCAGGATTACAGTTTCGTCAGATACACCGACTTTCGTGTAAGTTTCAGTTGCAAGCGCACCCCAAGTTGCAGTAGACTGCTCAACTGCCAACAGTGCATGATAGTGCTTGTTGTTCGTCAAGTCGTTTTCTTCCTTGAACAACAGGGTAGCAGGAGCACCGTTAGCCACAGTTGTGAACATATACTGGTGTTCTGTGTTTTCGCACAAGTACAGGTCACCCTTGACTGTCGGGATATAGATCTTATAAGCCTGACGGCGCAATTGCTTCAAGCCTGCGATACGTTCGGCAACTTCTTTGGTTACTTTGAAACCATAGTCGTAGATGCCGTTCACTCTTTCTACCTTGAAGGCCAGAGTGCCGTCGGTAGCTTTAGCCAATGAGTCTTTTGCAGACTTCACGATATACTTGTCTTTTGCATATTCGTGCAGGTAGTTGAACGTATAACGGTTCACCAGCAAGGAATCCTTTTCGAAATTCTTGTAACCCAGCAATGTATCTGACAGGATAGCCAAATCTTTGATCTGGATGAACTTCAAGGAGTCTGTTGCAGCCATACCCAATGCAGCGGCGCTTACATAAGAATTGGCAGCACCGGCTTTCTTGTTCAACTGAACAGAGGAATTCAAGCTTGCAAACTCGCGGTTCGCGATTGTCACAGGAGAAGTTTTCTTAACCGCATCTGAATAGTTCTTGTCTTTCAACACTACCCACTGGTAAGCCGGCATGTGTTTCACTTCCTGCAAGCTTGCGTTTACAGTCACCCACTTAGCGACAGAAGTTGCACCGTTTACAGTATTGTAGATCGGAGCAGCCAAATACTGGCCTTTACCGTTCGTGATCACGTACAGACCGTCATTTTCCGAGCTGTAGTCGTTTCCTGCTACTGCTGCGGTGAAACCGGACTGGATCAGAGGGAGGATGAAGTCGGCTTTCTTAGCTTCCGCATCGTCATCCATATCTGCAATCAAGAAGTTCGGAGTAAGAACAAGAGTTCTGTCTGTCAGATACTTCAGGGCGATCAGACCATCACCGGGAGTAGCGGCTGAAGCTGTGATTTCACGGTAAGCCGGAGTTGTGGATGCTGCTGTGTAAGTGGCAGAGATTGTAACGCCGCTTGTTGCATCTGTAGCTTCATAAGTAGGTTGTTTTTCTGTTGCCCAATCATCAATAGCACTTTCCAAATCAGTCTTAGACTGATTGTATTCCGCAGCCAAATCGGTTGTTTTAAGTGCAGTTTGTATCTCTGCGAATGATTTGTCAGTACCTACAGGAGTACCAGCAACACTATAATCATACACATCTGGAGTTGAAGAAGCTGCAGCAGTAACAGCAACATCTTTACCGAAGACTGTAAAATTTCCTATAGCATTCACTGCATCAATCTTAGCATCCAATTTACCATCAATCAACGCCTTTGCTGCAGTTTTCAAAGCTGCCAAATCAGCATTGACAGAAGAAACCTCACCGTCTATCGCATAATTTTCAGCAACCGAAGTACCAGCAACATCAGCAACCGTCACCATATTCTTAGCATACAGTGCAATAGAGTCATTAGCCAAATGATATTTACCTGTAAAGACTGCACTACCCAGCGGGAAACGCGGTTTCAAAGCAACGACTTTACCAGTCTTGTCTTTTACTTCCTCATACGTATTAGCCGGATCTGTATAAGTCAGCGCACCATTTGCTCCATAAACGAACGTACCAGCGATAGAGTCAATAGCCAGCTTGTTCAATTGAGTAGTTGCAGAACGGCCATAGAAAGCAGTATCCACTACCAAGTGCATAGGAGTTTTAATCTTAGAAGAGTCTTTCGTTGAAGAAAGCATGAAGTCTGTAGCAGTAGCAGAACTGTTTGTGTTAGCAGAAGAAGCTTTCCATGCCTTAGCCGTCAAGATATTCACATTGCCAGTACCAACAACATCCTTGCCACCGTTGAAGTGCAACTTGCCATCTTTACCTACGAGGTAGTTGAAAATGTCAGGGGTGATGTCGAATACCAATTCATCTGCCGCTTTCGGAGCAATCGGGTCTGTCGGAGTTTCATTCAAAGCATCCACCAATTTACCCTTGATAGCACACAACTTGTTTTCGCTGAAATAGAAAACAGAGTCTCCCGCGATGTGGTACAGACCTAATGACGGTTCATAACCCCAGTCCGTATTACCGCCGTCAGCATAAGCTGCAACTTCAGTTGAAGTACCTTTGTTGTTTGTTACCAACTGAACAGCGAAAGGCATGCCTGTCGCCTTGTTCACGAATGTAAAAGTAGGAACGCCGTCAACAGTCTTGGCTTCATTGATGGTCATTTGCCACACTCCTTCGAATGCTTTTTTCACGTCGGTAAGGCTTCCAAAGTCCGTCTGATCAAAATCAAACTTGCCATCGGCAATAGAAAGATACTCGGTAGAACTTCCGCAACCTAACGTGACATAGCCTTGGTCTCCCACCTCCAACAACACCTTAAGAGTTGTCTGTGCAGAAGCCGAGACGCCACCGGCTACCAGGGCGGCAGCCAAAAGAGTAGAAAATCTCTTGTTCATAATTTAACCTTTTAATTAATAATAATAATGTATATTGAATCTCTATCGTTTCTACAACGGGCGGAAGCCATGCCGCCGCGCTTATTTGATTATTGTATAATGGCAGCATAAACGTTCGTTTTTATTTGCCATTTTTAGAGGGCCTTCGGAAGGATTCGTATCGGAAAGGCGGTTTTTCGTACAAGGTAAGTTATCTGATTGATAAGAAAGAATATAGAATTGGGAAAATTATTCGGGAAAACGATTGCAGGTTCAAAAAGTAGTTGTATTTTTGTGCAGTGAAAATGGCAAATAAAAACGAACGTTTTTTTTGTCATTTTGTTTTTTATACGGTACTCCTTGATTTTCAACAGATAAAGCATAATAAAAACATCTCTTTACAAGAACTTTTCCCTTTACTAAGCCTCTCTAATAATCAAGCACTTACAAAAACAACAAATCTTCTTTTTTCGTTTTTCTTGCAAATCCGACTTTTTTCGAACCCAAACCACCGTATAGGAAACAACCTTTTTCGGCGAATAAGATGCAAAAACAGGGCATAAAAGTACCTCCGACATGGCGGATAAACATCGGTACATCCCCGTCAGGACTTCGCGCAGACCCGGGTCTGCACCTCTCCCGCACCCGTGTCCCCGTGGTGGGCACACCCGGATCTCAAGCGGCTTTACAGATACACAGCACGTTATCATTTTCCACCATGATGGTTATGATAGATGAATGATAGTATGACAGTTGTTTTTGCAAAAGACATTTATGTAAGTTAGTCCGTATCGGTGGCGAAATTTGTTAAAAACAGCAAAAAGCTATTATTGGGAAAGTAAAACATACCATTTCGGATAATTTATCTAAAAGAAGTACACGTCCGTCTTTTATTTGTTGCAAATAACAACAAAATTATATGAGAATAAAAAAACAGAGGATTGTACTCACCTTACCTCCCCAACTGAAAGACATTGAGGTCATAGTTATCAGAGGTGTAAACAACAAAGAGATGATTTTGGGATTGGAAGATGATACCGACACAATCGATTGCCACGAAAAGACAAAGTACGTTTTCGCCTATTCTTCCGGAAGTTATGTCAAACTGAACCTGGAATTCATCATCTATGCCAAAGCGGAGGGCAGCTATTGCACGATCCATCAAATAAACCGGAAAAACTTGTTGCTTTCCCTGCCCCTTGCCGAAGTACAACGGACTTTGCCGGCCAATTTCATCCGAATACATCGTTCATTCGTCATCAACATGGATTACGTGAGCGAACTGATGGGCAACGCCATCCACGTGCATGACCAATGGCTCACGATCGGGCGGGAATACAGGGAAAAGATTTTCGAACATTTCTATTTTTTAAAGATAAACAGAAACGACAGACAGAAAAACAAACGTTAAATCAGATCATTTGCATAACCAAAAATGCAACTCGCAAACTCAATCCTTATTTTTGATTCATAATCTTTATTTTTGACACACAAACTTTTATCATTCATATAAAACAAAAAAATCATGCCTAACACAATTCCTTATGACCCCTCATTGACAATGGGGAACATCGTCCACCCGCTCCGGGTCAGCATCCTCGAAAAAATCGCAGCTGCGCAAGCGCCGGTTACTGCGGCCGAAACAAATTTGAACTCATTGATAACACTCAAGCGCAGTTTAGACGCGACCATACGGGAAATGCTGGAAATGGGTGTCGACGTGACAGCCTTGATACAAGAAGGAGAAACGGTCAAAGCGCAAATCCAAAAGGCTGCAATCGAATACGGCAATCTCAAGATGATCGCTGAGAAAGGAGTGCAATTGCTCCGTTCGACCATCCGTGACGTGCATTCGGATGTGGAAAGCCCGCTGGATTATAACCGGAGCGAAATAAAAAACATGCCATTGGGCAACAATTCGATGCAACTGAACGTCCAATATTTCTCCTGCGAAACAAATACGGAAAACGGCACGTCGCATGCCGCCGACATTTCGTCGTTTGTCAATCATGCCCTGAGTTTCCTCGGCACGCACAACGCACAGCAGATGTCTTTGTCCGTCCAGCAGCAGATAAACATGCAACTGGCAAACCACAAGATCGCAGGCACACTCGTCATCAGCATATCATGCACACATCGGGACGCCAGGATATTCGCCCCTCTCAATATCGACGTCGACAAAGCCGTAAGAGCCTGGAACTATATCTACCCTGAAGACAAGATCAAAACGAACAGTCCGCTGCAATCGATCGTGGCAGAAATGAAGGAAGAAACATTGGCCGATCCTGCCATCTACATCCTTTCAGGGGCGACATTCGGCTCCAGCCTGGTCGGCATGGTACACATCCTCAACAACACGACGACCATCTCCATGGAATCCATGTCAACCATAGCATCGCAAATCCAGGAGAAAATGAACATGGGAGCTTGGGTTTCGTCCTTGAACGGCGAGTTCGGAGTCACGTCTTCATTCGCAACAGATGTAAAAAACATGCTAAGCACACAAAACATCCAGTCGCACTGTTCTTTAGTGACAATGGGAATCATCCCGACTTTGAAATCGAACATCGTCAAAAGTTCCGTCATGCAGTTTGTCGAATCGGACAAGGAAAATCCGCTGCAACGCTTGGCCCAACTGCAAGGTATGACAGCCGAAGAAAACAACACGATGGCATCCGGCGCACGCAAGGCCTTGACCGGAAAGCAGATGGTCGAACTCCGAAACGCCTCCATCACCGCCTCTATCGCAGGGTTGTCAAAAATGGAAGAGCAGGAAAACAGCATAATCAACATCAACAGCATGATGACTGCCATGGACGACTACATAGAAAAATGCGTATCCTCAGATGAAAACGTCGGCATACCGATCAACTATTTCTTAAAACCGCTGAACAAGTCCGGCATAACACGCGCCTGGCTGAACCATTATTACCCGAATGCCTACAACATGGCAGGCTCCTTGGATGACTCCAAGCCTAAAAGAGCGGAAGACAATCCAACGCTTGACGATGAAGGGACTGATTAATACGGACAGACATATATGATACCCTACAATCATTCAACTTTGGTGCCTGGCTGCATAGCCAGCACCAAACTGATACAGATAATACAACGGATAGAACAAGTCTCGGCCGACTCCGAAATCGCCCGGGAAAACCTCGATGCCGCCACATGGATGAAACGGACTTTGGAAATGAAGCTGAATGAGTTAGAAAGCATGCATATCGATGTCCAAAACCTGAATGAGAAAATAAAGGAACTGGACAAGACAATTCTCAACGCCGCATCGGCCTATCTGGAAACATTCATGCGCAACGAAGAGATTATCGCCGGCTTGAAAAAAGAAAAAGCCAAAATCGAATCGAGTGAGAAAGCCATATCGACACCGGTCTGCCTGCTGCACGGGGAATTGAAGGAAAAGCCTTGGCATGTCGATTCTCTCAAACTCGACTCCCATTACTTCTCGTTCCAAGGCAATAACATAGACAGCATGCTCGCCCAGGTCAGACAGTTCGTTTCACAAGGCGGAGACCAGACATTGGCAACCGAAGCAACGGCACAGGTGATGGGCCAGACCAACAACGCCCATTTCAACGGCACATTTGTTATCACCGCATCGTGCACGCACCGGAACATCCGCATGTTTGACTCACTAAACGACATCGACCCGGACGAAGCGATTCATGCCTGGAACAAATACCACCCGGCAGCCGACCAAATCGTCCTGCCTCCTCTAACTACGGGCATAGGAGCGGAAGAAACAGGAGAACCGCTTACCATCATAAAAGGAGCTGCATACGGCTCCTGCTTTGTCGGGATGGTCCATCTGTTCCATTCGGATTTAAGCAACATCAAGGAAGGAGAAGATTTGTCGAACGAATTGCAAAAAAAACTACAGGCCGGAGGCTGGCTGAGCTACATGAACGGAGAGCTTGGCGTCGATCCGGAAATTCTCGAACAAGTCCGTTCCATATTAGTAAAACATACGATCACATCTCAAGTGAGCTTGTTGGTTTCCGGCGTTTTTCCGACATTGAAGGCAAACACGTTGAACGACAAGTTCCCGAAAATGTCTAAAATCCCGGACGATGACTTGGAGAAACTATTGGATTCCGAAGCGGAGGAAAGGCAGACAGTCGCTTCGGCCAACCGAAACAGCATCTACCGCATGCACTACCTCAACGCACAAAACAAACGGCTTTCCACCTTACTCGAAACCGCTTCAAAAACAGACAAGGAACAAAACAACGTGATCGACCTGAACAGCCTGCTCACCGCATTCGACAACTACATCACAACGATCAGTGACGGAAAAGACGTATATGGAATCCCGATCCGTTTTTTTACGGAAGAATTGACCAAGGCAGATATCATCCGGCTTTGGAATAAGAAATACAGGCAAGATGATGAAGAATAACGAAACAAGCACAAAGTAAAGAGATGTATCAAAAAACGATATTTGCCGGACGCAGATTACTCTGCATCCGGTTTTCTATTTTAACACATCCTTATTTCTTTAATACAGAAAAACCATAGTCCTTCGGGAGATGAACTGCTTTTTTGTCTATCCCATAAATGTAACAGGAAATATCAGTCATTTCATTATAAAACGAAAGAAAAGGCAACATCCCATCTCGTTCGTCAGGAGTCACATTCAACTTTTCAAGAGACTTCCGGGCCTCGGAAAACAGGGATTGCCGGTTCCTGAATTCCAATGTATCCAGCTTGTTGAATATATCTCCACATTTGCTCACCACCGTTTTTGAGAACGCGATCTCTTGGCAAGGACATCCCCTTGATTTATGATGTTTCGTCAACAATACTTTTCCGGTATTATCCAAAAACTCCATAATTTCAAAGAGAGACATTTTCTGAGAGGCAAAGGCCATTGCCGTCTTTCTGTCTGCATTAAATCCTTTAACATCCGGAAAAGAACGTGATACACGTATATCGACAATGTCAGGATTCCGTTTTCTTTCCTTCTCCAGCATACTTGCAAAATCAGAGATGCAAGGACCATATTTATGCACCAGACGAATCCGGCCTCTTTCAAAATAAACACTACCGATAAGTCCTTTTTCATCTACCGTCACGAACTGAAAATTACCCAAATCTGCAAAATTTCCCATAATCTTACTTTTTACAATATTCCTACTCTGTTCCGGCTTTTCGGAATCTGCCGTTTGTTAGAGCCTGTTTAAATTTTGTTCAACATTCTTTTGAGAGTTCTTTTTGAGGATGTTTTTCTGTTTTTATAAGGAGCATAGCGGGCTATGTGACGAATAAAAACAGGAAAACAGACCGGAAAGAAGCTCAAAAGAAGTTGAAAAAAACTTTTTGAACAAAATTTAAACAGGCTCTTAATCCATGAGATAAAATTACCCGGATATTTTATCCCACGGAAATTTATCATCCGAACAGCAAGCCTCGACTTCCAAACAGCACCGTTCCTTATTTTATTAAGAGCCTGTTTAAAATTTAAAGTTTGATATTGAAAGAGCGTTTCTTCTTTCCGCGAAAATGATTATTTTTAAATTTGACTTGTTGCTGAACAAAATTTAAACAGGCTCTAAGTAATAATCTGCGACAGTGTTGATTTTCTTTTCTATTTCCATTTTCCTATAATAATATAATTATTATCATCATAAGAAATGGATGCGTCCACTTCTTGCAATTTTTGGATATCTCTTTCGTTTAGATATTTCTTTAGCATGCTTTTAGAATCATTTATAATATCTTTAAGATCACCTGGGTCTATGTTTAATACAAAATAACCATTTTTTGCTTCTGCAATATACCCATTATATAATATACCACCTAAAGGATCAAGAATCAAATCAAAATATCCCCCTCTCAAAGTCTTTTTATCTATTATTATACGACTATTTGTAGAAGTTGTATAATCTATCCCCATTGCTATCTTCTCATACAGTTCAATGATATAATGGTGAGGTAGTTCATAATATGTATGTAGCGGAATTTTCTTATCAGAATAGTTAACTGTAAACTTAGGGGACAAACCATTTATTGTACTATAATTATACAAAGTATCACAGCGTGGTTCGGCAGATACTATAAAAAGTTCTGAGTTATTCTTCCGACCAAGCATATTAGAATATATTTCACTACTAAACTCTGGTTGAACAGCAACCTCATTTTTCCATATTTCAGAAATTAGATTGCCTTTGAAATCTTGTACCCATACTAAAGGAGTTTCATCTCCTCTCCAAGGCAAAGAAATTATTGTTAATGTCTTATTGTTTAATTTTATACGACCTTTATGCAACTTATACGCCAACGGAATGTCTTCTACATAATTTCCAGACAAATCATAAACTAAGATTTTAGATACATTATCCATTTCTATAAGATATATCCTATTATTCTCTTCATCTATTTGGGAGTCATATATAAAATCAGAATATTCTCCAGGTCCCCCTCCCCTTCGTCCTATATAAGATACAAACTTCCCTTTTTTGTCAAATAATTTATATTGATTTTCGGTTTTGATGCCAATATAGTTATCTGACAAAGACACCTCTCTACTTTTTACATAATAATCAGGATTTGTAGCATCTAATTTTATTATCTCTATAGAATCAATCAAATCACTAATTTTCAATGAAAAAGAATACGAAACTTTCTCAATATCACAGGATACTACAGTATCTCCGTTTTCTGTAATGTTTAATTCAGCAATTATATTTCCTTGTTCAGGAACACCAAAAGGCGCAATAGTACCTTTATTATCTTTACATGAAAATAAACAAACGGCTAATATACACAATATCAACTCTTTTTTAATCATTTTTTATACATTTAGTTTGTAGATATAATTCATAGTTACTTATAGAAGGGCACAACCATTGATACAATCATCCACATTTTCAACAATAAAATCAAATTGAATCTTTTCATTGTTTATTATCGCACCAATATTTTCCATACTAAGAGTCTGTTTAAATTTTAAAGTTTAATATTGAAAGAGTGTTTCTTCTTTCCGCGAAAATGATTATTTTTAAGTTACCACACTTGAAATAATTTTATGTATTCGACGGATTTAGAAGAAACATAGTGGCAAGTTATCAAGAAAATCTTGAACCTGCAAGAAAGAAAACGAAAATATAATTTGCGTGAGATATGGGCAAATGGTCTTCCATGGGTGAATTCGACTTGTTGCTGAACAAAATTTAAACAGGCTCTAAGTAATTTTCAACTCTCAATTTTCAATTTTCAATTAAATAGCCTTATTTTTACGATCTATACCGCAAAAACACAATACAGAGATGAACCTGATAAGAAAAACATACGGCACGACGGAGGTGCAAATCACCTCATTTCAATCTTCCAGAGGTATAACGGAATACCATATCTTCTTCCAACAGACGGACAGCATGGAGGATTTTCACACTCAGTTGCAACATATACAAGATGTTTACGCCCGCTCTGTGGAAAAGTTGCCGGGTAATCCGGTCGCCATTTTCCGGCGTTATTTCCTGAGCGACGTGACCAATCAAACGGATGAACTGATGGAACGGGAACGACTTTCCTCCTATTGCGCGCTATCCATCGTACAACAAGCGCCGATGAACGGGACGAAGATCGCGCTGTGGGCCTGGTTGCAGACAGGCGTGCAGACACAGGTGTTGCCAAGCGGATTGTTTGAGGCGCATCACGGTGCATACGGCCAGATTTTAGGCGCCAACCAGTGCAACCGGGCGGCTAATTCGGAATACCAGACCCGCCTGATCTTCCGCGATTATATCCTGCAACTGACGGAAGCCAATTGCACGCTGGCAGCCAATTGCCTGCGTACGTGGATTTTCGTACAAAACGTAGACGTGAATTATCCGGGTGTGGTAAAAGCCCGCAAAGAAGTGTTCGCGACACAAAACCTGACGGAAGAGACTCATTTCATCGCCAGTACGGGGATCGAGGGCCGCTATTTCGATCCGATGGTATTCGTGACAATGGACACGTATGCCGTTTCCGGTATCTGTCCCGAACAAATCCGCTATCTATACGCTCCCGAACACCTGAACCGCACGTATGAATATGGCGTTACGTTCGAACGGGGAACGGCTGTCACATACGGCGACCGCCGCCACATCTTTATCTCCGGCACGGCAAGCATCGACCGGTACGGAGAAATCGTGCATGCCGGCGATGTGATGAAACAGGCTTCCCGCATGATCGAGAATATCGAAGCCCTGCTAAAGGAGGCGGATGCCACTTTGGACGATATCATGCAGGCGGTAATCTATATCCGCGATACGGCGGATCATGCACGGGTCAAACAGTATATGGACGAACACCATCCCAACCTCCCTTATATCATCGTTCGTGCTCCGGTCTGCCGGACCGGCTGGCTGGTCGAAATGGAATGTACGGCGGTGACAGCCAAAGGGGATGAACGGTTTGCGGCACTTTAATAGCGCAATCTGCGAAAAATATCCTGATCAAGTATTATCCGGAAGCCGGAAGCAACCTGCCGAACAGCATCTTGTTCGACATCAAGCCATGATCCGGCGAGTCCTCCCCCGTCGGATCATTCGGCTATCCGTGAAATCAGATACCCGCTTTTTAATTTACAAATAAATTTCCCCAAAGAACTCCGGACAATGAAAGTTCGGAGCAGGAAGATCAATCGGATTCCAACTGACAAAATGCGGAGATTCCGTATCGTCTGCACATTTATAGAAATTACCCATTATCTTTTCCGGCAGATTATCCGGATCAAGCCCCATCAACCGGAAAGGAATGGCAACCACCAATTCCCAGCTATAGACACCCCGCTTCTCTCTAAAAGCGGCATGAGGCAGACTTGAAAAACGACGAATGGAAGCGTATTCTTCGGCTGTCAGCGATTTCTTCGAATCACGCGATTCCCGATAAGAAGCATCACAGGTCCCGATACAGTTAAACTCGAAGTTATAGTAATTGGGATCATCCGGCTGCTTCATAAAAAACTCCACACAGCTATCCTGATAGACAGGTGAACCATCCTCAGTAAAAAGAGCTTTCAAGGAATTGCCCTTTACAAAGTAACGAATATACAAATTCACTTTCGATCTTGCGATATCGAAAGCCACGATCGGCTTATAGGGATATTCTTCCCAGTTAATCACATCGATCGACTCCCGCTGGGCCTTTTCCATCAAAAAACCTACGGACGATAAATCCAGTACGTCCAGCGCTTCGAAATAAGGGACTCTCAGTTTCTTCATTTCAATTATAGATTTGGAGCAATGGCAGATGCAAATAGGAAGTCAGCAAGACGGACAAAGCTCCGACAACCGACAAAAAAATAATGACCGATCCGACAATCCTATTCAACAACCATATACCTCTCACATTAAACCATCTCTTCAATTTAGCCACTATATAGGTAATCCCGAACCACCAGAAGATAGCTCCCACCCCTATAAAAACAATACCTCCCAATAACATCCATACAGAATGTTCCGGCAGGACAAAGCCAAAACGGGCAAACAGGCCGATATATAGCAAGACTATTAAAACGTTGCTAAAGGTAAGAAGAAAAGCCGTAATAAAATCCTGGGTGAAGGATAATTTTTTCTCCCGTTGTTTCTTAAGATTCCTGACAGGATTGGATTGGAAAATATAATAGCCGAAAATACCCAGCACGATACTTCCGGCCAATTGCAAGGGAGCCTGATTCGCCTCCACAAAGTTCACCACAACTCCCATCCCCAGACAGGTCAGTGCAGCATAGATCACGTCCGACAGAGCTGCTCCCAATCCGGTAACAAACCCGTGCCAGCGTCCTTTGTTCAGCGTTCGTTGTATGCACAGCATGCCGATCGGGCCCATCGGGGCGGAAACCAGTACGCCAATCACAATCCCTTTACTTATCAATCCCAGCATTATCCTTCTATTTTCAGCCTAATGATTTGCAAAGATAACCTGTATTCCTGATAAAAAAAGAAAAAAACGCCTGTAGGAATGTTTTTTAGATTACCTACAGGCGTTTTCACACTTCATGCGACAAAGACTATTCAGCCTTTTCCTTTTCTAAAATAGCTTTCAACCTTGCAACGATTTCGGGATGTTCGGCTGCCAAATTCTTTTTTTCACCGATATCCTGTTTCAAGTTGTAAAGTTGCTCTTCCTTGCTGTTACCCAATTCGATGTTAGTCAGTTTTTGATAGGCAGCTCCTTTGCTTGGTGCGATATACTTCCATTCGCCGTCGGAAACAGAAAGGGAACCGGCCACTTCAACGACATAATCACGTCCTTTGGTATCCTTGCCCAAGAAAGCATCCAGATAGTTCCGGCTGTCCGGTCCGGCGCCGTTTTCCAGCGTCTTGCCCATCAAGCCTGCCATTGAAGCATACAAGTCGATCTGCGAAACCAACGCATTGGAAACACCCGGTTTCACCTGCGCCGGCCAACTGACGATAAACGGAACGCGTGTTCCGGCTTCAAAGATACTATACTTTCCACCACGGAACGGCCCCCAAGGCTTATGGTCGCCCAAAAGCTCAACGGCACGGTCTGCATAGCCATCATCGACCACAGGGCCGTTGTCGCTACTCAAAACAATCAACGTATTTTCAGCAATACCCGCCTTTTCGAGCGCAGCCATGATTTCACCTACGGTCCAGTCGAACTGCAACAAAGCATCACCGCGAGGCCCCATGCCGCTCTTGCCGACAAAACGGGGGTGCGGCCAGCGTGGAACGTGCGCGTCATTAGTTCCGACATACAGGAAGAAAGGTTCATTCTTGTGGTTCTCGATAAACCGGACGGCTTTGCAAGTGATGCTATCCGCTATATTTTCGTCTTCCCACAAAGCCTGTTTGCCGCCTTTCATATACCCGATACGGGAAATACCGTTTACGATTGCCTGATTATGCCCATGATTGGGACTTGGTTTCAATTTGGTAAGCAATTCCGGATGGTCTTTGCCCAACGGTTCGCCAGGGAAAGGTTTTTCATAGCTCACTTCAATCGGATCATTCGGATCAAGATTCACAACACGTTGATTCTCAACCCAGACACAAGGAACTCGGTCACCTGTGGCAGCCATTATATAGGAATAGTCGAATCCCAGATCCGAAGGTCCCGGCGTGATAAAGCCATTCCAATCCTGTCCTCCCGTCCTGTCAGACAATCCCAAATGCCATTTACCTATAGCACCTGTTGTATAACCACATTCACGAAACATATCCGCTACTGTCGGCTGTTCAGGACGGATGACCATTCCGGCATTTCCTGCCGCAATCCCCGTATCGTTGCGCCGCCAGGCATAATGCCCGGTAAACAGTGAATAGCGCGAAGGCGTACTGGTCGCAGCCACCGCATGCGCATCCGTAAAACGTACCCCTTGTGCCGCCAGCTTTTCCACATTCGGCGTATGGATCGTTTCCGATCCGTTACAACTCAGGTCGCCATAACCGATATCATCGGCTATCAGGAAAATAACGTTCGGCTTCTGCTGCTGCGTTGTTTTCTCTTCTGCTTTTTGTTTGTTTCCGGAACAGGAGGCCAGCAAGGTAGCCCCTATTCCCAATACGATTGTTGATTTCATAATCATAATTTATTTATACCGCTTCAAACGTCACATGTACTACACCTTATCGCAAATTCGGGTTGATATCCTGTTCGGATTGCGGGATCGGCCATTTATAGTCCTGGTCCTGACGGAAAGCGCGGCTGTTCACCCACCATCTGCCGTATTTGTCCGCTTCGCCACCCGGCTTCACGCTCGTACGTTGAGAACCGGGGAAAGGAGCACCGTAAATATCGCCATTTAATGCTTCATGTGCAATACCCCAACGCAGCAAATCCCAATAGCGGATTCCTTCCATCGCCAGTTCGACGCGGCGTTCGTTGCGCAAAATAGGACGTAGCTTTGCGGCATTCACTTCCGTGATTGCCGGCATCTGGACAGATGCCCTACCTCTTACCTTATTAATGGTTTCATCCAGCAAGGTTTGCGTAATCCCCTCACCAGCTTCCAGTTTGGCTTCCAGATAGCTCAACAGAACTTCCGCATAACGGATAACGGGGACATTTCCTCCATAGCTATTCAGGTCACCGGAGAAAGTCTCGTCGAAATACTTGCGCATCATCAGGCCGGTCTGTGTCGTCTGTCCGCCCATCACTTTGTCCGGGCTTTGGGAATCCGGATGGCAGTCGTAAACCGTTCCTTTAAAAGTGGAACCATTATAATAAATGGTATAATCCAGACGCGGGTCTCTGTTTTCGCCCAAGTTATCCGGGTTATACAGCGGACTGTCATATCTGAACGGCGTACCGTCTTTGAACTGGTAAGCTTCAAACAAGCCGGCCGCGACATTAATCAGACACCAGCCGCCGTCTTTTACCGGGAAAGCATGTTGCGGCATCGCGTTTCCGGCTTGGTCTTGCAGATATTGCATAGAAAAAATATTTTCACTGCTATTCTCGTTCGACGGCAGGAAAAGGGAAGCATAATCCGGGTCAATCGCATTGTCACCCAAGTCTATGATCTGCTTATAAGCAGTTGCCGCTTCGCTATATTTCTTGGCTGCCAATAACGTACGTCCCAAAAAAGCGAGAGAAGCCTGCTTGCTCGCACGTCCGGTTTCGGAACCTTTCAAGTCCTTGAAACGAGGTAAGTCGGCGGCAGCTTCAGTAAACTCTTTAATTATAAAATCCGTTATTTCCGCTTTCGTATTTTTCTTTACCGTATTCGCCTCATCTTTAGTCAACACTTTTGTAACCAGCGGCACATCCTGGAAAAACTGAGACAGATAAAAATACTGGGCAGCCCGGATAAAACGAGCCTCAGCCGTGAAACGAGCTACGACAGCCGGATCACTCAGGTTGCCGATACCTTCCAAAAAACGGTTGCAACGGGCAATCTTCGCATACGAATTTTCCCAATAAGCTTTCGTATAAGCATTATTCGACAACAAAGTTCCATTGGTCATCTTATGAAAATTCGAGTTTGTCCCTCGACGGTCATAGGCATTATCCGTAGGAAATTCCATAAAGATCAGACCGCCATACGACCACCAGTCCGTCGGAGTATATTCCGGAGAGTTAAACAGGATATTCCCTTTATAAACACCGGTCAAAGCCAATTCCGCATTGTCTTCGCTGGTCCAGAAATCATTTTCTGCAAACTTATCCAGCGGATTCCGGTCCAGATCACACGACACGAAGGTTGTCGATGCCGCCAGTAAAGTGAAAATTAAATATTTAATTCGTTTCATGTCTTTCAGAATTTAAAGTTTACACCAAATGTATAAGTTGCCAATATCGGATAATAGTTTCCGGAAGTATTGATTTCCGGGTCCCATCCGGGTTTATATTTGTTCCAGCACAGAGGATTCTCTGCCTGTACATACACACGCAGGTTACCGATCTTAGCCGCCTGCAACAACTTTTTCGGAAACGTATATCCCAACTGGATATTTTTCAGACGGATATAAGAGGCATCCTGAGTCCAGAAATCGGAAGTGACGATATTCGGCGTCGTGGAGTTACTCAAGTCCTCCAATCTCGGATTAGCCGGATAGCGAGTCGGATTAGCCGGGTCAAAACGTCCTTCCGCCTGCCATTTCTGGATATTACCGTCCCCTCTGAAGGCCCAACCGGCAAAGCCGTCCAACATACCGGTCACGCCGGCAACCCCTTGCAACAACACCGACAGGTCCAAGCCCTTATATTCCACACCCAAGTTCAGGCCGAAAGTGAATTTCGGAATACGGGAACCCAAATACACACGGTCATAATTCGGATCGATCTTGCCGTCAGGCACACCGTCCGGTCCGCTGATATCCTTGTAGCGGATGTCTCCCGGCTGCGGATTAGGCGTAACCTTGCTCTGGTCATACCAGCCTTTTATATCATTCTCATCCAGGAAAACACCGTCTGACACATAACCGTAATACATCTGGATCGGATAACCGATAAACAAATCGCTGCCATTTCCGACCATGCCGTTCAACTGTTCCACATTACCGACGCCCAAAGTCGTCAACTTATTCTTAATGATAGACAGGTTCGCATTCACATTGTAGGAGACATCCCCGATCTTATTACGATGTCCTACTTCAAATTCCCAACCGAAGTTCTTCAACTCCCCGGTATTCATCTCCGATATCTTCTGTCCTAAGATAGTAGAAACACTTCCACTCGGCTTATACAAGATATCGTATGTACGGCGATTGAAATAAGAAGCGTTCACACTCAGCAGACCATTCCACAAGACAGCTTCCAAACCACCGTCGACGGTCTGCGTTTCTTCCCATTTGATTGTCGGATCTACAGCCGTCGTAACGGCAGCACCTTGTGTATAAGTATCTCCGAAAGGATAGTTCTGTCCCAACTCATATACGGACTGGTACGGGTATTTGCCGATATTCTGATTACCGAGGCGTCCCCACGAAACCTTCAGTTTTAAGTTGGAGATGAAGCCAAGCGATTCGTTTTCCTTAAAGAAGTTTTCTTCCGACAATCTCCAACCGGCTGCTACAGACGGGAAGAAACCGAACTTCTTGCTTTGAGGGAAACGGGAAGAACCGTCATAACGTACCGTAGATTCAAACAGGTAACGTTCGTTGAAATTATAACGGAGACGTCCGAAACCGGATTGGATCGCCCAGGCATTACCGGTTCCTTCCGATTTCTGGTTATCCGGTGAACCGGCATTCAGATAAGGCAGGTCGTTTCCCGGGAATTTATCGCGCGACCCCTGTACATAACGGTAGTCTTCCTGTTCCCAGGAGTAACCAGCCAAGATTCCGAACGTATGTCCGCCGATCTTCTTATTATATTCGGCTGTCGCCTGGAAAGTCTTATAAATAGTCTTACCCATCTTATGCTTTAACTCGGACGGGCCTAACACACGGTCACCGGAAAGCTTCATCGTCGAACGGTAAGTACGTTCTTCGCCGTTAGTATATGTATATGCTCCGATAGCGGACAATTGCAAATCTTTGATCGGATTATAATCCAGGCGGACATTGGCATTTAAAGAAAATTCCGGATTCTCATAGAAAGAATCGCTCTTGATCCATCCGGCAGGCGTTCCATGCAATTCGCGTCCGGCTCCAAACGTACCGTCAGACAATACGGTCGGTGTAAGTCCGGGGAAACGCAAGGCTTTCTGAATAAGGATCAACATATTGCTGGCATCGTCACCACCCGGAGCCATCGGCTCTTTCCGGTTGCCATATACACCGGAAAGGCGGCTGGTCAACTTCAAGCCCGGCAAGATTTCGTTGATCAGGTTCACACGGGCATTGTAGCGCTGGTAATCGTTTTTCTCCACGATACCGTTCTGTTTCAGATAACCGAATGAAACCATATATTTATTTTCGGCATTGCCACCGTTGACCGTCACATCATGTCCGGTCTGCAAACCTTTACGGGAAAAAACTTCATCCAGATAACGTGCATTGGCATAATGATCCGGATCGCTGCCGTCTCTGAACTTCCGAATTTCTTCCTGCGTATAAGCCTCACGTCCTACCGCTTCATTATAGAGAGTCGCATATTGCCAGGTATCGACAAATTCCGGCAATGCCGTAGGCGTATTGAAACCGACATATCCGTTATAACCGACAGAGACTTTACCTTCCTTTCCCGTCTTGGTCGTCACCAGGATAACGCCGTTTGCAGCACGCGAACCGTAGATCGCTGCCGTAGAGGCATCCTTCAATACGGAAATGGATTCCACGTCTTCCGAACTGACATCGTTCAGTTTACCAGGAATACCATCGATCAAAACCAACGCATCCGACTTTGTTGCCTCATTGGCATCTCCTGAACTGGTAAATGTACCGACACCACGCACACGGATCTCACCACCACTATTACCCGGACGTCCCGAACGCTGGATTACGGTCACACCCGCCATCTGCCCGGTCAAGGCATTCGACAACTGCGGAGTCGAACGGTTTTCAAGTTTCTCACTACCGATCTGGGCAATCGAACCGATTACATTCACTTTCTTTTCCGTGCCATAACCGACAACGACTACTTCTTCCAAAGCTTGTGAATCTTCTACCAACTCGATCGCATAGTCTGTCTTGTCGCCTACCGTCAGTTCCTTCGTGATATAACCGATATAGGAAATCTGCAACTTGGCGCCTTTCGGGGCATCAAGAGAGAAACGACCGTCCATATCTGTAATCGTCCCGTTTGTCGTACCTTTCACCACAACATTGGCACCGGCGATCGGTCCGAAAGTATCCGAAACGATACCCGTGATCTTGCCATCTTGCTGCACTTCGCCCAACAAGACGATCTTATTATCCTCGATACGATACCGATAAGAAGACAATATTTGATTCAAAACTTCTTTAATATTCCCGTTTTCTACATGCAGATCCACATGCTTTGCCATATCAACGGCAGAGTTATTGAAGAAAAACACGAATTGCGTATTCGCTTCAATCGTTTTAATCGCTTCTTCAAGCGTCACACCAGACAGGTTCAGATTGATCTTCGCATTCTGGGCATAACTTTCCACTGCGGACAACTGGAAAAAGGAAATGGCAACAAATAAAAGTATCAGCTTCATTTTCCTGAATAAATTAATGTTAAGAATGGGCACTGCTATTCCATTCGTGGACTTTTTTTT
The DNA here is from genome assembly GCA_910577325.1 of uncultured Parabacteroides sp. Lineage (GTDB taxonomy): Bacteria > Bacteroidota > Bacteroidia > Bacteroidales > Tannerellaceae > Parabacteroides. The sequence goes on from CAJTMR010000008.1 coordinate 62,118, forward strand.
CATACATTTGAATGTTTAAAGTTTTACATTTTGCTCTCACGCTCTTACCTTTGAGAGCAGTTTGTTTAGTTTTACATCAGGCGGATGCTGGTAACATCTGCCTGATTTTTTTGATATTTTCCCGAAATCTTAGGCCATAGGCAAATTATTTATTGTTTATTATTTAGGACTGAGTATTATCTTGTCTCCCTCGATCGTGTAACTGATCGGACTGATCAAGGCCAACAACTTCAAGATCTCTTCCGGCGACTCTTTCCGGATAGTCAACGACAGGCGATGATCGAGTGGGACCCCTTTCCGGCATTCAATATCCATATTATACCAATGCTTCATCCGATGCAGGATGGTCGACAGCTTTTCATTCGTGCAGACCAGCTTGTCACCGATCCAGATAATATAATCGGAAGCATCCACCTCCGACAGGCTATAGGTTCCATTGCGCCTGTTGCAGGAAATCCGTTGGTTGGGTTTCAGGATGATTCCTTTACTCATACCGGACAAAAGGACTTCCACCTTGCCCGAAAGCAAGGTCGTTTCGATCGTTTCCTTATTCTCGTAATTCTTGACATTGAAGTGCGTACCCAACACGTTAACGACCATCCCGTCCGTCTCCACAAAGAAAGGCGCCTTTTCATTCCGCACGACTTCGAAATAACCTTCTCCTTCCAACTTCACAGAGCGCTTATCATCAGAGAAATGTTCCGGATAGATCAACATGCTGTTGGCATTCAGCCAAGCAGTCGTCCCGTCCGGCAAGATCACAGGTCCTTTGCTGTCTTTTCCCATAATGACACGGTTCATTATCAACTGTTCTTCAACAGAAGAATCGAAAAACTGATTTTGTCCGGCAAAATAACTTCCCAGCGAGCAAACCAGCAGTACAGCGACAGAAGCAGCTACTTTCATATAATAAGACAAGCGTATCTGCCTCCGTGCCCTCTCTTTCGCCTCGATCCCGATCGTGAAACGCTTAAAAGCCCGCTTCACCAAATCCGGGTCCGACACCGGGGCAGCACCGCTTTCCAGCCACCGGTCCCTTATTTCGGAAAAAACCTTCTTATTCTCCTCGCCGCCTTTCAACCAGCCAAGCAGAAGTTCCTTCTCCTTTTCCGAAGCATTTCCTTGTAAATATTTTAATATTATGTCATTCATCCTTTGATTACATTCTTTATACCTATCACAAAACAAAAAAGAATATCCCTACCTCCGAACCGAAAAAAATTCTATTTTTGTCGGAAAATATGCAAAGAGAAACAGAATATCATGAAAATACCGGAAGAAAACTGTTTGAAAAAGCCACATGCCAGGACAAATGACCTATCATTGTTCCGCGAACTGTTTGACTCCTATTTTCGGGCACTTACGACCTATGCCTACCGTTTCGTAGACGACTGGCAAACTGCCGAAGATATCACCCAAGATGTTTTCATGTCGCTTTGGGAGAAAAAAGAAAGCATCGACTTTGATGATCCGATCAAACCCTACCTCTATCGCGCCGCTTACAACCGCTCCATCAATTACCTCAATTCAGCCCTGATGCAGAAGCGCATCGAAGGTACGGACACGATAGACGAGCTGATCCACCGCGAAATCCTCAGCTACAACCAGCATGACACGCTCCTGCTGAAGGAGATCACCGACGAGATCAACCGGTTTGTCGACACGCTTCCCCCCCAATGCAGGACAGTCTATAAGCTGAGCCGCGAAAAGAACCTGCGGAACAAAGAAATAGCCGCCCGACTGGAAATCAGCGAAAAGGCGGTAGAAAAACATATCACCAAAGCATTGAGCGAAATACGCAACCATTTGGTACGCCTCGACATCCTTTCCATACTGGTTTGCCTGATCGGTAATTCTTCCTGCCATTAGTTTTTGAGATTTTACGCAGGTTCTATAAGTTCGTTACCGAATCAATGAATAATGAAATCCCCAATGCCTGGTTATTAAAAAACAGACAATAACCCTTATCAGGACGTTTTTCTATTTGGAATGAAATCCCGGACAATTCGTGTTTGACGTTTCCCTCTTCCTGGCCGGAATTAATAAACAGCAGATAAAAAAAGATCGGCAGGAAACAGAAAAGCGGACTCTCTTTGTTACTGAAAAGTAAAAAAAACTGACATTATGAGAAAGCTAAACTCCCGGAGAATCGTCTGTAGCAAACGAATGTTACCGCAAGCCTGAATATTCCAAAAGAGATTTACCTCTTTGACGACATGACGACCGTCTTCATCACCGCGACGACCGTCTTCCCCAGCATGACGACCGTCTTCATGGCGCATGGCCCCGGCAACTCACGGCAACGACGACCGTCTTTATGGCGAAAAACCGCGCACTTCATGGCAAAAACCCCTTTTTGCCTGATGAAGAACCGGCATTTGCAGCTATTTACGAAAGAATGTGTTTTGTTGTTAACGAAACAATATTCCACAAGAACCCCCTTCCCGGATCAGTATATAAAAACAGAAAAACATCCTCAAAAAGAACTCTCAAAAGAATACTGAACAAAATTTAAACAGGCTCTTAAGGGAAATTCGGTTAGTAAGCACTATATTTGCACTTTGTAAGCGAGGGGTATCCTTATATTACCCCCCGTATGAACGGAATACCATTAATAAATCGACGATATGATTCTATTCTTTCAATCTCCAACAAAGACGGTGTTAGCTGTGGAGGCTGCACACGCTTTCTCACCTGAAGATGTAGAAAAACTGGTCTGGGCTTTCAGCGAAGCAACACTACTCCAGGCTGAAACATTGGAAGGCTGGTATGTTGGTCCACGCCGGGAAATGATCACCCCGTGGAGTACGAATGCCGTGGAAATCACCCAGAACATGGGACTCACCGGTATCTCACGCATCGAGGAATACGTCCCTGTTTCTTCCGGCGAAGCAGAACATGACCCGATGTTGCAGCGTATCTACAACGGCCTGAACCAGGACATCTTCACGATCAGCAAACAACCGGACCCGATTGTTTATATCGAGGATATCGAGGCCTACAACAAACAGGAAGGACTGGCATTGAGCGATGAAGAAATGTCTTACCTCAACGAAGTAAGCCGAAAACTGGAACGCCGGCTGACAGACAGCGAAGTGTACGGTTTTGCTCAAGTAAACTCGGAACACTGCCGCCACAAAATCTTCGGCGGTACATTCATTATCGACGGAGAAGAGAAAGAAAGTTCTCTCTTTAACCTGATCAAGAAAACATCGGCGGAGAACCCGAACAAATTGGTTTCCGCCTATAAAGATAATGTGGCATTCAACGAAGGCCCGATGATCGAACAGTTCGCCCCGGCAAGCGGCGACAAACCGGATTTCTACGAAGTGAAAGAAATCCAATCGGTTATCTCGCTGAAAGCCGAAACCCACAACTTCCCGACAACGGTCGAACCGTTCAACGGTGCGGCTACCGGATCGGGTGGTGAAATCCGTGACCGTCTGGGGGGTGGAAAATCATCCTTGCCGATTGCCGGAACAGCCGTTTACATGACCTCTTATCCGCGTACGGAAGGTGCACGCGAATGGGAAAAGATCCTCGATCCGCGCCCTTGGTTGTACCAGACTCCGGAGCAGATCCTGATCAAGGCCTCCAACGGTGCATCCGATTTCGGTAACAAGTTCGGACAGCCGCTGATCTGCGGTTCGGTCCTGACTTTCGAACACGAAGAGAACAAGAAGAAATACGCTTACGACAAAGTGATCATGCTGGCCGGAGGTGTCGGTTATGCCAATATGCGCGACGCGTTGAAGGGTGATCCCGCACCGGGCGAAAAAGTAGTCCTGTTAGGTGGCGACAACTACCGCATCGGTATGGGCGGCGGCGCTGTCTCTTCCGTAAACACGGGCCAATATACCAGCGGTATCGAGTTGAACGCCGTACAGCGTGCCAACCCGGAAATGCAGAAACGCGTATCCAACGTGATCCGTGCGATCGCCGAATCGGACAACAACCCGGTTATCTCCATCCATGACCACGGCGCAGGCGGTCACCTGAACTGTCTCTCCGAACTGGTGGAAGCAACCGGCGGACATATCGACATGAGCCAGTTGCCTGTCGGCGACCCGACACTTTCCGCAAAGGAAATCGTGGGTAACGAAAGCCAGGAACGTATGGGCTTGCTGATGAAAGAAGAAGATGTTGCCCGTGTACGGCGCATTGCCGACCGCGAACGCTCTCCGATGTATGTGGTAGGCGAAACGACCAACGACATGAAGTTCGTCTTCGAACAAGCCGACGGCGTGAAACCGATCGACATCAAGCTGGAATATATGTTCGGCAAACCGCCAAGAACGATCATGAAGGATCATACGGTTGAAGAGACATACGCTCCGGTCGTTTATAAAGAATCCGAACTGCATCATTACCTCGAAAATGTGCTTCAACTGGAAGCCGTTGCATGTAAGGACTGGTTGACCAACAAGGTGGACCGTTCGGTGACAGGCAAGGTCGCACGCCAGCAGTGTCAAGGCGAATTGCAGTTGCCGTTGAGCGACTTGGGTGCGGTAGCTTTGGATTACCGCGGAAAAGCGGGTATCGCCACATCTATCGGCCATGCCCCGCAGGTAGCGATGATCGACCCGGCTGCCGGTTCTGTCATGGCGATTGCCGAAGCATTGACAAATATCGTTTTCGCTCCGTTGTCCGATAAGCTGACAGGCGTATCTTTGAGTGCCAACTGGATGTGGCCGTGCCGCAACGAAGGCGAAGATGCCCGTCTGTACAAGGCGGTCCAGGCTGCTTCCGATTTCGCTTGTGCATTAGGAATCAATATCCCGACCGGTAAAGACTCTCTGTCCATGACGCAGAAATATGGCGATGACAAAGTGATCGCTCCGGGTACGGTGATTATTTCCGCCGGTGCGGAAGTCAGCGACATCCGAAAGATCGTTTCTCCGGTATTGGCCCACGAAAAGAATTCTTACATATATTATATAGACTTCTCGTTCGACACGATGAAGCTGGGCGGTTCCGCTCTTGCGCAGGTTCTGAACAAGTTGGGCGATGAAGTCCCGACGGTAAAGGACAGCGAGTATTTTGCCGATGCTTTCAATGCAATCCAGGATGCTATCGAAAAAGGACTGGTTCTCGCCGGACATGATGTTTCAGCCGGCGGTATGATCACGGCATTACTCGAAATGTGCTTCGCCAATGTGGAAGGCGGCCTGGAAGTAAACCTCGACAAGTTGACCGAACAGGACATCATCAAGATCCTGTTCGCTGAAAATCCGGGTATCCTGGTTCAGGTGAAAGACAAGAAAGCATTCGAGAAGCTGATGGAAGACGCAGGCGTAGGTTTTGCCGTTATCGCCAAGCCGACTTCCGAACGTCACATCCTGGTTTCCAAAGAAGGCATCCAGTACCACTTCGGCATCGACTACATGCGCGACGTATGGTACGAATCGTCTTACAAACTGGACATCAAGCAGAGCGGTAACGTATGTGCAGGCAACCGTTTCGAGAACTACAAGATGCAGCCGCTGGAATTCAAGTATCCGAAGAGCTTCACCGGTAAGCTGTCTTCTTACGGCCTGACTGCCGACCGCAAAGGAAAGAGCGGAATCCGTGCCGCCGTAATCCGTGAAAAGGGTTGCCAGTGCGAACGTGAAACGTCTTATGCACTGTATCTGGCAGGTTTCGATGTGAAAGATGTTCACATGACCGACTTGGCTTCCGGACGCGAAACATTGGAAGACATAAACATGATCGTATTCTGCGGCGGTTTCTCCAATTCCGACGTTTTAGGCTCAGCCAAAGGATGGGCCGGCGGCTTCTTGTTCAACGAGAAAGCCAAGAAGGCACTGGATAACTTCTATGCACGTCCCGACACCTTGAGTTTGGGTATCTGCAACGGTTGCCAGCTGATGGCCGAATTGGGAGTTATTTATCCGGAACATGAAAAGAAACACAAGATGTTGCACAACGATTCGCACAAGTTCGAATCGAACTTCATCTCGGTCGAGATCCCGAAAAACCATTCTGTCATGCTCGGTTCGTTAAGCGGTTCCAAATTAGGAATCTGGGTGGCCCACGGCGAAGGCAAGTTCTCTTTCCCGTATGAAGAAAAAGAATACCATATCGCTCTTAAATATAACTACGAAGGCTATCCTGCCAACCCGAACGGTTCGCCTTGGTCGGTTGCCGGTGTCTGCTCGCACGACGGACGCCACCTGGCAATGATGCCTCACTTGGAACGTGCGATGTTCCCGTGGCAGTGCGGTTACTATCCTGAAGATCGCCGGAACAGCGACGAAGTCACTCCGTGGATCGAAGGTTTCGTGAATGCACGGAAATGGATAGAAGAGCATAAGAAATAATATTTCAATAGGAAAAACAGATCCGCCTACCGGAATAAAATCCGACAGGCATTCATCTTGAAACGGATAGGCATCGAAGATTATTCGAATGCTTATCCGTTTTATATTATATCCAAGTACAACAAATCACGACCTCTTATTATATGTTCCTTCCATATTAATCCCTATCTTCGCAAAAGAATATAAACCATTGGCTTTGTGAAATAGAATCTTTATCTTCGCCGCCTAAACAATAAACAAGTACACTGCTTCATGAAAAAGTTGCTATTTATCCTCGCTACAGCAAGTCTTATCTTGGGATTTAGCTCTTGTTTCCACCAAGATGTCACGAATAGTGCATTGGCATTGATCCCGCAACCGCAAGAAATGACAACCGGGACGGATCACTTCAAACTGACCCGCCGTGCTGCTATCACACTCGACACTTCAAATCCTCAACTAACGGGTATCGCGCGTTACTTCAACAATAAAGTCGCACCGGCTACAGGATTTGAAGTTCCGGTCGAAAAAAACGGGAATATTGTATTCAAACTGACAGACGATGCTGCATTAGGAGCAGAAGGCTATCACCTGCTGGTCAGACATGACGATATCATCATCACCGCCCACCAGCCTGCCGGTATCTTCTACGGAGTACAGACCTTATTACAAATGCTTCCTTCCGGGATAAAAAGCAATCAGGAACAAAAAGGCATCAACTGGACAATCCCTTGTGCCGACATCACCGATCAACCGCAATTTGCCTGGCGCGGACTGATGCTCGACGTCAGCCGCCATTGGTTTACAAAAGAGGAAGTGAAGAAATATATCGACGAACTGGCGGAATATAAGATGAATGTCTTCCACTGGCATCTGACCGACGATCAAGGTTGGCGTCTGGAAATAAAATCATTGCCGCGCCTGACGGAAGTTGGCGCCTGGCGTGCTCCCCGCGTCGGACAATGGTGGCAGCGCGAAACGCAACAACCAGGTGAAGAAGCTACTTATGGAGGCTTTTATACACAAGAAGACGTAAAAGAAGTGTTGGCGTATGCAGCAGAACGCTACGTGCGTGTCATTCCCGAAATAGACGTTCCCGGACACAGCCTGGCCGCCCTCGTTGCCTATCCGGAACTGGCCTGCATGAAAGCACCTTCGACAGTCGGTGTAGGCAACAAGTTCTACGGGGAAGATGAAAATACGCTTTGTGTAGGCAAAGACGTCACTTTCGAGTTCATGGACAAAGTCTTGACGGAAGTGGCAGCCCTTTTCCCCGACGAATATGTCCATATCGGAGGCGACGAATGTTTCAAAGGTTTCTGGCATACATGCCCGCGTTGCCAGGCCCGCATGAAAGCGGAAAACCTGAAAGACGAGAATGAACTGCAAAGTTACTTCATCCACCGGATGGAAAGTATCCTGAAAGAGAAAGGGAAAAAGCTGATCGGCTGGGACGAGATCATTGACGGCGGACTGGCTCCCGATGCAACCGTTATGAGTTGGCGGGGCATGGAAGGCGGAATCAAATCGGCAAAAGCCGGCCATCATGTGATCATGACGCCGACCGAACATTGCTACATCGACCTTTGGCAAGGCGAACCGTCTGTCGAACCGGATACCTACTCCATGTGCCGCCTGAAGGACTCCTATAGTTTCAATCCTGTTCCCGACGGTGTGCCGGCCGAGAAGGTATTAGGCGGGCAAGGCAACCTCTGGTCTGAGTCTGTCCCCACTTTCCGCCATGCCGAATACATGACCTGGCCACGCGGATGGGCCCTTGCCGAAGTTCTATGGAGCGGACCGGCCAAAGCAAACTGGGATCAGTTCTGGCCACGTGTCGAACAACATTTCGCACGTGCGGACCAGGCACAAGTCAACTACGCCCGCAGCATGTATAACGCCATCGTCACCCCTTACTACACGGAAGAGGGTGAACTGAAAATCAAACTGGACAGCGAGCCGGGCAACCTCGACATCTATTATACATTCGATAATACAGACCCCGACAACTTCACTCCGAAGTATGAGACTCCGCTCCGGATACCCAGGAATGCAACCTGGCTGCGTATTGTCACTTACCGGAACAATAAGCCGGTCGGAAAAGTTATAACATTGACAATCAAAGAACTTGAAAAGCGGGCGGAGAATACCCGCCATGTCGTCGGCAACTTGTAACACAAATGTAACATATATGTCGTAAACGCGAAACAGCATTCTCGTTCCTTTGCAAACAAAATCATAAAGTTCAAAAAGTCAGGAATGAAATCAGGAAAGATCATAGCACTGGGCCTGTTGGCGCTGTTTCCGTTTGCGATAAAAGCACAGGAAACTCAGGAAATAGAGAAACTGAACACGCGTGTCGATTCACTTTCGCAGGAAACGACGACTCTGGACAAAATCGTCAGGAAGCTCAGCAAATTCAAAGTATCCGCCTATATCCAAGGCCAATTCCAATATGGACAGGAAGATGCCACCCTGAAAGTAGGCGACAAGAACGAACATGAAGATAAAGGTTTCAACCGTTTCGGCATCCGCCGCGGACGGTTGAAATTCGAATATGACGATGGTATCGGAACCGGTGCCGTGCAGTTCGAAGCCAACGACAAAGGCGTCAGTTTCCGCGACCTTTATATCGGTATCAGAGATCCCTGGACCAAACGCAGCCAACTAATGGCGGGTGTCTTCAACCGTCCTTTCGGCCACGAAATCGGCTACTCGACAAGTGGGCTGGAATCTCCCGAACGCGCCACCATCATCCAATACTTCTTCCCGGACGAACGCGACTTAGGAGCCATGCTGACCCTCCGAGCCAAAGAGACAAGCCCGATCGGTTTCTTCCGCCTCGACGCCGGGCTGTTTGCCGGCAACAGCATCAACCGCGAAACCGACAGCCGAAAAGACTTCATCGGCCGTTTGGGAGCCGAAAAGGTAATAGGAAAATGGGGGAAATGGGGATTAGGCGCCTCCTACTACAATGGCGGCGTTTACAACCCGACCACCACTGCTTACGAAATTCAAGGCAAAAAATTCATTGCAGTCGACAAAGGAGAAACCGGAACATACATGAAACGTGAGTACATCGGTTTCGACATACAGTTCTCATTCAAAAACAGTTTGGGTACGACTACCTTACGCGGCGAAGGGCTGTTTGGCACACAACCGGGCATCGCCACCAGCAGCAAAAGCCCCAACACAGGAACGCGTCCGGCCAACGAACCGGAAAACTCCCTGTTCAAACGCCCTTTCTTCGGCTATTTTTTCTATCTGGTGCACGACATCGCAACCACCCCGTTCTCCGCCGTTCTGAAATACGACGCTTATGATCCGAACACTCAGTTGAAAGGAAATGAGATCGGCGTTGAAAACAGCCTGACCTCCAAGACCGACCTTGCCCAAAGCACACTCGGTATCGGCGCTTTGTACCGCTTCAACAAACACATCCGTGTGCAAGCCTATTACGAGTTCAACTTCAATGAAAAGAGCAAATTCGTAAAGGGATATGAAAAGGACAGGAAAGACGATGTCTTTACCCTGCGCCTGCAATATAAGTTTTAACAAAAACCATTGCCTGCCCGCGCAATACTTCCTTCAGGGCCTATGGTCCCTTTAAACCGATTGCACAATTAAATAATAATTGTGCATAATATCGGGCTTTTTTGCACATTCTTCGGTTTATTGTGCTACCTTTGCCGCATATATTTTTATTTATACATTATTATTTACATGAAGACATTAACAATCGGGGATCTGAAAGCCCGCATTCCAATCATCCAGGGTGGAATGGGCGTAGGAATCTCCCTCTCCGGCTTAGCCTCAGCCGTTGCAAATGAAGGTGGGATTGGCGTTATCTCCGCCGCCGGTCTCGGTCTCTTATATAAAAAACTTTCCCCCAATTACACCGAAGCCGGGAATCTGGGCCTTGCGGCCGAGATCCGGAAAGCCCGTGAAAAGGCCAAGGGTATTATCGGCGTGAACGTGATGGTCGCCCTTTCGGACTTCGCCGAACTGGTAAAAACCAGTATCGCGGAAAAGGTAGACATCATTTTCAGCGGTGCAGGACTTCCGCTGGACCTGCCGTCTTTCCTGAAAAAAGACAGCGTGACGAAGCTGGTTCCTATCGTTTCCAGCGCACGTGCCGTCCGCATCATCTGCGAGAAATGGAAAAACAACTACGACTACCTTCCCGATGCTGTCGTACTGGAAGGCCCGAAAGCCGGCGGTCATTTAGGATACAAGGAAAACCAACTGGAAGATGAGCATTTCTCACTGGAAGAGCTGCTGCCTCAGGTCGTGGAAGAAGTGGCCCACTTCGAAGAAAAATACAACAAGAGAATCCCGGTAATCGCGGCAGGAGGCATTTACACGGGTGAAGACATCAAACGCGTGATGGACCTGGGAGCATCGGGCGTTCAATTAGGAACCCGCTTCGTCACCACTACCGAGTGCGACGCTTCCGACGCTTTCAAAGAAAGCTACATCAAAGCGGAGGAAAAGGACATCGAGATCATCAAAAGTCCTGTGGGAATGCCGGGACGGGCCATCCATTGCAATTTCTTGCAGAAAGTGAAAGACGGCTTGAAACAACCGAAGGCCTGCCCTTTCAACTGCATCAAGACTTGCGACATTTCGCGAAGCCCCTATTGCATCGTGACCGCCTTGTATAACGCTTTCAAAGGGAACTTTGAAAACGGTTACGCATTCGCCGGAAGCAACGCCTGGCGGACCACCCGCATCATGTCAGTAAAGGAAACGATCAACGAACTGATCAACGAGTGGAAACGTTCCGACCAACCGGCTCTTTCTTCCCGATAAACAAAAAGTTCCATCGACAGGAAACAAAAGTTCCGTGTCGATGGAACTCCCGTTCCCTGCTGACAAGTGAAAAAAATGATTATTTATTCTCTTTTCTCTTCATATTCGTCTCGATTATAAACGCGACAATCAATCCCAAACCACCGAACAGAAGGACGGATGCGGCATAAGCAGCACTGGCAGCTTCATATTCATTACGAAAATCCAATGAATGCCTATTAGCAGCGACCATTAAATCACAGAAGAAACCCACAAGTATGCCCAAGCCGATTCCTATCAACAGACATCCCACCTTTAAAGAGCTAAACGAAAAACGAGGCATGCCATACGAAGGGAGACTCAGCCTTTTTCCAAAATCAGTAACATCCATCCTTTCACTGATCTTCTCAATGATCAACAAACGTTCTTTACGGCGAACGAACAATTCAAACAACGAATAAATACCCAAACAAACAAATCCGACAACCAGCGGAACAGTAATAAAATCCATCATAACCGTACTTTTTTAAATGATTAATTAATTTCTTTGCTACTTTTGACGCACCGTTTTCCGAAAGGTTACAGATCCGAAAGAAAAAAATATTTTTTATTTTTGTCGCCGCAAGTTGTAACCTATTCGCTTGGCTTGCGTCCATTATAATACGATGGAGTTGTACACCGACACATATTATATACAAAGGATACAAGCGGGAGATACGGCATGCTTCGCCTGCCTTCTGGACAAGTACAGCCGTCCTGTTCATTCGTTGATCCTGAAGGTAGTCAGAAACCGGGAAGATGCGGAAGAACTGGCGCAGGATGTATTTATGAAGGTATTCAAGAACCTCTCTTCGTTCAAAGAGGAATGTAGTTTTTCTACCTGGATCTACCGGATCGCCTACAATACGGCCGTATCGGAGACACGGAAAAAGAAACACGAGTTTCTGGCGATCGAAGAATCAGTGATCAATAATGTATCGGAACAAGAAGTAACCGAGGCGCTTGGCAGGACGGACGATTCCGACCGGATACAGATGCTCGATACGGCCCTTGCCCAACTGCCTCCCGACGAGCGGGCGATCATCCTGCTCTTTTACATGAAAGAGAAAACAATCGACGAAGTGGCAACGATCACCGGGTTGACACCCTCTAATATAAAAGTGAAATTACACCGCATACGAAAAAAACTGTTTGTTGTATTAAAAGGAATGGAGGAAAAATAAAATGAATCAGAAGAATGACATATTGAAAGACCTGTTTAGCCGAATGCAGGAAGAAGAACTTCCCGTTTCATTCCGCGCCAACATGATGCAACAAATCATGGCCGAAGCCGAACGGATACGCAAGCGCGACGAACGCAAGGGATGGATTGCCGTCATCGCCACCTCTCTACTTATGATCGGAACTGCGATCACCTCGTTCCTTTACATGGGCATCCCCGAAATATCCGTACCGATGCCCAATATGAGCACACTGCCTTTCTATGCCTACATCGGGATGCTCGCCCTCATCCTGTTAGGAGCCGATTACAAGTTCAGGCAAATATTCAAAAGAAGGCAAATATCTCAGGGGAAAAAGATGTAAGTCGCGGTATTACAAGCCCAAAAGATTGTTTTTCCATATAAAAAGTCTTGCAAGTCAGAAAAAAGCATTACCTTTGCCCCCGATTTTTGAGAGATGACAACATAATGTCTAACTTACTAATTAAAGCAAACTTAAGTATTAACAATTAGAGAATGGAAAATTTAAAGAACATTCAGCCCATTGAAGATTTCAACTGGGATGCTCTTGAACAGGGCGAATCTTACGGTCAGGTAAGCAAGGACGATCTTGTAAAAACGTATGACGAAACTTTGAACACTGTAAAAGACAAAGAAGTCGTTATGGGAACCGTAACTGCAATGAACAAACGCGAAGTTGTAGTGAACATCGGTTTCAAATCAGATGGCGTTGTATCTATGGCGGAATTCCGTTACAACCCGGACCTGAAAATCGGTGACGAAGTAGAAGTCTACATCGAAAACCAGGAAGACAAAAAAGGACAGTTGATCCTGTCTCACAAGAAAGCACGCGCTACACGTTCTTGGGATCGTGTGAACGAAGCTCTTGAAAAAGACGAAATCATCAAAGGTTACATTAAATGTCGTACGAAGGGCGGTATGATCGTTGACGTATTTGGCATCGAAGCATTCTTGCCGGGTTCTCAGATCGATGTAAAACCGATCCGCGACTACGATGTATTTGTAGGTAAGACAATGGAATTCAAGATCGTGAAGATCAACCAGGAATTCAAAAATGTTGTTGTATCTCATAAAGCTCTTATCGAAGCTGAACTCGAACAGCAGAAGAAAGACATCATCTCCAAACTTGAAAAAGGCCAGGTACTGGAAGGTACGGTTAAGAATATCACTTCTTACGGCGTATTCATCGACTTGGGTGGCGTAGACGGTTTGATCCACATTACAGACCTGTCTTGGGGCCGCGTTTCTCATCCGGAAGAAATCGTACAACTGGATCAGAAGATCAACGTGGTTATCCTTGACTTCGACGATGAAAAGAAACGTATCGCTCTCGGCTTGAAGCAACTGACTCCTCATCCTTGGGATGCTTTGGATGCCGACTTGAAAGTAGGTGACAAAGTTAAAGGTAAAGTGGTCGTTATGGCCGACTACGGTGCATTCATCGAAATCGCTCCGGGCGTAGAAGGTCTGATCCACGTTTCTGAAATGTCTTGGACACAGCACCTGCGTTCTGCTCAGGACTTCATGAAAGTAGGCGACGAAATCGAAGCTGTTATCCTGACACTGGATCGTGACGAACGTAAAATGTCTCTGGGTATCAAACAACTGAAAGCTGATCCATGGGAAGATATCGAATCTCGTTTCCCGGTAGGTTCTCGCCATGCTGCTAAGGTTCGCAACTTCACGAACTTCGGTGTATTCGTAGAAATCGAAGAAGGTGTAGACGGCTTGATCCACATCTCCGACCTGTCTTGGACAAAGAAAATCAAACATCCGTCGGAATTCACTCAGATCGGTGCTGAAATCGAAGTTCAGGTTCTGGAAATCGACAAAGAAAACCGCCGTTTGAGCTTAGGCCACAAGCAACTGGAAGAAAATCCTTGGGATGTATTCGAAACAATCTTCACTGTAGGTTCTATCCACGAAGGAACAATCATCGAAGTACTGGACAAGGGTGCTGTAATCTCTCTGCCTTACGGTGTAGAAGGTTTCGCAACCCCGAAACACTTGGTAAAAGAAGACGGTTCTCAAGCTGCTGTAGACGAAAAATTGCAGTTTAAGGTAATCGAATTCAACAAGGAAGCCAAGAGAATCATCCTTTCTCACAGCCGTATCTTCGAAGATGAACAGAAAGGCGCTAAAAAAGAAACTGGCGAAAAGAAATCATCAGCAAAACGCGGTGGCAAGAAAGAAGAAGACTCTACAATGGTAACCGGTCCGGTTGAAAAGACTACACTGGGTGACATTGAAGAACTCGCTGCCTTGAAAGAAAAATTGGCCGGCAAATAATTACCGCCTTTTCAGATAAAACAAAAGGAGATGTCCACACGGATATCTCCTTTTTTATTGCTTGAAAATAAAAATTACTCGCCGATCTCCAGCAATGAGTTTATTTTCTGACGCTTGTCCAAGTCCGTAAAATAAATGTCCACTACCTTATAAATATCGAATCCTTCCGTAGAACCGGCAGCCAAATTCAACGATTCGACCAATTTGCCTGTAGCCTTGCGAATTTCATCTTTATTGATCAAATGAAACTCATTGTTGTGAATTAATTGACTCTTTCCCATGATGTTTGATTTTAAAGTTATACTTGTTCTTCATTCGAAAACGGCAAATTTTACATCTCCGCTTCGTTTTATGCACTAAATATACAAACATCCCTGAAATTTTCAACCTTTCGGAGCCTTTATTTCTCAACAAATTCTATTTATCTTGGGATATAAGGAAACCACTCCAAAATTTTCCAAGATTTCGATCCTCCTACGAAGTTTTCACCAAAATGCTTGGGAAATACCGAATAAACAAATATTGTAGATTTATTGCAGGCAAGAAACAAAAAGGAGCTAAGTTTATCACTTAACTCCTTCATTTACCAGTCGGGGTGACTGGATTCGAACCAGCGACCACACGCCCCCCAGACGCGTACTCTAACCGGGCTGAGCTACACCCCGCTTTTATTTTACGGCTGCAAAGGTAACTATTTTTCGTTATACTCCAAAGCTTTCACGATAAAAATCCAAGGATTCGAGGATTTTCTCTTTACTTACCTGCCGATTAATCCGAACATCACCTACTTGCGAGAGCAAAGTGAAGTTGATGATTCCGGCTTCATTCTTCTTATCATGCGTCATCAACTCATATAAGATATCATAATCCTTGCAATCGAACACGAAAGCCGGATAATACTCTCTCAGATAGTACACAACCTGGCTCAGCTTTTCCATCGGAAAGCCGCATACCCTATGGGACAGATATAATTCGCTGACAATACCGGCTGCCACAGCATGCCCGTGCAGTAAAGGACGGTTTTTCCGAAACGACAAGCTTTCGTAGGCATGCCCGATCGTATGCCCGAAGTTCAGAGCTTTACGGATGCCATGTTCTTTCGGATCTTCCTCCACGATACGCTCTTTCACTGCTACGGACTGGGAGACCATCCTGTTCAGGAAAGCATAATCGATTTTCGCGTCAAGATCGAACAGCAGGACGGAAGCATAAATATCCATCGAACTGATAAGCGCATGTTTAATCATTTCGGCATAGCCGGAAAGCAGGTTGTCGCGATCAAGCGTACGCAGGAACTCACAATCGATAAAGACACATTCGGGGGGATAGAAAGAACCGACCTCGTTCTTCAAACCATTGAAATTAACTCCGGTCTTCCCTCCTACAGATGCATCGACCGAGGCCATCAGGGTAGTCGGAATATTGACAGTCCGCAGACCGCGTTTGAAAGTCGCACCGGCGAAACCTCCCATATCAGTAATCATACCGCCGCCCAGATTGATCAAAAGTGAGTTTCGGGAAGCCCCTTCATTCGAAAGACGCGACCAGATATAGGTGACCTGTTCAATATCTTTATGTATATCGCCCGCCTGCACGGTGATAACCGGAGCATCCTGCAAGGCCGGGATATCCCGTATCAGCGGGTAACATTTTTCTTGCGTGTTCGTATCGGTCAGAATAAAGAGTTTATCATAACTCATAGAAGCAAAGAACGCTTGCAAATCGGCTTTGAGGTCCTTGCTGATTATTACTTTTTGAGCAGCCATACTGTCTTTTTAATTGTCATCGTTACGGCAAAGGTATTATATGTTATTCGATTATCAAAACAAGGAAAAGAAAATTCCATGCGCATGGAACTAAAGTTTCATAGGCATGGAACTAAAATTCCCCCTGCATGAAATAATAAATTCATGCAGGGAGAAGATCTATTTCTTCTTATTTCAGGCCGACCGCATCCAAGATATGCTCGACAGCTTCGCCCAGTCCGGCCACATTCTTGCCCCCGGCTGTTGCAAAATGGGGCTGACCGCCTCCACCACCTTGTATCAGTTTCGCAGCATCTTTCACCAGTTTGCCGGCATTCAAGCCTTCGGCTACTAACCGTTCGCTCAACATAACCATCAACGCGCACTTCTCACCGTCTTTGATTCCTGCCACAAATAAAACCTTTTCGTCCGTATTGCTCTCGCCTTTGATTTGGAAAGCCAAGTCTTTGATTGCATCGACATTGGCCTCACCCCGGAATACGACAACTTTCACCCCGTTACGCTCAACCGCTTTGGCAATCAGGTCTTTCTTCAACTGTTGGACTTTTTCCTTCAGATAATCGCTCACCTGCTTTTTCAGCTCGGCATTCTCTTCGATGGCCTTCTTGATGGTTTGAGACAGATTCGGCACATTGTTGAACATCGCACGCAGTTCACGCAGGGAATCTTGCAACATGAATGTGTAGTTTTCAGCTCCTTCGCCTGTCACCGCTTCGATACGACGGACACCTGCTGCAACGGAACTTTCGCCGACCACACGCAGGGAACCGATCATTCCCGTTGCCGGGATATGTGTACCACCGCACAATTCGATAGAGCTGCCATATTTAACAACACGGACTTCTTCGCCATATTTTTCACCGAACAGAGCCATCGCGCCCAATGCTTTCGCTTCGGCAATCGGCATGTTGCGGTACTCTTCCAGCGGATAGTCGGCACGGATCTTTTCACTTACCAACTTTTCCACCTTACGCATCTCTTCATCCGTCACCTTTTGGAAGTGAGAGAAGTCGAAGCGCAAAGAATCGGGTGAAACGTATGAACCCTTCTGTTCAACATGCGCCCCCAGCACTTCACGCAGCGCCTCATGCAACAGGTGGGTGGCAGAGTGGTTACATTCACACTGGATACGTTTCTTCTCGTTGATCTTGGCAGTGAAAGTAACCGTCACATCTTTCGGCAATTTCGTCACCAGATGTACAGGCAGGTTGTTTTCGCGTTTCGTGTCAACCACATCGATCGTCTCGTCGTCGGCAATCAACCAACCGGTGTCGCCGACCTGTCCTCCCATTTCGGCATAGAACGGAGTCTGGTCCAACACGATCTGATATAATACTTTATTCTTTTGCTTGATCTGGCGGTAACGCAAGATTTCGGACTCGCACTCGAACAGGTCGTAACCCACGAAATTACATCCGCCCTCCTTCAGCACCACCCAGTCGCCAGTTTCGATAGCTGCCGCGTTTCGGGCACGGTCTTTCTGCTTCTGCATCTCGATGTTGAACTCGTCGATGTTGGCCTCCATCCCGTTTTCACGCAGGATCAACTCGGTCAAATCCAACGGGAATCCGTATGTATCATATAACGTAAAGGCATCTACGCCGCTGATCATGTTCTTTCCGGCAGCCTTTGTTTCTTCCATCTTCTTATCCAGCAAACGGATACCGGTCTCCAACGTACGCAGGAAAGATTCTTCCTCTTCCTTGATGACCTTTTCGATCAATGTCTTCTGAGCAACCAGTTCCGGATAAGCATCACCCATCGTTTCAATCAGCACGGGCAACAACTTGTACATGAAAGATTCTTTACGATCCAGGAACGTGTAGCCGTAACGGACGGCACGACGCAGGATGCGGCGGATGACATAGCCAGCCTTGGCGTTGGAAGGCAATTGCCCGTCCGTAATCGCAAAGGCGATCGTACGGATATGGTCAGCGATCACACGCATAGCCACGTCCTGCTGCTTGTCCTCGCCGTAGGCAGTCCCTGCCATACCGGCGATCACTTTGATGATCGGCTGGAAAACATCCGTATCATAGTTGGATGTCTTGCCCTGCAATGCCATACAAAGACGCTCGAATCCCATACCGGTATCGATCACGCGGGCAGGCAACGGTTCGAGCGAGCCGTCAGCCTTGCGGTTATACTGCATGAATACCAAGTTCCATATTTCGATCACCTGCGGATGGTCCTTGTTGACCATGTCCTGCCCGGGAACGGCGGCACGTTCGTTTTCCGGACGCAGGTCGATATGGATTTCGGAGCAAGGGCCGCAAGGTCCCGTATCACCCATTTCCCAGAAGTTATCGTGCTTGTTCCCATTGATGATATGTGCCTTCGGCAGGAATTTTTCCCAATAACCGGCAGCCTCGTCGTCGCGTGAAAGGCCTTCGGCGGGACTTCCTTCGAAAACGGTCGCATACAAACGGTCGGGGTCCAATTTCAACACTTCGACCAGGTATTCCCACGACCAGTTGATCGCTTCCTGCTTGAAATAGTCGCCAAACGACCAGTTTCCCAACATTTCGAACATGGTGTGGTGGTACGTATCGTGGCCGACCTCTTCCAGGTCGTTATGCTTGCCACTCACACGAAGGCACTTTTGTGAATCCGCGACACGTGGATATTTACGGGGGACGTTCCCCAGAATGATATCTTTGAACTGGTTCATGCCTGCATTGGTAAACATCAATGTAGGGTCACCCTTCACCACCATCGGAGCAGAAGGCACAATCTGGTGCTGCTTGGAAGCGAAGAAGTCTTTAAATGATTCACGGATTTCTTTTGCTGTCAACATAATCTATTCTATATAGTCTCGTTAATATTCTGAAAAACAATTTGCAAAAGTACAGCAAATTATTATTTTTGCACGCATTCAAAACAAAAAATATTTAATGAAACTATTTAAAAGCAGAAAAACATATTACCTGTATAATCCCAACACGCTCAGTTACGAACGAGTTTATCCCTCTGCCAAAGACCGCTTCTTCGGCGTGCTCCGCCACCTGAGCATAGGCATCGTGGTCGGGGTGGGCATATTCTTTATCTTTTCCCGCACGTTCGATTCACCGGTCGAATCGCTTTTAAAGAAAGAAAACAAGTTGTTGCAGACGCAATACGAAGTGCTTTCGTTACGTCTGACCAATGCACTGGAAGTCTTGGATGACATACAGCAACGCGATGAAAACCTGTACCGGGCGATCTTCCAAGCGGAATCGATCCCCGAATCCGTCCGTAAATCCGGCTTCGGCGGAGCCAACCGGTACGAACATCTGATGAGCCTCTCCAACCCCGAACTGATCGTTTCGGCTACCCGGAAGATGGATATGCTAAGCAAGCAGCTCTACGTACAGTCCAACTCGCTGGAAGAACTTATCACATTGGGCAAGAACCAAGAAGAACGGAGCAAGTGCATTCCCGCCATACAACCGATTGCCAACAAGGACCTGAAACGCACAGCTTCCGGATACGGGGTTCGCATCGACCCGATCTACCGTACTCCCCGCTTCCACTCAGGTATGGACTTTTCCGCCAAAGTAGGTACGGAAATTTATGCTACGGGCGATGGAGTCGTTACTTTCGCCGCTTGGAAACAAGGATACGGGAACTGCCTGATGATCGATCACGGGCACGGTTTCCAGACACTTTACGGACACATGAGCAAATATCGGGCACGCGTCGGGCAGAAAGTCAAACGCGGGGAAGTGATAGGTGAAGTGGGCAACACCGGAAAGTCTACCGGGCCGCACCTTCATTATGAAGTGATTGTCCGTGGAAAACATGACAACCCGTCCAAATACTACTATATGGACCTGACGCCGGAAGAATACGACCGTATGATACAGATTGCCGAAAATCACGGCCAGGTTATGGATTAAACATTGTTTAATACGATGGCATTAAATAAAGATAAAAATCTAAAGCTCTATTTCTCTATCAGCGAGGTAGCGCAGATGTTCGACGTCAACGAATCCACCCTGCGCTTCTGGGAGAAGGAATTCGAACAGATCAGCCCGCGCAAGACCGGCAAAGGGACTCGTTCGTACCGGCAGGAAGATATCGACGCCATACGTCTGGTCTACCATCTGGTGAAAGAAAGGGGAATGACACTGGCTGGCGCCCGGCAAAAACTGAAAGAGAACCCGGAAACAACGATACGCCATGAAGAGATCGTAAACAGATTGAAGCAGATCAAGGAGGAATTACTCGCCATGAAGGAGGCATTCGAGGCGTTGGAAGTTTCCAAATAGTTTTTCCCCGCGTATAAAAACGATTTTAAAGAATTAGCTTGTTACGCTGGAAAATCGTACCTTCGCAGCAATTTTATAAAAACAAGAAACATGGAAATTACGGGAAGAATCATCGCCGTACTGCCGGTTCAAGGCGGTATCAGCAAAAACGGAAACGAGTGGAAAAAACAGGAATATGTTCTGGAAACACATGACCAATACCCTAAAAAAGTATGCTTCCAAATCTTCGGCGCAGACCGCATCGACCAGGCAGCCATACAGCCCGGAGAAGAACTTACAGTATACTTCGACATAGACAGCCGCGAATATCAGGGACGTTGGTACACGAATATCAGTGCCTGGAAAGTGGAACGCCCGATGGCTGCCGCTCCCCAGTCCGCACCGGGTGCCATGACACCGGAGAACGTCATACCGGCATCCGCACCGGCCGTATCTGCCGTTCCCGATTTCGGGCCGGCCAACCCGATCGACGATCTGCCTTTCTAATGGACATCGTTCTTTTAATCGGCGGACTGATCCTGATCCTGGCCGGAGCAAACGCACTGACCGATGGAGCCGCATCAATTGCCAAACGCTTTCACATCTCAAGCTTGGTGATCGGACTGACGATCGTCGCTTTCGGTACATCGGCGCCTGAACTGACCGTCAGTATCGTTTCCGCCTTAAAAGGGAGTGCAGACATGGCAATCGGGAACGTAGTCGGAAGCAATCTCTTCAACATATTGATGATCGTCGGCTGTACGGCTGCCATCGTCCCGATCCATGTAACAAAAGGAACGTTAAGCAAGGAGATACCGCTTTGCATACTGGCGTCCATCGTCCTGTCCATCTGTTCCAACGATGTGCTGATCAACAAGGCCGCGGCCAATACGATCAGCTGTAGCGACGGAATGTTGTTGCTGTGCTTTTTCCTTATCTTTTTAGGGTACACGTTTGCCATTGCCCGCAACGGCAGCGGCGAAGGCGAGTCCAAGGTAAAGGAAATGCCGACAGGAAGGTCCATCGTGTTCATCGTGGGCGGCCTGGCCGGTCTGGTCTATGGGGGACAATTCTTCGTGAACGGTGCTTCGGGAATCGCTCGTGGCCTCGGAGTCAGCGAATCGATCATCGGCCTGACGCTGGTTGCCGGAGGGACTTCGCTGCCCGAACTGGCGACATCGGTCGTGGCCGCCTTGAAGAAGAATCCCGAAATGGCGATCGGGAACGTGATCGGTTCCAATCTTTTCAACATATTCTTCGTCTTGGGATGCAGCGCGACCATCAGCCCGCTAAACATTCAAGGAATTACGAACCTGGATCTCGGCATACTGACCGGTTCTTGCGTGCTGCTTTACATCTTCGGCTGGTTCTTTAAGGAACGGACCATCACACGGATAGAAGGGATCATTTTGATAGCTTGTTATATAGGTTATACAATCTATCTGATTTCCTTATCATGACCCATAATGACAACGCTTGTGTTGAACTTAATCCGCCACACGAGCCACAGACTGGATATTCTTTATCTTGGAAAGGACTACACACATCCGCTGGATATCCTCCACATCGTGTACTTTCATCTTTACCTTTCCTTCGAACATGCCGTCTTTCGCCTCGATCAGCAGGCGGATGATATTGACATTGAAGTCATCGGAAATCGTACGGGCAATCGTGTTCAACACGCCGATCGAGTCAATGCCCTTGATCTCAAGCGTCGCCTCGAATGAAGAATGGTGGCTGCTCCATTCCGTATTGAGGATACGTTCTCCAAAGCTGCTTTTCAAACGTAGAGCGATCGGGCAAGAACGTTTGTGAACCACCACGTTGCCATCATCATGGATAAAACCCAAAGATTCGTCGCCCGGAATCGGTTTACAACAATCGGCAATGACATAATTGCGTTCGAAAGCCTCCTCCTTCAAAATATAAGGTTTTTTCTTGTCATATTTCGGTTTTTCCTTCGGTTGTTGCTCTTCCTCTTTTTTCCCGGTAGTCGCTTTCGTTGCTACCCGGAGTGCCTGTTTGACGTACTTAAAGAGGAGATTGTCCGTTTTCTCTTTCAATAGCTTGCGGATGTTATCCGGCAGAACCACATCCCCTTTTTCTACCGCATAGTAAAATTCTTCCCGCTTGGAAAAACCGAAATACATACACAGCTTGTCGATATTGGACGTATTTACATCCAGATTGTTACGCTTGAAAGTTTCGATCATCTTAATCTCGCCCTCTTTGGCAGCCTCTTTACGAATCTTTTTCAAATAGGCATCGATTCGAGCACGCGCTCTTGCAGTCGTTACAAAACCCAACCATTCCGGTTGCGGGTTCTGCGAACGGGAAGTCAGAATCTCCACCTGGTCACCACTCGCCAACTGATGGCTGAGCGGCACCAAACGATGATTGACCTTGGCCCCGATACATTTGTTTCCGATATCCGAATGGAGAGCATACCCGAAGTCCAAAGCCGTAGCTCCTTGAGGCAAAGTTTTGATATCACCTTTCGGAGTAAAGACAAATATCTCAGAAGTAAAAAGATTCAGTTTGATCGTATCGAGAAAATCCAAAGCGTTCGGATCCGGACTTTCCAGTATCTCGGTAATGGTCTGCAACCATTTGTCGAGTTCCGTATCTTCTTCTATGTTATGTTCCTTATACTTCCAGTGGGCGGCAAAACCTTTCTCGGCAATCTCGTCCATGCGGCGGCTACGGATCTGTATTTCCACCCATTGTCCGTCAGGCCCCATCACGGTCAGGTGCAACGCCTGATAGCCATTGGCTTTCGGACGGCTCACCCAGTCGCGGATACGGTCCGGACGAATACGGTAGATATCCGTGATGGCGGAATAGATGTCCCAGCACTGGTTCTTCTCATCCACACCAGGCAGAGGGTCGAAAATGATACGAACGGCATAGATGTCATAGATGTCTTCAAACGTGACACCCTTGTTCTCCATCTTGTTCCAAATGGAATAGGCGGATTTCACACGGGCACGCATTTCGTAATTGAGCCCCATCTCCTTCAATTTCCTATCCACCGGTACGGCAAAATGCTTGAACAAAGAGTTACGGGCAGCTTCCGTAGACTTCAGTTTCAGATTGATAAAAGCATATTCCTGCGGATGTTCATATTTGAAACTCAGATCTTCCAACTCCGTCTTGATAGAGAAGAGTCCCAGGCGGTGTGCCAAAGGAGCATAGAGGTAAAGCGTCTCACCTGCTATCTTGAACTGCTTTGCCGGCAACATGGACCCCAGAGTGCGCATATTATGGAGACGGTCGGCTATCTTGATCAGGATCACCCGGATATCATCGCTCATCGTGAGCAGCAGTTTACGAAAATTTTCCGCCTGAGCCGATGCCTGTTCACCGAAGATGCCACCGGATATCTTCGTCAGCCCGTCAACAATCTGGGCGATCTTCTCACCGAACATATCCTTAATATCCTCCACCGTGTATTCAGTGTCCTCCACCACATCATGCAACAGAGCCGAACAGATAGAGGTGGACCCCAATCCCATCTCGCGGCAAACAATACGCGCCACGGCAATCGGGTGCATGATGTAAGGTTCACCCGAACGACGCTTCACGCCGGCATGTGCCTGATTGGCAAAATTGAAAGCCTTGGTTATGCGTTCCACCTTGCGCCGGTGATTTGACTTAAGGTAATCCTGTAACAGCGCGTCAAAGCCGTCTTGGATCATCTGCTCGTCGGCCGTAAGGATGGGATTTGCCTCTTGGTCGAGGTGCATGCCTGTTGTGTCTTTTGTGTTGTTTATGTCGCTCATATCGAAAGTCCTTCCCTGTGTTAAACATGTATGTAGGCAAATATATACAAATATTTGCTTATATATTCCCCAAAGCGACAGAAAAAGTTAAACAACCGGAATTTTCAAGATCTGGCCCGGCCGGATGCTGGCACTTGTCAGCCCGTTGGCTTTCTGCAAGTCGTCTGTGGAAACTCCCGGATACTTCTTGGCAATAGAGTAAAGGGAATCTCCCGACTGCACTTTATAAGTCAAGTTCTTGCCTGAGACACGAACAGGAACGGAACCGGCCTTTTCGGTCTTCTTCGTCTTGGCGGAAGCAAACGTGACTCCTCCATTATCGACATGCAAACGCAAGCGGCGGCCTTTGGCGACACGGTTGGAGCCAAGCCCGTTCCATTTGCGGATTTCCTTCGGAGTAACGCCGTAACGGTTCGCGATGGTATAGATATTCTCACCGGCAGCCACCACATGGGTTATGGTTTCCCGTGTAAGATTTTTCGAACTGCCGCCAACATTGACCGGGACACAACCGGCCAACAGCTCCTCTATACGATGCGTATAAACCGAATCCTCCTTGTCGACAAACGCGTATGTCTGCGATGCCGGAAGCTTCAATACGGAAGGGCACGCATTTCCCGGAATAATATCCCGTTTATATTGTGGATTAAGCGCACGAAGCTGTTCGATGTCGATGCCCAGCACGTCAGAAACCTGTTGCAAGTGGAGCATGCTGCTCACCATGACCGTATCGGTCGCCAACGGCAGACTGGTCTGCACCGGACAGATATTGTGATCGCAATAGTAATTCATGATGTAATTGGCAGCAATAAACAGCGGCACATACGAACGGGTCTCACGAGGCAAGAAGCGGAAGATCTCCCAAAAGTCAGTCTTCCCGCCGGACCGGCGGATCGCCTTGTTCACATTACCCGGACCACAGTTATAGGAAGCCAAAACCAGATTCCAATCGCCATAGATGGCATACATATCTTTGAAATACTTGCAAGCCGCCTCAGTCGCCTTTTCCGGATCACGCCTTTCGTCCAGCAGACTATTGATCTCAAGGCCATATATCTTTCCGGTCGGAAGCATAAACTGCCATAGCCCACAAGCCCCCACACGGGAAAGGGCGACCGGGTTCAGAGCGCTTTCGACAACGGCCAGATACTTCAGTTCCAAAGGCAAATCATGCTTGTCGAGCACCTGCTCGATCATGGGGAAATAAAAATCTGCCATGCCCAGCATATAGCGTACCAAATCACGCTTACGCCCCGCATACAAGTCGATGCAGTCCCTCACCACCTCGTTATAAGGCAAATGAATCACACTGGGCAAGCGCTCCAGACGTTCTTCATAGACTGAATCGGGGAAATAGACATTCTCCGCATCGTCATGACAATACTCATCCACTTTCGAAAAATATTGCACATGCCAGGAATGAAGCAAACTATCCACATTTGCATCAAGGCTTTCAGGTATCAGGCCCACTACGACAGACAGTGAGTCTGCCGACAATGCCGGATGCTGCGATTCACCGAATATGGAATCCTGCGCACGGGATACCTGCATCAAGCAGAACAGGCAGAATAGAATAAGTAGGTTTTTATTCATGATGTTAGAACTTAAAACTGCAATTCAATCCATACGCCCCCGGCGTATATCGGGTCTTCGGAGTCACCTCCGGCGCCCAATGCATGCTCAGGTCCGGAGAAATGTCGAAATCGAAGAGCTGGGCGTCCACATACGCGTCGATTATACTGATCGCATACACCCCGACCGTAATGATAATACTCAAATCCCTGTAACGGCGGAAATAATCCTTCCGTCGTTTCAAGTTATCCTGAAACTGGGTATTCTCCACATACGAGCTTTCCTGCCCATTCGGAACAAAAATCGTCCAACTCTCGCTCCACGGCCCCGTATACGGCTTATGCCCCTCTTGCTTCCCCGCCTGTACTTTGGCGTAATCTTCCATTATATTAAAATAGGCGTTGGAATAATCACTGTAATTCTTATTGTTCCAGGTGATAGCATACATACACCCCATAAAGGCCCCGTATACCAACGGAAGTTTCCAATACTTCCTATTATATATCTGCCCCAGACCCGGCACCAACGCATACAGCATCGCTTTGTTCGGATCAGGTTTGAACTCGTTCAGCTTCATCCTCGGCCGGGGAAGCGAGTCGGCCGCCGAAAGC
Source organism: uncultured Parabacteroides sp. (assembly GCA_910577325.1). Classification (GTDB taxonomy): domain Bacteria; phylum Bacteroidota; class Bacteroidia; order Bacteroidales; family Tannerellaceae; genus Parabacteroides. The sequence goes on from CAJTMR010000008.1 coordinate 88,698, forward strand.
ACGGCCGTGACAGTCGAATCGGAAGAAATCATCGTATCCTGCTTTGCCGTTACCGTCCTCTGCGCATAACCGGGCCATGCCAAGCACAGGAGGACTATTATCCATAAAATCGCTTTCCCGTTTCTCATTTCAACTTATCCAACAAACCGATCAGTTTCTCCAATTCATCTTCAGACGCAAAAGGGATCGTTATTTTTCCTTTTCCTTTTTCGTTGCATACCAGTTGCACCTTGGTTTTAAAGAAGCTGGACAGATGGTCTTTCAGCAAGTTAAACTCCTCGGGCAGTTTCGGAGTCTGCCGGGCGGGCTTATCCTTTTTTGCCTGTTCAAGAGCCGACACATCCACTCCGCCGCGCACTATTTCTTCAACGTTACGGACGGACAATCCTTCTGCCAAGATCTGTTCGTAAAGCGCCAACTGCACCTCCGGGTCCTCGACAGGAAGCAGTGCCCGCGCATGTCCCATGTCGATCTTCTTATCTTTCAGCCCTACTTGTATCTCGGCAGGGAGCTTCAAGAGGCGGAGGTAATTGGCTATCGTCGCCCGCTTCTTGCCGACACGTTCGCTCAGCTTTTCCTGCGTCAGTCCGTAGCTGTCGATCAGCTTCTGGTAAGCCAAGGCTATTTCTATCGAGTTCAGGTCTTCACGCTGGATATTCTCGATCAGTGCCATTTCGACGATATTCTCGTCTGCCGCGGTTTTGATATAGGCAGGGATACGCTCCAGCCCCGCCATCAGGGAGGCACGATACCGGCGTTCGCCGGAAATAATCATATATTTATCCGTTCCCGTTTCTTTCAGCGTAATCGGCTGAATAACACCTAACGAACGGATGGAAACAGCCAGTTCCTCAAGCGTCTCTTCTTCAAAAACAGAACGGGGTTGATCCGGATTGGGCTGGATCTTGCTCAGTTCTATTTCACTAATAGACGACGAGCCGCCCGTCTTCAGGTCGTCCATCGTTATCAAAGCATCCAATCCGCGGCCAAGAGCCGATCTTTTCATTACCATAAACTTTCGAATTTATGATTTATGATTTATGATTTGAAAAGACAAACAAATCATAAATCATAAATCTATTTGTTTTTATCTATCAGCTCCTGTGCAAGCTGCATGTGATTAAGAGCTCCCTTCGACTCGGCATCGTAGAGTAACACAGGTTTGCCGTAGCTGGAAGCTTCGCTTAATTTGACATTACGCTGAATCACGGTCGTGAAAACCAAGTCCCGGAACGGACGCTTCACCTCTTCATATATCTGATTGGCCAAGCGAAGACGCGAGTCGTACATGGTCAGCAGGAAGCCTTCGATTTCCAAAGCAGGATTCAGCTTGGATTTGATGATCTTTATCGTGTTCAACAGTTTGCTGATACCTTCCAGCGCAAAATACTCGCATTGCACGGGTATCATAACCGAATCGGCCGCTGTCAAGGCATTAACCGTGATCAATCCCAAAGAGGGAGAACAATCGATCAGGATGAAATCGTACCGATCTTTCAGCGGGACCAACATTTGTTTCAATATCTGTTCCCGGTTCTCCATGTTCAGCATTTCAATCTCCGCACCTACCAGATCGATGTGGGAAGGGATAATATCCAGTCCCTCTACCTCCGTATTGGTAATAGCACCTTTCGGGTCGTCGCCATTCACCACACACTCGTAGATCGACTGCTCCACACTACGGATATCCACGCCCAGTCCCGACGAAGCGTTGGCCTGCGGGTCCGCATCGACCACCAGCACCTTCTTTTCAAGAGCCGCCAGCGACGCAGCCAGGTTTATCGTAGTGGTAGTCTTGCCTACCCCGCCTTTCTGATTTGCTAAAGCGATAATCTTTCCCATACTTTGTCTATTTATTCGGGGACAAAACTAAACATTAAAAACCTAACACAAATCAGTTTAAGCAAAACAATGCCTGTTTTGTTGAAAAGTCACCTTATCTGTTGATAACTTGCAAATATACACAAATATTATAGAATAATACGTTCCAAATGAGCGCAATCAGGGCAATCGTACCAAAATCATAAAGCACCCATCTGCTTTCGCCACCGATACGGACCAATCATATAATGTTTTTGCAAAAACAACTATCATACTATCATATCCGGCCGTATATTATTTTAAACCAATGCGTTATGGCATGATAGTTGCTGTTTTTAACTATCATTCATCTATCACACCTATCATAGTTAAAAACGATAACACCCTGTGTATCAATCATACGATAAAAACCGAGACCGTCCGGGAACAGGTGCAGAATATGTTAAAACGGCTTCTTTTTTCATCAAGACAGGCTTTTCTTTTGTCAAAAACAGCTTTTAAAGCCGCTTGAGACCCGGGTCTCCGTAGTGGGTACACCCGGGTGCGGGAAAGGTGCAGACCCGGGTCTCAAGCGAAGCCTTGACGGGGATGCGCCGATGTTTATCCGCCATGTCGGAGATACTTTTATGCCCTGTTTTGGCATCTTTTCCGGCGATGGCTGTTTTTGCCCATACAAACAGGAACAGCATATCATCAGCTACATGAATAAATATCCATGTAAAAAGCATGATAGCTACTTTTCCCCTGTAAGAGGCATAGTCTTAGATGACTATATGAGTTATTCTTATTTTGCCGGCATCTCTCCAACAAAAAAAACGCAGACTAACGCAGACTTATCATTTTATAGATGACAACAGTTGCGTTACTCTGCGCTCGTCCACGTAGCCCGCGTAGCTCGCGTACGGTAAATTCGGATCAAAGGACCTGGATGCCTTCTTCACGAGCCGCATCCTCTCCGGAAGGAGTGATCAGCTTGTACCCCTTGCCGTGGATGTTGATGATTTCGATTCCCGGATCATCCTTCAGCAATTTACGCAGTTTCGTGATATATACGTCCATGCTGCGGGCATTGAAGTAGTTATCATCCACCCAGATTGTCTTCAACGCGTAATTACGTTCCAGAATGTCATTAGCATGTGCGCAAAGGAGACTCAGAAGTTCACATTCCTTAGTTGTCAGTTTCGTGACCTTGTCGTCGATAGCCAGCGTCTGTTTCTGCGTATCGAACAAGAAGTTTCCTAACTTGTAAAAAGGAATATCTTTCATCTTCTTGCCTTTCACACGGCGAAGGATCGCTTCAATACGGAGCAAGAGCTCTTCCATGCTGAAAGGTTTTGTCAGATAATCATCTGCACCTATTTTGAAACCTTCCAGGATATCTTCCTTCATCGTCTTGGCCGTAAGGAAGATAACAGGGATATCAGGATTGATAGAACGGATTTCCTGAGCCAGTGTGAAACCGTCTTTTTTCGGCATCATCACATCAAGTACGCAAAGATCATATTTGCCTTTGGTGAAACCTTTGTAACCGGCTTCTCCATCGGAGAAGAGGTCAGTCACATAACCTTTTGCCTGCAAGTATTCTCTCAGCAGCATACCCAGGTTCTCATCGTCTTCGCAAAAGAAGATTTTCAGTTTTTCTTCCATAACTAACTTTTTATAAGAGGTAAAGTAATAATAAATCTTGTTCCAACATTCCCGGACCCACCTTCGGCACGGATCGTACCTTTATGGTCCTCCACTATTTTACGGACGTAAGCAAGTCCGAGACCGAACCCTTTCACGTCGTGTACATTGCCTGTCGGTACACGGAAGAAGCGGTCGAATACTTTCTTGAGGTATTCTTTCTTGATTCCGATACCGTTGTCCTCGATCGATATCAACAGCTTGCCATTCTCGTTCCAGGTCCGGCACATCAACGTCAGCGGGACTTCGAGGCGGCGATACTTGACTGCGTTGTCCAGCAGGTTGAACAGCACATTCGTGATGTGCATCTCATCCACGTAGATGTCCGAATCGACCGCCTGCAAGTCGATATCAATCGTGCCGTCATATTTCTCAACTTTCAGGGCGAATGTATTGGCAACGCTTGCCAGCAAATCGTTCGCATCCACCTCCTTCAACTTGAGAGCTGCTTTCTGGCGCTCAAACAGCGACATTTGCAGAACCTTTTCCACCAGGAAGCCCAACCGTTTCGTCTCGTCGTTGATCACCCCGGAAATATGCTTGAACACATCGGGGCTCTTCGTGATGTCCGAATCCTTCAGCATCTGTGCGGCAAGCGAGATGGTCGAAACCGGCGTCTTCAGTTCGTGCGTCATATTGTTGATAAAGTCATTCTTCATTTCCGAAAGTCTCTTCTGACGGAACACGATATAAATGGTAAAGATAAACGTCACCAAAAGTATCAGTGAGAAGATGATCGAAGGCACGATAAAGGTTACAGAACTTGAAATATAATCGCCCTTCGTCGGGAAATACACTTTCAGGTAATTCTGTTTCGAAGGAGGATCGTTGGGGAATAACACCTGTTGAATCACATCCGATACAGGAGGAATATCCCCGTTCTGATAAACAACCTTCCCGTCTTTGTTAATAACAGCAAAGACGAACGGCAAGTTCAACCCGTTGTTAACAAATTCTGATTTTAAATAACTATTCAGCTTTTTAAAATCTATCCGATCTTCGATCGGCCTCAGGTTTGCCGTATGCAAGATATTCAAGATCACTTCGTTGAACAACCCGCTTTGATACAGGTAACGGCGCTTCAACGTTTGCTGCAAATCTTTTGACGTACGGACTATACTGTTAGGGACCTTGTTGCTGCCCAGCGAAGGAAGCGGCTCGAACTTGCGTGTCCGGATGTCACGATGAAACTCGATATGCTCCACGGTTCCATCGGCATTGGTAAACTGCATCTTGTATTTTTTCTCGGTGATGATCCCGCCGCCAAAGTTGCCCTGTTCATTCCGGTATAAATAATTGTTTGCCTCGTCACGGCTGAGATCTTCTTCCAGATACCGGGCCGTTTCATCAAGCTCGAGGTTTTTCGAGACTTGGTGCATCGATCGTTTGACAGTTTCATTGAACTGCTCGCTACTTTTCTTGAGTATGATGCTTACATATTTCACCTGCAAAAAGAGCAAACCGGCAAAGGCAAAAGCCATCACCACCGCAAGCAACCAAATCGTAGACTTCCTCATATCAATAAATCTCTCTTTTAATGTCACAAATAACGTGCCTTTTAATTTAATATTCACACAAAAAAGGTAAAAACAGAAAGGCTTATATGTTAAAATACATTACTAAAAGCGTATTATTTCTCCTTATATCTGTTTTTAAACCAACATATTACCACCGACCTTGGCGCATCATCACATTCCATAGGCCTCATACTAATTGATTAAAACAAAAATACAACGTGAATTGTTGCATCGGGCACTTAAAAACTTTTCCCGAAAGCATTGACTTTTAATTATTAACCCTATCTTTGCCTCCCGTAAGAGTTACGTGAAATGACACAAGAAGGTATTACACAGATAGACATCAAACAGGTATTACGCCAAAAGGCGCCTTCGGCCGCCCGTAAGATTCCCGGCTTTGTGATTGACTATCTGATCCATACTGTTCATCAGGATGAACTGAACGATATCCTCCGCCGATACCACGATAAAGACGGGGTAGCGTTCATGCAGGAGCTGATCGGATATTTTGACTTGAACTTGGAATTGGTAAATGAAGAACATATTCCTGCCGAAGGACGGTATATATTCGTCTCCAACCATCCGCTGGGCGGACTGGACGGGATTTGCCTGTCGGCCGTCATCGGCAGACGCTTCGATGGAAAGATCCGCTACTTGGTAAACGACCTGCTGCTTTACCTGACCAACCTGAGATCGATCTTCGTCCCCATCAACAAACACGGGGCGCAAGGGAAAAAGAACGCCGAGTTGATCGAAAAGGCATACGCTTCGGACAACCAGATCATCACATTCCCCGCCGGCTTATGCTCACGCAAGCAAAACGGGAAGATACAGGACACAGAATGGAAGAAATCGTTCATCCAAAAAGCCGTGCACTATCAGCGAGACGTCGTACCGGTGTTTTTCGAAGGACGCAACTCCGATTTTTTCTACCGTTTCGCCAACCTGCGGAAAACATTGGGCATAAAGATGAATTACGAAATGATCTACCTGCCCGACGAGATGTTCAAAAGCAAACACAAGACGTACCGTATCCATTTCGGAAAGCCGGTTCCCTGGCAAACCTTCGACAACAGCCGCAAACCGGCAGAGTGGGCCGCGTGGATGAAGGAAGTCGTCTATGACCTAAAGAAATAATTGATTTTATATATGCAAGACATTATCAAACCAATTGACCGTGCTCTCCTGAAAGCCGAGCTGACCGAGGACAAGAAGCTGCGAAGAACCAACAAATCCAACAATGAGATATACATTGTCACAGCCCATGACTCTCCCAACGTGATGCAGGAGATCGGACGGCTCAGAGAAATCGCTTTCCGATATTACGGAGGCGGGACTGGTTTCCCGGTCGATATCGACGAATATGACACGATGGACAATGCTTACCGCCAGCTCATCGTATGGAGTCCTGAAGACGAACAGATATTAGGTGGTTACCGCTTCCTTTGCGGTTCGGACGTGAAGTTCGACGAAGCCGGCAAACCTATTTTAGCGACTTCCCATCTATTCGATTTTTCCGAAAAGTTCAATAAAGAATATCTGCCGTATACCGTCGAGCTGGGCCGTTCGTTCGTGACGCTTGAATACCAGTCGACCCGCAGCGGCAACGCAAAGGGATTGTTCGTGTTGGACAACCTATGGGACGGCCTGGGGGCTCTTTCTGTGGTGGACCCCAGTTTGCAGTACTATTTCGGGAAGGTGACGATGTACAACACCTATAACTCCGAAGCCCGCAACATGATCCTGTATTTCCTGAACATGCACTTCCCCGACCCGGAGAAACTGATCACTCCGGTCTGTCCGCTGGAGACAGGCACGGACCTGGAAAAAATGCAGGAACTTTTCAAGTATGACAACTTCAAGGAGAATTACAAGGTGCTGAACCAGGAAGTCCGCAAGTTCGGCATCAATGTGCCGCCGTTAGTCAATGCTTATATGAGCCTCTCTCCTAAGATGCGTGTATTCGGAACAGCGATCAACCATGAGTTTGGAGAAGTGGAAGAGACCGGTATCCTGATCGCCATCGACGAAATCTTGGAAGACAAAAAGAAACGTCATATCGAGACTTACCTGAACGAAGAAGGCAAATCGGCCGACCTGATACGCAATAGCTAAAACGAAATATAAAAAGGGAGGCATGTCAAAAATGACATTTGCCCCCCTTTTTACTCTTAGCTTTCGTTATAATTCTTCGTTCTTCTGCTTCTCCCACTCTCCGGCAATCTCCTCAAGAGCCTCATACCATTCCTTCCCGAAACGGCGGATCAGCGGTTCCTTCAAGAACTTATAGACCGGGAGTTTCTCTTTCTTGCCTAATACCTCCGCAGCTTTGCAGATATTCCAGCGATTGTAGTTTACCGCTTCGAACGTATCATACTTTTCCACGCGGATCGGGTAAAGATGGCAGGAAACCGGTTTATAGAAAGAGAGCTTGCCTTCGCGATAAGCCTTCTCCACCGCACATTTGCAAGTTCCGTCTCCATCGTAGCAGGTAAAAACGCAATCTTTGCCGTTTACGATTGAGGTCACCAAGTCTCCCTCTTCATCAATATAGGCAACGCCTTGTTTCTTGATGATCTCCTGAGCTTTCGGTGACAGGTCGTTCCAGATAACCGGAAGAGCTTTTTCCAGTTCGCCAACTTCTTCCTCCAGCAAGGGCGCCCCGGAATCCCCTTCCACGCAACAGATGCCTTTGCAATGCGACAGATCACATAAGAACTGGCGTTCGAGAACGTCGAGGCTGACCAGGGTATTGTCTATTTGTATCACTTCTTAAATTAAAAATTGTATCTTTAAAAAGGGAAAAACTCTTTTGCCGGAGGATAATTCTCCGGCAAAAGAGTTTTATTTCTCAATTTCGGATCAGATCATGCCCTGTCATCTCAGCCGGCTGTGCCATATCCAAAATGTGCAGGATAGAAGGAGCGACATCGGCCAGGACACCGTCTTCTACCTTTGCATTTTTATTTTCTGTCACATATACAAAAGGAACCGGGTTCAAAGAGTGGGCCGTGTTGGGAGTGCCGTCTTCGTTGAGCGCGTGATCGGCATTTCCGTGGTCGGCAATGATAATTACTTCATAACCGTTAGCCTTGGCTGCTTCAACCGTATCTTTCACACAATTGTCGATAGCCGTAACAGCCTTTTCGATCGCGCCATAGATACCGGTGTGGCCTACCATATCACCATTGGCATAGTTCACGACGATGAAGTCGAACTTCTGCGTATTGATAGCCTCAACCAATTTGTCTTTTACTTCATAAGCGCTCATTTCCGGTTTCAGGTCGTAAGTTGCGACTTTCGGGCTCGGAACCAGGATGCGTTCTTCCGCCTCATACGGAGTTTCACGACCGCCGTTGAAGAAGAATGTCACGTGAGCATATTTTTCCGTTTCGGCAATGTGAAGCTGGGTTTTGCCGTTTTCCGCCAGGTATTCGCCCAATGTGTTCCGAACGTTCTCTTTGTCGAACAAGATATGGACACCTTTGAAAGATGCGTCATACGGAGTCATGCAATAGTATTGCAAGCCGGGGATCGTGTGCATGCCCTGTTCCGGCATATCCTGCTGAGTCAATACGACAGTCAGTTCTTTTGCACGGTCGTTACGATAGTTGAAGAAGATCACGACGTCGCCTTCTTTGATCGTACCGTCTACGGTAGCGTTGTTGATCGGCTTGACAAACTCGTCGGTCACACCTTCGTCATACGATTCCTGCATAGCCTGAACCATATCGGTCGCTTGTTTGCCCTTGCCTTCAATCAGCAGGTCATAGGCTTCTTTCACGCGTTCCCAACGTTTGTCGCGGTCCATAGCATAGAAACGGCCTACGATAGAGGCGATCTTTCCGGCAGACTGTTCACAATGAGCCGTCAATTGCTCGATAAAGCCTTTACCGCTTTTCGGGTCTGTATCACGACCGTCCATGAAGCAGTGGATGAAAGTATTGTCGATTCCGTATTCTTTAGAGATATCGCAGAGTTTGAACAGATGGTCGAAAGAACTGTGTACGCCACCGTCGGAAGTCAATCCCATGAAATGGATGTTTTTGCCGTGTTCTTTGGCGTAAGAGAAAGCTGCAACAATTCCGGGGTTCTTCATGATGCTGTTATCGGCACATGCACGGTTGATCTTCACCAAGTCCTGATATACGATACGTCCGGCCCCGATATTGAGGTGTCCGACCTCAGAGTTACCCATTTGTCCGTCAGGCAACCCGACATTCTCACCGCTTGCCTGCAACTGTGAATGAGGATAAGCGGCCAGCAGGCTGTCCCAATAAGGAGTGGGAGTGTTAAAGATTACATCGTCTTTACCTTGATCGCCGATACCCCAGCCGTCAAGAATCATTAAAAGTGCTTTCTTGCTCATGATTGCTTAATTATTATATTGTTTATACTCATTTTCGCTATTCGTCTGCAAAGATAATCAATTTCAGCCATATATTGTTTGCCCATAAAATATTACTTTTGCTAACGATATGGAAAAGACGATACAAGACAAAGAGTTAGGAACCATCCTCCTGCGCACCAGTCCTCGTGCCAGCCGTTACACGCTGAAAATATCGAAAGGCATGATTACGGCAACTATGCCTCCAGAAGGCAACGAACGGCGTATGCTCGCTTTTATCCGGGAAAACAAGGAAAAACTTCTTGCCGCCCTTGCCAAACATCCGGCCCGTCCGCTCCTGACGGATGAAACGGATATGCAGACCGCAACATTCCGCCTCCATATCTTCCGCACAGACCGGGACAACTTCTATATGAAATTAGACAACGGCGTCCTGCACATCGCCTGTCCCTCGCAGACCGACTTTGCCGACGAACATGTACAAAAACTGCTGAAAGACTTCTTGGAACAGGCCTTTCGTCACGAGGCTCGCCGCCTCCTGCCTTCACGTTTGCTGAACCTGGCCTCCCGACACGGCTTCACTTGCACGGGGGTAAAGATCTTAAACAGCAAAAGCCATTGGGGAAGTTGCACGCCACGCCGCAGCATCAACCTCTCCCTCTCCCTGATGCTCCTGCCTTGGCATCTGATCGACTACGTCCTCCTCCACGAACTTTGCCATACCATAGAGATGAACCACAGCGACCGTTTTTGGGCATTGATGGACAAGGTCACAGACGGGAAAGCGTTAGAGCTGAGAAAAGAGTTGAAGAAATATCATATGCTGTAAGCCGTATCATCATACATTTTAGACAACCCGGTACATTGTGCAATCGTCCCGATATTGATCCTTTGCCTTTTTAAATTGGAAGCAATAAGGCGTTGTTCTTCCGCTTTGCCTTCCATTTTTCCCTCTACTTTTTTCCATCCCATCTTCAAAACTGGTATCAAGGGCGGCGGAAAGGCCGCGTTCGACGGAAAGGCGAAAATTCAACGATCTTTCCTATTTCTTTCCAACAAAAACGAATCCCCTGCAATCAGTGACTACAGGGGATTGTTTTTTGTCTGCTTCGGTCTTCACAGAGGGAAAGCAGATGAACTTTTTAATTTCATTACTTTAGTATTAATATTCACCGTTTGTTCGCCCTCACGGGGTAGTTGGCCGATCCGGGCGGAGAGCTGTAAAAGCCGACGTTCCGGGAATGCCACACGATGAACCTTAGAATTATTTGATTTTAATATTTTGAACGTGCCGCGCACTGAAGCACGCGACACATTTACAATCTCTATTCGTCAATTATTTAACGATAGCTTTAACAGCATCTTCGCCTTCGACAGCTACAACGACTACGCCTGCAGGAACAGCAACCGCAGCATTGTCAGAAGCTACAACTGTGTTGGCAACTACCTGGCCTAAGATGTTAGTGATAACCACCTTCTTGCCGGCAGCACCAGCGATCGTTACCTGACCTTCGCCAGCGATAACCGTTACTTCAGAAGTTTCGATCACTTCGTTGTCAGTAGCCATATCGTCTGCTTCACCTTCTTCGATATTGAAGATCAAAGCATCGTCACCGCCTGTCTTGATTTCGTTGAAAGTAGATTCGCTCGGATCAGACATTACCAGACAACCGTTCTGCATCTTCAACCAAGAAGCATACTGAGGCTGGATCTTCTGGTCAGCCAATGTATATGTATTACCACCCATTGTTCCGACGAACGGCAGAGATTCGAACAAGAACGCACGATTCGGTTCTTCTTCCACAGCAGAATTTTCAAGGTCTACGAAACGGAACGACCAAGTGTAGGCCTTATGTTCGTCACCCTTCAGGTTCTTGATGTAGCGGCCGTTGTTATTTCTGTCTTTACCAACGTTAGCCTGATATGCGCTATCGGCTTTCATGATTGCAGCGATATTGATATCTTTTGTAGCCACACCTGCGAACTGGTCAAGCAACAGGTACAGGCTGTCACCGATATGCAAACCGTCTACAAAACCTACACGGCTGTATTTACCCCACTTGTAGTCTTCATTGCCAGCAGCAACAGAGTCAACGAAGTTAACCAAGTATTTGCCTCTTTCAAAACCATCTTTCGTGATATATTTGTCATGGATACATGTTTCAGGAGCATCTTCGCCCAAAGCCTGGCAAAGCGGGCACGGGATACGGATCACTTCATCTTCAGCCGGAACACGGTCGATAGATACCAGATATTGCGGTTTGATATAACCCAAGCCACGTTTAACCCATGCTGTGTCTACATAGAATGATTTGCCTTCACCCTTGTTGATAGCGTCGATACCCAAGAAGTTGATACCTTCTACCATGAAGTGTTCGTTAGCTTCCATCTGCAAGAATTCACCACGATATTTTTCTACGAAACGCAGCGTATCGGCAGCATCGCCTTCATTGCCTTCCAGTTTGAAAGAGTCGAAACGACGGTAAACCGGCGTGTTGTCTACTTCTACAGAGAAAGCGGAAGTACGGGTTTCAGTCATGATCTGTCTCTTCAGATACTTGTTGTTTTCATCCACACCCACTTTGCGCAGTGAATCCGGAGCCTGTTTGAATGCTGTGTCGATCAGAGCATAATAGATCTTGCCGTTTACATTGTTGTTAGCCTTGAAGAAGAAGTTAGCTACCTGTGCAGCAGCCGCATCCGAAACAGCGATTCTGTTTTCACCGGCTTCCACTACCATCTTGTTCGTACCTCTTGACTTCATCGTATAAGCCTGACGTTTCAACTGTGCCAGACCATCTACAGTACCTTTGTAACCGAAGTTAGCTTCTGCACCTGTCGGAGCCAATACATAGTTGTCTTTTGCACCTACATAGATAACAGAGTCACCGCTCTTCATCGCGCCCATATACAGGTCATCGGAAGCAAAAGCAGTCCAATACTGCAACTTGTAAGCTGTAACTTTCAGAGAGTCATTATCCAAGAAACGATAACCTCTGTGAGCGTCAGCCATGATTTCGGCTGTTGCCGGAACGAAACCTTCTTCTACTTCAACAGTAGCGCCGAAGACTGTAGCGTCGGCATCGTTGTAAAGCTGCAAACCGTCTATAACAACAACATTTTCAAATTCACGGTTTGTAATCTTAAGAGCAGAAACATCGCTATTCTTACGTTTCTTTTCAATAACCCACTGGAATGAAGGCATATCCCACGGTTCTACGTTATCTTCCAAAGAAACCCAGTGAGGAATAGAATCTTCGTGGATAGGTACAGCCAGATACTTGTCATCTTTATTCTTGATCAGGTACAGACCTTCGTCCAAAGTAATCTTGTTGCCTACGTATTCGCCGCAACCTGAAATACCAAAGCTGATTTCGGTTTCTTTTTTGTTATTAATCGTGACAATACGAATATCATCAGCTTCAACTAAGTCCTGAACAGTAACATAGTTTCTTTTATCATCATTACCTGTCGCAATATTTGCTGTATCTCCAGCAGCATAAGCAGCAGCAAAATTCGCGTTGTCCTCTAATTTGGTAATCTGCTTAACCTGGATAACCAAGCTATCGATTGAAGGCCAGTAAGTGAACAAGAATTTCGCCTGATCATTCAACATACCCAGAGAATCGGCTACAGTCGTATTACCGGTTGTATTTTTGCTAAGTTCGGCATGTTTCAACTGTTGAGTATTGAAATCCAAGAACATCACACCGTTAGCATTTGTATAAGCCGTATCAACATATACAAAAGTACTGTCTTCTTTCTTTCCTGCCAAAATACGAACCCAAGGGCTACTTGCTGCCCCTGCCATAGTTGTATCAGCAAAGAACTTGGCATCATCGGTAAAATAATTTTTCTGACTGACTTTGTTCTTGTCTTCATCGAATTTCAGTTTCACACCGACCGTTGCCTCCTGAGTACCCAAAACAGTGTTGATCTGTTCAGCAGTCAATGTGATAGCATCAGCTTCAACCAATGTAAATGCAGTTGCATTGTCAGATACATAATCGTTATCCTCTTTAGCCTCACGTTTTGTCAATGCCAAATAAGCATTACCATCTAAATCCACTCCTGCTGCCGATTTATCCAAAGTTACAACAGAATCTCCATTGAAATAATAATAAAGAGATCTGCCCTGTTGCAACGGCTTCAAAGCATTGGAGAAAGCCCAACCTCCGATTGCACCGCCGACTTCCAAATCAGCAGTTGTAGCACCGGCAGGTAATCCAGCCAAATAATCTTCGGAAACTTCCAACAACTGGCCTGTTGCCTTGTTTCTAAATTCAAACTTAATTGCCTGACCTTGATTGTAACGTTCAACGTTTACACACCACAATGTGTTCAGGATAGATGCATTAGCATTAGCAACCGGCATCAACTTCAAAGAGTCATTTTGGATAGCAAGCACAGAGTCACCAGCCGTTACCAACTGATAAAGCTTTCCTTCGTTGTCGCCTATAGCCAACGAGTTAACAGGAGTACCCACTGTTGCACTTACCGAAAATGAACCCACCGCAAGCAGGGCGCTTGCCAAAAGAGTAGAAAATCTCTTGTTCATAATCTAAATTTTAATATTAATAATACAGTTAATTGAAATGTCAGTTCTATATATATATGTACACGCGTTAATAATGTACACGTGTCCGTTTTCTATTTTGAAAGGAAAAACGTTCGTTTTTTTTAGTCATTTTTTTCGCTGTTCTTCGGGGTTTGTATGAAAAAGGAGGTTTTTCGTACTTGGATTGCTATCTGATTGATAAGAAAGAATATAGCGATACGATTTTTTTTCATGAAAAGAGTTGTGGTTTAAAAAGGAATGCGTATTTTTGTCTCGGAAAAATGACTAAAAAAAACGAACGTTTTCTTTAGTCATTTTCTATTTATTACTATTTTGAAAGACAGACACTTGCTTCAAAAACAAACGCTCTAAGAACATATTCCTGACATTTCAGCTAAAAAATCGGTGCTTTTGAGGGGAAAACCTTGATGCCTACCGCTTTTCAGAGGGATAGTTATTCGTTTTTGATCCGATGCCTATTCGTTTGTTTTTCGATGACTGTCCTATAATCTTCTAAAAAGCTGCCGAATCGCCCCAATCTGCCGGGGCCTTTTTTAAAGGCAAGGTTCTACTCTACCCTTCACCATCAAGCCGGGCAATATTGATCATAATCTAACAAATACATTGATTGTCATTGAACGGAAAGCCGAAGAATGGGGCGGAGTGGAACCCCGCCCCTGCAATATCCGTGAGAAGAAATAAAAATAGGGCAAATGATGTCAATTCTCCTACGCTATCCCTGACTGATCTTCTTCTTCCAGATCAGGAAGAAGGCAAAAACGACGATTGTCAGGGCAAGACCGATAATTTGCGAAATGCCGGTTCCCATACCTAAGCCTTCGGGAGCGACAAAGATGTATGTCGAGCAGACGGCTGTCATGAACAGGGCGGGCAGCAACGTGACGATATAGGGTTTCTTCAAGACCGCCAGGCAGACAGTCAACGCCCATAAGGTAAACACGGCGAGCGTCTGATTGCTCCAAGCGAAATAGCGCCAGATCATATCGAAGCCATCCTTGTCTTTCTGGCTGTAAAGCAACAGGGCAATAGCCACCAGGAACAAAGGAATACAGATCATGAGCCGCTTGGAAACGCTGCGTTGTTCGAGATGCAGGAAGTCAGCCACAATCAGGCGAGCCGAACGGAAAGCCGTATCGCCGGAGGTAATCGGGGCGGCGATCACACCCAGGACAGCCAACACACCGCCTACCGTACCGAGCCATTCTTTCGTAATGCTGTCGACGACAACGGCGGCATTGTTTTCGCCCATACCGTTGTTGTGATAAAAATAAGTAGCGGCGGCCGCCCAGATCAGCGCAACGATACCTTCCGTGATCATGGAGCCGAAGAATATAGGACGTCCGTGCTTTTCATTCTTGATGCAACGGGCCATCAACGGACTTTGTGTCGCGTGGAAACCGGAAATCGCACCGCAGGCAATGCTGACGAACATGATCGGAAAAATAGGCAGGTGGCCAGGATGGGTGTTAGCCATCCCGTCCGTGATTTCGGGCAACGGCGGATGATTGACAAACAACATCACCAGAATGCCGACCGCCATGAACAGCAAAGCGATCGCAAACAACGGATAAACCTTGCCGATAATCTTATCGACCGGCAACAAGGTCGCCAAGACATAATAAAGAAACACGACGATGATCCAGAAAGTAGCATCCAGATGCTCCGGCGTCAGGCTCGCCAGCAATCCCGCAGGACCTGCCACAAACACAGCACCGACCAACACCATCAATACCACCGTAAACCCGCGCATGAACTGCTTGAAGTTCGCCCCCAAGTAACGGCCGATAATCTCCGGAAGGCTCTCCCCGTTATGGCGCAGGGACAACATTCCGGCCAGGTAATCGTGTACCGATCCGGCAAAGATACTTCCCAGCACGATCCACAGGAAAGAGGCCGTCCCGAACTTCGCTCCCATAATGGCGCCGAAGATCGGCCCCAGCCCGGCGATGTTCAGGAACTGGATCATAAAGACTTTCCAAGTAGGCATCGGGATATAATCCACACCGTCCCGGTGCGTATAGGCTGGCGTCTGCCGTTGGGCATCTATGCCGAAAATACGTTCGATGAATTTGCCGTAGACGAAATAGCCGACGATGAGTGCAATAAGACAACAAACAAAAGTAATCATATCAGAAGTTTTTTAACGACTTCTGATATCAGACGTCCTTCGGCTTTTCCGGCTAATGCCTTGGAGGCAACGCCCATCACCTTGCCCATGTCTTTCGGACCGGCGGCCCCGACTTGGGCGATGATTGCTTTCAGCTCGACTTCAAGCTCTTCGGCCGACATCTGCTTCGGCAGGTACTTTTCGATAACGGCCACCTGCGCGAGTTCGGCATCGGCCAAATCCTGACGTCCCTGCTGCATGTAGATAGTGGCGGAATCTTTGCCCTGCTTAACGAGCTTTTGCATGATCTTCAACGCGTCGGCATCCGTCAATGTATCGTTGGCTCCCGGGGCGGTCTTCGCTTCCAGGAAAAACTTCTTCACGTTTCTCAGTGTTTCAAGGGCGACTTTATCTTTCGCCTTCATTGCGTTTTTCAATGTCTTCGCTGACTCTTTCGAACAAATCCATATATGTAATGATTTATAAGTTATGATTTCTGAGTTATCTGAAACTGATCACTGTACCGCCGTTTTTCGGCTTCTTACTCGGACTAACGGCTGGTGAGGTGAACGAAAGGCTTTGGGGACGAGAAGGTTCTTCTCCTTTCCGGCGTATCTGTTGCACATCCTTTGCCGTCCGCTTGTAGGCCGGTTTGTCTTCCATGAAAGAGATCAGGGCGTCATCGTCCAGTTCCTCAAGGGTGAGAACAACAATTTCCGTATTGGGACGGGAGTCGATATACTCGCCGTAATAGCGCCCCATCAAGGCATCCTCTTCCGCTCTCCTTCTCCTTTCCGCTTCTTCCTTTTCTGCCATTTCACGCAACTGTTCTTCCGTGATAAGCTCCTGTTGCTCCTTTTGTGTCAGAATATCTTCCAAACCGAAACCGGTCACCAAGATCGTGATCTTGATCTTGTGCCCCAAACTATCATCATAGCCGTGCCCCCACTTCACCTCGTATTCGGTCTTGAACTGCGACATGAAATCATGTATATCGTCCATTTCACTGATACGCAACTCGTCTTCATGACTATAATAGATAACGAACGCCACGCGCTTGGCATTAAAAATATTGTTCACATCATTGACCAACGTACTCTCCAATGCTTCCGTGATTGCCTGGCGCAGACGCCCTTCCCCTTCTCCGAACCCGATACTGATCAGAGCGACACCGCTGTTGCGCATCGTAGTATCGACATCGGCAAAATCGACATTCTGTTCCAAATCAGTCGTAACGATCTCGGCGATGCTCTTGGCCGCGATAGTCAGGGTCTCATCCGCCTTACGATTTGCCTGCGGTACAGGCATATCGGCGAAGTTCCTCAACCGCTCGTTGTTGATGACAAGCAACGAGTCTACGTTCTGCGCCATGTTCCTGACCCCCCGGAGAGCTTTCACGATCTTCGGACGTCCTTCGAAGACAAAAGGTATCGTGACGATCCCGACCGTCAAGATTCCCATATCCTTGGAAATCTTGGCGACTACCGGACCGGCCCCGGTTCCCGTGCCTCCGCCCATCCCGGCTGTAACGAAAGCCATACGGGTGCCATCATCCAACATCCGATAAATATCTTCTTCACTTTCAAGGGCCGCTTTCTCACCTACCTCGGGGACATTGCCCGATCCAAGGCCATGGGTCGTGTTCTGCCCGATCAGCAGCTTGTCGGGCACTTCCGACTTCTGCAACGCCTGGTTATCGGTATTGCACAATACGAAAGACACATCCCGGATACCTTCGCGGTACATGTTGCTGACCGCATTGCCACCACCGCCACCGACACCAATCACTTTGATGATTGTCTGAGGCGTTTTTGTTAAATCAAAATCGTATGTATTATCGTCCATTGTCGTCAGTCTTTTATTGTTACCGATTATTCCTCATTCAACATATCGTCCACCTTACCGGCCGCTCTATCCACTGCCTTGTCGAAAAGGTCGAAGATTCCCCAGCCACCCTTGGGCTTCTTCTTCTCATCCTCTTTTCTGGCACTTGAATTGCGGTTCTTAGTTGTCGTGGCCGAAGCCGCCACCTTCTTTTCGACAGGCGGTTCTTCCTGTTTTTCTTCTACTTCGATGACCACAGGTTCTTCTTTCGGCTCGATCTTCGGTTCCACCACCTTCGGCCTCTCGGGTTCGGGAGCAATATAGAGGGCGCAGTTTTCCGTGCCTTTCAGCAACAGGGCAGCCGCGGTCGTGTACTCGGGATTGTTGGCAATCATTTCGCCGTCGGCAATCAGGTCTTTACGGACAGAAGCATAACGGACCTCCATCTTGAAACGTTCGCCGAGGGCTTCGCGCATATTCTTGAGCGCTGCCCCGTTGCCGGCAATCACGATACTGTAGCCGGATTCTCTCGCCACTCCCGCATCTTCCAGACGGGCATATATGTTCTCGATGATCTCACGGCTGCGGGCTTCCACCACCATATTGATATCCGATAGTTTGATCTCGCCCGAATGCTGTCCGTCAGCCAAGTCTACCGTGACCATCTGCTGTTCGTTGTCTTTTTCCCAGATAGCGTTTCCGTATGTGCGTTTGACTCGTTCGGCTTCCTTCTCCAGCATACCTAACGACATCAAATCACGGGTGATCAGATGGCTGCCCAGCGGGATAACATACAGACCGGCCAAGTTGCCGTCCTTGTACATCGTGACAGAGGTGACTCCTGCACCGAAATCGACCAGCGCACAGCCTCTCTGCTTCTCCTGTTCCGTCAGGATCAGATCGGCCAACGCGAGGGGCGCGACAATGACCCCTGCCACATCAAGTCTGGTCTGTTCCGCCATGTTCGTGGTTACGGCATGACGAAGAGACGGACGACCGACGAGCAGCTTATAACGGGCTTCTATACGCGAGCAACCCAAGCCGACCGGATGCGCTTCCGGTTGATTGTCGAGAAAATAGGCAGGAGCCGCTATGTCCAGTATATCCAGCATATCAGGACGATACTGCCAGCAATCCTGGTCAAGTTCCTTCAGTACCTCTTCGGTTACCGTACCGCTCCCCAGTACTCTCGACACAGCGTGGTTGATCGAACGAAGCGACTGGCCTCCCACCCCGATATATACCTTGCCGATACGGGAACCACCCAACTTGTTTTCCAATTTACGGATCAACCGCACGATCTTGCCGGCTGCGTCTTTTATATTATATACACATCCTCTTCGTATACAGGTATCGGAGTTTTCCACTTCGTAGGCAATAATGGAAAGAGTCCCCGCAGGGCCTTTCGTACCTACCATACCGACCATGTGAGAAGAGCCAAGGTCGATGGCCGCTATAAAGTCTGTGTATGCCATATTCTCTATCTTTTAGTACAAACAATCTGATCCTTATATTTTAAACTGATAATGCTGTATTTTTCCCATCCAACCTTCGGGATCGCTTTCTCGTAGAAAAGCCGGAGATTGTCCAGCTTCTCCTCGAAATCAGCAAAGGAGTCCAGCACGATACGGTGGTTGCCGACCCGCGGGATCAGCTCCACCTCGTTGTCAGGATGAACGTAAATCTGTTCTATTTGATTATTCCAGAAATCATTCTCCTGCAAAAATAATGCAAATTTGTATAAGTCGGTTACCGCCTGTTGCTTTTCGACATATCCGCTCACAACCGGAACGTGCGCCACATAGCGGCTGCTGACCGGCATCGTGCTTCCCAAATTATCCACATAATAGTTGCCTCGCACACTTATCACACGCAAGATAGGGATTTTTTGTTCCACTTCCAATTTAATCATGCCGGATGGTGTCTTGTAAGCTTCCACACGGGCAATCATTTCATTCTTCAGCAGTTCGTTTTCAATCCTGTCGGTGTTGACCTTGTCCATCGGCTTCTTGATCGGGTTCAAGTCTGCCTTCTTGAGGATATATACCAGGTCGCTTTCGCGCACAAAGTGTTTCTCGAGGCTGTCCACGACCACTACTTTCAAATCCCGGCACAACTCCTTCTGCCTGCTTTCCCGGAAGAAGAAGGAGACAAACACAATGTAACAGAACAACAATGTTGCAACGATTATGGATATGGTACGGATCACGATTTATTCTTTTTTATCCAATATTTGTTTAACCGGGTCTACCAGCAGTTCAATATTACCGGCTCCGACCATCAGGACGACTTCGAGCTTACCGGCTTCGGCAGCCACCACGTCCAACAGTTCTTCCTTGGGGACCATCCGTTTGCGGGCGATAGCCACGGCATCGAAGATGATCTGCGAGGTGACGCCCGGTATCGGTTCTTCACGTGCCGGGTAGATGTCCAACAGTATCAGTTCATCCAGAAGCGAAAGACTGGCGGCAAAGTCAGCGGCAAAATCACGCGTACGGGTATAAAGGTGCGGCTGGAAGATGCCGGTCACCTTACGTCCGGCATAAAGTTCCTTCACGGAAAGGATACTTGCCTGCAACTCGGCCGGATGATGGGCATAGTCGTCGATCAAGACGATATTTTCCTTCTTGAGATGGAAGTCGAAACGGCGGCGCGGACCGGCAAAAGTCGCCATTCCGTGCTTGATCTCCTCCGCAGTCACACCGTTCAGCCAGGCGAGGGCGATGGCGGCGACTCCGTTCTCTATATTCACTTTCACAGGTACGCCCAACTGTATATCGGGGATGCGGATATCAGGACCGACAAAATCGAAGAAGATCTCTCCATTGCCGATGCGGACGTTTTCCGCATAAAAAGTCGGGAGTTGGGAGTTGCAAGCTGAAAGCTCGTTTGCATCGCGAGCCCCGGTATAAGTACACAACTTCACGCCTTCCTGCAAACGGGGCGTCACGTTGATACCTTGTTTCATGATCAGGCAACCGCCCGAGCGGATCAGCGAGGTGAAATGTTCGAAACTTTCACGGTAGGCTTCCGGAGTCCCGTAGATATCCAGATGATCGGGATCTGCCGCCGTAATCACAGCCATATAGGGTTTCAGCCAATGGAAGGAACGGTCGAACTCGTCCGCTTCGACCACCGTCAGATCACTCTTGTCCGAAAGCATCAGATTGCTGTTATAGTTCTTCAGGATACCGCCTAAGAAAGCGTTGCAATCGACATGAGACTGTTTCAGCAGATGGGCGAGCATCGAGGAGGTCGTTGTCTTGCCATGCGTACCGGCCACACACAACCCCCGGTTACAATCCGTGATCTCTCCCAGCACACGGGCACGCTTCATCACCTCGAAGCCATTCCCCCTGAAATAGCAAAGCTCCGAATGGTCTTCGGGAACGGCAGGTGTATAGATAACCAGCGTCTTTGCCGGATCGGCAAAGTCACAGGGGATCAGGTTCACATTGTCTTCATAGTGAATGGCGGCTCCTTCACGGTTCAACTGTTCCGTCAGGCCGGAAGGGGTCTTGTCGTATCCTGCCACCTTCTTTCCCTTCGAAAGGAAATAGCGGATCAAGGCGCTCATGCCGATCCCGCCGGCCCCGACAAAATAGACAGCCGTTATGTTGTTTATATCCATATCTTCTTAATTCGTTACTGTTCTTTGTTACAAAGATAATACATTCATTCGATGATCTTGACAATCTCGTCTACAATGCGTTCCGCGCTCTGATGCCGGGCCAGTTGCGCGATGTTGCGGCTCAAGGTACGGAGACGCTCGTCATCGTGGACAATTTCAAGGGCTTTCGACACCAATTGCTGCTCGGCATCTTTGTCGGCCACCATGATAGCGGCATCTTTGTCAACCAAAGCCAAGGCATTCTTCGTCTGATGATCTTCCGCCACATTGGGAGAAGGGACCAGGATCACCGGTTTCTTCAGCAGGCACAATTCGGAAATGGAACTCGCCCCTGCACGGGAGATGATCAGATCGGCCGCCGCATAAGCATAGTCCATGCGGGTGATAAAATCCGAACACCAGACAGGTATGCCCCTGTAAGCCTTCAGGTACTTCAAGGCTTCCTGATGGTAATAGCGCCCGGTTTGCCAGATCACCTGCACATCGTTCTCCGAAGCGAAGAGCTTATCCAGTCCGCCCTGTATGCTGCGGTTGATCGTCCGGGCTCCCAAACTGCCGCCGACCACCAAGATCGTCTTCTTTTCCGGGGAAAGGCCGAAAGATTTCAAAGCTTCCTCACGCTTATCCAATGCTTCTTCCAGATCTTGACGGACCGGATTGCCGGTCACGACGATACGGTCGGCCGGAAAGAATTTCTCCATCCCCTCATAGGCGACACATATTTTACAAGCCTTCTTCGCCAAGAGTTTATTCGTGACGCCCGCGTATGAATTCTGTTCCTGTATCAGGGTTGGGATTCCTAAAGAGGCAGCCATCCACAGCGTCGGTCCGCTGGCATAACCGCCTACACCTACTGCGATATCGGGGTTGAACTCGCGTATCGTCTTTTTGGCAAGCCGGAGGCTTTTAAACAGACGGCCTGCGACACGGATATTATTAGCCAGATGGGCACGGTCGAAACCGCTTACCGGCAATCCCACGATACGGTAACCGGCGGCAGGCACTTTCTCCATCTCCATCCGGTCCTCAGCTCCGACAAATAGTATTTCCGCCTCAGGAAAACGTTTCCTGAAGGTATTGGCAATGGAGATAGCCGGGAAGATGTGTCCTCCGGTCCCACCGCCGCTTATGATGATTCGATATTGTTTCATATTTTAGTTTCTGTTGCTGTTTCTTCTTCCAATTGGACGACGGTCTCGAGCGGATTCGTATTTTCAGACGTCACCGTTCCATCTATGATCCGTGTCTCGCATTCAATAGTCGCCGGTACATTTTCCATTCCATAGCCGTGCGCCCGCGATTCCATGCCCGCCGAAATTTCATCCGAAACCTGTTCGTCCACATCCTCCTCGTTCCCCATACCGGCGCCAAAACGGCTCACGCTAAGAATGATCCCGATATAAGCACAAGAGATCACGGTCGATGTCCCGCCCCGGCTAACCAACGGCAAAGGCTGTCCGGTTACCGGTATCATGTCTACCGCCACCGCCATGTTGATCAAGGCCTGGACTACAAGCAGCAGGCCACATCCCAAAACCAGGAACTTAGGGAATAATTTGTCGCATCTTCGGGCGATCATCCCCACCCTGACAAGCAGGGCCATATAGAGGAAAAGGACAAAAAAGCCGCCCGCAATCCCCGTCTCCTCGATAATGATGGCATAGATGAAGTCGGAATAAGCCTGCGGCAGGAAATCACGCTGCTGGCCGTGACCGGGGAAGTTGCCCCAGACGCCGCCGCGGGCAAGGGCGATCTTGGCATGGACAACCTGGTAATCATCTCCGTTCATGTCATAGACCTTGCCATCCACCGTCACCGGCTTGACTTTATACGTTTTCTCATCCGATTTGCCTCTGTCGAGCCCGACAAACCGTTCGATACGTGCCATCCACGTGTCTATACGGTCCGGCATATATTTTTTCAAACCGGGAAAAGCGATCAGCAGTGTCACGACCATTACCAATATCAGCACCAACGTACCCCAACATTTCAACAGCCGCATCATAGAGATCTGCCCGAAAAACATCATCATCTGGATAATGCAAAAGAGCAAGATCGCCGTAGAACCGTTTGTGATCACGATCAGCCCGCAAATGACTGCCGTCGCCCCCTGTATGAACCAGAACATCTGCTTGTCCGTAAACCAACTCCTTTTACTCATGACAAAAGCCGTGTACCCGATCAGCGAGATCTTCGCGATCTCCGAAGGCTGGAAGGTGACACCAAACAGGTTCAGCCAGCGCGGTTCCCCGTTTATCACCACCGCCAATCCCGGCACAAAAAGCAACAGGAGCAAGACAACCGACAGAACCGCCATCCCGGCAAGCAACGCATAAAGCCGGCAAGGCAGGTTGTGCATCAGCAAGACAAGCACGAAGCCCCCCAGCATGAAAGAAGCGTGGCGAGCAATCGGTTCCCAATGTGTCGCACTTTTATAGGCGAGCGTACTGGTGGCACTGAACACCTCGACGGCCGAAATCAAACAGAGGAACATGAAGATCACCCAGATCACCCGGTCACCCTTAAATAGTTTACTTGCCAGATCCATTTCCGTTAAAAGTTGAAAGTTGTTTTTTATTCATGCGTTTCTCTTTACAGATCACGCACGCAAGTTTTAAACTGGTTCCCCCGATCCTCGTAGCTCTTGAACAGGTCGAAACTGGCACAACAGGGCGACAAGAGGACAGTATCTCCTTTCCTGGCCAGCTTGTATGCTTTCGACACGGCCTCTTCCATCGAGCGTGCATCTTCGATCATGGGAACTTTCCCGTCGAAAAAGCCGTGCAACTTGGTATTGTCTGCACCGAGAAATATCAAGGCATGAGCCTTTTTCTTCACCAGTTCTTCAATTTCGGAATAATCATTCCCCTTATCCGTTCCGCCGAGTATCAGGACCAATGGAGTGGTCATGCTCTGCAAGGCGTACCAGCAGGAGTTCACATTCGTAGCTTTCGAGTCATTGATATAATCGACTCCGCGCACCCGCGCCACTTTTTCAAGGCGATGTTCCACCCCGGTAAAGTCGCTCAGCGAAGCCCGCAAATTCTCGTCGTGGATATCCACCAGTTTGGATGCGATACCGGAAGCCAACGAATTATACAGATTATGCGTTCCCGATAATGCCAATACATCTTGTTCCATTGTAAACATTCCGTTTGAGGTTTCAATTTTTATCTTTTTGTCTTCCGTATAGCCCTTTACGCCGGCTTCATGAGTCTCGGCGAACGGGTAGAGAGTTGCCTGCGGGTGGCGCTTGCCGATTTCGCGGGCAATAATGGGATCGTCATTCCAGAATATAAAAGCATCTTCGGCCGTCTGGTTCTGGAGAATGCGGAATTTGGCATCCACATAGTTCTGCATCTCGTAGTCATAACGGTCCAGATGATCCGGCGTTATGTTCAACAAGATGGCGATGTCCGCCTTGAAATCGTACATATTGTCGAGTTGGAAACTGCTCAGTTCGATCACGTAAACGGCGTGAGGATCTTCGGCCACCTGAAGGGCAAGGCTGTTCCCGACATTCCCGGCAAGCCCAGCGTCCACTCCCGCCTGCCGGAGGATGTGGTAGGTCAGCATGGTCGTCGTCGTCTTTCCGTTGCTCCCGGTGATACAGATCATCTTGGCATCTGTATACCGTCCGGCAAATTCTATCTCGGAGATGATAGGCGTACCTTTCTCCTTCAATTTCTTTATAATGGGAGCCTTGTCGGGAATACCCGGGCTCTTGATAATTTCGTCGACATTCAGGATGTCGGCCTCGGTATGCCGGCCCTCTTCCCAACGGATTCCACGGGCATCCAGCATATCCTTATACTTGGGCTTGATAGACGAGAAATCGGAAACGAATACGTCGAATCCTTTCGCCTTCGCCAGCACGGCGGCCCCAGCACCGCTTTCGCCGGCTCCTAAGATAACAATCCTTTTCTTCATTTGATTTATGATTTCTTTATCCCTTTATGATTTATTATCGACGCATAAATCATAAATTACTTTATCTCATCTTCAATGTTACAATCGTAATAACCGCCAGGATGATACCGATCAACCAGAACCGGACCACGATCTTCGATTCGGGAACCACGTTAAAAGGTTTCTGTATCAAGGCCTGTATGCCCGCATTTCCGGGCTTCTGGAAATGATGATGAAGGGGAGCCATCTTGAAGATGCGCCGTCCCTCACCGTATTTCTTCTTCGTATATTTGAAATAGAGAGTCTGCATCAGAACAGAGAGATTCTCCACCAAAAAGATGCCGCAAAGGATCGGGATCAATAATTCCTTCCGGATAATGATCGCGAACACGGCGATGATCCCGCCCAACGTCAGGCTACCCGTATCTCCCATAAACACCTGTGCAGGATAAGCGTTGTACCAAAGGAATCCGACCGTCGCCCCGATAAAGGCAGCCGCAAACACTACCAGCTCTTCCGCTCCCGGAATAAACATGATATTCAGAAAGGAAGCAAACTCGAAGTGCGACGACATATAAGCAAGTATCCCGAGCGCCACCCCGATAATCGCCGAACTCCCCGCAGCCAGACCGTCCAAGCCGTCTGTCAGGTTCGCCCCGTTCGACACGGCCGTTACCACAAAGATCACCATCAGTACGAAGATCAGCCAGGCTGCCTCTTCTTTATATCCGCCTGCCCAATCTACCAACTGCGCATAATCGAAATTATTGTTCTTCACAAACGGGATCGTCGTCTTGGTCGACTTCTTCTCAACCGTATGGAAGCGCACTTCCTCGATCATGTCACCTTGCCGCACCTCCATATTCTCCTTGATCACGACATCCGGGCTCACGAAAAGCACCAGACCGACAATCAGTCCCAATCCGACCTGCCCTATCACCTTGGATTTGCCATGCATACCTTCCTTGTTTTTCCTGAATACTTTGATATAGTCGTCGGTAAATCCCAACGCTCCTAACCAAAGGGTCGTGACCAGCATCAAGATCACATAGATATTCGTCAGTTTCGCACAAAGCAAGACCGGAACCATAATCGCAATGATAATGATGACACCTCCCATCGTCGGTGTTCCTTTCTTGCTCATCTGCCCTTCCAAGCCAAGGTTGCGCACCGTCTCGCCGATCTGCAACAATTGCAGTTTGTCGATGATACGGCGCCCGATAGCCGTCGAGATGAACAATGACAGGATCAATGCCAAGGCTGAACGGAATGATACATACTTGAACATCCCGGCTCCCGGAAAATCGAGCTGATCCAAATAATTAAACAAATAATACAGCATGTTTTTTTATAGTTGTTGTGTTGCAAATATATCCCGTAACTTCTCACGGTCATCAAAATGGTGCTTTACGCCTTTCACATCCTGATAGTCTTCATGACCCTTGCCGGCAACCAAGATCACGTCGCCTTTCTTTGCCAGCAAGGTCGCCGTTTTGATCGCCTGCGTGCGGTCGGTGATGCAGAGCGTACGTTCCATATCGGCCGCGCTCAGACCGGCGACCATATCCTTGATAATCTCATCCGGTTCCTCAAAACGGGGATTGTCGGAAGTAAGAATCAACTGATCGCTCAGCTTGGCTGCTTCCTTCGCCATGATCGGGCGCTTTCCCTTGTCGCGGTTACCGCCACAACCCACGACTGTGATCACACGGCCGTTACCATCCAACACCTCATGGATACTGTTGAGCACGTTCGTCAAAGCATCTGGCGTATGGGCATAGTCTACGATTGCCGTATATCCCGACGGAGCCCGAAGCGTCTGGAAACGGCCGGAAACAGAATGCAGATCACTCAACACGACCAGCACTTCTTCCGGATCTTTGCCTAAAGAGACAGCAGCGCCATACACAGCCAGCAAGTTATAAGCATTGAAACGACCGACAAAACGCGTCGTCACTTCACGCTCGTCGACCAGCATTTCAGTACCTTCGAAATGAGATTCCAAGATCTTTCCTTTGAAATCAGCCAACGTACGAAGCGAATAGGTCAGCTTCCTGGCTGCCGTATTCTGCAACATGACAAGGCCGGCTTTATCGTCCGCATTCGTAAGCGCAAACGCCGAAGCGGGCAAATCGTCAAAGAATTTCTTCTTGGCTTTCAAATAATTCTCGACTGTCTTATGATAATCCAGATGATCGCGCGTCAAATTGGTAAAGATCCCCCCATCAAACGACAGACCGCTGATGCGCTTCTGGTCGATCGAATGCGAACTGACTTCCATAAAGGCATACTCACATCCGGCATCCACCATCCGGGCCATCAACCTGTGCAGGGTGACAGGGTCAGGTGTCGTATGATCGGTCGGGATCGCTTCACCGTCAATATAGTTGCAGACGGTAGAGAGCAGCCCTACCTTATGCCCCATCTTGCGGAACATCTCGTACAGAAGCGTCGCAATCGTTGTCTTTCCGTTTGTTCCGGTCACTCCCACCAGTATCAGGTTATCCGAAGGATTCTCATACCAGGCAGCAAGCGACTTTCCCAAAGCATCTGCCGAATCTTTCACCCGGATAAAAACCGAACCGGCCAAGTCGGAAGGGATTTCCTCGCAGACGATTGCGGCAGCCCCACTCTCGATTGCTTTTCGGATATAAGCATGACCGTCTACGGTCGTACCCCGGACCGCCACAAACAAAAAGCCTTTTTCCACTTTACGGGAATCAGACTGAACGCCGGAGATCTCGACATCTATATTTCCTATGATCTCAAGCACTTCCAACGAATGAATAAGTTCTTTTAGTTCCATAGCCTATTTTAATGTTAATGAAACGGTTTGTCCTTTCGAAACACGTGCTCCCGGAGATATGGATTGAGAAGAAACACGTCCCAGCCCGTTCAACGCCACGCGCAACCCGACACTTTCCAGCAGATAGACGGCATCTTTTGCCCCCATGCCGACAACATTCGGAACCAGTCCTTCCCGGATAACGATATCTTTCAACTTCACGACCTCCCCTTCATCTACCCGCTTAGCAACAATCCATCGGGTATCGGTGCTATCGGTATCGACGTCGATATCGAGTCTGTCCAAAACATATTCCAGCGCATCACGGTCGCCGGCTTTCGCCATCGGGAGCATCACGGCCGTCGAATCGCGTTTCAAGCCACGAACCGCGAAAGCGATATGGCTCGCATAGACTTTCTCGGCTATCGCCTTCACCACCCCGCCGGACATCGTTCCGCCGGACGGATAACCGTTTCGCGGTTGGCGGATCACGACAATACAACTGTATTTCGGATCATCGGCCGGGAAATAACCGCAAAACGCCACCTGATGACCTGCTTTCTTATAAACGCCTCCCGATGCGATCTGCGCCGTTCCCGTCTTACCGGCTATGCGGACATATTCGGAATGCACCGCCTTTCCGGTTCCTTTTTCAACGACACCCAACAGCATGTCCCGAACGATATTCAACGTGCGTTGCGAGCAAATGGATTCCCGTATGACTTCGGTCGAGAAACTTTGCACAGTCTTGCCGTTACGAAGAATCTCTTTGACAAAGATCGGACGGATCATCTTTCCGTTGTTTGCTATCGCATTATAAAAAGCAAGCGTATAAATCGGCGGGATCTGCGTCTCATACCCGAAGGACATCCACGGAAGAGTCGTCTTCGACCAATAGCGAAGCGTATCGTCCGGTCTCCGGATCTTCGCACGTCCCGCACCTGGAATACCCAGACGCAAATCTTCGCTCAAACCAAGCCGGTAAAGCCCATCCACATATTTGCCCGGATCTTTCTCATATCCCTTCAAAATCACCTTGGCGACCCCGATGTTGGAAGAATACCAGATGGCTTGCTCGACCGAAATCCGCCCATATCCCCCTTTGTTGTTATTATGGTCCGTCATCCGGGCTCCCTTATACATATAAATACCGTTCCCGGTGTTTACCGTATCTCCGGGCTGGCAAATACCATCTTCAAGCGCCACCATTATGGAGGCGACTTTAAAAGTCGAACCCGGCTCCGTTTCATCCGCCACGGCATGATTGACCGTCTCGCCGTAAACGCCTTCCCGGATACGTCCCATATTGGTGATGGCTTTCACCTCACCGGTCTCTACCTCCATCACGACAGCAGTCCCGGATGCAGCATCGATCTTTTTCAACATATCGACCAACGACTTTTCGGTAATGTCCTGGATATTGATGTCAATCGTCGTATGAATATCCAATCCCTCCTCCGGTTCCACTTCCACGACATTGGTCCAGCCCCCTCCCACACGGCGTACCGAGTTCAGCCCGGCCACACCATGAAGCAACGTGTCATATTGCAATTCCAGGCCATTCTTCCCTTTGGTCAATCCGGTCTTCGGATCAATGTCACGGAAAGTATCGCCGATCGTACGGGAAGCCAACGTGCCGAACGGTTTCTGCCGCTCGACCATTTCCCTCGTATAGAATCCGCTCTTGTAGCGTCCGAGCCGAAAGAACGGGTACTTTTTGATCTCTTTCAAGTCCGAATACGAGACTTTGCCTTCGAATACGGGAAACTGGCGTCCTTTCTTCTTCATGCCGTTCAGGAGATAGGACTTGTAGCCTGCCGGCGTCCTGTTCTTCAACTTGCGGGAAAGATAAACAGCAAGCGAGTCGACCCCATTGGACTTGCTATACAAAAACGTATCCCGGCTGTTCCACTTCTTAGTCGGATTTGAAAAACAATCTGCATTGAAATCTATGTACAAATAATAGCAAGGCACGCTGGTCGCCATCAATTTCTCGTTAGAAGAATAGATGTTGCCGCGGCTCGGATAGACCAACCTGTTCGGGCGTTCCATGGTCTCCGCCAGCTTCAGCCAAATCTCCTTTTCCACAAAAGTAGTCTTGCAAGCCCGTGTCAAAACACCTATCGCCACCAACCCAAGCAACAGGACTATAAAAAAGTAACAGAACAAAATCCGGTTACTCTTCGGGACAAGCTCTTTTGATTCGCTTTCTTCAGCCATCTTTATTTATATAACTCGTAAGGCGGATTTTTCGCCGCTTCCAATTCGATTCCTTGTTCTTCTATCAATAATTCGATTTGTGACTGCCGACTGTGGCTTGTCAATTCCGAAGAAATGGACAATGCTTCAAATCGCACATCACGCAATTTCTGCTGTAAATGATCGATCTCACGCAATTTTTGCATACAGGTATAACGGTTTCCTATGAAAAAGAAAATCAAAATCACAATCAAGACAATCATGCGCGTATGCTTGACTATAAAATCTTCTTTCAGAATTCCTCCCCCTAATACATATAAAAGAGAAAAACGATTTTCCTTCTTTTTTTTCTTTTGTTGCTTTCCGGTTTCCATACCTTTCTCTTTTGTTGAAGACTGAGAGTTACCAGACCGTATGCCTATTCTCTATTATCAAGTTCAGCGATTCTTAATTTTGCACTTCGTGAGCGGGGATTCCGTTCGATCTCCTCGTCCGACGGGACAATCACCTTATTGTTGACCAAACGAAACGGGGATTTGATATTTCCAAAAAAGTCTTGTTCCGCTTTGCCCTCGAAATTTCCTGTCTTCAGGAAGTTTTTCACCAACCGATCTTCCAAGGAATGGTAGGTGATGACAACGAGCCGTCCTCCGGGCTTCAACACTTGCAAGGTTTGTTGCAACATCTCCCGCAAGGCGCACATTTCATCATTCACCTCGATACGCAATGCTTGAAACACCTGGGCCAGGAATTTCTTTTCCTTATCTTTTCCCGTAAAAGGTTTGATCGCTTCGAGAAAGTCGGCGATCGTCTCTATCTTCTTCGTTTCCCGGCTACGCACCAATGCGGAAGCCAGTTTACGCGCCACTTTCAATTCTCCGTAAAGATAGAACAGGTCAGCCAACTGTTCTTCCGTATATGTATTAACAATATCCGCGGCAGTTTGTCCTGCCCGGGTATTCATTCTCATATCCAACGCTCCGTCGAAACGGAAAGAAAACCCACGATCCTTATCATCAAAATGATGGGAAGAAACGCCCAGATCCGCCAATAGCCCATCGACCTCACCCGCTACACCATGATAACGCATAAAGTTATACAAGTAACGGAAATTACTGCGGACAAACACAAAACGGGAATCTGCCGGAATGTTTCTTTCAGCGTCGGCATCCTGATCAAATCCATAAAGCTCCCCTTCGTTATCCAGCCGGTTCAAAATCTCGCGTGAATGTCCACCACCGCCAAAGGTAACATCGACATACACTCCGGAGGGTTGAATGTCCAGGCCTTCCAAACTTTCACGAAGCATTACCGGCACATGATAACAAACTTCTTTTTCTTCCATTTCTCCGCTATTCTTGTTAAACTTTTCCTTAAAATCAGGGCATGTAGTTGGTTGATTAGCACACACATCACCCTTTTGGGAGGGTAAAAGTACACATTTCCTAATTTAACCGCCAAGAAATATAAGAGAAAAGTAACAAAAAAGTTTTCAACAGGTCTGCCACGAGTGCCTTGCCTCCTCTATGGCAAAGGCGGTGATCACGCAAAAAGCCTCTCCGGAAGAAATCCCGGAGAGGCTTTTTTATTTTCCGCCCTCTTTTCATGAGAAAAGAGGAGCGGTTGATTTATTCAATATAAATGTACGAGTTATTTAACGATGGCCTTAACAGCTTCTTCGCCTTCGACAGCTACTACGACTACACCCTGAGGAGCAGCAATTGCAGCGTTGCTTGAAGTGATAACAGTGTTAGCGACTACCTGACCCAAGATATTAGTGATAACCACTTTCTTGCCGGCAGCGTTAGCGATCGTTACCTGGCCTTCGCCTGCGATAACAGCTACTTCAGATGTTGCGATCTCTTCGTTGTCTGTAGCATAGTTGTCATCAGCACCCTTACGGTCGATGTTGAATCTCAATGCAGGGTCGCCACCTGTGATAGCATTTGCAAATGTTGATTTTTCATTTGTCAATACCAGACAACCGTTCTGGTTCTTCAACCAAGCAGCCACATTAGGAGCGATTGCATGTTTTTCACCACCATTAGCAACAGTTTCATACTTGCCGTCTTTTTCAGTATATGCCATTGATTCGATCAAGAATGAGTTGTCTTTGCCTTCTTCCGTCACATCCAGAGCCTTTTCAGGATATACGTAGCGGAATGACCAAGTGACATTCTTGTGATGATCGTTCTTCAGGTTAATGATGAACGGACACGGAGACACGCTATGCTGCTTAACCAATTCATCATTTTCTTTTACCAGAAGTTCGAAGTTGATTTCTTCGTTCTTCAAAGACTTGTAAGCGTTCGGCAGGATATACAAGCTGTCGCCCTTCTTGATCGCTTCAACGAAACCTACACGAGTATAAGCGTGATCGTCGTCCAAATAAGGAAGAGCCTCTTCGGCCGTTCTGCCATATTTAGCCACTGAGTCTGCAAAGCTTACCAGATATTTACCTCTCTGGAATGCCGGAACAGCCGGGTTGGCATGCGAACAAGACCATTTATCCAAAGGCTTTCCATCTGCATCAAAGCCATGGTTATGATCCAACGGACAAGCTTCGGCATCCTTGCCTCCGAAATCGTCACGGTTTACAGAAATCAGATACTGCGGTTTGATACCGTTACCGGCACCGCGAACGACCCAAGCCGTATCGACTACGAACGCCAATTTGCCCTTCGCCTTATCCTTGCTCCAGATACCCAGATAATCAACCGTTTCATTCAAGAAGTTCTCGTTTGTTTCATCCATCAGATATTCGTTACGATATCTTTCGTAGAAGATCAAACTGTCAACACCTGTTTCCACCTCGTCAATGTTAGCATTATTGAAACGACGGTAAAGAGGAGTATCATCCAAGCTGATCGCGAAGGCAGAAGTTCTTTCTTCCGAAGTCAAGCTCTGAACACCAACAGGAGATGTCATGTTGTTGTCAGACACACCGGCCTTGGAGTACTTCGGCTCAACCTTTCCGGCCGTTTCTTCCACCGCTTTCAAGATTGCATAGAAATCATCACCATTGTAGTGGTTATTTTCCTTGAAATAGAAGCTGTCGAGTTCTGCTACAGCAACGCCGTTAGCCATTGCATACTTCTGGTTCACGATGGAGTCCATGACTGCTGTTCCCTGAGCGATCACATAGGCAGTTCTCTTCAACTGGGCAATACCGATCTTGTGGTAAGGATTGTCCTTGACAACTGTCACGCCATAATTACGTTCCTTGCCTGAAGATTTCAGTTCGAATGCGCTTGCACCGGCTTTGTATTCCTTTGCATACAACAATGTATCCTTTTCACCGCCTACAGACAGATAGCGTGCGTTTTCGCCTGTCGCATACGGATGGAAATATTTGAACTTGTATTTGTTCACGTTATATTCGATCACAGCCGGGTCCAAGTGTTTGTAACCCAGATAAGGATCGTTATAAGCTTCCGGATATGTCTCCTTGTCGATTGCCACGATTTCCAGCTCTGCACCAGCCAGCTCACCTGTTGCAACATAAATCTTACCGTCTTTATCCTTATACAATTGGACAGTCATCGCGCCACCCGCTTCTGTCGGATATTCACGGTTTTCGATTATGATGCTCGAAGTTTCAGCCAATACGGAAGCAGTCTGAGTCTTACGGATGATCCATTGGTAAGCAGGCATGTGCGCAGCCAACTGAGAATCTTCGTCAAAATCAATCCATTCACGACGAACGCCGTTGTGGTGCAACGGGAATGCGAAGTATTTGCCTGTAGCCTTGTCCTTGATCGTGTACAAACCGTTAGCCAAAGACACCTTGTTGGAAGCAGAAGCCGAACAAGTACCGAAGCCCAAACCGATGCGCGTGCGGATCGTATCCTTGCCTACAGTCAACGCCCAAGCCTGGTTAGCTTCCAAATCCTGCAAGACAACGTGCGTGCTATCGCCACCGGCTCTATAGACATCGAACGGGCCTTTGCCGATATTTGCGCTATAAATCGCAGTATCCATCTTGATGAACAAGCTGTCACCTTCCGGTGCATAGTTGAAGAAGAATGTGTAGATACCTGTTTTTTGTGCTGCTTTGTCGGCATTGAATGTTGCGACCTTCGTTGTATCCGTGAATGTCAGGAAGTCTTCTCCGGATGTATTCTGGTATGCCGTATCAATACGCAGATAAGCACTCTTATCGGCTTTCATCAAGAATACACCACCAGTAGTCGCATCATCTACAGCAACCAGACCTTGTGCAAACACATTATTCTGGATTTTCTTGTGATCCAGCTTCTGCTCCTTGTTACCGATCTTCTTATAGAAATCAAGATTGATCAGGGCAGAGTCACGAGAACCTAAAATAGTATGCAAGGCCTTTGCGTTCAATGGCAAACGCTTCGGAACTGCTATCGTGAAAGTATAACCATCAGTAATCATTTTTGCCTTTGCTGCGTCATTAGCTTCAACAGTTAAGGCAACCATGTGATCATTGGCCAAAGCAGACACATCTGCAGATAACGCATCCAGATTCTTATAAGCCAATACGGCCAGAGAATCCTTACCCGGAATATAAGAATACAACGGCATGCCCGTTTCAATTTCATTATCACCGGCTTTCATGGAGAATGCCCAACCGTCGATTTCAGTTCCGACAGGAAGACCGTGATCGGCAGTAACAGTCACGCCTGTTCCAGGGATCAATGACTTCATGTCAACCGCCAACTTCTTACCCGTCGACTTGTTCAAAAAGTCAAACGTATAAGACTGGCCTTGCACGGCCGGTTTAGAAACAGCGACACACCACAATGTGTTAGCAAATTCATTTGCAGGAAGAGCTTTCAAACTCTTTACATACAAAGAGTCATTACCGTCGGCACGTTTGGTCATATACAAGACAGAGTCACCTGTCGTACCAACCGTAACCTGATACAACTTTTCGTTGTATGCGCCATCTGCCTTCAACTTGATTGCCGAAGCAGATGTAGCCCCTACAGTTGCCAGCACGGCGCCGGCACAAAGTGTAGAAAACAATTTGTTCATAATCAAATAATTTAATATTAATACTAAAGTGTAAATAAATCAATCAAATAACACGTACGTCTTCCTAATCTTATAATCAAATACCTATGCGTACGATTTTCTTTTGGCAAAAATACGCATAACTTTTAAACCGGCAATCCTTTTCCTTAATATTTTTTCCTTTTCTATATTCTTTCTTATCAACAAGATAAACAATATCGTACGAAAATGCTTATTTACAAGACAAACTCCGAAACCGGCAGGTGGACTACAACACAATCCCACACGATAAGAATTTAATGTATATGCGTACATTAATATATAGACAAAACCGGACTGCCTCTTCAGGGTCGCTAACCCTATGCTTTACGCCTCCTAACCCATAGGGTTACGATAGCTAAAGCATAGGGTTACAAAATGTCATAGATTTTTGGGCCGGAACCTATAGGGGAATTACCGGGTGAGCCACTTCTTTCCCAGATAGCGGACGGGGAACCAAGCAGCAAGGAAGCCGATGGCGAGGACGGTTGCCAAGACAAGGAGAATATCGCCGGCTTCAACACGGACCGGATAAGCATCGATAATGAAAGAACCGGCCGCCTGACCTAATTTGATAATTCCCAATTCTTGTTGCAACAAACAAAGGACCAAACCGATAACGATACCGATCATGGCGCCGAGCCCGGAAATCATCCAGCCTTCGAAGAGAAAGATACGACGGATCAGACGGTCGTCAGCCCCCATATTCCGCAAAGTACGGACATCCTCTTTCTTTTCTATCATCAACATGGAGAGCGAGCCGATCACGTTAAACAGCGCCAGAACCAGAATGAAACACAGGATCAGGAAGATCACCCATTTTTCTCCCTGCATCATCCGGAAAGAGGCCTCCTGTTGTTCATAGCGGTCCTTCACCGAAAAGTCATCACCCAACAGCGATTTTATGCGGTCCTTCACCGAATGTACATCCGCGCTGGGAAGCAATGACAGCTCTATCGCCGAAACTTCCTTCTCATAATCGAACAGGGAACGGACCATCGGCAGGGGCAACAAAATGAAGTTCTCGTCATACATCTGCTGGTTAGTGGCATATACTCCTCCTACAAAAGCATATTCCAAATTCAAGGAAGCGACAGGATTGGCGAGATTGACTTTCTCGTTCCTCTTGGGAGCATAAAATTCCAAAGGATCGGAATAGTGAGGACGTACCCCCAAAGAAAAAGCCGTCCCGACACCCAAGTTGGCATAATCGGCCACTTCATCGGACAGGACAAAAGTACCCTCCCGGCTATCAACCAAAATACTGTCTATCCGGGTCAACTTTCCAAAAGTATCGTCCACGCCTTTAATCGTTGCGGTAATCTGGCGATCCCGATAACGGACCTGCGCATTATCCTGGAGCACTTCGCAAAACAATGCGACCTCAGGCAACTCCTTCATTTCCCGGACAGCCGGAAGATCCGGATCGAAAACCTTTCCATGTACAGGCTGAATCTTCAACTCCGGATCGAAGTTGCCGAACATGGAAGAAACCAGCCCGACAAACCCGTTCAATACAGACAGCGCGCACACCAAGGCCATCGTAGCAACAACCACCCCGCAAACAGATACCATCGAAATGATATTGATGACATTGTGGGACTTCTTCGAGAAAAGATACCGCCGGGCTATATAAAACGGGAAGTTCAACGCGGCAATCTTTTATTTTTTCAACAGATTATCAATATTCTCGATATAATCCAAGGAATCATCGATAAAGAAACTCAGTTCCGGAATCTTGCGGACCTGTTTCCGGATGCGTTGTCCGAGATCAAAGCGGATGGCTTTCGTATTGGTACGGATATTTTCGAGCATTTCCTCCGACTTGCCGGACGGGAAGATGCTCAGGTAAGCACGTGCCACACTCAAGTCCGGGCTTACGCGCACCACACTGACAGAAATCAGCAGGCCATGCATCGCCTGTGTCTGTCTCTGAAAGATATCACTCAACTCCTTTTGCAGGAGACGCTCTATTTTACTTAGTCTTGTACTTTCCATAATTTCTTGCTTTTTTATTTTTTCCAGACCATTGTGAGGCCGTCACGCAAAGGTAAGATAACTTTTTCAATACGCGGGTCTTCTTTGACTTTATCATTAAAACTAAGAATACCGAGTGTTTGTTTATCCGTAGGATGTTCTTCCACCACATGGCCGTCCCACAAGGTGTTGTCGGCAAGGATCAGCCCGCCGGCACGCACCATCGGAAAAACCAAGTCGAAGTATTGCGAGTACAACCGCTTGTCGGCATCAATAAAAACAAGATCGAAGGTCTCATCAAGCAGCGGGATGATATCGAGGGCATCGCCGAAATGGACCCGTATCTTATTCCGATGGGGCGACTGTTTCAGATATTTCATGATAAAGTCTTCCATCTCGTCGTTGATCTCAATCGTATGCACCAAAGTTCCTTCTTCCATCCCTTCCGCCATGCAAAGAGTCGCATAACCCGTATAAGTACCGATCTCAAGCACACGGCGGGGACGAAGCATCCGGCAGAACATCTTCAGTATCCGTCCTTGCAGATGCCCCGACAACATACGCGGACGAAGCAGGTTGACGTTCGCATCCCGGTTCAGGGCCGAGAGCAGCGCACCTTCTTCGTCACTGTGCGAAAGGATATATTCGTCTATCGTCACGTCTTACTCCCTAAATGTCGGTAACTGGAATTTGCTTCCTGCATCCAGGACCTTTCCTACATTATTGATCTCAAGAAAGCTCGTACCGCCGCCTTCGCCGAAACTGCCGCTCAGGTAGGCCACCATGTCGTTACGGGTGATGCGCCCGCTGTTTATCAACTGGTTCAACGCATCATAGAAATAACCGCGACGGCTGTCGTTATAAGGCTGATGGACGGCCCATACACCATAAGAAAGCGACAACATACGCATGACACGCGGATTGTAGCAGATGGAGAACACGGTGGAAGTACCACGGAATGCAGCCAGGTAACGGGCCGTACGGCCGGTATAGCTATCCGTAATGATCGCTTTCACATGCAGCTTGGAAGATGATTTTACAGCTTGCTTCGCCAAGAAAGACGTAACATCCAAGTCGTTTCCTTCGATCGGGACGCGGATGTCATTGGCTGCGAGTTTCGTCTTTTCCGCTTCGCGGGCTACCTTCGTCATCGTCTGGACAGCTTCGACAGGATATTTTCCGTAGGCTGTTTCACCACTCAACATCAAAGCATCCGTACGATAATAGATCGCATTGGCGATATCCGTCACCTCGGCACGTGTAGGACGCGGATTGTTGATCATGGAGTGAAGCATCTGAGTCGCCACAATAACCGGTTTCTTTACTTCCACGCATTTACGGATCAGCACGCGCTGGATACCCGGAATCTTTTCGGCAGGTACTTCAATCCCCAGGTCACCGCGGGCAATCATGATGCCGTAAGCAACTTCGAGGATCTCGTCTACATTGTCGACACCTTCCTGGTTCTCAATCTTCGCGATAATCTTGATCGGACTGTTGTGCTCGTCCAGAATACGCTGGATATCCATTACGTCCTGTTTGCTACGGACAAAGGAGTGAGCAATAAAATCCAGATCGTTTTCAATCGCCCACAGGATATTTTTACGGTCTTTCTCTGTCAAGGAAGGCAAGTTGATACGTACGCCCGGCACGTTCACGCTCTTGCGGCTTCCCAGGGTAGCATCGTTTTCGACTTCGCAAACCAAATAATCGTCTTTCTTATCTACCACTTTCAGTTCCAGATCTCCGTCATCGATCAGGACATCGCTTCCGATAGCCAAGTCATTGACAAAATTCCGGTAAGAGACACAAATGCAATCATGTGATGTCTCCCCTTCCGGGTTTCCCATGACCTTAACCATCTCCCCGGTTTTGAACTCGACGGGCGCCTGCGCCGTAGTCGTACGCACTTCCGGCCCTTTAGTGTCCATCAGGATTCCGATACGGTTGGAAACCGTACGGACATTATTGACCACTCTGGTCAAACCTTCTTCAGCCATGTGAGCCGTATTGAGGCGCACGACATTCATTCCCGCCTTGTACAACGCATCTATGAACTCGACCTCGCAACGTTGGTCTGAAACTGTAGCAACAATCTTCGTATGCTTTAACATATAACCCTTTTTTAACTGGCAATCGACTATTGACAACAGATAATGAATATTAAACTGCCAATGCCACTTCCAATCGCCAAACCTTATTAAACCTCTTTTTACCTAAAAAACTCTTCTCTTCCTAAATGTCAACTATCCGTTGTCACATTGAAGCATTGCTTCAATCGCCAACCGGTACGAATCCAGTCCGAATCCCAAGATCACCCCTTTGCAAGCGGCGGAAATCATGGACACATGACGGAAAGATTCACGGGCATGTACATTTGAAATATGTACCTCCACAACCGGAGTCGTTACAGCTTTTATCGCATCGTGAAGGGCAACGGATGTATGCGTATAAGCTCCTGCATTTATAATAATCCCGTCGTAATCGAAACCGACCTCGTGGATCTTGTTTATCATCTCACCTTCCACATTGCTCTGAAAATAAGCAATTTCACATTGCGGATACTTTGCGCACAATTCACTCAGATAGCTTTCAAACGAAGCATTTCCGTACACTGCCGGTTCGCGCTTGCCTAACAAATTAAGATTGGGGCCGTTGATAATCTGAATTTTCTTCATTTTGCCGTAATTTATTACCTTTGCACTACCCTTGAAAAGGCAGAAAATATTTGACAAAGATAGTAAAGATTTATGATTTATAATTTATGAATTATGAATTGGTGCTAAGTCTTTAGGGTAAAACCCATTACATAAGCAGATTTTACCGGACGGACCTCCAGCTCCTCATACATCTTTGTAAATCGTAAGTCATAATTCACAAATAATAAATCATAATCCGTTTCATGCATCAGGAGAATGACAAAATAGAACGATACAAAATTTATCTCCGTTTAGAGAAAGCGCTCTCTGCCAACTCTATCGACGCTTACCTGACAGATCTCGACAAACTGACGAACTTTGTCGAAAGCGAGGGTAAGAAGTATGCGGATGTCACGTATGACGACCTGCAACAATTTGTTGCCCGTTTACGTGATATCGGTATCCACCCGCGCTCACAGGCAAGGATCATTTCAGGAATCAAATCTTTCTATCGATTCCTGCTCTTAGACAATTATATAACAACTGATCCGACCGAATTGTTAGAATCGCCCAAGATCGGCCTGAAGCTTCCTGAAGTTCTAACCGTCAATGAGATAAACAGCATCTTGGACACGATCGACCTGACACTGCCGGAGGGGCAACGAAACCGGGCGATGCTTGAAGTATTGTATAGTTGCGGACTACGCGTATCGGAACTGGTCTCGCTACGCTTCACGGATGTTTATTTCGACGAAGGATTCATCAAAGTGGAAGGAAAAGGGAACAAGCAACGGCTGGTCCCCATCTCGGGAACGGCCATCAGGGAAATCAAGAACTACCTGTATGACCGCAATCATGTTCCGGTAAAAAAGGGATTTGAAGATATCCTGTTCCTGAGCCGGAGGGGAACAGCCTTATCACGGATCATGGTATTCCATATCATCAAGCAGCAGACGGAAATGGCAGGCATTAAAAAGAACGTAAGTCCGCATACGTTCCGCCATTCCTTCGCCACCCATCTGCTGGAAGGTGGAGCCAACCTGCTCGCTATCCAGGAGATGTTAGGACATGAGAAGATCACCACCACCGAAATCTATACGCATATCGACCGCCAGTTCCTTCGGAAGGAGATACTGGAACATCATCCACGTAGCAAGCCGAGATATTAAAGCAGACGTTCTATAGTTCGGCTTGTTCCTTTCGGACAACAGCTACACATGCCGGTATAAAAAACAGATACCAGAAGTCCCTTCACTCATTCCTCATCATATTGCTGGAAAAGGAAATCATTATAGGGGAAACGGGTAATATGAATCTGTTTTACCCGCTCGTACAGTAAAGCTTTGAGCGCATCGATATTCGTCCGTTCTTTAGCCGAGATGAAGATACAATTATCCTGCATCTTGTTCATCCAGGTACGTTTCAGTTCGTCCAGGTCGATATTCTCGCGCGTACGCGGAGTCAGATCATCTTCATCCTTGGGGACAAAGGTGAAAGCATCGATCTTATTGAATACCATAATCATCGGTTTCTCCGTCTTGTCGATTTCCGATAAGGTACGGTTCACCACCTCGATCTGTTCCTCAAACGTCGGATGAGAAATATCGACGACATGCACCAGCAGATCCGCCTCACGCACTTCATCCAAAGTCGACTTGAAAGATTCGACCAGTTCGGTCGGCAACTTACGGATAAAGCCGACCGTGTCAGACAACAGGAAAGGCAGATTTTCGACAATCACCTTGCGTACGGTCGTATCGAGTGTCGCGAACAGTTTGTTCTCGGCAAACACTTCGCTTTTACTAAGCTGGTTCATCAATGTGGACTTTCCGACATTGGTATAACCGACCAGAGCCACGCGGACCATCTTCCCGCGGTTCTTCCGTTGCACGCTTTTCTGCTTATCGATCTCGACCAAGTCCCGTTTCAGTTTGGATATTTTATCCAAGATAATACGCTTATCCGTTTCCAACTGAGTTTCGCCCGGACCACGCATACCGACACCGCCACGCTGGCGCTCCAAGTGTGTCCACAAACGGGTCAGGCGGGGCAACATATATTTATATTGAGCCAATTCCACCTGCGTCTTTGCATGGGCAGTCTGTGCACGCCGGGCGAAGATATCCAGAATCAGGTTCGTACGATCCAGGATCTTCACCTGCAGCTCTTTCTCGATGTTACGCAATTGTTTGGCAGAAAGTTCGTCGTCGAATATCACCAGCCCGATCTCATTTTCCACCACATACTCCTTTATCTCCTGCAATTTGCCGGAACCGACAAAGGTCACGGAGTTCGGATAATCCAGCTTCTGATAAAAACGCTTCACCGCCTCAACCCCTGCCGTATCGGCCAGGAAAGCCAGTTCGTCCAGATATTCTTTCACTTTCTGTTCGTTCTGTTCAGGAGTAATCAACCCTACGAGAACAGCCTTTTCTGTCTGTGCTTCAGATATAATAAATTCTTTCATGCGACAAAGATAGTAAATTCAATTATTTCCGTATATTTGTCAAGCAATATCAA
The DNA here is from genome assembly GCA_910577325.1 of uncultured Parabacteroides sp. Taxonomy (GTDB): domain Bacteria; phylum Bacteroidota; class Bacteroidia; order Bacteroidales; family Tannerellaceae; genus Parabacteroides. Next base: position 131,262 of record CAJTMR010000008.1, read on the forward strand.
TCCAAAATAGTCTCAACTATGAAAAAAGGAATCATACTTTTTATTAAGCACGCATTTGTCAAAATATTATTATCCTGTGCCGCCTATCCACTCCAAGCGCAGGTTTCCAATCCGTCTTCATGGGAAAGTTTTGTCGACAGCGATGCAAATGTACTTGTTTCGGACACGTTCAGATTACAGACGTTCGGGAACTCGGAACAGGACAATTGGGAATATACCTTGACCGGCAGCTCTTCGCTTGTCCAAGAGAAGTACACGATAAAGATACCTGTCGGTTCCGGAATAGTTTTTCAACCTTTCCTTCTTACGAATTACACAAATGTGAAAATCGTATCACATATTGCCGGACTCAACCTAAAACCTGACGAATCTTTATTATTTAATGTCCATCGCAACAATACCGATGAGCTCATAACCGGAAACACACCGGAACAAGGAAAAGATTTCATGGGCTACAAATATCTTACAATCGGGAACAATCCAAGTTCTTTTACGATAACGACCAGCAAAGGCACTAACACACAAAACGGATATTATATGACCAATAGCACTCTTGCTTATGGAAGCATCCCTTCCTATTCTCTATTCTCCGGTATCGGAAACTGGAATGATACAACCCTTTGGTCGCATCTTCCTCCACTCCGTCATAGAAACGCGCTCATAAAAGGAGATGTAAATATAACGGCAGATACTTACTGTAAAGATATTGCCATCCATTCCGGATCATTGAAAATCAATCCAGGTAACCGGCTTATCCTACAAAACCTGGACTTATACGGAAACAAGGCTTCTCTATATTCAGAAGGAACAATATTGCTTTCCGAATATTTCACCTTCCATAAAACTTTCGAAGAATCCGGCAAATGGTATTTTATCTCGTTTCCTTTCGACGTCTACCCCTCCGGCATCACCCCCCTTTTTGAGCAAAAGGACGCAACACCTAACAACGGGGGCAACTTTTTTTATGTCCAGTCTTACAACGGAGATAAGCGTGCCGCTTCAAACCAATCGGCCGGAAACTGGGAAGTCGTGCCCATCCGCCCCGACAATATCCCTTTATTTGAAAAAAACAAAGGTTATCTGATCGCATTAGATGAGAAAGCGACCAGCCTGACTTTGTCTTTTTCTTCCCGTCCCGGCGACATCCCCCAAAATTTCGCCCATACAGGAGTTATTGCAATCCCTTTAAATACCCACATGACTCCCGACAATCAAGAAAACTACGGCTGGTATTTGTGCGGAAATCCATTACCGACTCCCCTGATGTTATCACAAATAGAAAAAAACACTGCTTTGGACGGATATGTCTATGTATATAACGGAACAGACTATACCGTTTACCCCCTTGACAGCCACTATGCACTTCCGCCTTTCTCCGCTTTCTTCGTCAAAGCCTCAGCCGAAACAACCCTCAACGTATCAAGCAAAAACTCACCAACACAAATAGCCCGAACCATTAAAACTCATTTCCCTATAAATCTGAAAAACACAGAACCTTATATTCAAAAACATGGTATGGGAGGGAATAATTCCAATACAGAAGATTTTCATTTTTTTATAAAAAACGGTCAGTTGCATTTACAAAACATCCCGGAAGCAGGATATATCAAGGTTTTTAACATGATGGGGCACTGTATGCTTCAAAAAAACATACGACAAGGATCTCTGATGATTCCAGTCACCAATCTCCCCAAAATGAATATTTTACAAATACATTCCGCTAACTATCAAAAACACTATAAAGTGGTTCTTCCATAAATACAACAAAGGCGGAATGCAAAAATGCTTCATCCTCGCACTTCACATTCCGCCTTCACCCAACAATTCAGTATAAAATATGAAATATTACAATTTATATTTTGTCTGTTGTACATTCCATCCACCGACTGTTAACGAAAACTCACCTCCTGTAACTTTATCCGCAGACGTATCAATAAATACCTCTTTCGTTTCCCCTGGCAATAACGAGAAGAAATTATCTGTATAGAATGAAGGACGAACAGGCTTACCTGCTTTATCCAAAAACTGAAGTTGTGTAAAGAAAGCAATCCGGGAAGAAGTATTCTTCAACGAGACTTCAATATAATACCTCCCATCAACTTCTTTAGTTTTATATTTAGTCTGAAGCTGGGCAGCCGGCATATCATTCAGAGATTCAAAACCGGAAGACGTTGGCCCCGTTAATGTTTCCTTTCCTTCATAGGGTGCACTGGAACGCCAATAGAACGTAGATGTAATTTCTTTTCCCTTCTCATCCAACAAACCAAGCCGGATAAAATGAACAGGCGTTATATCCGATGGGAAATCTATTTTAAACAAATCATTCAACACCTCATCTTCCCCAATATCAATCCGCTGAGAATAGGAAAAGACCTTCCGGCTGTTCAAATCATACACATCAGCCTTGACCTTGTAATTTTTAAAAGACTGATAATAATCATTATATACCGTCACTGTATTCTTCAAATAATCAAACTGTGCATGCAAAGGTTCCAGTGCATTCTGAGTATGATATAGTGAGGCCGTCGGCTCCAGCGACCAATCCCACATACGGGCACAAACCTGGCGCACCGGACAATTATGATACCAGAACAGCAACCCTGAACAATAGCGATCCCCATAGTCCAGTTTGTTATAATTCCAAACCTCCCAAATTATCTTTGAATTCATCGCTCCCACCAACTGACCTTTTTTAGCAAACTCTTCTATCGATTGTGAAGGTCCATAATTATTTCCAATAACCATAGGGGTATGTCTAAAATGAAAATAAAATCCAATTATGTATAGAGA
>CAJTMR010000009.1 GCA_910577325.1 uncultured Parabacteroides sp.
TGAATCGGAAGAAGAAAAATCACACACCGCTCCGCTATGCTGCACGAAAACGCTCTGTTTCATTCCGTCAAAAACTGTTTTATAAAACGGTCAAGCGTATTTCTATCAACTTTACATAATTTAGAAATTTTACGCTTAGAAACTTTTGCCTTTAAAAGTTCATGAATAAGATTTTCTTTTCCATGAAGTTTATATTTTTCTACAGAACTTTTTCTTCCCTTTGGTCGTCCCAATGTCACACCTTCAGCTTTTTTTCTTGCCAAAGCCTCCTTCGTGCGCTGGCTAATAAGATTACGTTCAATCTCAGCAGATAGTCCAAAAGCAAAAGCAAGAACCTTACTTTGGATATCATCACCAAGACGATAGTTGTCTTTTATAGTCCACACACGACATTCTTTGGTCATACAAATATTTAATATCTCCATAATCATGAATAGATTTCTTCCCAATCGTGATAATTCTGCACAGATAATGAGATCATCTTTCTGAATCTGTAGTAAAAGCCTACCCAATTCACGTTTATTGTATGATTTCATACCACTAATGGTTTCCTCAATCCAACCATCAATTACAAGTTTATAACGTTCACAGAAATTATTAATTTCAAAACGCTGATTCTCTACTGTCTGCTTATCGCTGCTTACTCTAATGTATCCGTAAATCATAATTTTATTTTTTATTATTTATACTTTATAGAATATCCCATAATAACAAGAAAAATCCTTTTAGCCATATTCTATAAGAATATAAAAGAATAAATCCTTAATAAGCAGTATTTTTTATATGCAACAAATGCTATTTCTTTATTTTGAGTTTCTCCATTTTTTTAATATAAGTTCAGATTGTTCCTTTACAGCCCGATACATCGAATAATACGCAAAGCTTTCTTCCTTATACTTCATACTGCTAACAGAAGCAGTAATAGCCCATGTAACAATAGCGACAATAAAGACCACAACATACTGGAGTTTTATATGATGCCCACGTATAAACATCCCATTGATATTGGGTGGAATAACCGTTACTGGATTTTTCAACTCATTGATTTTGGCAAATATCTCATCCTGCCGTTTTAATATGCTTTCGGTATTTGCTTCAATAGTCATACGATTAAGATTATAATCGCAAACGTGCCGATAAAGATATTCAAGAAATTTGGACTTCTGCTTGAATAATTCAATAAGCTTCGGAAACCATAGCGAGAACGGCAATGTGTCCGATTGTTGCTTCCAGATATGCTTCTTCACCACTGATAACGCATCGTTCCAACAAGTACAGAAACTTTTGGCGACTCCATTATAAATGGTCTTTTCGTCAAAATCTATTTTTACAGACTGATCTGGTTTGGGAATTGTAGTATTCTGTTTTTCAATACACTCTTTTAGCTCGTTGATACTTTGGCGCAAATTTGCAAGATTTGCAGCTACTACATCTTCTTTCATTATCTTCTACGTTTTGAGGGTTTATAAAAAGGTTCGGTTCTTTGGTTATCCTTGTCTTTGTCGTCTCGCCATCCCAGTTCATTACTTGCTCCTCCACCTCCACTGGGAGTTATGGCTTGATGAGGTTGAACAACCAGTTCCGCTGCCACATTACCCAATGTAGCACAAAGGCTATTAAAACTCAAATCACGGTCAAGTTTAGAACCGGCTATACTATAGTCATTTTGACAGAATGATATGCCATGAATTTTATCAGAGTTATCTATACGATTAAAGCGTATATCTATACCCTGACCTTTGAGAATGCCAAGAAAATCATTCCATGAGCGAGATACAGCCAGTGCATCAAGAGTTGCAGAACGTAGATTATACTTCCGTAATTGATAAGGACGCAAACGACTCTTGTTTCTGGCTTTACTATTCTTAGGAGCAAAATACAGTCCATATTCTTTCGTCAAAGCCCGACATACCTTAGTATTACGTATTCTTTCATTACTATCAGAAATGAGATTGCCTTCATTGTCTATCCGATTGAACACCAAATGACAATGAGGATGTTTCGTGTCGTGATGTCGGGCTATGATATATTGAGTGTTACGAATACCCATTTGTTCCATCCATTTCTTGGCAATCTCTACCATCAGCGCATCTCCTTCTTCGTTATCAGGGAAACGGCTAATGTCCTGCGAAGAAAAAGCAAGTGATACGTGTTTCACCGGACTTTTTACTTTCGGACGCATGGACGCTTGTATCTGAAAAGAATCAGCTATGGTTTTATTGTTGATGGCACAGACACCTTCGTGTGCTAAAAGTATGGCACACTTCTTTTTGTTCTTTTGGTCATTGGCGTAATTCACTATTCCTCCGAAATCTGTTCTTGTTTTAATCTTTGCTATCATGACTATTGTTCTTTACTTGGTTGATAATTCTACCGACTTCTGATATGATTGAAAAGCATTGTTGTCTGACTGCTTCCAAACCATAAGTGTGCATCTGATGGGCTATCTGATTGACATTGTTGGCGATGCCGGAAAGGTCACGGATTGCCGATGCTATTTCCGGACTGATACGCTGACAGACTTGACAATTCATTGCCGCCTGATGGCAAAATTCATTGACAGACAATCCGGCCTGCTCCGCTTTGGATTGGATATAAATGTAGTCGTTCTCAGTAAACATTACCCGAAAACATTTGGTACGTTTCTGATAGTTCGCCAACTTAGGGCGACCGCCAAGTTTCTTCTCCTTCATATTTATCTTAACTTTCAATGTTCATGAATTGATTTTTTGAGAGTGGCTGTTCCATCCGCTTGCCGCATAGGTTTTAGTGACACTAAAACACAAACTTGCCACTCAAAAAATCTTCCTATATTTCCCCTGCTCTATTCGGCATAGCTTGCCATCTTTGATAAAGGCTTCTATCCACTTGTTTGCAGTACTTCCATTTTCACCCAAAGCTAAAACTGCCGCATCATAATCCTTCTTTGTGAAAGTATCGGGTAACATATTATAAAGGGTATTCCTTCGTGCATAAACGCCAGTCTCTTGCGAAGCGGTATAGAATCGTTTGGACTGATTTCTTGATAAATTCTGATAAATGAATACGGCATGATAAAGTAAGGTTTCGCACATATTCATGGCTATAGAATAGTCATACTCATGGCAAACCAACCGCTCTGCCCCGTCAAGTAAGGAAGAATTACGATGTACATTCTCCAAATTCCGGACAGCGGTCAACACCATCATTATACGATAAGCAATCAGTCCCATCCGTCTGACTACTCCCTGCATCTTGTTATCCACTTCGTCACAACATTCCTCATTCACACGACTGAGATATTCAATAAACTGTTCCTGCAAATCAGAGGGAAGAGAAAAGGAATAATTACCCCGCCTCACAAATTCTTTATGCAGATGACAGAATTTATCTCCCAACAGTTTGAACATGGCATTCTTGGATTGAGAAATGTCGCTTGTGGCAAACACATTTCTTATACCTCGTTTGAAGCGGATAATATAGAAACAAAAGCGACTCATCAATCCATTTTCCGCATCAGGTATCAATTTTCTTACTTGCTCTGGAGTTCCAGCCAAAGCTACCGAAACTCTCGGATTAGCTACTTCGCAATACTCCCTGTCCTTGCGCCGACTCAAACTTACCAACTCATGGTGAAATGCCTTTCGTAACACATCGGAATAGTTACCATAGTCAGACTTCAAAGTCTGGCTTAATGTGTCTCCTTCCGATTCAAACAACAGCCCGATTCCGTCATTATCCCCCAATATCTTCAAGAAAGAACTTGCGCTACTATTGGCAGGAATGACGAGCATACGCATGGGCGGTTCTGTTGGCATAGTCATTTCATCAGTTTTCTTACCTTTGATATAAGCGCTCATCGCTTCTTTGTATTCCTGCTCTAATCGTTTGGAAAGTTCATGCAAATTACGATTGATGGGAGCTACCAATTCCCGGCATAAGGTCAATGCTCCTTTTCCCATACCTGCATCTGCCACAACGAACAGATAGAGATTCAGATAAACAATGCGCTCATCGTAAACACCACAAACATTATGAAAGCAGACCGACAAACACACAATAGCCCCAATCAGTATCGTATCACGGTCATCTACTGAAATGGAATTATTGACAACCTCATTTAGAAAAGGAGGAAGATGCTCAAACACACATTCAGGAAATACAGGAAGTTCTTCTTCTGATTTTATCCATTTACCCGTTTTACCATTTTGGATATTTGGTAAAATGGATAAATGCTCTTTACTGAACGGAGCCAATGGGATTCCGGCTTGATTTGCCAAATGGAAGAAAGAACGGATAGTAATGCCTTGCCCTTTAGAGTGCAGGCAATGCGTATATTGTTGATCCGTTTCTTCCCTTTGATAGATAGGGTAAAACCTGCTGATACGGTGATAATACTCCCGTCCATTCTCTCCCAATCCATCCACAAGCGCAAAGCCCAACTCCACCCAATCTTTATAATTAGGGGCTATATCAATGGAACGTTGTTCTATCTCCCGAACAACACTTTCCACATCTTCCTCCACCTTATTATATATAGGGACAATACTTGGTGTATGTGCCTGTTGTATTTCAGAAGGGACATTCTCCCAATCTTGGGCGGAAAATATTTTCTTCGACATCATCTTTGTATTTATGGTTAATATATGCTTGTGGGTCGTAGGATAAGAAGCATGAACGAGCCACATCACTGCCGGACATATCCACTAATGGCAAACCTGTTGCTTTGATGCAGTTGGCAACAGCCTTAAAGTACCGGGAATGTTCCCAGCCTTTCAAGTCAACAGGTATTATCCACTTCAATCCATTACCAGATGGACTGACAAATAACAGTTCCGTATCAAAATACTCATGGTTGAGCAGTTGCTGTTTTAACTCCCCTATGTTATCCACATGATCGAAATCCAAACACATCAATCCTGAGTGCATAATCAGTTCCTTCTCATTACGCTTGCGAAATAATCCCGAAAAAGTACAATAGTCAAAATGAGTGGCTTTGTATCTTTTGGCTTCGGAAGAAGATAGCATCAAACGCAGGGCTTCGGTTTGTGGTTGGGCATAATGCCCGATGATATAACGATACACATCCACAATACCTACCGCCCTTATCGGTTCGATGTTTTGAATGGGCTTGCGAAAGAATGAAAAACAATAGTCTGTCGTTTCCATCATCTGATAATCTTTTTAGATTCGACAAATCGTCTGGCTTCTTCCATTAAGTCATCTTGTGTCTTATGTGATTTGTTCTTCAACCAATCATCAATCTCTGATTGCAGGAAAGCCAACGCTTTATTTATTTTATGTACGGGAATCTGTTTGGTTGATACCCATCCATAAACCGTTTGTTTGGCTGGATGTGATGGAAGATAAGCGCAAAGTTCGTCTATATCCATCCACTTAGGTGAGTTACTTGCCTGCTTATGTTGCAAGGCATTTACTTTGGATTGCAGTACTTCTACGGACTCAATCAGGTAGGACAACGCATTCGGCATTTCCTCCAATGAATTTACTTTATAGGCCATTTTTTCTTCGTATTAAAGTTTATGCCGCAAAAGTATAGGGATGCTTATAGGTGCTAAATAGGTGCTTGACCGCCACCAATCAACCGCTCATTTACCACTGACAGATTTAAGTTTCATTAATACGAGAATTTATTGGAAGACATAATAAAAGGGGAATAAACCACTATTGGGACTAACACATTCCTTATCGAAAGCTTCAATCTACAAAATACCCCTCAAAAAGCCGATGCTTCATGAGGGGTAAACGGTGGTAAGTATATGATTGGTATTACATAAGTCATTGGTGCTCAATGGTGGATAAAACCACCACAACCTATAAATCCAAATTCTCTATATGTAGTGTATTGGCGGCTTTCTCTTTTTGTTCGTTTACGATGTGCGTATAAATCTGCGTGGTTTTGACGTTAGTATGTCCCATCAAAGACTTGATAGTGTATATGTCAACGCCATTTTCCAGCAACAATGAAGCATAGCTATGACGGCCACAATGGAACAGAACCCACCGAGCACACGTCGGCAAACAAGTGACGATAAAACGTAACCCGTTTGAAATGAGCGGATTTTCATTCTTCTGCCAGATGCCGGAAACGCAACGGAGTGCGGAATATTGAGCCATTTCAGTTACCAAGCCGTTAGCCGTCAGTTACCGAAGCAAGGACAGGTAACGCACGGAAAATGAATTTGTTGTAAGTCCGTGCCGATTGCGCTGATACGCACCGTTCTGCAAATCAATGGACGCTTACTCATAAGTTAATTTTGTGACAAAAACAGTAAGCGTATGAAAGTTGAAAAATTCAAGGTGCTGCTCTACCTGAAAAAGAGCGGAACGGACAAGTCGGGCAAAGCCCCGATAATGGGAAGGATAACGGTGAACCGTACGATGGCACAGTTCGGATGCAAGCTGTCGTGCAAGCCGGAGTTGTGGAACGCGAGGGAAAGCCGTCTGGACGGCAAGAGCCGCGAGGCGGTGGAGACCAACGCGAAACTGGACAAGTTGCTGCTTGCGGTTAATTCGGCGTTTGACACGTTGGTGGAACGTGGGCAGGACTTTGACGCAACGGCGGTCAAGGACTTGTTTCAGGGAAGCATGGACACGCAGATGACATTGCTGAGAATGACCGACCGTATCCGCGAGGACTTGAAGTCGCGTATCGGCATCGACCGTGCCAAAGGAACCTATCCCGGCTATTACTACATGAGAAGGAGATTGGGCGAATTCATCGAGTGGCAGTTCAAGACGAAGGACATCGCTTTCGGGCAGCTTTCCGAACAGTTCATACACGACTATCAGAACTATGCCATGGACGTGAAAGGCTTGGCGGTGGACACCGTGCGCCACTATCTTGCTATCTTGAAAAAAGTCTGCCGCATCGCCTACAAGGAGGGGTATGCGGAAAGATGCTTCTTTGCAAATTTCACCTTACCGCAAAAGACAGAGCGTACACCGAGGGCGTTGAGCCGTGAGGACTTCGAGAAGATACGCGATGTGGAGATACCCGCATGGCGTACCACGCACATCCTTGTGCGTGACCTCTTCCTGTTTGCCTGTTATACGGGGACCGCCTATGCAGATGCGGTGAGCGTGACAAGGGACAATCTGTACACCGATGACGAGGGATGCCTTTGGCTTAAATACCGCCGCAAGAAGAACGAGCTCCGGGCGAGCGTGAAACTGCTGCCGGAAGCACTCGCCCTGATTGAGAAGTACCATGATGACAACCGCCCGACGCTGTTCCCGATGGTATACCATCCGAACCTCCGCTGGCACATGAAATCCCTTGCCGTCCTTGCAGGGGTGAGCAGCACCTTGTGCTACCATCAGGCACGTCACTCGTTCGCCTCGCTGATTACGCTGGAAGCCGGAGTGCCGATTGAAACCATCAGCCGGATGCTGGGTCATTCCAACATCCAGACCACACAGGTCTATGCCCGTGTCACTCCGAAAAAGCTGTTTGAGAACATGGACAGATACATCGAGGCGACCAAAGACTTGAAACTTATCCTTTAATCCTAAAACATTACATCTATGCGCAGTACATTTTCCATATTACCGTACATCAACCGTAACAAGGTGAAAGCTGACGGCACGACCGCCGTCCTCTGCCGCATCACCATAGACGGCAAGAGTTCCACGATGACGACGGGCATCTATTGCAGACCGGAGGACTGGAACAGCAGCAAGGGAACCATCCGCACCGTCCGCGAGAACAACCGCTTGCAGGAGTTCAAGAAGTCCGTTGAACTTGCTTATGAGGATTCGTTAAAGAAACAGAACGTGGTGAGCGCAGAGATACTGAAGAACACGTTGGCAAGGAAAGCCGTCATCCCCACCAAGCTGCTGCAGATGGGCGAAAGGGAGCGTGAACGGCTGCTTGCCCGTTCAAAGGAAATAAACTCCACGTCCACCTACCGCCATTCGGGATATTACCAGAAATACCTGAAAGACTATCTCACATCGTTGGGCAAGGAGGACATCGAGTTCAGCGACATTACGGAGGAGTTCGGCAGTTCCTACAAGGCTTTCATGAAGCGCAACAAGAATTTCAGCGCACAGCAAATCAACAAGTGCCTGTGCTGGCTGAGCAAGCTGGTGTACCTCGCCGTGGACTACGAGATACTCCGCGCCAACCCGTTGGAGGACATGGAATACGAGAAGAAGCCCGCGCCGAAGCACAGGCATATCAGCCGTGCGGAACTGAAAGCCATCCTTGAAACGCCCATGCTCGACCCGTTGCAGGAACTTGGGCGCAGGGCATTTTTGTTTTCAAGCTTCACGGGGTTGGCGTATGTGGACATCATGCTGCTCCATCCGCACCATATCGGTGTGACGGCGGACGGCAGGCGTTACATCCGCATCAACCGCAAGAAGACCAACGTGGAGGCGTTCATCCCCCTGCATCCGATAGCGGAGCAGATACTCGACCTCTACAACACGACGGATGATACGAAGCCCGTCTTTCCGCTTCCGAGCCGTGACGAGATGTGGTTCGAGATACACGAGCTGGGCGTGGCGATAGGACGGAAAGAAAACTTGTCCTACCATCAAAGCAGACACTCGTTTGGAACTTTCTTGATTTCGGAGGGCATACCCATCGAGAGCATTGCCAAGATGATGGGTCACTCAGGTATAAGGACTACCCAGCGGTACGCGGAGGTTACTGACAAGAAGATTTCAAAGGACATGGACAACCTGATGGCGATCAGAATGATGTACGGAACGGGCAAATGGTACAAAAGACAAGAACTGCCAAAAGAAACAAACATTGATAATAAATAATATGAGGCATGACAATGGAACGGGGAATAATCACAATCACAGAAAACGGGGCGGTTGCCATGCCGACCGCTCCCGTTTGGATGACGCAGCAGGAAATGTCCGATGCGTTCAACGTGTTCGGCTGCGACATCCGCAAGGCTATACACTTTATCTACAAAAACATGGAATTGTTGGAAAGCGAAACGAAGCGGTACATCAAACAGGACAACGGGATAAACTACGATGTTTACAGTCTTGAAATGGTGATAGCCGTTTCCTTCAAGTTGAGAAGTAGGGAGAGCGTGGCTTTCCGGCGGTTCATCATGGGGAAACTATATGCCGCCAATCGGAAAGAACCGTTATATTTGTTCTTTTCGCCAGCGGCATATATACGAAAAGCCCCAAGTTGTTGATACGAAGGATATACGACCAGACAAGGTAAGGAATACGACCTGATGCCGTCTGGTCGTATTCCCTTTGTTCAAATTATGGATGCCGTCTGAACGCTTCCCTATAATTGGCGGCAAGCATCCGTTCGATGTCCGATTCCTTGTATAGAATCTTGCCGCCCAACTGGTAATAGGCGATTATGCCGTTGTTGCGGTAGTCCTGCAAGGTGCGTCGGCTCACTTTCAGCCGTGCCGACACCTCCTTGTCCGTCAGGAAGCGTTCACCGCCCAATGTCGGACGGCTGTTTGCCATAAAGTTCTCGATACCGTCCAGCAGACGGTCAAGGCTGTCGCCGAACTCGGCGACAAGCGCATGGTTCTTGGTAATCATTTCACTCATGCCATTGCAGATTTAGGTTTGTTCTCCACAGGCTTGACGATGCGCAATACATCCTCCGGTCGGTAAAACACCTTGTGGTTTATCTGCGAATAAGCCAGCGTGCCGTTGTCACGCAGCGTCTGCAAAGTGCGCGGACTGATGTTCAACTGTTGGCAGACCTCTTGGTTGTCCATCCAGCGGTTTAATGACTTGCCGCCTTGCTTGGCAAGGAGTTCGTTCACACGGTCTGAGAAACGGCTGAACTTTGCCGCCATTTCCTCAAACGCTTCTTTCTGAAAAATCAATACTTCCATTGTCGATACTGTTTTTTTTACTGTTGATACTCGGTTTTGGACGCAAAGTAAATGGGCATTGCGCATCAAACGATGGGTTGGCACAATCGTGGCAGCTTGTGGCAGGGAGTGGCGTTTTCTGAGTTACTCCAAACCTATCCAACGAAATTTTGAGGGGAGCAAGTTTATGTTTTGGTGTCCCAAAACCGTCCGCTACACTTCCGAAAATGCCCCTCAGAAATGGCTGCAAATCCGTGGAAGGAAACTTGCACTCAGAAAAAACACAAAGAAGATAATACAATAAAATAGGAACAATAAATTAGAAGGAATTATAGGATGAAAGAAAATAAACCCGTTGGTTGAATTGAATTAGCGCATATTTTATTTTCTCGATTGGATGTTGTCTGGCAAAATTTACATATTGTATGAAAGTCATAGCCGCAATTTTACCTGCCATGCGAGTAAAGAACCCGCGGGATTGTTTGGCATAGTTGTGAATCATCATGAGATTGTCATTGATCTGAGAGAAGACGGTTTCAATGCGTTCCTGAGGTGTTTGTAAGCCCATGAAGGAGACCTCCAATTCTTTTGGTTCAGCCTACGCTTGCCGCAGTCATGTCGAAGGAATGGATTACGCCGCATATTCCGTAGACAGCGTGTAGTTTGTTTCCGTAATAGCATTGCCCTTGAGAGGAACGGTGTCCACAATCTGGCATTGTTCCCGTATTGTTATACTACGAATAACAAAAGTTGCTTATTTAATTTAAATTATTATCGGAACATGATAATTTTGTGGGCAAAAAACAGTAATTTTGTGTCGTAATACATCAATTAAATCAATATGGGAAAAACAGGATGTCTGAATAGATTGCGTGTTGTCATGGCAGACAAGATGCTTACTAATAAATGGCTAGCAGAACAAATGGGTATGTCGGAAATCACCGTATCGCGATGGAGATCCAACAAACTCCAACCCTCCTTGGCTCAATTAGTGGAGATTTCACGAATCCTTAAAGTTGAAGTTCAAGACCTCATAGAAATAAAATACAACGAAGAAAGTACACAACTGACAGAAGAAAATAAAATAGAGTACCGATAGAATATTTATGGCTACGATAACTCTTCAACAATACGCAAACCTAAAGAATGCCTCAATTGATGACATTCTTATCTATGCATCACGCAAGGGTCTTTTCTTCCCGAAAGCCCCCGAGCATGTGATTGACGATTCTGACCTTAGTCGGCTGGAACCTTCAAAGAGTTCGGTCAACTCTTCTGCTTCACCATACGAAGAGAGTAATGCCTTTACTTTTGAGAAGTTCCTAGACCAGAATTATGCAGAAGCCAATAAAGGTAAGATGTTTAAAGCCATAGCGTCTAAGGTATTGAACTATGGTGTATACGTTCAGTTTGATGGACATATAGGCTTTATCAAATTGGATGGACTGGCTTGGGGATTTCATAATGATGCAACAAGACTGATAAAAGAGGGCGATGAGTTAGATGTTGTAATCCTTGAATTCAAGAGCAATAAAATCCAATTAAGCAGAAAACAACTTTTGACGGATCCGTTGGTGGAGAATGCAGACAAGTTTCCTGTAGGCATGGTAGTTGAAGGTACCGTAGTAAATACTAATAAAAAACTTGCATATATAGATGTAGGCTTCGGCATAAGTGCAGACTATAAACTGACCAAAGAGTTCAAACTGACTGAGGGTTGTAAAGTTTCATGTGTGGTTACGGATATCAACATGTCAACCCATCGTATGAGTGTAATAGTTCAAGAAGTTACATCTCAGCCAACAAGTACGATAACTGTAAAAAAGAAAACAGCTCCAAACGCATATGAGCCTATTATTGGCTTCGTCAAGTTCTTTGACACAAAGAAAGATTTTGGTTTTATACTGGCAAACAACTACGGTGTTAGTTGTAATGAAACTGAACCTAATAGGATTATTGGCTTCTATCTGACGGGGAGTGAATGGAAATCTGATTCTTATCCAAGAGATAACGAATGGGTCATTTTTACTCCAAAATCGGGCCGTAGAGGCTGGAGTGCAACTGATGTCAAGCGAATTTCACCCGACTCGCATACTCTTTTAAAAGCCTTTGAGTACCGCGGTAAATTTGCTAGAATTGAGGGCTTTGACCAAAAGCACGATTCATACAACATAAATGTTATAAATAAGGTTGTTAGCATCCTTGCGAAAGACGGAGTTAATCAAATTATAGTCAATACACTAACTGACTATATAGAACTCAGCAATGCAGACCAACGTGACGCAATAATTGACGAACTGGTTTCTGATAAAGACACACGAAACTGTCTGTTAAACATAGTTACAAGTGGCATTGAGTTGAGTGAAACTGAAGGTACTGTAAGTCTGCGTAACAAAATGATATCATCTGTATTTGAAGAAGATTCGTATGATACAGATGTTATAGTCAAGCTGTGGAATGCAGGATATGATTTAGCAGACTATTTTAACGAATTAAGATATGCTCTGAACTTGTGGGCAGAATCAGATTCAGGTAAAGGCTGCAAATTTCTGGATGCCATCAAGTTGGAAGGCTTTCAGAAGTTATATTTGGAAGAACATCTGCCACTAATCAACGACAGTCTCTTATTATTGCTACGTAAGGTATTTGATGAGAAGAACCTTCCTTCAACACTTAAAGAAAGAATACTCAATGCACGAATGACAAATAGCAACTTGGATTTGTCCGATGTACAACAACTATGGACTTCCGGTTATGACTTGTCGGGCTACTATGATGTTGTCAGGACTCTTATAGCCAAGAGTCTGGATGGACATAGGACGGAGTTAAGAACCTTTCTTGGCACTATAAAGTTGGAGGGATTGTCAGTTCTGTATTCATCGGACACCTTAGGATTCAGCAGCAATGATTTCATATTATTTCTTCGTAGTGTATATGGCAAAAAATTTGCTGAATATCTTGCAAAGGCAGAAAATCTCAAGGATGAATATAAGGTTCTTTGCTTCCTTGATATCGTAGACATAAATTTACTGAACCGTATCTCATCTTGGGATGCGGTTGCAATTTGGTGCAATACACTTAAGCCCGCTCAAATGCTTGACTTTGTCAAGAATTATGTTGCGGTAGCCAATTTTGAAAACGAGAACTTCCTGGAGAAATTGGATGCCAAGCTAGTTGTAAACGCAATTAAAACAGCCGAAGAGACGGAACAATATCAACTGCTTAAAGTTCTTCCTGACGATTACGCTAGGAATCTAGTTATAGAAGAGTTTGTTGAAACAAAGCTCTACAAGCAATTTGTGAAGGAATGGTGGAATACGGAAAAGGCTGAGGTACCCTACGTTGTATTTGACCTTGAAACGGATGGCGAAACAATCAAAGAGTTCGCCTTTCTTAAGGAGGATAACATGCGCAGTTATGAATCGGAGGATCAGCTCCGTTCGTTAGGTCGTGCTTTAAATCGGCAGGATATCGTAGTAGGACATAATATCAAGGAATGGGATTTACCTATTCTGGCGAAGAAAGGAATCACAACCAACCAGTTTGTATGGGATACGCTGGAAATTGAGATCCTTCTTAACCCATGCCGATATGCCTATTCTCTACACACCAAGCACAATGCAGCGGAAGATACAGAACTCACCAATGAACTGTTTTGGAACCAACTATATCGCCTGTCAAAAGACAAATCACTTTGTGATAGCTTGAGAGATTTCTTACCAGCGCAGATTAACAATATTCTTGCCACTCTTCAGCAGGATATATATGCTGAATACTTTAAGAAGACTGCTAAAACATCCAAACAATTCTTTCAGGAATTGCGTTCTCTTGACTCAGAGGTGGAGAAAAAACTCAAAGAGATTGCCAAGCTGGGCACAGTAAGTAACTCTGATGCGGAGCGTGTGCTTCTGATTGCTCCAAAAAGTCTGTGGCCAAGAATAGCGCAATATATACCTGTGCAATATCCTTCTGACGCAACCGAAGACTACAAGGAAATCAACAGAGAAGTCCTAGATGAACATTCGTTAAACAATAAGTTGTGGAACTGCGTGCTAACACGTTTCTGTGACATATGTGCTACGCCACTCTTCTGCAACTTGGCTCAGTATCTTCGTGTGGAAAACGAGGGATCAAGTAAGATTACATTCACCGAAGATAGTTTGGCAGAGTATCTTACTAAGCCGAAGAGTAACATAGATTGCATTGATATCGATTCGTTCTCAGACAAAAAAATATATGATAACAAGTATGCTCGTATTTTTACCATAGGTGCGGAGCTTCAAGACCGCGTCCATAAATGCAAGGAGGCGAAAGAATGGAGTTTCAGAGAACTTATTGACAAGGAATGTAAGCTTCCTATGTCAATGGCTTCGAGTAACATTGCATTATTGACAGATGCAGATAAGACAAAACTTGGTATTGTTCAATCAGAATTAACAGCAAACGTATGGGCAGAAAGACAATCTAATGGTAATTTCGCCATCTATCAGAATTTTCAATATCAGAAATATAGGAATGCGTTCTTAACTCATTTCGCCCCTGTGATGCCCGAGTTGGTGCCTTGGAAACTAAAGGGACAAGATGTTGCCGATTCGAAGCTATATATGGTAAAAAGTCAGGGCACTACGTCGTTAGATGCTCCATCTTTCAGGGTAAGTCCTGCCTCAACAAACAGAAAAGCATATTGGAATTACCAAATGACTTTACTGGCGAAGATACATGAACAGAATCCATTGCAGCCACTGATCTATATAATCAATGACGATAAAGAACTTGGTAGTGTAGAGGAATATGCCCGTAGTTGTGGATACTATGTACCTGCCACAGGTAGTGGCTTCCGTAAACTAGAGTATATTGGTACCCGCAGCAATGGTTTGGTAGTTATTACAAAAGAACAGTTCTTGGCAGGAATTGGTAATTATCGCTCTGACAAGGCGTTCTGTTACGTATGGGACAATATGGATATTGACCGTTATCTTATCATGTGGGACAAACTTCCATTCGAAGGAGACTATGAGGATGGTGCAGAAAGTGATGAAGATGAAAAGTTCAAACGAACAACGGCTAGACAGTGCATACTGGCAGCATGGCCTATCTTTGAGCATTACTGCGCATTGGTGATGGCCAACCATAAGGACACCAACTTTTATATCATAGACCCATACTTTGAGGATTATTCTGGTCTGGCAAAAACTTGTCACGCCAGGGCTTCCGTATTCACTCTATGGAACAATGAAGAAGTTTATCGTGAATCTTTAGAAAAGGCAGGATTGTTCTTCAAGGACACACGTGGTATTGAAGAGCAGCTTGACTCTGCGTATCTCAAGAAAGTAATACTTGACAGTTGGGGATATGAAGATTGGAGAGAAGGTCAGGAACCTATCGTTAAGCATATGCTTGAAAAGAAGGGAGATTGCATAATTTCTATTCCTACAGGAGGTGGCAAATCCATTTTGTTCCAAGGTCCTGCGCTTGCTCGTGCCATGACTTCAAACAGATTGACACTTGTAGTGAGTCCTTTGCGAGCTCTCATACAAGATCAGGTCGAGGAACTGCATGCGAAAGGGTTTGTCTGCAACGTAGATTACCTTAGTGGTGACCGTATGCAAGCTGAAACGCAACAAATTTACCGCAGAATTCAATCAGGTGAGATAGCTTTGCTGTATATCACTCCTGAAAGATTCCGTGTGCGTTCGTTCATGGATGTTCTTTATCAGAGACTTCAAATGGATAGGGGTCTCGAATATGTAGTTTTCGACGAGGCGCACTGTATTTCTCAATGGGGACAGGATTTCCGTCCTGATTACAGGAATGCGGTTCAGTGGTGTGTTGACATGAAAAATAGCAAGAATGAATTTGATATAATGGTTGCCATGTTCTCTGCCACTGTGACCACCCAAGTCGAACAAGACTTCAAGTCGTATTTCCCTGACATTGTACGACTGGGGCAGAAACCTGAAGAGTATAATCCTATAAGAAAGCATATTAGCATTTCTTTTTCCGTAACAAAGGGAAAGAACAAGAAAGATCAAGGACATGACCTTACGGCACGTGTAAATGCCATTAAGGACTACATCGAAGACAACAAAATCGATTTTTCAAAGAGTTGCATGCTTGTATTCTGTCGTACTCATAACGAGTGTGAAGATACGGCAGAAGCACTGAATGAACTATGTAAGGCTGCGCCTGAAGGTTCTTTATTGGCTTCTTGTGCTGAGCATATCAGCTTTTTTCACGCAGGCCTAGATTCAACCCAAAGAAGCGATATCTATCGCCAGTTTAAAAACGCAGAAGAAGATCATGTGCCAGAAGACGAGCGCATAAACATACTTTGTGCGACAAAAGCCTTTGGTATGGGTATGGATATTCCCAATGTCCATTATGTAGTGCATTACAACCCACCAGCAGTCCTGGAAGATTATCTTCAGGAGGTAGGTCGTGCTGGTCGTGATAAAGGTATGTATGAAGCTGCTTTTCCTGACCGTAGTCAGATTCCGGCTTTGTGTATAACCTCTCCTGATGATTTCAGACATTTGAAAGATCTATTGGTTCGTAGTCAGATGAGTTGGTCAGATTTAACTGATTGCAAGGATAAAATTTTGGCGTTCATTCGTAGATTCAAAACAATTGAGCAAGTAAAACTCAATCCAATAGTTGTGCCATATAACATCTGGATTAAGAATGAAGAAAACGGCAAATTTCTAGATACAACGGCATCACGTCTTGCGTTCCATTGGCTGGAGCATATTGGATATGTTAAGTTGAAGTACCTCGACTTAGCATATTTTGACATGACTATATCAAATAGAGAATTTCCTACTCAGAGTCAGAATTCAATTAATCTATTTGGAACATCTGTCGGGTATGGCAGACGGTATCAACAAACGCCTTCTCACGAGGCAGCTAAGCTGGTGTTCGATTATCTGAAGCTACATGCTGAGAAGTTGGAAGAGAATTCACTGTTTCCCATTTCTGAGATGCGTAGGAGCTTTAAGCCGTATAAGCTTTCGTTTGTCAAAATCATGAATGCCATTCTGGATTGTATGAAGTGTAATCTCCTGACACTAAACGAACAGATGCGTTGTGAACTTAAGGCGCGCCGTTATGGAGAGACGAGATATATGGTCAAGCATAACCAGAATATTTTCGCACTTCATATCGCAATGGATGGAATACGGAAACTGTTGTCTGATTGCAAGATAGGTGTGGAGCGAGAACTTGATATGAATGAGCGTGAATACATTCAACGTCATCTAATGGATGAGGTCAATTATGATGGACTCTTGAAAACAGAGACTAAAAAACGCAGAAAGAAAGAAGAGACTATAATATATATGCCATGGAAGGATGAACACAGCAATCCTCCCAAAGGCTGCGTGACCAAGGCCGATACCTTTAAGAACGATATACAGAAAAGAGTTGCCGTGGGAATGTTTAACATCCTGCGATATGTACCAGGTGTGACCTTTCGTATAATAAAGACGGAAGAGGATGTGCTGTATCATATTATGGTGAAGGATGAGCGTTGGAAGGATTTTGTCGATAATATGGAAACTGATTGTTTGGAATGGCTTCGCTTCATCACAGAAAATACCGGAGCATTCTGTTGGGCAGAGAAGTTGCTGGAAATGAACTTTCATGATGATGGTGATAAGTTCGGATATTTCGACAAACTGCTTTCAGTTCTTGAAATACTCTCATATATAGAGCACACTCCATTGATGAATACAGGTATAGAGGTTCAAGCCACAGAGTTCACAGAATCTCCTATCGATGAAGGTATTGACGAAAAGTCACCCATGCACGATTATCGAAGAGAATTTGATACACTTGAGAAAGTAAAGAAGGTCAGACTCACTGCAATGAATATATTCTCTATGCTTCCAAGTGAAAAGCAAAGCGAATATATTCGTAAATATTTTATGTGCAGAAACTATGAAGATTATTTGGCCTTGGTGGGCGACTATGCACCTGAAAATTCCAACATCCTTAACGAACTTACCGAAGAGGCTTTGAAGATGGAAGAAGATAGACTAAAGGGCAACCAAGAGCAGCTGAGCATATACAATCAGCCTCGAAACGTAAATGTGAATGTACTTGCCGGACCGGGGTCTGGTAAGACACATGTCCTTACACTGCGCTGTGCCAAACTTATCTACAAAGAACATGTAGTGCCGAGCCATATTCTTGTCTTGGCATACAATCGTGCTGTGGTTGTTGAACTAAGGAATCGGCTGGACAGTTTGTTTACCAAACTGGGATTGAGTCGTATCGGGCATCTGTTGCACGTACATACATTTCATGCACTTGCAAAAATCTGCATGGGTGGAAAATTAGACAATCTCCCAACAGAGTTGTGGGAACAACATTTTCTTAATTTTGTAAGGAATGACGCTGCTGCGTTTCAAGCTATATTCCCCCAAATTGAGTATGTGTTGGTTGATGAGTTCCAAGATATTACGAATCCACGTCTAGAAACATTGTTTGCTATCCATAATTTGTTTCCAGATGCGAAATTCTTTACTATTGGTGATATAAACCAAAGTATCTATGGCTTTGATAGAGTTCCTAAAGACAATTGTGGACGACCTATAAGTTTAACTCCTGAACAGTATGCACAGGTATTGAATCCTCAACCCTATTATGATAGGCTGAATAACGCGTTGGCTCCTGTTCAGTTGGGTATGTTCACGAACTATAGATCATACCAAAAGATTTTGGATTGTGCTGCAATATTCATTCCAGAAGAGCGTAAGCATAATCTTCCAAAATCTTCTGCAGAACTCATGAAACATGAGCCACAAGAGCCATATACAATATTCACAGATGCTAGCTCGGCAGGTTCATCATGGAATGAAGATCTGCCTTCATTTGTTGCCAATGTATTGCAAAATAATGAAAAGGCTAAGATAAATGGTGAGGACTATAAAATCTTCAAGACCATTGCTGTCTTCTTTAGGACAAACAACGAAGTATATCAAGGTTATGCCTTGATAAGAAACACTCTGCCTGATGGTGTAAGAATCAGAATACAAGGTGCTAGTGTTTGTGAACTTTGGCGTGAAAGGGAAATTTATAGCCTGATAGATTTGCTGCAAAAATATCCTGCAATAGAATTAGAATCAGAAACAGGCGAACGTATGAAAATTTATCTCCAAAAGCTAATGACTGATCATCCTTGCTGGAGCCAGTTCTACATCGACATAGCCTACACTCTTGTGCTAAACTATCTTGAGTCTATTAGAACGGATGAAGATGTCCATACATATGGAGATCTTGCATTGTATATTATGGATGTAGCAGGAAATGATGATGGCGGTCATGTGTATAAGATTTATGACAAGTTCAAGAATGAGCGTATACTTAAAGAAGATAAACTTACTATCATTCTTACAACGATGCACAAGGTTAAAGGCCTTGAATTTGATGCGGTTATTATAACTCCATCATATATCGGGCTACCTTTGAAACTACGTCGTGTATATCAACCGGGTCAAGCCATAGTAATTGATGATGCGGCAGATATAGAAGAAGAGCGAAGGCTGATGTTCGTTGCTTATACTCGTGCAAAGAAATATCTGCATGTGTATAAGGGAGACCGAGAATGTGCCTTGGAGCAGAGTAACATTTATACCACAGATAATCAGTCTGAGGCTCTTATCTTTGAGAAAGAACCTGGTCTTGATAAGTATTATTTGTCGTATACAACGTCAGATGGCATGCAACAACCTGGTGGATGTGCAGAATACATAGAAAAAGAAGTTAAAATAGACGATCCTGTTAATATTGTACGTTATTTTAAAGACGGCAAATACTATCTATATCATAACAATCACTATATTGGCCGTTTGTCGGGTGGAAGTAGAATAGCCAAGATGGCCAGTAAAAATAATCTCGCATGTATTAATGGTTTTTTTGTTAGCGACATAAGTGTTTGGAGATTGGAAGACAGTGAAAAAGCAGATAAAAAAAGTGGTACAGATTTTACTCGAAATTGGCAATCAAAAGCTCGTGGGAAAGGTTATGTACTTATTGTACAGATAGCAGGTATTGGACAATAAAGCAATAAGTTATGAATCAAATAAAAGAAAGGCTACAGAAAGACTACAATCTTGCGGTTGTATTCTTTAATGACAAAGATTATGAATCTTTCTTCGTTCACATACGACCATCCATTGAACTTATCTGTAAGTTTATTATTTTGGATACAGTCGGTGATAACGAGGATGGACATGATGTCCTTGAAGGTAACCAAGTAATCATTGGGGGTAGAGGTGTTGAATATAAAATCAAAATTGATAATAATTCCCGTAGACCTACAGGGAGTGCTTTGGCCATAGTGGCACAGAATGCACTTTTCTATAGCCATAAGGAGCTACAAGCCTCTTTTCTTGACAATGACAAAAAGAGAGTCAAGAAAGGCATTGAATCCTATCGTAATGTATTGTGCAGCTATATAGTGTTGCGAGCGAACTTGGAAGTCATACTGGTAGTTCAGGCTTGTCTTTAGAGAGCCAGGCGAACTTTTGCGCATCATTTTTTGAGGGTTATTTTGATTTTTTAAAGACAAATAGACTATTGTCAGCTGATAGCATAAACTTTCTTTTGGATTTGAATGGTTTTTTATCAAACAACTCTAACCATGAAGAAATGGAGAAAGTTAGATGCGAGTATGAGAAGGCTATTCAAGAAAGAGACCAAAAGCAAGAACAGATAGAACAACAGAATAAGCAGATTGCAGAGCAAAAGGCTGAGCTTGAAAAATTAGATGCTTCTGCAAAAACGGAGAAGAATCGTACTGATAAATTGTCAGAGCAACTTGAGAATACCCTCAGTGAGTTAGAAGCACTAAAACAAAGAATAGCAGAGTCAGAATCAGACACGACTTTTGATACCATCTCTGTACCAAAAGCCTCAAATGTTGTTGATGACGAAATAGAACATGATGCTGAAAAATCAATTGAAACCCCTATAACTCTGTCACAAAGATTAAAGGGATGCAATACGAATTGGCCTGTAGAAGAGGAATCTTTGGATGATGACCAACTTGATCTTATTGACCATACAATCAATAGTTCAATGTTGGTGTCAGGATGCGCCGGTAGCGGCAAGTCAGGCATTGCGATGCACAAGGCTGCTCAAATAGCAGGTATGGGCTATTCGGTTATTCTGATCGCCCTTACAAAGTCATTGACTGGCTTTATGGGAGTTGGCTACACCTCGCAATCATATAAATTCTATTATCACTATCAGTGGAAATGGTTGGGAATGCCATCTGCCGACTATATCATAGTCGATGAAATTCAAGACTTTGAGCTTAAAGAAATTCGGGAGTTTATGAGTGCTGCCAAAAAGCATTTCCTATTCTTCGGTGACTCAGCTCAGTCCATCTATACTCGTTTTGGTAAAAAGACTCTCTCTATTGAGGCAATTTCAAAATTAACTGGACTTAAGGAACTGAAGTTATACAACAACTATCGACTGCCAAAAAATGTTGCTCAAATAACTCAAAAATACGTTGGTGTTAATGTAATGCCATATCAAGAGAAAGTATATTTGAATAAGGAAAATGATTTTCCTCATTTTATACATTATAATTCTTATGAAGACCAAATAGAGGCAATCGGAAAACTTATAGAGCAATATGATGGAAAATCAGTTGGGATCTTGCTCTACAGTAATGAGTTAGTACTTAAAATGAGTGAAGCATTGACAAAACGTGGTCTCAATATAGAATACAAGTGTAAGACTGCTGCAGATGACAGACGAGGACAAGGCAATCTTCATTTTACCAATACTTTACCAAAGGTGTTGACATATCATAGTGCAAAAGGATTGCAATTTGATGTGGTAATAATTCCAAAATTTGAAGGTGCGATTACAGAAGAACAGCGAAAATCACTCTATGTTGCCATGACACGTACAATGCATCATCTCTATGTCTTATATAGTACAGATAAACTTGCAGAACCACTAGATTTAGTTCCTGCCAATTATTATAAAAAAATTTAGTGGTATATGCAATGATACGAGGACGAATAGTAGCAATTGTTTTACTGTATAGAACAAGAGCATCGGACAAAAACACGTAAGTCACATTGACCTCTTGCTCCTGCTTGCCTTCGGCAACAAGCGGCGTGCATTGGAAAAGCTGGCGACTACGACATAAGCAGTCATGGAGGAAGTGCGCAAGGC
Source organism: uncultured Parabacteroides sp. (assembly GCA_910577325.1). Taxonomy (GTDB): domain Bacteria; phylum Bacteroidota; class Bacteroidia; order Bacteroidales; family Tannerellaceae; genus Parabacteroides. The sequence goes on from CAJTMR010000009.1 coordinate 22,014, forward strand.
AGCGGAAGCCAAGAACATGGAAGCGTTGGATAACTGGGTACACCATCTAAGAAGCTCATGGATGCTGATAAAGGCGGAACAGCCGCTGAAAGTACTGTATGATGCCATCCATAAGGAGAGCGTATCGGATGAAGAATTGAATGCAGCCGTCGGTGCTGTATTGGCACAAGGCAAACTGATTGTAGATTTGGCAAGGAAGGAGGCGGAACGATGGGACGGATAATCGTGGTAGAGGACAATCCCGTATTTGCCGACTATGTATGCCGTCTGTTGGCAAGCAAAGACTTCCAAAGTGTCAGCACTTTCAACTGCAATGACGCACGGAAGCTGTTTGCCAAGATGCAGGAGGATGACATCGTGCTTGCCGATATGCGCCTGCCCGACGGTGATGGTATCGCCCTGCTGGCAGAACTGCGGAAACAAGTCAGGAACAATCCCTACATTGTCATGACCGAACATGGCGACATTCCCATCGCCGTCCGCTCGTTGAAACTGGGAGCGGAGGACTTCATTCCAAAGAACCTGTTGGAAATGAACCTGCCGCCCCTGCTTCGCAGCCTGCAAAAAAGGGCGGAACAGCAAGACGCGCCCATTCTTGAACGTACCAGCGAAGCGTTCAGAAAGATATACGACAAGATAAGGCTAGTTGCCCCCACGAACATGAGCGTCCTGATACTGGGCGAGAGCGGCACGGGCAAGGAACACATCGCCGAAAAGATACACGCAAGGAGCAAACGGACGGGAAAGCCTGTTGTGCCAGTTGACTGCGGCCTGCTGTCAAAGGAGCTTGCCGCATCCGAGCTGTTAGGGCACGAGAAAGGGGCGTTCATGGAAGCCGACAGCAAGAGACAGGGCGTTTGGGAAGATGCGGATGGCGGCACGTTGTTCCTCGACGAGATAGGCAACCTGCCATTGGAAGTACAACAGATGCTGCTCCGCGCGTTGGAAGCCAAGCGGTACAGACCCACGGGCGGCAACAAGGACAAGAAAGCCGACGTGCGCATCATTGCCGCCACCAACGAGGACTTGCAGACAGCCATTGCCGAAAAGCGTTTCCGGGCAGACCTCTACCAACGGTTGAAGGAATATACCATACAAATACCGCCATTGCGAGAGTGCCGCGAGGACATAATTCCATTGGCGGACTTCTTCCGGCAACTTGCCAACGAGGAATTTGAAAAGCAAGTGAAATGCTTTGACGCGGAAGCAAGGAAACAGATGCTCGCCTATACGTGGGGGTGGCAACGTGAGGGAACTGAAACGAGTTGTTCGCATGGCGGTGCTGCATACCGAAGGTGGTACGGTTATAGCGGACAAATTAGAATTTGACGAAATGCCATTGGCAACCAATGCTTCATTGGCACTAAACGATATGGAGAAGAAACAAATCATCCATGCCTTGGAACAGGCAAAAGGCAACCGCACGTTGGCGGCGGCATTGCTCGGCATCGGGCGTACCACGCTTTACAACAAGATAAGATTGTACGGCATAAAGTACAAGGAATGGGATAGGAACACCGCAGGTTTGAATAGGTTGCCCGACTTCGGAGGGGCAACCCGGCGGCAAGGTTTTCGGAGTAACCCGAAACGTTTTGAGTAACTCAAAACATACCTTGCTGCTGCCATTTTCGGCAGTAACCGAAAAGCCTTCGGGTAACCCGAAGGACACCTTGCTGCTTTCTCGTGAAAGCAACAATCCGCCAGCAAACGGATTGGAATTTGTGCTGTTATTCCGGCTTCCAAAGCATCGTTTCCCGATGCCTAAGCTGCCCAAAAGAAGAACCAGAATAAAATTGATGTGCAAGTCTGAGCTATATTTGAGAATGCAGGGAATGAAAGTCGGATTTTCATCCGCCCGAAAAGCAGACAATAGCGTCAATTCGATGCCAATCTGTGCCAATTACAGCCAAATCTGCCTTAGACACCAATAAGGAAATGCAATTTTAGAAAAATGTATCTTCGCTTGTTTACAAACACAGAGAACCAATGGTTTGCGAAAACGATGATGAACGGAAACGGCCAATCAAGAAAGCAATTCCATACAGATAGGAAACAACATAGTTTCAATGATGTGCTGGTTTACTGGCTTATTGTTGTGTTGTCGTACTGGTTTACAACAGCGAAACATCAAATAAAGGTTTCAGCAATGGGGTGCGGATTTAGATGGGTAAAGTTTGGATGATGTAAATCGGTGGCACAATGTATTCGCCTATCAATGTGGCGATATACCAATGTCAAACGACTGATTGAAATAAAAACATCCTAAAGTTCTTTTTTTATCCAAGAAAAAGTGTACTTTTGCAAACATAATAATCTTGAATATGTGAAATATCAATGCAGCAATAAAAGTGAATACGTGAATTATGAGAAGAAAAATATACAATAAACTGTTGGAATGGAAGAAAGACCATAAGGGTGATACCGCCCTTTTGATAGAAGGAGCCAGACGTATAGGAAAAAGTTATATCGTGGAAGAGTTTGCGCGTAAGGAATACACGTCTTACATTCTAGTGGATTTCAGCAAGGTTAATCCGCAGGTGATGGAGTTTTTCAATCTTTATTTAGACGACCTCGACATGCTTTTCATGAATCTGGAGCTTTATTTTAGGCAGAAGCTCACACCACGTCAGACGAAAGACGAGGAAGCCCGTTCCTTAGTCATATTCGATGAAGTGCAGTTTTGTCCACGTGCCCGTGCAGCCATCAAACACTTGGTGGCAGACAGGCGTTATGATTACATAGAGACAGGCTCGTTGATTTCCATCAAGAAGAATGTCAAGGACATCATGCTGCCTTCTGAAGAACATGCCATCGAAATGTTTCCGATGGACTTTGAGGAATTTCTGTGGGCTATGGGAGACGAGATGCTGATGCCTTATATCCGGATGCGGTTTGACAAACGCCTTCCGATGGAGGCTTTCCACCGTCGGGCAATGGATTATTTCCGGCAATACCTGATTGTCGGGGGTATGCCGCAGGCTGTCGCCAAGTATGTGGAAACGCGGGATTTTGAAAAGGTGGATGAGGTGAAGCGTGACATATTGGCTCTTTATCGCAATGACATTCACAAATACGCCGACAATCAGGAAACCAAAGTTGCCGCTATTTTTGAGGAAATACCGGGCCAATTGCAGAAACATGAAAAGAAGTTTGTCTTGTCAGCCTTGCAGAGCGAAGCCCGTATGCGTGACTATTCGCAGGCTTTCTTTTGGTTGAGTGACGCCAAAATCATTAACTGTTGCTATAACTCAACAGAGCCGAGTATCGGGCTGAAACTGAATGAAGAACGCACCACGCTGAAATGCTACATGGGCGATACCGGACTGCTCATCAGCCATGCTTTTGACGAGCGAGGTATTGTCAGTGCCGACCTGTACCGGAAACTGATGTTTGACAAACTGGAAGTGAACGAGGGGATGCTGGTGGAGAACATCGTAGCGCAGATGCTTCGTGCAGCAGGACACAAACTTTATTTTTTCAGTAACAGTTCCCGGACATCGGCAGACGACCGCATGGAGATTGACTTCCTGATAGCCAAACCTGTAACGACCAGCAGGCATAATATCTCACCGATAGAGGTGAAGTCCGGGCAACGTTACACACTGAATTCATTGAGAAAGTGTATCGCCAAGTATAGTTCCCAGTTATCCACGCCCTACGTGCTTCACGACAAGGATGTGAAAACAGAAGATGGCATTGTGTACCTGCCTTTATATATGACACCGTTGCTTTGAATGATATGGGAGGAAAGCCTACATACCAAGAACTGTTGGCGGCATACAACAAACTTCTTATGGAAAATGAGCTTCTTCATAAGGAGATAGACAGACTACAGTCTTTGCTAAGCAGCAACGGTGCGTCTTCGACATTGCCTGCCATGAAGCAACATTTGTCTTTGGAAGAAAAAGTAGATGTGTTCCGCAATCTGTTCAAGGGACGTGAAGATGTCTTCGCGCGGAGATGGTACAGCCGGACAAGTGGGAAATTCGGCTACCAACCAGTATGTCGGAACGAATGGGACAGGCAATTATGCGACAAGAAAAGATTTAAATGTACGGAATGCCCCAACAGGTCGTTCAAACCGTTGGAATACGAGGATATATACCGACACCTTGAAGGGAAAAGCCCGGACGGGCAGGATGTAATCGGTGTCTATGCCATTTTTGCCGACAATACCTGTAACTTCTTGTGTGCAGATTTTGATGATAAGTCCTGCGAATATGGATACCAGAAAGATGTGTTAGCGTATGTGGGTGTCTGCAAGGATTGGGGTGTTCCTTGCTTCATTGAACGCTCCCGTTCCGGGAACGGCGCACATGTTTGGATATTCTTCGAACAGCCGTTGCCTGCATCCAAGGCACGAAGGCTCGGAAATATGATATTGACGGAAGCTACAGAAAGATACGGAAGGATGAATTTCAAATCATACGACCGTTTCTTCCCTAATCAAGACAGGTTGCCCGAAGGTGGGTTCGGTAATTTGGTAGCATTGCCATTGCAAGGCAAAGCCCGCAAGGAAGGGAACAGCGTGTTTGTGGACGAAAATTTCATGGTTTACGAAAACCAATGGTATTTTTTGCTTGAAATAGAACGGATATCCGAAATGGCGGTTGACGCTATATTGGCCAAACATGAAACAGCTTCGGAATTGGGAGAGTTGTCCACCACCAGCGAATCGAAACCATGGGAAACACCTGTACCTCAAAAGATTTCTCATAATGATTTTCCTGCCAATCCCGTTCTTATACGTTCCAATATGTTGTACATTCCCTTGCAGGGATTTTCGGCAAAGGTTATTAACCATCTGAAACGAATTGCATCGTTCAAGAATCCGGAATTTTATGCCAGACAAGGTATGCGGCTGTCCACTTACAACATTCCCCGCATCATTTCATGTGCCGATATGGGAGACGATTATATTGCCTTGCCCCGTGGATGTGAAGATGCGGTCGTTGCCCTTTTGGAAGGTAACCAAGTCGCCTACCGTGTGGAAGACAAGACCAATTATGGAGAAAATATAACCGTAGAATTCAAAGGGAAACTCCGTGAAGAACAGAAAGCGGCCATAGCCAACTTGATTGCCCATAACAACGGAATATTGAATGCCACTACCGCATTTGGTAAGACGGTCACTGCCATCGGCTTGATAGCAGAACGAAAAATAAACACGCTGATACTTGTGCATACCAAAGCTTTGTTGGACCAATGGAAATCCCGTTTGGAAGAATTCCTGCAAATAGACTTTACGGAAGATAACCTTCCCAAGAAGCGTGGTCGTAGAAAAGCCTTTTCACCGTTCGGCACATTGGATTCCAAGGGAAATTCACTGCATGGAAAAATAGATATAGCCTTGATGCAATCCTGTTTAGAGGACAACGGTGTGAAACATTTTGTCCGGGACTATGGCATGTTGATAGTGGATGAATGTCATCATGTGTCAGCGGTGAATTTTGAACGGATATTGAAGTATGCCAATGCCCGCTATGTTTATGGACTGACAGCCACCGCAATCCGAAAAGACGGACATCAGCCTATCATCTTCATGCAATGCGGCCCAATCCGTTATTCGGCAGATGCAAAAGCTCAAATGGCATCCCAAACATTCACACGCCTGCTTGTTCCCCGCTTTACTTCTTATAGAGAGTTGACGGATGAAAAGTCCACTTATGCCCGGATGGTTCAGAAAATGGCTGATGATGAAAATAGGAACGGACTTATAATAGAGGATGTATGCGTGGCTCTGAAAGAAGGGCGTTCACCAGTTGTACTGACCAACCTCACCGCCCATGTCGAAACATTAGCAGGCGCGTTAATACTACACTGTAAACATGTCATTACTCTTGTCGGTTCCGAATCGGCAAAGGAGAAACGTCAGAAAATGGAATACTTACAAGACATATCATTATCGGAACCGCTTGTTATAGTGGCAACCGGAAAATATGTGGGTGAGGGTTTCGACTATCCCCGGTTGGACACTTTGTTCTTGGCATTGCCTGTCTCATGGAAAGGTCTCATCGCGCAATATGCCGGACGGTTGCATCGGGAATACCCGGGTAAGAAAGAAGTCCGGATTTACGATTACATTGACATTCGCGTACCGATGTGTGATGTCATGTACAAGCGTAGATTGAAAGGATATGCGTCTGTCGGCTATCAGATCAAGTCAAATGCACCAATGGACTTGTTCAACGAAAGTCATAGCGTGATTTTTAATGGACATACATTCCAAAGAGAGTTTTTCAATGATTTGTTCAACGCAAAACACTCGATTGTCATTTCCGCTACAAAGCTTTGGTTTGCCAAACATTCATCTGTGCTTGATACATTAAAAGGCATATCGGCACAGGGTGTGGAGGTTGTCACTTTTATCAAAAACGATTTGGAAAAGGAAAAACAGTTAAAAGGAACAGGAGCAAGTATCAGAGTTAATGACGCATTGGCTATTGACGTTGCAATCATTGACAAATCCTTGATATGGTATGGCAGTATAAACTATCTTGGTTACAACACCGATGAAAACAATGCCATACGCATTTATAATTCAATATTGGCAGAGAATATCATAGAGATGCTTTATACTTAACTTTATACTTAACGTGAACTTTTCTCCATTTTTCAGAGGAATAACTTTGGTAATAAAGGATAAAAACACTACTTTTGTAAGTGAGAAAAGCGTTCTTTTGATTAGTGCAGAACATTGCAGAATATAGAAGCCCGCTGGTTTCTATATCGTTACCTGTCAAGCTGATAATCTTTGTAAGTTTCTTGTTTTCAATGAGTAAGAAGAATTGATGTGTCTTGACATGTGGAAGGTGATGTGCTTCTTGATACCGGATGCTTCTATCCAGACTTTCAACGGGCGAGAAATCCAAGAGGCATCAGTCAACCCTTCAAAAACAAGTGCTTCATCATCGTCTGGACGTATGCCGCATAGTTGAAGTGCCTGTTGAATGACTGGCTTGTAATCGGGTCTTTTTGTCTTTTGCTGAATTACGACTGCTTGCCATGTACCCTTGCTTGTTTGCTGAATTTGTTTCCATCTCAAAGTTTGAATATCGCTATGCCGCAATCCAGTGAGAATAGAGAACAAGAACGCACGTTTCAAAACATCATCCTTGCAAGGAGTATCAACCAACATCTGTACTTCATTCATGGTAAGCGCAACACGAGGTTTCTCTATGTTTGTTATCCCCTTTACTTTCGCGCTTATATCAACGGTCAGATATTCATCAATGAATGCCTGTTTCAATCCGGCTTTGAGTATAGAGAAATAAGTCGATGCCGTGTTTTGTGAGATAGCACCTTTCTTATTCCCTCCCATTGGAGCACGGAGAAGGAACATCTTTATATCTTCAAGCAGTTTAACGGAAATCGTCTTGAATGGAATTGGCTGCCCTTGTGAATACATTTTCAATAATTCGCCTACACGCCTCCAGTTGACTATAATCGAATCGGAACTATTGGGATGACGTGTGCTTATAATACGATTGAAATACTTGATAAAATCCTGTTCGCTCCGTTCATTCTGTGCAGCTATTTCGTTTTCCTTATCAGTGTAAAGGATGGCACTATCGTATTCGTGTTGGCGTAACTTCCGCACATTGTCGGCATAGATACAAGCCTCTTGGTCTATCGTTGAACGGCATTGGATAATCCCATTCAAATCACGTTTAGGCTTATAGTTGAATGTTCCATCCGGCAGGATGCGTGCAATGGACGATTTGTCCCAAACAGGCGTGGATATAGTCCGGTTAATGGATTCCACCACACGGCTTGCACGGGTTGAACCTCGTTTGTACACTGGGTACGACTCTATAATCAGATACCACTCTTCTTTGTAGTTCGACCTTCTGAGTTTGACGGTCACTTTGGTATTAGGTAATGCTTTCTTCATTTTACTTCTGATTTATATAGATTATCAATTTCTTGCTTGGGTACATACACATAGTTTCCTATTTGTCTTGAGGGAATAGAGTATTTTCTAACGTGCGCCCATACTGAACTGTCATTAATATGGTACTTCTCACAAATCTCAGTAATGGTATAGCAATCCTCCGGCTCTAAGCTGTATGTTTTAGGAACAGGCTTTTCTTTCTCTGCGATACTTTCCGGTCTGTTTATAAAAAGCCGTTCCATTTCAGAGCGTTTGATACGTGTGAGCCTTGTACCCATGTTGATAGTTGGAATACGTCCCAATTTAATCAGGCGATACAGGGTGCTACGTTCCACCCCGAACATAGCGACGGCTTCCTTTACAGAAATGTACTCTCTGATGTCTGATACTTGTTTGGCAATGGCTTCTAACTTCGTGTTTCTATCCTTTGCATCCTTTTTGCGTTTCCAAGCCACTTTACCACATTTAGGGGAACAATAGTGACTGTCAAGTGTTTTTGCGACAAACACTTTGCCGCAGAGCTTGCACTTCCGTTTGATTTCAAATCCGATTGTTGGCATGTTATCTACTTTTAAGTATGTATTAGTATGTATAAATGTGATTAAGTACCACATTATCTACTTTTTTGTCTTGTCGCAAACATGTCGCAAATAAGAGATAAAAAAAAACATAGAAAACGCATAGCAACCATGAACCCTATAAACGCAAAAAGCGTGCAACTCACCAGAGCTGCACGCTTTTGCTTATTGTTTATTATCTGTATCCTTATCGGAATCATTTGACTTCCTCAAAATCAACATCCGTCACACCGCCATCCTGCTTGTTGTTGCCGGCGTTGCCGCCTGCTTGCTGGCCGAAGTCGGGGCCCGGTTGTGCGCCGCCTTGGGCATTCTGGGCGTTATACATTTCCTGGCTTGCAGCTTGGAATACGGTGTTCAGTTCGCCCATGGCAGCATCGATGCCGGCGATATCCTGAGCCTTGTGGGCCTCTTTCAGCTTGTTCAGAGCGGCTTCGATAGGAGCCTTCTTGTCGGCCGGAAGTTTGTCGCCCAGATCTTTCAACTGTTTTTCAGTCTGGAAGATCATGCTGTCGGCCTGGTTCAGCTTGTCGATACGTTCTTTTTCCTTCTTATCGGCTTCGGCATTAGCCTGGGCTTCTTCTTTCATGCGTTTTACTTCATCGTCGCTCAAGCCGCTGGAAGCTTCGATACGGATGCTCTGTACTTTGCCGGTGCCTTTGTCTTTGGCCGAGACGTTGAGGATACCGTTTGCATCGATATCGAAAGTTACTTCGATCTGAGGGACGCCACGCTGTGCGGCAGGTATTCCGTCGAGGTGGAAACGACCGATCGATTTGTTGTCTTTCGCTAGCGAACGTTCGCCCTGCAATACGTGGATTTCTACGGAAGGCTGGTTGTCAACGGCAGTTGTGAATGTTTCAGACTTCTTGGTCGGAATGGTCGTATTGGCTTCGATCAGTTTGGTCATTACGCCGCCCATTGTTTCGATACCTAATGACAGCGGAGTGACATCGAGCAACAGGACGTCCTTTACTTCGCCCGTCAGCACGCCCCCCTGGATGGCAGCACCTACGGCAACCACTTCGTCCGGGTTCACGCCTTTAGACGGAGCCTTGCCGAAGAATTTCTCGACGATAGCCTGTACGGCCGGGATACGTGTCGAACCGCCTACCAGGATTACTTCGTCGATATCGGAAGTGCTCAAACCGGCATCTTTCAAGGATTGGCGGCACGGTTCGATACAAGCCTGGATCAGGCTGTCGGCCAACTGTTCGAACTTGGCACGTGTCAAAGTCTTGACCAAGTGCTTGGGAACACCGTTTACCGGCATGATATACGGTAAGTTGATTTCCGTGCTTGTCGTGCTTGACAATTCGATCTTGGCCTTTTCGGCAGCTTCCTTCAGGCGTTGCAAAGCCATCGGGTCCTTACGCAGGTCGACGCCTTCTTCGCGCAGGAATTCTTCAGCCAGCCAGTCGATGATCACGTGGTCGAAGTCATCGCCTCCCAGGTGAGTGTCGCCATTGGTTGATTTTACTTCAAACACGCCGTCGCCCAGTTCGAGGATGGAGATATCGAATGTACCGCCACCTAGGTCGAATACGGCGATCTTCATGTCCTTGTTCGTCTTGTCCAGGCCGTAAGCCAAAGAGGCGGCAGTCGGTTCGTTTACGATACGGCGGACGTTCAGCCCTGCGATTTCGCCGGCTTCCTTGGTAGCCTGGCGCTGTGCGTCGCTAAAGTATGCCGGAACGGTGATGACGGCTTCCGTCACTTCCTGTCCTAAATAGTCTTCCGCCGTTTTCTTCATCTTCTGAAGCACCATTGCCGAGATTTCCTGAGGAGTATAGAGGCGTCCTTCGATGTCGACACGCGGTGTATTGTTATCGCCACGGACTACCTTATAAGGCACGCGGCCGGTTTCTTTCTGGACCTGGTCGTAGGTTTCGCCCATGAAACGTTTGATGGAGAATATTGTTTTTTCCGGATTGGTGATAGCCTGACGTTTCGCAGGATCACCTACCTTGCGTTCACCACCTTCAACGAATGCAACGATTGAAGGTGTCGTTCTTTTTCCTTCGCTGTTTGCAATTACAACCGGTTCGTTACCTTCCAATACGGCAACGCAAGAGTTGGTTGTTCCTAAGTCGATACCGATAATTTTTCCCATGATTGTTACTATTTTTATTGTTATTATTTTCTTGTTTCATATTTTGCTCTTTCGAGCTTCGTTGATCATTCAACAAATGGTATGCCAAAGTAACAAGGAGGGCGGTGGGATCGTTTTGGTGGCAGGATATATGACAATACGTCAGTCATGGCAGATGGTTTGGTGAGGATGGGGGGGACTTAGTTCTAACAGAACTATGGTGTATTTTTCACTTAAAAAATTAACAACCTTACGAATTGTCTTGAATGTGCCCGCAAACATACAGATTTTTTTTTAATTAATACAAACATTCGGGACCTTTATTTACATACCAAGGCATATCACATGCACATAACCCCGCTCATTGTATCATAGTTCTGTTAGAACTAAGATTTTATAACTAAATATCATGAAAGCCGAGTATATGTTTGCGAACACATTTTGAATAGTTTCTCCTCATGGCAGGGGAGTCTGTCTTCTATCTCCAATAGTACCTAATTTTAATGTTTAATATTTAATACCTAATTAAAAATGCAAAGACAAGACTTGAATTTTTTACTACGGATCAGCTTGATTGCGATTCTGACGGGGCTGTTTGCCTTTGAGTCGTTTGCGCAAACCAAGTTGGTGGCAGGTGTTGTGAAAGACCAATCCGGCGAGCCTTTGATTGGTGTGAATGTGATGGAAAAAGGGACGACCAACGGCTCCATCACGGATGTGGACGGGAAATACAGTGTTTCCGTGACGGGGAAAAATCCGGTCCTCGTGTTTTCCTACATCGGTTATGTGTCCCAGGAAATCCCCGTTGCGGGGAAAAACAAGATCGACGTGATTTTGAAAGAAGACACGGAAGAGCTGGAAGAAGTCGTCGTGATCGGTTACGGCACGGCCAAGAAGAAGGACTTGACGGGAGCGATCTCCCGCGTAAAAGCTGAAAATATGGAAGTGGAAGCGCCACGCTCGGTACAAGATTTGTTGCGTGCCAGTGCAGCGGGCCTGTCTATTTCTATGTCTACGGATGCTGCTGGTACGGCAGATTTGCAGGTACGCGGCAAAAATACGTTGAATGCGGGTTCTGCTCCTTTGTTAGTACTGGACGGTGTGATCTATGACGGTTCGTTGCAAGATATCAACCCGATGGACATTGAAAGTATCGATGTGCTGAAGGATGCCAGTTCGGTAGCCGTTTATGGTGCGAAAGCCTCCAACGGTGTTGTTGCCATTACGACCAAAAAGGGTAAAAGCGGGAAACCGGTTATCACGTTCAATACAAATGTTGGTTTGGTGCAAGTAGCCCGTTTGCCAAAAACGGTAGACGGAGCCGGCTTCCTCAAGTTCCGCCAGGAGTTCGGTGAAAGCCAGATGACGGAAGCCGAATTGGCCGCACAGCCGGGACGTTTCACCGATCCGCGTGTCTTGGCAAGCCAAGGCGCAGACTTGTTGGCTTGGTACAATTATGACCAAAAAGAGCATGTAAGCACGTTGCCTGATGAAAGTACTTTGCTTAAGGCATGGTTGGGACGGTTGAACTTTAAGTCTATTGAAATGGAAAATTATTTGAACGGAATCGAAACGAATTGGGACGATGTGGTGTACCAGACCGGGTTCCAGCAGGACTATACGGCCAGCATTTCAAATCGTAAAGAAGACTTTTCCTATTATTGGTCTTTGGGATATGCAGATCGCGAAGGGGTAAAGGTCGGTGACCGTTATCGGAACTTCCGTTCTCGTCTGAACATGGAATCGAAAGTGACCTCTTTCCTGACAGTTGGTTTAAATGCTCAGTTTGCCACACGCGTCGGCGGGTATCTGGCTGCCGATGTGGATCAGCGTGAACACAACTCTCCGTTTACGACCAATGACATCGACGATTTGGACAGCCCGTATCGGATGTATCCTTCGGGAGACAACAATACGAAGAACCCTTTCTTCGATAATCTTTATCGGGACAGACGTGACATCAACCATGATTTGAATGCAAATTTGTATGCGATGGTTCACTTGCCGTTCGGTCTCGAATACCAGATGAACTTTACTCCGCGTTATCATTGGTATGAGTATATGAACCATGAGTCTTCCGAACATCCGGAATGGAACGGGAGAGGAGGGAACTCCGAACGTAAATTGGAAAAGACGTTCAACTGGCAGGTTGACAATATCGTCCGTTGGAAAAAAGAATTCGGGAAAGACCATCGGGTCGAAGCAACATTCCTTGCCAATGCCGAAAAAGGGCAGTGGTGGCAGACAATTGCCAAAAACGAAAAATACACTCCGAGCGACATTCTGGGCTTTCACAATATCGGTGCCGGTTCCGTTCCTTCGGTTTCCAGCAACGATACCTACAGGACCGCCGACGCCTTGATGGGACGTGTGTTCTATTCTTATAAGGATAAGTACATGATTACGGCATCTGTCCGCCGTGACGGTTATTCCGCGTTCGGTCAGATGAATCCCCGTGCCACTTTTCCCGCTGTTGCTTTGGGATGGGTGTTTACGCAGGAGAAGTTCATGGAAAAAGCCTCTTCTTGGCTGGACTATGGTAAATTTCGTTTCTCATGGGGGCAAAACGGGAACCGCGACATCGGCCAGTATGAAGCGTTGGCCCAGTTGAACTCCGGCTTGCATCCTTATATTGACCAGAACGGGAATGTATATGTGACTTCCCAGATCTATATCAACCGCATGCCCAACAGCGAGTTGAAATGGGAACGTGCTGCCTCGTATAACGTCGGGTTGGATTTTACTCTCTTTGGCGGCAAGCTTGGCGGTAGTATGGAAACCTATATGACGGAATCGAGCAACCTGTTGGTAGACCGTTCTTTGCCTTCTATTTTGGGATATGCCAGCGTAAAAGCCAATCTGGGTTCTTTGACCAACCGTGGTATGGAATTGACTTTGAATGCGACTCCGGTTGAATCTGACAACTTCGTATGGAACACAAGTGGCACATTCTCTTTCAACCGTCGGAAAATCAAACATTTGTATGGCGACATGAAAGAGGTGAAGGATGAGAATGGCAATCTGATCGGTTATGAAGAGGCGGATGATCTCAGCAAAGGCTGGTTCATCGGGCATGATACCGAGCAGATATGGGCGTATGAAGGTGACGGCGTATGGCAGTTGGGCGAAGAAGAGGAAGCGGCCAAATACGGCAACAAGCCGGGCGACTTCAAATACATCGACCAGAACGGAGATGGCGTTTTGGATACGAAAGACAAAGTGTTCCAGGGCTACAAGACTCCGCGTTATGTGTGGTCATGGAGAAACGAATTTTCGTTCTATAAGAACATCAGCTTGTCGTTTATGATGTATTCGCACGTGGGGCAGTACGGCACGTTCAACCGTGCGGCCAATACGGGCGGCATGTTCGACCGCTACACGATCGTGGATATTCCACGCTGGACTGTCGACAACCCGACAAACGACTATGCCCGTATCGGTTCTGTCAACAAAGGCGACCATTGGGTGAAGAAAACGTTTGTCCGTATGGAAAACATCACGTTGTCGTACAACGTGCCACAGAACTTCCTGAAGAAGTTCTCGATCCAGAATATGCGTTTTTCCCTGGCTGTCCGTAATCCGTTTGTGATTACCGGATGGGACTTCGGTGATCCTGAGGGGGGCGATACGACATTGAGAACGTACAACTTGGGTATTAATTTCACTCTGTAAAATTAACTTGTCAGTAAAAAATAGAAAAGTATGAAGAATCAAAATAAGAAAAAATACCTGCTTCTGGCATTGGCTGCATTTCCTCTATTGAACTCATGTAGCGATAGTTGGCTGGAACCGAAACCGCTCTCCTTCTATACGCCGGAAAACACATACGTGAATGCAGAAGGTTTGTATGCGGCGTTGGTGGCTTGTGAACGTAATATGCGGCATGAATATTTCGGAGACGGCGCCCCCATCTTGACTGAAATGTATCTGGCTGATATTGCCGTGCATGGCAAAACCGATGAAGGCGGTTCATTGGTGGATTTGGACCAGGAGTTGCTGCCTTCCCGTACGAAGAGCGACATGAAGGGGAAGAACAGATGGTATTGGGATGAAGGATTCAAAGGAATCAAGTATGCCAATATTGCGATCAACCGTCTGGACATTGCCAAGTTCAAGGACGATGCGGAGCGCAACGCCGTGCTGGGACACGCTTATTTCCAGAGGGCTTACCGCTATTATAAACTGACCCACCAGTTTGGTGACGTGCCTTTCCTGACAGAAGAGATCACCCGTCCGAAACTGGATTTCTATTCGCATGATCGTTGGGGTATTCTGGAGCAGATCAAGCGCGATTTGGAATTTGCTTACCAGTGGGTGCCGGAAAAGGCAGACCGCGGCAAAGCCAACAAAGATGCCTGTGGGATGCTGTTGATGAAAGTTTGCTCGGCTTTGGGCGATTTTGACCGCGCCATCGAAGTCGGCAAAGAGGTCGTCAGCCGACATCCGTTGATGACCGAACGTTTCACGAACAACAAAAACAAACCGAATACCAACCTGATGCATGACCTCCATAGCGTAGAAGCGAAATTGGATATGGGCAATACGGAAGGGATCTTGTATGTCGTCGCTTATCCGGATATTGTGGAAGGTAGTGATAGAGCGGGCAAACGCATCTATACGATGCGTAACGGCCTTCCCTATTGGGCCAATGGCGGCGCGATAAAGACTCCTGCGGGACCGAACGGGACGCAGATCACTCCCGCAAATGAAGATAAAGGCACACAAATCGACAACGACTACAATTACGGACGCGGTATCGGAACGTGCCGCCCGACCAACTACTATCAATATGACATTTGGACCAGCAGGGAAAAAGAAGATTTGCGAGGACCCAATAACCATGACAGTTGGAAACGGATGGAAGACTTGTATTATAATAATCCGGGGTTGAAGACGAATGCTGATCCGAATGTGTCTCAATGGTATGGTAAACATTTGGTGCGCCCTGCAAATATGTTGGCGAACGATTCCGTCCGTTGTTGGTTCATGTGGCCGCACTACAAATTGTTTGTTCCCGATCCTACGCAGACGCAGGATTTCCAGGGAGGTGAAACGCCGTGGTACATTTATCGTTCTGCGGAAGCCTACCTGATTATGGCCGAATGCTACTATTGGAAAGGCGACCATGCAAACGCCGCCGCCATGCTGAATGTCGTTCGGCAGCGTGCCGGAGCCGAATCGTTGAGCGGGGAAATTACGATTGCTGACGTCTTGGCAGAACGTGCCCGTGAGTTGTATTACGAAGAAAACCGCCATGTGGAATTGGTCCGTATCTCTTACCTGTATGCAAAATCAGGCAAGCCTTGCGAAGTGTTCGGCGGACGGGTTTACAAGTTGGACAATTTTTCCGGACCGGGCGGGACAGGTACGAATTGCAAGGATTCGGGCGTAAACTTCTATTATGATTGGATGATGCGCTGCAACAACTTCTTCCGCGACGGCGTGGAAGTGTCGAAAGCGCAGTATCGTATCAGTACGCACCATGTCTTGTGGCCGATCCCTGAAAGTGCCATCACCAGCAATACCGGCGGTGTGATCAACCAGAACATCGGCTATCCGGGCGCAGAGAACAAACTGACTCCGCTTAAGGTGGAACTGACTGATCCGGCTATCTGATCCTGAAAGTAAAGAAAAAACGCGCACAACAACAACCGCGCAAGCGAGACGCGCTCCCGCGGAGGCTTCAGGGCCTCCCACGGGGCGCGTCTTTTTAGTATTCCTTCGCCGCGTCGAACGAAGGGCAGGCCTTTTGGGGGTCCAGGTCGCGGTGTCCCACGGTGAGGGCGGCCGGGAATTGCCTGCCCAGCTCCTGCAACAACTGCGCCAGGGCGGCCTTCTGTGGCGGCGTGCGGGTGTCTGCCGGGTTGCCTTCGCCGTCCAGCCCTCCTTCGTAGCAGATGCCGATGCTGTGGCGGTTATGGCCGAAGCAATGCGCCCCCTCGAGGGAGAGCGGCCGACCGGGATGTACCCGGCCGTCGCGTGTGATGTAGTAGTGGTAGCCGATGTCGCGGAAGCGCCGGCAGGCGATATGGTCCCGGCGGCAATCCTCGAACGAGTAGGGCTGCCCGCAGCGCGTGGCGCTGCAATGGATGATCAATAGCGTGATGCGTCTCATGTGCGTCTCTCCCTGTCCCTTATATGCAAGCCGTGACGCCGAAGGCGCTGCCGATGGCCGTGGCCACGACGATGATTACTTTGAGGATGAGTCCCCAGACGGATTTCTTTTCGTTCTTTTCTTCCATGAAATTGTGGATTTACGGTTTATGATTTATAATGATTGCTTAAAGTTCTCCCGGCCGTTCTTCGTCGCCGCTGCCGCTCTCTTCTTCGCCCTCGATGTCGTAGGGAGAAAGCTCCTTGAGCTGCGCTTCGAGTTTCAACCGGTTGATGGCGAGGGTCCCCGTGGCGCGGCATTTGAGGCGCAGCCCGACCACGTTGGCGGTGACCGACCAGTCTTTCGACGTGTCGGCAGGTTTCCCGCGTATGCCCACGCCGAAGATGGCGAGGTCGTCCAGCTTCACGTTCTTGCCGTCGAGCAGCATTTCTTCAAATAAAAAAGAACCTTGAATGTCGATTTCATAACTCACTTTTTTAGTTGCAAAATTAATTTTTACCTCTCGTTTTCGAGTTATGCAGACTATGGACTAATCAAGTCATTATCAGGTCATTTGAGGACAAATCGTTACCGTTTTTGTCCGGCAGGGAATAGGTAACGATTTAGTAACGAAACTTTGTCTTTTACCGGACTTTTGAAGTCTTGGAAGCTGGACTTTCGGGCAATAAAAAAAGCCACAAATCATTGATTTGTAGCTTTTTGTCCGCTTACTGACCATTTCTGTCCAGTAAGTTCAGCGGAGAGAGCGGGATTCGAACCCGCGAAACCCTTTAGGGGTTTACACGCTTTCCAGGCGTGCCTCTTCAACCACTCGAGCATCTCTCCTTGTTCGGTTGAAATGAATCAGGGACAAGCAAACTTGTCATGAAAGGGAAAAGCGACTTTGCCGGTTGCTGTTTTCTTCCTGATTTCGGGGGGCAAAGGTATGGTTTCCTTTTGGATTTTGCAAATGTCGGATAAAAATATTTTGTTTTCCGTACAAGGTTCAAGCTATATGTACAGGCATGTTGAACTGAAAAACGTTGGTGCGAAAATAGTTAAATGAGATTTATATCTTCGTGACAGGAAAGCTGAAAAAGTATATTTGCCGGCGATGGATTCCAAGTACGGGAAAAGTAGTCACATGGGCAAGTCCGCATTTGAGAAAACAGTTTGGATAAAATGTAAATATGTTTTTGGTAGTTATTATTTTTTTTCGGTATTTTTGCGCACAGTTTTAATCAAAATGTGCAATACAAATGCCGATGACAGTTTCTAAGACACGTGAGATGTTGGTGGATGTGGCCAGACAATTGTTTGCCCGCATGGGGGTGGATAATACGACAATGAACGATATTGCACAGGCATCCAAAAAGGGAAGGCGCACGCTTTACACGTATTTTAAAAGCAAGAACGAGATTTATCTGGCAGTAGTCGAGTCCGAGTTAGACCAATTGTACAAGATGCTACAGGATGTAGCCGCGAAAGACTTGCCGGCAGACGAAAAGTTGATGACGTTTCTCTATGCACGGCTGGATGCCATCAAGGCGCTGGTGTTCCGTAACGGGACATTGAAGGCTAATTTTTTCCGTGATATCTGGCGGGTGGAGAAGATCAGGAAAAGTTTCGATATCCGTGAGACGGAACTGATACAAGGGATTCTGGAAGCCGGAGTAGAGGAAGGGATCTTTGCGATGCCCGATACCGAGATCACGGCGGTTGTCCTTCATCATGCCCTGAAAGGGCTGGAAGTCCCCTACATACGTGGAATCATGGGAGATAATATCAGCCAGCGGATTAAACGGAGAGACAATGTAATGAATTTGATATTCAATGGTATAAAGATAAAGTAACACAATACTGAGGAATGTTTATTAATGCAACAGGGTTTTATGTACCTGAAGAACGGGTCGATAACCAACATTTTTTAGAGTTAAACGGGCTAACCAGCGAGTGGATCGAACAGCGCACAGGGATTCGTTCCCGGTCTAAGGCGAAAGCGGAGGAAAATATCAATACGATGAGTATGGAAGCTGTCCGTAACGCCCTTCCCCGATTGCCGTACGATATTACGGATGTGGATTTGATTGTTTCAGCCTCTTATTCTCCGTACGATACGGTAGCGACTGCGGCTCATCTTGCCCAGCATGAATTCCATATTGAAAATGCAAAAGCGCTCTATCTCTCTTCCGCCTGCTCCTCATTCCTGAATGCGCTGGAAGTCGTGGAAGGATATTTTGCGATGGGAAAAGCAACAAAGGCCCTGGTTCTTTCTGCCGACAAGAACTCGGCCTACTATAACGAGACGGACCCGAAATCCGGCCACCTCTGGGGCGATGCGGCAGCGGCCTTCTTCATCTCGAAGGAGCGTGTTTCGGAAAAGGACCCCCAGATCGTGGAAGTATATACGCAAGGGCTCGGTTATCTGGCCAAGGCCCCGGATGCCGTACACCTCCGTCCGGGCGACGGCGGCATCATGATGCCGGAAGGGCGCGACGTGTTTGTACAGGCTTGTACCTACATGCCCAAGAACGTGCTCTATCTGTTGGAAAAGAACGGCTATACGCTGGACAACCTGACATATTTCATCGGCCACCAGGCCAATATGCGCATCATGTCCAACATCGCCAAGCAGCTCAACCTGCCGGAAGAGAAGTTCCTGCATAACATAGAAGAATTGGGAAATACCGGTTCGGTAAGCTCCGCGCTGGTATATGCCCAGAATGACCATAGTTTCAAGAACGGCGACCTGGTTGCCCTGACCGTGTTCGGCGGTGGCTATTCTACGGGTGCTTGCTTGATCAAATGTTGAATTTAAAACGGAATTGACATGAAATTATTAGAAGGTAAAGTGGCAATCGTTACCGGTGCCGCACGTGGTATCGGTAAGGCGATCGCATTGAAATTCGCCGCAGAAGGTGCAAACATCGCATTCACGGATCTGGTGATTGACGAAAACGGTCTGGCTACCCAGAAGGAAATCGAAGCATTGGGTGTAAAAGCAAAAGGGTATGCTTCCAACGCAGCCAATTTCGAAGAAACGCATAATGTCGTAGCTGAAATCGTAAAAGACTTCGGTCGTGTGGATATCCTTGTAAACAATGCAGGTATCACGAAAGACGGTCTGATGATGCGTATGAGCGAAAGCCAGTGGGATGCCGTTATCGGCGTCAACCTGAAATCGGCTTTCAACTTCGTGCATGCTTGTACTCCGGTGATGATGAAGCAGCGTTCGGGCAGCATTATCAATATGGCTTCCGTCGTAGGCGTACACGGTAATGCCGGCCAGAGCAACTATTCTGCATCCAAGGCGGGTATGATCGGTTTGGCCAAGTCCATTGCGCAGGAATTGGGTTCACGCGGTATCCGTGCCAATGCGATCGCCCCGGGCTTCATCATTACCGATATGACAGCCGGCCTGCCCGAAGAGGTGAAGGCCGAATGGGCGAAGAAGATCCCTCTGCGCCGTGGCGGTACGCCTGAAGATGTGGCAAACATCGCTACATTCCTGGCTTCCGACATGTCTTCTTATGTCTCCGGCCAGGTGATCCAGGTTGATGGCGGCATGAACATGTAATATATGGAAGTTCTCTACGAAGACAATCATGTCATTGCGGTAAATAAGACTTGCCGCGAGATTGTACAAGGAGATAAAACCGGTGATACTCCTCTTTCGGACATGCTGAAGGCATGGCTGAAAGAGAAGTATTGTAAACCCGGGAATGTCTTTGTCGGCGTTACGCATCGTCTGGACCGCCCGGTCAGCGGTGTCGTGTTGTTTGCCAAAACGAGCAAGGCGCTCGCCCGTCTGAACGAGATGTTCCGGGTCGGCGAGGTAAGGAAGACCTATTGGGCGATCGTGAAGAACTGTCCGCCCGCAGAAGAGGGAGAGCTGGTGAACTGGCTGGTCCGCAACGAGAAGCAAAACAAGAGCTATGCTTATGACACGGAACGGCCCAATGCCAAGAAAGCGATCCTGCGTTATAAGGTGATCGCCCGCTCGGACAACTATTATCTGTTGGCCGTAGACCTCAAGACAGGCCGCCATCATCAAATCCGTTGCCAGCTTGCCAAGATGGGATGCCCTATCAAAGGCGACTTGAAATACGGTTTCCCCCGTTCCAATCCGGACGGCGGCATCAGCCTGCATTCCCGCAGTGCCGAGTTCATCCATCCCGTCTCGAAAGAACCGGTCGCCATTGTCGCTCCCGTTCCCGGAGATCCGCTTTGGAAAGCGCTTGAACAGTTGAAAGCAGAAAAGTGAGGAAGCATCGATCTGCTTTCACTTTTCAATTGTTTTTTCATGTTCTTCCATCTGTGCTTTCGATTTGCTCCGCGTCACGATATGGACCCCAGAGAATACCAACGCGATCGCGATGCTTTTCATCAGTCCGAACGTGTCCAGTCCGGCCATGACCGTGATGACGGATGCGATGATCGGCTGGACATAATTGTACATGGTCGCAACCGTCGGACGTAAAATCCGTTGGCCGGTCGGGATGAGGAGGTAGGCGAAGAACGTCCCTCCCAATACGACAACCGCGATGTTCAGGTAGATATTCAGGGGCAGGGCGGCGAAGTCGATGCCTGCGACACTGTTGTAGGAGAAGGGGATCGTGCAGAGGGCCGAGTAGGTGAACATCCATTTCATCAGCGTCACGGGCGAGTACCGTCCGATCAATCCTTTATAGACGACTACATAAACCGAGAAACTGCATTGTGCGATCAGGCAGAGTATGTCGCCCCAAACGTTACTGCCGCCGCTCCCCGTTGCCGCCTGCTGCCCGCTCAGGATGAGCGTCAAGGCGCCTGCCGCCCCGACGAAGATACCGAGGACCTTTGTCCCCGTGATCGGTTCTTTGAGGTAAAAGGCGGCGATGATCATGGTGATGATGGGAGTGGAGGTGGCAACGATCGTCGCGTTTATCGGTGAAGTCTGCGACACGCCGAAGATGTAGCTCCCTTGGTTGAATACGATTCCGAAAAGAGCAGCGAAAAACAGGTGCTTCAGGTCTTCATGAGGGACATGTTCCTTGCGGGTGAAGACCGATGCAATCCAGAATAGGACCGCCGCGCCCAGCATTCGGAAAGTTGTTAGGGAGATCGCGTTTACTAATCCGCTTGATAGGACAATTTTGGAAGAGGGAGACATACATCCCCACAATATGTTTGCCATCAGCATGGCCAAATGTCCTTTGTAGGCTTCTGATTTCATGAGAATCTGCTTCTATTTGTCGGATGCAAAAGTAGAAAAACTGTCAAGACTGTCAAAACTTCGCCCGCTATATTTAAAATGTGCATATTTTCGGTGTTTGCTTATAATATGCTGTGTGTTAGTTTATTATATGCTATTCTTGCGTGCTTTTTACTTCGTTTTGGGTAAAATGGAGCCGGTTTCACGGACATAACCGGCGTGACGGATCTGCTTCAAAAACGATTCATGAAGTGAAAGGGCCAAGGCTGTATCCGGATCATGATTGATTATAAGTGGGATAATGTCCGTGAAACCGATTCCATTTATGCTGTTGAACTTTGTGTTTATTAGTTGAATATGCGCGTATATTGTTGTCTTGTAGTGTTTTAAACGGATTATTCCGTCTCTGCGTAGAAAATGCTGTTTGAAAATATAGCGGGCGAAGTTTTGACAGTTTTGACAGTTTCTTGTTTTTTGTACGACGCCTGCCTACTCGTTCTTGGTCCGATGCCTATCCTTTTTTGGGGGGATAGGCATGTAATCCCGAATCTCTTTTGATAGGAATAAGGAAGTTTCGCATAATAGTTTTATCTTTGTCTGTAGTAGAAACAATTATGATAAGATTCTTATGAAACCGACTCGTATTATCGAAATTTGTGCAAACTCCGCACAAAGCTGTGTGGAAGCGGAAGCAGGAGGAGCGAAACGTGTGGAACTTTGTGCCGGAATCCCGGAAGGGGGGACGACCCCCAGCTACGGGGAGATCCGGACGGCACAGGCGCTCACTTCGTCTGTCGATATAAATGTGATTATCCGCCCGCGTGGAGGCGACTTCCTCTATACGCCGGCAGAGATCCGGTCGATGTTGCTGGATATCGAACTGTGCAAGCAGTTGAAGGTGCACGGCGTCGTCTTCGGCTGCCTGACGAAAGAGGGGGATATCGACGTCCCCTTGATGCGCCGGCTGATCGAGGCTGCCCGGCCGCTGTCCGTCACCTGCCATCGCGCCTTTGATGTCTGCCGCGATCCCTTTGCCGCTTTGGAGCAGTTGATCGAACTGGGCTGCGACCGCATCCTGACTTCCGGCCAGCAGTCCGATGCCGTGAAAGGGATTCCCCTCATTGCCGAGCTGGTGAAACGTGCGGCAGGGCGCATCATCATCATGCCGGGTTGCGGAGTGCGGGAGAGCAACATCGCCCGCATCGAAGCGGAAACGGGGGCGAAGGAGTTCCATACATCCGCCCGCAGCATCGTCTACAGCAAGATGGAATACCGGAACGAGAACGTCCCGATGGGCAGCAGCATCGTCTCCTCCGAATTCGAGACGGTCGAGACGGACCGCAAGAAGGTGGCCGCCTATCTGTAGTGCATCTTTTGGGCTGTCGCAACTTTTGCGACGGTTGCCCTGTTTGCTACTTGGAGTAGAAAATAACGTATTCACAATAAAAAAACAGAAGAACAATGGAAGAATCTAAAAGACTTTACCGTTCGAAGAACGGGATGATAGCAGGTGTTTGTGCCGGTATCGCCGATTATTTCGGCTGGGACCCGACATTCGTGCGTATCGGATATATATTGTTGAGTATCTTTACGGTATTTTCCGGGGTGATCGCTTACCTGATCCTCTGGATGGTCATACCTAAACAACCGATAGGATAAAGAATGAACTTTGAACTATCTTCCCCGTTCAGTCCGACGGGCGACCAGCCGGAAGCGATTGCGGCCCTGTCCGACGGTATAAAGAGTGGCGTGCCTTTCCAGACCTTGTTGGGTGTGACAGGGTCCGGAAAGACTTTCACGATCGCCAATGTGATCAAGGAGGTGCGGAGGCCGACCTTGATCCTGAGCCATAACAAAACCCTCGCTGCCCAGTTGTACAGCGAGTTCAAGGCCTTTTTCCCGAACAATGCCGTCGAGTATTTTGTCTCCTATTACGATTACTACCAACCGGAGGCCTATCTGCCGACGACCGACACTTATATAGAAAAGGATTTGCAGATCAACGACGAGATCGATAAACTTCGTCTGCGTGCGACCGCTTCGCTGTTGTCGGGGCGCAAGGACGTCATCGTTGTTTCGTCTGTCTCCTGCCTGTATGGCATGGCGGACCCGACTGCTTTTGCCGAGAAGGTGGTGCATCTGGAGAGGGGCATGCGGATAGACCGGGATCAACTGCTGCGTCGCTTCGTGGATGCCCTGTATGTCAACAACAAGATAGAGTTCGGCAGCGGTTGCTTCCGGGTAAACGGTGATACGGTCGATATTTTTCCGGCTATCGAGACTTTTGACGGGGCAGCCTACCGTATCGAGTTCTGGGACGACGAGGTGGACCGTATCTCTTCGTTCGACCCTCAGACCGGGCAGGAGATAGACGAGCAGGACGAACTGAACATCTATCCGACCAACCTTTTCGTGACGACCCAGGAACGTATCAACACCGCTATCGGGCAGATTGATGTCGACCTGGGGACACAGGTGAATTTCCTGCGGGAGATCGGCAAGCCTTACGAGGCGAAGCGTTTGTACGAACGTGTCACGTTCGATTTGGAGATGATACGCGAGCTGGGGCATTGCTCCGGGATCGAAAACTATTCCCGCTATTTCGACGGCCGCCAGGCGGGTGAACGGCCTTTCTGCCTGCTCGATTATTTCCCGAAAGACTTTCTGCTGGTGGTCGACGAGAGCCATGTGACGATCCCTCAGATACGGGCGATGTACGGAGGCGATTATTCGCGTAAGAAGAATCTGGTGGAATACGGGTTCCGTCTGCCGGCGGCGATGGATAACCGGCCGTTGACGTTCGATGAGTTCGAGTCGCTGACCCCGCTGGCGATTTACGTGAGTGCGACGCCGGCTGATTACGAGTTGGAGAAGAGTGAAGGAATCGTGGTGGACCAGGTGATCCGTCCGACCGGCTTGCTCGATCCGGTTATCGAGGTGCGTCCGACGCTGAACCAGATCGACGACCTGATGGAGGAAATCACGCAACGCGCCGCCGTGGACGAGCGGGTCCTGGTGACGACCTTGACGAAGCGTATGGCGGAGGAACTGACTGCTTACCTGACGCGCATGGGAATCCGTTGTAACTATATCCATAGCGATGTCGATACGTTGGAACGCATTCAGATCATGGATGATTTGCGCAAAGGGTTGTTCGACGTGCTGATCGGCGTCAACCTGCTGCGTGAAGGGTTGGACTTGCCGGAAGTCTCTCTGGTCGCTATCCTGGATGCCGACAAGGAAGGGTTCCTGCGCTCGCACCGTTCGCTGACGCAGACGGCCGGACGTGCCGCCCGAAACGTGAACGGCAAGGTGATATTCTATGCCGACAAGATAACGGACAGCATGCGCCTGACGATGGACGAAACGGCCCGCAGGCGTGAGAAACAGCTTGCTTATAACGAGAAACATGGTATTACGCCTAAGCAGGTTATCAAAAACAGCGTTTCCCTGGTGGCGGAGAAACAACAGCCGGTTGCCGGCGAACCGTATGCCTATGTGGAGCCCGAACCCGCTCTGGCGGCAGATCCTGTGGTTCAGTATATGAACCGTACACAGCTTGAAAAAGCGATTGAACGGACGAAGAAGCAGATGATGGAGGCGGCCAGGAAACTCGACTTCATCGAAGCGGCACAGTACCGCGATGAACTGGTGAAGCTGGAAGACCTGCTGGCGACAAAGACGGATTGAAATAGGATGGAGAGATGAAACGGACGTTTTTTTATTTGTTCTTTTTTGCCTTTCTGTCCCTGTCGGGAAAGGCACAAGGCGATGAGGATGTTTACGAACGCTATTGTGTGGCGATGAAGGAGAAAGCGGCTCTGCCGGCAAGCGACTTGATGGTGGAGACGGCCCGTTTCTTCCTGGGAACTCCATACGTGGCGGGAGTGTTGGAGGAAGTGCCCGAAAGGCTGGTCATAAACCTGCATGGCCTGGATTGCATGACTTTGGTCGAGAATACGGTCGCTTTGGCCAGGTCGGTCAAGCGTCATTCCGGGTACGAGGGCTATGTTTCTGCCCTGAAAGATATCCGTTACCGGAGTTCCGGCGACGCGGCCCCCGATTATACGGATCGCCTCCATTATACGACCGACTGGATTTATGAAAACGAAAAGAGAGGCTATCTGAAGGATGTCACGAAAGAGATCGGGGGGAAGCCGCTTCAACTCGACCTGTCCTTTATGTCCACGCATCCCGATAGCTATAAGCAACTGAAAGATAATCCGGAACGTATCGCGATAATGACGGCGAAGGAAAAGGAAATCAATGCCCGTCCGCATTACTATATTCCACAGGATGAGATCAATGCGCATGCCGGTAAAATCAGGAATGGCGATATTGTCTGCTTTGTCACGACGATCAAAGGGTTGGATATCTCCCATGTGGGTATTATCTGCCGGGTAGGGGATAAGTTGACTTTTATCCATGCTTCGACCACTAAAAAGCAAGTGGTTGCAAACGAAGAGCCTTTGCAGGATTATGTGCAGGGCATCAAGCGCAACTGCGGTATTATGATCGTCCGTCCGCTGTTCTGACGTTTACTGGAAGAGTTCGAACGCGAACTTGAACCCGATCCCGTCGTATTTCAATTTGTCGAACCCGACGAAGGCGGCGACATTGAAGATGTGGTTGCCGAAGCCGTATCCTATTTCCGTGTAGCTGGGTTTGACCGGCATCCATAACTGGCTTAGGTAAAAGCGTTCGGAGATGATGTACTTGGTCGCCTCCGGTTTGAATAGCTGGAAGAGCATGAACGGGCTTTCATACATGACATGTGCTTGGACATATTTGTCGGATGCGTTGAACCATACGCTTCTTAGCTGGTGGAAGACGCCTCCGAAATCGTCCCCTCCCCATGATTCGGGGAAGTTGCGCCGTGTGAAATACCGGTAGTCGGCAAAGTAGGTTGACTTTCGGGCCGTATAGAATCCTCCGCTGACATGGTAGTTGAAACGGCGGGACAGGCCGAGGTAAATGCTCTGGTGGATATCGGCTTCCACACGCCCGTAATTACCGCTGCTTTTCCATACGCCCGGTATGGCCCGCCCGAACTCGATGGATACGGTCGGGTAGTGGGAATAGAGGTATTCTTTGCGGTAGCCGTCCATCCAGTAGTATTGTCCGGGGGTATAGGTAAAGCCGATCGTGGGAATGAAATCGTGATAGTTTTCGTTGATGATCTCCGTGACGTCGTCTCCCGGGTCGATCGCGCTTTTTCGGGTGGGGATGCGGCGGTGGTAGGAGATCCCGGCTGTCATCTGAAAGCCGTTGAACAGTTCGATCTGGTTCTTGAGCTCTATATAATAGTGCTTGAAGTATTCCAGGTTCAGGTTCTCGAAATTGAACGAGGAGTCTTTCAGGTGCTCGTTGATTTCATCCATGATCTTGGAGGAGTATCCCTGGTTGGAGTTTCCGAGGTTGAGGCTCAGTGCTCCTTGTCTTTCCGGAAGATATTCCCAGTCTCCCCCGACCTTGAAGAACAACTCTTTTCGTTTGAATACGAAACCGATCTCAGGGCGGAAACGGAGCTGGCGGTCCTTTTTGAATGTTTTGCTCAAGCGGAGCTGTTGCCTGTAAGTGATGCCGTTCCGTCTGGAGTAGCCCAGCTGGAATGGGTTCAGGATACCGGAATACTTCAGGCGGGTCGTTTTGTAGTCGAGCCGGATGGTGTTGGTCAGCCGTTCTGTTATTTTCAGGTATTTTTGGATGTTGTTTGTGTCGGTCTTCTGGGGGATCGCGGTCATTGTCTTTTCGTACTTTTTCTCTTCTTCCTGTGTCAGCGGAATGTCCCGCTTGCCCTTCCAGTAGCTGCTGTCCCGGATGATCGGGATCGTATCGGATGATAACTGGTAATATCCGGTCAGGTCGAGGGATTTGTTTTTTTTATCCTCATGATCTTCTTCAATCCATTCGACGGCTTCGTATTTGAAAGAAGTATGATAGTAGCTGGCAATGGCATTTCCCAGTACGTGATACCGCAGGAAAAGGCTTGCTTTTTGCGGCAGGATGAAATGGCGGTAATCCCGTCCGAATGTCATGACCAGGTTGAATTCGGCAAAGGAGAAACGCCCGTTCACGTCGATCTTGTCGATGTGCCAGTCTTTGTCGGTGATGTACAAGTCTCCGCAAATGAGCTTCTGGCTCCATAGCTTGGGCATGAAACGTATCTTGTGTATTTTCAGCTTATCGGACGTTTCGGTGCTTTCCAGGTTGAAGTCGTAGTATTTGAATGCTTCCCGGGCTACCGGCATGATGATCCCTTCGTTGTAGATGGTTGGCGAATAAACGTTGAGGTTCAGGAATCTCAAGGCTTCCTGCTGTTTTGCGCCGTTGGGGATGCCGTTCCCGTTTATCGCTTCGAAGCTGTGCAGGTAGTTGTTCGGGGCGTTGAACCTGGAGTGGCTGACCATCTCGAAGATCATGTCCTTGTTTTTGCGGTCTACCGGGAAAAGATGGTGGGCGAAACGCATCAGGATGTTTTGTCTGAGGATCTCGGTTTTGCCCTTGATGTAGATTTCGGCCTCATAGCGGGAGACGGCGGACTTGTATTTGTCGGCATGTTCGATCACCTTTCTCATGATAGAATCACCCTGCTTGGACGATATCGTTTTGGGAGACCGGCCCAGCAATAAGAGATTGCCATAACTGCCGTCCGGGGAAGCTAAGGCATTTACTGCGATGAAAAGCAGAATGATTATATTGAAATACTTTTTCAACTAATTGTCGTTCCTTTCTTTACAAACGTAACGAATAAAATCGAATTGACGGGTGAAAGAAAGTAAAATGTTCTGATTTTCCTGTTTTTATTCGTCGCATGGCCCGCTATGCTTCTTGTAAAAACGGAAAAACATCCTCAAAAGGAACTCCCGAAAGAATGCTGGCAAAATTTAAACAGGCTCTTATTCTGATTTTGAAAGAAAAGTATTACATTTGTGCTTCATAAGTATGTTATATAGCAGTCGTGGTTAAACAACAAAAAGAAGAGGTCGATCTGTCGGCCAGTTTAGCAGAAGTGTGGAGAGTCCTGACCGAGAAGGAGCGGGATGTCCTCCGTAATAATTCGACGATCCAGCATTTCAAACGTAATGAGTTGATATATTGCGAGGGCGACGAACCGAGAGACATGATGTGCTTATTAAAAGGCAAGGTCAAAATCTTTAAAGAAGGTGTTGGCGGGCGAAGCCAGATCATCCGAATGATAAAACCGGTGCAGTACTTTGGCTATCGGGCTAATTTTGCTCAGGAAAATTATTTGACGAATGCTTCCGCTTTTGAAGCCTCTACCGTGTGTATGATTCCGATGACGGTTGTCAGGAATCTTTTGATGAGTAATCCGAATCTTGCCATGTTTTTTATTCGTCAGCTTTCTTTTGATTTGGGAGTCGCCGACGAGCGTACGGTCAATCTTACTCAGAAACATATCCGGGGGCGCTTGGCGGAGTCCTTGTTGTTCTTGAAGGACAGTTACGGTTTGGAGGAAGATGGGGCGACATTGAGTATTTATCTTTCTCGTGAAGATTTGGCTAATCTTTCGAACATGACGACTTCGAACGCAATCCGTACATTGTCTACGTTCGTGGCTGAGCGTATAATTGCAATTGACGGTCGGAAGATCAAACTGATAGATGAGGACAAGCTGAAAAAAATAAGCAAGATGGGGTGAGAAGGGGGATAAGACACCTTCGCCGCGATCTTTCAGGCACGGATTACACGAAAGCGATCCGTGCCTGAATTGTATCTGTTTGTCAGCAGGATTTTTTTGGGGGACGACTTCAAATGGCTTTTTTTATCCGTACCAACTTTGTCAGCAGCCCTTCCAGCAGGTCGAGTTGCAGCATGTTCGCACCGTCGGACTTGGCTTTGGAGGGTTCCGGATGGGTCTCGATGAATAATCCGTCGGTTCCGACGGCGACGGCTGCCTTCGCTATCGTTTCGATGAGGGCGGGGAGTCCGCCTGTCACGCCTGAGGTCTGGTTGGGTTGTTGCAAGGAGTGGGTTACGTCCATGATGACGGGATAGCCGAACTGTTGCATTTGAGGAATCCCCCGGTAATCGACGACCAGGTCTGTATATCCGAAGGTAGTGCCTCTTTCGGTGATCATGACGTTGTCATTTCCGGCATCGGCTACTTTTTGTACGGCAAATTGCATGGCTCCCGGCGAGAGGAACTGTCCCTTTTTTATATTGACGGTTTTCCCTGTCTTGGCAGCGGCAACCAGCAGGTCTGTCTGGCGGCAGAGGAAGGCCGGGATTTGCAGGACATCCACATACTCGGCTGCCATTGCAGCTTCAGTCGTTTCGTGGATATCGGTTACGGTCGGGATGCCGAACGTTTCGCCTACCTTGCGGAGTATTTTCAGCGCTTTTTCATCGCCTATGCCTGTGAAGGAGTCGAGTCGCGAGCGGTTGGCTTTCCGGTATGATCCTTTGAAGACATAGGGGATATTCAGTTTGTTTGTGATACCTGTTATTTTCTCTGCAATCCGCAATGCCATATCTTCTCCTTCTATTACGCAGGGGCCTGCCATCAGAAAGAAATTGTCTTTATTCTTTAAATCGTTGACTGTTGTCATAATAATGTATGTAAGTAGTTTTGTTGCAAATATTCTTAGAGCCTGTTTGAGTTTTGTTCTTCATTCTGAAGAAAATTTAAACAGGCTCTTATAATTTCAGTAACTCCAATGTCTTTTCTATCTTTTCTTCTGTCGTCAATGCCGCATCTATCCAATGGATCTTGCTTCCCCGGCGTTCCATGCCCCGGAACCAGGTCATTTGCCGTTTGGCGAACTGGTGTATGGCGATCTCCAATCGGGAAACCATCTCTTCGTACGACAATTCGCCTGTTATATATAAGGTGAGGTATTTATACTCCAGCCCGTAGTAGATCAGATCTTCCGGCTTGACACCCGAATCGATGATCTTCCGCACCTCGGCGACCATCCCTTCGTCCAGACGGGCACGCAGCCGGCGGGAGATCTTTTTGCGCCGTAGTTCCCGGTCTATGTCGATGCCGATGATCAGGCTGTCGATCGGGTCGTATTCATTGGCGTCCGGGGCTTCGTTTTTATAATACTCTTCGATTTCGATTGCCCGGATT
This sequence comes from uncultured Parabacteroides sp., assembly GCA_910577325.1. Classification (GTDB taxonomy): domain Bacteria; phylum Bacteroidota; class Bacteroidia; order Bacteroidales; family Tannerellaceae; genus Parabacteroides. The sequence continues at coordinate 52,963 of CAJTMR010000009.1, forward strand.
GCCCGTTGGGCGGTATCTACATCTGTCTTGTTATGGAGAACCTTGTAGCTTGCGAGTATCTGCTCCAGTTCCGGAAGTGACTTGTCTTTCAATGACTCGCGCAATCCCGGGTTCTGGGGAACGTCCAAGAGTTTATATCCTTTCAGCACGGCTTCTATGTACATGCCTGTACCGCCGCATAAAATCGGCAGTTTCCCTTTCTTTCGGATTGCTTCGTATGTCCGGAAGAAATCATGCTGGTATTCGAATACGTTATATTTATATCCCGGATCGCAGATGTCGATCAGGTGGTAAGGGATCGCTTTCCCATTTACCGTATAGTCGGCCAGGTCCTTTCCGGTCCCGATATCCATCGAACGGTAGATTTGTCTGGAGTCGGCACTGATGATCTCCGTGTCCAGCCGGGCGGCGAGCGCTGCGGCAAATGTTGTTTTGCCGGATGCCGTCGGCCCTAAAACAGTGATAAGTTGATAAGCATCCATAGTGCTACAAAGATATGCAAAAAAAGCCGCAACCCGAAGGATGCGGCTTTCAAACTATATGATCTTGATTGATTAGCAGTTTACAGATGCCATGTGAGCGATCAGGTCAAGAACCTTGTTAGAATAACCGATTTCGTTATCATACCAAGAAACAACCTTTACGAATGTATCTGTCAAAGCGATACCAGCCTTGGCATCGAAGATGGAAGTACGAGTGTCACCTAAGAAGTCAGAAGAAACTACTGCATCTTCAGTGTAACCCAGTACGCCTTTCAGTTCGCCTTCGGCAGCTTCCTTCATTGCAGCGCAGATTTCAGCGTAAGTAGCCGGTTTAGCCAGGTTGACTGTCAAGTCAACAACAGAAACGTCCAGAGTCGGAACACGCATTGACATACCAGTCAGTTTGCCGTTCAGTTCAGGAATAACTTTACCTACAGCCTTGGCAGCACCTGTAGAAGAAGGGATGATGTTGCCGGAAGCAGCACGGCCGCCTCTCCAGTCCTTCATAGACGGACCGTCAACAGTCTTCTGAGTAGCAGTTGTAGAGTGAACGGTTGTCATCAAACCGTCTGTGATACCCCACTTGTCATTCAGAACCTTAGCGATGGGAGCCAAGCAGTTTGTAGTACAAGAAGCGTTAGAAACGAACTGAGTACCTTTAACATATGATTTTTCGTTTACACCGCAAACGAACATAGGAGTTGCGTCCTTGGAAGGAGCAGACATAACTACATATTTAGCGCCAGCTTCGATGTGAGCCTGAGCCTTTTCCTGAGTCAGGAACAAACCAGTAGATTCTACTACGTATTCAGCACCTACTGCATCCCACTTCAAATCAGCCGGATTGCGTTCTGCTGTTACGCGGATTTCATTACCGTTTACGATCAGTTTGCTGTTTTCAACGTCAGCTTCGATAGTTCCTTCGAACTGACCGTGCATTGTGTCGTATTTCAGCATGTATGCCAAGTAATCAACCGGGCAAAGGTCGTTAATACCTACGATCTGGATATCGCTTCTCTTCTGAGCTGCACGGAAAACGAAACGTCCGATACGGCCGAAACCGTTAATACCTACTTTAATCATTGTAATAAAACTTTTTATGGGTTTATTAAAAATATTACTTATCTCCAAATTTGACTAAACGGTTGCAAGGAAAAAATAGATTCGTCGCACCTTGTTTTTAACGACTGCAAATTTAGTCATTTTTTTTATTGTACGGGAATTAGAACAAGAAAAATATGCCCTCTAACATAAATTAATTGTTAAGGCTAAGAGCTTGTTTAAATTTTGTTCAACATTCTTTTGAGAGTTCTTTTTGAACAAAATTTAAACAGGCTCTTATTTCTTTTTCCCGAAAAGTTTCTTTATGATCCACCTTTGGGCTTTTTGGATGCCCCAGGCGGTCAGCATCGGGCGTACGACATTCCAGGCGACGGGCATCAATCCTTGTGCTACAGAGAGATAATCGGCAAACCCCAATGAAAGGAACGGTGTTTCCGAGGCCTGTGCGGATCGGTTCTCTTCCGTCTCTTTGTTTTTTGTGTCCGGAAATAAGAGTGAGGAGACACCGGAAAGCAACAGCGTCCCGGCATTCTCCTGTATGTAGGAGAAATCGGCGTTCAATTCCTGTTCCTGCGTCGCGCATTCCCGTTGGAGGCGGTGACGATCAGAAATCAGTTTCTCCAGTGGCGTCTTTTGCTGATTGTTCATTGTCTGTCGCGTTTATTTTATCATCATTTGTTGTCAATGCGGAGATCACAATATTCAGGACTCTCTTGCAAACCCTTTCTTTGCCTATGACGACCGCACCTATCAACAGCAGGTACAGTACGGCTACGACACCGAACCCGGAACCGACCGAGCCGAACAGTTCTCCCATGTAGAACCCTAAAGCAAGAAAGATGAACAGAATGGCGAAGAACGCCAAGAAGAGCAGGATGACACCGTACGAGAGGACGGCTATGACCTTTCCTGTCCTCTCGTATGCGTCTAATTTCAGGAGTTCGAGTTTCAATTCCACATAGGTCAAAAGGTCTCTTTTCAACTTATGGAATATTTCACTTGAGTCTTTCTCCATACGCGTTTAGTCTGTTACGATTTCTTCTGCCGTCTTTGCCAGTTCGGCCTTTCCGTCTTTGTATTTGGCAAGAGCGGAGTTGAAGCCCTCTTTTACTTTGCCGACTACGCCGTTCAACTCTTCCAATAACTGTTCTCTCTTGTCTGTTGCTGCCAAATAACCTACAGCGGCGCCTACGGCGGCCCCTACTACTAATCCCAGTAATAATTTAGAATCTACGTTTTTCATAATTCTTCCTTTTTTTATGATGTTGTTACTAAGATAACGACTTTTATCGGATGATGGTTTATTTCGCTACCGACTTTTAAGGTTAATTAATGCAATTGTTTTTGAACTTTCACCGCAGCCCAGTTATTCTTCTCTGTGTACGACAACAATGCCAATCCGTTACGTTTGCATTCTTGTTCGATGGCCGGAATGTCTTGCACATAGAACCCGCTCATGTAAAGGAAGGCCTCCGGTTTCATGCACTCGCTGTAATGGCGGATGTCATTCAGCAGGATATTCCGGTTGATGTTGGCGAATACGATGTCGAACGTTCCGAATGCCGGAATCTGTTCGGCTCCCCCAAGGGTGATCTGGATATCGTTTGTATTGTTGAGGCGGATGTTTTCGAGCGCATTGTTGTAGGCCCATTCGTCTATGTCGATGCCCGCCACGCGCCCGGCTCCTTTCATACGGGCGAGGATGGCCAGTACGGCTGTCCCGCACCCCATGTCGAGCAGCTCTTTGCCAGTGAGGTCCAACTTGAGCATTTCGCTGATCATCAGGAAAGTCGTCTCATGGTTTCCGGTCCCGAATGCCATCTTCGGATCGATGATGATGTTGTAGGTATAACCCGGTTCGTGCTTGTGGAAGGAAGCACGGATGATGCAATCTTTTCCGATGCGGATCGGCTTGAAATAGTTCTTTTCCCATTCTTCGTTCCAGTCCTTGCTTTCTACCAGTGTTTCGGTAAAATGGATTTCCACGTTTTGCAGCGGAAATCCGGCAAGTTTGTCCTGCAATCCTTTTACATTATATAATAGGTCGGAAATATATCCTTGCAACCCGTTTTCGTTTTCGGCAAAACTTTCGAAACCGATTTCTCCCAGCTCGGCGGCCAGCACGTCGTTGATAATGCTGCTCTCTATGGGAGAGGTGTATGTGAATGTAAGTTCGTAATAATTCATGCTGTTTCTTTTTTGTGTTCATTAATGATGGGCAAATTTACATAAAAACCCTCGATTTTTATGCGGGTCGGATAAAAATCAAGCGTGAGGCGTCGGTTGGGCTTTTTGTCAAAATTATAAGTTGTAAAATCATTTTTGAAAATGTATTCAGAGAAGAAATAGTTTCCTTTACAAGCGGAATCATGTTTTTCGGATTTTGGTTCCGTCAATCGATTTTATAATTACAACAAATATGATGACCTACAAACAAATGCTTTATGGTGCAGCACTTGCCATGCTGATGGCTTGCAACACTGCTGACAAGAAAAACACAGGGAAACTGATTGATGCGCTCGATGACGAAGCGTGGAAAAAATCAGAGTGGATTTCGGTAGCCGATGCTCCTGTTGTGACGGGGGTCGTAAACGATGGTACGCGTGCGGCGGACGGTTCCGGCTGGTTTGTCTCCACGCTGACCAACGAAAACAAAGTGAAACGCGTAGAGTGGATGACGGCAGGACTGGGAGTCTACGATTTGTATGTGAATGGGACACTTATCGGTAATGAGGTGCTCAAACCGGGGTTTACCCATCCGCTTAAGACCAAACGCTCGTTTACCTATGATATCACCGATGTCTTCGACACACGTTCTGGTGCGGTGAACCAGTTAGCTGCACAGGTGACACCCGGTTGGTGGGCAGACAAGATTGTCACGCCCGCTGGAAATCAAGGCATGTATGGAAATAAGTGCGCGTTCCGTGGCGTATTGCGTGTGACCTATGCGGATGGTACGGCGCGTCTTTTGGGAACCAATCCCGACACATGGCAAGCCGGTATGGCCGGACCGGTAAAACACGCCGCCATCTTTGACGGAGAAGTCTACGATGCCCGCGAAGCACAAGGATTTCTCACGCCGGAACGGCTCTCCAGACCGGAAGTGAACCGTGAATTTCAAGGACAGATCCGTCCCAACAACGGAGCGGAGGTTTACATGCGTCCTGACATTGCGCTTGCACCGGTGAAAGCTTACGTTTGGCAAGAGGTGACAGGGCAGAATGAAGAGGCTTATGGCAAGGTGGTCGTGAAGAAAGAGTTTGCAGCGGGTGAGCCCATGCAGGTGAATCCGGGCGAGAACCTGGTGGTGGACTTCGGGCAAAATGCTGCTGCAGTACCGGAATTCCTGTTCCGGGCAAAGGAGGGTACGATGCTCCGTTGCGTGACGTCGGAGTTGCTCAACGACGGGAATGGGGCAAAGAGCAGAGGCATGGACGGTCCGGAGGGGAGCGTGCATCGCCTTAATCTGCGTATACCGGACACGGGCATGATGCTCGACTATATCTTCGCGGCAGGCGGGAAACCGGTCTCTTATCGTCCGCGGAATACCTTCTTTGGTTATCGTTTCCTCTCGATTACCGTTACGGAACCGGTAACCATCGAACAGATACGCAGTGTTCCCGTTACATCCATTGCCCGCGAAATGGAGATAGGGCGCATCTCTACGGGAAATGAGCTGGTGAATAAACTGATCTCAAATACGTATTGGGGGCAATTGTCCAACTACTTGTCCGTTCCTACCGACTGTCCGCAGCGCAACGAGCGTCTGGGATGGACGGCCGACACGCAGGTGTTTACCGAGACAGGTACGTTCTTCGCCAACACGAGCCGCTTCTTCCACAAGTGGTTGCAGGACTTGCGCGACACCCAGTCTCCTATGGGAGGCTATCCCGGTGTGGCTCCTTTTGCGCAGTATGGAGCTGGAGACCATGATATGATGCGCTTGGGTTGGGCGGATGCCGGGATCATCGTGCCGTGGGTTATCTGGAAACAATTTGGCGACAAACAGGTCATCGAGGAGTCATGGGAGTCGATGGAACGTTTCATGAACCACGTGGCGGAAACGAAATACGACCACAATGCCCTTAAAGATGAGAACGGAAATTATCAATGGGCGGATTGGCTGAGCTATGAACCGCTGGAGAGCTGTAGTGGGCGTGCTTTCGGTCCGGAAGGTCCTCTTCCTGAGGCGGTGGATTACTGGAATTACCTGTGTGCCAGCTATTGGCTGATAGATGCCGGTATGATGTACGATATGGCAAAAGCTACCGGACGTGACGCTTCGCACTATGCTTCAATGGTCGATGAGGCACGGGAATACATACGCCGGACGTTCTTTACTTCCGAAGGTGAGTTCAAAACGGCCATTTTGAACACCATGCAGACGCCTGCTTTGTTTGCCTTGAAGAACAATATTCCGGAAGGCGAAGCCAAAGAGCGCATGATCGCCCGCCTGCGTCAGAACTTTAAGGAGCACGACAATTGCTTGCAGACCGGTTTCCTGGGCACTTCCATCCTCATGGCCACGCTTACCGAAAACGGCATGTCCGACATCGCTTACGAACTTCTCTTCCAACGTAAAAACCCGTCGTGGCTCTATTCTGTTGACAATGGCGCCACCACCATCTGGGAACGCTGGAACAGTTACATGATAGAGGAAGGCATGGGACCCCGCGGTATGAACTCATTCAATCACTACGCGTATGGTTGTGTATGCGAATGGTTGTGGGAGACGGTGGCAGGTATCGCAGCCGATCCTTCGCAGCCGGGTTTCCGCCATATCATCATGCGCCCTGTGCCCGATCGCCGTTTAGGTCACCTTACGGCTGAATATCAGTCGGCGGCAGGACTTATCAAAAGTTCATGGAAGTATGAGGGAGATACGTGGCGGTGGACCTTTACCATTCCGGAAGGGGCGACGGCCGATGTTACGCTTCCCGGTGAGACGGTCGCCAAGGAATACGGCGCGGGTACTTATACTTTATTTAAATAGACTCTTAGTCGAAGAAAAAACAATAGAATTATAGTATTGGATTAACACCTCACGGAAGAGGTAACAATAAAGAAGCGATCGGCATTCCTTTTAGAACGGATGCCGATCGCTTTTAAAAAAGATAGGCATATTCTTTTCGTCTTTACCCAATTTGGGCAGTTTTTAGATGCGATTTTGGTGCGGTCGTCCTGCGTTAAATCAGAAATTGTAAATTGATAAATTTTCTTTTGGAAATATTTGGATGATATGTCGAGAAACCGTAATTTTGCACTCTGAATTCTGCAGGAGGTAAACAAGTGATGCTTAGAAGTGTATCCACCTCCGGGACATAACCTGTTTAAATATAAAAAGACAGATGTACGTAATCGTAGAAATTAACGGACAGCAGTTCAAAGCTGAAGAAGGAAAGAAGTTGTTCGTTCATCACATTCAGAACGCAGAAAGCGGTGCTGTTGTGGAATTTGAAAAAGTATTGTTGGTTGACAACAATGGTGAAGTAAAAGTAGGTGTTCCTACCGTAGAAGGCGCAAAGGTAGTATGTGAAGTACTGTCTCCGCTGGTAAAGGGTGATAAGGTGCTGGTCTTCCACAAGAAGAGAAGAAAAGGTTATCGTAAATTGAACGGTCATCGTCAGCAGTTCACAGAAGTGAGTGTAAAAGAAATTGTTGCTTAACGTTTAAAGGAGAAAAGAAGAAATGGCACATAAAAAAGGTGTGGGTAGTTCTAAGAACGGCCGTGAATCACAAAGTAAGAGATTAGGTGTTAAGCTTTTCGGTGGAGAAGTTGCTAAAGCTGGCAATATCATCGTTCGTCAGAGAGGTACGGTTCATCATCCGGGTGAAAACGTTGGTATCGGCAAAGACCATACGTTGTATGCTTTGGTTGACGGTGTGGTAACTTTCCGTAGAGGTAAAGAAAACCGTTCTTTCGTTTCTGTAAAAGAAGTTGTAGCAGAAGCATAAGTATAGGTTTACATAGAATAAGAAGAAAGGATATTCGTTTGGCGGATATCCTTTTTTCTTTCCTTAATAAGATCAAGATCACAGACTATGTCCATCATTTTATTGTTTTTTTGAGTCTTTCGAGTTTGGTTTTTATGTAAATTTGTACACAATTATATGTTAAGATCCAAGAAAAAGATATGAAGAGAGTTTTCTGTCCCAAGTGTGACAATCAGTTGGCATTTGACGAAACAAAATATCCGGAGGGTAAAGTATTGGCGTTCGTATGCCCCCAATGTGGTTCCCAGTTCAAGATCAAGTTGGGGCGGAAGGTGGTCCGTACCGAATCCGGACAAGAGAAAGAGGTAAAGGAGCCGGATTTTTCCTGCGGCTATATTACGGTTATTGAAAATTCTTTCGGGTTCAAACAGGAACTTCCCCTCGTAATGGGTGATAATGTGATTGGCCGCCGTAATAAAGATACCACCGGGGTCGATGTACCTATCATTACAAGTGATCCCAGCATGGGGCGTAAACATTGTGTGATAAATGTAAAAGAAGACAGGGAAGGAAAGCTTGTGTACATGTTGCGTGATTTTCCGAGTCTTACCGGAACATTCTTGTGCAGTACCCTTGTCGGAAAGAAAGAACAGGTACGGATCGGCGAAGGTGCTATTGTGACGATCGGTGCTACTACTTTTATTGTCCATGTGCCGGGAGGTGAGGAAAGGTAGGCATTCCGGTTGGATATAGATACTGTCCGGAGTGAAACAGACCTTTTGCATCAGGGCGATAAGGGAAATTGGGGGAATTTAGCGTAGGTTTCGGGATAGATGAATGCAAAAAATCCTTTTCGACTCCGGACCAGTAACCTGAACTAAAAATCATTATTCATGTTTTTTACTTTCGGCTTTGAATATAAAACAACTCATATCGGTTTTTGATTACGCCCTTTTACCTAAAGAACCACAAAGATGTTAAACGAAAGTTTTATTGACTATGATTGGGAGCCTGTTTAAATTTTCTTCAAAAAGAATTCTCAAAAGAATGCGGAACAAAATTTAAACAGGCTCTGATTTGCAGAACGTTTTTTTCTATCACAACTTTTATGTTGTTAGCTTTCTTGGCACTATCATGCGTATATTATGAGATAATTACTTACATTTGCGTCTGTATCTGATAACATGAAAAAGAAATGAGACGAATATTACATTTGATTTTGATCAGTTGCTTGTGCCTCTCGGCAGCAGCTCAGAAAAATGCCCCTAAATGGATGGACAAAGCCAAGAGGGCGGTTTTTACAGTCACGACTTATGGAAAGGATGGAAATAAACTTGCGACCGGTACGGGATTTTTTATTTCCGAAACGGGAGTGGCTGTCTCCGCATACGATCTCTTTAAGGGAGCAAGGGAGGCAACGGTCACAGATTCCGAAGGAAAGACTTTTCCTGTGAAGAATATTCAGGGTGCTGACGATCTGTATGATGCCATAAAGTTTCAGGTCGTGGTGCCGAAGAAGGTCGCTTTCCTGCCGGTCGCTGCCAGTCCGGTGGCAAACGGAACGAATGCTTATTTGTTGCCGTACTCTACCGGTAAGAAGGCTACCTTCAAGTCCGGCGAGGTCGTCGAAGTAAGTAAATTGAAAGAACCGTATAAGTATTATAAGATGGCAATCGCGTTGGATGAGAGTGAACTCAATGCTCCATTGCTGACTCCCGAAGGGGAGGTGTTCGGGTTGGCACAGGCGGATGCCGGTGGAAGGAAAGATATTTGTTACGGGCTTTCTGCCGGATATGTCGGTAGCTTGTCGATAAGTTCTACCGACTACTTAAGTTCTGTATATCGCAGTATTGATATACAGAAAGGATGGCCGAAGGAACTGGACCAGGCTACGTTGGCACTCTACCTGATCAGTGGTACGCAGGACGTAAAAACACGCTTGGAAACGGTCAATGACTTTATTGCATCTTTTCCGGATGCTCCCGACGGTTATCTGACTCGTTCCGATCTTTATGCTTACAACCGTGTGGAACTGGCAAGTTCTCCATCTGAACAGGCCGTATATCTGCAAAAGGCGTTGGAGGACATAAAAAACGCTTCCAGGTACAGTGACAAGAAAGGCGACTTCTGGTATAACCAGGCCAAGCTGATCTACGGTGTCGTTTCGGTCGACAGCACGCTGGCCGATCCCGCTTGGACAATCGAAACAGCCATGGAGGCACTGGACAAGGCGATCGGAGAGGATGATCAGCCTGCCTGCCATCAGTTAAGGGCGGATATCTTATTCAATAAAGGAGAGTTTCAACAAGCGTTCGATGAATATATGATCGTAAACAATAGTGATATTGCCTCTTCCTCTTCCTATTATTTGGCTGCAAAGGCGAAGGAACAGGTGACAGGTTTCAATATCGGCGATGTGATCGACCTGCTGGATAAGGCGATTGAGAAATGTGGCACGAATATGAATGTTGAGGCGGCCGCTTATGTGCTCGAACGGATCGATTGGCGCCTGCGTCTTGCACAATATACGGAGGCTGTTGCCGATTATGATCTTTATTATAGGTTGCTTGGCGGTCAGGTACTTCCGAATTTCTTTTTCTTACGCGAACAAGCCAAGTTCCGTGCCGGTGACCTGGAAGGGGCTTTGAAGGATATCCAGACTGCCATACTGGGTAGTTCCGATACGCCCGACTACTATGCGGAAGAGGCCTCCATCTACGTTCGCATGCAGAAGTATCCGGATGCTCTGAAAAGCATAGAGAAAGCGATTGCGATCGCTCCCGATTTCGGAGCATGCTATCGTTTGCGGGGGGTATGTTACGTCCGTTTGGAAAAGAAAGCGGAAGCTTGCGAAGCATTCAACAAAGCGAAAGAGTTGGGTGACCCTCTTGCTGAAAAACTGATAAAAGAACATTGTAAATAAGAGAGAAAAATGAAAAAACTATTGCCCTTGTTACTTGTAGCTGTTCTCCCGTTCGGTATGGCTCAAAGTAATCAGAAAAAGACGGAGTGTGTGAATACAACATTGCTCAATAGAGAGTTATCAGAGATCAAGGCGTTGGTCAATGGTGAATGGGAACTGGTAAGTGGCGGGAATGCCCGAGAGTTATGCGAGTATGAAAATACGTTTATCACGTTTGCGGACGATCAATACGTCTGGACGGAGGACGGCAAAGCCGAACCGGGCGCCTTGAACTGGCGCAAGACGGAGATAGAGACCGGGCACAAGGTTTATTTGATGGATGTCTTTTATGCGACCCATCCGGCTTATCCTGTGTCTGTCAAAGGAGATACTCTTATCCTGCAGGATTGTTCGGAAACCAGATATGAATATACGTTAATCCGGAAATAGCCTCTCTTCAGAAGGTAAGCGCGAATCCGTGATTTTACATGAGCCGGTTTCTACTTCCGTAAAACTTGGGTTGTATAAAATCACGGATTCGCTTTTGTGAGGATTACTTTCTTTTTAGGATTCTTTTGCCTAACCACTTTCTTATCGGTTCGTCATAAAGTTTCAGGCAGAGGTAAGCCAAGATGATGCTGCCGCCATAGACCGCAATTGCCATAGGCCGGATTTCAGCGAAAGTATAAAGTTCGTTGTCGATCAGCCAAGCATAGAACAAATACATGATCGGGTAGTGGACGGCGTAGAGCGGGTAAGATATGTCACCTAAGAATTTGCAGATTTGTGTCGAACGTTTGTCTGTCGTTTGACCTGATGCACCCATCCAAACAAGGACAGGGAAAATGAGGATGATACAGACGGCTTCGAATAGCCCGTTGAGGCTGATGGGAGCTGTGTCCACCTGTATATAGGGCACACAGAAGAGAATCAGCAGAACGATCGAACAAATCCAGAAAGCCCCCTTTATCCGGAATGGTTTGAAATTGCGGGATAATAGCATTCCTAATGAAAAGGGGAAGAGCATACGCAAAGAACCTCCGAGGAAATTCACGCCGTCAAGTGTCCAGCCCACACCGATCATGTCGTATCCCGAAACATTGAAAAGTGTGAATCCGGCAAGCCCTATCCCTAAAAGAGTAACGAGTACGGTCAGGGCTTTGGTGGAAATGCGGTTAATGAAAACAGCGTAAAGGATGTTGCCTATGTATTCGAAAAAGAGTGACCAGCTCGGACCGTTTAGCGGGAACATTTCTCCATTGCCGCGTACTTCATATTTCGCTCCGGGCAGGGCGGGAATAAAAAATATGGCACAGAGTATGGATAGCATCACTGCCGATATTGCCACATGTTTGCCATCCCACTGTACGGAACCTTGCATGAAGAAGGCAGTCGCTCCCAGTATTGCTCCCATGATTATCATTGGATGAAGGCGGATCAAGCGGCGTTTGAAAAAGTCACCGGTAGTCATTGTCTTTCCCAGGCGGTCGTCATAAGCATAGCCGATCACGAAACCTGATAGGATGAAGAAAAAATCTACAGCCAGGTAGCCGTGATTGATTGTTGTGATAGGGGAACCTCCGGCTGCAAATGAAAGGCCTTCGAAAATGTGATAAAAAACAACCAACAAGGCTGCCACCCCTCTCAACCCGTCAAGGAGTTCGTAATGGGGTTTGGTATCCGCGAATGCGGCTGAAGAGATTGTTGTGTTTGGCATTGATATTGAATTAGATGTTTGTAATATGACGGCAAAGATATTCGTTTTTGAGACTGAAAAATTTGTTCTATGTCAAATTCGACTATCCGCTGGCTCGGAGCCGGCTGAGAGTGGAAAGCCTGATCCCCAAGTAGGAGGCGACATATCCTAAGTTTACTCGCCGATATGCGTCCGGAAATTGTTCCTTGAATGCTTCGTATCGTTCTTTTGCCGGTAAAGTCAAACGGTCTTTGTGGCTGCGGTGCAGACGTCTGTATTCGTTCTGATGGATGATTCTTCCCCAGTTGCAAAGTTCGATGTTTGTTTTGAAAAGATGTGTCAAAGTGTCCAGTGGTATCCTGTAGGCTTCCACCGCTTCTAACGTTTCAACGAACTCTTCGCTTATTTTTCCATAATAAAGTTCATCCATACTAAATACAATACTCCCTTCGCCGGCAAACGATGTCGTAACCTCTTCTCCGTCTACCAGCCAAAAGGAACGTGTTATCCCCTTCTCTATGAAAAAAGCGGATTTGCAATAAGTATCTGCTTTTATCAACTGAAACTTTTTAGGAAAGCAGCAGTGGGTCACATTTTCTTTTAATACTTGAACGGTATCATCGGAGATTGGAAACAAAGAGTTTATTTTATTTAATATGTTTGTCATGATGTTACTTTGTCATTGTCTGTCAGTCACAAGTATAAGATATGCCGGTAAAGAACAATTGGCAACCGAACCGTAATTATCTTACCGCCTGATTGCCAATCGCCAATTAATTTATAGAATTTTCCTTATAGCCATTCGTTCATGAACGCATCCATTTCGTCTGCGTGTGCTTCAAGGCTTTGGAGCAGTTTGAACTGAGCCTTTGTGCGGATCAGGTTATGTTTCGGACTGTGTATCTTGTAATATGTGTCACCATTGATGTAGTCGGTCAGGAAACGGACTGTCTGCATGTAGGTCAGCAAGCGACCGCCGTATGGGAGCAGTTTGATTTCCGTCGGGGTCAAGAAAGACTTGGCTTTCTCCATGTAGCCGCGTGTATAAGCTTTGAAGATGTCCATGTTAACATGGATATTGTCCAGGTTTTCGTCATCTTCGGCTCCGGTGTTTGCTCCTGTGCGGATAAAGTCGCCGATGTCTGACAGGACAAAGCCGGGCATGACCGTATCGAGGTCGATCACGCATAAAACTTTGTCGGTTTCGGCATCGAACATCATGTTGTTAACTTTTGTGTCGCAATGGTTCGTGCGTTTTTTCAGGTTGCCTTCTCGATAGAGTCGTTCCTGGATACACATGGATTCGGCGCGTTTTTCGATTTCCTCGATCAGCTCTTTCACTTCGTCCAGACGGCCGGCAGCATTGGTTTTTACTGCATCGTGGAATTGTTCCAGACGAAATTCCATGTTATGGAAGTTCGGAATGGTTTCGCCCAGCGTACCTTCCGGAATGTCGGCCAGCATGGACTGGAAGTCACCGAAAGCCTTGCCTGCTTCGTAAGACAGTTCGGGGGTCACTTCTTCATAGCTTTTACTGTTCGGGATGAACAGGCAGACGCGCCAATAACTATCTCCGTCGAAATGATACAACTTGTTGTCTTTTGTGGGGAGGAAAGTCAACACTTTGCGGTCGATGTCGCTTTCGCCTTTTTCTTCCAATTTCTTACGGATATGCGAAGTAACGACCTGAATATTATTCTGCAACATATCCACATTTGTGAAAATCAGGTGGTTAATACGTTGTAATACGTATTTGATTTCGCCTTTTTCGTTTGTTACTTTCAGCGTATCATTAATGTGTCCGTTTCCGAATGGTTCGGCGGAAACAACTTTCTCTGTGAGCTGGAACTGGTCCAGAATGTTTAGTAATTGTTCTTTCGTTTTTGCCATGGCATTATATTAATTGATAAATGATAAATGAGAAATGAAGGAACGCATGGTGTATGGCTTCACTTCACTTGTCAATTACACGCAAATGTAAGAATATCTTTGTAAATAAAAAATGGGCCAGGGTAACGGCTTCAAAATTTTTCAAGATTTAGAGCCTGTTTAAATTTTCTTCAAAAAGTTTATTTCAGTTCCTTTTGAGTTTCTTTCCGGTCTGTTATCCTGTTTTTATTCGTTACATAGCCCGCTATGCTCCTTATAAAAACAGAAAAACATCCTTCATAACAGAAAATAAGGGTGGAACTCTTGCAATAAAAGTATCACCCTTACTTATTTGTTGTTTCCGAAACAATTATAGCATAGTTTTCATTCCTATCCCCGATTGTGCTACTTCCAAATTTGGATAATCAGACTTGTACTGCGATGTTAGGTCCAAAATAAGATATGGCATAGAAGTAGGAGAACCAGCGTATTCATAGCTCACACTTTTTCCGTCAAAATCAAAAGTGAAAATTTGTATTAACGCTTCATCTCTTTCCTTGAATGTAATATTACCATTTCCCGTCTTTTCTGGGTGAGTTATGCTTTGAGCTTTGTATATGAAATTTCTATTACCATTACCTGGAATAGTGAAATCTGTAAAATCGAACGTCAAGGAAGTATATCCGGCGAAAGGACTATATTGCATTATTTTATCCTTAATGGTTGTAATTTCATCCGGGGTAAGGTCTTTCCCTTCTACATTGGCATTATTTATAATTGAGAACGAGTTTGATTGAAAGATCGTCGTTTTCTTCTCTTTTGAAATTTGCTTTATCAGTTCATAGGATGCTGTTTTACTCGATTGCAAAGGAGGAGTAAGCACCCTTACTCGCAGCAGATATTCATACCCATCTTCATAATGGAAACCTGCTATATCATCATTAAGTATTGTCCAGTCCTTATTGTTCAGCCGTACAATAAGTGAACTTTTTCCTTCCACTATTGCTTGTTTGGAAGCGACAGTGAGTTCATCCTGTAAATCATCATTCTTATTACAGGACATAAGACTAATAACACCAATAAGAAGTGTCAATATGGGCAACTTTAATGTTTTCATAAATGTATGTTTTTAATAAAAATAAAGCGAAGTTAGGAATGCTCGATGAAAAAAGTCTTGACTTAAATCAAGCCTCTGCACTTTTTTCCAACTTTAACCTTATCCGGCTCAATGTTTCTGCTCGAATACCTATAAAAGAGGATAACTCTTTAAGAGAAACATAATCCACAATATCGGGAAATCTTTTAATAAGGGCTACATATCGTTCTTGTGGCGTTTTGCAGTAGAAATCCAATAGTCTGCCGTAGACTGTTATGGCAAAACCTTCGCATCCCTTTCGCCACACCTCTCTCAGTGCCGCATCTCCTTGAAGTATCGCCATAAGTTTATCGTATGATAGTCTGTACAACGTACTATCGCCCAATGCAACTATACTGGTATATGAGTTTTGACAACGGATAAAAGAGGTATAGTCGCAAACAAAATCATTATCTAAGTTAAATCCGACAGTATGGGGTACACCGCTACTATCGACCTTCTCATACTTGAAAACTCCGCATTCTACAAAACCAATATATGACGATTTATTACCCTCATGGATAAAATAGTCGCCTTTTTTGTAGATTATACGCTCACCGTATTCAGTAAATGGCTTTACCAGAGGGGTTAGGTCTGTATTGGACAGATATTCATTGAATGTTTCCATTTGTATTGTATATTCTGTTACTTTTGTAAAGGTACAAAAAGTTAAGGTCAGTTATTTGTCAGTGGGGGTGAATTGAGTGTGGAATTGCCTTATTTTTTTGATAGCTGAATTTTTGTAAACAAGAAAGGCTATCCTCCGAAGGGTAGCCTTTCTTGTTTTTGTTCCAGCACAGTTGTTACCTGTACCGTTTCTTATTTCTTATTACGGTTACCGTAGCGGCTCATGAACTTATCAACGCGTCCGGCAGTATCGACCAATTTAGCCTTACCAGTATAGAACGGGTGAGAAGTACTTGAGATTTCGATTTTTACCAACGGATAAGTGACACCGTCGATTTCGATCGTTTCTTTTGCATTGATAGTAGAACGAGTTATGAATGTGTCCTCGTTTGACATGTCCTTGAATACTACGGGACGATAGTTGTCAGGATGAATACCTTTTTTCATTGCTTTTATCTTTAATTATTTCTTATACTTGAGTTTGGTAACCGGTATTTTGGGTTGCAAAGGTATGGATTTGAGTTGAACAAACAAAAAAAATCGAACTATTTTTTTGATCGGGTTTACTTTTGTGTTATTTTATATGCTTAAAAGCATAATGTTCACGGATAGTTATTATCTTTGTGGAAGATTTTCAATCATTAACGTAATACATAATATAACAATGGTAAATTACAAAGATTTAGGTTTGGTGAACACAAAAGAAATGTTCGCAAAAGCCATCAAAGGAGGATATGCAATCCCGGCTTTCAACTTCAACAACATGGAACAGATGCAGGCTATTATCAAGGCTGCCGTTGAAACAAAATCTCCGGTGATCCTGCAGGTATCTAAGGGAGCCCGCCAATATGCAAACGCTACTCTGTTGCGTTACATGGCTCAGGGTGCTGTTGAATATGCAAAAGAATTGGGATGCGAAAAACCTCAGATCGTTCTGCACCTGGATCATGGCGATACATTCGAAACTTGCAAGAGCTGTATCGATTCTGGTTTCTCTTCTGTCATGATCGACGGTTCTCACCTTCCTTATGAAGAAAACGTTGCTTTGACGAAGAAGGTTGTAGAATATGCTCACCAGTTTGATGTGACTGTAGAAGGCGAATTAGGTGTATTGGCCGGTGTTGAAGACGAAGTTTCTTCTGACCACCACACATACACGAATCCTGAAGAAGTAATCGATTTCGCCACTCGTACAGGTTGCGATTCTTTGGCTATCTCTATCGGTACTTCTCACGGTGCTTACAAATTTACACCGGAACAGTGCACGATCGATCCGGAAACAGGTAGAATGGTTCCTCCTCCGTTGGCATTCGACGTATTGGATGCTGTAATGGAAAAACTTCCGGGATTCCCTATCGTACTTCATGGTTCTTCTTCTGTTCCTCAGGATGAAGTTGAAACGATTAATCAATATGGTGGTGCTTTGAAGGCTGCCATCGGTATTCCCGAAGAATGGTTGCGCAAGGCTGCTACATCTTCTGTATGTAAGATCAACATCGACTCAGACTCTCGTCTGGCTATGACTGCCGCTATCCGTAAGACTTTCGCTGAAAAACCGGCTGAATTTGATCCGCGTAAATATCTGGGTCCGGCTCGCGACAATATGGAAAAGTTGTACAAGCACAAAATTATCAACGTACTTGGTTCTAACGATAAACTCTAATTTGGGGGTTACAGATTGAATATAGGAAGCCATCCTGCATTTGTGGGGTGGCTTTTTTTGTATATTCGCAAAATAAACAGTTCACAGGACGTTTTATCTAAACCGCGTTCTATATCCGGCCTTGCCGAAAGGCAGACATATTAAATATAGGCAGAATTGCATGGCGATACGGTGGTCGTCTGAATTCGAATAGGCTTATTGTGTATTATTGTTCCTTTAACAATAATACATATTCTTTGAGGATGATTGCAAATTCCGGTTTTTCATTGATGAAAAAGGGAAGTTTGCCGTGAGGTGCGCGGTTTATTGCCATGAAGACGGTCGTTATCGTCGTGAAGTCGGACTTCATAGGCCATGAAGTCTGACTTCACGAGCAACGAAGACGGTCGTCATAATGATGAAGTCCCTCTTCACGGCGGAAAAGGGGAGATTTTCTTTTGTGATATTCGGATCGGAGGTTACTTTTGTTTGTTACAGGTGATTCTCCGGGAGTTTGTTTTTTTTACTTTGTCAGCCGTTTGGGCTTTTCTGTAATAAATGATTTTCGTTTTTCGATTTCTTCCTGATCTGTTTCTGCCAATTGTCAATGAATTTCCATTAAAAGGATGAAAATGTCATACGTGAATCGTTCAAGATTTTCTTTGAAATAGAAAAATGTCCTAATAGGGGATATTGTATATTTTTCTGTTGTGGATAGGTCACGATTGGACCTATTCTTTTTGTGCGGTTGCCCTATAGATAATATAGGCAAGGAATGCAGATATGCAAAATAATCGTATCTTCGCGTGTATTTTAAATAGTAAATTAGGGAAAAGTGAAAAAAACATGGAATTTAGTAATAACTGCCAGTATTCTGCTGTCTGGTTCGGATGCCGCCTATGGACAATCGATAAAAGACATTTTGAATTCTGCTGCCGTGAAAGACGCCGTAACTGCGGTAACCGGAGGCAAAAAGCTGACAGTAGATAATTTGGCTGGTACGTGGACGTATGTGAATCCTGCCATCCAGTTGGAAGGAGATAATGCTTTGAAGAATGTTGCGGCAAGCGTGGCCTCTTCGGAGATGGAAAAGAAGTTGAAGGAATATTGTGCGAAAGTCGGAATCGTCGAAGGGGCATTCAAATATACTTTTAATACCGACAGTACATTTACAAGTGTTTTGAAAGGCCGAACTTTGAAAGGCACTTATTCTTTCAATGCGGACGATAAGACGATGGAACTGCATTATGGTAAGATCGGAAAGTCCAAACTAACGACGATGACGGCTCATGTCGTTGTTACCAACGATCAATTATCCTTACTTTTCAATGCGGATAAGTTGCTGGACTTCCTGACAAAACTATCCGCCGTTTCCAAGAACACGACTTTACAGACGCTTAATAAGTTGGCAAGCCAGTATGACGGGATGATGATGGGGTTCGAGTTGAAAAAGTAGTGAGGCCGGAGGTAGAGCCGCATTGCGGCTCTACCGGGATGGCCGGTACTGAATCTGTTTTATTGCTTACTTCTTTTGTATTCGTCAACTATTTCCAATAGCTTTGCACCATAGTTTTCAATGATCTTTTTCCCGATTCCGGGGATTCTGAGAAGGTCGCGTCCACTGACGGGTAACGTGTTGACTACGCCGATCAGAGCTTTCTGTTGCAGGATGGTGTAAGGAGGAAGACCTTTTTCTGTTGCCAGTTCATAGCGCCAGTGTTTCAGGCTGGCATATAATTCCGGATGTTTGATATCGGTCGAGATCGCTTCTTTTTCCTGTTGGGCAGATTTTTCGGTTCGCTTGCGGGTCGGAGTTTGCGTCTGTTCGATGCTTGCCTTTGCTTTTGCCGACAAATAACCGGATATTGTGAATTGGTCTTTGCACCCTTCCAGAGCGGCCAGTTTTATGCGAAGGTCTTCGTTCCATTTGTCCAATGCGCTTTTGACCGTTTTACGAGTTTCTTTATTGTCGATTTCCACATCCGACGCTTCCTGTAAAGGGGTGCAAAGACGGTCTATCTGTTCCAAAAAATAGGGAACACCTTTCCGGACGCGATCTTGTATCGTTTCATCTTTGAGGTAGTTTGGGTTTCCGGTTATCATCCGCTTCAGTTGTTGGATGAAACGTTCTCCGACATCCGTGACTGTAGACCGGAATGCATCGCGGGTGTTAGAGTATTGTACGCTTAGTTCCGGATATAGTTTCTGCAGGTTTCCATATATGACAAAAGCGGCGTATTGTATACGCTGTTGCAGATTGTTGAAATCGAACAGTTCGCAGATCAGTTCCGTGAAATACAGTTGTTGTGCAGCCTGCATTTGTTCTTCACCCGGTTGGCGGTTGCCGACCGAAGATGTGAATTCCTGAATCCGGTAATCGTTGATCATGGCATTGCGGGTAATCGGGCTGCTCAGCACAAGTCCTTCCAATGTCTTACAACGGCTCAGTGCGACATACACTTGTCCATGCGAAAATGCGGCCGAAGCATCTATGATGGCATGTTCGAAGGTCAACCCTTGGCTTTTATGAATGGTGATTGCCCAAGCTGTTTTTAACGGATATTGGCTGAATGTGCCGGAAATCGTTTCGGTAATTTCTTGTGTTTCGGAGTCGATCGTATATTTTACGTTATTCCAGGTTTCCTTTTCGACTATGATCTCGTTCCCTTCTTGGTCAACTACTGTTATTTTGCTCGGATTGATAAAAGCGATCTTACCGATCTTCCCGTTATAATATCGTTTTTCAGAAGAAGAGTCGTTCTTGACGAACATGACCTGTGCACCGCGTTTCAAAGTCAACTTGTCGTCGGTCGGATAAGAATATTCAGGGAAATCGTTATTGATCTCGGCCGAAAAAGTATAAGGCTGTCCGGGGAGTTCAGCCAATTTTCGGTTGTTGATCTGCTGTGCCTGGTAATTATGTGTCGTGAGTGTGATATAGCCTGATTGTTCGTCCGGTCTGAAATTGGGGATATATCGTTGGTTCAACTTCTGCAAGGTCTTATCATCGAAGCGGTTTTCGCGGATATTGTTCAGTAAATAGATGAAATTAGTGTCGTTCTGGCGATAGACATGCGTCAGTTCAATACAGAAGTAGTTACTTTCTGACAGGGCTTTACTATCGAAAAAGAAAGTGGATGGATAATGCTCTTTCAGCAGATTCCATTCATCGTCTTTGGCGACAGGTGCTAATTGCTGCAAGTCCCCGATGAGCAATAGCTGGACGCCGCCGAAGGGTTTGCTGTGATCTTTATAACGGCGCAAGACGTCACTGATGGCGTCCAGCAAGTCTGCACGTACCATACTGACTTCGTCAATCACCAACAGGTCCATGCTGCGGATGATATTGATTTTGTCCTTACGGAATTGGTTTTTGAAATCTGTTTTGCCTCCTTTGTATTCCGATGAAGATGGAATATAAGGACCGAACGGCAATTGGAAAAAGGAGTGGATAGTAACGCCCCCTGCATTGATGGCTGCTACTCCGGTTGGTGCCACAACGATCATTCGTTTAGGAGAAACTTCTTTAAGCCTTTTTAAAAAAGTGGTTTTGCCTGTTCCTGCTTTTCCTGTCAGAAAGAGGTTGGTTCCTGTGTTCTGAAGTAAGTTGAAGGCGAGGTCAAACTGTTGGTTTGTTTGCATGGCAATTTTGTAATATTGTTAGTTCTTACAAAATTACGCAAAATATTAGAATTGCCAATATGTAAGCGGGAAAACGCTTGTTTTCGTTTGCTAAGAAACCTTAGGAATGAATTTTTTTTCGGCATTCTCCCGCTTGAGGAACTGTCTTATACAACCAATGCAGCTATGAACTGGATAAAGAGGATCAGAAATACCATCGCAATCGGATAAACCGTCGCATAAGCGATGCTGGGAGCGGAACTGTCGCTCATCGAATCGGCTGCAGCGAGTCCCGGTGTGCTGGTCATGCCTCCGGCAATCGTCCCGATCAGGTCCAGAATGTGGATCTTGAAAACGAAATAACCGAATAAGACAGCTATGATCATCGGTACCATTGTGATCGCCATACCGAGTCCGAACAATGTCCAACCGCTTTCTTCGAATGTCGATACCAGATTGACCCCGGCAGATGTTCCAACTTCGGCGAGAAACAGAAGCAGGCCGATTTGGCGAAGCAACTGATTGGCGGAACCGGACATGGACCAAATGATCGGTCCTGTTTTGCCGATTGCGCTCAGGACAAGTGCGACGATCAGGATGCCACCTGTCAATCCCGGTGAGAAGGAGAAAGAGTCCGAAAAGGAAATGTTCAGTTTTCCGAACAGTACTCCGAGGACAATACCAGCAGCAATTGGAAAGAAGTCTGTGTCGGAAAGTTTCTTCTCGTCATTCCCGAACACCTGTCCTAATTCCTTGATGTCTTCTTTTTCTCCAGCTACCATCAGTTTGTCACCGAATTTCAACAATAGGTCCGGTTCGGGCGAGAGGTCGATACCGCTTCGGCGTACGCGGGTGACGGTGCAGTTGAACGTGCGTTGCAGGTTCAGGTATCCCAAACTTTTATTGATGACGTTCTTGTTCGTCACCAACAGCGATTGCAATTCCTGTGTGCTGCCGAAAGGAAGGTCGTTTTCTACACGTTCACCGACAAGAAGTGCCAGTTGTTCCAAGGACTTGTCGTTACCGACAGCCTTGATCATGTCTCCTTCATGTAAGATGGTTTGTGCAACCGGTATGCTTGTCCGCTCTTTATGTTTCACACGGGAAATAACGGCGCCTGTCATGGAACGGAGTTGTAATTGGGCCAGTGTTTTCCCGAATATGTTGGCATGGGTGATGCGGAAAGTCGCTGTGTGTAATGGGGGGTATTTCCCTTTTCGCTGTGCTTCGAGAGCTTTGGCTTCGGCAAGAAGGTCTTTGCGCAACAGCTTCGGTAACAATTTTATGAAGAGTATCACGCCTATCACTCCGAACGGATAGGCGATCCCGTAGGCGATGGAGGCGGAGGAGGAATGCGTGCTGTCGATCGCAACGGCAAGCCCTGGTGTGCTGGTCAGTGCTCCGGCGATCAGACCTACGAGGCTTGGCGTGTCGATTCCGGCTATATATTTAAGTGTCAAACCGGTGAGACTTGCAGAGCCGACGATCAGTAGCGTCAATATGATCAGTGTTTTTCCTTTCGAACGGAAAGAGTCGAAGAATCCGGGCCCCGCTTGTATGCCGATGGTAAAAATGAACAATACCAAACCGAAATTTCCCAGTTCTTTAGGAATGATTACCCCAAAATGTCCGAACAGGAGAGCGATAAAAATAACCGCTGATACATCAAGAGAGAGGCCTTTGATCTGTATTCTGCCTAACATGAACCCTAAGGCAATTATCAGAAACAAGGCAAAATAAGACGATTGAAGCAATGTTTCAAACATGTCAAATAGTTTTGTTGTGAAGATTTAATTTCCTGCAAAATTACACTTTTCTGTTCGCATAGGCAATCCCTTGATGAGATTTCTGTTACCTTTGCGGCAGAAAATTAAACAGAAATAAGGATATACGGACGTGAACAGATACTTTATATATTTAGGTTATAACGGCAAAAGGTTTTGTGGCTGGCAGGTACAGCCGAATGGAATAACAGTACAGCAATCTATAGAAGAGGCATTGGCGACTTTGTTGCGCCGGCCGGTTCCGGTCGTGGGAGCCGGTCGGACGGATACAGGTGTACATGCCCGCTTGATGGTAGCCCACTTCGACTGGCAGGAACCGATTGCCGACCTTGCATTTCTGGTGGAGAAACTGAATCGTTTGCTTTCCAAGGATATCGTAATCTATCGCATAGTACCTGTGCGTCCTGATGCGCATGCCCGGTTCGATGCTACTTCGCGTACCTATAAATATTATATCACGACACGGAAAGACCCGTTCAATTATGAGTTTGTCTATAAGATTCCGGGAAAACTCGATTTCGAGGCAATGAACAAAGCTTGTCCGATTCTGTTCGATTATATGGATTTCACCAGTTTCAGTAAGTTGCACACGGATGTGAAGACGAACAATTGCCGTATCTATAAGGCCGGTTGGGAGAAGGAGGGTGATGTCTGGGTTTTTACTGTACAGGCGGATCGTTTCCTGCGTAATATGGTGCGCGCCATTGTCGGGACACTTTTGGAAGTAGGACGGGGCAAACTTTCCATCGACGGTTTTCGTCAGGTGATCGAAGCTCAAGACCGTGGCCGTGCTGGGACATCCGCTCCCGGGCATGCTCTTTATTTGTTCGATGTCACCTATCCCGAAGAGCTTTTTCTGCTGACGGTTGAAAGTTGATGGTAGTGTCTTTCCCTCCGAAAAATAGTATTTAGTAACTTTCAATTATCAATTGTTATGTGGCTCGGATTAGCTTTCATCTCCGCCTTGCTTTTAGGTTGTTATGAGGTGAACAAAAAGATTTCGCTGGATGGTAATGCCGTTATTCCGGTTTTGTTTTTCAATACATTGATAAGCAGCCTTATTTTCGTCCCTTTCATTCTTCTTTCGTTTTTTACGGGGATACTTGACGGGACGATGTTTTATGTGCCGTGTGTCTCCTTTGATACACATGTGGCTGTGTTTATAAAGGCCTTGATTGTCTTGTCATCGTGGATATTCGGTTACTTTGCCTTGAAGCATTTGCCGTTAACCATTACTGGCCCCATCAAGGCGACGCAACCGGTCGTGACGCTGGTCGGAGCCATGCTTGTTTTTGGTGAACGGTTGAATCTGTATCAATGGATCGGGGTGATTCTTTCCATTGCCTCTTTTTATCTTCTTTCTTCATCCGGGAAAAAAGAGGGAATTCGTTTCACGCATAATAAGTGGATCTTCTTTACTGTTTTGTCCATCCTTGCCGGAGCGGCGAGCGGCTTGTATGATAAACATTTGATGGGGCGTTTGGATGTGATGACGGTGCAGGTCTGGTTCAATGTCTATC
Organism: uncultured Parabacteroides sp.; assembly: GCA_910577325.1. GTDB lineage: Bacteria > Bacteroidota > Bacteroidia > Bacteroidales > Tannerellaceae > Parabacteroides. The sequence continues at coordinate 77,237 of CAJTMR010000009.1, forward strand.
AGTGTCTGATGATGTTACCGATTCTCCTGTTTCTCTGGTATCCGCGCAGGAAAAGCACGACCCCTTTTGTCTGGCACTGGAATATTATCTTCATCTCCGTTTTCCTTTGCGTGGCGGACTGGATTTATTTTTATGCCCTGACTTTCCCTGGTTCGATGATCTCTATTGTTTCGATGGTTCGTCGCAGCAATGTCTTGGTGACTTTTCTTGCCGGTGCTTTGTTCTTCCGTGAAAAGAATCTGAAAAGTAAGGCAGTTGATCTGTTTTTAGTATTATTAGGAATGATATTCCTGTATCTTGGTTCGCGCTAAGGTATATTCTATTACTTTTGTTGTCATAAATTGTGAATGAAGATATGAAACGATTATTGTTTTCTATATTGTTTTGTGTGTTTGTATGTGGAATGATGGCACAGGATATGGATGCGGTCTTTGTTGCCATGCCTGATCAATATGTTCCCCAGTTGGAAAATGCCTGGCGTAAGGATTTGATAGATTTGTATAAATCCGGAAAGGAAGCGAAGTTGAAAAATACGATGAACGGTTTTTCCACGCTGAAGAAGTTGACGAGCGATTACCTGCTGTTACAGGTTACGGGTTGTAGTACATTGGAAATGAAAATGTTGCCGCTGGTTAACGAGACCTATGTCATTTGTATGATCACAACCGTATATGGTCCTGTTCCTGACAGCCGGGTCGAGTTTTTTACGACAGACTGGAAATCGTTGAATGCAGCCGATTTCTATACTCCGGTTCTGGCGGAATGGTTTATTAAAGATGATGTTGACAGGAATCGTATAGCCTTTATCGAAGCTACTGCCTGTTTGGACATGGACTTACGGAAATATTCGCTCAGCCCTGATGACTGGACTTTGACGGTCGAATATACGACCCCCCAATATCTGACGAAAGCCGGACGTAAGCAAGTGAAACCTTTTTTGAAGAGTGAACCAAAGATCTATACTTGGCAGAAATTCTGTTTTAAATAGCATGTAGGTCGGTTTGGTATCCGTACGGGTTATCTGCATAAAAGTTGTTTGCAAAATCAACCTTTCTTCTTCCAAAATCGTTTTTCATGACGCGGATGGCGGAAAACGTAAGAAAAGGATGGACCGGGGTATGAACCTTCGTCCGGTGACAATGGATTTTCTTTTTCAGGCAGGTGTCGGCTGCATTGGTCTTTACGTCAAGTATTATCCTTTCAGCCTGTTTGGAAAAGACAAAGGTCCGATCGTACATCCTGTTTTTGGGGGATTACAGTTACATATTTAATCTTGCTTTTATATCTTTAATAGTTGGTGGCAGGAAATTATTTTCATACCTTATATACATATTGAAAATAAATCCCTATTTTTGTGCTCTAAAACATTAAAATAAACCCAACGAAGATGGCTGCAACAAAACGTATTAAACGTGCATTGGTATCGGTATACCATAAAGATGGATTAGATGAAATTTTAAAAAAACTCCACCGTGAAGGTGTAGGTTTTGTGTCAACGGGTGGTACTCAGAAGTTTATAGAAGAATTGGGCCTCCCTTGTGATGCGGTAGAGGATCTGACCGGCTATCCCTCTATCCTGGGTGGACGTGTGAAAACACTTCATCCGAAAGTATTCGGTGGCATTTTGAACCGTCGTGACAACGAAAGCGATCAGGTTCAAATCGCCCAATATGAAATTCCTGAAATAGACTTGGTGATTGTCGACCTGTATCCGTTCGAGGAAACAGTCGCTTCCGGCGCGGAAGAACAGGCAATTATCGAAAAGATAGATATAGGCGGTATTTCTCTTATTCGTGCCGCCGCAAAGAACTTCAAGGATGTAGTGATCGTAGCATCTAAAGCCCAGTATCGGCCATTGATGCAATTGCTGAACGAAAAAGGTGCGGAAACTTCTATCGAAGACCGCAAATGGTTCGCCAAAGAAGCTTTTGCCGTTTCTTCAGGTTACGACTCTGCGATCTTCAATTATTTCGACGATCGTCAGGGGTCGCATTTCCGGGCTTCTGTAGATGATCCGATGCATTTACGCTACGGGGAAAACCCGCATCAGGCTGCCAAGTTCTATGGTAAGTTTGACAATATGTTCGACCAGTTGCATGGAAAGGAAATATCTTACAACAATTTGCTGGATATCGACTCTGCGGTAAATCTGATTGACGAGTTTGACGAACTGACATTCGCGATCCTGAAGCATAACAATGCTTGTGGCATCGCGTCTCGTGGCAATGTAGTGGAGGCTTGGAAAGATGCTTTGGCCGGCGACCCGGTGTCTGCTTTCGGGGGAATCCTGGTCACGAATACGACTGTGAACAAGGAAGTGGCGGAGGAAATCAATAAGATCTTCTTTGAAGTGATCATTGCTCCGTCGTATGATGCCGATGCTCTTGAAGTTCTGAAACAAAAGAAAAACCGTATCATATTGGTTCGCAAGGAATGCAAGACTTGTTCCATGCAGTTCCGTTCATTGCTGAATGGCGTGTTGATGCAGGAAAAAGACCTTAGTATTCAAGGTGAAGCTGATTTGGAACCGATGACGGAAAAGAAGCCGACTGCTTCGGAAGTGGAAGATTTGTTGTTTGCTAATAAAATCGTGAAGAATAGTAAGTCTAACGCTATCACGCTGGTGAAGAACAAACAGCTTTGTGCAAGCGGTATCGGGCAGACTTCCCGTGTGGATTCTTTGAAACAAGCGATCGAAAAGGCCGTTTCGTTCAATTTCGATTTGAAAGGTGCTGTTATGGCTTCGGATGCGTTTTTCCCGTTTGCAGACTGTGTGGAAATAGCCGACAAGGCCGGTATCACTGCCGTTATACAGCCGGGAGGTTCTATTAACGACAAGTTGTCTGTTGATTATTGCAATGAACATGGCTTAGCTATGGTTAAGACGGGAGTCCGTCACTTTAAACATTAATTGGATTGTCAATTTTAATTATTCAAATGGGATTATTATCTTTTACACAAGAATTGGCAATGGACCTGGGAACTGCCAATACCATTATCACCTGTAATGATAAGATGGTAGTGGATGAGCCTTCCGTAATCGCTCTGGATGCTCGTTCGGAAAAAGTGTTGGCGGTTGGGCGTCAGGCACGTGAGATGTACGAAAAGACCAATCCGAATATTCGTACGATCCGTCCGCTCCGTGAAGGTGTCATCGCAGACTTCTACGCTGCCGAGCAGATGATGCGTGGATTGATAAAAATGGCCAGCGGACGCAAACGCTGGTTTGCTCCTTCTCTCCGTATGGTGATCGGTATTCCGTCGGGTAGTACGGAAGTTGAAATTCGTGCCGTACGCGACTCTGCCGAACATGCAGGTGGTCGTGAAGTATATATGGTTTTTGAACCGATGGCTGCCGCTATCGGGGTGGGTATGGATGTGCTTGCTCCCGAAGGAAACATGATTGTCGATATAGGGGGGGGGACGACCGAGATTGCGGTGATTTCGCTGGGTGGTATCGTTTCCAATAAGTCCATCAAGATGGCAGGTGATGATTTGACGAACGATATTGTGGAATATATGCGTCGTCAGCATAATATACGCGTTAGCGAACGTATGGCGGAACGCATCAAGATCAATGTCGGTTCCGCTTTGAGCATTCTCGAAGATGCACCGGAAGATTTTGAAGTATGTGGTCCGAATCAGATGACGGCATTACCGATGAAGGTTCCAGTTTCCTATCAGGAGATCGCCCATTGTTTGGATAAATCAATTTCAAAGATTGAAGCCGCTGTTCTGAGCGCGTTGGAGCAGACGCCTCCTGAATTGTATGCCGATATCGTCAAAAATGGTATTTATCTGGCGGGTGGAGGTGCTTTGCTGCGTGGTATCGACAAACGTCTGCGTGATAAGATGGGGATCGAATTTCATGTGGCAGACGATCCTTTGCATGCTGTTGCCAGAGGTACGGGGATTGCGTTGAAGAATATCGACAAGTTTAATTTCCTTATCCGGTAAATATAGGTTGAAAGTTGAGAGTTGAAGGTTGAAAGTAAACGGATGGTACACTTGCTGAATATTCAACTTTCGACTTTCAATTTTCAATTTTCAACAGATTATGCGCAAACTCTTGGATTTTTTAGTCAGAAAGAGGCATTGGTTCTTATTCATTTTGCTTGAGATCATATCGTTGACGCTGGTTTATCGCAATAATGCGTATCAACGCAGCATCATATTCAGTTCTGCAAATGTGATAACCGGACATATTGCTTCTGTCTCCGGTTTTGTGACTTCCTACCTGAATCTGCGTGACATAAACCGGGAACTTCTGGAGCGTAACGGGCAGCTTGAAATGGAGTTGCTTGAATTGCAGGACCAGTTGGAGATGATGCGGGCTGACACGGTTTTGTTTTCCGGCTTTGTATCTGACTCAACCGAACAGTTTCCGTATAGTTTTGTTACGGCGGATGTTGTGAACAACAGTGTTACACATTTGTCCAATTATATTACGGTAAACAAAGGTCGTAAGGATGGAGTGGAGCCGGATATGGGGGTTGTGTCCGAACGGGGGGTTGTGGGAATCGTATCGACGGTTTCCGACTATTTTTCTGTTGTGATCCCGCTATTGAATCCGAAGTTCAAACTGAGTTGTAAGGTGTTGGGAAGTAGTTATTTTGGAACATTGAGTTGGAATGGGCGTAATGCGCGTTTTGCCAATTTGGACGAATTGCCTCGCCATGTGGAGTTTGAGAAAGGTGATACGATTGTGACGAGCGGTTATTCCGCTATTTTTCCGTCCGGGATTATTGTGGGTAAAGTTGTGAATTTCGAGAAACAGCATGATGACAACTTCTATTCGCTTGAAGTGGAACTGGCCACTGATTTTCAAGCTTTGAATAATGTGCGTATCATAAAGAATTACCGTCAGGCGGAGCAAAAAAATATAGAGCGGGAGGCTAAAAAGAATGATTAACAATATACTGCGAGGTTTCATCTATTTTGTGGTGCTGGTGTTGGTCCAGGTGTTGATCCTGAATAATATTCATTTCCTGCGTGTGGCCACGCCGTTCTTGTATCTTTATTTCATACTGAAAATGCCTGTGGTGAGTTTCCGCACAAATGTGGTGTTTTTCTCTTTTCTTATCGGGATGGTGGTCGATATGTTTTCGAATACTCCCGGAATGCATGCGTTTGCCTGTACGTTAGCCGGTTTTATCCGCCATCCGTTGGTTCAGTTGTTGATGGGAAAAGACCTGCCGGAAGGGATTTACTCTTCTTACAAAACGTTCGGGTATGGCGGTTTTTTTCGTTACACGTTGCTTTTTGTCGTTATTCATCACGTGGCATTGTTTTTGATCGAGTCGCTGACACTTTTTGATCCGTTGTTTTTGGCAATACGCATTGCAGCGAGTGTGGTGACAACGACCTTATTAATTTGTACAATAGAAGCATTCAATATAGAGACCCAGAAAAGTGGAGATTAATACGAAGTACACTCTTGAGAACAGGCGTTTCGTGATTGGTGGCGCCGTTGTTCTGCTGGTTCTCATCTTTATCATTCGTCTGTTCTTCCTGCAAGTGATGGACAGTGACTATAAAGCATGGGCTGACAGTAATGCGTTTCAGAAAAAGACATTGATTCCTTCCAGAGGTATTATTTATGACCGCAACGGAAAATTGCTGGTCTATAATCAACCTTCATACGAAGTCATGTTGGTCATGCGTGAGGTTCAACCGTTTGATACGCTCGACTTCTGCAATATCCTTGGTATCACAAAAGAATTGTTTGTAAAGCGTATAGCCGAAATTAAGAACAGGCGGTTGAATCCCGGCTATTCTTCCTATGTCCCGCAGGTGTTTATGAATCACCTTTCTGCACAAGAATGTGGGGTTTTGCAGGAAAAGCTGTATAAATTTCCCGGTTTTTATATTCGAAACCGTACGATCCGGGAATATGAATATCCATACGGAGCTCATTTATTGGGTAATATCGGGGAGGTTAACCGGGGAGATGTTGAAAAGGATCCGTATTATGTGCAGGGAGATAATGCCGGACGTTCTGGCGTGGAGTTGTCTTATGAGGAGGCTTTACGCGGCGTGAAAGGTGTGGAGATCCTGTTGCGTGATGCACATGGACGTATAAAAGGACGGTATGAAGAAGGCCGTTACGATGTGGCTCCTGTGTCCGGTAAGAACTTGACGCTTTCGATAGATATGGATTTACAGGCTCTGGGTGAGAAGTTGATGCGAAACAAGCGGGGGAGCATTGTCATGATCGAGCCGGAAACCGGGGAGGTTCTGTGCATGGTTTCTTCGCCTTCTTACGATCCGAATTTGTTGGTCGGCCGCCAGCGTGGAAAGAATCATATCATGCTGTCGAAAAATTCGGATAAGCCTTTGTTGGACCGTGCCATCATGGGCCGTTATCCTCCGGGATCGACATTCAAGCCGACACAGGCATTGACCTTCCTCCAGGAAAAGGTAATTACGACAGGGACCATGTACACTTGTGCACATGGATATACGGGAGCGCGGAACGGTAAACCTGCCTGCCACGGACATCCTTCTCCTTTGAGTGTGACTTATGCGTTGGCGACTTCTTGCAACTCCTTTTTTTGTTGGGGGTTGCGTGATATGATCGATAGCCGCCGGCGTTATCCGAGCGTAGGGGAGGCGTTTGAAGTTTGGAAGAACTATCTGGTATCTATGGGATATGGTTATAAGCTGGGTATTGATTTGCCGGGGGAAAACAGGGGTTTTTTGCCGAACAGCGAGTATTATGACAAATATCATGGGAAACGTTGGGGTTCCAGTTCCGTTATTTCTATTGCGATCGGGCAAGGAGAAGTATTAGCTACGCCATTGCAGATCTGTAATCTGGCGGCGACTATTGCTAACCGGGGCTATTTTATTACTCCGCATGTGGTGAAGGAGGTGCAGGATACTCCGTTGGATTCCTTTTATACGGATAAACGGTATACGATGGTCGAACGCAAAAATTACGAGATTGTGGCTGAAGGTATGCGGAATGCCGTCATAAACGGAACTTGCCGGGGAGCGGCAATTCCGGGAATCGAAGTCTGTGGCAAGACGGGAACGGCTGAGAATCCACATGGAAAAGATCACTCGGCTTTTATCGGTTTTGCTCCTTATCACAATCCGAAGGTCGCCGTTTGCGTGTATGTGGAGAATGGTGGCTTCGGTGCGACCTACGGTGTACCGATCGGCAAGTTGATGATGGAGAAATATCTGAAGGGCGAAATTTCGGAGGAGAACAAGTTGCTCGAAGAGACGATGTCGAATGCTGTTGTATCACCAAACGTTTTATCTTTACCGAATCGTGAGTTATAGGAAGACAGAAATATGGAAGACGGTTGACTGGTTGACGATCATCCTTTATGTGGTATTGATCATTGCCGGTTGGTTTAGTATCTGCGGTGCTAGTTATGAATTTGATAATGTAGGGTTGTTCGACCCGTCGGGGCGTCCTGGTTCGCAGTTGATGTGGATGGGGTTGTCGGTAGGGTTGATCTTTGTGATCCTGATGCTGGAAAGTGAATTTTTTGATGTTTTTGCCTATTTGATATATGCCGGTGTCATAGTGTTGCTGATTGCGACGATTTTTCTGGCTCCGAATATAAAAGGTTCCCATTCGTGGCTCGTTTTGGGGCCTGTCAGATTGCAGCCGGCGGAATTTGCCAAGTTTGCAACGGCACTTGTTGTCGCGAAGCTGATGAATACCTATGGCTTCAAGTTGACTGTTCCTAAGAACTTCATGCTTGTCTTGTCGCTGATATTCTTGCCGATGGTTTGTATCCTGCTGCAACAGGAGACAGGGTCGGCCTTGGTTTATCTGGCTTTTTTTCTGATGTTATATCGGGAGGGTATGTCAGGGTACATTCTTTTGTCGGGAGTTTGTGCGGTTGTCTTTTTTGTTACCAGCATGAAGTTTTCGAATGTAACAGCGGGGACTACAGCCGTGGGAGAGTTGCTTGTTTCTTCTTTGATCCTGTTAATCACGGTTGTTTTAGTACAGATCGAAAGGAAAGACATTCGTGCGATACAAGTGATATTGGGTACTGCGGGTATTGTCTATTTGGGAGGATATGCCGCTTCTTTCTTTACGCCGGTTGATTATTCCCTCATATCGATCGGGTTGGTTTTGCTCGTTGCTTGCTATCTGATATTCCTTTCCGTCCGCAATTGGGTATGGCATTATGTGTTTATAGCTGTTTTTGCATTGGGATCGCTGGCTTTTATGTTTTCGGTTGATTATGTATTTACTGATATTTTGGAACCGCATCAACAGATACGTATCAAGGTTTCATTGGGTTTGGAGGACGATCCGAGCGGTGCGGGCTATAATGTAAATCAGTCGAAGATCGCGATCGGTTCGGGTGGACTCACCGGAAAAGGTTTTTTGAACGGTACGCAGACCAAACTGAAATATGTGCCAGAACAAGATACCGACTTTATCTTTTGTACGGTTGGTGAGGAACAAGGGTTTGTCGGAGCCTCGGCGGTTCTATTGGTGTTCGGGTTCCTGATCTTGCGTCTGATCGTGCTTGCTGAGCGGCAAAGTTCTATTTTCAACCGGGTGTATGGTTATAGTGTCGCTTCTATCTTTTTCTTTCATTTGGCCATCAATATCGGGATGGTGACAGGGCTTACCCCTGTGATCGGCATTCCGTTACCTTTTTTTAGTTACGGAGGTTCCTCCCTTTGGGGGTTCACGATCCTGCTTTTTATATTCCTTCGTCTGGATGCTTCCAGAAGGGAAAGGTAGGAGGATGCAGGGAGGCATCCTCCGGTCACTTGGAGGGACGGATCGAGAAACCGATTTCCTGTATTCCTTTCAGAGCATCGTCACGCATCCCTTGGCGGAAACTAAAGGTATATTGTCCGGCATGCGGGAACTTATATTGCGAATGAATAGGAAAGCTGCTTTGATATAAGGAAATGCCGTGTCCATACCATTTACCGAATTCATCAGCAAGTATACATTCGATAGTGTCCCGGCGAAGCGGCCCGATCGGCCATTCTTCATTGCAGAAAATCCATAAGTTCTGATACGGGTACAAGTTGTTGTTCCTTACTTTCAATGTCAGGTCATAAGGTACGGATATATCTTTCACCTCGAAGGTAAAATAATATGCCTTGTCCTTTTCCCACGTGATATTGTTAATCGCTTGATACTGGTCGTATAAGGGCGGTTTTTCGCAGGAAAAGAACAAGGAACAAGTCAATGCGGCAATGATTCCTTTAAGCTTCCGGCTTGGAGACCGGCTTGGCTTGTTGCTGAAGTGTGTCATTGTTCGGTTGCTTATCGTTATTTGCTCGGTTGGGACGCGGTTTGTTCCGGTTGCGGTTCCCGTTTTTGTTGCCGTTTCCTTTTTTATTTTCGTTCCCGTTCGTCTTTTCTCCGTTGGAGAATTTGCCGTTGCCCTCTTTGCCGTTGTTGGCAGCGGTTTCTTTCGGTAAGTTTTCCTTGTTATTGCCGTTGCCGTTGCCGTTTCCGTTGCGTTTCTTTTTCTTCTTTTTCAAGGATGAGTCGAAACGGGTCACACTGTCCTGGCCGAGGATATCTTGGGCATCGCGCTTGGGCGGCTGCGGTTTGGTATCGGCTTCGAGTGTAACCGGCTTCATGCCTTTCTTGTTCATGTTGATCACATCGAAGGCACGGTTGGCAGGGATTGTGACCAAATTGGCCGCGAATGACTTATCGGTCGAGTAGGTGATTTCCCGCTTGAAGATATCTGTTTTAAAGTGATAATAGGTATTGTCTTTTGTTTCCAGCACCACTTCACGGGACGGCAAGCGCTTTTGTGCTTCCACATAGGCATCCACTTCGTAGTTGATACAACATTTCAGTTTGGCGCATTGGCCGGCTAATTTCTGGGGATTCATGGAGATATCTTGATAGCGGGCAGCTCCGGTGGCTACCGATACGAAACTCGTCATCCAGCTTGAACAGCACAATTCGCGTCCGCAAGGGCCGATACCGCCGATACGTCCGGCTTCTTGGCGGGCGCCGATCTGCTTCATTTCGATGCGGACACGGAAAGCTTCAGCGAGTACTTTGATCAGTTGGCGAAAGTCGACACGCTCATCGGCGATGTAATAAAAGATAGCCTTATTGCCATCTCCTTGGTATTCCACGTCTCCGATCTTCATATTCAGTCCCAAATCGGCAGCGATTTGGCGCGAACGGATCATTGTGTCGTGCTCCTTGGCCTTTGCCTCTTCATATTTTTCAATATCGGTCGTTTTGGCTTTGCGATATACTTTTTTAGGTTCGTTGCCTTCACCGGTGCGGATATTGTTCTTTTTCATCTGAAGAAGAACAAGCTTGCCGGTTAGAGTCACGGTCCCGATATCATGTCCGGGGTTGGCTTCCACAGCAACTAAATCTCCTTTTTCCAAAGGTATCTTGGAACTGTTGAGGTAGTATCCTTTGCGGGTGTTTTTGAACTGCACTTCCACGTAGTCGGTCGCGTTTGCCGCGTCGGGGACGTCGCAAAGCCAATCATAGGTGTTCAGTTTATTGTTTTGTATCTTGCTGCATCCATTTTTACCCATGCAGCAACTTCCTGTATTTAATTTAAAACTCATTTGTCGGTATATATATAATGTATTTATGTGCGTACAATTACGCAAAAATACGCAAAATATTTGGTTCGTGGCAAATCAAGAATGAATTATAAAGAGAAAGGGCAAAACAGAATACTCCGTTTTGCCCTTTTCGATATTGTTGTCCGTGTTGATTTACTTAACCAGTCCGTGACTTTTAAATACTTTGTGAATGGCTTCCAACGCATGATCGAGTTGTTCAATCGTGTGAGTCGCCATCAGTGAGAAACGGATCAGTGTATCTTCAGGCGCGACAGCCGGAGATACGACCGGATTTACAAAGATTCCGGCTTCGAACAATTCTTTTACGATCAGGAATGTCAAGTCGTTGTCGCGGATAAACAGCGGAATGATCGGTGTCGAGGTATGACCGATTTCGCATCCCATGTTACGGAATCCGTCTAATGCATAGTGGGTCAGTTTCCACAGATGATCAATACGTTCCGGTTCACTCAGCATAATATCGAGTGCCGCACCGGCTGCTGCTGTAGCGGCAGGAGTATTACTTGCACTGAATATATAAGAACGGGAGTTGTGGCGGAGATAATTGATCGTTTCCTTATCCGAAGCAATGAAACCGCCGATAGAAGCAAGCGACTTGCTGAATGTACCCATGATCAGGTCTACATCGTCGGTCACGCCGAAATGGTTACAAGTTCCGCGACCGTGATCGCCCAAGACTCCCAAGCCGTGGGCTTCGTCAACCATTACACTTGCATTGTACTTTTTGGCTAATGCTATAATTTCCGGTAATTTGGCAACGTCGCCTTCCATACTGAACACGCCGTCTATAACAATTAGTTTTACCTTGTCAGGTTCACATTTCTGGAGTTGCTTTTCCAAAGACTCCATATCGTTATGCCTGTATTTCAGTTTGGTAGAGAAGGAAAGACGGTGTCCTTCAATGATAGACGCATGATCCAGTTCGTCCCAGATGATATAGTCTTCACGTCCTGTCAGACAGGATACGACCCCTAAATTTACCTGGAATCCGGTGGAATATACAATGGCATCTTCTTTTCCGACAAATTCGGCCAAACGTTTTTCCAACTGGATGTGCAAATCCAACGTTCCGTTCAAGAAACGTGAACCGGCACACCCCGTACCATATTTCTTAATGGCATCAATTGCCGCCTCTTTTACTTTCGGATGGTTTGTCAGGCCTAAGTAGGCGTTAGAACCAAACATCAAGACTTTTTTACCGCTGATCATTACTTCTGTATCCTGATCACTTTCAATCATTCTGAAGTATGGATAAATTCCTGCGGCCATGGCCCGCTGAGGTGCATCGTACTTTGATAGTTTCTCTTGTAAAAGTTTCATATTATAATTGACAGAGAATGATTTTCTCGCTACATTGTTATTCTAAAAGAACCCAGGTCTGCGTGCTACATAATATCTATGTTTCGGCAAATCCAGCCGCAAAAGTAGTAAAAAAATAACTTATAGTAGCCGAAATACTTTAAAAGTTTTACAAAAGCATTATTTTTGTCCTCTCAAAGTAAGCAGTAGCAAGAATGGAGGGACGGACAATCAACATACAGGCCATTATAAATCCGATTTCGGGTGTCGGTTCGAAAAGAAAGATTCCGAAAATGATTGAAAACGCTTTTGTGGGTGGTAATTGTTGTGTGGAAATTTCTTTTACGGAATATCCCGGACATGCCAGCGAACTGACGCGGCAGGCTCTCGATAACGGAGCCAATTGTGTGATTGCCGTCGGTGGAGACGGGACCGTGAACGAGATTGCCTGTGCCATGCTCCATTCGGATGCCGTGCTGGGAATTATCCCGAAAGGGTCCGGCAATGGCTTGGCACGTGAATTGCATATCCCGATGGATGTACGCCGTGCGATCGACCTGATCGTGAAGGGGCACGTTTCGACAATCGACTGTTGCAAGGCGAACGGGCGTATATTTTTCTGTACTTGCGGGGTCGGTTTTGATGCGGCGGTCAGCCAGAAGTTTGCCGGAGAGAAACGTCGCGGTTCGCTTACCTATATAAAAAACACTGTGGAGGAATATCTGGGCTATCAACCCGAACCTTATGAAATATTGATCGACAATCAGACGGTCAAGGAAAAGGCGTTTTTAGTGGCTTGCGGGAATGCTTCCCAGTATGGGAACAATGCCTTTATCGCTCCCCATGCCAATATCCAGGATGGCAAAATGGATATCACGATCCTTTCTCCTTTTGGTCCGTTGGATATCGCGCCGTTGGCTATCCAGTTGTTTACGAGGCAAATTGACCGTAATAGCAAGATCAAGACATTCAAGGGAAAAGATGTCACGATCATCCGTCAGAAACCGGGAGTCATGCACCTGGACGGCGAGCCGGTCATGGCGGATAGCCGGATTGAAATCTCTGTTCTTCCGAAATCATTGAACGTATTGACACCGGAAACTGTTTCTTTTACGAAAGAGGTGCATAACCTGTTTGGTGAAGTGACCCGTTTCTTTGACAAGAAACTCCCTTACATCTTTAAATAGAAGTCTTTCGTCAGGTCGATATATTCGTCAGTATACTGATGTCTTGCCATCTCGATGGTCAGCCGGCTGGAGAATGTGGGAGAAGCGGAGGTGTCTGTTGACAGTTCGGTTAACAGCCGTTTCGGTTGGGCGCCGGCGACGGGGATGACGGATACTTCCTTCGAAAGAAACAAATGTTGTGCTCGGATACAATCCGCCAGACGCTCTTTCTGGTCGTAGGGCAGGATGAGGGCGACGCGTCCCTGCGGGGCAAGCAGTTTACGGCTGTCCTGCAACAGATCTTCCAATGTCAGCGTATCGGTGTGACGTGCCGTGTTCCGTTGCCGGTCGGGACATCTTAATGAATCGACGAAATAAGGAGGATTGGATACGATCAGGTCATATCGGTTCGTTCCGGCTTGTGCGAAATCGGCCAAGGAGGAATGCAGGATATTTATCCGGCCGGCAAAAGGGGATGATTCTGCGTTTTCCTGTGCCTGGAGACAGGCATCAGCATCTATGTCGATGGCGTCGATGACCGCTTTGCAGCGTTGTGCCAACATCAGGGCGATCAGTCCGGTCCCCGTCCCGATGTCCAGTATGCGGCTGCACGCTTCTGTTCCGGCCCACGCGCCGAGCAGAACACCGTCGGTTCCTACTTTCATCCCGCATTTATCATGACGGATGGTAAACTGTTTGAATCGAAAAAAAGGATTTGACATAGCAGTTAAAATTGAAAATAGATTGTTTAGTGCAAAAGTAGGCAGAATTGAGTTAAAAATAGTAACTTTGGCACGTTTATTGTATAAAATAGAATTGCGGGTGATAAAAGAATATTCCGCGACTATGACAAAGAATATATGAAGAAAGATAAAGTAACGATGTTTGCCGAGGAGTCGTACAACGACTTGGATGATAATATTGGTATCGTAATGCCTATCCTCACAGATTGCGATGTGGATGAAGACTTTACCGAAGGAATGGAGAATGTGGGGGAGGAATTGCCCATTCTCCCGCTCCGCAATATGGTGTTGTTTCCGGGCGTGGCTATGCCGGTCATGATAGGCCGTCCCAAGTCTATGCGTCTGATAAAGGAAGCCGCCCATAAGAAAAGTCTGATCGGGGTGGTCTGCCAAAAGGATGTGAATACGGAAGATCCGAAGATGGATGATCTGTATACGACGGGAGTCGTGGCCGATATTGTCCGCGTGCTTGAAATGCCGGACGGAACGACGACCGTGATCCTGCAGGGTAAGAAGCGCTTTCTGTTGGAAGAACTTTCTACTGACGATCCTTACCTGACCGGAAAGATCAAATTGCTTGAAGATATCATGCCGGACAAGTCTGATCGTGAGTTCGAAGCACTTGTCTCGACTATTAAGGATTTGACGATCAAGATGCTCGGGGCTGTATCCCAACCGCCTCGCGACCTGATTTTTTCAATAAGAAATAATAAAAATATTCTTTATCTGATCAATTTTTCTTGTTGCAATGTCCCCAACGGGTCGTCTGAAAAGCAGGATTTGTTGTTGATCGGTAACCTGAAAGACCGCGCGTATCGTCTTTTGTTTATCTTGAACCGGGAGTATCAGTTGGTGGAACTGAAGACGTCTATCCAGATGAAGACTCACGAGGATATTAACCAACAGCAGAAAGAATATTTTCTCCAACAGCAGATCAAGACGATCCAGGAGGAGCTGGGTGGCAATATCAACGAACTGGAAATTAAGGAGCTTCGCGAGAAGGCGGCTAAGAAGAAATGGCCGCAAGCTGTGGCTGAAACGTTTGAGAAAGAGATACGCAAGCTGGAACGTTTGCATCCGCAATCTCCGGATTTTTCCATTCAGACGCAATACGTGCAGACGATCGTCAATCTACCTTGGAATGAATACAGTAAGGATAATTTCAATCTTGCCCATGCACAGAAAGTCCTGGATCGTGATCATTACGGACTGGAAAAGGTGAAAGAGCGTATTGTCGAGCATTTGGCGGTGCTGAAACTGAAGGGGGACATGAAGTCACCCATCATTTGCTTGTACGGGCCTCCGGGAGTCGGAAAGACTTCGCTGGGAAAATCAATCGCGGAGGCTTTGCATCGCAAGTATGTCCGGGTTTCGTTGGGAGGGCTGCATGACGAAGCGGAGATACGCGGTCATCGCCGTACCTATATCGGTGCGATGTCCGGACGTATCATCCAGAATCTCCAGAAGGCCGGAACTTCAAATCCGGTGTTTATCCTTGACGAGATCGACAAGGTGACGAATGACTTCAAGGGAGATCCCGCCTCCGCCTTGCTTGAGGTGTTGGACCCCGAGCAGAACAATGCTTTCCATGACAATTATCTGGACATAGATTATGACCTGAGCAAGGTTATGTTTGTTGCGACTGCCAATAACCTGAATACGATTTCCCAGCCGTTGCTGGACCGTATGGAGCTGATCGAGGTGAGTGGCTATATCATGGAAGAGAAGGTGGAAATCGCTGCCCGTCATTTGGTCCCGAAACAGTTGGATGCTCATGGCCTGCCGAAAGGAAAAGTGAAGTTCCCCAAAAAGACGTTGCAGGCGATTGTCGAATCTTACACCCGTGAGAGCGGTGTACGGGAGTTGGACAAAAAGGTTGCCAAGATCATGCGTAAGCTGGCCCGCAAGCTGGCGTCCGGCGAGGAGCTTCCTGCACAGGTTCGTCCGGAAGATCTGCATGATTACTTGGGAGCTGTCGAATATACCCGTGATAAATATCAGGGGAATGACTACGCAGGTGTTGTCACCGGGCTTGCTTGGACGGCGGTCGGTGGTGAGATTCTGTTTGTGGAGTCCAGCTTGAGCAAGGGGAAAGGCGCGAAGCTCACTTTGACAGGCAATTTGGGGGATGTGATGAAGGAGTCTGCCATATTGGCACTCGAATACATTCATTCGCATGCCGGACATTTCGGTATCGACGAAGATATGTTTGATAATTGGAATGTCCATGTCCATGTGCCCGAGGGGGCAATACCGAAAGACGGGCCGAGTGCCGGTATCACTATGGTCACTTCGTTGGTGTCGGCTTTTACACAACGCAAGGTACGCAGCAATTTGGCTATGACCGGCGAGATTACGCTGCGTGGCAAAGTCCTTCCGGTGGGTGGCATCAAGGAAAAGATATTGGCGGCCAAACGTGCCGGAATCAAGGAACTGATCCTTTGCCGGGAGAATAAGAAAGATGTCGAGGAGATCAAGCCGGACTATCTGAAAGGTCTGACTTTCCATTATGTGGATGATATCTGCCAAGTGGTCGATCTGGCCTTGTTGAAGGAAAAAGTATCCGATCCCTTGTTCTGAAGATAAAACGTGCCCTTACATATAATCCCTGCAAAGGTGTGATGGTCCGAAGCCGGAATCACCTTTGCAGGGATTTTTCTTGTTGTCCGAATAAAGTGGTCGCCTTAGCCTATCCAAAGCTATGCTTTAGGGTGCGTAACCCATAGCTTTATCTTTGCTTGCCGTCTGCATAGGGAAGAAAGGGGGTTTCTGGAAGGCTTCGGGGGCGGACCTGTTAAGCCTCTTCTTTCGTTTCTTCGGCCGGGGTCTCTTCTGTTACCGGTTCTTCCGGAGTGAATTCCGTGATGTCGGCTCCGATTAGGATGTTATACCAAGAGATCAATTTCTTGATGTCGCTCGGGTATACACGTTCACGGTCGAAATTAGGAAGAATCTCTGCAAAATAGGCACGCAGTTCATCCGGTTTGGCGGATGTGGAAACAGATGCTTTCTGTCCGTTTTCTTTATTTTTGACATTAGTCAGAACTTCGTGCAAAGGCACTTCCGATTCATCTGTGTAGATGGCAATGTCTCCAAGGGAAATCACTTTATCTTTTGCGTATGCAGGAACTCTTTTCTTGTCTGCTAACGACTCAACAATCAGCATATTTTTCCCGTGGGAAACCAATTTAAACAATCCCGGTTTACCCGAGATAGACAAAATCGTCTTCAACATAATACTTTGTTTTTCTAATAGTGTTTAACTTTTTCGTATGCAAATGTAGCATAACTGGCGGGAATTTCCGGTCGTTTTGGGCATATTTTCTTGTTTCTAATGATTATTCACTAAGCACCAACGTCTCTTTTAACCGGATAAACCTGCTTTTTTGTTTGATATAAAGTTGAAAATCAATAATTTTATTTCCTTAGGCCGGTAAGGAAGGCTCTTATCTGCGGAAGTAAGGCTTGTTGGCCGTCGTTGATGATCACATGATCCGCTTTTTCTTTCTTTATTTCGTCCGGCAACTGGCTTTTGATGCGGCGTATGACCTCTTCGCGTGAAACGGCATCGCGTTCGAGTACCCGGCTGATGCGTATCTCCATCGGGGCATAGACCATCAGTGTCGTGTCGACAACCCGGTTAAAGCCTGATTCGAAAAGGATGGCGGATTCGATGGCGCATACCGCGGTGTCCTGCCTTTCGGCCCAAGCAAGAAAGTGGCGGTTCACTTCCGGGTGAATGATCGCATTGACTTGCCCAAGCTGTTCCGGGTTTCCGAAAATATGAGAGGCGAGGCGTTTTTTGTCTAAACCGTTTGCCGTATATAGCTCCTTGCCGAACAAGGCGATCAGTTTTTCCCGGATAACGGGCGATGTGGCTGTCAGGCGTTTGCTTTCCGTATCGGCGATGTACACGGGAATGCCCGACAACTCCAATAAGGCGGCCACCACTGATTTTCCGCTTCCGATTCCTCCGGTGATTCCTATCTTAATCATTTGATTTTGTTTGTTCCAGTATAAATTCGATCCGGTCCGGTGAAATTGTGGCGGCATCCACCCAACTCGGTTTCTTGTTCAGCAGCAAAGGCAATGTCCCTGAAGTACTTTGTTCCAGGTCGGTAAAAGAGACCCGTATTTCGAAATCATCCGCCGAGACATCCTTGAAGCGTGAAAGAGGAACGTTGCAGCTTACTTTCACGACAGACGGGAATGTACGCAGGGTGTAACGGCGTGGCAGGTTGGGGCAGGTGACAGGTATTTCCAGTGTCTTTTCCGTATATTCTTCTATCGGGATCGTGATGGTCACACTTGTCGGTTCGAGAGTCGCCCCGTCGATCTTTTCCAGTTGGACGGTACGCGTGACAGTCTTGCTTCCTTTCTTTATCTCGGTATGAACTGTTTTTATCTCTTGCAAGGTGTCCAGAACGACATCGCTGGCGTAAACGTTGATATTACGGGGAGTAATGGAGATGTCTCCCGAGACTTTGAAACCTGCATTTGTTTGGACGGTTCCCGCAAACACGACCGGTATCTCCTTTTTGATACGTTTGCTGTAAGCCGCATCGATATGCTGGGGATCGAAGTTGAGCAGCGAAGTGGTCGCAATCAGTTGTTTCTTTATGTCGCTTTCGATGTCTTTCCTGCTGACCACCAGCTTTCCTGCTTTTTCCGGTTGTGTTTTCATATTGGCCTCAATCGGGGCGAACGACCGGCCGAGGGAGTAGTTCAGCAGAACGCTCCCTTTGTCTTTCACTTTGACCGTAATGGCTTCGGGCGGTGTTTCCGTGAAAGATATGTCAGGCGGCACATTCTTGTACTTGACCGGTATTTTGATATCTATCTCATACTCTTGCTGTAAGCTTTGGAGGAGCCAGAACCCGAAAGCCAGTAGTGTGAAATAGAAAAAGATCAAGGCTTCTTTCCACTGTTGACGGCGGAGAAAAGCCTTAATCTCTATCCGGACAGACTTGAATGTTTGTTTGATTTGTCCAAGTCGTGACATGTGTTCCGTTGTTTATTTTTGCTGTGCGTCCTCTGCAGATGCGAACACGGATGTTTTGTCTACACGGATGCGTACGCCGTCAGAAATTTCAATTAACATGTAAGTGTCACCGATTTCTTTTATCTTTCCGTAGATGCCTCCGGCCGTGATCACTTTGTCTCCCGCTTTCAATGCTTCACGGGCTTTCTGAATCTCTTTTTGTTTCTTTTGTTGCGGACGGATCATGAAGAAATAGAAGATAGCAACAATGACAACCATCATCAAAATGCCTGACCATTGCTGGTTTCCGCCGGCGGCTTGAAGTAAAATAGTAAGTAAGCTCATATAACTGTAAACATTAATAAGTTGATATCAATTCGATACTGACACAAATGTAAGGATAATAATTAGTCTTTGAGCAATAACTTTTCTTTTTTTAACTCGCCGACTATAGAATCTAAAATACCGTTGATGAACGTTCCGCTTTTCGGCGTACTGTAGTATTTGGCCGTGTCGATATATTCGTTCAGCGTCACGTTGATGGGTATTGTGGGGAACGTCATGATCTCAGCCAACGCGACCTGCATGATGATAAGGTCCATATTGGCTATTCGTTCGGTCTCCCAGTTCTTCATGTGCTTGTTGATACGTTCACGCCATACGCTTCCTTTCATCAACGATTGGCGGAATAATTTGATGGCGAAGGACTGGTCTTCGAGATCTTTGAACATCGGCAACAATTTTTGTTTGCTTCCCGCTGCTTCTTCGAATTGTTTGATCGTTTTCAGCGTAAATGTTTCGACGATGGATATGTCGTCGTTCCAGTAAATGCTTTTGTCTTGCAGGTACTCGTCGATCGCTTCGTTGCCGCAGATCAGCTTTTTGAATGCGGTACGCCAGAATTCCTTGTCTGTCTCGTATGAGTCGTTTTCATTGTTCAAATATTCCTCATACAAGTCGGACGATAAGATCAGGTCGAGCACCATCTTGATCAGATCTTCATCGTTATCCCATGAAAGACCTTGTTCGGTCACATACTTCCGAAGGGCTTCGTTTTCGGCTATTTGTGCGGCAAAGCGATTGTCTGTCAGTCGAGTGTTGGGACTCAAGTCGGCTTCTGTCGGCATATACTTGTTCTTGCGGGCATCCAGAATGCGTCTTTGTAAGTTTGTGACATCGACAATTAGAAGAAGGAAATAATGATATAAATCATAAGACTTTCTGAGGCTGAAAAGCAATTCGTTTTCCGCTACTTTGAGGTCGTTGTTTCCGTTTTGATAGTAAGAATATACTATCTGTAAAACTTTAATGCGGATTAAAATTCTGTTGATCATCGTTTGAAGGAACTACTTGTTATAAATTTGGCTGCAAAGTTAGTCATTCTTTTGAGAAAAGTTCGTTGCCTCGCCTAATTTTATGTAGGTTATTTATTATTTCATAATATTCCGATTCTTTATACGTATTTTCCTGCGTTAAAATGGTTGTTATTTTAAAAAAAATGCACATATTTGAGGCAAGTTATGATAAAAGGGTGGGTGTTTAACAAATGTTTGCTATAATGGAAGACTCGGTGAAGAAAATGCAGTTTGAAGGTGGTGATAAGGAGATTTTATACTCTAAGACCATTAAAGCGGGAAAAAGAATTTATTATCTGGATGTGAAGAAAAATCTGAAGGACGATTTATTTTTGGCTGTGACTGAAAGCAAAAAGGTGCAGTCGAAAGGGGATGCACAGATTTCTTTTGAAAAACATAAGATTTTCCTGTATAAAGAGGATTTTGACAAGTTCATGAATGGAATGAATGATGTTATCAATTACATTAAGCAATGTAAAGCCGGTGAAAAGCCGGTGGAGGCGGTGCCGTATGAAGATCGGCAGGAAGACGACTCGGATGAGATCAAACTGAATATCGAATTTTGAACGAGTCTGCAAAAAATCGGAAAATAATAAGGGGCTGTTTCGATAGAAAACAGCCCCTTATCTTTTGTAGGCCCTGTAGAGAGAGGGGACCTATCGATGTTGCGGTTTATTCTGCCGGATGAATTGCTTCAGTAGGACAAGCGTCTGCGCAAGTTCCACAATCTGTACACATTTCAGGGTTGATGCTGTATTTGTCACCTTCTGAAATTGCTCCTACCGGACATTCGTCAATACAAGTACCGCAAGCGATACAATCGTCACTGATTACGTAAGCCATTTTTTTTAACGTTTAAATTGATAACTATTAGTTCGTGCAAAAATAGAGTTTTCTTTGAATTAAAAAAAGAACTCCTCCTTTTTTTTACAAATAAATGTTCTTTCGCAATAAGTCGGGCTCTTTCCCGTTATATTTCAAAATTGCGAGAAGAATTGAGACGGCTACTATTTATTATATGTATATTCTTTCTTCCTGTGGCTGCTGCGACGGCACAGAAAGAAAAGGTGAAGAACCAGCCCTATGCGGATTTGAAATGGTTCCATTTGGGGTTTCACGTAGGGCTGCATGCGCAGGATTTGATATTGACTAATACCGGTGTGGCTACAGACGGTGAAACTTGGTATGCCGAGATTCCGAGCTATTCGCCCGGTTTTAGTGTCGGGGTTATTGGGGATATGTATCTGAATTCGTATTTCAACCTGCGTTTTACGCCGACTATCCATTTCGGTGACAAGAAATTTGTGTTCCGCCGCCCGGAAATGGAAGGGGTGGAGGGAACGGATGAAAATCCGGTGGTAAGCATGTATTCCACTTCTGTCCGTTCCAACTATTTGACGTTTCCGCTTGATGTGAAGTACAGCGCTTTCCGTGTGAATAATTATCGTCCTTATCTGATTGGCGGTATTTACGGTGCTTTTGATCTTGGGCGTAAGAAAGGTAATCCGATCCTGTTGAAAGGAACGGATTTCGGTGTGGAGTTCGGTATAGGATGTGATATTTATCTCCCGTTTTTCAAATTATGTCCCGAACTTAAGTTCAGCTTCGGCTTGGTAGACTTGCTGGAGAAAGACCGGGGTGACCTGACGGATCCGGATTTGATCAAATATCCGAACTCATTGTCAAAAGCGACTTCCCGGATGGTGACACTCACCTTTAATTTCGAATGAATAATTCGATATAGATGTAGCTCGCGGGGACAGCCAACATGACGCTGTCGAAGCGATCCAGCATTCCTCCGTGTCCCGGCAATATGTTGCCGGAGTCTTTTACTCCGAGCGTGCGTTTCAGCAAGGATTCGATCAGGTCTCCCCAAGTTCCGAACAGGACGACCGTAGTTGCCAGTCCCAACCAATTTAGCCGGCTTATTTCCGGGGCGAACCAGGCGAATGCCTGCGAGGAAACCGCGACGAGGATTAACCCGCCAAAGAAACCTTCCCATGATTTCTTAGGAGAAATCCGTTCAAACAATTTCCTTTTTCCGATCAGGGAGCCGATCAGATATGCTCCCGTATCGTCCAGCCAGACGAAAATAAAGATTGCCATGATAAAAAGAGGCGTGTAGCTTATGACGCCGGGTGCTCCCGGTTCTGCACCGATAAAGTTCAGCATGGAGAAGGAGCCGGCACAATAAACTTGGGCGAAAAGCGTGAATGCCCAGTTGTTGATCGGATTCGGAGCCTTATAATAGAGTTCGGCTATCATTGTCAATATGATAAATAGCAGATAGGGTAAGAATATCTTTCCGTCTGTCAACCCGTTTGCATAAACGAAAGTGGCGATAAACAGATATGCTCCTCCGAGTACATTCATGGTCCGTTGCAAATTCGCATTTTCATGGTGTTTGACCAAACCGCTGAATTCCCAAAGGGTCAATCCTGTTATGGTACAGAAAAGAATGAGGAAAGAAATGGGATGGAGGCAAATGGCACTGACCAGTACCACGACGAATATAATTCCGGTTAACGCCCGTATAATCAGATTTTTCAAGATGATAGTGTTTTATTGATTTATTCAGGTACAAATATAATTAAAAAATAAATTCCATGCCCATCTGTTTCAAATTTCGTGGGCATGGAATTGTATTTATTGAGTCATCTTACTGTTTGCCGGCTTCTTACTGCTTGTCAGCTTCGGAAACTTTTGTTTCTTCGGTCTTTTTGCCGTTTGCCTTCTCTTGCAGTTCCAGGATCTCTTCCGAGCGGGAAACCCACGCGCGTTTACCGAAGATGTGCTCGACATCTTCCGTGTAGATCACTTCCCGTTCCAGCAGTACCTGAGCCAACATATTGTGTCCCGATGCGTGTTCTTTTAGGATGCTTTTGGCTCGTTCGTATTGTTCGTTGATAATAGTTTGTACTTCCTGGTCGATCGTCCGGGCTGTTTCCTCGCTGTACGGTTTGGTGAAACCCCAGTCTTGTCCGCTTGAGTCGTAGTAGTTCAAGTTCGGCAAACGGTCGCTCATACCGAAATAGACGACCATGGCATAAGCCTGTTTAGTCACCCGTTCAAGGTCATTGGATGCTCCAGTGGAGACTTTTCCCAAAAAGAGCTCTTCGGCAGCTCGTCCGCCAAGGGTGGCACACATTTCGTCCAGTAATTGTTCGCGGGTGGTAATCTGACGTTCTTCCGGCAGATACCAGGCGGCGCCTAACGCCTTGCCTCGCGGAACGATTGTTACTTTAACCAGTGGATTGGCATGTTCCAGCAACCAGCTTAAGGTGGCATGGCCGGCTTCATGGTTGGCTATACATTGGCGTTCATCCGCAGTCGTAATTTTAGTACGTTTCTCCAAACCTCCGACGATGCGGTCGACCGCATTCATGAAGTCTTCTTTCTGGACAAACTTTTTACCGTTACGGGCGGCAATCAATGCAGCTTCATTGCATACATTGGCAATATCGGCTCCGGAAAAACCGGGAGTCTGGCGTGCCAGGAATTCAGCATCGACACTTTCGTCGATTTTGATCGGGCGCAGGTGCACTCCGAATATTTCCTTGCGCTCGTTCAAGTCCGGCAATTCCACATGGATCTGACGGTCGAAACGTCCGGCACGAAGCAGCGCCTTATCCAGAATGTCGGCACGGTTCGTCGCCGCCAGAATGATGACACCGCTGTTGGAACCGAATCCGTCCATTTCCGTCAATAACTGGTTCAAGGTGTTTTCACGTTCATCGTTGCTGTTCATGTTTACGTTCTTGCCACGGGCACGGCCGACAGCATCGATCTCGTCAATAAATACGATACAAGGAGCTTTCTCTTTTGCCTGGCGGAACAGGTCACGGACACGCGAAGCACCTACGCCGACAAACATTTCTACGAAGTCCGAACCGGACAGGGAGAAGAACGGCACGTCTGCTTCTCCGGCGACAGCCTTGGCCAATAACGTCTTGCCGGTTCCTGGAGGGCCGACCAGTAAGGCGCCCTTAGGTATTTTACCTCCTAATTCCGTATATTTTTCGGGGTTTTTCAGAAAAGAAACAATCTCTTCTACTTCCTGTTTCGCTTCAGAAAGGCCGGCTACATCTTTGAATGTCACTTTCCGGTCGCTGTCTTTATCGAAAAGCTGTGCTTTTGCCTTTCCTACACTGAATACTCCACCGGGACCACTGCCTGCTCCTCCGGACATGCGTCGCATCAGGAACATCCACACGGCGATGATCAGCAATATCGGACCGAACGAAACAAGGAAATTCCAAATCGCATCGTCGCCTTCTTCAAAGCTGACCTGCGTGGTTATGTGATTTTCGGCAACGGCCTTGTCATAGAAGTCCGAGAATTTATCGGCCGACGGTATTTTGACATATACTTTCGGGTTTGTACCCAATGCCGCACTGTCTTTTTTGAATACCAAGCCTTTCCGTCCATCTTTTACGGTCGCTTCAACCAGATTCTTCTTGTTATAAACGACCATTCGGTCGAATACGTTTTCCTGTGCTAATTTCTGGAACTCGGTCCAGCCTAACTCTTTGGATGCCGAAGAGTCGTTTGTCAAATACAAAGCTACAAGCATCATAAAAATGAGTCCGTACATCCAATAAAGATTAAACTTAAAAATCTTCTGCTTGTTGTTCTTCGGCGCTTTGTTAAACATGTCGTTTTTATTTTCCATATTTGATTATCTCTATACAATGTAAGATCGGTCATCAGTCGAGGTCGGCAATCCGGGTTACTTTGGCATCCGACCAAAGATTTTCCAGATTGTAAAACTCGCGGAGTTCCGGTAAGAATATGTGTACAAGAACCGTGCCATAATCCATTCCGATCCATTCGGCACGCTGTGCTCCGTCTATTGAAAGCGGTTTTTCACCTGCCTCACGCTGTGCAAAATCCCATGCCGAATCAGACAATGCGGAAACCTGGGTCGGAGTGCTTCCTTCGCAGATTATCATATATTGGCAGATCGAGCCGGATAATTGGGTTAAGTCTACGGTTACAATGTTTTTGCCTTTTTTTTCCTGTAGGCCTTCTACAATCGTTTTTACTAATACTTCTGTTTGATCCATCTATGTTTTATTGAATAATATTCGAAGTCGCAAATATACTTCTTATATTTATTATGTGGGGTATTTCCCTCTATTAATATATGTATATACTTGCAAAATCAAAACAAGCAGGAAAAGAAAAAAGTTTATTGATGAAAAAAAATTACCGGATTGCTTGTTTATTTTGAAAAAGTATGTACTTTTGCACTCGCAAACGATGAGAGAGTCGGCAAGTAAAATTGAAATTGTTCAATGGTGTAATGGTAGCACAACAGATTCTGGTCCTGTTAGTCCAGGTTCGAGCCCTGGTTGAACAACAAAAATAATTGATTGTCGTCTTTTTTGAATTGAAATTGTTCAATGGTGTAATGGTAGCACAACAGATTCTGGTCCTGTTAGTCCAGGTTCGAGCCCTGGTTGAACAACATAAAAAGAGCTGTATCATTAGTTGATGATGCGGCTCTTTTTATGTGAAACTGGCTTGAAACTTTTAATAATTGAGTCCGAAATGTCGGCTTAATTGGAAGATCTCGTAATCAAGTGTCGCTTCCGGCTCTTCTTGGGAAGAGTGGAGTGGAACGGAGCGTATATAATCAGCCTGATTACCGTATATTTTAAGTATGATCTTTTCCGGTTGCTTATCGTCCCGGATGATGCCGAAGCAATCTTGATAGAAGTATGCCGGTGTTATATTGGGTGACGGTAACCCCTCTTTCTCCCCGATAACCAACGGCTGCATCCGCTCTAAAGCAAGGACTCGTGTCGCTTTGTGGTTTAAATATTCGCAAATTAAGTACCAGCGGGATTCGAACATTCTGAGAAAGCAAGGTATCACTTCGTATGTGTATGTCTTGTCTTTGACATAATAGGAGGTGTAGTCCGGATTTGCAAGATAGTATTGTTTGAGATGCGGATCGAAATCAATATCGGCTTGAAATGTTGAAGCGATATACCACCTGTCACGATCGAATGTCCGTGTTTGAATCTCTTCGCCCTCATAATTCAGCGATAGACATGCTAATAAGTACCTCATAATGCCCATTATTAAGGTCTAATAACAGGCATTATGAGTATGGCTCCTTGTCTATTTATATTTCACCCATTTGATCATTTCTTTAATGCTCGGTTTCTTTCCGTACATCAAAATACCTACACGATAGATTTTGGCCGAGAACCAGACGATAAATATGGATGTGGCAAACAGCAAGGCAAACGAGAGTGCCAGTTCCCATACCGGAATGTCGAATGGCAAGCGGACCATCATCACGATAGGGGAGGTGAACGGAATCATTGAACACCAGAATGCCAGCGGGCCGTCGGGATTATTCATGCTGTAGATTCCGGCATACAAGCTGAACGCCATCAAAAGCATGATCGGAGTCATGAACTGCTGGGTGTCTTCCTGCTGTTCCAGGGCACTTCCGATAGCTGCAAATAGAGCTGCATACAATAAGTAGCCACCGATAAAATAAAGGACGAAGCAAATGCCGATCATCTCGAAGTTGATGGAATTGATGATTTCCTGTACCTGGATGCTGATATTTGATGAACCGGCAGCCACATCGCCCATACCTTGTGCCGCCACCTGTGCTGTCATCATGTCTTCAGGCGATGTGTTGCCTCCGAAAAAGAAAAGGCTTCCCGATACCAATACGGTTGTCAGGATTCCCCACAGGAATACCTGTGTCAGGCCGACGAAACCGATCCCGATGATTTTTCCCATCATCAGGTCGAACGGCTTGACGGACGAAATCATCACTTCGATGATACGGTTCGTCTTTTCTTCCATCACTCCCTGCATGACCATCGCTCCGTACATGATAATAAACATGTAGATGATGAATGTCAATATCATACCCAAGATAGAGGAGACTTCGGCCGAAGTACTTTTTTCGCTTCCGTCTTCATCCCATTTGATCGTTTTGATATTGAAATTGATCTTGCTGTCTTCAATGATCTGTTTCAGGTTATCGATATTGTAAGAAGCGAGCTTCTCGTCTTTCAAATACTCGGACAGCGTTTTGTCGATCGCGTTTTTCAATCCTATCGGAATTTGCTTCTGCGAATAGAGCATTGCCGCGGTCGGATTTTGCAGCAAGTCGCCTGTGATATTCAGGATAGCAAATATCTCCTTGTCCGGATTTTTACGATATTCTTCCAGGCTGGAACCTTTTTCGGTGATGAAAGTATATTCTTCCGTATCTTTGAGCAACGGGGCGTATTTGCCTGTTGTGTCGATAATCGCCACCTGCTTGGCCTTATCTCCTTTGATGGTCGACAGCCAGAGCGGGACGAACACGAGGGCGGCAAACAAGAACGGTGTAAGGAAAGTCAGCAGCAGAAACGATTTTTTGCTGACACGACGGAGGTATTCTCTTTTTATTATAAGTCCTATCTTATTCATGCTTGCGTGGTATTTGTACCGGAAACGGTGTTAATAAATATGTCGTTCATCGAAGGGATCTCTTCCGTGAAGGAGATGATTTCGGTCTGTTCCGCCAGTGCGGAAAGTAGGGCGGAGTTGGTAATACCCGGTGCTTTATGGATGCGTGCTTCGCTTGTCCCGGCCAGGTCTTTCTCCGTCAGCAGGCTGAATATTTCCGGGATGGGCTGTAATTTCCCGGCTCCGGTATGAAAGCGGATGGTGAAGTTGTTTGTTCGGAAGCGGTTTTTCACTTCTGTCACATTGCCGGAAAGCACTACCTGCGAACGGTTGATCAAGGCGATGTTGTCACAAATTTCTTCGACGGACGACATGTTGTGTGTCGAAAAGATGATCGTGTGTCCGGCATCTTTCAGTTCGAGGATTTCTTTTTTCAGCAATTCGGCGTTCACAGGGTCGAATCCGCTGAATGGTTCGTCGAAGATCAGAAGTTTCGGTTCATGGATAATGGTGATGATGAACTGTATTTTCTGTTGCATCCCTTTGGACAGTTCTTCCAGCTTCTTGTTCCACCAGGGCATGATATCGAATTTTTCGAACCAGCGTATCAACCGTGTGCGGGCTTCCTGGTAGGAGAGCCCTTTCAGCTGTGCCAGGTAGATGGCTTGTTCGCCGACTTTCATTTTTTTGTACAAGCCGCGTTCTTCCGGCAGGTAACCGATCTGGTAGATATCTTCCGGCTGGAACTCGCGCCCGTTAAAACGGACAAGGCCGCTGTCGGGGGCTGTGATGCGGTTGATGATGCGGATCAGTGTGGTTTTGCCGGCTCCGTTCGGTCCTAATAGTCCGAAGACTTTTCCCTCGGGAACTTGGATGCTGACCTTGTTGAGGGCGAGGTGGCTGGCGTATTGCTTTACCACGTTTTCCGTTTCTAAAAAATTCATAGGCATTACATTTTTAATATGATTCTTTCTCCCAATTCTTTACTTAATACATTCTTTATTTCATTCAGTCGTGTGAGCTTTTTCATCAGCTCGAAAACCTGATTCATGTCTCCGTTGTTTTGCATGCTTTTGATCTCTGCCTGTATCTCTTTGATTTGCGAGAGGATATAGGCATCTTTGAAAGCATACAGTTCACGGATTACCAGTTGGTCGAGTTTGTCTTCTTCCTGTTCCAGTTCCCGGTATTTGGTGTGATACTTGCTAAGTTGATATTTTTCGCTGATCAGGTTGGCGGCCAGGCGGCTCACGTTCGGATCGGGGTGGGCGAGGAAATACCGGTTCGCAATAAACCCTTCGTTCTGGCAGCGATCGGCCGCTTCGTTCATCATACCCTTGAAAAGCGGAGTATAAAAGGTCAGATCGTCGCGTTCCAGCTCGGAACGGATATATTCGGAAACGCGGATCACGACTTCCTCGTTCGTCTCTTCTTCCGTATATTGGAACAGGATACGCTCGCCATAGCGCACGATGTACCGCAACAAGGCCACTTCGTATGCCTCGTATGGCGAACGCTTTGGCCTGGTCGGAATGTTTGGCGGCGGCATAAGAGGAGCCGGAGGCGGCATGCTGCCTCCTCCATCTTCAGGACCGTATTCTTCCGGCGGCGGTGGCGGGATCGTATTGTCTGAAGGCATGGGATTTTCTGCCGATATCTCTTCCGGATAAGGAGGGTAACCGGGTATGTCCGGATATTCGGGGATATTCCCGGGAGCGGCCGGGATGGGGAAGGGCGGAGTGTTCGCTTGTCTTTCTTCCTTGTTGAGGCGGATTTTGTTCACTTCGTTCAGCAGAAGCTTCTCGTCTATTTCCATCATCGCACTGCATTCCCGGATATAAAGGGAGCGGGCGATATTGTCGGGAATGATGGCCACTGTCCGGATGATATCGGAGATCAGTGCCGACCGTTTGATCGGGTCCGTTCCCGCATCATCCAATAACAGGCGTGTTTTGAAACGGATGAAATCGGTCTCGTTCTGCCGGATAAACTCGGCAAACTGGCTCGCGTTGTGCTTGCGGGCGAATGAGTCGGGGTCTTCCCCGTCCGGAAGAAGCACCACTTTCACGTTCATGCCGTCTTCCAGCAACAGGTCGATACCGCGCAAGGCAGCTTTGATACCGGCAGCATCACCGTCATACAGGACTGTGATATTATTGGTAAAGCGGTGTATCAGGCGGATCTGTCCCTGCGTGAGGGCCGTACCCGATGAGGCGACCACGTTCTCGACTCCTGCCTGGTGCATGGAGATCACATCCGTGTAGCCTTCCACCAAGAAGCAACGGTCAGCCTTTACGATCGCCTGCTTGGCGAAATAGATCCCGTAAAGCTCGTTACTCTTATGATAAATCTCACTTTCTGGCGAGTTGACATATTTGGCGGTCTTTTCGTCTTTCTTCAAGACGCGTCCTCCGAAGGCGACGACTTTCCCGCTCAGGGAATGGACCGGAAAAATGACACGCCCGCGAAAACGATCGTTTATCCCGCCGTTATCGTAGGCGATCACCAGGCCTGTCTTTTCGAGAAATTCTTTTTTGTAACCGCTCTTTGTTGCCGCTTTATACAGGGCGTCCCGTTGGTCGAGGCTGTAGCCTAACTGGAATTTGCGAATGGTATCTTCCCGGAAACCACGTTCGGCGAAGTAACGCAGGCCGGCGGCTTTACCTTCCGGGGTCTCGTAAAGCTGGGTGGTGAAGTATTTTTGTGCCCAGGTGTTGACGATCAGCATACTTTCGCGGTTGCTGCGTGCCTGCTTTTCATATTCCGACAGTTCCCGCTCCTGTATTTCGATATTGTATTTCTTGGCAAGGAAGCGGAGCGCGTCGTAGTAGTTGAGCTGCTCGTGCTTCATGATGAAGTGCACCGCCGTGCCGCCTTCGCCGCAAGCAAAACATTTGCAGATGTTTTTTGCCGGCGACACATAAAAAGAGGGCGACTTGTCGCTATGGAAAGGACACAATCCTACATAGTTTACGCCTCGTTTCCTGAGGGTAACAAATTCGGATACGACGTCCACAATGTTGGCCGCGTCCAATATCCGGTCTATGGTAGGTTGATCGATCATAAATCTTCTTATTTTTGAGGAACAAAGATAAGAAGATTTATGATTTTTGAATTATACCAGGACAACCTTTTACACGATGTTTCCCTTCCCGAAACGGGCATCCCCGCTTCTTTTGTTTGATAGGGTCGTTATTCTTCAATCTCCATCTCTTCCAGCAAATATCCTGCTCCGGCATATTTGTCCATGATGAAAAGGACGTAGCGGATGTCGACGATGATGCTGCGCTGGTATTCGGGGAGATACTGGATGTCGCCGCCGACTCCTTCCCAGTTGCGGTCGAAATTGATTCCGATCAGTTCGCCGTTTGCGTTCATCACAGGGCTGCCGGAGTTCCCGCCGGTCGAATGGGTGGTTGTACTGAATGCAACTGGCATTTTCCCGTTGGA
Organism: uncultured Parabacteroides sp.; assembly: GCA_910577325.1. Taxonomy (GTDB): domain Bacteria; phylum Bacteroidota; class Bacteroidia; order Bacteroidales; family Tannerellaceae; genus Parabacteroides. Next base: position 108,231 of record CAJTMR010000009.1, read on the forward strand.
AGTCTTGTAGCGTCCGAAGTCTTTGGCGGCATACAGTTCCTTCAGGCGGTCTGGTACGACGAATTCCCAATTGGTGGAATCTTCTTTCTCCATCACACCGTCCAGTGTTGTCTGGTGGCCGTAATAATCGCAGTCGCGAGGGCTGTATCCTTTTACCTGCCCGTAGGTGAGGCGCAAGGTAAAGTTGGCGTCGGGGAAATTGGCGCGGTCGCCGTACATGGCCAGCAAACCTTTTACATAACTGCGGTGAGCCATTGCATATCCTTCTTCAAATTCTTTTAACGCGTTTCTCAGGGCGGCTTCTTCCGCGCGGACAGATTGGGTGAAAAGAATCATCGGGTCGTTTTCCAATGCTTTGACAGACGGGCGGGAAAGGAATTTGTTGAAATTCTCTTCACTGCCGAAGATGGATTTCTCGAACAGATAGTCGACAAACCGGTCCGTATCTCCTTTGAATTTCTTGTCTATCTGTTCGAAATAGGCCGGTTGTGCTTTCGGGTCGACTTGGGTGCGGTATTCTTTCAGCATCACTTTGGCGATCTTCTTGTCTACGTCGGCCGAATAATTGCTGTTGGCAAACCCATGATAGGCCCGTTCCAGCAGCCGGAGCTGTTCTTGCCGGGCTTGTTTGTCTTTTCCTTTCAAGGCTTCTATGATTGCATCCGTTTGAGCCGGAACGCTTGTAAACTCGATGCCTCGCAGGATCGCTTCCTCCAGCATCCAACTGCGGAAACGCAGGTCTTTGCGGTTCGCTACGATTTGTTCGAGCGCCATCAGGGCGTCGGGATAGCTCGGTTCGCACATTTTGTTGGACCAGGCGACCAGCTTGTCCTGTTCTTCCTTTTTCACTTGTTCAAAATTGCGCTTTTTGATGGCCCAGTTGCTGCCGATCGCATTTTTGTAGGCATTCGTGGAGCTTGCATATTTGCTGGCATACTGAATCCGGACAGCCGGGTCTTTCAGCATCTCGTCCAGCATGACTTTCTGGCGCAGGTCGCGGATGTGGATGCGGACCGTGTTGTCGATGTCACGGCGTTCCGCCACTTCCCAGGATGTGTAGTACTTATTTGTACGGCCAGGAAATCCCATCATCATGGCATAGTCGTTTTCCTGTACGCCTTTCAATGAAATCTTGAACCAGCGTTTCGGACGAAGCGGGACATTCTTGTCCGAGTAAGGAGCCGGATTGCCGTTCGCATCGGCGTAGACGCGGAAGACGGAGAAGTCGCCCGTGTGGCGCGGCCACATCCAGTTGTCGGTATCCGCGCCGAATTTTCCGATCGATGAGGGAGGAGCCCCTACCAGGCGGACGTCGGAATAGATTTTCTTTGTGAACATGAAATACTGGTTGCCGCCGTAGAACGCCTTGATTTCGACTTCCGTGCCCGGATTGTCCTGCAGGAACTTTTCTCCGGCCTTCGCTTTTGCCAGTCCGTTGAGGTATTTGGGAGAGAGGAAGTTCATGCTGTTGGGATCGGTGTCTTTTTCCAGTTCCTTTTTCACGTAATCGGTCACATCTTCTATTTTATCGATGAAAGTGACGGTCATGCCGGGATTCGGAAGTTCCTGTTCGCGCGTCATGGCCCAGAATCCGTCTGTCAGGTAGTCATGTTCCAGCGTGCTGTGTCGTTGGATGCAGCCGTATCCGCAGTGGTGGTTGGTCAGGAGCAATCCTTCGGGCGAGACGATTTCGCCCGTACAGCCGCCTCCGAATATGACGACGGCATCTTTCAGGGAGGCCGAGTCGGGGTTGTAGATATCGTAATCCTGCAATTTAAGTCCCAGAGCCTGCATTTCGGGGAATTTTTGTCCTTTCAGCAAAGGCAGTAACCACATGCCTTCGTCGGCTACTGCCGGTAGCGACAGGATGGCTGCCGCGAGGGAGATGATGAGTCTCTTCATTGATTTATAATTTCAAATTTATGATTCTTTCCATTCTTTATAGGGATGTTTAGTCAACATCGAATTGTAGTAACGGCGGTCTCCGCTGACCTCTTGTCCGAGCCATTGCGGCCGTTCGAAAGGTTCGTCTTCGCAAGCCAGTTCGATCTCTGCTAAGACCAGTCCTTCGTTGTCGCCGTTGAAAACGTCGATTTCCCAGATGTGTTTCCCTACCGGGACCAGATTGCGTATTTTGTCGATGGCGCCGGGTTCGCACAATTTCAGCAGTTCTTCCGCGTCTGCAAGCGATATCTTTTGTTCGAACTCGTAGCGGCTCAATCCTTTTTCGTCCGATGCGCCTTTGATCGTGAGGAACCCTTCTTCTCCCCGGATACGTATGCGCACCGTCCGGCCCGGCTGTGAGCAGATATACCCTTGCACGATGCGTTGCGTCGAGGTCACTTGTCGGCTGAAATCGCCTTTTACAAGAAATTTTCTTTCTATTTCGATGGCCATGATGGCAATTGTCCGTTTATTTGATGGTTACCATTGTCGCCCCAAAGCCGTATTCGCGGAAAGAGGCATCTTGGTAATAATGTTGTTTGTATTTTGTTTTCAGTTCCTTTTCGATCGCTTTGCGTAGCACCCCGTCGCCTTTTCCGTGGATAAAGACGATTTTCTGTCCTTTGCAGGCGGCGTATTTGGCGAGCACTTCATGGAATTTTTCCAACTGGTAGTTCAGCATATCCGTGTTGCTCAGTCCGTTGGTGTTGTCCAGCAGCTCCTTGATATGCAGATCCACTTCCAGGATCGTGCTGTCTGTCGCTTTCTTCTTGACGATCGTCTGACGGACGCGGCGGTCTTCGCGTACCTTCTGTTGCATGGCTTCCTGTAGTTCGGCGGCTGAAATCAGCAATTCCTTTTCAGGGATATCCTGGCGCACGATCGGGTGGATCATCGCGTCTTCGTCGAAGAAATCGTTTTCCATGAAACAGTGTTGCTTGTAGAATTTGACCGTATCGAGATGGAGTTCCACCGAGATGGCGTTCTTCAAGGAGTAGGGTTTGTCCTTTTTGAAAGCGATCAACTGCACGCAGATACGTTCCAGGTCGTTCAGTTCTTCTTTGCCGAACTCTTCGAGGAATATCTGTGTGTTCGGTTCCACAATGCCGTTATAGCGGCTGGTCCAGCTATTGTTCTGGCGATTCATATAGTTGAAGAACAGATAGTAATTGCTGTCATTGATGAAATAGCACTCGTAACCGCTTCCCTGCATTACTTTGGCCGGCTCTATCGGCAGGTAGGCCAGATAGACGTTCAGGCGTTCGCCTTCTGCGGTCTCCGTCACTTTTTCCACTTCGGGTTGAGGTTCCGGCTTCTTGGGTTGCGGGGCGGGCGCTTGTGTCACGGAGGGCAGAGGTGAACGCCGGGAGCTGTGTACCTGCATTTCGCTATCACCTACGACTACGCATTCGCGGATCAGCGCCGGCACTTCGAATCCGTCTTCATCTTCCACCAAAACCTGGTCTTTCCCTTTGAAACTGCGAACGACACCTCCGCCGGTGCTGTTCAGGAAACGTACTTTGTCTCCTACTTTTATGTTACTCATAATGCGATTTACTTTTGTTATTTGCTACAAAAGTAGTAAATCCTGAAGAGTAATCCCTGTTCTTGTTGCTATTTTTGGTGGATACACTTGTCGGCTGAAAGTTTCACCGCATGAAACTAATAGTTCCATGAAGTGAAACTTTCGGTTTCATTAAGAGAAACCATTTGTTTCATGCTGTGAAACTTTTAGTTTCAAGATTAGAAACTGTTTGGAACTTCAAGAGTCGCTTGTAAAAAGGTTTTTCCCGACTTTCCGTTTCCGGTTATTCCATAAATGGTTTGGCATATTGGATAATGCCTTGTACGTCTTTGAGGCTTTCCGGACGTAATTCGACCGCCATGCAATATTCATGAGGGACATCGAAAGGGAATTCGATGCCGAAGTCTATGGCTTGTTTGTAGCCGAATCTCGGATAGTAATCCTTATGTCCCAGCAAGACGGCAGAACCATATCCCAGTTCGGCGGCTCGTCTGTGTGCTTCACGGATCAAGACTGATCCGACTCCCCGGTTCTGATATGCAGGTAGGACCGAAACGGGAGCCAACCCTAATGAGGTGACGGATTTGTTTTCTGAAACGATTTCGACTTTCGTCATCAGGATATGGCCGATAATTTCTCCGCCGATCTCGGCAACCAATGAAAGCTCCGGGATAAAAGCGTCTGTTTGACGCAGGCGGTCTACTAAAAAAGGTTCGCTATGGTCGCTGTCTTCCATATCCCTGAAAGCGAGTTCGATTACTTGATGGACTGTATTGTAGTCTTTTTCCTGTTCTTGTCTGATTTCAAATACCATTGATATTCTATCTTTTGGGTTTATAATTCTCTGCCAAGATAGGAAGAATATGACAAAGTGCCAATAAATTTGTATTTTTGCAATCTGGTTTGATCATAAAGAACCTGTAATAGAAAAAGTCATGACAACAAAGACGCAACAGATACGTATTGAAGATTTCGATTATCCGCTGCCTGACGAGCGGATCGCCAAGTTCCCGTTACCCAAGCGGGACGAATCGAAACTCTTATTATATAAGGAAGGAAAAGTCAGCGAAAGTATATTCAAACACATTACAGATTACTTGCCGGAAGGTTCCCTGATGGTTTTTAATAATACGCGGGTAATCCAGGCACGACTTCTGTTCCGGAAAGAGACAGGGGCCAAGATCGAGATTTTCTGCCTGGAGCCGGTGGAACCGCATGATTATGCTTTGGTGTTCCAGCAAACCGGACGTTGCCGTTGGACTTGTCTGGTCGGTAACCTGAAGAAGTGGAAAGAAGGCGCTCTGCATAAGGAAGTGCTGTTGGGTGGCGAGACTGTCGTGCTGAAGGCCGAAAAATTGCAAACCTGCGGGGACAGCCATCTGATTGAATTTACATGGGATCATCCGACTTGCACGTTTGCCGACCTGTTGGATGCGGCGGGCGTATTGCCGATTCCTCCCTATTTGAACCGGGAAACGGAGAAGAGCGATTTGCAGACTTACCAGACTGTCTATTCTAAAATAAAAGGATCGGTTGCCGCGCCGACAGCCGGTCTGCACTTTACGCCGGAGGTGCTGGCAGATATCGATGCACATGGTATCGGCAGGGAAGAACTGACGCTTCATGTCGGAGCGGGGACGTTTAAGCCGGTGAAAAGCGAAACGATAGAAGGGCATGAGATGCATACTGAATTTATCTCGGTGCGCCGGAGTTCGATCGAGAGGATCAAAAATAGCCTCGGCAGGATCATCGCTGTCGGCACGACTTCGGTCCGTACGCTCGAAAGCCTCTATTATATGGGAGTTACGTTGGCTTCGAATCCGGATGCCACTGCCGAAGAACTGATCGTGCAGCAATGGATGCCCTATGATGAAATGAATAACAAGTTGACGGCGGGCGAGGCTTTGCAGAATATTCTGGATTACTTGGACCGGCATCAGGCGGATAAACTGGTGACGGCTACCCGGATCATTATCGCTCCGGGCTATGAGTTTAAGGTCGTGCGTGGGATTGTGACCAATTTCCATCAACCGAAAAGCACGTTGCTGTTGCTGATATCCGCTTTTGTGAAAGGGAACTGGAAAAGTATTTATGATTATGCCTTGGCGCACGATTTCCGCTTCCTGAGTTACGGGGATAGTTCGCTGTTGCTGTAAGAGCCTGTTTATACAATAAATCAAAGATAATCCTGTTTATTATATAGAACATAGATTATAGTAAATGAGACAATTTATCCCATACTTGTTCCTGTTGCTGGCTGTATCGTTTCTGTATTCCTGCAAATCGGCGAAGTTGAGCGACGCGGAAGAAAAGCAGCGTATCGGCGAATATTTTGAGGCGGCGGCCATTTACAGGAAAGTATATACGAAGACGCCCCCTGCCAAGCGTGACTTGCGTGGATATATCGCTTTCAGGATGGCTGAATGCAACCGCTTGATCAACAATACGCCGCGTGCGACCAGCGCTTATATGAACGCACTCAGGTATAAATACCCGGACAGTATCGTGAACCTGCGCTTGGGGCAGATGTATCAGAAGGGCGGACGTTATGGGGAGGCAATCAAATATTATAACGACTACCTGCTTGCGGAGCCGGGTAGCGTACTGGCTTTTAACGGTGTGACCGGTTGCGAGGAGGCCGTGAAATGGAAACAGGCGCCGACCCGCTATACGGTGAGGCGGATGGATAAGTTTAACTCCCGCCGTTCCGAATTCAGCCCGATGTTGTATGGCGAGAAGTACGACCAGTTGTATTTCGCTTCCACCCGTGCGCCTAAAGGAGCCGGGAAAGACAAGGAGGAGGCCAACAGTGCGATTACCGGACAGCGGAACAATGATCTCTTTTTGGTCAAACAGGATGAAAATGGAGATTGGCTGGCTCCGGCCGAACTCGAAGACGAGGTGAATACCGAGTTCGACGAGGGGACGCCTTCTTTTTCTAAAGACGGGAATACGATGTATTACACCTATTGCGCGCAGGACCCGGAAGGGCCGCGTACCTCTGAAATCTATGTCTCTTCCCGTAGCAGTGCCAAATGGGGAAAAGGAACCAGGGCGAATATCGTAAAAGATTCGGTGACGGCTCTCGGCCATCCTTCGATATCGCCGGACGGCAAGTATCTGTATTTCGTATCGGATGCCGTAGGCGGCTATGGAGGCAAAGACCTGTTTCGGGCGCGTGTCGTGGGGAGCGACTTCGGACCGATGGAGAATCTGGGGCCGGATATCAATACGCCGGGTGATGAGATGTTTCCTTACGTGCGCGATTCCGTGACACTTTATTTTGCTTCCGACGGCCATCCCGGAATGGGCGGGCTGGATCTTTTCAAAGCGACTTTGGACAGTACGGGCAAGTGGAACGTCGAGAATATGAAGGCGCCGATCAATTCAGCCGGCGATGATTTCGGCATCACGTTCGCCGGGAAGAAGGAAAGCGGCTTCTTCAGTTCAAATCGCAATGATGCGCGTGGATACGACCATTTGTATTCATTCGAGCTGCCGGTCATTACCGTCTTTATCGAAGGTATCGTGTCCGATGTGGACGAGAACCCGATAGAAGACGCGACGGTCCGTATTGTCGGCCGGGATGGGCTGAACGAAAAAGTGTTGGCTAAGAAAGACGGTAAGTACAGGGTCGAGTTGGAGCGCGATATCCGTTATGTAATGATGGCGAGTGCACGTGGATATTTGAACCAGAATTTCGAGTTGAAAACAGGACCGGAGGAAAAGAACGAAACCTATATCGTGGACTTTTTCCTCTCCCCGATCAGCAAGCCTGTCGTGATCGAAAACATTTTCTATGATTTCGACAAGGCGACTTTGCGCCCGGAATCGAAGAAGGCGTTGGACGAAATGATCAAGATGCTGAACGACAATCCGAACGTGACGATCGAGTTGGGAGCGCATACCGACCGGAAAGGTTCCGAGCAGTACAACGAGCGGCTGGCGCAGCGGCGGGCGCAGTCGGTTGTCGACTATCTGATTGCCGGGGGGATCGCCCAAGACCGGCTTGAGGCCAAAGGGTATGGCGAAAGTGTCCCTAAGACGATCAACAAGAAGATGGCCAAGAATTATGATTTCCTGAACGAGGGAGATGTCCTGACCGAAGAATTTATAGAAAAACTGACTCCTGAGCAGCAGGAGATTGCAGACCAGATAAACCGTCGGACAGAATTCAAGGTCTTGCGGACGAACTATAATTTATTTTGATTTATCAATGAAGTAAAAAGAAATAAGGAACCTCGAATTATAACCTGTAGCCCGTAAGAGGTTATCTGTAGTATGCCAGCATTTTTTCTGAATGAGGCCGCTGGTTTTCGGATAACCTCTTACTTTTGCGGGCAAGACTGTTAATTATTTCTCTCTCCGGTTTTTTATTGGCAATAAATCCTATCTTTGCAAGCAATTAGAACAAGACACTATGAGGATAAAAATATTTTGTCTATTATCTTTTATATCCATCTTTATTGCTTGCAAAGGCCAGCAGGAGAATCAAACAGAAACGGGAAATGCGAAAGGAAGAACTTTCCAAATGGTATCTGTCCCTGGTGTCATTACGGAGCCGGAAGATCGTGCTGCTTATCTGGTAAAACATTATTGGGATAAGTTCGATTTTATGGATACTACGCTGATACATCTTCCGGAAATCACGGAACAGGCGATTTCCAATTATATCGATCTGATGAAATATGTTCCGGCGGAAGAGGCCTCTTCTTCTATCAAGGATATGATGAATAGAGCGTCAGCCGACAGTATGATGTTTGTCTATTTTGCCGGTTTGTATGAAAAGTATCTCTATGATGCAAATTCTCCCATGCGGGACGAATCGTTGTACATATATGTATTGGATGCGGTTCTGGAGGCTCCGGTCTTGGATGAGGTAAGTAAGATACGTCCGGCTCATTTGCTTGAATTGGCTCTTAAAAACAGAGAGGGAGATCCGGCGGCCGATTTCACGTACACGCTTGCGGACGGAAAAAAAGGGACTTTGTATCACATAAAAGCCGATTATCTGCTCTTGTTTTTTTATAATCCCGATTGCCATGCCTGTAAAGAAGTCACGGACCAGCTTGCAGCTTCGCCGATAGTGACGGAGTGGATCAAGGATGACAAACTAAAAGTTCTGGCCGTCTATCCGGATGAGGATCTGGAGGCTTGGAAAAGTCATATTTCTTATATGTCTGCAAGCTGGATCAATTCTTATGACAGTACGGTAAGTTTGAAAAATGATGAGATTTATGATCTGAAAGCAATGCCGGCCCTTTATCTGCTGGACAAGGATAAAAAAGTTATATTGAAGGATGTAACATTCAATCAGGTGGAGAATTATTTAAAACGATAACAAATAATATGAAAGTAAGAACAATTTTATTATCAATGGTTTTAGTGTCCGGAGTCAGCCTGAACGCTTCGGCTCAGTTTAAGATTGGTGGTAAAACCATCAATACGAAGAAATTAGTGAATGCGGCATCCGATGCGGCAAAAGCGGTGACATTGTCGGACGAAGACGTGGCTGCTATGGCTCGTGAGTATATCCAGTGGATGGATACACATAATGAGGTTGCCGGGCCGGAGACGGAGATGGGGCGGCGTTTGGCTAATCTGACGAAGGATATCAAGGTCGAAGGTCTCGATCTTAATTTCAAAGTGTATAATGTGATCGACGTAAATGCGTTTGCTTGTGGAGACGGGAGTGTGCGTGTTTGTGGAGGCTTGATGAAGATTATGGACGATAATGAGGTGTTAGCCGTTATCGGTCATGAGATTGGCCATGTTTTGCATACGGACTCGAAGGATGCCATGAAGCAGGCTTATCTGACTTCGGCTGCCAAGAATGCGGTCGGAGCTGCCAGCAATACGGCCGCCAAGTTGACTGATTCGCAATTAGGCAGTTTGGCGGAAGCGCTTGCCGGTGCACAATATTCGCAAAAACAGGAGAATGCAGCCGACGATTATGGCTTTGAATTCAGTATCGCGAATGGCATCGATCCTTATAGTATGTATAATTCGCTTAATAAGCTTTTGGAACTGAGCGCGGAAGCTCCAAAATCATCCAAATTCCGCCAGTTGTTTTCAAGTCATCCGGAAACACAGAAACGTGTTGAAAGGATGAAAGCCAAAGCGGACGAATACACAAAGAATCAGCAATAAACTGTTAATCACTTTTAAATAGGGACTTTACAGACTGAAATTATGCTAAAAACTTAAATATTCTGCCATAAAACTATGTTGAATAACATAAAACACAGTATATTTGCACTGTGTTTTTCATGGTATTAGATTTAAGGTTAGCAATGAAAATTGGTTGTCGCGATGACAACCTTTTCTTTTTTCAGGCCGTTTGTACTTTCTTTCCTTTTGAAAGTTTTTAAGATTCCGAAATAATATTACTTTTGTGTATTGACTAAAAAACTAAATAGTGTGGATACAAGAATAAAACTACGGGTGCAAGGTCTGACGAGCAGTCAGATACATTCGGGTGCTTACGCTTTGATTTTAATGGAGGAAGGTGGTGTTCGCCGCATACCGATCATTGTCGGAACGGCGGAGGCACAGTCGATCGCGATCGCTTTGGAACGTATTATGCCTCCTCGTCCTTTGACCCATGATTTGTTTGCTACCTTTGCACAAGCCTTTGGTGTTCGTCTATGTGAAGTTTTCATCTATAAGTTCGAAGATGGCGTATTTTATTCCGAATTGCTTTTTGAAGATGAGGGCAAGCAAATACGTCTGGATTCACGTACTTCCGATGCCATTGCTATCGCTTTGCGCGTGAAATGCGATATCTATACGATACCTGAGATTGTCCGGGAATGTGGAGTCGTGTTTGAAGATGTCGAAGAAGAGAAAGACAAGGAGGATGATTCTCTTCTGGCTTTGGAACCGGAGGAAATATCCGATGACGCTCAGTTGAAAAAATGGCTTTCTCTTTTGAATGCAGATGAGTTGTCGAATCGTTTGGAGGAAGCAATTGCTGATGAGAACTACGAGTATGCGAAGATGTACAAGGATGAAATCCGGCGTCGTGAAGAGGAGGGCGGGGCTAAATGATAGAGCAGCAACTTGGTTTTAGTCTTGAGTCTTTTTTACGTGGTATATTGGGGCTTGCTACGGTTTTGGGTTGTGCTTATCTGATGAGTTACGACCGGAAACGGGTCGATTGGAAACTGGTGGGAGGCGGATTGCTTATGCAGTTTGTCTTTGCCCTTGCCGTATTGTATGTTCCGATAGCCGGGATTGTCCTTGAATGGATGGGAAAGGTCTTTATCAAGTTGATGGATTTCACTCAATCCGGGGTCGCTTTTCTTTTGGGACCGTTGGTGACCAAAAGCGAAGGGTTTATCTTTTTGCTGAACTCCCTTCCTGTAGTGATTTTTTTCTCGGCCTTGGTTTCTCTGTTTTATTACTGGGGGATTGTTCAACGTGTAGTGAAAGGGTTTTCTTGGATACTTCGACGTTTCATGAATATTTCCGGTGCTGAAGGACTGGTTACGTCCGGCAATGTGTTTATGGGAATGACGGAATCGCCTGTTCTGATTAAGAATTATTTGCCGGTGATGAACCGGTCTGAAATATTTTTGGTTATGGTTTCCGGGATGGGGACGATAGCCGGAACGGTGATGGGAACTTATATCGGCATGTTGGCGGGAGGTGACCCTGTGTCGAGGGTTTTGTTTGCGAAGCATTTACTGTCGGCGTCGTTGATGGCAGCTCCGGGGTCTATTGTCCTGGCCAAAATACTTTGTCCGCAAACGGAAAAAATTGATGAACGCTTGATGAAGATGGAGAAGGTCAGGCAACATCCTACTGCATTGGACGCTTTGGCGGCCGGAACGTTGACTGGTGTACGACTGATGGTGAATATCGCGGCGATGTTACTTGTATTCATAGCGATGGTCGCCCTTGCCAATTATATTCTGGAGGGTGTGATCGGGCGTTATACCGGGCTGAATGATTGGATTGCCTCTATTTCGGACGGGAAGGCCAAGGGACTGACATTTCAAGTTGTGTTGGGAGTGATCCTTTCTCCTTTTATGTGGTTGATTGGGGTTCCTTATCAGGATGTGATGCTTGTCGGTTCCTTATTGGGCCAGAAAACCATTTTGAATGAGTTTGTGGCTTATTTCCAGTTACAGGAATGGAAGGATGCCGGTTTGTTTATGTATCAGAAATCTATTTTAATGTCTACCTATATCTTATGTGGTTTTGCTAATATCTCGTCTATCGGTATCTTGCTGGGAGGAATGGGGGTACTGGCTCCAGAAAAAAGAGAACTGATCACCCGTTTCGGTTTTCCGGCTATGATTGGGGGAGCGCTGGTGTCGGTACTTTCAGCCACGATGGTAGGTATGATACTTGGGTAATTGGGAATATTGTTGTTAATTATTAATTATAAATCAAGTGCAGATATTTTATACGCCGGATATAGCCATCAATCCGGAGCTTCCGGAGGAAGAGGCGGGGCATTGTATTCGTGTGCTCAGGTTGGCTGAGTGTGACGAGATTTTGTTGACGGATGGTAAGGGTTCCTTTTTTAAAGCGGCAATCAGCCGCGCCCATCCGAAGCATTGTGAAGTGAAAATTCTGGAACAGTGGAAACAGCCTGCTTTATGGAACTTCAATCTTCATATAGCAGTGGCTCCGACCAAGAATATGGATCGTATCGAGTGGTTTGCGGAGAAAGCGACCGAGATAGGTATCGATGCCATTACTTGTTTGAACTGCCGCTTTTCCGAACGGAAAGAGATAAAAGTGGCTCGTCTGGAAAAGATTTTGGTCAGTGCCATGAAGCAATCCCAGAAAGCGACTTTGCCGGAATTAAACGGAATGACTGATTTCCGTACGTTCGTCAGTCGGCCTTTTGACGGTCGTAAGTTTATTGCCCATTGTGAAGAAGGGGTAAAACCTCTTTTGAAGCAAACGTATCATCCGGGAGAAAACGTACTCGTTTTGATCGGTCCTGAAGGAGATTTCAGTCCCGAAGAAATATCATTTGCCTTACAACAGGGATTTGAACCCGTTTCATTAGGCGAAAGTCGTTTGCGTACGGAAACGGCGGCATTGGTAGCTTGTCATACGATACATGTGTTAAACCAGTGATGGGAAACGATGATTGAAAAGTACATATCCCGAAGCTTTTCTGATTTTTTCTTTTGACAGGTTCCGTTGAGTCGGAATTGTGGACCCACTTTTCAATTCCAGACATTTAATTGACGAAAGTCAGTCGAAACTTTATGCCGTTCTTACTGTTATACTATTGTGAATATATGACCATTTGTCAGGCGTTGGATTGTTAAAAAGGTACTGTGCATTGCACAGTACTGTTAATCGCAGTTAAGCTCTTGTAAGGCGTCGTTAAAAGTGATAAAAAATCAATCGCAAAAGGAATAATCGCACGTTTTTTGAGTTTTCTTTGTCGAAAGAAAAGTGTTAAATTTAAATGTTTGATAAAATAATGAGAGTATGAAAAAAGTGTGGAAAAATGTGCTTGGTATAGTTCTCGTAGCTGCAATCAGTGCGGGGGCGGCTATTGGGACAAGTGCTTACCTGATTAATAGGAATCAACCGGTATATAGCACTTCCGGTTTAGCAAATACCTTCAATCAGCCGATCCGGTTAGCCGGTTATAACACAGTCGCTGCAGAGAATACGGATTTTACTATGGCAGCAGAAAGTACGGTTCATGGCGTTGTGCATATTAAGGCCACGACAAATGCCAAACGATATGCTGACGGAGGTAATCAGCCACAATATGTCGATCCATTCGAATATTTCTTTGGATTCGGGGGACGTGGGAATTTCCAGCGCCCGCAACCGCAACCACGGGTAGGAGCCGGTTCCGGAGTCATCATTTCTACTGATGGATATATTATAACGAACAATCATGTGATCGATGGAGCAGACGAGCTGGAAGTGACATTGAATGACAACCGCAAGTTTGCAGCCAAATTGGTCGGGACCGATCCGACAACGGACATTGCTTTGCTTAAAGTAGATGCGAAAGATCTTCCTATCATTCCGTTCGGTGATTCTGAAAAACTGAAAGTTGGGGAATGGGTGTTGGCTGTTGGTAATCCGTTTAATCTGACTTCTACGGTTACAGCCGGTATCGTGAGTGCAAAAGGACGTGGCATTTCGATGGGAGGTGGCGATAAAAGCAAGATCGAATCGTTCATCCAGACCGATGCAGCTGTGAACCCCGGTAACAGCGGGGGAGCGCTGGTGAATACGAAAGGTGAGCTGGTTGGTATCAATACCGCTATTTATTCCGAAACAGGAAACTTTGCCGGTTACTCGTTTGCCGTGCCTATCAGCATTGCAGGGAAAGTGGCAAACGACTTGAAGCAATATGGTACGGTGCAGCGTGCGGTGCTGGGGGTTCAGATTATGAGTGTGGGTGACATCGCTGACATGCTGGGGTATCCGAATTTGCCGGCCAAGCAGAAAGATGAATTGAATGCTTTGAAATCCAAGATAAAAGTTTCCGAAGGCGCATGTGTGTCTGATTTCGCAGACCGTAGTACTGCCAAGGAAGCCGGAATTGAAAAGGGTGACGTGATTGTTGCCATAAATGGTGCGAAAGTGAAATCTGCGAATGCCTTGCAGGAACAAATCAGTAAATATCGTCCGGGCGACAAAGTACAGGTAACTGTAGACCGTAATGGTAGCACCAAGACATTTAATGTGGAACTTCGAAATGCGCAGGGTAGTACGGCCGTAGTGAAAGGAGCCGCCGACAGTGCCGAAGTTCTGGGAGCCGCTTTTAGCACGTTGACAAACGAACAAAAACGTGAATTAGGTATAAGCTATGGTATTGAAGTGACCGGTTTGTTGAATGGTAAACTGAAAGACGTCGGTATCAAAAAAGGTTTCATCATCATGGTTGTAAACGATCAGAAGATTTCATCTCCTGAACAACTTGAGAGAATAGTTGACAAGGTCTTGAAAGGCAATGAGGACGATCGTTACATCGTAGTGAAAGGTTTTTATCCGAGTGGACGTACGAAAGTATATGCTATAGATCTGGCTGAATAATAAAATAACGTTATATTTGTCTTATTTGGCGGGAAGATTGTTAAAGGTTTATAATTGGCTGGGTGTAGGGTGCATCCAGCCAATTCTGTCAATAAAAATAATATTATCTTTGCACCCTGATATTCTCAATATAAAATTATTGGATGAGACAGTTAAAGATCACAAAGTCCATTACCAATCGCGAAAGTGCTTCTCTTGACAAGTATCTTCAGGAAATAGGCCGTGAAGATCTGATCACAGTAGAAGAAGAAGTAGAATTGGCACAGGCTATCAAAAGAGGCGACCGGAGAGCATTGGAAAAATTAACCAGAGCGAATCTTCGTTTTGTTGTATCTGTAGCTAAACAATATCAAAACCAGGGGTTAAGTTTGCCTGACCTTATAAATGAAGGGAACCTGGGGCTGATTAAGGCTGCGGAAAAATTTGATGAAACAAGAGGCTTTAAGTTTATTTCCTATGCTGTATGGTGGATTCGTCAGTCTATTTTGCAGGCTTTGGCAGAACAGTCAAGAATCGTACGTCTTCCGTTGAATCAGGTAGGGTCGTTGAATAAAATCAGCAAAGCCTTTTCTAAATTTGAACAGGAAAATGAACGTAGACCTTCTCCTGAAGAACTTGCAGACGAACTGGATATTCCGGTAGATAAGATTTCGGATACCTTGAAAGTATCGGGAAGACATATTTCAGTGGATGCTCCGTTTGTGGAAGGCGAAGACAACAGTCTTTTGGATGTGCTTGTTAACGATGATGCTCCTATCGCTGACCGGTCGTTGATGAACGAGTCATTGGCAAAAGAAATTGATCGAGCACTTGCTACATTAACCGAAAGAGAATGTGAGATAATCAAAATGTTTTTCGGTATTGGCTGTCAGGAAATGACATTGGAAGAGATTGGCGACAAATTTGGCCTCACAAGAGAGCGCGTCCGCCAGATCAAGGAAAAAGCAATTAGAAGATTAAGGCAAGGAACACGTAGCAAGCTCCTCAAATCGTATTTAGGTTAACCTCTTTTGGAGGAAGACAAAGATTTTGAAGCCTCTTACCCGTTAGGGTAGGGGGCTTTTCTTGTTATTCTTGCTTGCGATTTTGATAAAGTCTTTTCTACGTACATTATATATCCATGTAAAAAGCATTTGTAGGGTTTGAAAATAAGGATGCCGGATGGGTGAAAAAAAGTTTCACTTGTAACCGTCAGTTATTCAGCATTTAGTGCGAATCCGTTCGAAAACGATGAAAAAAAAGTTCCAGAAATGTTTGGTGGGTATGTTGTAAAGCACTACTTTTGCATCCGCATTCGAGAGAGAACGCAGGTGTTTAAAAGATGAAACA
>CAJTMR010000010.1:0-108647 GCA_910577325.1 uncultured Parabacteroides sp.
AATCCTTGATACTGATATTGTTGGCTTCCTTGTAGGTCATAATCTTTATTTTTTTATTTAACGATAGTAATAATGAAGCAAGAAGCGAGTAAGAAGAAGCACGGGACACTACTACATCTATCTTTTTCTTTTTCAACGGATTGTAGTACATGTAGTAACATAGTAATTATTTATCCTTTAAAAAAGGAATAAATATATTCTATATATTATATTGCCGTTTTTTCTTTTTCCCGGATTTTCCAAAAGTTTGGGATTCTATCTTACTTCATACTACATAATTGGTAAACTATTGTTTATTAAATTGTTATGTATGTATCAAACAATATGTAGAAGCTACTACATTCCGGTTCTACCCGTAATCATCCCCTGTACGGGAAGCCGGAACGGGCTTTATCCTGTACCCATATACCGGATAATGGTTGTTGTTGATGCGCTTCTGTACCCGCTTGAAACCGATTTTCCGCAATGATTCGCCCAGCCTTTTTTCGGATAGCTGGACGGGGGATATATTACGCAGGTATGCGAGTACCTGTGCCGTTGTCATGAAGAACAGGGCTTCTTCCTCCTCTGTCGGCTTCTCAAAGTATTGTGTCAGCATCTCAAACTCGATTGTCTGTACCTCAAATTCCGCATTTGTCAGGTGCAGTTCTTCAATCTCCGCATCATTGAACCAGTAGCGCACGCCCTGACGGTACAGGTACATAATTTCGGAATAGACGTTATCCATGTGAATACTTTCTGCCGTGGGCTTGTCTATGTGCAGCACCTCGAACGGCAAAAAACGCCTGCTGCCTGTCGGGTCGGTCAGGAACTCGTTGCCGTTCACCGAAGCCATGAAGCTGGCGAGGTGGGGGTATTCCTCTATATAAACATCATACGGTCTGCGGTACTTTACCGCCGGGGTGGTGATAAGGTTCTTCAATGCGTTCTCGTTCTGCTTGTTGAGTTCCTTTAGCTGGTCGTCAATGTTGATGAACAGGTATTCGGCTATCAGTGTCAGGATGTCTTTGCCCTGCGGGTCTATCTTTCCGGTGAACAGGTAGTTCTTAAGCGGTGTCGGGCAAAGGTTGTCCAGCCACCACGATTTGAACTGCCCCTGCCTGTCCCCGGTCAGCACCAAACAAGTATGGTTCTGACATCCCGTGTCGTTCATGGCGTTGGCTACCACACCGATAAGCCATTTCGTGAAATATTCCTCCCATTTGCCGGGGTTGGCTACCTGTACCGTGTTCAGAAGCCTGCCGATATGCCCGTGTTCGGCAGGATTCAGTAAGGGCAGGGCATTGAAATACTCCTGTATGGGGTGAGCCTTTCTTGCGAAGTCGCTTTCCAGTATCATGCGTATGTTGTCGGTCGAGGTGGCAATGTCAGCCGTTGCGTCCAGCCTGCGCCTGAAAGTGTTCAGGGCGAATTTTGTAACGGGCTGGTACAAGTCCGAAGAACCCGCAGCCCGGTATTCCGTCCGGCTCTTTACGGTGTTGAACCGGAAATCATACAGGACGTTCAACAGGCTTTCGATGCGCTCGTTCTTGGACTGCCAGCCCTCGATATGCCGTGTTTCATCACTTCTTTTCTTTTTCATCGGGAAGTCTGTTAGAAGCCGGGACATACTGCTGCTGCATCCACTTTTTGAGTTCCTCCATGTCGAAACGCAGGGTACGCCCACGCTTGACACACGGTATCATCCCCTTGCCGGCTAAATGATACAGGTAATTGACCGAATACCCGGTTATGCCGCTGGCAACGGATATTTTGACTAACACAGGCTCTTTTCCGTCCTGCCGTTCTTCGGGCTGTGCGCCCATGACCGGGGCAATCATCTTTTCGATGTTCTCCAGCCGCTTGAAAATTTCTTCGAAAGGATTGTTCATAGGTGCTTGTTTTTTGAATTAGCACCACAAATAAAATAAGAAAAATCGGTAAAAAACAAAGCGTCAGCCGTTTGGAATCGCTTTGCTCCGCTCTGCACCAAATTAATGTCGGCAAATAGAAAACGGCTTTGTGTTCATTACCTTATTTATTTAGGGAGTGTGGAAAAGCAGGAGTTCTTGTTATCGGTTCGTTTCCTTCATGTTGTTTTTGGGTTGGCGGTGGACATTTTCGGACACGCAAGGTCATTTTCGGACAGAGGGGAACAACTTATTATTCAGCCTTATATATTTGCACCAGTGAAGAAAAACGGAGTATTGACAAGAATAAATATATCGGTTATGGAAATAGTGACGATTGAAAAGAGAACCTTTGAACTTTGGAAACAGAGGTTTGAAAATTTTGTGGGGCGTGTGGATGCGCTCTGCGTGCCTTTACGCAGGAAGCGTGACAAGTGGCTGGATAACTGCGAGACCTGCCGTTTGCTGAATGTTTCAGCCCGGACGATGCAGACCTACCGTGACACGGGGAAACTGCCTTATTCGCAGATTAACAATAAGATTACTACAAGGATTCGGACGTGGAAGCCTTTCTGCTTGACCAAGTAAGGGACAATTCAAAAAAGTAGGCGTATGGATTTGATAACGAAAGATTCCGAAACCACGCTGGTACTGTTTTCCTCCCTTGACAGGGTACTGGAAAACGTGGAGTACGTGGTAATGAAATATCGCCCGGTATTGAACGGTGAACACTACCTGACGGGCGATGAGGTGTGCAGGCGGCTTTGCATCAGCAAACGGACGTTGCAGGATTACAGGGACACGGGGCTGCTGGGCTACGTGCAGCTTCCGGGAAAAATCATCTATCGTGAAAGCGAGATTTTAGACCTGCTGGAAAGACATTACAGAAAATGAAATCTTGAAAACATGAAATCTTGTTTTATTGATGTCTTGCTTTCTTGAAATATTGAAGTATTGAAATATAGCTGTCTTGTTTTCTATATTGTTTGATTAAAAGCCAGCAATCACGTTTTCTTGAAAACCGTGTTGCTGGCTTCTTCGTGGTTATACGGATAGCTGTTTCTCAACGGCTTGCATATCCCTTAGTATCGTTTGGTCTAATACTTTCGCATAATGCTGCGTCATTCGGGTGGATGAATGCCCCAGCATTTTAGCCACGTTCGGCAGTGACACGTTGTTAGCCAGTGCGATAACCGAAGCGAAACTGTGCCGGGCTGTGTGCGTGGTCAGGTTCTTTTTGATACCGCACAGGTCGGCAATCTCTTTCAGGTAGCTGTTCATCTTCTGATTGCAGGGAACGGGCAACAAAGTTCCTTTATCCATGCAGTAGGGGTTATCCTTATACTTTTCAAGTATCTGTTTGGGAATGCTCAAAAGCGGGATGTTGCAGATATTGTTTGTCTTTTCACGGGGTTTCACTATCCACAGGTTGCCGTTGCTGTCCTCTGAAACGTGTTCGGGGCGCAAGTTATACACGTCTATGAATGCCAGCCCGGTATATACGCAGAAGATAAAAACATCCCGTACCAGTTCCAGCCGTTCAATCCTGAACTCTTTCTGCCATATCCGGTTTATCTCGGCTTGGCTTAGGAACTGTTTGTTTACCTCCACCTCGTGAAACTTGATTCCGGCAAACGGGTTCTTTGTCAGCCACTCGTTGGCAATGGCAAGGTTTATCACTTTCTTAAAACATTTCATGTACCGGATAACGGTATTCTGTGCGCAATGCTTCTCCGTCTTTAGGTATAAATCGAATTTGCGTACCAGTTCCCCGTTTACCTCACGCAGCAACATATCATCTACCTTGTAATCCCGTTTAACCAGTTCCATGAGGTATTTAAGGCAATTGTCGTAACGTCTTACGGTGATGTCGGCATAGTCCGTCCCGATTAGCTTCCGGCAGTTGTCGTTATGTTCCTTGAATACATTATACAATGTCTTGAAAGTCTCGTCCTTTCCCTGATAGCGGTTCACTATGGCACGTGCGGAGATAATCTTTCCCTCCAGTTCTAAATCTTGGTAAATCTGATAGAATTTCACACGCAGGGCGTCAATGTAATGGTTAAGTTCTACGGAGTTTCGGTCTTTGCCTGTCGATTTCTCTTTTTCCTGCGACCAGAGTGGGACTTTTACGCTCCGCTTTAGTTGAAGTTCCACGTATAGGCGGTCATAAGTGACACGCACACGCACGGGTGCTTCCCCGTTTTTTAACAGTTTGCTACGCTTGATGAAGAACAACACGCTGAATCTTTTTCTTTCCATACGGCTCAATTTTTAATGATACAAAGTTAGGAAATCGAACCGAGAACCCTGTTATGTAAAATAGTGCAACGTGCTGTAAAAGAATGAAGTAAATACCTCGCAGTGGAACATTTCGGGCTTTTGAAAACAGTCCCTTGAATAAGGACGTATAGTTTGCTTCAATCCCACTAATTTTGCTTACTCTTGGAAAAGAAAAATCCCCGAACTTCTTTGAAATTCAGGGATTTACATCGTTTTGCCTTCTTAAAAAGTGGTGCCACCAGGAATCGAACCGGGGACACAAGGATTTTCAGTCCTTTGCTCTACCAACTGAGCTATGGCACCATTGTTTCGTTTAACGGGTGCAAAGATACGGACTTTTTTGAATCTTGCAATAGATAATGCTATTTTTTTTTGATTTTTTATTTTGCTAAGTCAATAAATTCATTGATTACCATAATGGTCGGTACTGATACAGATTTCGTACTGCACGTTTTGCGACAAACAGAGAGCACCCTATGTAACGATGTTGAAAGAATCACACTTGACCTACCAGAAGTCATGCGCAAGATCTGTCTCCCAAACGCAAGCGTATGATGCCAGATCCTAAAGTCACTGCAATACTGATCTGTTTCGGAAAATATTAAGACCGTAATAAAAAATGCAATCAACACGCAGAAAAACAAGGTGTTCAGAAAACCATATACAGACAAACGATATATCTCACAGACCTTTTTCTGCAAATTGTTTAATGACAGGATACACATCGTCAACAGCCTTCTGGCAAACATGAAGCAACATTTCATGTCACTATATGGCAAGTTGATACTACGTAAACGAAGCATTATAAAATCCGCCAACGACATGTTGAAAATAGTTTCAGGAGTTATCACTACGACATACATTTTTGTAGAAAGAGATCTTTAAGAACCCAAGTTGGCATCTCCCAGCATATTCTCGACAAAAAGGCTCATTATTTTCTTTCCGTCAAAGAAAATCAAGGTTCACTCAATGAACGGATAGCAGACACGGTCCGCTACAACAATCCTTTTGACACGATATGTTAGGGCGCAGTCACTGGTCCATCGAGAACCAACTGTACTGGAATCTTGATGTTAATGCCTGCCGTGCCAAAAAGAAGTATACCGCCCAAAACTTGTCGGCTATTCGGAAACAGGCTCTGCAAGTAATCAAAGGTCAGAACGACAAGCGGAGTATCAGAAAAAGACATTTTCGTGCCTCGCTTTCGCAAGATTATCTGTTAGAATTACTTCTGTCGACTCATATCTAAAGTCGTATCCATGAATGGTGTTTTATTGATAATCAAATAAAATGACTCTTTTTTTAGAGATGACCGTATAAACGAATGACACAAGATTCCCACCTCGTTCCCATGGTAAGGATCCGCTCACACATGAAAAAAGAGACCCCTTACCCGAAGAGGTCTCTTATAAGATCCTACTAATCATAGTCAAGAGACTTTGGTATGCAAAATCTTTACGTAAATTTTAACAGTCAAGGTGCTTTTTGCATAGTTAAAGTTCCAACAACTCAAAGATTGACATTATTCCTGAGTACACAAAACTTTTTTTAATTATTTTAGAGCCTGTTTAAATTTTGTTCAAAAAGTTTTTTCAACTTCTTTTGAGTTTCTTTCCGGTCTGTTTTCCTCTTTTTATTCGTCACATAGCCCGCTATGCTCCTTATAAAAACAGAAAAACATACTCAAAAAGAACTCTCAAAAGAATGTTGAACAAAATTTAAACAGGCTCTTAATCATTATGTCATAAAACATACTTTAACTGCTATTTTGGCGCGGTTGCCCTGTTTGATCTGAAGTTCAGCACACAGGTACGGAAAACAAAATAATTCAATAAACAAACTTCAGCAAACGACCGGAATAAGCTGGTATGGAAACCTGATAAGGCCAGGCTGCCGTCAATGTACTGATACAACTTTCTCCGGTCATCAGATCGGTCAATACGGCAGCATTGTTGTCCCCAAAATCAAGTGCCTTGAATACCTCATCAGGAATTTGGATACGTACCGTCTGCTCCGCCTTGTCAAAGTTAACCACCACTAACAACACTTCATTCTGATATTTACGCATGAACACGAACTGGCGGTGTGAATTAAAATACGGGTTACTCAGGTTTGCATACATCAAATCATAGAAAACCCCTTCCGTGATAACCCGTTCGGATTTGGATATATTCAAGATTTTTGCATACACCTCGCGCAACTGCCGTTGTTCAACAGTCAGTTTACCGCCATCGAAAGCTCCTTCGTTTATCCAATTACGCAAGCTGGCAAGACTCCAGTAATCAAAAATCGTCGTGCGCCCGTCACATCCGCTGAACCCTTCATCGTCCATTCCCGGCTCCCCTAATTCCTGCCCACTGTAGATCATCACCGGGTTGGTGTTCATCGTGGCCGACACGATCATCCCCGGAATACCCGGACACGGATCACCAGCAAAGAAGTCGGATGCGATACGCTGCTCATCATGGTTTTCAAGGAAGTTCAGCATATTATGCTGGATACCTTCAAGCGACTGCCAACAACCGGAGATATTGCTTGCCGGAGCCTGGTTGCACATGACGGCCCGTACCGTATCATACAGTCCTACCTTATCATACAAATAATCAAAATGTCCGTTCTTGATATAATTACGATATTCAGCCGGATTATAAACTTCGGCAATAAAGGAAATATCATAAGCCTGTTTCACCTTCGGAATCACCCAGTTCCAGAATTCAACCGGAACCATTTCAGCCATATCACACCGGAAACCGTCTACTCCTTTTTCCGCCCAGAAAAGCAGGATATCCAACATCTTTGTCCACGTATCGGGAGCCGGATCAAAGTACGTGGTACGGCCGTTCATATAATCAACGCCATAATTCAACTTAACCGTCTCATACCAGTCGTTTTGTCCGGGACAAGTGCTAAAGCAATCATTCCCCGTGACTTTCGCCGGAAATTCGCTATATTCAAAATCTTCCTGCTGCGCACCGAACTGCAGACACAAAGTCTGTCCCGGTATATAATAGAAATTATTATTGGGATCGAAAGCTTTCGAAGTATTGTCTTTCTGTCCCAGATCTTCCACATACGCCACTTTGGCATCCGAATGATACTGGCGGGCGACATGGTTGGGTACGAAATCGATAATTACTTTCATTCCTGCGTCATGCGTCCTCTCGACCAGCAATTCGAACTCCTTCATACGGCCAGGCACATCATCGGCCAAATCCGGGTCTATATCATAATAATCCTTGATAGCGTATGGCGAGCCGGCATTACCCTTAACGACCGCCGCATGATCTTTTCGTATACGGTAAGCCGTATAATCGGTATTCGTAGCATGTTCGATCACTCCGGTATACCACACATGTGTGATTCCCAACTCCTTAATTTTAGACAAAGCAACCGGCGTAAAGTCCGAAAACTTTCCTACTCCGTTTTCAACTTTACTGCCATTCTTGACCAAGGAAGATTTCATATTTCCAAACCAACGTGGAAAGACCTGATATATTATCATCTTGTTTATCTGTTTCATTGCGCTATTTGTCAACTTAGTTAATATTTAGGTGAACATTGGAACATCTGGTAAAAACTATAGCATCAAGGCTTTGTTCCTTCCCGCCATAATAGCATTCACCAAAGGTTCATATTTATTTTCTTTTATTACCAACTCGAATGCACGGATTGCCGCAGCATATCCGATATTGACGATCTCATCCATATTCTCCAGATCGAAAGTCTTATACATCCCGAACTCCTCCGTCTCTATCAAAACATCGCACATTTCGCGGTCTTCCAACGTGTTTGCCCGAAACATATAGTGATAAGAACGTTCTGCAATATGAAAAATCGTCTGCTTGTATTTTTGTGGGACAAGGGGACTGACATTCACACCTATAATACGCTCACATTCTTCACGAATAATGGAAACCGGAAAATTATGAAATAGACCTCCGTCGACATAATGCACTCCGTTTATCACGACCGGGCTAAAAATAATCGGAATGCTACAGGAAGCGGTCACTGCCTCCACGATGGGACCGCTACGGAACTCATGGCTCTCCCCGTTGTCAAGGTCGGTCGCCACGACAACTAAAGGGATTTTCAACTCTTCAAATGTTTTAGCCCTCAAATGACGCCGAAGGAAATAGCGGAACCGCTTGCTGTCGAACAATCCTGATTTCGGGATTTGCAACTGGGCAAACTCGGAAAACTCACGTCCGGTAAAAAGATCTTTTATTTCGTCGGGCGTATAACCATCGGCAAACAACGCCCCCATCAGCGAACCGACACTTGTACCGACAATGATATCCGGTTTTAAACCGCATTCTTCCAGCAATTTAAAAACTCCGATATGGGCAAAGCCTTTCGCTCCACCTCCACTCAGAGCCAGCCCCAACTTATAGGCCTTATGGTTCGTATCTTCCGTCATTTGCGTTTTTATTCTTATTCTGTGACAAATATGCTGTTTTTTTTAGAATGAAACATTATCATTTACGAAAAAGTTTCTCTATTCCTTCATTTTAACAGGTTCCGGCCCAATCAGAAAGGGTGTCAAAAGCATCTTGCCCCCACCAGGAAACAAAACTACTTTGACACCCTCAAAACTACAGGACAGCTATTCGGCTATTCCCATCCAGGATTCTGGACCAAAGTCGGACAACGTTTCAGCTCTTCCTGTAAAATCGGCCAAAAATAAGAACGGGGACTGTTAAAAATACGTCCATCTTCCACGACAAAACGTACCATTTTATAGTGTTTACCACCTATTTCTATCTTTCCATTCGCATCCTCTACCGGTTTCATCCCATGAGAAAAACGCTGTGTTTTCGGGTACGGATAACTGTTCGCATCCTTATATGCAGCCTCCAATGCCAACTGTTCACTATCATCCGGCTCCAAATACAAACGACTATGCCAATAACGATCGTTCTCATAGAACAACTCCACACGGCGTTCACGCTGAATATATTCATTCATCAACTTTTTGTCCGTCTTCACAGTTGGTGGCATCGGGGCCATAAACGAACGTGCCCGCACTTCATTGATTAATTTATAAATCTCATCATTCGGTCCCGACGTTTCATTGACTGCTTCGCAATAAATATAGACAAATGCCGGAAGCCTCCAAACAGCAGGACCATTGATAATATGTCCTCCCATATTACGATTCCATCCGTCTTTAAAATATTTGCGCAAATAATAACCGGTATGGGACGCTTGATCCAGATAACTACCGCTAACAGCATCATTCCCCACAGCCGTATTCAACTGGGTCCCGCCATACCAAGAACCGTGATAACGAATGTCACGATAAAAACGCGGATCCCTTTTCACACTTTCATATGGATTCTCATCATCATATCCGTCCGCTTTGGCACGTGAACCATAAATCGGATATCCGTAACCATCCGGACCGACATACTCGTACTCGTCCACCTGTTCTTGCAAAGGACGCTGGCGCGCATGGCCTCCTTGAGACGGAGGCAAAATGTCTCCAGACCATCCGGTGTCTTTGTCTCTGGTCACAAACCATACCCATTCTTCTTGAATCGACTCCATGTCATAAAACATCTGCCACAATCGCTGCTGTACCTTCTGATTATTCATGCCGGTCTTTCCGTCAATATCCCGAAAATCATCCTGATCGTATTTCGAATAAAGCCGATATCGCAAACTTCCGTCATCCTTCCGGCATTCCAGAACGGCTTTGGCTGCCTGTTTTGCGGCCTCCCAACGTTTGGCGTCATATCCATATTCATTTTGGAACACACGTTTGTCATTAGGCAAGTTCCCTCCATTCCACATAGGAGTAGCGGCCATCCAACGGACAATCGCTTTCAAGCCCAAACAAGCTCCCTTGTCCACACGCCCGAAATACTGACCACCGTTCCAAGAATCTACATGTTCGTAAGCCACATCGGCATCGGCACAAATCTTTTCCACCATCGAATGGAACGATTCTTTTTGGAAAGCCATATCATCGTCCGGATTGACCACATGATCCATGAATACAGCCTCGCCATAAGCACGTAAGATCAAATAATGCAAATAACCTCTCATAAAATAGACCTCGCCGATACGTCTCTTCAAGTCACCGGTACGACCATCCTGCGGATTATCCGGGGTATTGTATTTTTCGACTCCTTCCAATATGATGTTCGCTTTGCGAATCTTCGAATACAAACCGTTCCAATACTGCCCGGCATCACTATTGTTCGGCATTCCCTGCAAAGGTCCGTAGTTCCCGACATGAAACTGGTGCGGGATCGACTGTTCATGGCTACTCGCACTACACTCATCAGAAATAGATGCCAAACCGAAATGGTTGAAATAAATCAACGGCTTGTTAGCGGCCTTGGCATTTGCATAAAAATCCGTCACCAGTTCATCCACCTTCTCATATCGGGTGAAAACTTGCTGTTCCGTTATTTTATCATCAGGAGCCCTATCCAAATAATCATCACACGCATTAAAAAGGGAAAGGCAACCAGCCAACCCTGCGACTATAAATAATCTGCTTTTCATTTTCTTCGATTTGATTAATAAGTAATATCTACTCCAAAATTAAAAATTCGCTGAATCGGATACCAAGCCCCGTTCCCTTCCTTGGTTTCAGGATCGACATCCACATCTTTCAATCCGTCAATCGTCAACAAATTCATACCTTGCATATAGAAACGGACATTTTGCAGTCCGGCAAAACGGATCAGATTTTTCGGCAATGTATATCCGACTTCTAAATTTTTCAAACGCAAATAAGAAGCATTGTACAGATATAGACTGCTGCTTCCGTTTTTGTTGTTTTCATAAGCGCCGATCGTCAAACGCGGATAGGTCGCCACATCTTTGGTCTCTTCGGTCCAACGATTCAGGTGCATCGGTTTCACTTTACCAATCTGGTCCTGGTAATAGTTCGGGAAGTCCCACGTTGCAGCCCCATTCAGCAACAAACTTGTACTGGCTGCACCTTGGAACAACAGCGTCATATCAAAACCTTTATATTGGAATCCGATCGGCATACCGAACTGTATTTCCGGCGTACGTGGATTTCCCATTGCGCATCGGTCGTTATCATCAATCCTTCCGTCATTGTTCAAATCCTTATACACGACATCCCCCGGATACAACGACCCCCAAGGCTGGAAACCGTCTCCATGATTCATCGCATTCAATTTATCCGCCTCAGCCTGGTCATGTACGAAATGGTCAACCACATATACGAAATTCTCATCAATACGTTTTCCCGTATTCTGGCGCCAATCATACGCATATTCCACTTCGCTCATAAACTTAATCTTATTACGGGCAAACGTGAAATTAGGTTTCACATAATAGAAAAAGTCTTTTCCAATACGTCCGTTCCAACCGATCTCAAAATCGATACCTTGGTTATCCACAATACCTGCATTGACAAAAGGCGCATCCTTACCGACGATATTCGGGAATCCAAGTTTGTCGCTTCCGCTAAGATGCGTAATGATGTCATACCGATGTTCACGAAAATAATCCGCACTGAAAGTCAACCGCTCATGAAAGAAAGAAGCATCCACACCGACATCTAATTTTTTGGCTTTTTCCCAAGTCAGATTCGGATTGGCAAAATTGCCTTCACTCGTACCACCAAATCCACTACCAAACTCATTCACTCCGAAACTATAACCGCTTCCGGAACCGAAAAACTGCAAATAGGCGAAACGATCACCGTCATTATTAGAAATCTTGTCACTGCCGACCATACCAAAAGAAGCCCTCAGCTTCAGGTTATCCAGCCATTTGACGTCCTGCATAAAACTTTCGCGGGAGACCACCCAACCGATAGAACCGGCCGGGAACGTACCATATCGTTTGCCCGGAGCGAAATTCTCGGAACCGTTATACCCGATATTAAATTCAGCCAAATATTTATTATCATAAGCATACGTCGCACGGCCGGTAACCCCTTGGTAACGGTAAGCCACCCGGTTGTCGTACGTCCTGTTCGAACGGTTAAACAACACCATCGCCGTCACATCATGCTTGCCGAACGTACGCATATAATCCAATTTTAACTGGTAATATGTCTTGCTCTCCGCCGCATTATGCCAATATTCATTACTCAACGTTTCATCCTTATCATACCACGGATTACCCAGCACATATTTGCCTTCATAACTCGTATGGTTCATGAAATAAGATCCGTAACTGCCTTCTGCCGGCTGGAACGTGGCATATTTGGAATAATTCGCATATCCGTCACTTCTGTCTCCTACCACACGCCGGATCCAGTTTCCCTCTGACGCATCATACGAAAAGACACCTTCTACCCGCAATCCTTTTGTTATAAAATCCAATTTATGACCAATAGCGAACGAACCGTTCAAATATGTATTCTTCTCTGTCAGGAATCCGGTACGCGATAATTCACCGAGAATATTATAACGATGCTGATAGTCTCCATACAAAACCCCGTAAGGATTATTCACGAAATAATCGTCATTACCCATTTCACTATTTCGTTCCAACGTAATCGGCAAATAAGGAGGCTGCGTGTTACAGATCTGCACGACCCTGTCGGCTGTCGTCCCCGGAGCTTGCCGGTTGGTGATACGTGCACCCAAATCCAGCTTGACATAAAAATCCTTCGTTATGTCGACATCCACATTTGCACGGAAATTATAACGGGTGAAATTCGCCTGCGTATTATATTGGGTAAGATCCGTATGCTTGTAGTTACCACTCTGTTCATAATAATTAGCCATCACATAATAACGAGCCCGTTCCGATCCTCCTCGCACAGACAAGCTGTAATCCTGCTGTAACCCTGTTTTGAAAGCATAATCGAAATAGTCCCAGTCGTAGCCCAGTCCGTCCGAATTATCCCCCTTTGCCCGACGGAAATTGTCGATCGACTCCTGTGAAAACAAAGTCAACTGAGAAGGATCGACACCCGGATTGCTGTTGATCATAGCCTCGTTATACAAGGTTGCATAATCGGCAGAACCCAGATAAGTCGGAAACTTCACCGGACGGTTGGTTCCGACCGATGCCTTGAAGTTGACACTTGGTTTTTCAGAAGCTTTTCCTCGCTTGGTAGTGACGATGATCACACCGTTCGCTCCACGCACGCCATAAGGAGCCGTCGCCGAAGCATCTTTCAAGATCGTAAAAGTCTCAATTTCTTCCGGAGCCAGATAGCTCATGTCGCGTTCCACTCCATCAACAATCACAATCGGCGTCTGATCTCCATACGTAGCCATCCCGCGAATACGGATATCGGCACGGTCAACCCCCGGTTCTCCACCACTGAACTGGTTTACCATCAAGCCTGGCATACGCCCGGCCAAGGCATTGTTCAGATTGGCCGTCGGGCTTTGCTTCAAATCTTTGGTCGTAATCGTAGACACAGAGCCGGTGATCGTCGCCTTTTTCTGTGTCACATACCCAACCACGACTACCTCTTCCAACGCCTTCGTGTCTTCGACCAATGTCACGTTCAAAGAATGCGATCCATCCAACTGAATCTCTTTCGGCTGATATCCGACATACGAAAAGACCAGACTGGCTTTCGAATAAGGGGCAACAATCTCGTAATTGCCGTCAATATCGGTAATCACTCCGGTCATCGTTCCTTTGACCATGACATTCACACCAGGTAAAGGTCCCATTGCATCCGTCACCTGCCCTCTCACCTTAAACCCATCTTGGTTCACTTCTTTCAAGCCCACCAAAGGTTCCGCCGCGGGAAAAATGATCACTTGCCCGTTTTCTACTTTAAAAGAACAGCCCAAATTCGCAAGCAAAAGATCCAAAACCTCCTCAAGCGTCTTATTCTCCACTGAACAAGAGACACGCCTGCCATCATCAAGCACATTGTCGGAATAGACGATGCTGACTCCCGCCGTTTTTTGCACTTGCTCAAAAGCTGTTTTCAGCGTGACATTTTCTAAAGAGAGATTAACTTGCGATTTCAAGACACTCGCATACATACTCATTGAAACGCAACCGCACAAACCAACCGCGAGAAGACGTTTCCAGTATCCTCTTTCGGGAGGATTCACATACTTTTTCTTCATAATAAAACTCTACAATGATTAACAATTCTATTAAATTCAGTCATTAAACTCTATCACAAACAATTTTTTATCCGTTCCTCCAGGAATCAATATCCGCATCAACATCCCGACCGTTTCTTCCCCCGTATTCTGCAAATCCAACATGCCGGACACCCGCCAATCTGCATATTCCGAATTTAGCAAAGTAATCTTGATGTTATACACTTTTTCCAACTTGTAAAGGACATAGGACAAACGTTCTTTATCGAATTTCAATTTCCCATCAATCCAAGAGATATAATTCCGTACATCGACCTCTTTCAGCCGTTCCGACTTAGAAACGTTAGAAAATTTATAACACTGATTGGGAATAAGTTCCATCGAACCGGATTCGGAATCAACCGAAATTTTGCCGGACACTAACACCGTTTCAAACTTTTGCAATCCGCGATCAGACAAAACATTAAACCGAGTACCGGTCACCTTGACCGTCTTATAAGCCGTCTTGACCCAAAAAGGTTGTTGTTTTTCCGCCTTGCTTACTTCAAAATAAGCTTCTCCTTCCAGATACACTTCCCGATGAGATTCGTCAAAGGCAGAAGGATAGACAAGCGATGCACCGGAATTCAGATGAACCAGCGTCCCATCAGACAAGGATAACAAAGAACGTTTTCCATATGGAACGCGAATGGTATTCAACGGATGTTTTCCTCCTTTATGAGACTCGATCTCCAACGTATCATTATTAACCTGCACAGTCTGTTTACCGACATTATAGGTAATCACTGCCATCGAGTCTTGTATGGATATCGGCTCCTTTTTTCCTATCGCCAACAAAATTTCATTCGAATCAGCCTGTTTCAACAAATAGGATTCATAGTCATACGAAATCTCTTTTTTTTCATCGCCCATGAGACAGATTAGCAAAACCGCGGCGACACTCGCCACTGCCGATCCTATATAATACAATAACGTCTTGTGCTTTTTTTTCACTACCTTCCGCTCTTCTGCGAAAAAAACGGTCTCCGATTCAGCTGCCAGCCAAACGACATATAACTGCCTGAAACGTTCTTTATTTTCTTCAGAAGACTCAATCCAACGCAAGACAGTCTGCGCATCCTGCTTAGAACAATTTCGTTGAATATATCGTATTAATAATTTATCATCCATTTTCACCTATTTTCATATCCCTGATATATAGGCTAACTGGATTTTTACATTTATCCCTAAATTAGAACTGAACTTTTTTACAACAACATCTACTTTTTAACATTAACACACACTTCTCTTTCATCATCTTTTTTCATAGCTTAAGGCGCTTTAGTTAAAGTGGAACGACAACAACAGCAATAACCAATAATCTACAGGCAGATCTTTCCTTATCAGTTTGATGGCTTTCGAGATATGGTATTCGATAGCTTTTTCAGACAGGTTCATCCTTTCGGCAATCTCTTTGTTCGACAAGTTTTGCTCACGACTCATCCAAAAAATTTCCCGAGTCTGGGAAGACATCTTGCCAAGCGTTTCTCCGATCATTTTCCGAAGGTCGTCTTCATATAGCTTGTCCAATGCTTCGCTATCCAACAAATAAGAGTTACTTCGACGATAGATATTGTCCAAATCAAGTTCATCGATAGGAATCGTCTTGATACGCAACTTTTCCAAATGATCCCAACAAAGATTACGAGCACATCGGAACATATATTTCTTTAAATCGGAATCTTCTGGCAACGTATGCCGCTGTTTCCAAACTACCAGAAAGACATCTTGAACAATCTCTTCCGTAACAGCCGAATCCAACACACATGTAAAAACAAACTTACGCAAATACGATTCATGAGAAGATACAAACTGCCTCCAAATACGTGCATTGTCAGAATTCAAATCAGCGACATTTATTTTCATTTCAGGTCATATAAAATTTATCAACTCAATACCATATTATATATCACAGAAAACACACCGTTTGAACAATTTCCTGAGTTCTTGACAGACTACGGTACACTTTTGAACAAAAATAATGAAATAAAACATAATATACGGTTTTATTCACGAAAATTCAAGGTGAGCGCATCAATTTTTTTTAAGATTTTGATGTCCACACGAGGTTTTCACCATCACATAAAGAGGTAATAATTAAAGAAACATTAAAAGTGTACCGTAGTCTGTCAAGAACTACACACAAAATACTTTTTTTACCCAAAACACATTTTTAACTATCCAATGAAATCATTCATGGAGAATTGCATATATCTTTGCAGCCAAAATAACACAAAAACAATCAGTATGTCAATCTCACGCTTCAATGCAGTGGAGAAAGCATCCAACCGAAAGGCAGTGGAAGCCATTACTCCCAATCAGAAAGTATCCGAATATTACGGTGAGAACGTCTTCAACCGGAAGGCAATGCAAAAGTACCTCTCCAAGGAAACCTACAAAGCCCTGACCCATGCCATCGACAACGGAACCCCTATCGACCGCGAAATAGCCAATCATGTGGCTGCCGGCATGCGCATGTGGGCACTGGAAAAAGGAGTCACACATTACACACACTGGTTCCAGCCTCTTACCGACGGGACAGCCGAAAAGCACGACGCATTCGTCGAACATGACGGCGGCGGCGGCATGATCGAAGAATTCAGCGGCAAGCTGCTCGCACAACAAGAACCGGACGCTTCCAGCTTCCCTAACGGCGGATTGCGCAACACGTTCGAAGCCCGCGGCTATTCGGCCTGGGACCCCTCCTCACCTGCATTTATCGTAGACGACACCTTGTGTATCCCGACCGTATTCATTGCCTATACCGGTGAAGCGCTGGACTACAAGACTCCGCTGATCCGTTCCATCGAAGCACTGAACAAGGCCGCCAAAGATGTCTGCAATTATTTCAATGAAGATGTCAATAAAGTCATCACCTATTTAGGTTGGGAACAGGAGTATTTCCTGGTAGACGAAGACCTCTATTCCGCCCGTCCCGACCTGTCGCTGACGGAACGTACCCTCTTAGGGCACGAAAGCGCGAAGAACCAGCAATTGGACGACCACTATTTCGGCGCCATTCCCTCCCGTGTACAGGAGTTTATGAAAGACTTGGAAACAGAATGCTACAAGTTAGGCATCCCGGTCAAGACACGCCATAACGAGGTCGCCCCGAACCAGTTCGAGCTGGCGCCTATTTATGAGGAATGCAATCTGGCCAACGACCATAACCAGTTGTTGATGTCGGTGATGAAACGCGTCTCCCGCCGCCACAATTTCCGCGTGCTGCTCCACGAAAAGCCTTTTATGGGTGTGAACGGCTCCGGCAAGCATTGCAACTGGTCGATGGGAACCGATACGGGCATCAACCTCTTCTCGCCAGGAAAAGACCGGGAAGACAACCTGCGTTTCATTACATTCGTGGTCAACTCGCTTATGGCCGTTTATAAATACAACGCCTTGTTGAAAGCCAGCATCGCTTCAGCAACCAACGCACACCGCCTGGGCGCCAATGAAGCGCCTCCCGCCATCATCTCTTCCTTTTTAGGGACACAGATCACCGAAATCCTGGACAAGTTCGAGAACTGTTCCATCGAAGACGCTATCGAGGTGGACGACAAGAAACGCCTACACCTCGGCTTCGGGCAGATTCCTGAACTGTTGTTAGACAATACGGACCGTAACCGTACCTCTCCTTTTGCTTTCACCGGCAACCGTTTCGAGTTCCGTGCATTGGGATCGTCGGCCAACTGCGGTTCAGCGATGTTGGCATTGAACTCTGCCGTAGCCTACCAGCTCCGCCAGTTCAAACAGGATGTCGAAGCCTTGCGTGCCGAAGGCAAGAGCAAGGAGGCCGCCATCTTCGAGGTGCTGAAAGCCTATATCAAGGAATCCAAACCGATCCGTTTCGACGGGAACGGTTACGGCGACGAATGGAAGGAAGAAGCTGCCCGCCGCGGCCTGGATTGCGAAAACAGCGTTCCGTTGCAATACGATGCTTACCTGAAACCGGAAGTCATCCGTATGTTTGAAGAGACCGGTGTTTTAAGCCAAAAGGAACTGGAAGCCCGCAATGAGGTCAAATGGGAAATGTATATCAAAAAGGTACAGATCGAAGCCCGTGTCCTCGGCGACTTGTCGATGAACCATATCATTCCTGTCGTCCTCCACTACCAGTCCCTGTTGCTCAGCAACATCATGAAGCTGAAAGAGACTTTTGATAAAGAAGAATATGATGACCTCTCGACAGAACCACGCCGCTTGGTGCGTAACATTTCCCGACATGTCAATGCCGTAACCCGGATGACAGACGAAATGGTGGAAGCCCGTAAGAAAGCAAACCGGATCGCAGATCTGCGTGGCAAGGCGATCGCTTACCATGATACCGTCGCTCCCTACCTGGATGAGATCCGTAACCATATCGACGAACTGGAACTGATGGTCGACAACCAGATGTGGCCGTTGCCGAAATATAGGGAACTCTTGTTCATCCGTTAATTTAGATTGATCTTTTAATTATTATATAAGTATGAATAGTTCGTATCTACGAATTATTCATACTTTTGTTTTTATAATCACTTAAATCTACGTGAATATGAAAACAAAAGCATTCCTTCCCGCTATCGTTTTCCTTCTGGCAAGCCTTGCAAGTTGTAATTCCTCCGCTCCGAAATCGTTGGTAACTGACGACGGCAGTGTCAGGATAATCGAAAACCCGGACGGCCCGCTTTACATCTGCGAACTGAAAGCGGCAGGCGATACGATCGATATCCCACTTAGCGAACTGGTCGAAGATTGCCGGATCGTGCGTTTTGAAACTTCCGACGAGGCCCTATTCAAGGCCTGGTGGATCGAGGTGAGCGATAACTACATTTGCGTACGGCAGCAATCCAACGTGGTCAAGCTATACGACAAGGACGGAAAATTCCTCTGCAATATAGGTGCGATGGGAAACGGACCGGGCGAGTATCCGGTGACTATCTACGACGAGGTTATCGACGAACGGGACGGCCATATATTCCTCTCCCTCTTTTATGGGAAGAAAATCATGATGTACGGCCTTGACGGGAAATGGATAAAAGATATCAATCTGCCCGGACAAATCAACAAACCGAAAATCGAGGTCAATGCCGACGGTACGCTCTCGGTCGTACACATGCCTTTTGAAGAAGGGGCGCCGATCGCTTTCCGGATGGATACGGAAGGGAACATCCTATCACAAATACCGGCACTCGACTATATGTTGGCAGGAAATTTCGATGGTGAGATATTTTCCTACCGGAATACCGGGACATTCGACTTCTTTTATACCGGCATCGACACGACTTTCACATACGATACGGAAGCAAACAAGCTGGTCCCCCGTTTCACGATGAACTTCCCCGGTTTTGCCCAAAAACCTATCCATGTCTACACGGAACTGCCCCATCATGTCCTCGTAAGCTACTACTCTTTTGATAAAGGTCGTTTCACTCCCGGAGGAAATATATGGGTAGACAAGAAGAAAATGTCGTCTTCCCAATTCCGCCTGGTCAACGATTTCTACGGGAATCTCCCGATTCCCAATCCGAACAACCGTTTCAACAAAGGCAGATTCATTTTCAATGTCGAACCGGCTGCACTTCAGGAAATGATCGAAGCCCATCTCGCCTCCGGCAAATGTCCTCCCGAAGCGAAAGCCCAACTGAAAGAATTGGCCACTACACTCCATGAGAACGACAATAATCTGATGTTTGTAGGAAAGCTGAAATCATTTACGGCACGCGGAGTACTCCCCTGACCTTTCCCAAAAATTCTCAGATCGCGTACGGAAAAATTTTCCGAAACCGTATATTCCTTGTTTTGCAACTTGATATACAGGGCTTTGAACGGTTCTTCAAATTCTATATAATCATGAGGAGTATCCGTTTTCTTTGTACCATAATCACTTATTGTCTTGTGGCTATAGTGCAGCACGATATGAGACTGGAGCGGAGCATCTACGAAGTCCTTCAGATTCTCGGTATCTCGCTTACGGACAAGACCAATCTGCGGGATCTCTTCGACAAACCGAATTTCAAAAATGTCAATATTCTCTTTGATTCAAGTGAACCAAATTTATTTAATTTTTAACCCGTCCATTTTCCAATTGCCCTCCTTTAACAAAGTTCTCTTAGAACTCAGGTAAAACAGAGGTAAGAAATATTTAAAAGAATATTTTTACCCGTTTTAAATAAATCTTGCTTATCGAAACTTATAATTTGTTATTTTGGTTGCAAATATAAAAAATATATTCAATATGGCATATTGGTAAGAAAAAAAACTTTTATAGTAGTACAAAATATCATTTTGTTACAAATGCATTCGTTGTTGTATGTATTTTTTTATCGTTCTTGTTGCTATGATATTTCACTCTTTTTATATACATGATTTGTTATATGATTTAATACCTGAGTTCTAAGAGAACTATGTTACTTATAATAGAAGTACGAATTCATTATATATTAATTTAATACAAAGTGTCTATGAAACGAGTAATCATTCTTATGTTGTGTTTGGTAACAAGCATGAACATAGTATTGGCTCAGAACCGCAAAATTACCGGAACGGTTGTTTCCGCGGAAGACAATGAACCAGTAATCGGGGCGGCAGTAGTCGTAAGAGGAACCCAAATCGGTATCGTAACCGATGTGGACGGAGTTTTCAAATTGGAAGTGCCTTCTTCCGCCAAAACGTTGATTATTTCCTATTTGGGAATGAAGACGCAGGAAGTGACGATAAAAGACGGATTGAAAATCATCCTCGAATCCGATTCTCAAAGCTTGGACGAAGTGGTGGTAACCGCTATGGGATTGAACCGAGAGAAAAAGTCATTGGGATATGCGATTCAGGAAGTAAAATCGGATGAGTTGACGAAAGCGGGAAGCGCATCCATTACAAGTTCATTGAGCGGAAAAGTTGCAGGGGTACAAGTAAACCAGTTCGGCGGATCAGTCGGTGCATCTTCCCGTATTTCCGTACGCGGTAATTCTTCTTTAAGTTCAGACCAACAGCCGCTGATCGTTGTAGACGGTGTACCTATCGCAAATGACACACAACGTTCGGGCGACAATGCCTATAACGGTGTAGACTATGGTTCAGGCTTAAACGATATCAACCCTGAAGACATAGAATCTATCTCCGTGTTGAAAGGTGGTTCGGCGGCCTTGTACGGTATGCGTGCCGGTAATGGGGTAATCCTAATTACAACCAAGTCTGGAAAAAATTCAAACGGTGTGACAATTTCCTATGACATGAATATTACAATGGATCGGGTAGCCAATCTTCCCAAATTCCAAAATTCGTATGGCCAGGGATTATACGGTGAAGAATACTATTGGAAATATGGAGAACATTCCGACTTGAGCTATCAGGATTATGCTGTCAAATATGGTTATGACTATAATACGGGAGTAGGCCAAGAAGATATGTCTTGGGGACCTCGTTTGGATGCAGGACTAAAAATCAGCCAGTTCGATAGCAACGGAGAATATGTGGACTGGGTTTCACGACCGAACAACGTGAAAGATTTCTTCCAGACCGGATTAACCATGAACCACGTTGTGTCCATACAAGCAAAAGGAGAAAAAGCAACTACGCGTGCTTCGCTTTCCTATCGTGACCAAAAAGGTACAATCCCCAACACAGACCAAAAGAAATATTCAGGTCAAGTGAATACGGAAATGAAACTGAATAAATACATCACGTTCAATCTCTCAGCCAATTATACCCGTACCGAAAGCGACAACTTGGTCGGCCAAGGTTATGGAAGTAACAACCCGGTCGTTTCATTGGCAACATGGGCTGGTCGCCAGGTTAACATGAAATCACTGAAAGAAAACTGGGATCAGAAAGATGCTTCCGGCAATTACACCTATTACAACTGGATCGACCAATGGCACATGAACCCTTATTTTACGGTGAATGAAAACACCAACAGCTACCAACGCGACCGTATTTTTGCCAAATCATCATTGTTCTATCAACCGTTCGAATGGTTGAAGTTCGAAGGACGCATCGGTATGGATTATTACAATGCCAAAACATTCGAACGTCACTACTATGACCGTGGCGACTATCCTGACGGTGCATTTTTCCAACGTAACACGACAAATACGGAATTAAATGCAGATATTATCGGTACGATCAATAAGAACTTCGGCGATTTCAATTTGAGCGGAGTTGTAGGTGCCAACTATCGTGACTTGAATTACGAAACACATCAACTCGGAGCCAGCGCTTTGACGGTTCGTGGCGTTTATACGTTAGCAAATGCGTCCGGTGCCGTAACAGCCAATATGGACCATAGCCATATCCGGTCAAATTCCGTATATGCCAACGCTTCTTTAGGCTGGAAAAACCAATTATACATGGATGTCAGCGCCCGTAACGACTGGAGTTCCACGATCCGCGAATCGTTCTTCTATCCCTCTGTCAGCTTAAGCTGGATTCCGACCGCTTCATTCGAGAACCTGCAAAACGACGTTTTGACTTTCTGGAAACTGCGTGGAGGTATCGCACAAATCGGTTCGGCGACCTCAGCTTACCGCAACAGCTATTATTACTATGCGGAGAGCAACTCTTTCAATGGTGTGTCGCAGATGTACAAGAGTTTCGGTTATCCCAATTACAATTTGAAACCGGAAAGCATTACGACTTGGGAAATCGGTACGGAAGTCGGCCTGTTTGACGACCGTTTGCATTTTGACTTGGCCTACTATCAGAAGCAGACCAAAGATCAGATATTATCGGTTTCGACTTCTAACGTAGTCGGTTTCGGGTCCATGCTGGTCAACGCCGGCCGGATCGACAACAAAGGTGTCGAACTTCAGATAAGAGGCGACATCATCCGTAGCCAAAAAGACGGATTCACTTGGAGTTCCACATTGAATTTTGCCAAAGACAAGAGTAAGGTCGTAGAGTTATATAATGATCCAGAAACCGGAAAACCGCTGTTAGATACCTATGGATTAGGTTGGACCTGGGGGATTGCGACCCAAGCGAAAGTCGGCGAGAAATGGGGTGCGTTGGTCGGCGAAGGTTTCAAGCGTATAAGTCAGGACGACGTGGAAGCCGGAAAGGCTACGGCAGACCAAATCGGTGCGATCAAGTTGCTTTCAAACGGAGCTTTGGACAAGGACGCCTCCAAAGTGATAGGTAACGTGACTCCTGATTTCATGATGGGATGGCGCCATGATTTCACATACAAGAACTTCGGATTCGGTTTCCTGATCGACCTGCGCATTGGCGGCGATATCTGGTCGCAGACAATGGCACATTCCTATCAGACAGGTGTAGCTAAAGTAACAGCAGACAACGGCATCCGTGAACGGCCTATCGTCGCCGGCAAGGATGTTTTGACAAACGAACGTTTCGTTACGCCGGATGCGAACGGACATTATGTGGCAAATACGATCGAAACCGATGCTTTTTCTTGGTTTAACGGAAATAATGTAGGTGAAATGTATGTTTTCGACGGTTCATTCTTGAAATTGCGTGAAGCCTACATCTCGTATAACGTTCCAAAAGCAATCCTGAACAAGACGAAATATTTCAATCGTGCGACAATATCCTTGATTGGAACGAACTTGGCTTTGCTTTGGGTACACTCTTCCAATACGTTACGTATCGACCCGGAATCGGGTGGTGTGGCAAGCGATAGTCGCGGTGTCGGTTTGGAACAAGCCTCTACTCCGGGTTCACGCAGTTTCGGTCTTAAGTTAGGTTTGACATTTTAACCAATAAATTATCAAATTATGAGCAATAAATATAAAATTTGGGCAGTCTCGCTTGCTACGATGGTTGCTACAGGATGTACAGGATCCTTTGAAGAAATAAATACCGATCCGGACGCATATAGCAAAGTGCCATACACGAATATGTTGGCTAATGTATTGCGCAGGACAGCCGACCAATATGGTGGCGACTTGGATATCGCACAATGGGCCGGTTATGTATCGGAAGTCCAATATCTGAACAATTACGGAGGCTACATTCCTTCCAACAATACTTATGGGAACCGTTGGTATCAGACCTACTGGGGACATACGCAATTGCAGGATATTCTTGACCAGACAGAAGCTGAACCGGATGGCAACAAGAACATGCGGAATGTTTGCACAGTCATGCAGAACTATCTGATTCTGATGTGTACGGACTGTTTCGGAGATATTCCGTATTCCCAAGCCTTTAAAGGAGCACCGGAAGCCGGAGGTATCTTGAAAGCATCCTATGATGCGCAGTCGGATATCTATCCGCAAATATTATCCAACCTGAAATCCGTGGCTGACAGTTGGGCTGAAGGTTTAGGTAGCGATGCTTTGGGCGAAGGCGATTTTCTGTATAAAGGAAATGTGGATAAATGGCAAAAGTTCTGTAACTCCCTACGTTTACGTGTTGCCATGCGTATATCCGGCGTATATCCGGCATCCCAAGGGATTATAGAAGAAATCCTTTCGAATCCGGCTCGATACCCGTATATCACCGAATGCGAAGACAATGCTTATTTCTGGTGGCAAGGTTCAGGTGATTATTTCGAACGCTATTACAACAATTTCAGAACACGCGATGACGACGGTATGGCCGAAATCTTTATCGACCATCTGAAAATGATGGAAGATCCCCGTTTGGCTGTCGTGGCAAAACCGGCAAAGAACGACGGTGAATACAGAGGATTCGAAAACGGTGCAGCTGCCGCTCCTGCATCAATCCACGACATATCCCGTATCGGAGTCAAATATCGTGAAGACCCAGCCGGCTTCTCTCCTTTCTACCGGGCATGCGAAAACTATTTCATCATGGCGGAAGCAGCCCTGAACGGTTGGAATGTTCCGATGAGCGCGGAAGAAGCGTATGAACAAGGCGTACGCCTTTCTATGGAAGACAACGATCTGGATGCCACTACCGCAGATGCTTATTTGGCAGGAAAAGGCAAATGGAACGGAACAAAAGACCGTTTGTATTTCGAATGGTGGGTCGCTTTGTTCAAGCAGAACATCGAGGCTTGGTCATTGTATCGCCGAACCGGCTATCCGACTTATATTCATACGGCCAAGGCGGCTGACGGAGTCACTCCGCAATATCCGGGTGCCCGTTCGACCTATAAAGGCATACACAACGACGTTCCGTTCCGCTTCCCATATCCCCAGAACGAATATTTATATAACGAAGCCAACGTCACTGCTGCCGCCCAAGGTATCCAAGACTATGTCTGGGGTAAACAGATGTGGTGGGACAAGCGTACCGGCGTGAAATAAAACAGACGTAATATCACTATTTTAAGGGTTACACATTCTTAGGAAAGACACACTAATTGTAAATCCTCACTCAAGATGGCGGCTTGCGAAAGTCGCCATCTTCTTTAGAGCCTGTTTAAATTTTGTTCAGCATTCTTTTGAACAGACATTATCTGGGAAGTCCGAGTAATACCGTTCTCATTATAGGTATCTATTGTAAAGTAATAAGCAACCTCTCTATTCAGACTTCCGATTTCCAATGTATTCTCTCCCATCACCTGGAAATTATTATACAATTTGTCTCCGGCTATTCCATAGCGGACAATATACCCCTGAGCATCCGGAACAGCCTCCCAACAAAGACGTGCCTTGCACGGGTCGGCCTCATCCCTTTCCACCGTGAAATCATTTACGGCACGCGGGGTACTCCCCTGACCTTTCCCAAAAATTCTCAGATCGCGTACGGAAAAATTTTCCGAAACCGTATATTCCTTGTTTTGCAACTTGATATACAGGGCTTTGAACGGTTCTTCAAATTCTATATAATCATGAGGAGTATCCGTTTTCTTTGTACCATAATCCACTACCAAAGACCAGTCTTCGCCATTTGCCGAAGCATAAATCAGATAGCTCTGGTAAACTCCGGAGACAACCCCTTTTTGAACTGCCATAATAAGACTCAGCCGCTTTACAGGCGATTTCCAGATAAACCGGTTCTTTAAAATAAACGGATGCCAAAGCAAGTCCGCCGGCAGCCATCGCTCCGCTTGTCGTATTGTAAACGGCAACCTCTCCGGTCTCCACGTTCACATAGTTGCCCCATGTCCCGTACCTTTCCCAAGTTGAAACGAAAGCGTCCGCAAGTTTCCGGACTTCCGTCTCCCAACCAGGAGCAATTTCAAATCAAACGTGTTCTTCACTTATCCAGCACATGGCCATCCTGTTCAAATCCTTGTTCCGTCAACAAGACAGAACCGGTTCCATTCCTGCGATCCAGCCAGACAATAGCCGGCGTAGCCACGTTGCACACGCTCAACTCCAACAACGAAGGAGAACCGAACTCCGGCGAACCTTATTTCCCGTGGAACCGGAACCAATTGAAATCGGCAGCTCCGTCGACTCCTTCTTCCGCTGTTGAGAAATTGAAGAGAGCAAAACGATTTGCCGTCCAGGGTAATCCAAGTTC
This sequence comes from uncultured Parabacteroides sp., assembly GCA_910577325.1. Lineage (GTDB taxonomy): Bacteria > Bacteroidota > Bacteroidia > Bacteroidales > Tannerellaceae > Parabacteroides. Next base: position 26,609 of record CAJTMR010000010.1, read on the forward strand.
CATCTTGAGCACATTTCCCACAGGGGAGAAGTTCACTCCATCGAGACTGTAATAAAGACGGGCTATAAAATCCTTGTCAGTCACGCGAGCCCTTATCCAAATCTTATCCTGCCGGAGGTTCTCGACCGCCGTCTCGATAATTTTCCCGTCATTACACATGACGACTTTCCGGTTTCCACCTTCCTGCCGTACCGCGACATAGGCATACGGGAACTCAAAAACTCCGAAACCTGCCACATTGCCCTCCTTCAGATTCGAGATATCGACCTCGACCGTACCTTCCGAATTAGGTCCCTGTACCCGCTGTGTCAGCGTGTTCCGAGCATTTTTGAGATCAGTAGCCAAGGATGCTTTCAAACGCATATACCCCGGACGCTCGGATAGGGACCATTTCGCATGATCCGGATTGTGGTTCCACTGCCATTGCAGTCCCAATTTCTTACCATTGAATTCATCGCTCGTCGCCGGTGTCTTCACCTTATAAGTCTTGCCGACCTCCGGCTTCCGGTAAGTGATGGCGTCCTTTCCGTCAACACCCGGAACCGGCCAACCGTCCACCCATTTGACAGGCAACAGATGGGGAACCCGGCCGATCGCTCCGCGATCCTGCATGATGATAAACCACCAGTCGCCGTTCTTCAACTGTACCATTCCGCCCTGGTGCAGTCCGTTGGGCGGATATGAACTGTCGTCCTGTATAATCACCTTATGTTCATAAGGCCCGTAAATATTCTTCGAACGGAGGCAAACCTGCCAGCCTTCCGTACCTCCGGCAGGGCAAGTAATATAATACATCCCGTTTATCTTATAGACATGCGAACCTTCCATTCCGGCTCTTTTCCCGGACCCCCGGCTGTCATCCACTCCCTTGCTCCAGATCTCGACAGGCTTTCCTTTGACAGACTTCACATCTGCATTCAATTCCGTGACATATAGTTTATGCTGTCCGTGCACAACATACACTTTCCCGTCATCATCAAACAGCATACCCGGATCGTAGAGATATTCGGGAAAGACCGTCCGCGTCCAAGGTCCTTCCGGCTTTTCCGCTTCACATACGGAAAAATGGCCTTTTTCCGTTCCCCAGCCGTATGGCGTACAAAAAGCGACATAGAACTTCCCGTTATGATGGCGGATGGAACTCGCCCACGAACCGTTCAGATAAAGATTTCCGCCTTTCATGTCATAACGGGGATCTTCATCGTACCGGTCGACAGCATATCCGACCATCTCCCAGTTCACCAGGTCTTTCGATTTGGCAATCGGACAACCGGGCACATAGTGCATGCTGGTGGACACGAAATAGAAATCGTCCCCTACCCGTATCACATCCGGATCGGGCCAATCGCCCCACATAATCGGATTCGTAAATGTTCCGTCGCCATTGTCCGGCGTCCATACCTGTTGGGCTTCCATCGAAAGGATACTCATTCCGCAAAGGCAACCCGCTAAAAAAGCTTTTATTCTCATTGTTACAAATTGTTTTTTTATTTTCTTATTTCTGCCATATCCCGGTAAGGAGCAATCTCCATTGCTTTCAATTTAGCCCCGTTGGCTGTTTGACGCAGCCCTATCACCAGTACATTTTTCTTTCCCGGTCCGAAGTCAAGCCAACATTCCGGCAGATAAAACTCACGCTGCGGACCCGCTTCCCAATGGCGACCGATGTTATGGCCGTTCAGCCACATAAACCCGTTGCCAGACGCATTGATCCGCGCCAGCCAAGGAATCCAGACGCTGGGTAGTCCATGACTGTGCATCGGCGCGGTCGGGGAACAAACGTTCGGCTGTTTTTCCATTTACTTGAACCGACACGATGTCTCGCGTGTACATGTTAAATAACAAGAAACGTTCTTTGGCTGCTTGACCGGCAGTCAATTGCACCTTCGAACGATATAAGCTGTAACGGAAATCATTTACCCCCAAATCGGACAAAGAAACCAAACGCAGCAATTGCATCCAATCAGCCTCGCTAAAGGCATCTTCCTTCTTTTGGACAGAAGCGATACGGACGGGAGCCGGCAAACGGGACGGGCGTAACGGCCGCATCTGTTCCTGCGGCCACCATTTTCCCTGCCGGGCCGACTTGCCTGCGGGGATCACCAATACTTTCGTTTCCAAAGCAGGCAGGTCATAATCGACATCTATCGGGTCGACCGTCATCATCTTGTCATCGCCCGTTCCGGAAGTTGCAATCAGTACTTTCTCGCCATGCTGGTTGATGTTATACATCGGCTCGGCCGGACGGTCCAGCTTACCCGGAACCAAGCGGGCTTTTCCTTTGACCGGATTCTTCGGGTCCGTATTGTGCAAAAAGACAAAACGAGTTCCATCGGTTGCCACCCGGACACCGCCAAACAACGATTCCACACCTCCTTCGACCGCACAGGGACCACCGGTCGAACGAACCAATTGCGGTTCGAAAGCCCGGATGAACTGCCCGATCGCCTTCGCTTCATAATATTTGTCGCCCAACGCGCCATTTTCGCGGATCGCCGCATTGTAGTCGTAGCTGGTAGTCATGCCACGCGCTCCCCATCCGGCAAAGTGCGTCCCGCCCAAAAACATATAATAGTTAATGCCGGAAGCCCCTCCCAACAATGACATCAGGCCTACAGCCTTAAAATGGCGTGCGTCCGAATAATGGTCTTCGCTCAAACGTCCCGTCACCAAAGAGAACCATCCTCCCTGAAGCTCGGTCACGAATCCCGGAGCATCCGGCTGCGCCTTTTTCAGATTGCTCATACGATAAGCACAATCTGGGGCGGAAGAAAGGCCGACATAATAGTTGTCACTATCGAACACTTGAGACAATTCCGGGTCCCGGCTGCTACGGCACTCGTTCGTCAGACAAGTGAAGATCGGAATATCCATGCCGCTCTTGCGGACAGAACTGTAAAGGGCTTTCAACAGTTTTTCCTTCCCGTCACAGCCATGATGGTTGTATTCGTTCTCGATCTGGATCAGGATGATCCCCTTTTCACCGACCGGCTTACGTGTGATCTGCTCATCTGCCACAGCTTTACAAACGGCATCGAACCAATGTTGCGACCAGCGGATATGCCGCTCATCCGCACTTCTCAGCCAGAACCCCTCCACACTCTCCGGACGATATTTAGCCAGCCAGCGCGGATAGCCACCACCCGAATATTCGGCACAAATAAAAGGCCCCGGACGGACGATCGTATAAAAACCGTATTCTTCCTGCGCCATCTTCAACCACCGTTTCAGATCGGAAAAATCAAAATGAGTCGTATCGCCCATACTAAGCGGCATAGTCCTTTCATGCCAGTTCCAGGGCACATAAGTCTCAACCGTATTAAATCCGGCCTCTTTGATCTGGCGGAAACGATCTTTCCACAATCCTTCCGGACAACGGAAATAATGGAACGCCGCGCTATAGACAAAGACATCCTTGCCTTCAATCGTCATGCACGAACCGTCATAGCGGACACGCTCCGGGTGAGCAAACTCCTTCTGTGCTAAAGACAGTTGGCTAATAAGCACCATTAAAGCAAGCAATATGCTTCTTGAGATATACTTCATATTTATCCTTTAAAAATTATAACATTTCCACAGTAAAACGGTACGTCAGCGAACCTTCGTTCCACATACCGAAATTCGTTCCCCAAAGATTGTTGCTCAGGTTAAAGTGAATGCCGCCACGTTTATCCGGATAGCGGGTCGAATAGTTGATGCCTCTCGCTTCCCCTACGTTGACCAGGAAAGCAGCCTCACTCCAGATACGGATCGTTCCGCCGGAAGTGACCAAATCGACATAGCGGTCTATGCCGTGCTGCTGTCGGTTCCCTTTCTCCACCACATCAAGCAGGTCAACCCTCGCCCCTGTTTTCTCGGCTACGAGCGAGACGATATCGTCCGCATTGAACGAAAGCCAATAGGCTTCAGGAAGACGGACTGCCGGTTTATTGAAAACCGTCAGTTCGATCTCCGCTTTTTTCCCATTCTTGTAGGCCAGGCTGTTCACGATCATCTTCTCCGGATACACACGTGCATCCACGCCTTCCTGCATTGGGAAAGACAGTTCACATAGCGTGCGCGTCCCTATCTTCTCCCTCTGCACTTCCCGTTTGACGACCTGTGCCGGCAAAGAGACGCTGACAGCCTTCGAACGGTCCAATCCGGTTTTACCCAGGTCATCCAGCGCCCAACCGTAGCGGGCACGCAGATAATTGTCCAGATAGCGATCGTAGTCATGGCTGTCATACATCTGGTAAAACAGACCTTCCACTTTTAATTTATCATTTTTCAGCAAAGAGAGTTTCCACGGTTCGGGCTGTACGTCGACCTTCTTTTTCGAAAAAGAAGGCAATACGGGAGAATCGATTTTCTTCATTTCTGCCAATGCCTCCTGTTGCAGGGGTTCAGGCAGGCAATTGATCGCTTCATAGATATACCAATCTATCTCTTTCCACGATTTTTCCACTTTTCGGAAGGGTTCGGTCGGACGGGCGGCAAGAAACAGATCCATGTCATATTTGTCCCAGTTCCGAAGATGAGTCTTGATATCCATCCCTTGCGTATGTTCGGCGATCAGCCCGAGTTCCACAGCGAAGTCCAAAGATCCGTCACTTCCGCAGTCCAGCTTTTTCTCCTTCAGCCACTTCGAATAGAGGGAAGAGAGCGCCCTGAATTTCGCCATCCGGACCGGAGCGCTTCCATATCCATAGATCCAGGTATCTCCTATCTCGGAAGTCACGACAGGCAGCGATCCTTTCATATCCAAAAGTTCCTGTGCGATTTCATTAAAGGAAGCGGCTACCAGTTGCGCCTTGGGATAACGCTTATGCAAGTTGGCGTAGATTTCTTTTACCTTTTCATACGAATGCGGTCCGTGGTTATCACCGGTAAAGTTGACCGATATGGCAGTCTTTCCTCCCGGCAGCACATTGTCGGAACCATAGTCCTGCTGGTAGACCAATATCAGTTCGTTCCCCTCCGGGTCCTTCCACCGGCAAAACTCAGGGACAGCCGGTATGGGAGATGCCGGATTCACCCCGATGTGAAGGAAACGGATACCGGCGCGGTTCAGTGGGGCAATGATGCTGCGGGTATGCCCCGGTACATCTGTCATCTTGGCTGCTATCGTCTTTTTGCCGTATTTCTCGTCCAATTTATGCGCCAGCAACAAATTGGTTTCCAGCAAATCCAGGTTCATCGACTCGGTTTCGACCGTATAAGGGACACCGTTCCAGACAATGTCTCCCTGCCGGATCGCCTTTTCCAAACGTTCCACATCGCGGTCAGAAGCCGTTTGGAGGTATTTCCAGACCAGCCAGGAGCCGGTTGTCCAAACATATCTTTCGCCGGAACGGTCCGCCCTCAACTTTTCCGCTACATCCAGTGCTTTCGGGATAAACTCATCAATATAGCGTTTTTCAACAACCGAACTCAGATCGGTGAACCCGACATCGAGGTGTGTCTTAAATACGACATAAACCTTCGAGACCTCTTCATTCACTTGTGCCTGCCCGGCACTTATCGCCAGGCAGTAACACAATAAAACTAATAAAAATTTAATAAGAGAAGTTTTCATGGTATTCTTTTCATATTCTTATTGAACGTGTTTTTCATTCCCCTGTTTTGGAGTATCTTATCACATGATTTCCTTTCCTCAAAACCAGGCTGTCTTGTGTCAGCTTCTCGATTATCAACGTATCGGAAAAAGACAAAATCTGGCGGTTCCCGATGCTTTTTCCTGTCAAGATCAACTGACCGCCTTCATTCGTCCACGACTCATATTGAAGAGTTGCCATATTGACAGAAGAAGCCTTACCTCCAGCTTCCAGTTTAATACCCTGATACATATCATCCATTCCCGAAACCGGTTCCACCCACGAGCCTTCTATACCAACTCCGTGACAAGCCGTAAACAGCATGACAACCATAAGTCCGCTTGCGTTCTTTAATAATGATTTTACTTGCATGATTAAAATATCTAAATTTCCATTTTACCTATGTATTCTTCCCCGTCGGGCATTTGCCTCACTTCAGGGTCTGCAATATAAACTCCGGGAGGCACAATCGGATTAAGCATCCGGTCAGCCGTAACACTTAAGGATTTTACTTCGCCCTGCGATTCCGTCCGGTTAGATGTACAACCGGCAAGCAGGATGCTTAAAGCACACATCCACAATAGTCCTAAGAGTAAAGTTCTTTTCATGGGATATTTGATTTCTATCATCATTCCTTATTGTATTATATACAATATTATTGCAAACTTAACTGATTTCGTCATATGATATCTTATATTTTATTATTATTTACTTGGACTATTTTCCGATTTACTAAAAGGACAAAACGACAAGGTTGTCCGCTTGGTCGGTTGCCCCAATACTCAAATTACCGATTGTCTCAGCCGCCCGCGACGATCCGGCAAAAGCAGCACTTGACCACTGGGAATAAATAAATCCATTATTAGGCTGATTTGGATCATAAATCACTATGTACCGGTTCAAATATTCTTAAAAACGGATTTTTTCTTCTTATACTGATCTGAAAGGAGGGGTGGTTATTGTAAAATATAGTTTTGTTAACAACAAAGCACATTCTTTGTGAATAGCTGCAAAATCCGGTTCTTCATCGGAAGAAGAAGGCTTTTTGCCATGAGGTGCGCGGTTTTTCACCATGAAGACAGTCGCCATCACCATGAATTGCCGGGATTATGCACGACGAAGACGGTCGTCATAGCAACGAAGACGGTCATCGCGATGATGAAGACGGTCGTCATGCCGGCAAAAAGACAAATCTCTTTTGAGATATTCAGACCTGCACCGACTTTCGTTTGCTATAGGCGATTCTCCGAGAGTTTAGCTTTTTCACAATGTCAGGATTTTTGCTCTCCGACAACAAAAAAACTGTGTTTTTCCATTTCCCGCCGACCTCGTTTTACAGGTTGCTCATTAATAGCGAGCCGAAAGGGAGAAACGTCAAACACGAATGGTTCGGAATTTTATTCCAAATAGAAAATCGTCCCAATAAGGGTTATTGTCTGTTTTGTCAATCGCAAAACCATGTATTATCGTACTTTGACATTTCGGGTTTAATTATTGAAAATTTATTCATTTCCTTCAACCGTAAGCGAGTAAAAGGCTATCGGATGGGCTTGCGGTTGAAGGAATGAAGGATTATTTTCGGGAAAAGAATTACAAGGCAATTTCCACTACTGCTTTTTTTAATCCCTCCGATTCCACGATCAACTGAATCGGTTTGCTTCCTCCCCGTTTTGCCTTGACAATCGCCCAAAACAGACCGTTGAAGGCCGGCCTTATTCTCAAATCAAAAGGATATATCGTCGAGTTAGAAGGAATCGGCTTTTTCAGCATCTCGCTATCCTCCCGCCCGGTCATGGACAAAAGCGAGATCCGAAGCAAATCGATCCACTTCCGCAACGTCAACTTCCGTTACGAGAAATATCTGAAAAAGAAGCTAAAAACGATGCGTCTCGAACGTATGCCGGAAACAAAATCGACTATCCCATCCTTTGAAGAACGGCTCCGCCACCTGACAAACCACCTGAACTCGCATCATTTCATCACATGTGGCGACTACCGTAAATTGACCGGCTGCTCCAAATACCGCGCCCTGCAAGACCTGAACAAACTGATTGATGAGGGGAAATGTAAGCGTCTCCGCGATGCCACCTTTGCCATTTATCGGGGAGTAAAATGCTTATCAGTTCCTCTTTTAGTTCTTTGAGGATAGGGGGAGCATATTTATTCCTATAGTCCAGTATCTGGCGGGCTGTCCAGTCCGGGGGAATGCGGTGTTCATGCTGGTAAAGGCGTTTCCTGCCATATTCATGAACTTGCGTTTACAATGCTGGAAGCAGGATAGGCGAATGGCATCCGGATAGGCTTCTTTTTCTATTATCTTGTAAATTCCTAATCCGTCACTTTGTATGGCTCCCCGATAGTCTTCCCTGAAATAGCCAGTCAAGACCTTTCTGGAACGTGAACCGTTTTCGTAAAAGTACAGCCTCTTTGAGAACATCCCCGACCAGGTCAAACAGGCCGGCCGGCAGACTTCCGGCATGAACAGTGTCCTTGCAGGCATGAAGGTGTTTCCTGTACTTCACCGAATTCAGCGAGATGCCTGACATGATCATCATGAACGTCTTCCATTCGATCTTGCTCCACTCCTCGCGGGGGTTAAAACGGGGGAGTTCAAAGGTCCCGTTCTCCAAACGCTTCGGTTATGGCGACGCATCCATTGCATCACTCCTTTATAACGTACCCCTTGCTTACGACAAAAAGTTTGAAAACTGTCATAAAGAGGGCGATCTTCACGCAAATGTGCCTTGTAAGCTTCTACTGTACAGGGGAAACGAGTTGCTACTTTCATCTTTTTTTTGAAGGCAAAGCTAAATACTACTGTTGGAAAAACAAAGGGGGCATCGCGGAGACGCTTACCAGGAAATTGACGAAACACGGGTATCGGAGCACGAGGATTTATTCATTGCCTTCAGCCGTAAGCGAATGAAGGTTAACCGGATAGGCTTAGGGCTGAAGGTATGAAGGATTATTTTTGGGAAAGTTTATTTGCAATGGAAAGCTGATTTAATTCGACAGTTTCAATATATTTGCTAATCATTGAATCTAACGCCTTTCTCCCAGAGAGGCAGTAACTTTTTTACAATGTGGGGCTTTTCTTGCGCTATATTTTTGCGCTCGATACGGTCCGGCCCATATTGATAAAGTTCGGTGATTGTTTCTCCTTTTTTATTGTAACGAGTAAAACGATATTCCGAAGTTCGGAGTGTTATACAATTTCGGTAATAACTGTAAGCGGCATCTGTCCATTTTTTGTCATTAGGATTGTTGAGCAAGGATGCAAAACTATGTCCGTCCAGTCCTTTGGGTAAGGAGATTTTGCAAAGTTCCATAAGAGTCGGATAAATATCTATAGAACTGACAATCCGGTTATTTTTAATTCCGGGTTTGCACTTGGGGGCTTTTATTACGAGTGCACTGCTTAGAGAGGTTTCATGTAGTGTATGTTTCCCCCAAACACGCAGGTCTCCTAAGTGCCATCCATGATCTCCCCATAGAATAATAATCGTATTATCCATTTTTCCGCTGGCTTCAAGGGCATCCAACACTTTTCCCACTTGAGCATCCATATAACTTACGCAAGCGAAATAGGCGTGACGGAGTTTGCGTGCATATTCGTCAGAAACTCTATTTTCGATGGAAGGCATTTCGTCACCTAATTGATAGCTCTTGAATTCCGCGCTTTCATGTAGGCTGATCGGATCACATCCTTCCGGAATGTCGGGCATAGGAGAAATGGGGATAGAGGCTTCATCATACATATCCCAATATTTTTTAGGGGATGTGAAAGGCAAATGAGGTTTGAAGAAACCGACAGCCAGGCAGAACGGCTCATTTTTAGCTGTTAGCTCGTTTAGCTTTTTGACCGCCAGATTTGCCGTTAGTCCATCTGGATAACCCTCATCGCTAACGTCTGCACATTCGTATGGTTTCACTTGTTTCTTACAATTTTGCCGATTACTTCCATCTGTATATCCGAAAAAGGCGTTCCAACCGTTCCCCCATTTCCCTGCATCGAAAAGCATTTCATCCCAGCTATAAGGCAGTTCCGGCTTATCGGTTTTCGGAGCATCATAGCCATACAGGCAACCGTCGACATAATGGCTTATCTTTCCAATGCCGACAGTATAATAGCCATTCCTGCGTAAATGATGGAACATTGTTTCCGGGATTTTCCCTTCCGGTTTATCAGACAGTCTTGTTCGGCATGCTTCGTTGGAGAGATCCGATTTGTCCTTAGGATAATGTCCTGTCAACATGCTGGCTCGTGACGCTCCACTTGTCGGGACTTGTACATAATGCTGGAAAAATAAACTGCCTTGTGATGCCAGTCGGTCAACGTTTGGGGTTTTCACAACAGAGCCATAGGCCCCTAATTCACGGCGAAGGTCGTCTACACATATAAAAAGTATATTGGGCTTCGTCTCATTTGCCTTTTTTTGTGCGTAGCCTTGAAAGGGCAATGCCAGCAAACAAACCGATAGCAAAGGATAATTATTTTTCATGATGTCTAAATTAAATGTGAATACAAAGGATTTATAAATATAACCTACCGGTTGATAATAACCGGTAGGTTTAGGAATTATTGTTGATCCTCTATGACTGTTAATGGAGGAATATTTTTTTCGTACCCGATATAACCTTTATTCTGGTTAATGGTTCCTCCCTGGTTACTATCGATGGCGTTTGCCGGGATAGGCCAAAGGACGTGGAATGGGCTTATCTTGAATACGTTTGTTCCCCATAAAATATCACCTGCCTTATAAAATTCATTTTTGGCTATAGTCCGGTCATACCAGAAGTTCTTTTCGGAGAAATTTTCTAAGGAATAGCCGTTTAGCCCTTTTTCAGCCATGATAAAGGCAATTCTGGTTAATTCCGTTTTTCTGAATTCTTCTGCGAAAAGTTCTCTGGCTCTTTCATCTAAAATATAATCTATTGAAACTTGCGAAGCTACAATTGGATCGGCTTTCGCACGTACTCTTACCGAGTTTATATCGGCAGCGGCTTTATCTGTTTGGTTTAACCAATAGTAGGCTTCTGCTCTTAAAAGATAAGTTTCAGCCAGTCTGAATAAATACCAGTCCGAATGTCCTCCGTATGGCTGATCGGGTCTTTCTTCATCTTCGACATACACCTTATAATAAGGGAAAGGATACCAGCAATGGATGGTATCTTTGGGATTTGTGTATTGTATCTGTACGGGTTGTCCGAAATATTTGGAAGATGGATTGTTGTAAATGAATTTATCGACGGAGAACCAGTTTACTTTATTGTCATGCCTCAAGTCCTTATTACAGTTATTCCATATTTCATAATTGTAATAACTGCAAGGCCGGACATAGCCGACTCCTCTTCCTATTTTTATGACAAACTCATTTCCTTGTGTATCGATAGTTCCTCTTTTTCCATCAGGATCTTTCATGTAGGACGAATTCCACCAGGAGGGAACATAACGACGCATGGCCTGGGTGCCTCCACTTATTTCTGCTTCCGGAAATCCGTAGCGTTCCTGTACGACAAGGATGCCTTCTTTATTTGAAGATGAGCTTTTATTGTCTTTTTGATGGAGATCCCAGATCGTATTAAACTGAGGATCGGAAGCATCTACCCCGAAGCGGTCAGTCATTAAAAAGTGAATTCCGTCGTTAATGACCGCAGAAGAGGCGTCGACAGCTTCTGTGAATTTTCCATTTGACAGATATATTTTTGTAAGTAAATGGTTGCCGGCTGCCTTAGAGACTGCTCCAGGAACAACTGTTTGGGGTAGCCACTGGACGGCCCATGCTAAATCTTCCTCTATTTTTGCAAGTATCGTTTTTCTCGAATGTGTATAAAAGTCGATTTTAGGAGCCGTATGTTCTATGTTCAAAAAGGGGACATCTCCATATAAATGGACTAATCTATAACACCAATAGGCTCTGTGAAAATACGCTTCAGCAATAATTGCATTTTTGATTTCTTCTGTGTCGAATTTGCCATTGCCGATACGCGACAGAATTACATTCGCATTTCGTATCTGGTTATATCCTCTTGTCCAAATCTCATGGAAGTCATAGGTCGTACCGGTTCCTGTCGGTAATACTTGAGTATCGAAATTATGTATAGCATTGGCTGCTTTATTGGCACTGATTGCGATATCTGAGGCGATTAGCTCAGAAGCCAGACCTCCTCCCTCTCCATAAAAATCGGGGCGTAAGTTTTTACGGAGATTAACCAGTATTCCGTTAAATCCAGCCTTATCCGTGTAAATAGATTCCGGCGTGAAGATAGAAAGGGGCTTTATCTCCAAGAAATCGTCTCCGCATGAAACGGTTGTAAACAGAGACGCACAAATGATATATTTTATCCAGTTTTTCATAACTTGTTTATTTATAATGTGACATCGATTCCAAATGTAAAGATTCGCGGCATAGGAGTATTTCCAGATTCAGGATCCCAACCGGACCATTTTGTGAAAGTTAGCAGGTTACGTCCACTTAAATATACTTTACAATGCCCTACTTTCAGGTTTTTGAGAATATTTTCTGGGATATTGTATGCTATGGATAAGTCTTGCAAACGTACAAAACTGCTCTTTTCATAAATGTTATACCCAGGTGTGTTTACCGTATTTAACCGTGTATATTTGTTTGTCGGGGTTTCCGGAGTCCAGTAAGGCAATGCATAACTGTTAGCTCTGTCCTCGACATTAGATGTGTTGCTCAATAAATTGTTCGCTCTCCAATGTCCTAAATCTGCACGGAGGAAACAAGAAATCTGGAAATTTTTGAAAAGAGTAAAGTCATTTCGAAGCCCTAAACGAAAGCGTGGCTTTGTATAACCTTGAAATACTTTATCTTCCTGAGTAGACACTCCGTCCCCATTAGGATCGTATAATTTGACATCGCCAGGAGCTTTTCCGAATGATTTAGCCAATTCTTCTTCTCCAAGTTGGTAAATACCAAGGAATTTGTAATCCCATATCCGATCTATTGATTGTCCGATAAACCATCCATTGTCAATATCATCACCTTCTCTTTGGCCGATTATATTGCCATTTTCGTCTAAAATATCGATCATTTCTCCATAGAGATGTTTGATCTTGTTTCTATTAAATGAGAACGTCAATGTCGAGTTCCAACTGAAATCTTTATTTTGGATATTGTAGCTATTAAGAGTCATTTCAAATCCGTTGTTTTGCAATTCTCCCATATTAGACATTACATTGTCGTATCCAATAATTGTCGGTAGGCTACGTTTCAACAACAAGTCATTTGTAATCATGTTATAATAATCAACCGAACCATTTAACCGGCTGTCTAAGACGGAAAAGTCCAGACCTAAATTAAAAGCTTTAGTCTTTTCCCACTTTAGATATTGGTTCGCCAGTGAACTGCTGTATATGCCTGAGATCAATGTGCTACCAGTCAGGTATTTGTTTGTTTCAAGTTTTGCCAATGCATCATAAATCCCTATATCCCGGTTACCGTTTATTCCATAAGAGGCTCTGACCTTGAGATTATTTATCCATTTGATATCAAAGAACGATTCGTCTGATAAATTCCAGGCTAAAGCTCCGGATGGAAAAGTAGCGTAAGGATTTTCCATACCAAAAGCCGAATATCCGTCTCTACGAATAGATAAAGTTAGGAAATAGCGGTTCATGAGCGTGTAATTCAGACGGCCCATTATTGCGATACCGGTCGAATAAGTATCTTCGTTTTTAATAGTAGGTGATCCTCCCGCCCCTAATTGATGGAAGCCTAATGCTTCACTGGGGGTGAAATTTACATTTTCACCGGTATCTTTCCATGTTTGTTTCTTTTCTGCATTGTATAAAAACGTTGCATAAAAATCATGAACTCCAAAAGTTTTTTTCCATGAAACGATGTTGTCTATTTGCCATTCGTAAAGCGAATAATTGATACGCTGTCCGAAGCCTCCTGTCTTATTGCCACTTGGGATGCTTGACGGATCATAGTAATAATTTTTTTGCCAATCATAGCGGTTGATATAAGAGACTTTGTAACTAAAACCGAATGGCAGTTTCAGGTCGGCATACATGGTGGCAAACAGATTTTGGGTGACATTGAATTTATCCCGTTCTTTGTATAAAAGAAATGGGTTTTGTTCAATACCTGAATCGTCATGAGGATACCATTTTAGTTCTCCGTTTTCATCATAAGGTTGTCCCAAAGGACTCTGACGGCTTATATTCGACAATTTGATGGCTTCATTACTTTCATCTTTGTTGCTAAATTGAGCATTGATTCCCACAGTCAGGAATTCGGTAACTTTGGTATCTGCATTAATTCGGGAACGGATTGTTTTATACTCATCTCCCTTTATATAACCTTGATTGTCCGTATAGCCTAATGACCAGTAATATTTAGTTTTGCCAATGCCTCCGGATATGTTGACATTGTAGTTTTGCCTTAATCCGGGACGTGTAGCTTCTCCATACCAATCATAGGCATTTCCATTCAGATAGTTTTGTTGTTCGATATCACGCAAATTCAGACGTGTCATCCAAGTCAAAATTGGATCTGACTGGAATGACGCATCGTACTTTTGCCAAATATCGACATCAATGCCTTTCGGTAACTGATTGGGATTATTGTAATATCCTTCCGGCTTGTCTGGATTTATTCTGCGTTGGAAATCTTGTCTGCGTTGGATGAATCCAGACAAATCATTCGGTTTGATTTCATTGGTGAAGTCTGTTAAACCCAGTTGGGCGGAGAAATTTATACTCATTTTGTCTCCTTTGCCTTGTTTGGTATTGATTATTACAACACCGGCAGCAGACCGCGAACCGTAAACGGCAGCAGAGCTGGCATCTTTCAATACGTCTATAGTCTCAATATCCGATGGATTGATATCATTGATAGAACCATTGAAGATAACTCCATCCAAGACAATCAAGGGTGAATTGTTAGCTGAGAGTGAAGCGGGACCTCGTATTTCCATTTCACTTGCTCCGGAAGCAGAAGTTCCGATGTTGGAGTTAAAACCAGCAACGGTTCCATTTAACATATCTAAAACGTTCGTACTTTGCTGAGTGGCATATTTGTCGGCTTTTACTTGAGCAATAGCTCCGGTAAGGTCTTTCTTCTTGACTGCCCCGTAACCGATTACGACAACTTCCTCCAAAGTTTGTTGATCTTCTTGCAAAACCACTTTTAACGTAGTTTTTTGGTCAATTGCGATTTCTTGTGAAATATAACCAATGTAAGAAATAACGATAATATCTTTATTTGATATATTATCCAGGCTGAAATTTCCGTCTATATCTGTAATTGTTCCATTAGTTGTTTCTTTAACAGACACATTTGCACCAATCACCGGCTCACCGTTCTGATCTTTGACAACACCGGTCACTTTTTTTTTCGTTTGTTGCGAAATTGCTTTTTCCGTAGAAAGTATAATCTTCTTATCCACCACCGAATAACGCACATTAGTACCGGCAAAAATATTATCCAGCACTTTAAATATATCACTCTTATTCGCATCCACCGACACTCGCCGATTCAGATCAACATGCCTTGTGTTAAAAAAGAAAGAGAACTCCGATTGGTTTTCAATCTCATCTAAAACGGCTTGGACTGTCTGGTTCTGCATTTTCAAGTTAACAGTGGCTTTTTGAGCATAACTGTTCGTGGCTTGCGCCAAACTGATCGAACAGAATAGTAAGAAGATGTATAGCTTCATAACTCTTGGAATTTTGTTTAAGGTAAACCAAAATAACTCTGGTACCCAAAACTGTTGGGTATTAAAATGTTTTTGCATAAATTTGTTGTGTTGTAATTTATAAAAAATGGTTTATTACTGCTTGTCGCCAAACAAGCGTTTTAAAGTCAACTCATTTCATCCGGGAGAATACGCCAATATTTTTCCGGATGTTTTTCTTTAAGGAGGCCTGTTTTTCATGCTTACTTGTTTGTTTAATAGATTTCTATTCTTGTTTTTTCATTCATGGTATCTTGCGTATCTAAATAACGCCATTTGATATTAGATGATATTTTAAAAATTTCCAATATGCGCTCCAACCGTTGATGACTGAAAGATCCGGTAAAAGCTTCACTCCGAAGATAGTCATTGGATAAGACAAAAGCTACATTAAACCGCTTTTCCAGCATCCGCAAGGCTTCGGGTAAAAGGGTCGCCTGGAAAACGATCTTTCCGTCTTTCCAGGCAATCTCTGACTCACCATTCGTTTCAGTCAATTGTATCCGGGAAGAAGAAGAATCATAGGTCAGTTTCTGTCCGGGTTTCATCGGAACGGCTATGACCCGCCGGTTTTTCATATAATTGAACCGAACCTTTCCTTCGATTAGGGTGGTAGAGACAAAATCGTCTTCTTCAAATGCTTCGACATTGAATGAAGTGCCCAACACTTCTATTTTCGTTTCATGGGGAGTAGAGATGACAAAACCATGTTCCGGGTCTTTCTGCACTTCAAAAAAAGCTTCTCCCTGCAAAGTCACCCTTCTTTTATCTTTATCGAAGAAAGACGGATAAGACAACTTCGATTCCGAATTAAGGTGGACAACAGAACCATCCGGTAGATGAACCGTGGTCGTCATGCCCGGATTCGTTTTCACTTCGATCATCCGGGCTATTTCGATCGGACGGGGTTTCAGATTCTGTATGCCAAAGGTTATCAAAAGAGGTATAAACAGAATGGCTGCAACGCGTTGCAGCCAAGTAACCACGGTTACTTTAGGACAAGTACTGCCTTTGCTCATCTTTTGGCAAACAGAAAATAATGCTTTTTCCGTATCCACTTTGGATAATACCTGTATCGTATCCGTTGCTAAGTAAAGCGTATGGATTTGTTTGGCAATCCGGTAATTTTCATCCGATTGCTTTATCCATTCCTCGACCTGCCGGCATTCCTCGACCGTCGCTTCGCCGGAACAATAACGGGGCAGAAGGTATTCTATTATATCAGTATTCGGTGTTTCCATGTGTGCTTTTATCCTTGTTCACCTATTAGACAAGAGAAGTCGAACGGATTCCTAAACGAAAAGCCCTCTTTTTTCAATATTTTCTAAAAAAACTCTTTCCGCTTGCCCATATTCTCAAATCAAAAGGATATAAATCCATCAAGAAGTTTTTTTTGCATATTTGCACTATTTACAGTGCAAATATCTGAATCATTTGCACTATTTACAGTGCAAATAAGTATATTTGCAACATATAAATAAAGAATCATGGAAAAATTACAAATAAGTTTCGATGCGATGTTACGCCCCATAACGCCCTCATTTCATCGATATATGTTCGATCGTATCAATTGGAACAACCGTATGATAGGGTTAGTGGGACCGCGTGGCGTAGGGAAAACAACACTGATGTTGCAATATGCCAAGGAAAAACTAAACAGAAATACAACATTGTTTGTCAATGCCGATGACTTGTATTTCTCCTCCCACCATTTGGTTGATTTAGCCGATGAATTTGTGAAACGGGGAGGTTCCCACCTTATTATCGACGAAATCCATAAATACAAAGATTGGGCACGTGAGTTAAAACTGATATATGACTATCAAGCTGATCTGAAAGTATATTTTACAGGCTCATCCATCCTGGATATCAACAAAGGATCGGTAGACCTAAGCCGTCGGGCGATTCTCTATTCCATGCAAGGACTTTCATTCCGCGAATACTTGAACCTGTTCCACCAAATAGAAATTCCTGTTTATTCATTAGCGGATATCATACAACATCAGATCGAGCTTCCGGATAAATTCCGTCCATACACCTACTTCAAGTCTTATTTGGAAACAGGATATTACCCCTTTTCCAAAGAAGATCAATTTTATATACGTTTACAACAGGTAATAAACAAGACACTGGAAGTGGATATTCCACAATATTCCGAAATGAGCGTGTCTACAG
Organism: uncultured Parabacteroides sp.; assembly: GCA_910577325.1. Classification (GTDB taxonomy): domain Bacteria; phylum Bacteroidota; class Bacteroidia; order Bacteroidales; family Tannerellaceae; genus Parabacteroides. The sequence continues at coordinate 44,068 of CAJTMR010000010.1, forward strand.
GACGAAAATTAAAGCAGTTGCTCACCATTATAGCTCGCAGCGTACCATTCAAACCCAATATGAGCAGTATCGCAACCATGCTGAGAGTAAGCCGCAACAATTTATCCGATTATTTCCTTTACTTGGAAGAAGCCGGACTAATCGCACAATTACGTGACGGTACTGGTGGCATCCGTGGACTTGGCAAAGTTGACAAAGTCTATTTGGATAATCCGACTCTGATGTCTTGCTTAGGAGAGGAGTTATCTGAAGTCGGGAATATCCGAGAAACATTTTTCCTCAATCAAATGCGAGTGAAACACGATGTTATCACCTCGGCTATTTCAGATTTCCAAATTACAGACTACACCTTCGAAGTGGGCGGAAAAAACAAAAAACAAAAGCAACTGCAAGGTATTGAAAACGGTTTTATCGTAAAAGACGATATCGAACAAGGTTATATGAACGTAATTCCTTTATGGCAATTCGGGCTGACTTATTAGCTCCATGGTTTACAAGTATTTTGCAGTTGCAGAATTAAAAATTACCTTTGTGACCGGAGATATGGAAGAAGAAATACTACAAACCACAGAGGAACGCTTTTTACTTTCAGCCATGCAACATGGAGATCTAAAAGCTTATGGTGTCTTGTTCAGAAGATACTACCCTATGTTGTGTGCTTATGCAACAAAGTTTGTAGAGTTAAAAGATGCCGAAGAAATCGTGCAGGATGTGATGCTGTGGTTGTGGGAAAACCGGAAAACGCAAACCTTCGAGACGTCACTAAGCCAGTACCTGTTCAAAACCGTCTATCATCGTGCCATCAACCTGATTGTCCGCCATCAATCCCAACTAAGAGCCGATACTCTTTTCTACGAAAATATGCAGGAGATGCTACAAGATACCGATTTTTACCAATTCGAAGAACTGCAGAAAAAGATCAAGGAAGCGGTAGACGCTTTGCCTCCCGCTTACCGGGAAGCCTTTGTCATGCACCGTTTCGAGAACAAGAGTTACAAAGAAATTGCCGAACTCCTGCAAGTATCCCCAAAAACCGTCGACTACCGGATACAACAGGCATTAAGGCAATTACGGATCACTCTGAAAGATTATTTGCCGCTGATCCTGCTATTGTTTCCCAGAAATATTCTGTCGTAAAACTCTTATTTAAAAGAATATGACTAAAAAGAAAGAAGGTTTCAAAGGAGAACGTTTTATTTATTTGCCGGAAGAATTGCTATTGGAATACAGGAAAGATCCTCTTATCGGAAATCTTTATGTCCGCAAAATCGGATTTTTCCCAAAAGTAAAATCTCATTATGTTGAGAAGAAAAAGGGAACCGACTACGCCATGTTGATCCATTGTATAGAAGGAAAAGGTTGGTATCATATCTATGACAAGACTTATCCCGTACAAAAAAATCAATATATCATCGTACCTCCTCATGTTCCTTATTCATTTGAAGCGGACAGCCATGATCCCTGGACAATCTATTGGGTTCATTTCTGTGGTAAACTAATTGAATCTTTCCTTTCTCCCAACCCGGCTCCTCAAGATATTTTAGCAGACGAACATGTACGGCAGCTTGTCCGCATCCGCCTATTCGAGGAGATATACAACAGTTTTGCCAGAGGTTACATAAAAGAATATCTGGCTTATTCATCCATGTGTTTATATACATTTCTCTCAACTTTCATCTTTCAGGAGCAGTTCCGCCATATCGACCTCCCTACCCATAAGGAAAGTTCATTCTCCGCACGCGTCATTTTTTATCTACAGGAACACGTGGAAACCAACCTGACCTTACAGGATTTGGCTGAATACTTCAAATATTCGGAGTCCCACTTTTCTTCCTTGTTCCAAAAAGAGACAGGAACCTCGCCCATCCATTACTTCACGCGCCTGAAAATACAGAAAGCCTGCCAGTATATCGAAATGACGGATATGAAACTGAATGAAATTGCCATGCGACTTGGTTTTGAAGAACAAGCTTATTTTTCCCGTGTATTTACCAAAGTCATGGGAATATCTCCTTCCGCTTACCGGAAAAAAGAAACCGACAACAGATAAATAAAAAAAAGCCGGAGAAGGAACATCCCCCCTCCGGCTTTTCACGTGATTTGAAATACTTATTGGAAATTAAGAATCGAAAAATGCAACACACATCCACTATTCCCGACCAAGTCGATGGCAATCTCGTTGCGGTTATCCAACTTGATCTTTTTGATATCAACGACATCTTTTTTCTTTTCGGAAGCCTGGTAATAAAGCGTGGCAGTATACCCCTTCTTGGTTTTCAGAAAATCAAGGGGTAAGGAGATTTGCTTCTTATCCCCGGCATTCAACATGCTTACATACCAATCGGAACCTGAACGACGGGCGACTACAGCGTATTTACCCATTTCCCCCTCCAAAAAGCGGGTTTCATCCCATACGGTCGGGATAGAGTTATAAAAACGAGTTGCAGCATCTGTTTTAATCACAGACTCGGCAGCACCTGCGCCACCGGCCCGTCTCGGTGATTTTTCGGGACGGTCATACCAATAGACAAACTGCCAAGGGCTGTAAATAGCAACCAATTTAGCCAATTGGGCAGCACGTCCCCCCATCTTTTCCGTGACTCTTTCCGCAAAATAACAGTTGGTATAATCGCCCGCTCCACAGATCATGCGATTATATAAGGTATAGATAGCCTGATCCAGCGACGGACTTTCTTCGTCGCCCCGAATACCTTCCTGAGTCAACAAATTCGGATATGTACGTGAATAGCCTGTCGGACGATACTCATCGTGAATATCGACCATCAATTCATATTTGGCCGCCTTGCGTACCGCCTGATGCAACCATGCCGTAGCATACTGGTCACCCACATTCACAAAACCATATTTTACACCTTTGATCCCCCATTTCTTATATAAAGGCAGGATTTCATCCAGTTGCTGATGTAACGCTTTTTTATTCACATAAACCAGTATGCCAACTCCTTTTGAATTGGCATATTCTATCACCTGAGGCAGATCGAGCGGACCTTTTGAACGGGCAGGATCAATCGTAACGGTGGTCGCATCTGATTGGACATCTTCTTCCGCCCCATACCAACCGGCGTCAAACAGCACATAGGCAATATTGTTCTCTGCCGCAAAATCAATGCAAGCTATGCTACCAGCCGTTGTCAACGTAACTTCACGAATGACCTGTCCGGGCTTGATCCAGCTGGTATTCGCTATTTGATTAGGTTCGTTCAGGTTAAGGACGAAGTAATTATTTTCGACCAATTTTCCCGGATGTCCGGCAACCATCACATAACGCCAGGGAGACTGATATCCGGCCAAATCCAGGTTGACTTTTCCCGACAATACAGATTGTATCCCAAAGCCTGTTTCACTTTTTTCAAGTTTCATCCGGGAATAATCGACCAAAGCCGCTTCACCGATTGCGACAAACCGGTTGTCATTGATCCGAATCACCTGCGGACGATCGGCAGCACCTCTTAATTCACTTAGTTTGTTTTCAAAGTAAGCACCTTGCGCCATACCGGTCACCCATGTCTTGCAATCTTCCTGAAAAAGGAATTGAGTTTTCTCACCTGTCACCGTACGATTCCAGAAATCCAACTTATCGAAAGCATAACGAAATGCCAATCCTTCATCGTAAAGGCGGACAGACAATACCATCTCTTTCTGATTTTCATCCGATTGAAGCGTTAACTCCACTTCATTATACCGATCCGTCACAACTGACCGTTCTCCATATACAGGTTGCCAGGTCTGATCGACCGATTCCCGTTTCTGATTAATCACCTGCCAGTTGCCTTTCAGTATATTTTCGTCCAAAGAGAACTGTAAAGTCTTTGTTGTTAAGACTTTCTCACCATCCGCAAATAAATCGATTTCAACATTCTTTCCTCCTACTTTGATATCGGCATTCATTTTATCAGATGGACTGACAAGTGGAAAAGTTGTTTGTCCCCAAACCAACATAGCCTGAAATAACAGACCGGATAATAGACTTACTTTTTTAATCATTAGATTATTCTTTTTTAATTTGACTCAAAAAAGGGAGCACCGATATAGCCTGCTTTTCACAAATGAGAAAATACCGAACTCTCCCATCACGATTAACTTAAATAATAGTACTCCATGTTAATACCCTTCATTCTGGATCAACCCTCCTTCTTTATTCGCCTCTATTTCTGAATTAGGAACCGGAAGTTTGTTCAAATGATTACCTAATTTATATCCTGCCTGAATAACTTTCGGATTATACTTCATCAGATATTCAGCAAGTTTATTCATACGCATCAGTGTATTGATACGAAAATCTTCCATACTAAGTTCACGTGCACGCTCATCCAAAATCAAATCCAAATTTACATCAGCCGCTGTAACAGGGGTTGCATTTGCACGTTGCCGGACAGCATTGATGTCTTTGGCTGCTGCATCTTTATTACCTACCAACAGATAGGCTTCGGCGCGCAGCAAATAAGTTTCGGCCAAACGCATGATATACCAATCTTTATAAATACGTCCGTTATCATGACCTTCCCCACTTTGAGAATCAAAAAATTGTCCATGATGCTTTGCTGTAACAACCTTCATAAAGGTCGGCTGAGTAATTCGGAATAATTCAGACTTATCCCCTAAATTTTCTTCTGTCATTTGTTGTCCATAAAAACGACTTTCCGGATTCGTCCAATAATAATCACGCTTCATATTGTATTTGGAATTACGCATATCACGATCCCAATCCCCTTTATACTGCCATATTTGGGTTGCAGCATAATCCATCACTGAAATCTGTTCGATAGGACGTCCTCCTAATATGTCTTTCAACCAGTTTGAAACACCATCAGCATCTTTCAGTCCCCACCATTTCGTACCGAAATAGCGCTCCATAACAAAATTTCCTCCGGATTTTCCTGTATTTCCACCTCCATCAAGCGCAACATCAAACTGGACATTCCAAATACATTCTTTATTACCATCAATACGGTTAAAATTGCCTTCTCTGAAAAGATCCCAATAAACATCTCCCCAAGGCTCCTGTTCTCCCTGATAATCATATCCTTCAAAAGTAAAGTCTTTTAACTTTCCAAACCTCTCAGTCATCAAAGACATAGCCGGATTGTTGATAACCGCCGTCGCTTGTTCGACAGCCCCTTCATAATCTTTCAACGCAATAAGAATTTCAGCCAATAAATGCTGCGCCGCAACTTTAGAGGCTTTTCCTCCCTTTTGATCGTCAATATCAGGCATCCATTGAATGGCAAACAACAAATCGTCTTTACATTGTTTATAGATTTCTTTCTGACTCGCACTTTTATAATTGAACTGGGGAGCAGTCGTCTCTTTCAGAACTATAGGGGCATTTCCCCACATATTACCTAAAAAACGATAGGCAAAAGCCCGCAAGAATTTTGCTTCTCCACAAATGGCATTCTTTTCTTGTTCGGAAACCCATTTGACATTTGTACCCTCAGCGCGATCTATAATCACATTGCAACTATAGATATATGAGTAAAAACGTCTCCACCATTTCTTTGCAAATCCATTATCTGCATTCAAAGTATTCCAATAAAAATATTCCCTATAGGTATCAGCTGACGGACGCGGGCCATTCAAATCGACATCAACTCCCATCAAATCATAGTTTTCCCAACTATCCGTATTAGCATAGAAATTATTACGGATATCCTTATATATATTGGCAAGTGCCGACTCAAATCCTTTTTTATCCGTATATGAGTTTTCTGGTGTCAAGAAATCCTTGGGAGTTTCATCAAGCAAATCATAACAAGATGTCAATGATCCGGCAAACAACAACCCTATAAATAAATGTTTAATAGCTTTCATTTCCAATTCATGATTTAGAAGTTGAACATTAATGTCATTTGGTATGTGCGAATGGATGGCAACGCATTATCCTTCAAACCTTGATTTGTTTCAGGATCCAACCCGTCCCAATGAGGTGCAAATGTAAGCAGGTTGTCTGCGCTTAACGATAAAACCATATTATTAAATCCTATCGGTTTTACCCAACGAGTCAAATTGTAACTCAATGCAATCTTTTGCAACTTGATAAAACTGCGATCCATATATTTCGTACCCTTATAGGTTGCATTCTTATAATCCGTCCTTGGATATTTTGCATTCGTGTTTTCCGCAGTCCAATAATCATAAACCGGATGGTTTATATTCGGATTCCAAGCATACCCGTCATCATACGGAGTATTATTACCTGACAAATAATAACCGTTTCCCCCCCATACAGAATTAATATACAACATCAAAGACAAATCTTTATAGTTCAACGTATTTGTCAAACTCCAACGAAAATTTGCATTAGAGTTTCCCAAGAACTGCCGGTCCTTATCCGATGTGATTTTACCGTCACCGTCCACATCCTCAATCTTATAATCGCCAGGACGCATACCTTTCATAATCGTACCGTCGTCCACATCGCTCTGCTGCCACATACCCGTCACGCGATAACCATAAATAGTTCCTAATGACCGGCCGATGAAGTAACCGGAACTAATCAGATCATCTTCCTTGCCATCTCCGTCATTATCTTCTCCGAGGATAGATACGACTTTATTCCTGTTCAGAGAAAAAGCAAAATCGGAAGTCCAAGTGAAATCACCATTTTTGATATTCAACGAATGCAAATTAATTTCCACACCCTTATTCCGGATCTTTCCCACATTCGACAACATAGAAGTCTTACCTGAAATTCCGGGCAAAGACAGACTGAACAACAGATCCGTCGTATTGGTCACATAAGTATCAATACTACCGGACAAACGGTCATCCAAAACAGAAAAGTCCAAACCGAAGTTGAAACCAGTCGTAGCCTCCCAACCCAGATTATTCAGGGCAAATGACGAAACATATTGAGTAATCGAATAAGAAGGAGCACCTGCAAAAATATATTTATCCGTACCAACCTTAGCCAAAGTACTATAAGAATCTATAGATTGATTACCATTCGAACCGTAGGACAGACGAAGAGCCAAGTTATCCAACCATTTTATATCTTTCATAAAATGTTCACTGGACATATTCCAATTAACACCGGCAGAAGCAAAAGTACCCCACTTCTTATTGATACTAAAAGCAGAACAACCATCCCTACGCACAGTTCCTGTAAAGGAATAACGATTATCAAACGTATAAGTGGCACGTGCCATCATACCGATAGCCCCACTCTCCCCTGCACCAGTATCAACCGTCTGCTTCATTCCGTCTTCCAATTTATTATCCCCCAAAACCGTATTATCAAAATTTTCAGCATAAGCAGTCGCATGATTCCAAGTACGGCGTTCACGAGAATATAGTAAAGTCACATCAACATTATGTTTACCGGCAAAGGTGTTGTTATACTTGATCATATTATCCAACAGCATGCCGTAATTATTCTCGGACTTACGTTCTCCTTTGCCATTTTTACCTTGTCCCTCAGTTGTTTTCTCATCATAAAAATAGTTTTTTTGTGACCAACGCAAATTGTTGGAATACACCATTGAATAAGAGAGACCTTTCACCCACGGAATCGTGATAGTTGCATCCAAAATTGCCCCTAAATTATTATATTTTTCCGTGTCACTCGTTTTCATGCTCCAAAAAGGACTTTCAAAAGATGTAGTGGTTTGCGGATATTGCAGATAATCTCCGTTTTCATCATAAATAGAAGCATAAGGGCTGAAATGAGTGGCCTGTTCCATTTTGGGAGAACTACCGGAATAATCCCGAATACTATAATTACTTTTTACTCCAATTTTCAACCAATCGGTCAAATGTGTATCGATATTGATACGACCGGAAAAATTCTTATATGTATCATTTAATAAAACCCCTTTTTGGTCTGTCATATTAGCTGAAACATAGTAGCTTGCCAATTCCGAACTATTAGAAATACTTACATTGGCTTTCAGATCGTATGCACTCTGACGGAACATATCGTACGGATCATCTATTGTCGCTCTATGATCGGGAGTCGCACTATAATTTTTTTGTTCTTCCACTTCCAAATAATATAGGATTTTATCCGGATCCGCCTCTTGTCCGCTCTGGCTTCTGACATCCAACATACGTTGCAAATATCCTTTCGCATCATAGACCTTCAACCGTTTTAGTTCATTGCTTATACCGTATGACAGGTTTACATCGAAATTTGGTTTGCCATCTCTACTACGTCCACGTTTTGTTTGAATTAAAATGACACCATTTGCCGAACGGCTACCATAAACTGCAGCCGCACTGGCATCTTTCAACACCGTAAACGACTCAATATCGTTAGAAGGAATATCAGACAACGAACCGGCATAGATGGCACCATCCAACACGACCAACGGATTATTACCTCCATCACGAGTGGAATTCTGACCACGAATAGAGAAAGAAGGCGTACCACCCGCCGTATTTGTTCCGCCGACATTCAATCCCGGCATACTACCTTTAATCGTTTCGAGTACGTTATTGGTCGGAACTATATTATAAGTTTCCAGTTTCGCTTTTGCAACAGAACCGGTAATCGCCTGCCTGTTCTGCGTACCATAACCGATAACTACGACTTCATCCAAAGCTTGTGAGTCTTCCGAGAGTACAAACTTGAAAGAACTTTTCCCCTTCACTGCCATTTCCTGCGTGTCGAAGCCGATATAGGAAACTACCAATGTCGCATCAGATGCGACATCAAGGGAGAACCTCCCTTCCACATCGGTTATCGTGCCATTCGTACCGGAACCTTTCTCCAGGATGTTGGCTCCGATCACAGGTTCACCCTGCGCATCCACGACTACGCCGGACACGCGACGTTTTTGGCCGACCTGCTGCTTTGAAAGCCCCTTTGCCGGGCGATAGATCGAAATCGTCTTATTCGAAACATCACACTTGACATCCATACCGGCAAAGATCGTATCTAATATGCGGGACAGATTCATGTCCTTCTGGTTCACCGTGACCTTCTTGCTTATATCAATATCACTGTCACGAACCAGAATGGAATACCCAATCTTTTGCTCGATATCATCCAGCACCTTACTGATCGATACGTTTCTTTGTTGCACACTCAGTTTTACATCTTGCAGGTATTCATTCCCCCATACGGAAACTGTCGAGCCTGCACCCAGCAATAAACTTAAAGCACCGATTTTTAATAAATCAGATTTTTTTTTCATACTTTTGTTAGAAATTTGTTAGTCAACAACTAATTAAATTTAAAGTTCTCTATCGGATCGGAGGATGTTGGAACCATTCTCCGATCTTTTTTACTTCAGACCTTTCATCCTGTGCTCATGGTATTTTATTGATTTTCAGTTTAACTACATATAAAAACATCTCTTGTATTCGCTCTTTTTGTATCTGATACAATATTAATACACATCTCATTTTCGAAACATTTAGACGAATGTGGATTTTTTTCAATTAATTTTCAGAAAGAACAAAAAAATATTCCATGTCTCGGTTTCTCGCTACCGCAGACATGGAATATCTTTATTCAGTGAATCTTTCTGTACACGCACCCGTGAGCGTTGTCATCAGAATCTATCTCTCACATCTTTTCTATGGATGTTTCTTAATCACCATACACGCACCACCGCCCGGAGCTAACTTTAATACAAGTTTATCTTTATTTGTCAGTTTCCGGATCGTAACTTTCAGGCTTTCACGATTTGTCAGATAATGGGCATCGTCGCCATCTTCAATCACTTCGATTGTATACTTTCCCTTCTTCAGGAAAGAAAGAGGCAGTTCGATTGTCCTTCCGGATTCATTCGTGGCCGCACCGACCAGATAAGCCTCATCCGTTTCCCTCATCATCACGATATACTCTCCGATTTCACCCGCCAATGTACGGCTCTCTCTCCAAGGCATTTTCTGGGAAGACAGGAAATTCAACAATGCTGGGTATTTCCGGTAATATTCGGGGATATCCGGTAAAATTGTCACACCGGAGAAAGTAATCAACGTACGAGCCGCCTCCGAAACCAACGTGGAAGGAACCGGCTGGCTTTCATCCACACGTGTCGTATGTCCTTGACGAAGGTCGAACATGCCGTTATTCATATCGACCGGGCCAGCCACCATGTTGACAAAGACGGTCGTCACGAATGTCTTAGGTTCAAACACCCGGTGCGCGTCCAATTGGGCGTGGCAATATTCACGTGTGACAGCGTTCGGCCAGGTACGCATCTGCCCGTATGGGTGGACCGGTCCGTCATGGTAATCGACCAACAGGTGATTTTGCGCGCAAAGTTCGGTAATTTTCTTCGTCCACAGGTTCTTTTCTTCCTGAGTTCCGCGCATAAAGCCATATTTGACTCCGGCAGCACCCCAATCTCCATATTGTTTCAACGTTTCTTCTATCGGATACTTCCGGCCTCCGACATCATTCAGATAAAGCCAAATGCCGACCCCCTTCTCTTTTCCATACTTCAATAACCGCTGTACATCCTGTGCTTTTTCTCCTTTGACCGGATCGGAATCCGATTCAAATTCCGGACCGTACCAATTGGCATCCAACACCAGATATTTGAACCCCTGTTCAGCTGCAAAGTCCACCATCCGTACCCAGGAAGGATACGACATCGTATATGTAAAACCATCCCAGACAGCCCCATCAATACGCCAGTCCCAAACAGCCAGCCCGGGCTTCACCCACGAAAAGTCATAACGGGGATCAGGGTCCGGATTCAGCAACTCCAACAAATGGGAGTCGGTCAACGCGCCAGGTGTCGTTCCATACAAAACGACACGCCAGGCAGAAGTATATCCCGGCGACAAACTTGCCGGCTTAGAAACCACCGAAAAAAGCGTCTCCCCCTCTTTGGATTGCAAGACAAGAGGCGCTCCTGTTTCCAGACAGGCTTCATGGATCGCCATATAATGTTTATTGCCCGCCTTCACGGTCATCACCGGCAAGCGGGTTCCATCTGTTTCTGTTAACCTTTCAGGTCCTATATTATGATTCTCGCCATTATAAAACCATGCCGTATAATCTCCTGCAAAGTTATAGGCTGTCAGTTCGGACCGTACATTTACGCACTTCCCTTCGCCTTCCGGTATTTTATAGCAGAATGCAAAGCCATCATTATACCCCCGGACCACTAACTGCATCCGTTCCGGTTGCCTCGCCGGATTCAGCAAATCGATCACTAATTCATTGAAATGGTCATCGACCACGGCCCGCTTTCCCCATAACGGCTTCCATTCGTCCCGGACTTGCCGGTCGGATACTTTTTCTATTTTCCAACCGGAAGAAGGAACCGTTTCCTCTGATTCCAGTCTAAAACCCAATGGGGATTCTTTAATCAGCATTTCTCTGTTTGCGGCAAAAGTATAGGTCAGTAAACCGTCATCCTGTCGCTGTATGCCCATCACTAACTTTTTGTCTGGAGAGAAAACCTGGTAAAGCTTGGGCAAATGTTGAGCATAAGCGCTGTCCATTCCCAGCCATGCAAACAATAGTAAAACGAATGTTACGAATCGTGTATTCATATATGTTTTTGTTGGTATTTATTTATCAATCTATTTTTAGAGCCTGTTTAAATTTTGTTCAAAAAGAACTCTCAAAAGAATGTTGAACAAAATTTAAACAGGCTCTTAGCGGTCTCTCAAAATAATCGTATTTCCGCTGTTATCGAACCTATATTTTTTATCCACATCTATAAAATTAAAAACTTCTTGCAGAGTCATGCCGGTATGGATCGTCCCGGAAAAAGATTCATTCTCTATTTGCCGGCTCATGATATGAATCTTCACATTGTATTTACGCTCTATCTCTTTCAGTATATCACGGAAAGAAGCATTTACAAAACTAAGTTTACCAGTCGTCCATACTGCTGATTTAGAAGTATCATATCCTGATCGTACCAGGCTTCCCGACTCCCGGTTATAGATCGCCCGTTCATTTGGTTTCAGGAAAACATTTTTATCTCCGACAGAGACATTGACGCCTCCTTTGATCAAATCGACCTCGGTCTGCACATCGTCCGGATAGGCCCGGACATTAAATACGGTTCCGGTCACCTTCACCTTAGTCTCACCTGCATATACCTGGAAAACCTTTGCCTTATCTTTGGTCACCTCAAAATAACCTTGTCCCGCCAGATAGACATTCCGTTCTTTTTTCCCAAACGAAACAGGATATTTCAATACAGACCCGGAGTTCAAGACCACGATCGAACTGTCCGGAAGCATGATTCTGGCCTGGCTACCCAACGGAACCACAGTTTCGCAAAGCAGATCATGGGATGTGACACGTTGATACGTATAGACCGATACTACCGAAGTCAATGCCATCAACAGGATAGCAGCCACAGCAATGCGCGTCCAAACGACAAAACGGTTCTTCTTTTTTCCGTCCATACCCTGCACACGTTCACGAAAACGCTGGAAACTTTCATCTTTCTCACGTTCCAATGCCGGAGCATGTAACAAGGCATGCAACTTTGCCGCTTTGTCATATTGCAGTCTGTATAGCTCCGAACTACGCACCAGAGAGAAGAGTTCAGCCATTTCTTCACCGGTGATCATTCCGGAAATATAGTCATTCAATCTTCTTTCAAACAGATCATCTTTATCCTGCATACTCTTTTCTACATTAATCTATAAACATTACACATCTCGGATGTAAAACATTTAAATGAAAAATAAAATAAATAATAAATGCTTCAACATCTGTTTCAGCTTGTCCAAAGCATTTTTGATCTGGACCCGGACCGTACTGACCGTCAGATTCATTTCCTTAGCTATTTCTTCAGCAGATTTCCCAGCATAGAAATAGGATTCAAATACACTCCGGCATTTAGGAGGAAGCGAAGAAACCGCCTCTTTTATCTCCGCCTCCATCTCTTTAAGTTCCACATATTGTAAAGGGACAGGAGCAGAGACAATGCAGTCTTCTTGAAAAGCCGATATTTGCTCTTTATGTTCATCAAGCACAGATTGCAAAGTCCTTTGGGAGCGTATATAATTCAGGCAACCGTTTTGCACGGCACGGATCAGGTAAGAATGGACAGGGAAGGCCAGCGTCCGCCGCTTATACCAGATATTCAGAAAAACATCATCCACAATCTCCGCACTAATATTCTTGTCAAACAAATAATAGATCGCAATCGTATTCAAATACACATAGTACGCCTTATACAATTCAGAAAAAGCCTGTTCCGAACCGTCATTGATTTGTGCTATTAAATCTTCACCTATCTGGTCTATATTCATAATCGAAATAGATTTACTCTAAAAGATTACAATCTCCGGGCAAATATAAGAACAAAAAAGGAGGTTTCCATCGCGGGAACCTCCTTCCATCTAAATAAATGTGTCTAATTTTAATGTATTATAGTGTTATTGGTGTACCGTTATAAAAGTCCAAGATCTTGGCACGGAAGATAAAATTATACTTGGATTGTGCTTGTTCGGACAAGCTCTGAGCATATTTCGTCTTAGCCTCGCTATACTCGAAAACAGTGCTTTTGCCGGCTGCATAGCGGTCTTCGGCATACGAAAAAGCTTCTTTGCTGGCAATAACCGATTTGTCGGATGCGGTATATTTTTCCTGGGCGGCGGTTGCATTATAGAAAGCCTGCTGTATTTCCTTATACAAGGCTTTTTTTGTATTTTCCATCATCAATTCGCGGTTGCGGATATTGATACGGGCGGAGCGGACATTGTTGCGCGTCTGGAAACGGTTGAACAAAGGGATGCTCAGGCTGAACCCGATCGTCTTACGCCCGTTATTCTTCAACTGCTCGTTAAAAGCCAGGTTCGAATAGTCGCCATCACCGGAATAATGGTAATAGCCATTGGTATAGCTGGCTCCGAAATTCAATTTCGGATAGTAACCGGACCGGGCTACTTTCAGCATCTTCTTCTGGCTTTCCAACAGATATTCCTGTTCCTTGATCTGCGGCTTGAAAGCGACGGCATGGTCATAGACATGATCCGGAGGCAGAATACTACTCATATACTCTTCGACGGCATCTTCAAACTGAGGAACTACGATGTCGAAATTCTCGCCGTCACGTTCCAGTTCGAGGCTTTGTGTCAAGTCGAGCAAGGCCAGCTTAACATTATTATTGGCCTCCGTCAGAGAAACTTCGTCTTTTGCCAGCTGAGCTTTCATGTCGTATAGCTGTGAAAGAGGGACTTTTCCGTTTTTCACCAGTGCTTCGGTCTTCGTCACCTGCTCACGACTCAGGCCGACCTGCAATTCGGCAATCTTCTGCACTTCCTTATTATACAGGACTTGCAGATAATAGGAAGTCACGTTGACGGACAGATCTTCCTTCGCCTTGTTCAGCGCCTCGACAGCCGCTTGCAAATCCAGCTTGCGAGCGGCAATATCGTTCGGGATACGTAAACCGTCGAAAATCGGCATGCTCAAAGAGATGGATGCCGATGTATTGGCTGAGTTCTGGTCCACGATCACTCCCGTCTTGGAAGGGGAACGGCCGAAATCGAAATTCTGGCCGACATTGGCGTTCAGATCGGGCAACCAGCTGTATTTGCTGGTGTTCAGGTCCACTTTCCGGCTTTCCTGATCCTGCTGGCGTTGCTTCAGGTCGATATTATTCTCAATTGCATAGCGGATACATTCTTCCAAGGACCATTGCTTGGCTGACTCCTGTGCCAGCAGACCACCGGAAAAAATCAATAAAGCGGATATGTAGAGAGCTATTTTCTTATTCATAATTCTTCCTGTTTATTTCTTATTCGGATCGACAATAGCACCACGTACCTTTTCGTTCTCGCCAAGACCGTCCTTAATTTCGATCTTGATTCCATCGGACAAACCGACTTTGACAGCTCGCTTTTCAAACTTCTGTTCCGGTTTTTCCGCTTTTACCACCTGCACAAAGGTCGAATCGCCACTAAACTCGACGCAACTTTCGGGTACGGACAAAACACCCTCCACACGCTTCAACACGATCTCGGCATTGGCGCTATAACCGGCACGGATAAAAGCATCGCCAGGCATATGTACGGCAGCCTTCACCTCAAACAGGACGGCTCCGTTCTCTTCCACTCCCTTAGGAGCCACATATTCCAGTTCGGCATCGAACGTACGACTTTCCATTGCACCGACCGTCAATTTGATCGGCATCCCTTCATGGATACGGCCTACTTCAGTCTCGTCCACTTTACCTTTAAAGATCATATTATTCATATCGGCAACCGTTGCGATCGTCGTACCGTCGTTGAACGTATTCGACTGGATCACGGAATTGCCGACCTTGATAGGCACATCCAGGATCATACCGGTGATCGTAGAACGGACTTGTGTCGTACTGGAAGCGGCAGAACGCTTGGAGATACCTTCGCGGATGATCTCGAGAGCATCCTGGGCATTCTCGGCTTCTTCCTGTGCCTTCTTATAATTGGCAAGAGATGTTTCGTAGTCTTCTTTGGAGATCACTCCCTGTTTGTGCAATTCCTCATCCCGCTTGAAGGTGGCACTGATCTGTTCAAGGCTGATCTTCGCCACCCGTACGCGCGATTCGGCACTATTCAACTGAACCATTTCGGGGATCACTTTGATACGGGCAATGATCTCCCCTTCCTTCACCATCTGTCCGGCTTCTTTCAGCAATTCGGAGATGATACCCGACATCTGCGGCTTGATAAGGACTTCGTCGCGGGGTTCGACCTTTCCGGTAGCGACAGTCTTCGTCTCAATCGTGTCACGTGCAGGAGTAACCAGCTCATAGACGGTAATAACAGGTTGCGCTTTCTTCCATAAGAAATAGAAAGTGCCGATAACAGCAGCTCCCACTAATACCAAAAAGATGATCCGCAGGACTTTTTTTACGATACGATTCTTCATAATTTTATCTAATTTTCAATTTTTAATTTTCACTATTCTTCCCTGATAGCATCGATGGCCTTGATCTGCATGGCTCGCCAGGCAGGTATCAACCCTGCAAGAAGACCGCTGAACAACAGGATTACGGTAGCGGAGACCGCCGTGCCGATATGAATCTCCGGATTGGAGAAGAACGTTTCGTTAGACGAACCTCCTCCGCCACTTGCCATCGCATTGTTCACCACATCGAGCAGGAATACACCGACACTAAGCCCGATCAACCCGGCAAGAGATGTCAGAAGCAGGCTCTCGCTCATAATCTGCGAAATAATATCGAAAGGCTTCGCGCCGATCGCACGGCGTACCCCAATCTCGCGCGTCCGCTCCCGGACCGTCACCATCATGATATTGCTGACTCCGATGATCCCCGCCAGCAAAGTCCCGATACCGACCAGCCAGACCAGAATATTAATACCGGTAAACAACAAGTTGAACGTTTCAAACTGCTTGGCTATCGTGAAACTACTGATCGCATGTTCGTCCGTCGGGGAAATCTCATTTTGCAAACGCAGGACCGTCTTTATATCTTCCACCATCTTATCGCATGAGTAACCGTCGTCGGCCGTCGCACAAAGGAACCAGAACTTATCTCCCTGGTTGGAAGCCTGCTGAAGCGTCTTGAACGGGATCATCACGCTTTCTTCCGTACGTCCGCCGATCTGTGCGCGAGGCTTCGGCTTGATCACACCGACCACCTGGTAATAAATACCGTTCACCCGTATGTACTGCCCGATCGGATCCTCATCCGGAGCAAAAAGGACTTCGCGCACAATATTACCGATCAGACACACCTTTCGTTTTTCGATCATGTCGATTTCATTCAACAGGCGTCCGGCCAGGATATGCTGCGTTTCGATATTGAAATATTCGGAGTAGACGCCACGGACATTATAAGTACCCGCTTTTTGCCCTCTCACCACATTGTTTTGCCCGCCCCACTGCATGATCATCGGCGAAAGAAAACGTACGCCTTTCACACGCTGGCGGATCGTTTCCAAATCGCGGTTGCGCATCTGCCAGTAACGTCCTTTCTTGTACCCTTTGTAGGGTTCGCCCGTCCGTTCGGAAAAGAAGAAAGCGGAGTTTGTGGAAAAACCGTCTACGTTTTTCAAGACTCCATTCTTAAACCCGTTACCGGAGCCCAACAGGATCACCAACATCAGGATACCCCAGAATACTCCGAAGCCGGTCAGCAGGCTACGGGTTTTATTACGGGTGATCGTCACCCATATTTCCACCCAACGATCTATATCAAACATTTTACTTTGATTTATGATTTATAATTCATGACTCATGATTCCCGATCCATGATTTAACTTTATACCGCTTGACGCCATAAATCATACATCCAAAATCATAAATATTTTCATTCATTGCGCATGGCTTCAATCGCCGTGATCTTGACCGCTTTGCGGGCAGGGAAATAGCCAGCCAATACGCCCGCCCCGATAATCAGGGCCGTAGCTGACAGCGCCACACTCAGGCTCACCGTCGGATTCAGGAAGATGCTCATGTCATCCTGCGAAACATTCTTTCCGGCATTCATCATCTCCATGGCGTAATTAATCGCTTCTGTCAACCCGATTCCAAGGATCATGCCCAAATACCCGAATACGGCGGTAATCAGGATCGACTCGACAATGATCAGTTTCAGGATGGAAAACGGGGTGGCCCCTATCGCTTTCCGGATACCGAACTCCCGGGTACGTTCTCTCACCGTTATCAGCATGATGTTGCTCACGCCGACGATTCCGGCAGTCAGTGTCCCGATACCGATCACCCAGATAAAGAGAGCGATACCGTTCATCATCCCATTCAACATCATGAAGTTTTCGAGTGTGCTCCACATACCGATCGCCCGCCGGTCTTCGGGGTCGAACCTGTGCCGTGCTCCCATCTGCCGGCGGAAACGTTTCTCGAAAGCGTCAAATTCTTCCTGTGTGGAAATACCTTTCACCGTAAAGATGATGTCATCCAGCCCGTAGCCGGCATTATACAAGGTCTGTGCCGTACTGAAAGGGATGTAGGCCGGCGCGTTGTTGTCATTATCCTCCGCCTTGTAGACGCCGATTACCTGGTATGCGACACTTCCGGCATTCACATATTTGCCCAACGGATCCCCACCTTTGAAAAGCACTTCTTTCATACGAGGGCTCAAGACAATCACCTTTCTTTTTTCCTTTACATCTATATCATTGATAAAACGGCCGTTTCCAACTGTCATTTCGATATTGTCGATCACCGCTTTCGACGGATGCACGCCGTTCAGGGAATAAGCGTTATATTCGTCTCCGTAGGAAAGCGTATCGCTCCGGCTGATACTCGCCGTAATCAAGTCCACTTCGGGATTTTCGCGTGGGATGGCAATCAGGTCTTCATCCTTGTATTCGATCCTTCGGTTCATCTGCATCCCCTTATACGGCTTGCTCGCGTAGCGCGGCCATGTCTCCACCCGGTTCAAGCTGAAGTTGCGGAAGTTCGACATAATGCCGTTCTTCATCCCGTTGCCCGCACCCAAGAGGACAATCAGCATAAAGATCCCCCATGCCACGGAGAAGCCGGTCAGGAAGGTACGAAGTTTATTCTTTTGAATCGTACTCCATATTTCTCGGAAATTGTCAAAATCAAACATGTCCCAATCCTTTTTCTATTGTTTCTATCAGACCGTCCTTCACGCGGATAATGCGGTCGGTTGCCTCTGCCACGGAAGGTTCGTGCGTCACAATCACCATCGTAAGTCCTTCCCGGTTTACATTCCGGAGCAGTTCCATCACCTCGACCGTCGTCTTGCTGTCCAGCGCCCCGGTCGGTTCATCCGCTAAGATCACCTGTGGTTTGGCAATCAGGGCACGGGCAATGGCCACACGCTGTTTCTGTCCGCCTGACATTTCGTTCGGCATATGTTCCGCCCAGTCTTTCAAGCCCACCATATCTAAATATTCCAACGCCATAGCATTCCGTTTCTTCCGGCTTATACCCTGGTAATACAGGGGTAACGCCACGTTTTCCATCGCATTTTTGAATGAAATCAGATTAAAAGACTGAAAGATGAAACCGATCATCCGGTTACGCAGTTCCGCTGCACGGGTTTCACTCAGATTCCGGATCAGGTGGCCGTTCAAGGTGTATGTTCCCGTATCGTATGTGTCCAGTATTCCCAAGATATTCAGCAATGTGGATTTTCCTGATCCCGACGCACCCATAATAGAGACCATCTCTCCCTTCTCTATATCCAAGTCTATGCCTTTCAATACGTGCAAAGGTGCACCGTTGAAATACGTTTTGTTAATTCCCTCCAGATGAATCATCATATTTATTGTTGCTTTTTTCTATTAGACGAACATTTTGCAAATTTGTTACACAAACAAAAAACTATTTTGCTATTAACCATCGCAAGTATATGCTTTAATAAAATACATTGCAACGCAAGGTACTAATTATTACAATATATTAACACATACTTGCAGATTCCCGGACACGTAGCCGCCGAAAAATAAATCGTAAGTTCGATGTAAATGCCGGCAAATTGAAATTATGTTCCTCATCCCCATGAATACTTCCCGTATCTTTCCCCTCAATTGCCAAGATTACCGTACCTTTGTACCCTCAAAAGAAAGAAACAACATTACATTAATATAGTATGGCAACAATAGGAACACCGAAATCGGCTACCGCGACGAAAGTTTTGCTTTGCGGTTCCGGCGAGTTAGGCAAAGAGTTTGTAATCGAGTTACAGCGTTATGGAGTGGAAGTGATCGCTTTGGATAAGTATGCGGATGCTCCGGCAATGCAGGTCGCTCATCGTTCATACGTAGTATCTATGCTGGATGGGGAAGCATTGCGTGAGATTGTAGAAAAAGAAAAACCGGATTATATCGTTCCCGAAGTGGAAGCCATCGCTACACAGACATTGATGGAACTGGAAAAAGAAGGATTCCATGTCATCCCGACAGCCCGTGCCACGTGGTTGACGATGAACCGCGAAGGCATCCGCCGTCTGGCTGCTGAGGAATTAGGATTGCCGACTTCGCCCTATCGCTTTGCTGAAACAGAAGAGGAATTTATCGAGGCCGTCAAAGTGATCGGAATGCCGTGTGTCGTCAAGCCGATCATGAGCTCGAGCGGGCACGGACAGAGCGTGATCCGCAAAGAGGAAGACATAGAACGTTCCTGGCATTATGCGCAGGAAGGCGGACGTGCCGGAGCTGGAAAGGTGATCGTGGAAGGGTTTGTCGATTTCGACTATGAAATTACCCAGTTGACGGTTCGTCATATCGGTGGCACTTCTTTCCTGGAACCGGTCGGACATGTTCAGGTCGACGGCGACTATCGCGAGTCCTGGCAGCCGCAGGCCATGAGTCCTGTTGCCAAAGAGAAGGCACGCGAGATTGCAGGCAAGATCACGGAAGCGCTTGGTGGCCGTGGTATTTTCGGGGTCGAATTATTTGTAAAAGGCGAAGATGTGATCTTCAGCGAAGTCTCTCCCCGTCCGCACGACACGGGAATGGTCACGATGATCACGCAAGATCTTTCGCAGTTCGCCTTACATGCCCGTGCCGTACTGGGCTTGCCGATCCCGAACATCGCTTTCCACGGTGCAGGCGCTTCGCGTGCCGTCGTGGTCGAAGGGGACAGCAACCAGCTTTCGTTAGGCAACCTGGATAAAGTACTGGAACAGCCGGATACCCAAATGCGCTTCTTCGGCAAACCGGAAGTTCACGGACATCGCCGTATGGCTGTGCTGCTGGCACGCGGCCTGGATGTGGCCGATGCACGCCGGAAGACTGGGGTGATGATGGAGCGGTTGGAAATAAAGTTATAACCTGAAAGGGTGTGTCGTAATTCACACCCTTTTTTACTTGCTTTTTTAAGCCGGCAACCAAGGTAGGATTATAGGGACAATACGCATTATATTCTTCTTCATACCAATGAGAGGCAAGAATATGTTCTTCGTTATCTCCAAACATGTACGGACAGGTCAGTTTCCATTTAATAGTTGAAGCCACATTATCATAATGTATCTCTGAAAATAATAACTGGCACAGGAAAGACGAATCGCCACCCGAAAAAGTCGCAGAAGCAGAAAGAGATAGGCTTGTACTTCATCAATGCCCCGGATGATTACCGGATTGAGATTTTACCTGTTTAAAAACATATAAGGTAACATATTCACGCCTATTTCGGTTTTTTTTGAATAAATTCATTGCTCCTTACCAGATTCCTCTTATATTTGCTTTCCAGAAGAAGCATTATTAATCTAAAATATAAAATCATGGAGAAGCCTTATGTAGTAGGTATTGATATAGGTGGTACCAATACTGTTTTTGGCGTAGTAGATGCAAGAGGAACAATCTTGTACAGTAGTTCAATTAAAACCGGAAAGTACACAGATATAGACGATTATGTCAGTGAGCTTGCCAATGGTTTGAAATTAGTGATCGACCAGGCTGGTGGCGTAGACAAAATAAAAGGTATAGGTGTGGGAGCTCCGAACGGCAACTTCTTTAACGGCTGTATCGAATTTGCACCGAACCTTCCCTGGAAAGGTAAAATACCATTAGCTCAGCTTATCAGCGAAAAACTGGGAGGCGTACCCGTTGCATTGACAAACGATGCAAATGCGGCCGCTATCGGTGAAATGACGTATGGTGCTGCCCGCGGTATGAAAGACTTTATTGTGATCACATTAGGCACTGGTGTCGGAAGCGGTATCGTAATCGGCGGTAACCTGGTCTACGGTCATGACGGTTTTGCCGGTGAACTTGGCCACGTGATCATGCGTCGTAACAACGGACGTCCTTGCGGTTGCGGCCGTCAAGGTTGCTTGGAAGCATACGCCTCCGCTACAGGTGTCGCTCGTACGGCACGCGAATTCCTGGAAATCCGTAAGGACGACAGCTTGCTTCGCGAATTGGATCCGGACGAAATCACATCCAAAGATGTGTATGACGCGGCGATGAAAAACGACAAGTTGGCTTTGGAAATCTTCGAATTCACAGGTAACATTTTGGGTGAAGCATTCGCTGATTTCGTAGCTTTCTCAAGTCCTGAAGCAATTATCCTGTTCGGTGGTCTGACCAAATCCGGTGATTTGATCATGAACCCGATCAAACGCTCAATGGAAAAGAACATGCTGAAAGTGTTCGAAGGCAAGACCAAATTATTATTCTCCCAATTGAAAGAAAGCGATGCGGCCGTATTGGGCGCAAGCGCATTGGGTTGGGAAGTGAAATAAAATCCAGGTGAAAGTTGAAAGTCACGACAAGCGATATTTCAATATCTCCACTTTCAACTTTCACCTTTCAATCATTATGCATCCTCTACACCAATTCGAATATTGTCCCAAATGTGGGGCCAAGGCATTTGTGGAACACAACGAGAAAGCGAAACAATGCACAGCCTGCAAGTTCGTCTATTATTTCAATCCTTCCTCGGCTGTTGCCTGTTTCATCCGCAACCCTAAAGGAGAATTGCTACTGGTACGCCGTGCCAAAGAACCAGCCAAGGGGACGCTCGATCTGCCGGGCGGATTTGTTGATATGTATGAATCGGCCGAAGAAGCAGCCCGGCGGGAGGTGAAAGAGGAAACAGGCCTCGACATTGCCGGTTGCCGCTATCTCTTTTCTATCCCCAACCTCTATCCCTATTCCGGTTTCGAAGTGCATACGGTCGACATGTTTTTCGAATGCCAGACCGAATCTTTTGACGGGGCAAAGGCCGAAGATGATGCAGCCGAGATCATTATCCTGCCCCACAACCAATTGAATCCTGACGATTTCGGATTGTGCTCTATCAAAAAAGCAGTAAATCACTATATAAAGTAATATATTTCTTATATTTGCAACTTAGAACCAACATATACAGTTATATTCACATATATCTGTATCATAAAAGCTAAGGAGTGATGAAAAGAATACTTATTCCACTGTGTATAGTAGTGGGAAGTCATGTCGCATACGGGCAACGGTCATACCAGTTTGAAGCACCGGATCGCCTATTTGTAGAAGGAAAAGAGTTGTTTAGTTTAAAAAATTATGCCGGCTGCATTGACAAACTGGAAGCCTACAAGCAGCATGCCACTGATGCCGACCTGATCCAGGAAGCAGATTATATGCTGGTCTATGCCGCATACGAACAGGGACGCCCCAATGCAGACGAGTTGCTAAAGGACTATCTGGAAGAGTATCCGGCTTCCCGTCATAGCGACGAGATCAACTACACGATCGGTTCCGTACATTTCGAACGCGGAGAATACGAAAAAGCGATCTTCTGGTTCAACGAGGCCGATATGGACGTGTTGAGCCATGAACAGCAGGAGGCTCTTTCGTTCCGCTTGGCTTATTCGCTATTGCAGACCGGCGAGATGGAAAAGGCTCGCGGATACTTCGCCCGGATCGAACAGATCGGAGACAAATACAAAGAGGCTTCGGCCTATTATGTCGCCTACATCGACTACGCCACGGGAAATTACAACGATGCCATGATCAAGTTCTCCCGCCTGAAAGAAAACCCGAAATACCGCGAACAATCGCAATACTACATCGCACAGGTTTATTTTATCCAAAGCAAATACGAAAAGGTGGTGAAAGAGGGTGAAGAACTTCTATCTCTCTATCCCGATAGCAAGAACAACAACGAAATGTACAGGATTGTCGGTGATTCATATTACCATTTGGGCGACCAGGAAAAAGCGATCCAGATGTTAAGCAAGTATGTTTCATCTACAGAAAACCCGCTCCGTAGCGATTTGTATATTTTAGGGGTATGCTACTTCAACAAAGGAAATTACAGCAGTGCAGTCAACGCCTTGAGCCGGACCATACGCCAGAACGACGAGCTGACACAAAACGCTTACCTTTATCTCGGGCAGTCTTACCTGAAGTTAGGAGACAAAAACAATGCCCGCATGGCATTCGAAGCAGCCGCAACCTTCTCATCCGACAAACAGATAAAGGAAGTCGCGATGTATAATTACGCACTGCTGATCCACGAAACAGCATTCACGGGATTCGGCGAGTCTGTGACGATCTTCGAAGACTTCCTGAACGATTTCCCCAATTCACAATATGCGGACAAGGTGAACGATTATCTGGTCGAAGTCTACCTGACCACCAAGAACTACGAAGCCGCCCTGAAATCGATCAACAAGATCAAACATCCGAGCACCAAGATACTGGAAGCCAAACAGGGTATCCTTTTCCAACTCGGAACCCAAGCCTTTGCCAATGTCAAACAGGCTGAGGCTGTGAACTTGTTCAGCCAGGCAATCCAACTCGGTTCCTATAACACGGAAGCCCGCAACGACGCATATTTCTGGCGCGGCGAATCCTACTACCGCATGGGGGAATATGAAAATGCGATATCGGATTATCGCGCCTATCAGAACAACACCCGCCAGCGAAATACGGACATGTATGCCTTGGCTTACTACAATTTAGGTTACAGCTATTTCAAACAAAGAAACTACAGCGAAGCCCTAAACCACTTCCGCCAATATGTCGGCTTGGAAAACAACCAACAGGCCGCTTCCCTGGCAGATGCTTATAACCGTATCGGTGATTGCCTGTATCAGAGCCGTCAGTTCAACCAGGCCGAAGAAAACTATTCACACGCTGCCCGGTTGTCTCCTTCCGCTGGCGATTATTCGATCTATCAAAAAGGATTCCTGCTGGGATTGCAGAAAGATTATAAAGGCAAGATCGGCGCAATGGATCGCCTGATCAGCGAATACCCGGAATCGCAATATATAGACGATGCGTTGTTCGAGAAAGGACGCTCCTATGTCTTGCTTGAAAACAGCTCCTCCGCTACGCAGACATTTGAAAAACTGATCAACCAATTCCCGCAGAGCAGCCTGGCACGCAAGGCGGGCATCCAGCTCGGCCTGCTTTATTACAATGACAACCAGCCTGAAAAGGCACTCGCAGCCTACAAGCAGGTGATCAGCAATTATCCGGGTAGCGAAGAGGCCAAAGTCGCTTTGCAGGATTTGAAATCCGTCTACATCGACCTCAACGATATCACTGCTTATGCCAACTACGTGAACTCCATAGGCGGCAATATCCGCCTGGAAGTGAGCGAACAGGACTCGCTGACCTATATCGCCGCCGAGAAACTCTTCATGCGCGGCGACAACGACGGCGCCCGCCGCAGTCTGACAAGTTACCTACAGACATTCCCCGAAGGAGCGTTCAGTTCGAATGCCAACTTCTACTTGGGTAGTATCGCTTTCGCCAAGAAAGAGTTCGACGAAGCCATCCAGCGGTTCAGATCAGTCATTGCCAGCGGTGACACCAAGTTCCTCGAAGAATCGGTTGCCCGCACGGCTGAAATCGAATACCTGAGCAAAGATTATCCGGCTGCACTGGAAAGCTTCAAACGCTTACAGATCGTAGCTGAAAATCAGGAGAACAAGCAGGCCGCCCGTTTAGGCATCATGCGTTGCGCCTTGCAGACAGGACAGCAAAAGGATGCCCTTCTGGCGGCAAACGAGTTGCTGAAAGACCCGAAGTTATCTCCCGAACTGGAAGCCGAAGCCCGTTATGTGCGTGCCAAAGCCTATATCGACCAGAAACAGGCGAACAAGGCACTTGCCGACCTGAAAGAATTGAGCAAAGACACCCGTACAGTACACGGCGCGGAAGCCAAATATCTGTTGGCCCAACTGTATTATGACACCAATGATGACAAGAACGCTGAAAAGGAACTGATGAACTTCATCGAGAACGGCACGCCTCACCAATACTGGCTGGCTCGCGGTTTTGTCTTGCTGGCCGACATCTACATCCGCCAAGGTGACGACTTCCAGGCTCGCCAATACCTCACCAGCTTACAGAACAATTATAAAGGAGATGATGATATCGCCGGTATGATAGAAAACAGATTGGGTAAACTTAAGAATTAAGAAAAAGAAGTGATGAAGACAATATACAACATCAAAGCATTGTGCGTGATGGCCCTGATAGGGAGCGTCGCTACCGTCAACGCACAGGAAGACAAGACGAAAGAAAAAGATCTGAACCGGGAAATGACGCTTGAACGCGAATATGACCCGACGGTACAGGATGCCAGCAAAGTGAACACACTGCCGGTCATCAAAGAGCCGGTTGTCAAGAAGATGCCGATCGACTACGCGACATTCACCGTCCCGGCCGATCCTGAAAAGGAAATCAGCCTATTGCCTTCCGGCAATATCATGACGGACATACAGTACAACAAACGCCGCGGTTATTTCAACTTCGGCGGCGGCACATATCTGAACCTGAACGGCGACTTAGGCTATCATGTCCTGAACACGGACAAGGACAAATTGAATATCTGGTTCTCCCATCGCTCGACAAACGGTAAAGTGAAATATATCGATACGGACTTCGACAAGGTAAAGGCTAAATTAAACGACAACTTAGGAGGGCTCAACTTCAAACATGCGTTTGAAAAGTTATCACTGGACATGGGGATCAAATATGGATACTCCGCGTTCAATTACTACGGATTGCCGGTTTCCAGTCCCGAATCATCAATAGCGTTAGTCCCGGAGAATTTCGACCTTGAAACCAATCAGGTAAACCAGACCATCCAGGCAAAGGTCGGAGTCGAATCAAAAGAAAACGCTCCTGTCAGCTACCTGCTGGATCTCGGATATACCAACTTCTCCCATAAATATGCTTTAAGCAAGGAACAGGACGGCCCTACGGAACATACTTTAGATGTCAAATTCGACTTGAACGCCCGTTTCGGCGGTGAACAACGCATCGGATTAGAGGGTAACCTGGAATACTTCAATTACAGTTTGCCTACAATGGGCGGACAGGAATATCTGGAATTTGAAAACCATGCCGAAGCGACCCTCGCACCTTACTACAAGGTGTCAGGAGACAACTGGAACCTGAAGCTCGGGGCAAAGGTCATGTTCGCGACGGGCGACAACAGCAAATTCATGGCATCCCCGAACATTACGGCCGATGTGGAAATTGCCGACAAAACAGAACTCTACCTGATTGCCGGCGGCAAACTCTACTCCAACAGCATGTACGAAATCTCGCAGGTCAACCGCTATATCAACCCGACAATGGAACTGCTGCCTTCCCGAAACTATCTGGATGGGACAATCGGTATCAGGAGCGGTATCGCCCCCGGTTTCTGGTTCGATGTATTCGGCGGTTACAAGATCACAAACGATGAAGTTTTCTTCGTTCCCAATTTAACCCCGAAAGACGGTACTTTTGCCAACTATAGCATAGCAATGCAAACGAATGCGAAACATGCGTTCGGCGGTGTCAATCTGAAATACAGCTACCAGCAATTATTCGATATCAACCTGAAAGGTGTTTACAACAACTGGACCGTCGACAATACCGGAACCGCCTACGGTAAACCCGAAATGGAACTGACAGCCGGTGTCACCGTCCGCCCGATCAACCAAGTAACGGCTTCGTTGGATTACTATCTGGCAACCGGCCGAAAGGCTTTCCTGGGAACACCTGGGGGAGAAAAGATGAACAACATCAACGAGCTCAACCTGACCGGTGCTTACACGCTGAACGACACCTTCGGCCTGTATCTGAAACTGAACAATGTCTTGTGCCAGAAATATGAACTCTACTACGGCTACCCGATGCAGAGTTTCAGCGCGATGGTTGGGGTGAATATTAATTTCTGACAACACCATTATTTTGATACGCCTTTACGGCCCCTTATGACAAAAAGCTGTCACGTAGATAAGCGGTCGGCATCCGTTTCGGAAGGGATGCCGACCGCTTTTTCCTTAACCGCCGTCCTTTTCGGAAAGCAGAAGTTATCCGATCCGTAACCCTATTGGTCAGCATGGATTAGGCATAGGGTTAGCAACCCTAAAGCTATGCGTTAACAACCCGTTTCCGTCTGAACACATAAAAGAGATAACGCCTTTTCATCGGAAAACATCGTATCTTTGTCCGACAATTATACAAACGACTATGCAAGGAACAAAAAATCTGACGGAAGGGTCCATCAAAAAGCAACTGTTCAACCTGGCACTTCCCATCATGGGGACCTCCTTTATCCAAATGGCCTACAGTATCACCGACATGGCTTGGGTGGGACGTTTGGGTAGCGAAGCGATAGCAGCTATCGGAGCAGTCGGCATCCTGACATGGATGACGACTTCGATTTCCTACCTGAACAAGGTAGGTTCGGAAGTCAGCGTGGCACAAAGTATCGGAGCACGCGAAGAAGAAGAAGCACGCACTTTTGCCTCTCATAACCTGACGATCGCTCTGATCATCTCTATCGGCTGGGGCCTGTTGCTGTTTATTCTGGCAAATCCGATCATCGGTTTCTTCAAACTCGATGCGGAAATTTGTACCACCGCAGTGTCTTATCTCAGGATCGTGGCAACCGGATTTCCGCTCATTTTCCTGACGGCAGCCTGTACCGGAATCTACAATGCGGCAGGACTGAGCAAAATCCCGTTCTATGTCAGTGGTAGCGGACTGATCATGAATATGGTGCTCGACCCATTGTTCATATTCGGATTCGGGATGGGGACGAACGGTGCAGCCTGTGCGACCTGGTTATCGGAAGCAACCGTCCTGGCCATCTTCATCTATCATCTGAAAAAGAAGAACCGGCTGTTCGGAGGATTCCCGTTCCTTGTCCGGTTGAAAAGCCGTTACAGCAAACGGATCTTCCAGTTGGGACTACCCGTAGCATTGCTGAACAGTTTGTTTGCCGTCATCAACCTGATGATGGCACGTACGGCATCCACCTACGGCGGACATATCGGGCTGATGACAATGACAGCCGGCGGACAGATCGAAGCGATCGCCTGGAATACCTCACAAGGATTCAGCACGGCTCTAAGCACGTTCGTGGCACAAAACTTTGCCGCACGAAAAAAAGAACGTGTCCTGGGCGCTTATCATACGACCCTGAAAATGACAACTTTGTTCGGCAGCTTCTGCACACTGCTTTTCGTCTTCTTCGGCAGCGAGGTATTCTCGCTGATCATACCCGAAAAGGCCGCTTATGAGGCAGGAGGCGTTTTCCTTCGCATCGACGGCTACTCGATGTTGTTCATGATGTTGGAAATAACGATGCAGGGATTGTTCTACGGAACAGGCCATACGGTCCCTCCCGCTATCATCAGCATCACGTTCAACAGCTTACGTATCCCGATGGCGATCGGATTGACGACGATGGGACTGGGTATTGCGGGCGTCTGGTGGGCGATCAGCATCTCCAGCATACTGAAAGGAATCGTCGCATTCGCCTGGTTTCGCATTTTACAGAAGAAGATATTGTGATACAAACAAACTATTCCTTATTTTTGCCAGATAATAACAAATACATAGTAAAACATTCTTATAATGAACAATTCATTAAAACCGGAAACACTCTGCGTACAAGGCGGCTGGCAACCCAAAAAGGGAGAACCGCGCGTCCTGCCCATCTATCAGAGCACGACATTCAAGTATGACACCAGCGAACAGATGGCCAGACTTTTCGACCTCGAAGAAAGCGGATATTTCTACACCCGCCTGCAAAACCCGACAAACGATGCTGTTGCAGCCAAGATCGCCGCATTGGAAGGCGGCGTAGGCGCCATGCTGACTTCCTCCGGACAGGCAGCCAATTTCTATGCCGTATTCAATATCTGTCAGGCTGGCGACCATTTGGTTTGCTCGTCCACGATCTACGGCGGAACGTTCAACCTGTTCGGCGTGACGATGAAAAAGCAGGGCATCGAAGTGACATTCGTCGATCCGGACGCTTCGGAAGAAGAAATATCGGCCGCTTTCCGTCCGAACACAAAGGCTTTATTCGGTGAGACCTTGTCCAATCCGGGCATGAGCGTACTCGATATCGAGAAGTTTGCCCGTATCGCCCACAGCCATGGCGTGCCTCTGATCGTGGATAATACATTCGCGACCCCGATCAACTGCCGTCCGTTCGAATGGGGAGCCGATATCGTGACTCATTCAACGACCAAATATATGGACGGTCATGCGACAAGCGTAGGCGGTGCGGTTGTAGACAGCGGCAATTTCGACTGGGACGCGCACGCCGACAAATTCCCCGGCCTGACCACCCCCGACGAATCCTATCACGGCCTAACCTACACAAAGGCTTTCGGCAAGATGGCTTACATAACCAAAGCGACGGCACAATTAATGCGCGACTTAGGTTCCATCCAGGCCCCCATGAATGCCTTCCTGTTGAACTTAGGACTTGAAACCCTGCACCTGCGCATGCCTCAACATTGCAAGAACGCCCAGCAGGTTGCCGAATGGCTCGAAGCCAACGAACAGGTCGCTTGGGTGAACTACCCCGGCTTAAAGAGCAACAAATATTACGAACTTGCCCGGAAATATATGCCAAACGGGACTTGCGGCGTAATCGCTTTCGGCCTGAAAGGTTCCCGTGAAGATGCGATCCGCTTTATGGATAGCTTGAAGATGATCTGTATCGTGACTCACGTAGCGGACGCCCGCACCTGTGTCCTCCACCCTGCCAGCCATACGCACCGCCAGTTGACGGACGAACAGTTGACCGAAGCGGGTGTGGCTCCCGATCTGATCCGTCTGTCTGTCGGAATCGAAAGTGCAGGCGACATCATCGCAGACATCGAGCAGGCATTGAAATAGCATCCACACAAAATAATGAAGGCCACTCCTTCACAGGGGCAGCCTTCATCCAATTTATAAAAATCCAAATCAATCTTCTGCCTGAGTTGCTTCGTAAGCTTTCAACAGTTTGTCCTGGACATCCGACGGAACCAGTTCGTAGCTGGAGAACTTCATGGTAAATGAAGCGCGCCCACCTGTGATGGAACTCAAAGATGTCGAGTAAGAAGACATTTCCTTCAAAGGCACTTTTGCCAACAGCTTTTCGTAGCCTTTTTCACTATTCATACCCATAATGATGGCACGACGTCCCTGCAGGTCACTCATCACGTCGCCCAGATAATCAGCCGGAACCGACACTTCCACATCATAAACAGGTTCCAGAATCTTAGGACCGGCTTCTCTAAAGGCGGTACTGAAAGCATTGCGGCCTGCCAGCATGAATGAGATTTCATTACTGTCTACCGGGTGCATTTTTCCGTCATAGACGATGATACGCACGTCACGGGCATACGACCCCGTCAACGGTCCTTGCTCCATGCGAGCCATAATACCTTTCAGGATCGCCGGAAGAAAACGGGCATCGATAGCTCCACCCACGATACTGTTAATAAATACCAGCTTTCCACCCCAGTCCAAATCTATAGTCTGCGTATCACGTACGCTGATTTTATATTCTTGTCCGCCAAAACGGTATGTATCAGGAGCCGGCATACCTTCATAGTACGGTTCGACAATCAGATGGACTTCACCGAACTGCCCTGCACCACCCGACTGTTTCTTATGCCGGTAATCCGCACGGGCAGCTTTCGTGATCGTTTCACGATACGGAATCTTCGGTTCGTAGAACTCGATCGGCAACTTGTCGTTGTTCTCGATTCTCCATTTCAATGTACGCAGATGGAATTCTCCCTGCCCCGAAACGATTGTCTGTTTCAATTCTTTGGATTGTTCGATCATCCATGTCGGATCTTCTTCGCGCATACGCATCAAGATTTCCATCATCTTTTCGGCGTCTGCTTCATTAACCGGTTTCACGGCACGGCGATATTTCGGATCCGGATATTTGATAAAATCAAAACGATAATCACATCCTTTACCATTCAAAGTGTTGCCACGGCGTACATCTTTCAATTTAACAGTCGCTCCGATATCACCGGCAACCATCTCGCTCACGGCGCTACGTGTTTGCCCGGCGACGGAGAACAACTGTGCGATACGCTCCTTCGAACCACGATCGGCATTCAGCAAGTCGTCACCTTCTTTTATTTTACCTGATATCACTTTAAAATAGGAAACCTGGCCGATATGCGGTTCTACAGTCGTCTTGAAGAAGAACAAACTGGCCGGCCCGTTAGAGTCGGGAGTCACTTCCACGCTTTCTGTTGTCACCGGACGCGGCATCTTGTCCGTACAAGGGACGACATTTCCTAAGAATTCAAGCGTACGGCGAACGCACATGTCACGGCCTGCACATACACAAAATACCGGGAACATACCCCGGATAACCAAACCGGCACGAATACCCGCACGCATATCGTCTTCACTCAATGTACCTTCTTCAAAGAATTTTTCCATCAGCATATCGTCATGCTCGGCTGCCGATTCTACCAATGCTTTGTGAAGTTCCATCGCCTTGTCCATTTCTTCCTCCGGGATCTCCAATACTTCGGGGACACCACCTTCCGGTTTCCAACGATACATCTTCATCTTCAACACATCGACAACCGCGTTAAAAGACGAACCCGTGGAAACCGGATACTGGATAGGAACAACCTTTCCGCCCCATTGCTCACGCAGTTGAGCGATTGTTCCATCATAATCGGCCTTATCGTTATCCAATTGGTTCACAACAAAGATAACCGGCTTATGAAATTGTTCTGTATACCGGAACTGGTTGATTGTGCCGACTTCAACACCATACTGGGCATTCAATACCATCAGTGCCGTGTCTGTCACGTTCAGAGCGGAAACTGCGCCGCCGATAAAATCGTCCGAACCCGGACAATCAATGAAATTCAACTTTCTGTCCTGCCATTCTACACTGAAAACGGTCGAGAATACCGAGTAACCATACTCTTTCTCAACCGGGAAATAATCGCTCACAGTGTTTCCGGAGTCCACACTTCCGCGACGTTTTATAACTCCACCCTCGTAAAGCATCGCTTCAGCGAGAGTGGTTTTCCCAGAGCCCGAACTTCCCAAGATAGAGATGTTCTTGATTTCGTTTGTTTGGTATACTTTCATGATATCAAGGTATTAATTTGTGTTTAACAATAAAGATCGCCCCGCGAACCCTTTATTCACGGGACCGCAAATTAAAGATTGTAAAGGAGAAAAACAATTTCAAGTCCAGTGTTTGAGAACTATGTTATTCAGCAGTTCAAAGGTAAAAGACGGAAAGAAAGAGAGATAGATATAAAAAATTGTTACTACCTTTGTTCACAACAAAAGCGAAACAGCGTGGCAGGTTTATATATTCACATTCCTTTTTGCGCCAAACGGTGCCTGTATTGCGACTTCTTTTCCAATACGGATATGAAGTTCAAAGAACCGTACGTCAATGCAGTCATCCGGGAGATGGAATTACGTCAGGAATATATGAAAGGAGAAGCTCTTGAAACCATTTATTTCGGAGGCGGCACACCCTCCCAGCTTCAACAGGCAGACTTCGAACGAATATTCGAGGCTGCAAACCGCCTGTTTGATACAAGTTCGTGCACAGAAATCACTCTGGAGGCCAATCCCGACGATATGACGCCGGAATATGTAGCATCTCTCCGCAACCTCCCTTTCAACCGGGTCAGCATGGGGGTACAAAGTTTCAAAGAAAAAGACCTCCGTTTCCTGAACCGACGCCATGACCGCGGGCAAGCCTTACACGCAGTCAGACTTTGCAAAGAAAACGGCATCCAAAATATCAGCATCGATCTGATATACGGATTACCCGGACAGACGTTGGTGGAATGGCAAGAGAATCTGGATGAAGCGATCCGGCTGGAGATACCTCATATCTCAGCTTATCATTTGATCTACGAAGAAGGGACAGCCTTATACAAATTGATGGAAGCTGGGAAAGTAACTCCCGTAGAAGAAGATTTGAGCATCACCCTCTTCTCTACCTTAATTAATAAGTTGACCGATGCCGGCTATCTCCATTACGAAATTTCCAATTTCGGCCGTCCCGGTTTCTTTTCCCGGCACAACAGTTCCTACTGGACCGGTAAAAAGTATATAGGCATCGGTCCCTCAGCCCATTCCTACAACGGAGAGAGCCGGCAATGGAATATCTCTTCCCTTCCCCGCTATTTACAGGGGATCGAGGCAGGCATTCCCGATATAGAAATAGAAGATCTGGATATCAACATGAAATACAACGATTTTATCATCACCGGACTACGCACGATGTGGGGAATCCGGACAACAGATATCCGGGAGCGCTTCGGAAAAGAAAAGCAAGCCTATCTCGAACAACAAGCAGCCACTTACTTGCGCCAAGGATTACTGATCCGTGAAAACGAAATCTTAACGCTATCGAAAGAAGGTCTTTTCATCTCCGACGGCATTATGAGCGACCTTTTATGGGTATAAAAGTTTGCTGCAAACGTTTGATAAAACCATTACATTATACAAAACAGCCAGTTTCCACAACGAACCGAGAGATTATCCGTACATTTTCTGCACATTTTTACTATTTTTGAGAATAAAATTAACCAACGTATTAAACTATTATCTATATTTGCCCCAACAAAAGACAGTAAGTAGTGCCATATCTATACATAATATCGGGATGCAACGGGGCAGGGAAAACGACGGCTTCTTTTACAATCCTTCCGGAGATGTTGAAGTGTAAGGAGTTTGTCAATTCCGATGAGATAGCCAAGGGGCTTTCTCCTTTTAATTCAGATAGTATCGCGGTTGCCGTCGAAGCCAGTCGTATTATGTATAAACGCATCAAGGAACTGATCGCTTCGGGTGAGACATTCGCTATGGAAACTACACTGGCTACCCGTTCTGGTGCAAAACTGATTCGGGAAGCACAAAAGGAAGGATATTATGTGACATTGTTATATTTCTGGTTAAACACACCAGACTTGGCAGTGGAACGAGTTAAAATGAGAGTAGCCGCCGGGGGGCACAACATTCCGGAAAGCACGATCCGCCGTCGTTACGAGGCCGGTATCCACAATCTCTTTGAACTATATATCCCCATTTGTGATTATTGGATGATTGCAGACAACTCCATGTCGCCGATGGAAGTAATCGCCAAAGGTTTCAGGAGTGAAAAAAAAGAGATATATAATTCGAATATTTATACAAAACTTGAGCATCATGAGTGAACAAGAAGTTAGAGAATTTGAAGAGAATATAGTTAAAGGCGCCAACATCGCTTTCCAACGATTAGTAAACCAGAAAAAGAAAGAAGACGGCGAATTAGTCTTCTCGCGTAACGGATATATCTTCCGCGTAAAAGCTGCCGATTTGGAAAAAGGAATGTTTTAACTATATATAGGATATACGAAGAGGCTGGTGGATCTGATTCATCAGCCTTTTTTGTTGCCTAACCATCAAAGACAAGGCATAAAAGTGCCGCCTACATGGCGGATAAACATCCCCGCATCCCCACAAAAGTCTCGCGCAGACCCGGGCCTGCACCGCTCCCGCACCTGGGTCCTCATACTGCTTACACCCGAGTCTCAAGCGGCTCTGCAAGCTGTTTCCGACAAAAGAAAAGCCTGCCTTGATGAAAAAAGAAGCCGTTTTAACAGGTTTCGCACCTGTTCCCGGACGGTCCCTGTTTTTATCGTACAATTGACACACAGGATGTTATCGTTTTTCACCATGATGGTTATGATAGATGGTAGATAGTATGATGGTTGTTTTTGCAAAAACATTTATATGTTCAGTCCGTATTGGTGGCGAAAGCAGATGGACGCTTTATGATTTTGATGCGGTTGCCCTGCGGCTTAACATCATCTATATGCCGTATTACTTTTTAAAGATATTTGCAGAATGTTCCTTCCTGCTTTAGAGCCTGTTTAAATTTTCTAAAAAGAATGACGAACAAAATTTAAACAGGCTCTTAGCATGGATATAAAATCCTTTACTTCTCTACCGTAAACTTATACACACACTCACTGAAATATTTTTCACCCGGACGCAACACTACACTTGGGAAATTCGGCTGGTTAGGAGTATCGGGATAATGTTGTGTTTCCAAACACAAAGCACCACGATGCGGATAAACCACACCCAATTTGCCTTTATCACCCTCTTTCGCCATTGCGTTTCCTGCATAGAATTGAATTCCCGGTTCATTTGTGTAAACTTCAAGACCGATCCCGCTTTTGGCAGAAACCACCTTTGCAGCCAAGGCTTTGATGTCACAATTGTTGTTCAAGACCCAGTTATGATCATATCCCTTGCCGTAAGCCAACTGTTCAAACGAATCGTCAATATGCTTACCGATAGCTACAGTTGTACGCAAATCCATAGGAGTTCCCTCGACCGAATCGAGCATACCGGTCGGTATCAGCGTTTCATCAACCGGAACATACGTGTCGGCGGCAATCATAAGCGAATGATCCAATATTTGGGAACCCGGAACACCGGAAAGGTTGAAATAACTATGGTTCGTCAGGTTCACGACAGTCGGTTTATCCGTCGTAGCCTCGTATTTGATATCGACGGCATTGTCGTCCGTCAATGTATATGTAACCTTCAAATTCAGGTTTCCGGGAAAACCGGCTTCACCGTCCTTGGAAAGATACGTCAATTCCACGCTTTGGCCATTCACTTGTTTGGCATCCCACACAACCGTATGATAACCTTCCGGACCACCGTGCAGGCAGTGTCCGTTATTATTCTGCGGAAGCTGGTATTCAACCCCGTCCAACGAGAACTTACCATTCGCGATACGGTTTCCGTAACGACCAATCAACCCGCCGTAGTTATTGTTCGGATTGTCCACATACTGTTGGATATTATCGTATCCCAGGACGACATCCGTCATTTTGCCATCCTTGTCCGGAACCATCACCGACACCAAGCGGCCACCCCAGTTCGTCACACAAGCTTCCGCACCTTTCTGGTTCTTCAACACATATAATGCAGTCTGTTTTCCCTGCACTTCCGAGACGAAATCAGATTTCATCAGTCCAGAAAGAGTGGCTTCCTCTTTTTTCTCAGTACATGACAACAAAACACACATTGCCATGACAGCCATACATAGTCTCTTCATTTTCGATACTAATAAATTAAATGTTTGTTAGATATGCAGCAAATATACGCTATTATTGTCAAAAACAAACGATGCTGTAGAATAATGTTGTTTAATACAAATCACTTTCGTACATTTGTCTGTCATAATAGAGAAAAATGAAACAGTATTTAGAATTACTCGATCGTGTCCTCCGTGAAGGAGTTAAGAAAGAAGATCGGACAGGAACCGGTACATACAGTGTATTCGGACATCAGATGCGTTTCAATCTTGAAGAGGGCTTTCCTCTGCTCACAACAAAGAAGCTGCATTTGAAATCCATCATATATGAGTTACTTTGGTTTCTTCAAGGCGATACAAATGCCAAATACCTGCAGGAACATGGAGTGAGAATCTGGAACGAATGGGCCGATCCGGATGGGAATTTAGGACATATCTACGGTTTCCAATGGCGTTCATGGCCGGACTATAAAGGCGGAAGCATCGATCAAATCAGTGAAGCGGTAGAGACAATCAAGCATAATCCGGATTCACGCCGTATCATCGTCAGCGCCTGGAACGTAGGAGATCTAGACAATATGAATCTGCCTCCCTGCCACGCTTTCTTCCAGTTTTATGTGGCAAATGGCCGCCTGAGCCTGCAAATGTACCAGCGCAGTGCCGATATTTTCTTAGGTGTTCCTTTTAACATTGCCTCGTATGCTCTGCTTTTACAGATGATGGCCCAAGTAACAGGACTGAAAGCAGGAGATTTTGTCCATACGCTTGGCGATGCACACATATACACGAACCATCTTGAACAAGTAAAATTACAGTTGACACGTGATCCGCGCCCCCTTCCCCGAATGGAAATCAAACCGGATGTAAAAGACATATTCGGTTTCCAATACGAGGATTTCAACCTAACGGGATACGACCCTCATCCTCATATCAAGGGTGAAGTGGCCGTATAAGAGATTTATGATTTCAGATTTATGAACGGCATATAGTCAGACCTCACAAACCATAAACCTGAAATCATAAAATTATAAATTATAAATCATAAATGGCAATGAGTACTATTTCAATTGTAGCAGCGATTTCCGACAACAATGCGATCGGGAAGAATCTGGGTCTGCTTTGGCACATGCCGGCAGACATGAAGCGTTTTAAAGACCTGACAACAGGTCACGCCGTAATAATGGGACGTAAAACTTTCGAGTCTTTACCAAAAGGCGGATTACCCAACCGCAAGAATATCGTGCTGACCACCATGCCGGAAGCAGGTTTCATCAATTGTTTTGCCTGCGAATCCATGCATGACGCCCTGGATATCTGCGAAAAAGAAGATAACATCTTCATCATCGGAGGTTCTCTGGTTTACAGACAAGGATTAGGGATTGCCGACAAGATGTATCTGACCCGCATTCATGGAGAGTTTCCTGAGGCAGATGCATTTTTCCCCGTTGTCAACTGGGATCTGTGGGAAGAGGTTGAACGACAGGAATTTCCTGCCGATGAGAAAAATCCATATCCCTACACATTCCTGACTTACGTTCGTAAAAAATAAAATTACTCCTAATTAACGGTAATTTTGCAACTTTTTGCTCTTTCTTTGTATCTATATAAGAAACAGGTTCGGATTTATGATTTATGGTTTACCGATCATACTCCATAAATCATAAATCTGAAATCATAAATCTGAAAGATATGAAGATAAGAGCAATTATTGTTTTAACCCTGATCGCATGTGGAATAGTATCTACAATATTCTATGTGAAAGCAAATCAGGTATCCACCAACGAAAAGGCTATCATAGAAGCCATTCAAACAAAAAATACCCCTGCATTGATCCAGTCGCTTATCACCCGGATGAAAAACCAACTGGAGAAAGATGCCGATACATTCCCCGAACTGATCAAAGAAATCGAGACATATGCCGGCACATGCCCCGACTCCGCATCCGTTGCCGTACTCCACTCCATGATTGCGGAGATGTATAACAACTATTATATGCAAAACCGTTGGAACATCAACCAGCGGACCGAACTGGCAGGCTATGTCCCCGATGATATCCGGGAATGGACCTCCAACCTCTTCAAAGAAAAGATCAAACAGGAACTGACGCTATCGCTCCAACCGGCGCAGTTGCTGCAACAGACACCGGTCAGCCAGTATAACCTGATCCTGAAGAAAGGGAAAGACACGCCTCAGCTTCGCCCTACCTTGTATGATTTCCTTGCTTTCCGGGCTATCGATATACAACCGGCTGTAAAATGGTACGAAGACCTGATTGCTTTCCGCCGGACACAACCGGATAAGAAAGCATTATTACTGGACGAACTGGACTACTGGCAATATAGATATGACAACCAGACTGCAAATACGACCGACTACCGAAACACACTGGACAGCCTATATAAGGTATACGAAAAAGAACCGTTTGCCGCCGAAATACGGATCGCCAGTATGAATCTTCTCCAACGGGAACGTTATCAAGGCAACAAGGCTCATCAGGATTCCATCCGGGCGCTCATTTATAGGCTTTGCAAAGAAAGCATTGCACAATATCCCCAATATGACCGGATAAACATTTTCAAGAACCAACTAAACGAAATGGAAACGCCGGTCTTGAATATCCAATCCAACAACAATGTGTATCCGGGCAAGGATCTCATGTTGCAAATCAAGTATGTCAACACGCCCCGGTTAGTTGTGCGTATTTACAACAGCCTTCGCCAGCCGGAAGATGCCTGGCGGAATTACGACAAAAATAATAAAGGCATGCGGGGAGAGCTGGTAAAAGAAGTCACATTCAAGATGGATCTCGCCAATTCATACACTGAGGCCGATTCCACACTGACCATTCCGATGGATAGATTAGGATTATACGAATATGTGATTACGGTTCC
Organism: uncultured Parabacteroides sp.; assembly: GCA_910577325.1. Lineage (GTDB taxonomy): Bacteria > Bacteroidota > Bacteroidia > Bacteroidales > Tannerellaceae > Parabacteroides. The sequence goes on from CAJTMR010000010.1 coordinate 83,629, forward strand.
CGGCAAACAACTGACCGTCTCCAACTGTTTCAGTGTCAGCCGCCTGGCAGCCCTTACCCGTAGCCAGACTAACAATTCGGAAGTACTTGTCACCGACCTCGAAAGCGGCAAACCGATCGAAGGAGCGACCGTTATCTATTACAAAACCAACATGATGAACGGAACAATCCAACGCCAGGGAGAAGTCAAAACAGACCGGTTAGGGATCGCTGTCCTTCCCGCCCAAAAGAAGATCGAACACATACGTCCGGTGTTCCGCGAAGACACATCTTCCATTTTTGCTAATATATATTCTTACGGCACTTCCCGCTCCGATCAGGAAAAGGATAGAGTCGACTTGTCACTCTTCACAGACCGGGGCATCTACCGGCCGGGACAAAACATATTCTTCAAAGGGATCGCTTATGTAAAAGATACGGATAACCCGCACGTAGTGGCCGGACGGACCTATACCGTCACCTTGCGGGATGCGAACTACAAGGAAGTAGCCAGCAAAGAATTCAAGACAGACCGGTTCGGTTCTTTCAATGGCGAGTTTATCATCCCGGCACAGACCTTAAGTGGAAACTTCACGCTTGTTTCGGAACGGACCCGCACAAACATCCGGGTAGAAGAATACAAACGCCCGACTTTCAAAGTCAGCTTCCTACCGCTCAAAGAAGAAGTGTCCTTCGGCAGTCCGATGAAGCTGACAGGTGAAGCACAGACTTTCTCCGGTATAAACTTACAAGAAGGCGAGGTCAAGTGGACGATCACCCACCGCCCGTTCTGGGCTCGTTTTTATATGCCGGCCCCATTCGACTTCACATACAAACAGGTAGCTAACGGAACGGCAAAGATTGACAACAAAGGCAATTTCACGATCTCCTTCGTACCCGAACGGCCGGAAACACCAGATATGCGCCCTGCCTTCCAGAGCTATGAAGTAACGGCAACCCTGACCGATAGCAAAGGAGAGACACAAGAAGCAAGCTATACATTCTCCGTCGGCGATACAGGTATCCTATTGGATATCCAAATGCCCGGACAGGAAATGGAAAGCGATTCCGCCAAAGCAGTGGTAACAGCCTATACGGTCAACAGGCAAAAAGTATCCGCAGAAGGAAGTTATACCATTTATTCCCTGTCGGATGAAAAACCGAAGCAAGACTTGTTCGGAGCCGACCTGTATAAAATCAATAAACTGGTGACGGTCGGCAGTTTCATAACAGGAGAAGATATATCACCGGCCGTATTCCGCGAGTTGCCGGCGGGACGCTACCGGCTGGAAGTGAAGTCCACGGACTCCAACGGGAAAGAGGTATCCGCCAACCAAGATTTTATCTTGTACAGCCGCCAGGACAAACGGCCGCCGGTATTTATGCACACCTGGCTGATCGAGGAGAAGACCACCTGCGCTCCGGGAGAAGAAGCTGCGTTTATATTCGGCACATCCGATAAAGACACCCATATATTATATGAAGTGTTTTCAGCTGCCAATAAATGTATGGAACGTAAACAGATCCGGCTGAGCGATGAAAACCGGACATTCCGCATCCCGTTCAAAGAAACGGACGGGGAAGGTTTCACCGTATCCTTCACTTTTGTCAAAGACGGCAAGATGTATATGACACAAGTCCTGGTCTACCGCCGCCAGCCGGACCGGAGATTGACGATCCAAGCCGAGACATTCCGAGATCATTTATTGCCGGGAAGCAAGGAAAACTGGAAATTCAGGATTACGAATGCGGATTCAACAGCCGTCTCCGCAGAGGTATTGGCCAGCATGTACGATGCTTCGTTGGACAAGTTGTTGCCTTTTAGTTGGTCTTTCTCTCCTAAAAGATATGTTTATCTATATGCCCCGCGTTTCTCCGAAGGAACTGCATTCACAAACAGCAGCCGGTACGAAACTGGGAACAGGAATGAGTTGAATGTTCCGCAATACCAATACGACCACCTTGATTGGCAGGACGTATTGAGAATCGGTTGGCATTATGAACAAAGCAAACGACGCTATGCAGCCGGAGCCGTCATGAAATCGGCGGCCGTCCCGGCAGTAGCCGAAGTTCTCAACATCACCGAAGACAGTGCGCCGCTGGAAGAGTCGAAAATACAGGACGATCATATTTTCGCCATGGTCGAAAGTGTTCCTGCTCTGCAAAAAATAAACAACCCGATCGAATTTCGTGAAAACTTCGCCGAAACCGCTTTTTTCTATCCGGCATTAGTGACCGACGAAGCAGGGGATGTTACTTTCAGCTTCACGATGCCCGAAAGCAACACGACCTGGAAACTGCAACTGTTAGCACAGACGGAAGACCTGAAATACGGCTACCTGTCCCGCGAGATCATCACCAATAAGCCGTTGATGGTAACCCCTAACCTGCCGCGTTTCCTGCGCCAGGGCGATGAAGTGACCATCACGACTCAAATCAGCAACCAATCGTCCGCCACTATGGACGGACGCGCCAGCCTGGAACTGTTCGATCCGGACAACGACCAGCTGGTGACCTGCCTCACCCAATCGCAGAAGCCTTTCACCTTGGGGGCCGACAGCACCACGACTGTCAGTTGGTCATTCAAGGTTCCGGCCTCTACGGCCGGTGTCATCGGTTGCCGTATCGTAGCCGATTCGGATAAAGGAAGTGACGGCGAACAACATCTGATCCCAGTTCTTTCGAATGAGATATTGGTAACGGAAAGTACTCCGTTCTACCTGTTCGACAAGAGCGAAGAAGTGATCCGCCTGAAAGACTGCAAAGGTGTCCGGCCGTTCCGCACGACACTGGAACTGACCGCCAACCCGATCTGGTACGCCGTACAGGCATTGCCGACCCTATCCCAACCGGAAAACGACAACGTCATTTCCTGGTTCGCCTCCTATTACAGCAATACGTTAGCAAGCTACATCGCCACCGCCCACCCGCGCATCCAGCAGGTCATCAGCCAATGGACAGCACAGGGCGGAAATGCCTCTACGCTCTATTCGAACCTGGAAAAGAACGCAGAACTGAAAAACATCCTTCTACAGGAAACACCCTGGGTATTGGAAGCGGACAATGAAACGGAACAAAAACAGCGTTTGTCCCTTCTTTTCGATCTGAACCGGGCAACCGGACAGCGGGAAACCGCCCTCCGCCATCTTCTCGACCTGCAAACGCCGGATGGAGGCTGGGGCTGGTTCAAAGGCATGTATCCGAGCCAAGAGATCACGCTTTATATATTGAAAGGGATGAGCCAACTGACAGAGTTGAATGCTGTCGAATATAACCAGCAGGAAAAAGAAATGCAGATAAAGGCCCTGACATTCGTGGACAAACAAATCCAGTCCGATTATGAGGCATTACAAAAGATCAAGAACTGGCAGAAAAATGAAATTTCTCCATTAGAAATCGAATACCTGTTTGTCCGCAGCCAGTACCGCGATATCCCTGAGTTAGGTTCGGCACGTGAAGCGATCCGCTACTACACGAACCTGGCAGAAAAGCAATGGAGCAAACAATCCATCTACGGGAAAGGAGAAATAGCGTGGCTCATGTGGCGCAACGGAAAGAAAGAAACAGCCGGCAACATCCTTGCCTGGTTACGTAAAACAGCTTCCACTTCCGCAGACAAAGGCATGTACTGGGCGAACAACCGGAGAGGGGAGAACTTCTTTGTCTCCCCGATCGACACCCATTGCCTGCTGATGGCTCTCTTCAATGAAGTTTCGCCCGACAAACAGAAAACGGACAGGATGAAACAATGGTTGCTCAGCCAGAAGCAGACACAGAACTGGGAATCCGTCCCGGCTACGGTCAACGCTATTTATGCTTTACTCCTGACAGGTAGCGACTGGCTGGACACCAACAACACTTGTACCGCCAAGTGGGGCAAGCAAACATACAGCACAACAAACGGAAAATCGGCTACCGGCTACCTGAAAGTAACCGTATCGGATGAAAAAACAATTGCACCCGAAGGAAATTCCATCTCCATCCGGAAGGAAGGAGCAGCGCCTGCGTGGGGAGCCGTCTACGAACAATATTTCCAGCATATCAACGATGTGAAAAAGCAGAAAGGTGTCCTGAATGTAGAAAAGAAACTGTTTGTCGAAACGAATAACGGAACGGAACAACAACTTCGACCGGTCACCCCGGATGAGCCGCTCCGTGTCGGCGATAAAGTGATTGTCCGCCTTGTGGTCCGCACCGATCGCGAAATGGATTATGTCTTCCTGAAAGACCTCCGTGCCGGTTGCTTTGAACCAGCAGCCCAACTTTCCGGTTCTATCTACAGGGATGGTGTTTGGTATTACCAGTCGCCGACAGATGTTTCGGAGAATTTCTTCTTCGACCGCCTGCCACAGGGTACTTTTGTACTGGAATATGCCGTATACGTATCACGCACAGGCGGATATGCAGGTGGGATCAGTACGATCCAATGCCTCTATGCACCAGAATTCGTGTCACATACGGAAGGGAACATCGTCAAGGTGGATTAAGCGAAGTTCCCGGCAACAGCAACTACACGCAAATCCGGCATCCCCGGCTCGCGGCAGGAGCAGAATTTTATTTTTTAAAGTAACTAATTCAGTAGTAAACATTATCTTTGCAGTATAAACAATAGCTAAATAAAAAGAGAAGATGAAACAGATTATTTTTATTTTTATGGCGATCCTGTTGGCAACAGGAATGGCATCAGCTCAGAACAAAGCTGTAATCTCAGCAACTGAAACCTCTCATGATTTCGGAACGATCAAGGAAGCGAACGGGAATGTGTCGCACACTTTTATAATAAAGAACACAGGCGAGGCCCCGTTAGTCCTGACACGCGTCATCGCTTCCTGCGGTTGCACGACACCGGACTGGACCAAAGAGCCGATTGCCCCGGGTAAAACAGGTGATATTAAAATCACTTACAACCCAAAAGACCGTCCCGGCCCCTTTGTCAAGACTATTTCCGTATATAGCAACGGGAAAACCGGTAGTTTTATCCTGACAATCCGGGGAGAAGTAGAATAATAACAGGAAAATTGAATCAAAAAGAATGTTGAACAGAAACAAACTGGTCTTTATTCTTGCCGGTATACTGTTTGCAATAAACAGTATATCGGCACAAAATAACGCCCAAATCAGTGCAGACGAACTGATCTATAACTTCGGAACAATAGGAGAATCCGATGGATTGGCAAGTCATGTATTCACGATCAAAAACACAGGTAACGGCCCGCTTGTCATCACGCGGATCACGGCTTCCTGCGGTTGCACACAGCCCGAATGGACCAAAGAACCGATTGCTCCGGGAAAGACCGGAGAAGTAAAAGTAACCTATAACCCGAAAGGACGTCCCGGCCCTTTTTACAAGACTATAGCTATCTACAGTAACGGGAAAAAAGGCAGTTTCTCCTTAGGTATCAAAGGAAACGTGACCCCTAAAGAGGCTCAACCCATACTGATTTATCCGTATAGCATCGGCGACCTGAAGTTGCAAACCAAGCATGTCCTCTACAGCACAGTCCGGCCGGAAGAGATATCGGGAGAAAAGATCAGCATTATCAATGAAGGAAAGACATCTCTGGACATCCATATAGGAAAGATGCCCCATTACCTGAACATCGTAGCCAATCCGACAAAACTGGCTCCGGGTGAAACAGGCGAAATATCCATCCTGATGAATGCGAAAGAGGCTAAACGGAAAGGCCGCATGACAGCCGAAATCCCGGTAACAATCGAAAGTGTCGGCCAAAAGAAAGAAACAGAAGGCAAACTGCACGTTGCAGCGAATATCATAGACGACTTCAGCAAACTGACTGCCTCGGAGAAGGCGAAAGCTCCGGTCGCCCAGCTATCCGGAACCTTGCTCGACTTCGGCAAACTGCCCGATAAAAGCAGCTTTATCCCGTTGGTCGGCGGAAGGGTGAGCGGGACGATCGAGATCACCAACTCCGGAAAATCGCCGCTTGTCATCTACAGCGTGACTTGCGATGACGAACGTGTAGCCATTTCCGGCGGCAAAAGAGAAATCAAACCGGGCACGACAGCTACTTTCAAAGTAACGATCCGTCCGAAAGAGATAAAAACAAAACTGGAAACCCTCATCCATTTCGTATGCAACGACCCGAACGGTCCGGTACGGCTTGTGAAGGTGACAGCCAATAAATAACCAATGGACAATTGACAATTAAAAAGATGGAACATCCCGAGAACGACGATCTGTACAAAGGATTAAAGGTGAACAAGGGAGTAGCCGATGTACCGACCGTAAATCCTTATCTGAAAAAAAGGATTCAACGTAAAAAGTATACGCCTGCCGAATTTGTGGAAGGCATCCTGAAGGGGAACATTACGATCCTCAGCCAGGCAGTGACACTGGTGGAAAGTTCGAAGTATGAACATCAGCAAATCGCACAAGAGATCATCGAGAAATGCCTGCCGCATGCAGGGAAGTCCGTCCGCATCGGTATCACCGGAGTGCCGGGAGCCGGCAAAAGTACTTCGATCGATGCGTTCGGTATGCACCTGATAGGTGAAGGACGCAAACTGGCTGTACTGGCAATCGACCCCAGCAGCGAACGTTCGAAAGGCAGTATCCTCGGCGATAAAACCCGCATGGAGGCCTTGTCCCGTGAGAAGAATGCTTTCATACGCCCCTCGCCATCGGCTGGTTCCTTAGGTGGCGTCGCACGCAAAACGCGTGAAACGATCGTGCTTTGCGAAGCTGCCGGATTCGATACGGTATTTGTCGAAACGGTCGGTGTCGGACAAAGCGAAACGGCTGTCCACTCGATGGTCGATTTCTTCCTGTTGATCCAGCTCGCCGGAACCGGAGACGAACTGCAAGGCATCAAGCGCGGCATTATGGAGATGGCGGACGGGATCATCATCAACAAGGCGGATGGCGACAACCTGGAAAAAGCGAAATTAGCAGCCGCGCAGTTCCGCAACGCCCTGCATCTCTTCCCTGCTCCCGAATCAGGCTGGTTCCCGAAAGTGTTGACCTATTCAGGCTACTACAACATAGGCATCAAGGAGATCTGGGACATGATCGGAGAATATATGAAATTCACCAAAGAGAACGGTTATTTCAATTACAAACGCAACGAACAAGCCAAGTATTGGATGTACGAAAGTATCAACGACACGCTCCGCGAAACGTTCTACCACAATCCGGCGGTAGAAAACCTGCTGGTTCATACGGAACAGCAGGTATTGAACAACGAGATCAGTTCGTTCGTTGCCGCCAAACGGATGATGGATCTGTTCTTGGAAAACCTGTCTGCAAAGAAATAAATATAAACACAATACCGGTCTTATCCGGTTCACGAGTGTCTCAAAGGCTCATTTTGAGGCACTCCTTTTTTTATCTGAATTATCATGGAAAAGAAAAAACTTGTACTGCTATTGCTCAGTTGTGCGATAATCACGGAGGCTCATGCAGCCTATCAAGGCCGCGTGTATGTGGACTCCAACCGGAACGGAATCTACGATAAAGGAGAGAAAGTCTTAAAAGACATCCGGGTTTCCGACGGGTTGAACGTTGTCAAAACGAATGCCGAAGGAATTTATACACTTCCCGGACACGAACGGGAACGGTTTATCTTCATCACCACTCCTTCCGGTTACAGGACAGACAATCAATATTACCGGCGGATCAACGGCACAGGACAAACATACGATTTCGGCCTGCAAACCTGGAAAGAACGCATCAAACCGGATGGCAGCCACAAGTTCATCCATATTTCCGACACCGAGATATTCAACACGGAGAACCAGGAAGACTGGGCGAACAACGTCCGGGATTATGCAGCCAATGAGGATATCGCATTTATCATCCATACCGGTGATATCTGCTACGAAAACGGATTGAAGAACCATATCCACCTGATGAACACTTCGAACATGGATTGCCCGATGTTCTACTGCATCGGCAATCACGACCTTGTAAAAGGGAAATACGGGGAAGAAGTTTTTGAAAATGTTTACGGCCCGGTTTACTACTCCTTCGACTTCGGAAATGTCCACTACGTCGTTACCCCGATGGCTGGAGGCGATCATCAGCCCGGCTATACAAAAGAAGATGTTTACCGTTGGCTGAAGAACGATTTGGCACAGGTTCCGGCCGGAAGACCAATCATGGTCTTCAACCACGATTTGCTGACTTCCGGGAACGAATTTGTTTTCGGTATCGGCGGGAACGAACAGATCAACCTGAACGAACATAACCTGAAAGCCTGGTTATACGGGCATTGGCATAACCATTTCGTTCGCAAACAAGGAGAAGTATTGACCATATCGACAGCTACGCTTGACAAAGGAGGAATCGACCACTCGACTTCCGCCTTCCGCGTGGTCGACGTGGACCGGAAAGGAGATATCCGGAGCGCACTTCGCTATACATATATAAATAAGTCCATTGAAATCGCCTCGATCGCGAATGACGCATGTGCAATGACGGCAGACGGAAAGATCCCTGTATCGGTCAACACATACAATGCGGTTGCTCCTGCCGTGCGTGTCACTTACAGTTGCATCATGGACGGCAAGACAGTCCTTCCGGAAACGCAGCTTATTCAAAACACAGACTGGAACTGGTCCGGAACGGCCAAGCTCCCGGCAGACTGTAAAGGTAAACGGGTATTCATCACTGCAAAAGCATTGTTCAACAATGGTGAAACAACAATCAGCCGTTCCTCATTCGTGTACCAGCCGGAAGAGATCGGCAAAACTCCCCGACTGGCATGGACCCGTAACGTAAATGCCAACCTGTACTTCTCTTCCCCGGTCGTTGCCGACGGCAAAGTGTATGTCGCCTCTCTCGATGAAGATCTGAAGGGAGAAGGCGCAGTCTTTGCCATAGATGCAAAGACGGGTGAATTACAATGGAAGTATCCGGTACGCAACTCCATCAAAAACACGATTGCCGTTGACGAAGGAACCGTCTTCGCGCAAGATGCGGAAGGTTACTTATACGCTATCGATACACAGACAGGCAAACTGAAATGGGACACAAAGATGAATGTTGCCGGCCTTCCCGTCCTGGTAGACGGATTGACGGCAACCAATGGCATCGTCTATGCCGGAAGCGGAAAGGCTTTCGGAGCCTATAACGGGAAAACGGGCGAAGCTATCTGGCTGAACAAAGGCTGGCCGCAAGGAGAAGCCACGACATCGACTCCCCTGCTCGCAAACGGAGTTGTTGTTTCAGGTGCAAACTGGCGGGGCTTCTACGGCAACGACGCACAAACGGGGGAACTGCTTTGGGCACTCGATAAAGACGGAATCACAGACAGAGGCGCAACACCGGCATGTGCCGGCAACCTGCTTTATGTCGCTTCGCGCCAGTCTTTATTTATCATCGACAGCCGTTCGGGAAAAGTGGTTGTCCGCAAAGAATTGCCATTCAACGTACAGGTCAATTCAACCCCGCTGATAACGGACAAGCTGATTGTTTTCGGGACACAGACCGACGGCCTGGTCGCACTCGATCGCGAAACATTCGAGGTCAGGTGGAAAGTCCAAACTTCTCCGGCACTGATTTACACGGCTCCCTATTCCCGGCATCCGGTTGCCACAGTCGAAACAAGTCCCTTGCTTGTCGGAAACACGGTTTACTTCGGAGCATCCGATGGAATTCTCTATGGAGTAGACAAGGATAGCGGGCAAACCGTATGGAAACATAAAACAGGAGCTCCGTTATTCTCCACTCTGGCAACAGACGGACGCATGATCTTCGCTACCGACTTCGGAGGAAATGTTTATGCATTCAGATGTAATGAATAAATATAGTTGAACAGGCATATGAAAAGCCCCGCGAATATTTTTTCGCGGGGCTTTTCATATGCCTGTTCATTATAAATCAAATGGAAGAAATACGCAACGTATTCAACAGATCACGATTGATCGGTTTGTCGTTCTTGATCGCTTTAGAGAAAGGAACGTAAACGATCTCATCATTCTGGATACCCATCATCACGTTACGCTGGTCATCCAGCAACGCATCGACAGCAGCCACGCCCATCCGGGTAGCCAAGATACGGTCCTGTGCAGTCGGCGAACCACCACGCTGCAAGTGTCCCAAAATCGAAACACGCACATCGAACTGCGGATATTCCTTCTTCACACGCTCGGCCACTCCCATCGCACCACCGGTCACTTCACTTTCCGCAACCAAGACGATACTACTGTTCTTGGACTTACGGAAACCTGTTTCGATCATCTCGGCCAACTGGTCTTTCTCCATCGAAATCTCCGGAATGATGGCGGCTTCGGCTCCGGCGGCAATCGCACCATTCAACGCCAGAAATCCGGCATCACGTCCCATCACTTCGATAAAGAACAGACGGTCATGAGAAGTCGCCGTATCACGGATTTTATCAACACATTCCATGATCGTATTCAAAGCCGTGTCATAGCCGATCGTGATATCCGTACCATACAAGTCGTTGTCGATCGTGCCGGGCAGGCCGACAATCGGATAGTTAAACTCCTGCGCGAAGATGCGGGCTCCCGTCAGCGTCCCGTCCCCTCCGATGGTCACCAAGGCATCGATTCCATGCTCCATCAGTTTGTCGTATGCCTGCTTACGGCCTTCCGGCGTCTTGAATTCCGGACAACGGGCTGTCTTTAGAATCGTACCGCCACGCTGAATAATATTACTTACATTTTGATTCTTGAAATCTTCAATCTCGTCGGTTATCAAACCTTTGTATCCACGATAGATACCTTTAACGGACATTCCGTTGTAAATAGCGGAACGTGTCACTGCACGAATGGCAGCGTTCATTCCGGGAGCATCACCTCCGGACGTTAAAATGCCAATACGCTTAACTGTTGACATAGCGTCTTATATTTTATATGTTCACGGCAAAAATAATAATTATTTGCCAAAAAGCTGTCTATTTTCCAAAACTTCATCAAATCTTAACCCGAAAAGTCAACTGTCGGCATTCAACTCACGGATACGCACAGCGACTTCTTCCATCAACCATTTCGGGGTAGACGTAGCCCCGCACACCCCCACACTGTCCACTCCTTCGGGCAACGGCTCGGTAATTTCCTTCGCTTCGGAAATAAAGACCGTGTTCGGGTTTGCCTTCCGGCATTCTTCCAACAGCATCTTGCCATTGGAACTTTTCTTTCCGGCAACAAAATACACCCAGTCATGCTTGGAAGCAAACGTCTTGATGTTTGGCAACCGGTTCGCCACCTGCCGGCAGATCGTATCGAAATACTCGAACCGAACTCCCTCCGCGATACGACGCCGGATTTCGGCCACCACTTCACGGAAGCCGTCCAGCGACTTGGTCGTCTGCGAGAAGAGACAGATATTCCGGTTAAAATCCAGCCGGTCGAGATCCTCCACCTTCTCGACAACAATAGCAGTGCCTTCCGTCTGCCCGACCAGGCCGTTCACCTCGGCATGCCCTTTCTTTCCATAGATCACAACCTGCGTATGGGTGTCGCGCGTAGCCACATAACATGTATGTATCTTACGTTGCAACTGAAGCACCACCGGACAGGTCGCATCCACGATCGTTATATCGTTCCGCCGGGCAATCTCGTAAGTCGACGGCGGTTCTCCATGCGCCCGGAGCAAGACCTTTTCGCCTTTCAGGCGGGTAAACTCGTCGTGCTCGATCGTCCTCAGCCCCGACTCCTCCAGCCGTTCGACTTCCAGGCTGTTGTGCACGATATCTCCAAGACAATACAAGCGGTCCGTATTCTTCAGTTCACGTTCGGCGCTTTCGATAGCCGTCACCACCCCGAAGCAAAAGCCGGAACCTTTATCTATCTCGACTTCTATCATAATGAATCCGTCTCCGCTACTTTTTCATACTGTTCCAACAGCCAGGCCTTCTGTTCGGCAATCGTCATGTGCGAGTTATCCAGTTCCAACGCATCATCGGCCTTGCGGAGCGGGCTTTCGGCACGTGTCATATCAATATGGTCACGTGTCTTCACATTTTCGAGGACTTCTTCAAAAGAAGCCGCCTCCCCCTTGGCCTTCAGTTCGTCCAAACGGCGTTGGGCACGCACTTCCGGGCTGGCAGTCACATAAATCTTCAGTTCGGCATCCGGGAATACAACCGTACCGATATCCCGGCCGTCCATCACGATCCCTTTCGCTTTTCCCATCTCCTGCTGCTTGGCAACCATCGCACGGCGTACAAAACCCAAAGCGGCAATCGGGCTTACCCGGTTGGCGACTTCCATTCCCCGGATCTCTTTTTCCACTTTCACCCCGTTCAGACAGGTATCGGGACGTCCGGTTTCCGGGTTAAAGCAAAAAGAGATATCGATGTCGCCCATCGCATCCTGCAACTTCTTTTCATCGATCCCCCCGTCCGTAAAGAATCCATGTTGCAAGCTGTACAACGTAACCGCCCGATACATCGCTCCCGTATCTATATACGTATATCCCAACTCCTTTGCCAGATCTTTCGCCATCGTGCTCTTCCCGGTAGAAGAGACACCGTCTATCGCTATAATAATCTTTTTCATTGCCATAATATTAATGTAAAGGAATTGCAAAGATACAATAGTTTATCCTCCTCCCCTTTATAAATTATCCTATTCATCCTTATATTTTGTTTTCCACACAACCCGTTGCAAGTCTGTTTACACGCCAAAGTAAATGCAGTTACACACCGAGGTAAAAGCCGTTACATGTAGAAGTAAACACTTTTACATTAATAAGGAAATACCGGTAAATGCAATGTGTTGATTAATAGACACATCTTCCTCAGACACCTCTTTCTCGGATGTCTCTCCCAAAAGAAATCAGGAAACCGGACTGATTCAGAAATCGCTGATCGTAGTAGAAATACTCAGCATCATGGAAAGAGCCGACGGATGATATTTGGCTACGGAAACGCCTACATCGAACATCTTGATCCGCACACCGGCTCCACCTGAGAAACCGGCAAGGGCATTACCACCCTGCAACTTCATATCCAACGCCGTCTTAGGATTATACCCTATACCCAGCCAAAAGTTGTCGGAAGGAACATAATCGACACCGATCACCAGATGCTTTACAAAGGATTTGAAAAAATTATCCCCTTCGTATTCCTTGTCGCTATCGTCTACATACTCCATCTTCCATTTCGTCAGATACTGCGCCGTGAGTGACAACCGGATCGGCGCATGCGCCATCTGTTTGGTAATCCCCATCTGCACATCCCAGGGCATTTTCTGGCGTTCGTCCTCATAAGCTTTCAATTGTGCCCCGATATTCTTGAAAGCAAAGCCGAAAGAAAATCCCTTCTCAGAATTGTAATAGCTCAATCCGGCATCGACAGCCATGCCGATCGAAGTATAATCTCCGATGCCCGAATACAGAAACTTTAACGAAGCGCCGCCTCGCCATCGTTCGGAAAGGTCATACGAGAAAAAACCGTTCACGCTGATATCCTTTGCCGTAAAATCTCCTATCGGAAGGCCTTCTTCCGACATTCCCCGTATCTTTCCCTGGCTGAAAAACGAAGCTCCCACACCCCAGGCTCCTTTTTCTTTGCATGCCTTGGTAAAAAGAGCACTGCCGGCATGGATATCCGATATGTAATTCAGGTAATTCAGATTGACCATCCTATCCATCTCGGCTCCCAGCAAAGCCGGGTTGTGGAAAATCAGGGAAGGGTCCCGTTCGATCAATGACATCGTATTGCCTCCCACCGCATTGGCTCTTGCCGAGGAGGGATAGCGAAGGAAAGTATATCCGGTATCACCGGTTTGCCCGGCAACAGCCTGCAACAAAAAGGAAAAGAAGAATATAAATAGAATATTTCTCATATTTCTCTGGTAAAATGCCTACAAAGATAAATAAATACGGGTATATACATCCCCATTAGAGAAACGGGAAAAAGCCGAAAAAGGTATATAAGAGCTATTATTTTTATTTTCAGTCAAAAAAAAAGTAAAAACAGAATATATTTAATACGAATTATTCGGATTTAATAAAATAACTCCGTATATTTGTCGCAGAAGAAAGACACATCTTTAAAAACAAGAGATATGGAAGTAAAAAAATCACCAAAAGCAGACCTGGAAAAAGGTAAAACGATGGGTATCCTGATGGGTATGATCGTCGGATTTGCAGTTCTGTTCGTCGGCTTCGAATGGAGCGACCGCGAAATCACAATCGCCACAAGTGAAGGCGTTGCCGATATCATCGCGGAAGAAGAAGTTGAAATCACGAGACCGGAGGATACTCCTCCCCCTCCTCCACCACCTCCTGCACCTCCTGTAGCAGAAGTATTAAACGTTGTAGAAGATGACGTCAAGTTGGACGATGTCGAAATCGTATCTTCCGAAGACGACGCTTCATCGGCACAAGTCGAAGCCTATACTCCTCCTGCAGTAGTCGAAGAAGAAGAAGAAGAATCCTCACAGCAGATTTTCACAGTTGTAGAAACAATGCCTGAATTTCCGGGAGGACAAGGAGCTTTGTTGCAATACCTGGCAAAATCAATCAAATATCCGATCATTGCCCAGGAAAACGGTATCCAGGGTCGTGTATCCTGCGCGTTTGTGGTTAACAAAGACGGTTCTATCGTAGACGCAGAAGTTGTTCGCGGTGTCGATCCGTCGCTGGACAAGGAAGCTCTCCGCGTGATCAACAGCATGCCGAAATGGTCACCGGGCAAACAGAGAGGTAAACCCGTACGTGTTAAATACACAGTGCCTGTTACATTCAGACTACAATAATAACATGTAAATAATATAAAAAGGCTGCATCTTTCGCAGCCTTTTTTATTTAAATAAATGACCTATGTTCTCTTTTAATGATATCTTGGAAAAAATAGAGCAGGAAATTGCTCAGCTTCAATTCACCTGTCCTCCCAAAAGTTTATACGACCCGATTGAATACATCCTTTCGCTGGGTGGAAAAAGAATCCGCCCGGCATTGGTGTTAATGGCATGCAATCTATATAAGGATAATGTAGATACAGCCCTCAAGCCGGCTTTGGGACTCGAAGTATTCCATAACTTCACGCTTCTGCACGATGACCTGATGGACGAAGCCGATAAAAGGAGGAACAAGCCGACCGTTCACAAAGTCTGGAATGCCAATACAGCCATCCTATCCGGAGATGCCATGCTGATCGCGGCCTATCAACTGATCGGCGAAACGAAATCCGAATCATTAAAAGAGATATTGGACCTGTTTACGGTTACGGCGCTTGAAATCTGCGGCGGACAGCAGTACGACATGGAGTTCGAGTCAAGAACGGACGTGACAGAAAATGAATACATCGAAATGATCCGGTTGAAGACAGCCGTACTGCTTGCGTGCGCCTTGAAGATGGGAGCCATCATGGGCAATGCACCCAAAGCCGATGCCGATGCACTGTATCAGTTCGGCATCAACATCGGACTTGCTTTCCAGTTGCAGGATGACCTATTGGATGTTTACGGAAACACCGCCACTTTCGGTAAAAATATCGGGGGAGACATACTCTGCAACAAAAAGACATTCATGTTGATCAACGCTCTCCGCCTATCCTCAAATGCCCAAAAGACAGAACTAAACAACTGGATCACCAAAAAGACATTTGACCCGGCAGAGAAAATCGCCGCAGTAACAGCTATTTATGACCAACTGCGGTTAAAAGAGTTGTCCGAAGAAAAAATACACGCATACTATAATGAAGCAATGAACAACCTGACCTCTCTAAGCGTAGCTCCCGAAAGACTAACCACACTGAAAGAAGTCAGCGCCCGTTTAATGAACCGCCAATCTTAAGATGAAGCTGATCGACACACACAACCATCTATATTTAGAGGATTTTGATCCGGAGCAGGACCAACTGGTTTCCATCGCAAAAGAGTCAGGCATAGACGCCCTGCTCCTTCCGAACGTCGACACGACCACCATCGAGCGGATGCATGATCTATGCGACCGCCATCCGGATTTCACCTACCCAATGATGGGATTGCACCCGACCAGCGTAAACGAGCACTATGCCGGAGACTTGAAGGCGATAGAAGCATGGCTCGGTAAACGTGCTTATTACGGAATCGGAGAAATAGGCATAGACCTGTATTGGGACAAAACACACCTGAAGGAACAAAAAGAAGTATTCGAGGAGCAACTCAAATGGAGTATTGACCTCAATCTGCCGGTGGCCATTCATACTCGTGAGGCATATCCGGAAGTTTTCGACTCCTTATATAAGGTAGGAGCCGGTAAACTCTTCGGAGTCTTTCACAGTTTTACCGGTAATGAAGCCGACTTGAATGAAATAAACAAACTGGAAAATTTCAAAATCGGAATAAATGGAGTTATTACATTCAAGAACTCCCGGCTATCGGAAACCATCCGCCAGACAGACATCAATAAAATAGTATTGGAAACAGATGCCCCCTACCTCGCTCCCGTCCCTTACAGGGGAAAAAGAAACGAGCCAGCCTATATCTGGAAAACGGCAGAAAAGGTAGCCTCGACATACGGTCTGACACTCGAAAAGGTGGTTGAAACAACACGGGTAAATGCTCTAAAACTATTTAAAATCGAGAATAAACCGATATCATGAGATATTTTCACGCGTATTCAAAATTTATCCACCATATATTGTGCATATATCAAGCAAAAACTATAGATTTGTGCACTGAAACGTTTGGATATGCGATTTTTTTCGTATTTTGCACCCGTTTTAGAAAAGCGGTAGCTTGTTTTTGGAGAGATGCTCGAGTGGTTGAAGAGGCACGCCTGGAAAGCGTGTAAACCCCTAAAGGGTTTCGCGGGTTCGAATCCCGCTCTCTCCGCTTTAAGATACCATGACGATTATCAATAACAAAAAATAAAAACAAATAAGAGAATTATTAATCTTAAAAATTAAACACACAATGAAAAAGTATTTTGCAAAAACATTCATGAGTTTATGCGCTCTTGGAATCTCTTCTGTAGCATTCGCGCAAGAAGCAGCCGAAACCGCTGTTGAAGGTGGTATGTACCAGGCTTTGAAGACTAAGTTTATCGAAGGTGGTGCAGACTTCATGAGTTTGGTTGCCATCGCATTGATCTTCGGTTTGGCTTTCTGCTTGGAAAGAATCATCTATCTGAACTTGGCTGAAACTAACTCCAACAAATTGTTGAAAGGTATCGAGGACGCTTTGGATAAAGGTGATGTAGAAGGTGCAAAAGCTATCGCACGTGATACAAGAGGTCCTATCGCTTCTATCGCTTATCAGGGTCTGATGAGAATTGACCAGGGTATTGACGTTGTTGAAAAATCTATCGTTTCTTACGGTGGTGTTCAGGGTGGCCTTTTGGAAAAGAACATGTCTTGGATCACTTTGTTTATCGCAATGGCTCCGTCACTGGGATTCTTGGGAACTGTAGTAGGTATGATCATGGCGTTCGACAAAATCGAACAGATTGGTGATATCAGCCCGACGGTTGTAGCAGGTGGTATGAAAGTGGCCTTGATCACAACTGTAGGTGGTTTGATCGTAGCACTGATCCTTCAGGTATTCTATAACTATTTGCTGAGCAAACTGGAAGCAATCCTGAATCAGATGGAAGATGCTTCTATCACATTGCTGGACTTAGTTATCAAATACAACCTCAAATTCAGAAAATAATAAACAACTATGGCAGTTACTAAAATTAGAAAAATGTCCAGTTGGACACTGCTGATAGTTTCGCTTATCAGCCTTGTCGTACTGGGTCTGTTCTTCGGCGGAGGTGTATCGAATCCTGGCGAAGAAATGAAAGAATATGTAAATACCGGCTTGTTGATCAATTGGACAACAGGATTATTCTTTATTACGATCGCTTGCATGGTATTGTTTGCAATTTGGCAGTTTGTCTCTTTACTGACATCAAATCCTAAATCTGCTGTAACTTCGCTGATTGTCGCAGTAGCTTTTGTTGCCATGTTATTCATTACCTATTCCATCGGAGATGCGACTCCGTTAGGAGGTATGAATGCCGACTCTCAGAAATATAACACAGCCGGTTGGTTGAAAATTACAGATATGTGGATTTGGTCTACAGCAATCTTGTTGGTGTTAATCATCGCTGGTGTTGTCTGGGGCTCCGTAAAAAGAATGATCAGTAAATAATAGTAATAACGAAATTGATTAAACAAGAAAGAAATGGGTAAGAAAAGAAAGACACCGGGTATCAATGGATCGTCTTCAGCCGATATTGCTTTCATGTTGCTTATCTTCTTCCTTATTACTACATCCATGGATACAGATAAAGGTTTGGCAAGACGTTTGCCGCCTCCTGTACCTAAAGACCAAAAGAAGGATGATGTTGATGTTAACAAGAGAAACCTGCTGATTGTATTGATCAACAGTGGTAACCAGATTCTCTGCGGCGACCAGTTCGTCGACATCAAGCAATTGAAAGACAAAGTTAAAGAGTTCATTGAAAATCCGTACAACGACGCGAATAAGCCCGAAAAAACAGAAGAGGACGTTCCTTTCTTCGGAAAAGTAATGACCGCTAAAAAACACGTGATTTCCTTGCAGAATGACCGTGGTACTGAATATCAGGCTTACATCAGTGTTCAGAACGAATTAGCAAAAGCATATAATGAACTGCGTGATGATGTTTCCAAAAAGAAATTCGGAAAAGCATTCGCAGATCTGGATGAAGATCAACAAAAGGCTGTGCAACAGATTTATCCGCAAAAGATTTCTGAAGCAGAACCTAAAAATTATGGAGATAAGAAGTAATGGGAAAGTTTAGTAAAGCGGGCGGACGTGAAATGCCCGAATTGAATACGTCATCATTACCTGACTTGGTGTTCGCTTTCTTGTTCTTCATCATGATGGTAACATCCATGCGTGAAGTAACATTGATGGTACAATTCCGTGCTCCACAGGCTACTGAACTTCAGAAGTTGGAAAAGAAATCGTTGGTTACATTCATCTATGTTGGAAAGCCGACTCAGGAATATCAAACCAAAATGGGTTCCGAAGCCCGTTTGCAGTTGAATGACAAGTTTGCTGAAGTATCGGAAATTCAGGACTATATTGCTCAGGAAAAATCCAGTATGAAAGAAGAAGACCAGCCGTTCATGACAGTATCTATCAAGGCCGATCAAGAAACCAAGATGGGTATTATCACAGACGTTAAACAGGCACTTCGTGAAGCATACGCGTTAAAGATTAGCTACTCGGCCCGTCAGGCTGCCAACTAATCATCGGATATACAAAACAAAAAAGGCGAGGTTGTCAACCCCGCCTTTTTTATTGCCTTGCCTGTTTCCGATCAAATACTTTTAACCCCATAAACATTCTCATGCAAGCAATTCTTCACTTGCTCGAACGAATGCTCCAGATCAACGTCGCCATACATCATAAGCCGCATTTCCAACCATTCTCCACCCGCCCGATAAGGAGGCTGATGATAAACATGATTGTCCAGTTTAAAGCCCAAACGCTCATAGAAACCAATCCTGCGCCTACTTATCCCGTCGACAGGCATTTCCACCTCCAATACAACCGGAGTTGCGCAAAAGAGCTGGAATTGCTTCATGGCTTCTGCTCCTATTCCACCATTACGAAACTCCGGATCAATTGCAAAATGCTCCACATAAGTATAGCCGTCAAAAAGCCAAGCGGTAATGAAACCGACATACCGGTCTTCTCTTGACAAAGCATACACTATAAACCGAGATTCATCTTTTACCAAATTACGAACAAGCGGAAAGTCACGACGTTCAACTTCCGGAAAAGATTCCGTATATGTTTTCTCTATCAAGTGCCATACCGGATCAAGAAAATCTTTTACAGACCTACATGCTACTACTGATTGCAAACTCATAAAACTATAGAATTAAAGATTATTATTGCCAAAGGAACTTACAAACTAAAATATTCTACAAAAAAACGAAGGCCAATCATTAGAGATTATTTATATTTGTCACCAAATTGTAAGAATTGATTATACAGATATACAAATATAGATAAATTATGGCACACCATCAATTGGATGAACTTGACGAGAAAATATTAAAACTAATCATTGGCAATGCCCGTATGCCTTTCCTCGAGGTCGCACGGGAATGTAATGTATCGGGGGCAGCAATACACCAACGTATACAAAAACTCACCAATCTCGGCGTAATCAAAGGATCTGAATTTATCGTCGACAACACAAAAGTAGGTTATGAAACCTGCGCATACATGGGCCTGTTCCTCAAATCTCCCGGACAATTCCCATCTGTGACGGAAGCGCTGAAAGAAATTCCGGAAGTCGTCGAATGCCATTATACAACAGGGCAATACGACTTATTTATAAAGATATATGCGAAAAACAACCAACATCTGCTAAGTATTATCCATAATAAACTGCAACCATTAGGCCTTGCCCGGACCGAATCGCTGATTTCTTTCAAAGAAGCATTCAAACGACAAATCCCAATCGATTTGGAAGATGAAGATTAAATAAAACTCCGCATAGAACACTCAAGACTATGCGGAGTTTTTATTTTCAATTTTATGCGAAATCAGAAATCGGCATTCTTTGGTGTACGCGGGAAAGGAATCACGTCACGAATATTTGTCATACCTGTCACAAACAACAACAAACGTTCAAAGCCCAGACCAAAACCGGAATGAGGGACTGTACCGAAGCGACGAGTGTCCAAATACCACCACATATCTTTCATCGGAATACCCATTTCATTGATACGGTTCAGCAATTTGTCATAGTCGGCTTCACGTTCGGAACCACCAATGATTTCACCGATTTTGGGGAATAATACATCCATCGCACGAACAGTCTTGCCATCTTCATTCTGCTTCATATAAAAAGCTTTGATCTCTTTCGGGTAGTCAGTCAGGATTACCGGACACTTGAAATGTTCCTCAACCAAGAAACGTTCATGTTCCGAAGCCAAATCGACTCCCCAATATATCGGGAATTCAAACGAATGACCTTTAGCAACAGCCTCTTCCAAGATCTTGATTCCTTCCGTATAAGACAAACGGACAAAATCGTATTTCAACACTCCCTCCAAACGTTCGATCAAACCTTTATCGAACATATCGTTCAAGAATTTGATATCGTCCATACAGTTGTCCAAAGCCCATTGCACACAATATTTGATGAATTCTTCCGCCAACTGCATATTGTCCAGGATATCATTGAACGCCACTTCCGGCTCGATCATCCAAAACTCAGCCAAATGGCGGGGAGTGTTGGAATTTTCCGCACGGAAAGTCGGCCCGAACGTATAAATCTGTCCCAAAGCCGTAGCGGCCAATTCACCTTCCAACTGTCCGGAAACAGTCAGGCTCGCCTGTTTACCGAAAAAATCGTTATCGTAAACAATAGCTCCGTTCTCATCCTTCTTCAGATCGTATAGATTCATGGTTGTCACCTGAAACATCTGACCTGCACCTTCACAATCAGAAGCAGTGATCAGCGGTGTGTGAAAATAGAAGAACCCTCTGTCATGGAAAAATTTATGAATGGCATAAGCCATGTTATGACGAATACGGAACACTGCACCAAATGTATTCGTACGTGGACGGAGATGAGCGATCTCACGCAGGAATTCCATCGAATGGCCTTTCTTCTGCAAAGGATAAGTATTCGGATCGGCAGAACCGTAAATTTCTATTTCAGTAGCCTGGATCTCCACATTCTGCCCCTTGCCCTGTGACTGTACCAACGTACCGTTTACGCTGATGCTTGCACCTGTTGTTATCGGTTTCAGAAATTCTTCCCCCAGCTTGTCCACGTCTACAACGATCTGAACATTATTTATTGTAGAACCGTCATTTAAGGCGATGAAACTAACCTGTTTACTACCACGGCGGGTACGCACCCAACCTTTCACGTTAACGGTCGTGCCAAAAGCATCGCTTTTCAACACATCTACAACTTTTGTTCTTTTAATTGCTTCCATGTTTATATTTTTATTCTTAGGTAATCAATACAAGTTAGCCGGCTTTTCCGACCGGCTAAACTCCATATTATTCAAAAGCCCCCATGCGGAGCGCATTCACCTCACGTTCGTTCAGATAACGCCACTTTCCACGTCCCAGGTTCTTTTTAGTAAGACCGGCAAAATATACGCGATCCAATTTAACCACATGATACCCCAGCGATTCGAAAATACGACGAACGATACGGTTGCGTCCCGAGTGAATTTCGATACCGACCTGGCTCTTGTCTTCTTCGCTTGCATAACTGATGGCATCAGCATGGATTTCTCCGTCTTCCAGCTCCAGTCCGTTAGCGATCTTTTCCATATCTTCAATAGACACGTTCTTATCCAACCACACATGGTAGATCTTTTTCTTTTTGAAAGAAGGGTGTGTCAACTTGGAAGCCAGGTCACCGTCATTAGTCAGCAGCAGCACACCTGTCGTATTACGGTCCAAACGGCCCACCGGATAAATACGTTCTTGACAAGCGTTCTTCACCAAATCCATGACAGTCAAACGTTCCTGAGGATCATCAGAAGTTGTCACACAGTTCTTCGGCTTATTCAGGACGATATACACTTTACTTTCGATCTGAACCGGCTGATCTTTGAACAACACCTTGTCCTGACGGGTAATCTTCGTTCCCAATTCAGTCACAACCTGGTCATTTACCTGAACAACACCGGCCTGGATAAACTCATCAGCCTCACGACGCGAACAAACCCCTGCATTAGACAAGAACTTATTCAAACGGATCGGTTCGTTCGGGTCAGCCAGCACTTCCTTATACTTCAATTGCTTCTGGAAATTATACTTGGCATTCGGATTGTAATCACCGGTACGGTGGTTATTATTCGGACGTCTGTTGTTGTTATTATTATAGCCACCACGTCCACCGTTTCCATAACGGTTGTTGTTATTACCGTATGAAGGTCTGCCACCACGATTATCACGGGCATCGTAAGACGAACTTACACGGGTATCACCTACACGCGGTCTTCTTTTCTTTACACCATCACCCGAAATGCCATTGTCGGACGGAGTGGCAGAATAAGCCTTTCCCCTGTCTTCATAGTTAGGACGAGACAGACGATTGTACGGACGATCGTTACCATAAGAACGGTCACCACCGTAAGAAGGGCGATCGTTACTTCCATAAGAAGGACGGTCATTGTTGCCATAAGAGCGATTGATACCATAAGAAGGCCTGCTGTTATAACCACCTTCACGATTAGAGTTGCCATAGTTACGGCTTACACCATTATCGCGGTTGTACGGTCTATTGTAACCACCATCACGGTTATCATACGCACGCGGGCGATTCGGTCTGTCCCCATAAGAATTATAACCTCCACGGTCATCCCGGTTAGGACGGTTATATGGTCTCCGTTCATAGTTGTTTCCTTCAGGTCTGTTATAACCTTGACTGTAAGGTCTTCTTTCAGAATCCTGATCTGTGTTTTCCCGTCTGATACTTGGTATCACCTTTCTTGGACGCGGTTGAGATTCATCTCTTTCTTCTGTGCTCATTTGATGTAAATTAAATGATAATTAACTACTTGGTAACCTCACGGCTACCTCTTTTTTCTCACTAAATACCTGTATAATTATGCGGCGTTATCGCCTTTAATTCAGCTTTGACAACATCACTAACCTCCAACGTATCGATAAAATCACTAATCGACTCGGCAGTAATTCCTTCATTTGTACGGGTCAAGGCTTTCAACGCCTCATAAGGTTTAGGATATCCTTCACGACGAAGAACAGTCTGAATACCTTCGGCTACAACAGCCCAACAGTTATCCAAATCCCGATACAACGCTTTTTCGTTTAATAACAACTTGCCCAGCCCTTTTGTTAAACTCTTGAATGCAATTTCGATATGAGCCATCGGTACACCAACGTTACGAAGGACTGTAGAGTCTGTCAGGTCACGCTGCAAACGTGAAACCGGCAGCTTGCCAGCCAAATGTACCAGAATAGCATTTGCCATTCCCAAATTACCTTCCGCATTTTCGAAATCAATCGGATTTACCTTGTGTGGCATAGCAGAAGAACCAACCTCGCCGGCTTTGATCTTCTGTTTAAAATACTCCATGGAAACATACTGCCAAAAATCACGGCACAAATCAATCAAAATCGTATCAATACGTTTCATCCCGTCAAAAATAGCAGCCATATAATCATAGTTGGAAATCTGTGTTGTCCATTCCTCACGGCTCAGCCCCAACACCTCATTCACAAACTTATTCCCGAAAACTTTCCAATCATAATCCGGATAAGCCACATGATGCGCGTTAAAATTACCTGTTGCTCCACCAAATTTAGCAGAAACAGGAGTTGCTTTCAACAACTTCACTTGCTGTTCCAAACGGTAAACAAACACCATCACTTCTTTTCCCAAACGAGTAGGAGAAGCCGGCTGTCCATGTGTTTTAGCCAACATCGGAACATCCTTCCAATCTTCGGCATATTTCTTCAGCAAATCGATCACTTCCTGCAAACCGGGAAAATACACATCATCCAGTGCCTCCTTGATAGACAATGGAACAGATGTATTGTTAATATCCTGGGAAGTCAATCCAAAATGAATAAACTCTTTGTACTCCTGTAAAGAAAGCAAATCAAACTTTTCCTTTATAAAATATTCGACTGCCTTTACATCATGATTAGTCACACTCTCGATTTCTTTAATACGACTGGCGTCTTCAACCGAAAACTCACGGTAAATTTTCCGCAAAGCCTCTTTATTCTCCACAGTCGCCAACGGACGAAGCTGCGGTAAGAATTCGGACAGAGTAATAAAGTACTCGATCTCAACCTGCACTCTGTATTTAATGAGCGCATACTCTGAAAAGTAAGCCGCCAAATTCTCGGCTTTATTTCTATATCGCCCGTCTACAGGCGAAATTGCTGTCAGTGTAGAAAATATCATATACATTATTAATATAGAGTCGCAAAGTTACTACAAATCTTAATACATATAGGCAGAGTTGAAGTTTTTTTCTATTTTTTCTCAAAAATATTTGGAGGTAAAAAAAAAAGCCGTATCTTTGCAGCGCTTTAGAGAGATAGAGCAATAGAAAACTTAATGAATATCAAAGAAAGGGCGTTTAGCTCAGCTGGTTCAGAGCATCTGCCTTACAAGCAGAGGGTCGG
>CAJTMR010000010.1:108814-115203 GCA_910577325.1 uncultured Parabacteroides sp.
GAGCATCTGCCTTACAAGCAGAGGGTCGGCGGTTCGAATCCGTCAACGCCCACTTTTTTGAAAAGCAGTCATGATTTACATGATTGCTTTTTTTATTTTCCTTAGGAGTACAAAAAACCTTATTCGGGTCAGTCCGAAAAACGGATCATGCCAGGGCAACTGTACCAAAATCATAAAGCGTCCATCTGCTTTCGCCACCGATACGGACTGAATACATATATGTTTTTGCAAAAACAACTATCATACTATCATATCCGCCTGTATATCGGTTTAAACCAATATGTTATGGCATGATAGTTGCCGTTTTGAACTATCATTCATCTATCACACCTATCATAGTTAAAAACGATAACATCCTGTGTATCAATTATACGATAAAAACAAGGACCGTCCGGGAACAGGTGCAAAACATGTTAAAACGGCTTCTTTTTTCATCAAGACAGACTTTTCTTTTGTCAAAAACAACTTGTAAAGACGCTTGAGACCCGGGTCTCCATACTGCTTACACCCAGGTGCGGGAGAGGTGCAGACCCGGGTCTGCGCGAGACTTTTCCGGGGATGCGGGGATGTTTATCCACCGTGTTGGAGGTACTTTTATGCCCTGTTTTTGCATTTTTTTCAATGAAATACGACGACTTTCTTCGCTTTATATTTTTGGATGGGATGTAGCGATTTCAAGCAAAAGCGAGCAAAACAAAAGCCGTAAATCTATAATAGAAATACGGCTTAAGATTCTAAAATATTGATTTTTAGACTTGTGACCAGGGTGGGATTCAAACCCACGACCTTCAGAACCGGAATCTGACGCTCTATTCAGCTAAGCTACCCAGCCAAAAACATTGCAAAAGTATATATAATCTTGCAGGAAAACAAACGAATGGGCAAAAAAGATTACTTTTTGATATTTTGCAAACCTTGAAACAATAATCGCTTCCATTTTGCAAATAAAAACAGGCATATAATTGCTTTTTTGCCATTAATTAGTATCTTTGCTCCACATTATTCATAAATATAAAGCACAACAAGGATATGAGTTATTTAATTAAACCAACAGGATATAAAGCTTTATTGAACTTATCACAGACCGAGATGGGTATCAAAAAAATCAAAGACTTTTTCCAGCAAAACCTATCTTCCGAATTACGGTTACGACGCGTCACCGCGCCGTTGTTCGTTTTAAAAGGGATGGGAATCAATGACGACCTGAACGGAACGGAGCGTGCTGTCACATTTCCGATCAAGGATCTGGATGATGCCAAAGCAGAAATCGTCCATTCGCTTGCCAAATGGAAACGGCTCACCCTTGCCGATTATCAAATCGAAAAAGGTTACGGTATCTATACCGATATGAACGCTATCCGCTCCGATGAAGAGTTAGGAAACCTCCATTCTTTATATGTCGACCAATGGGACTGGGAACGCGTGATGGGAGCCGAAGAACGAAATATCGACTTTCTGAAAGAAATCGTACGCCGCATCTATGCAGCCATGGTCCGTACCGAATATTTAGTCTATGAGATGTTTCCTGAAATCCGTCCGACATTGCCGCAACAAATCCGTTTCATACACTCCGATGATTTATTACAAAAATACCCGACTTTCACGCCTAAAGAACGGGAAGATGCGATAACGAAAGAATACGGAGCCGTTTTCATCATCGGTATCGGTTGTAAGTTGAGCAACGGAGAAAAACACGACGGACGCGCCCCCGACTATGACGACTGGTCGACAATTGCGGAAAACGGACAAGTCGGATTAAACGGCGACCTGCTCGTCTGGGACAACGTGCTGAACCGTTCACTCGAACTGTCTTCCATGGGTATTCGCGTGGATAAGGCTGCCTTGCTACGCCAGTTGGAAATTTGCAACGCGCAAGAAAGAAAAGAACTATACTTCCACAAACGCCTACTCAATGGCGAACTTCCCCTTAGTATCGGGGGAGGTATCGGACAGAGCCGCTTGTGTATGTTTTATCTCCGCAAAGCCCACATCGGAGAAATCCAAGCAAGTATATGGCCGGAAGAAATGCGCCGCGAAGCCCGTGCAGCCGGCATGTACTTGATTTAATTGTAATCAAAAAATTGAAAATTGAAAATTAAGGATGGATTATTAATAATTATTTCTGATATTCGCGTAACAAAGATAATTTCCAATTTCTAATTTTCAATTTTCAATAACCATTATGGACGTCAAGATAGAACAGAGCTGGAAAGAACGATTAAGTTCAGAGTTTGAAAAGGATTATTTCAACCAGTTAATTACATTTGTTAAAGAAGAATATCGCCAAAGAACGATCTATCCTCCCGGTCCCTGTATCTTCAGTGCGTTCGAACATTGTCCGTTCGACAATGTCAAAGTAGTCATTCTCGGGCAAGACCCCTATCATGAACCCGGGCAAGCACACGGACTCTGTTTTTCCGTTCAGGACGGAACTCCCTTTCCCCCTTCACTTATCAATATCTTCAAAGAAATTGAAAGTGATTTAGGCAAACCCGTTCCCCACACTGGCAATCTACTCCGTTGGGCAGACCAGGGTGTCCTGCTTTTAAACGCGACCCTGACGGTTCGTGCACACCAAGCCGGTTCACACCAGAATAAAGGTTGGGAAACATTCACAGATGCCGTAATCCACCGCCTGACAGAAGAGCGAAGCCATATCGTTTATATCTTGTGGGGTTCGTATGCACAACGGAAAGGGGCTTTCATCAATGCCTCCCGTAACCTGATATTGAAATCAGCCCACCCGTCTCCCCTCTCCGCTTACCGCGGTTTTTTCGGAAACAAACATTTCAGCAAAGCGAACGATTATCTGATTGCAACCGGGCAAACACCAATCGAATGGTGATTTTTTCAATTGATAATTGACAATTAAAAGAATGCTCCTTTAATTGTCAATTATCAATTCCACTTCTGTCCATCACGATAGTTGCTGCTCTGGCGCCATTTCAAATCTTTCAGCAAAGAGGAACTTACTGCGATATTGAAGGTATAGGATTTATAGGGACCTACCGGCACAAAACTGGCAGTCATTTGCCAGCAATGCAAATCGCGGGTTATGTTACAAGTCATATAGGAAATCTTATGCGTATCGAAGTCATACGTAGCATTGAAGTTAAAACGCCAGTTTTTCGTTGGCAGGATATTACCGTTGAAACTCAATGCATGGGTCAATTTATACTTATATTCAAGTTTACTCGGATCAAAATCGCCATAACGCAACTGCATGCTATAACTGAAAGAAAGACTCCAGGGAACCTTGTTGAGCATATAGCCGTACGCATCATATTCGCCTGTATCCCTCTTAGTTCCACGCAAACGACCGCCTTCCGCTTTTGCCTGTCGTTCACCGTCTTCCTCCGCGGAATCCTGTTCCTGCTCCGCACCGCCCGACGCATTGAGATCCGCCTTCGAATGATCGTCACCGCCTTTCTTACCGAACCACTTGCCAAACGTATCGTTATTAAAAGTATAAGAAAAACTCGTACCGGTCTGGCGTAAGCGGCCCAATCCCTTACCCGCCTGCCAACGTGGTATATCCAACCGACGAACAGTCTTCGTCGCTTCATTGTAACCATAGGTATACGTATCGAACGTACCGTTCAGATTCAAGGTATAGCTCTTCGAGAACTTAAGACGCAAACCTACGTTCAAATCACTCCATTTGAACGAATCGGCCGCCATATTATAGCTCATACCCAATGATAACTTATCAATCAGACTGATCTTGCGGGCCGAGTCACCGGCAACAGAATTAATTTTCATTTCCACATTATTATCCAGTTGGAAACTCACACTTCCCGATTTTCCATTGGGAGCCGTACCAAACATGCCATTTTCAAAAGGCGAATAGGTCGTATGTTGCATTTGCCCATATTGATCTTCATACATGACATCTTTCCAAAAGCCAAACTTAGCTGCACCGAAATCAGGGGTATAACTCAATGTGACCGAAGGTTCAAAGCGATGACGAATCTGTACCCGTCGCATCGTTTTACCAAAAAACGGCAATGGCTGGAACATACCATACAATGTGGTGGAAGCCGAAACTGAAGTGCTGTAATCATACACACGATAAAAACCATAAGTCGTATCACGCGCAACCACTTGTTTCTTCTGCATATCGTATGCTTTTTCCACCTTATTGGTGTACCAACGTTCGGTATAGTTGAACGACGGCGAGATATTCAGATATTTGAACAAAGAGAAAGTCGCACTCACCGGAATCTGGTGCTGCATGGCATTCCGCCAGTCCTTTACCAAACTCGACTTGAACAATTTGTCCTCTTTCGTATCGATGCTGTTACGCAAGTAACCGTTGTAACTCATGGAAATTTTTTCATACCAACGCTCTTTGCCTATCGCCTTCCTGCGCTTAAACGGGAAGATACGGCTCATTGTGATCGTAATATCAGGCAAAGTCAACGAAATCGTCGAGTCTTTCGAACGCTGGTTCACATTCATAGTCGCAGAAAGGCTGAACGGATTATTCGGAAAACGCTGCGTTATGCTGATGCTGGACCCTTTAGTATTCTGGTTCGCATCTGCAAACCCTTGCGAGCCCGGATAAAAACTGTTCAAGTTGTTACGGTCGTAACTACTGGTCGCAAAGTTCACACTTGCCGAAAAAGTCCGGAACGGATTGGCCTTCGGATCCTGCGAATGTGTCCAGTTCAACTTGAAGTCCTTAGACAAGCTATAATCGGGAAGCCCCTTGTCCCCCAAACGGGTAACCAAATAGGAAGCATTGAAACTGCCCGAAAACTTATACCGTTTCCGATAAGAAGAACGGGCTGACAATCCCCAAGAACCTTTCGTATAGATCTCACCTGTCAGAGCCAGATCCATATAATCGCTCAATGCAAAATAATATCCACCGTCACGCAAATAAAAACCACGCGAACTTTCATCCCCGAAAGTAGGCATGATAACACCCGATGAATAAGAACTCGAAAACGGGAAGAAACAGAAAGGCAAGCCGACCAAATAAAGTGGGACATCCTCAAACACCATATAGACAGGCCCCGTCACGATATTCTTCTTCGGACGAACTTTCGCCTTCGTCAACTGGATATAGAAGTGAGGATGATCATGCTCATCGCAAGTCGTATACCGTCCACCCACCATATTCAAGACATCGTTGTCCATCTTTTTGGTACGTCCGGCTGTCACATAGCCTTCGCCTTGTTGCGTGATCACATCCGTGATATAACCTTTTTTCGTACCGAAATTATAGCGCATTGTCTTGGATTCATACTGTTGGTCGCCATCTTTGAAAAGAGGATAGCCAAATTCTTCCCCGATCGAGTCAAGGCCAAAAGTAGCATACACCAAACTACTGTCCATATTCATCTCGATTTTCTCAGACTGGAGTTCGATCTGTTGATATTTCACATCGCTTTCTCCGAACAGATAAGCCCAGTTCGCCCCCGTCATGATAATGGAGTCTTTCGCCTGGTAGGAAACCGGAGCGTCCAGTCCGGTCTTCTTCTTCGGTACGCTGTCCAACACAAGCACACTATCCTGTCCGGCGGACACGGCCGTATCACCCGTTACGGCCATCACGGTATCGGTCGGGGCAATAAGTTCCTGCGCCTCAGTCATCATGTTTCCGGTGAGGAAAAGCAACAAAATAATCAGGCATTTGTATTTCAAAAACATTCCGTCGTTATTTGCAGTGTGTTACAGCGGGCAAATGTATAACAAATTAGCGAGCCCGTCCCTTTTTATTCCCCTAAAAAGAGTTTACACCAGTTATCAAACCGTTCAACCGTTTCACTTCCATACTTGGCAAGGCTCTGTCTGACCTTTTCGGCCGGTTTCTCTTTATCCAGTTTCGTTTTGCTGTAAAATTTATCGGCGAAGCAAATCAATTGTTCTTCCAAAGTTTCCGGCATAAAGTCCTGAAGCGGAAGAGGCAGACCGCGTTCTTCGATCATTGCCTGCGTGATACCTGTTCCCGTATGCCTTTCACACACACGGGCATGACGGGGATAACCTTCTATCCGCATCAGCTCAGCACCCAGAAAACCGTGGCAAATATATTCCGCATCGCCATGGCAATCGATATCGGGAGCATTACAACGGAAAATACCGATATCGTGCAGCATGGCTGCCTCTTCTACAAAGGTAAGGTCAAGATCCATTTCCGGATGCATACGGGCTATGGCCAAAGCTTTATCCGCCACACTTCTACTATGAATAGCCAAAATCCGGTACGCCTCCGAGCCTGCCGGATAATATTTGGCAATAATATCTAAAGGGTTCATAACATCCAATCGCTTTATTGAGAGACAAAGATACGCAATAAACAAAAAGAATCGTTACTTTTGCAGAAAGAAGTTACGAAAAGAGTGTAATTTATTGGAAATGAGCGTAGGTTAATTGCTCAT
>CAJTMR010000011.1 GCA_910577325.1 uncultured Parabacteroides sp.
GAATCGGGTAAGGGAAACTATGTCTCTACTTAGAGCTTAAATGAAAGAGCCGTGACTTCCCTTACAATAAAAATCGGCAAGGACCGATTTTCCATACTTTTGTTCCCGTACAAATTCAAAACGAAGCCCCGGCAGCACATCAGTACTTCCGGGGCTTGTTTTTTGTATGCCTTCGTCCTTCACAGGGGAAAGGCCACTTGAACTTTTAATTTCAATATACTTTAGTATTATTAATATTAAATCCGGCCGCTTGTTCGCCTCTCGCAGGGTACTTTCGGCATTGCCGCACGCGACCGATGATTATTTGATTATAATTTCAATCTTATTTTACAATAGCCTTGACAGCTTCTTCGCCTTCAACAGCTACAACAACCACACCTGCCGGAGCAGCGATTACAGCGTTGTCGGAAGCCAGAACCGTGTTGGCAACTACCTGTCCGAGGATGTTAGAGACAACAACCTTCTTGCCGGCAGCGTTAGCGATCGTTACCTGGCCTTCGCCTGCGATAACGGCGATTTCGGATGTCGCGATCGTTTCGTTGTCTGTTGCCCAATCGTCTTCAGAACCCATTCCGATGTTGAAGATCAAGGCTGCGTCGCTGCCAGTCTTAGCATCAATGAAGCTTGCGTCATAAGTAGACAATACCAAGCAACCATCCTGGCTCTTCAACCAAGCAGCATTTGTCGGAGCAATCTTATCGTTATTACCAGCAGCAATCATTGACTCGATCAAGAACGATACGTTTTCATCTTCCTTCTCGGCTGTTGCCACGGATTCCGGATGGATGTAACGGAATGACCAAGTGTAAGTCTGGTGAGCGTCGTTGATCTTGGACAGATCCTTGATGTATTCACCATCGATCTCAGCTTCTTTGTAAGCATCAATGATTTTTGCAGAATCCAGCTTTTCAGGTGCTACGTTCTCGAAACCGTTCACCAAGAAGATCAAGCTGTCGCCGATCAACATTGCCTTTTCGAAACCTGCGCGGTAGTATTTACCGAACTTGTACGGATTTTCCGCTTTCGGATCACGTCTTGTAACCGCATCGGCAGAATCCTTGAAGTTAACCAAGAACTTGGCTACCGTATAACCGGCTTTGCCCTTTTCAGCATGAGGACAAGTCCATTCCGTGATGCCGTTCAGATGTTCATGATCCAAATCACAAGGTTTAGCAGGCACTGCATCAACCACGTGACGGTCTACAGAGATCAAGTACTGCGGTTTGATATAACCCAAGCCACGTTTTACCCAAGCGGTGTCAACATGGAATGACAAACCTGTCGCTTTGTTTTCCGACCAGATACCCAAGTAATCAACAGATTTATTCTGGAAGTTCTCGTTGTTTTCGTCCATCAGGTATTCACCACGATAGAATTCCTTGAATTTCAGGTTCAGGGCGATATCCTTGCCATCTTTCACGCCTTCCAGTTCAGTGTTGAAGCGGCGGTACAGAGGAGCGTCATACAGTTTGATCGCGAATACGGAAGTATTGATGTTAGCCATTTCTTCCGCACGCAGGATCGCTTTCTTCGTTTCTTCGGCAACGCCGGCTTTCATTGTATCTTCGGCCAACGCGATCAGGGCATAGTAGTGACCTGTTTCGTCGCAGTTGTTTTCCTTGAAGTAGAAATGTACGGTTGCTTTGTCAGCTTCTTCTACCGCAAACTTGTCGTCTTCGTTTCTGAACACACGTTTGCCGTTGTTGGCAGAACCGTCGCGTACGACTACGGCGTATGCGTTGCGGTACAGGTTCTTAAGACCCGGGATTCTCTTGGCTACGCTTTCCGATACTGCATACCCGTAACGTACGGCCTTACCGTCCTTGCCGTTGATCTGTTCCAGTTTGAAAGAAGACTGGTAGTCTTTTACTGTCAGGATAGAGTCGCTTTCGGAGTTCACGCCGATAAAGTGTGAAGCGTCATACGGGCTGAAGTGGTTGAACGTATAAGTAACCACCTTCAGGGAGTCCTTGTCGAAGTTTCTGTAACCTAACAATGTGTCGGACTTGGCTGTAGCTGATACTTCGTTGAATTCAACATATACCTTTGTTCCGAACAGGTCACCATACAGTTTGCCGTCTTCGTCTTCAAACAACTGAACGCTCTTCGTATTCTTGGCTGTCGGATATTCGCGGTTCACCAACGTAATCTTTGAATTATCCTTGCCCTGACGATCCTGAAGCACTACCCACTGGAAAGCCGGCATGTGATCCAATACCTGGAAGTCGCTGTAGATGCTTGTCCAGTTGGCAACAGAGTCAGCATAATGGATGGCAACGCCCAGATACTTGCCGTCTTTGTTCTTGATCGTGTACAGATTATCATTGACTGTAGCACGGTTGTCGTCGCCTTCGTTGTTGAAGTCGGGCTGGATGAGAGGATGGATGAAATCTTTAGCCGTAGCCTTCGCTTCATCACAGATATCGTCTCCAAAAGAAGGAGTGATGACGATCTTGTTCACATCCAGATATTTCAGGGCGATTTGACCCAGAGGTTTTCTATCTGTACCTTGTCCTGTGATAGCAGTTGTTGTAATTGCGTTATATGCAGGCACAGCAGCTTGTGCATCTGCGTAAGATCCGGAGACAGAAATACCTGCAACTATTGCATCGTAAGTAGATGTTTTTGGAGTCCACTTTTCTATTTCTGCTTCAAAAATATTCTTTGTACTTGTTGCTAACGTATTGATTGCATTATTTACAGCAGCTTGTGCATCAGAAAACGCTGCTTCTGAACCTGAAAGTGTACCACCCTGCAAATTATAATTTCCACCATCTTCAGTCACTGTATAAGTTACACCCAATACCGTAACAGTTTCACTACCACCAGCGGTAGGCACACTCCAGCCATCAACTGTAGCAGTAGCAGTAGTTACTACTTGATTCACCTTACCAGCACTTTCAGTCTTTGCTTCACTCTTCAATGCGTCAAAATCAGCAACAGGAGTAGATCCTAACATATATCCACCGGCACTTGCAACTTTTTCCGGAACATTTGTACTTTCCGGCTTATTGCTTGCATACAAAACAATTGAATCTTGCAACAAATAATAATAACCCGTGAAAACAGCACTTTCATAAGGACGCAAAGCTATACGTTTTACGATTTTGCCTTCCTTGACTTCATCCTTATACTCTTTATTTACATAAGCAGCCGGGAACACACCGTCAACATGCTTAGGAGCAGCACCCAACGTATCCACGATCAACCGATTCAATGTTTTAGCCAAATCAAAGTATGTCGTATCGACAACCAATACTTTCGGGCTCTTTATGTCGGTTGAATCAGTTGTTGCCAACATAAATGAAGTAGCATCTTCGCCACCACCTATGGCAGCAGAAGCCGCTTTCCAAACCTTTGTCCCCAAGAAATTTTCAACAGAAGGATTCTTCACATCCTTGCCATTGTTAAAGAACAAACGGCCTGAAGTAGTGAGCTGGTTGAAAATCTTAGGAGTAAGAGTCAGCTCCAAATCATCGGCAAGGAGAGTCGGGATGATCATGTTCGTAGCAGCAACCGCTTTATTAGCAGAAGCCAAAGCTTCAGCCAGACCTCCCTTTACTGCAACCAGATTCTGAGTCGCGCCGAAGAAGAAAGTGGAGTCACCCTCTACATGATACAGACCTAACGTACCATTGAAACCCCATTCCGTCTCACCGTCTTCATCATAAGCAGCAGCAGTTGTCGAAACACCGTCTTCGCCGTTTGTCTGCAACTTGACGGCAAACTGTTTTCCTGTCAACTTGTTTTCAAACGAATAAGTCGGCATTCCGGCGGGAGTTTCAAAAGGGATAATCGTAATTTTCCACATTCCGGAGAACGCATCGAAAGCGTCACCCGCAGTCAGGTTCGTCAATGCAGAAAAGTCCAAGCCGTTATCTTCCGTAAAAGAAGTAAAAGCCGAACTTCCGACATTTAAAGAAACGTAGTCTCCGGACTTCACCGTATTCAACAAATCGGTAGCAGGATCTACCGCCTTTGTCTGCGCAGAAGCCGAGACACCACCGGCTACCAGGGCGGCAGCCAAAAGAGTAGAAAATCTCTTGTTCATAATTCTAAAATGTTTAATTAATAAATAGTATATCTAACATATGTATCTCTCCCGACCGTCAACCTCTTGCTTTACAAGAGTTAACCTAATTATTGTATAATGACCGATGAAAACGTTCGTTTTTATTGGTCATTTTCCCGGGGCTTTCGAAGGAGTTCGTATCAAAAAGGCGGTTTTTCGTACAGGTTTGGCTATCTGATTGATAAGAAAGAATATAGAAAAGAAAAAATTATTGGAAGAAAGGATTGCAGGTTTAAAAAGTAGTTGTATTTTTGTGGCAGAAAAATGACAAATTTAAACGAACGTTTTCATTTGTCATTTTGAAAACCGCCCTATATTTTTTACATCCAACCAATTACAGGTTCAAAACAAGACAAGAATCCCGTTTACTTGAATCCTGTTTAAAAATGGCTGAAATCTTTTTCTCAAGAAGTTTCCGTATCAGCCGGATAGTTTCCGATATAATAAAAAAGGCCTGACAAACCGCCAAGCCTTCTCCTGATTGATAATGTCAGTTATCAATGGATGCCCAATTCAAGAGCAGTCTTTTCGATATCTTCACTCAGGTCCAATAGAGCTCTTTGTAATTGCTTTAATTCTTCCTGGGTAAATTGAGCTTCTTTCCCATTTACAACAAAACTATTCAAACGCTGATTCAGCCAGGAACGGCTTTTCCCAAAATAGACCTTAGCTATATAAGACCACGAAACCGCATCATAAACTTTTGACAGCACCTTTCTTAACCGAGCCTCATGAATTAAATTATCAGTCTTTTCAATATCTTCATTCACACATTCCAGCATGATATCAGCTAACATTTGAGCCTCTTCCGGCGTTTTCGTGGCCAAATATTGCCTGATACGTTCTTGAAAAGCACTTTCATCGATCCCTTCATTTTGATTAAACTCTGCCCGCTGTGAAAGGAACTCTTTCTTTAACTCTTGTTCTTGGTTCATCATTGTTTAACTGACAACACAAAGATAATATACGTTTGTATATCGCACGATAAATAAGTGCTTTTTATTAGTTAATAAAAGCAAACCGCTCCGCCTATCACAGGCAAAGCGGTTGATTGAATCAACCTATAGACCCACGAAAAATCACCAGAAGCCATTTCCTCAACAGCAGTTATATATCGAATTAATGTAAACTCGTACTTGACTAAGATATAGAGGAAACGATTAGCAGACAGAGCACGAGTCATCGGATATTTCCATTGTTTGCCCTTTCAGGGGGCAATGGCCGGCAAGTTTCATCTCATGGAACTTTAAGTTTCAAGGCATGAAACAAATAGTTTCACACCATGAAACTTTCGGTTTCCCTATATGAAACTTTTAGTTCCAAGATTTGAAACCGTTTGGAACTCCGAGAGTCGCTTGTAAAGCGGAGAGTGCTTTTCACCAGTCATACTCTTCCGTATAAGAATCGAACACAGGTTCCTCCTGGAGCCCATGCTGCCGAAAAAGTTTGCGGATATAGAGTTGGGCTTCCGGCGAAATACCATATTCTTTGCGGTAATAACGGTAATAAAGCGTTTTCGTAAAATGGAAGATCATGACTTTCCGCAAATGCCGCGCAGTCCGATAGGGCACTTTTTCAAGCAGGTTCGTAATCCCCCATGCAACGCGTACTTTCTGCGCAGACTTGAAATCCGGACAGGACGTATCTCCCGCCGGGAAACAAGCCGGATTCACAACCCGGATATACCGCCCGGCCTCCGCGCTGTAGCGGGCGGCAACATGCCTCAAACACCCGCCGGCTTCCGGACAGCGGGCGTTGAAACAGTGGATGAAACCGGCCGGTATCAACTTGTAATCAAAATCATTTTCCATTTTTAATGCAGTTTCCATAATGTCGATGTTTTGTTAATAGCGACCAATATACGGATTTTATCTTGATTCCGATTACCCGATAAGCGAATATACCGGCAACCGAGGCGACAGGAGGAGCGCTTTTTCCGCTATTACACGGATCAATAGGCTGTCACTGCGGCTAAAATAAAGAAAAAAGATATACTTTTGCAACTCGATTAAATAAGTAATATGAACACACGTAATCTTTGTTGCATCGGCCACATTACGCTGGATAAGATTGTAACGCCGAAAAGAACGATACATATGCCGGGAGGGACCTCCTTTTATTTCGCACATGGGATGAGCCATTTGGATACGTCAGACTTTTTGCTGGTCACCGCTCTTGCCGAAAGCGAAATGGGGGCTGTCGAAGAAATACGCAGTAAAGGAATCGACGTAAAGGTACTGCCGAGCACCCATTCCGTCTATTTCGAGAATACATACGGAGAGAACCAGGATAACCGGACGCAACGGGTGTTGGCAAAAGCCGATCCGTTTACGGTCGAAGGGTTGCAGGATGTCGATGCCCGTATCTACCATTTGGGAAGTTTGCTGGCAGACGATTTCTCTTTGGACGTGATCAAGTACTTATCGACCAAAGGGATGCTCTCGGTCGACGCCCAAGGATACTTGCGCGAGGTCCGGGGCGAGAAAGTCTTCGCCGTAGACTGGCCGGAAAAGATAGAGGCATTGAAATACATCCATATCCTCAAAGCCAACGAGCACGAGACGGAAGTTCTCACCGGATGCAAGGACCCGCGCGAAGCCGCTCTGAAATTAGCACACTGGGGCGTCAAAGAGGTCTTGCTGACATTGGGAAGCATGGGGTCCGTCATTTATGCCGACGGCCAATTTCACGAGATCCCCGCCTTCCCTCCGACAGAGATTGTAGACGCAACGGGATGCGGCGACACCTACATGGCCGGCTATCTGTACATGCGGAACAAAGGAGCTTCATACAAAGAAGCGGGATGCTTTGCCGCCGCCATGTGCACGATCAAGCTGGAGGCTTCCGGTCCTTTCGGGGGAACGGAACAGGATGTCCGGGATATCATCGCAACTTCCCGGACATGACCATATAGGAATAAATGAGCACCATGGCATACCCGGACAGCGGCACGACGAACGAGAACGACATCGTCGAGATATCGGCCACATAGCCCATCAGCAGCGGTCCGACCGCCCCGCCTACGGGCGACATCATCAGAAAGGACGAAGCACGTTTGGTATAGTCGCCCAGCCCACGCAGCGAGATGGCGAAGATGGTCGGGAACATAATCGCCTCGAAGATATAACAGGCAAATAAAGCGCCTTTCGACAGGACGCCTAAATTCAGGGTGACGGACAAAGCACCCAAGACGGTAAAGATGGCACAGACAAACAAGACTTTCTCCGCCCGGACATAACTCATGATCCAACTGCCGATAATACGCCCGGCCATGAACAGACCCAGTCCTCCGAAGGAAAGAACGATAGCGGCATCGTGCGCATCCATCCACCCGTCATCGGTCACATAGTTGATAAAGAAACTGTTGATCGATATTTCCGCTATCTCGTAGCAGAACAAAGCCATCACCCCCCAGGTGAAGCAACGGTGTTTCCACAGCCCTTTCAATCCGGCTTTTGCCTCGGCTGCCGTCTCTTCGCAATCGTCATGGTCGATCTCCGGCAGGCGGATGCGGAAGAAGACAAGGGCGACAGCCAGGACGACAACGCCCATCATGGTATAAGGCAAGGCAATGTTAGCCTCCCCGTCACCGGAAAACAGCAGCATCCCGCCGATCACAGGCGCACAGATACAGCCCAGCCCGTTGAAGGATTGCGCCAGGTTCAAACGGCTGGCTGCCGTCTCGCGATCCCCAAGCTCCGTCACGTAAGGATTGGCTGCCGTCTCCAGGAATGTCAGTCCGCAGCCGATCACGAACAGGGAAAAGAGGAAGAAGTTGAACGACATCAACTGTTCGCTCGGGATGAAAAGCAACGATCCGATCCCGTAGAGGATCAGGCCGAACACCACCCCTTGACGGTATCCGTATTTATTAATGAAAAGCCCGGCGGGAATGGCCATCGTGAAATAGCCCGTGTACATCATTGCCTGGATCAGAGCGGAATGGGCCTTCGTCATGACAAGCGCCTCTTGGAAATGCTTGTTCAGCACATCCAATATAGCATGTGCAAAGCCCCATAAGAAAAACAGAGATGTGACCAGTACAAAAGGAACCAGATACTCTCTCTTTACCAACGATTTCTTTATTTTTTCCATCTTATTGCTATTTTGTTTCATACTCATACTACAGCGTTGCCTTTCCCCCTATTCTCACCCGACTATATACCGGGCTTTCTTCCCCATCAACCTGTAGACAGCCGCTACGACCAACCAGGAGATACCAAATGCGACAACTGCTGCGGCAGGTATCTGCAAAGCGACCGGGACATGCAAGGCACGCATCAGGACAACCCCCGGACCGGTAAAGAAATAATGTATCATATAAACCCCGAACCCGCAAGTCGTCAGGTTCGCCAGCAGGCTCTTGAGCCTTTCGGACCGTACGTCCACCTTTTTTGCCAACAGGAAAACGGGGATCGTCATCATCACGACATTAAGAGAGCAATAGGTAAAGAAAAGTTCCAGCAATTCTTCACTGTATTCCGGCAAGGCCGTTACATAGCGGAAACCGCAAAAAGTCACGACATAGCCGAGGACGAACATCGGAATTCCGGCCAACAATATCTTACTCGTTTTCCAATCATGATTGCGCAGGTAATGGCCTAAAAGCAAGTAACCGTTGAATCCGGCGAAATAATACAGCATGTTGAAGGAGTTCCAGGAACAGCCACCCCAGACATACGGCGACACGAACTGATAATAATAAGGCAACAACGTCGACACGCCCCAGGCGGCCAAAAACCATAACTTGGCCTTTTCAGAGGCTTTCTCCACCCATGCAGAAAAAACAGGCAGGTACAGGTAAAGCCCGATCAACAGATAAATATACCACATGTGCACATCCACAATAGAGAAATTCAACGGGATCTGCGCAATATATTTCAAAGAAACATCCAACGACTGGCGGGCCACTTCCTCACCCGAATAGGGGAAAAAGTCCAAGATCACCTCCGATGGCAGGCCAAACAATCCGGTTATCCAAGGAAACAAATTATAAAGCACCGACCAGATCAGGAAAGGCCAAAAGACACGGCTGATTCTTTTTTTGTAAAAGACGGAAGTATCGCCCTTCACCGGCAGCAACAAGGCGCCCGTAATCATCACGAACAGGGGGACGCAGGGACGGAGCAACGACCCGTAGGCAGCCCCCCAGAACTTTATCTGGTCGATGTTGGCAGGCGGTTCGCCCGGATAAAAGTTAAACGGATCTGCACTGTGGCAACAAACCACGGTAAACATGGCAACAAAACGTACTACATCCAACCAAACGACATGCGATCGGCCGACTACCGGATTCTGATTCTTCATCATGATATTAGTATCTTATTAATTTATATTCCAAATGTAAGAACCGCCGCCACGCAAACGGTATCAACAGGACAAAGATAAGATATTTCGGTAAAAGGCTGAAATACCTATGGCTGTCCAAAAGAAAAAGATGTTCCAAATGAAAGAACCGCGGCGGACGGGCTTGATTTTTATGCGAGCCGCATAAAAATCGAAGGTTTTACGTAAATTTGTCATTGATATCAAAGACATGCCGTCAGGAGCATCAACGAATATCGACAAACACATTGACAATATGGAATTTTACACCCGCATATCCATCCCGAAAGCCCCGTTTACATTTTCCCATACGGAACAAACGGTCTTGCTCGGTTCCTGCTTTGCCGAGAATATCGGAAAGAAGTTGGAAGAAAACAAATTCAGGGTTGACCTGAATCCGTTCGGCACGCTATACAATCCGGCTTCCATAGCCGAGGCAATCCGCATGCTGCTTCGGCCGGAACGGTTCACAGGAGATGATCTTTTCCGGTATGAAGGGGTTTACCATAGCTTCAGCCATCACGGTCGTTTCTCTTCCCCTTCGGAAACGGAATGCCTGGCAAACATCAACAGGCGGCTGTTCGATTCCGCCGGCACGATACGGGAAGCACGGCGGATGATCCTGACCTTCGGCACGGCATGGGCCTACAGGTTGAGAAGTTCGGGGAAGGTCGTTTCCAACTGCCATAAACTACCGGAAAAGATGTTCGAACGGCAGCTTCTCACCGTCGGAGAGATCGTAGACGAATGGAAAAGCCTCCTCCTGTCGCTTTGGGAACAGAATCCGGAGTTGAAGTTGCTCTTCACCGTCAGCCCGATCCGCCATTGGAAAGACGGGGCACACGGCAACCAGCTCAGCAAAGCCACTCTCCTGCTTGCCATCGACGCGCTGCAAAAGGAATTTCCTGAACACACCGCCTACTTCCCGGCCTACGAAATCATGATGGACGAGTTGAGGGAGTATCGTTTCTATGCCGACGACATGTTGCACCCCTCTCCCGCAGCGGTCGGATACATCTGGGAACGGTTTACGGAAAGCATGCTTTCGCTTGATTCGCTGTCGGTTCTGCAAGAATGGAAGGAGATCCGAAAGGCCATTAACCACAAGCCGTTTCAACCACAAAGCAAAGCCTACAAACAGTTCATCTCGCAAACTTTGTTAAAGATGGAACGACTTAACGAGAAATTTCCTTACTTTGATATGACAAATGAAGTCGAAATGATAAAAAAGAAGTTCTAAACTTAATCATAGAGAAAAAGAATGGAATATTCAATAAAAGAAATCGCAGAAATCATCGGAGCCGATGGCACGAAACTGCATGACGACAACATCTGCATCTTGCTTACCGACAGCCGTCGCCTTTCATTCCCGGAGCAAAGCCTGTTCTTTGCCCTCCAGACAAAGACCAACGACGGGCACAATTATATACAAGAATTATATAAGCTACGTGTACGCAATTTCGTAGTCAGCACTGTTTTACCGGAGTTCGAGTCGATGTCTGAAGCAAACTTCCTTGTCGTCAAGGACACGCTGAAAGCGCTCCAGAAGTTGACGGCCCATCACCGGAAACGCTTCAATATTCCGGTAATCGGGATCACGGGAAGCAACGGGAAAACGATTGTAAAAGAGTTTCTCTATCAATTGTTGCATAACGAATTTAACATCGTCCGCTCACCCCGGAGCTACAACTCGCAATTGGGGGTTCCACTGTCGGTATGGCAGATGAGCGACAAGAATACATTGGGCATCTTCGAAGCCGGCATCTCCCAGCCGGACGAAATGGAACGCCTGCAACCGATCATCGCACCGACCATCGGCGTGATCACGAACATAGGGGAAGCACATCAGGAGAACTTTATCTCTTCCACGCAGAAATGCCTGGAAAAACTGGCCTTGTTCAATGACTGCGAGGCAATCATTTATGACGGCGACAACACCTTTATCGGAGGCTGTGTCGAATCGGCCTGCCTGTCCCACAAGGCGATCACTTGGAGCCGGACAGACTCGGAAGCGCCATTGTATATCGAATCTATTAAGAAACTGGAATCCGAAACCATCATTCGCTGCACGCTTTTAGGCTTCGACCGGACATACACGATTCCTTTTACGGACGATGCTTCTATCGAAAACGTCATCCACTGCATGGCTGTGATGTTGTATCTGAAGCCCACGAGCGTGAACGACGTCGAAAAGTTCAAGTGCCTCGAACCGGTCGCTATGCGCTTGGATGTAAAGCAGGGTATCAACAACTGCCTGTTGATAAACGACACCTACAATTCGGACATCAATTCTTTGGATATCGCCCTCG
Source organism: uncultured Parabacteroides sp. (assembly GCA_910577325.1). Classification (GTDB taxonomy): domain Bacteria; phylum Bacteroidota; class Bacteroidia; order Bacteroidales; family Tannerellaceae; genus Parabacteroides. The sequence continues at coordinate 11,707 of CAJTMR010000011.1, forward strand.
ACTTCCAGCAGAGCCGCCGCGTAGAAAAGGACTTGAAATGCACGCTGATCCTTTCTGACATCCTGCAATCGGGAACGCTGCCGAAGTCTCTCTATAAGAAGGTTGCAGACCTGGTAGGCAGAAAAAAGATCGACCGCATTATCGGCATCGGCCGCGACCTGAAAGAATACGGAGGTGCTTTCGATATCGAAAAAGAGTTTTACCTGACAACCGAAGAATTCATCAAATCTCCGTCTTTCAAGAAGTTCAAAGACGAATTGATCCTGATAAAAGGTTCCCGCCAGTTCCATTTCGAACGCATTTCCGAACTGTTGGAAAAGAAAGTGCATGAAACGATCCTGGAAGTGAACCTGGATGCCGTGGTCCATAACTTCAACTATTACCGCTCGAAACTGAAACCTGAGACCAAGATGGTCTGCATGGTCAAGGCTTTCGGATACGGTGCTGGTTCCTACGAACTGGCAAAGACCTTGCAGGAACACCGTTGCGACTACCTGGCTGTTGCCGTCGCCGATGAAGGGGAAGAACTGCGTAAGGAAGGAATCTCGATCCCGCTTATCGTCATGAACCCGGAATTCAGCAGTTTCAATGTCTTGTTTGAAAACCAGTTGGAACCGGAAGTGTACAGTTTCCGACTGCTCGACGCAATGATAAAAGAGACGGAACGCAGGGGCATAACCTCCTATCCGATCCATGTCAAGATCGACACGGGCATGCACCGTTTGGGCTTCCAGCCGGAAGACATACCGGAGGTTTGCCGCCGCCTGAAAGAACAAAGCGGCGTAGTCGCCCGCTCCGTATTCTCGCATCTCGTAGGCAGCGACTCCTATATCTTCGACGATTTCACAAAAAAACAATTGGATACGTTCATGCGCGCGGCAACAGAACTGGAAGCCGGACTGGAATACAAGGTGATCAAGCATATCCTGAACTCGGCGGGAATCGAACGGTTTGCCGATCATCAGATGGATATGGTGCGTCTCGGCATCGGCCTGTACGGGGTCAGCGCCTCCGGCCAGAAAGGATTACGTAACATCAGCACGCTAAAGACGACTATCTTGCAGATACAAAACGTTCCGGCAGGCGATTCCATCGGTTATAGCCGGATGAGCTATGTAAAGCGCGATTCCCGCATCGCGATTATCCCGATCGGTTATGCCGACGGCCTGGACCGTCATTTCAGCAATGGCGGCGGCGAAGTCGTGGTCAACGGCCAGCGCTGCCCGATCATCGGCAATATCTGCATGGATGCCTGCATGATCGACGTCACCGATATCGACGCACGCGAAGGAGACACGGTCATCATCTTCGGTGAAGAACTCCCCGTCAGCGAACTTTCGGACAAGCTGAAGACCATCCCATACGAGATACTTACCTCTATTTCGCCAAGGGTAAAAAGGGTGTATTACCGGGAATAATTGCGTATCTTGCACATTTTACGTACTTTTGTGCCGTAACATATTAAAACAAAAGGTATGAGTCATAATTTATTGAAAGGCAAGCGAGGCATTATATTCGGTGCGCTGAATGACATGTCCATCGCCTGGAAAGTGGCTGAAAGAGCCGTAGAAGAAGGAGCAACGATCACACTGAGCAACACGCCTATCGCCGTTCGTATGGGACAGGTGGATGCCTTGGCTGAAAAGTTGCACGCCGAAGTTATCCCGGCGGATGCTACGAGCGTGGAAGATTTGGAAACGGTTTTCTCTAAATCAGTAGAAATATTAGGAGGTAAGATAGATTTCGTTTTACATTCCATCGGCATGAGCCCGAACGTGCGCAAGAAACGTACTTACGACGATCTGGACTACAGCATGTTGGAAAAGACGCTGGATATCTCCGCAATCTCTTTTCACAAGATGTTGCAGGTTGCCAAAAAGCAGGATGCCATTGCCGAATACGGTTCAGTGATCGCCCTTTCGTATGTGGCGGCACAGCGTACATTCTTCGGCTACAACGACATGGCAGATGCCAAGAGCCTGCTGGAATCGATCGCCCGCAGCTTCGGTTACATCTATGGCCGGGAAAAGAACGTGCGTATCAATACCATCTCCCAGTCACCGACATTGACTACAGCCGGTAGCGGCGTGAAAGGAATGGACCATTTGATGGATTTCGCCGAAAAGATGAGTCCGTTGGGCAATGCCACGGCCGACGAATGTGCGGACTATTGCGTCATGATGTTCTCCGACCTCACCCGCAAAGTCACGATGCAGAACCTCTACCACGACGGTGGCTTCTCAAGCATGGGCATGAGCCTTCGCGCCATGAACCAGTACAGTAAAGGTCTGGAAGAATATACCGACGAAAACGGACACATTATTTACGGCTAAACCGTAAACAAGCAGAGAGTTGGAAGTTAACTTCGCGTTCTCCTGGCTTTCAACTCTCCGCTTTCACTTCTCAACTGAAAAGTTATGCTCGTAAAAATATACCCCGAAAACCCGAATCTCAGGGAAATAGACAAGGTAGTCAATATTATGCGCGATGGCGGCCTCGTGATTTACCCGACCGACACCGTTTATGCCATCGGTTGTGACGCGTTGAATGTGCGTGCAGTCGAGAAGATCTGCCAGATGAAAGGTGTCAACCCGCAGAAAAGCAACCTGTCCATTATCTGTTATGATCTTTCCAACCTGAGCGAATATGCCAAAGTGAGCAATGCCGCTTTCAAGTTGATGAAGAAAAACCTGCCGGGTGCTTTTACCTTCATCCTGCCTACCAGCAGCGAGCTGCCTAAGATTTACAAGAACAGAAAAGAGGTAGGTATCCGCGTGCCGGACAATAATATTATCCGCACACTTGTACGGGAACTCGGGAATCCGATCCTGACCATGTCCGTGCACGACGAAGACGAGATCATAGAGTACAGCACCGACCCCGAACTGATCGAAGAGAAGTATGAAAACCAGGTGGACATCGTTATCGACGGTGGTTACGGAGGCACGGAAGCTTCGACCGTCATCGACTGCACGACAGACGACTTTGAAATCATCCGCCAGGGAAAAGGAGAATTAATCTATTAAGCAAACAAGACAAGATGAACTGGAACCGATTACTCTCCGGCAAACGCTTCGGCATGGAGAAATATCACGAACGCAAACATGAACGTACCGATTTTCAGCGGGACTACGACCGTCTGATCTTTTCCTCCCCTTTCCGCCGTTTACAGAACAAGACGCAGGTATTCCCCCTTCCGGGCAGCATATTCGTGCACAACCGTCTGACACATAGTTTGGAAGTCTCCTGCGTAGGACGCTCATTAGGGAATAACGTCGCCAAAGGCCTGATGCAGAAATATCCCGACGGAAGCGTCAATTTCCCGGAAATAGGCTCCATCGTTTCAGCCGCCTGTCTTGCCCACGATATGGGCAACCCGCCGTTCGGGCATTCCGGAGAGCGGGCAATCTCCGCTTACTTCGCCGAAGGAAACGGGAAAAAGTTACAGGAAAAGATTCTCAACGAAGGAGGCCGCTATGAAGACTTCCTCCACTTCGAAGGGAACGCAAATGCCATGCGTCTGCTCACCCACCAGTTCATCGGACGCCGCAAAGGTGGCTTCGCCCTGACATACAGCACGCTTGCATCCATCATCAAATATCCGTATTCTTCCGTTTATGCAGGAAAAAAAGGAAAATTCGGCTTCTTCCAGTCGGAAGAGGAGGATTATCTGCGCATCGCCGACGAATTAGGAATTTGCCGGAACCCGGAAGACGCAAACAAGTTCGTACGCTATCCGCTTGTCTACTTGGTGGAAGCTGCCGACGATATCTGCTACCAGATCATGGATATCGAGGATGCCTGCAAACTGCATATCCTGACAAAGGAAGAGGCCATCCGGCTGCTCCTCAATTTTTTCAAGGGAGAACGCCTCGACCATATTGTCCGCGTCATGAAGATGGTAGACGACACCAACGAGCAGATCGCTTATCTACGTTCCTGCATCATCGGTCTCTTGGTAGACGAATGTTCCCGTGTCTTCCTTGAAAACGAAGAAGGCATCCTCAGCGGGAGATACAACGCTCCGCTTATCAACAACATCTGTGATCAGGCAAAGACCGCATACGAAACTTGCTCAGAAACCGCTTACAAAAAGATATACCGGGCCAAAGAAGTCTTGGATATCGAACTGGCCGGTTACCACATCTTCAGCCATTTGATCGACACGCTGACGGAGGCCGTCATGAACCAGGACCACGCCTACAGCAAACTCCTGTTGCAACGTATCCCGGAACAGTACGACACGAACGCGCCGACCGTCTACGGAAAAGTACAATGTGTCCTTGATTATATCTCCGGCATGACGGATGTGTATGCCCTCGACCTGTACCGCAAGATTACAGGAATGAGCCTGCCGGCGGTCTGAAAAGAATCTATGATTTATACGTCACTAAAAAATCATAAATCATAAATCTTCAATACTCCTCCCTATACTTGCTCTCCTGCTTGTCATCCAAAATGCTCAGGTAGCTTTTATATCGCGATTCGCTGATATAATGTTCTTCTACGGCACGCAACACGGCACAGCCCGGCTCGTGGCGGTGAGAACAATTGTTGAATTTGCAATCGGCAGAGAATCTGAATATTTCGGGGAAGTAATGGGCGATTTCCACACCTTCCATTTCGATCGTGCCAAAACCCTTGATTCCCGGAGTGTCGATCAGGTATCCTCCATCCGGCAAGGAAATCATTTCGGAAAAGGTAGTAGTGTGCATCCCCTTGTTGTGATATTCGGAGATATCGCCGGTACGGAGATTGACACCGGGGATCAGTTTATTGATAATAGTCGATTTCCCCACACCTGAATGACCGGACAACAAGGTGATCTTTCCTTTAAGGTCTTCTTTCAACTCGTCCAAACCCTCTTCGGTACGGGCACAAAGCATGGAGCAAGGATAACCGATCGTCGCATACAGATTGATCAAGCCGTCCAACAATTCCCGATCCTCACCATGATAACGGTCTATTTTGTTGAAGACCAGCTTTACCGGCACACGATAGGCCTCAGCGGTAGCAAGAAAACGGTCGATAAAAACAGTGGTGGTAATCGGATAGTTGACCGTCACGATCAACATCGCCTGGTCCACATTCGCAGCAATGATATGCGACTGTTTGGACAGATTGGAAGCACGGCGGATGATGTAGTTCTTTCGCTCTTCGATCTTGGTGATAAAAGCGGTCCCTTCGGCATTGATATCGATATCGACCCGGTCCCCGACCGCAACAGGATTGGTGGTACGAATATCTTTCAGGCGAAAATTCCCTTTGATCTTACTTTCTATATCGCGACCGTCATCGGTGCGTACGGTATACCAGCTACCCGTATTCTTAATAACCAATCCCTTCATACGAACTGATTGAAAGTTGAAAATCAAAGACTGAAAAGAAACAACGTGTTCCTCCGCTTTCAATTTTCAACTTTCGATTTCCAATTTATTATACTGTCATTATTTCTTTTTCCTTTGCAGCGTAGAGGTCGTCTACTTTCTTGATATACTTATCATGAACTTTCTGAACTTCCGCTTCTGCGTCTTTCTCAACATCTTCAGGAGTTCCGTCGGTCTTGATGCTCTTCTTCAATTGCTCGATTGCATCGCGACGGGCGTTACGGATACTGATCTTGGCAGTTTCTGCTTCCTGCTTGGACTGTTTAGCCAACTGACGACGACGTTCTTCCGTCAGAGGAGGAATACCCAAACGGATCACTTCTCCATTATTTTCAGGAGTGATACCGACTTCGGAATCCATGATTCCTTTTTCAATATCCTTGATAATCTTCTTCTCCCACGGGGTGATCATGATCGTTCTTGCATCCGGTACAGTTACGGTAGCCACATTTGTCAAAGGGACAGGAGCACCGTAATACATTACTCTCACGCAATCCAAGATTTTCGGATTCGCCTTACCGGCACGGATATGAGACAACTGTTCGTCCAAATATTCGATCGCGAAGGTCATCTTCTCTTCTGCCGCCTTTACATACTGCTTTATATCTGCCATAAGTGATTGTATATTTTTGTTTTCTTTATTTGTTAAGCAAACAAAAATAGTAAAGTTTTTCTTTTTGGCAAACTGTTTATGGAAATATGTTGTTTCCGAACTGTCGGGACTACTTCAACTTTGTAAAAAGGAAAAGCAGATAAAACACACCGACTGCCAAAACCAGCAAGGCGCCTGTTTGCGAATGAAGGGCATCGGAGGCGAAACCCATCAAGAGCGGAAAGACCGTTCCCCCGAAAAGTCCCATAATCATCAGGCCGGACACTTCGTTCTGCCGCTGTGGCATCGACAATAAAGCTTGGGAAAAAAGAATGGAGAAGACGTTCGAATTGCCATATCCGACCAAAGCGATGCTGGCATACAGCAAAACCTTGCCGTCGAACAAAAGGAAACCCGCCATCGAGGCTACCATCAATACAACACTGACGATAAAGAAATTCTTCGGCGACCAATGAGCAAGAATCAGCGAACCGGTCAGACAGCCGATCGTACGGAAGATGAAATAAAGGCTCGTTGCAAACGCCGCCGCATGTATATCCATCCCCACCCGTTCCATCAAGATTTTAGGAGCGGTGGTATTCGTGCCGACATCTATACCGACATGACACATGATACCGACAAACATCAACAGAATAAACGGATTGCCCAACAAAGCTATACATTCGGCGAATGTGGACGGCCTTCCTTCCGGCGTCTCTTCCTTGATAGGAGCCGCCCCTAACAGGAAAATCGCGACAATCGCAATCACCATATAGATCGGAAACAGCACACGCCAGCCCAACCCCAGCGAAGGAATCGCCGCAGTCGCTCCCCACATGGCGATATAAGGCGCCAGGAAAGAGGCTATCGCTTTGACAAACTGCCCGAAAGTCAGGCTGCTTGCCAATTTGTCTCCAGTAATAATATTAGACAGAAGCGGGTTAAGAGAGGTCTGCATCAAAGCATTCCCGATGCCCAATAAAGAAAAAGAGACCAGCATCACCACATAGCCATCGCCGAAACACGGGATCAGCAACGAGACAAGAGTGACGGCCAAACTCAGCATGACCGTCTTTTTCCGCCCGATCTTATTCATCAACATCCCTGTCGGCACGGAAAAGATCAGGAACCAGAAAAACACTAAGGATGGAAAAATATTCGCCTCGGAATCTGTCAATCCTAAATCAAGTTTCACATAGTTGGAGGCGATTCCTACCAAATCCACAAATCCCATCGTGAAGAAGACAAGCATCACCGGGATCAATCTTAGATACAATTTTTTCTCTTTCATGGTCAGTCTTTATTCGGATAAGCAGGCCATGCACCTTCTTTCGTACAGACGAAAGCTGCCGTCTCGACTGCCCGCTGATGGGCTTCGCGCAAGGATTTGCCAGTTAATATGGAATAAACGAATGCACCGGAGAAAGAATCTCCCGCTCCGACCGTGTCGGCCACTTCCACTTCAGGAGTAAGGAGCGTCGACTTGTCATCGGCCGTATAGATGGAACTATAGCGGCTACCGGCCGTCAGGATCATATAGCGCAAGCTATAACGTTCGACCAATTGGCGGCAAGCCGTATCTTCATCATCCGAAAGAGAGAACATCACCCGCATCAGGCATAACTCCTCATCATTGATCTTGAGCACGTTTGCCTTCTCCAGCATATCTGCAATCAACTCTTTGGAATAATAAGACTGGCGGATATTGATATCAAAGAACCGGAGTGCCTCTTCGCGGGCATGCGAAAGCAGCGTATGGATCGTCGTACGTGATTCGGACGAACGTTGCGCCAACGTGCCGAAACAGACGGCATCCGCTTTTTCCACCAAGGCAACGGCTTCCTGAGTCAAAGGTATATGGTCCCAAGCGACACCTTCGATGATCGTATAGGCCGGGATGCCGTCTTTCAACTCCACCATTACGCTCCCGGTAGGATATTCGACTGTCCCTAATGAATGGCAGATACCGTTCTTATCCAACTCCTGGACAATTTCCGTCCCGGACACATCGTTCCCTACTGCGCTGACCGCATATCCTTCGGCTCCCAGCCGGGCCGCATGATACACAAAATTGACCGGAGCGCCTCCGGCACGCTTTCCCGTTGGCAAAACATCCCAAAGGAGTTCACCTATACCGACAACAACAGGCTTATCTTCTTTCATGATATATTGATTTTTAATGAAACAATTATAGATATTTATAGTTTATACATTCAGACGGGAACACTCGTTTTTTCTATAACCCCAGTACATGCAAACGACAACTCATCACCTTTGTCGAACCGTTTCGGCTATAAAAAGATAGGCTGTTATAGGGTTCGTTCGGGAACACCAAGTTGGTCATGGCAACCTTCCCGCCGTCCAAGAAGATTTCGACAGAGCATTTGTCCACAAAAATCCGGAGCCGGTGTTGTTTGTCTTTTGACAGCGGCGCCCAAGTAGCCAAAGCGAAATCGTCTACATAGTTAATGGAATTCTTCACACGACCGTCATGCGCCTCTTTTTCGTGCGGAATGGCGTTCTTACCGAAGTCTACAATTCCACTACAGACACGGTCCATCACCAACTTGCCGCTCTTGCCGTCCAGGTAGATATCTACATATTCACCTTTGCCATTCATCAGTTTGAAGCCGGAACAATCGGCATCGGCAACCAGTTCGATATCCATTTCAAAAGCACCGTCATTAACTGCGAACAAGGTATCGACCGTAAACTCTTTTCCGCTTTCCACGATAAAAGCCGGGATTTTCTTAGTCTCTCTTCGCAAAGCTTCCAATTCTTTTACCGGGTTGACAGCCAAATAGACATCTTTGCCTTCGGAATACATCGTCAACTCGCGGGGCAGGGCGTTAGCACTACGATACTGTCGTGTCGGGACGATATTGGCATACTGCCAGTTGCTCATCCAAGGCATGGCTATCACACGGTCGCCAGTATTGGAAAAGCAAACGGTTGCATAGTGGTCTTTCCCCCAGTCCAACCACTTAACCACTTCGGGTTTCGTGTCGCAGACGAAATTCGTCCCATCGAAATCACCGATAAAATACTGCGTAGCGGAACCGCCGAACAGACAGCCCGGATTGACATTCACGATCAGCGCCCACTTTTTGTCATTTTCGTTTCCATTGACAGGCAGTTGTACCATGTCAGGACATTCGAACTGGCTCGGTTGCACTCCGTATCCATAGCCGAAAGCACTCATATAAGTCCAGTCTTTCAAATCTTTGGAAGAGAAAAAACGCATTTCCTTATCAGCCGAAACGATCATCACCCACTTCTGTTCCGGTTCGTACCAGAACACTTTCGGATCACGAAAGTCCTTCAAGCCATCGAACGGTGTCAGGACCGGGTTCCTTTCATATTTCGTAAAAGTTCGCCCGTTATCCCGGCTGTAAGCCATACATTCGATCTGCCCGTTCTTGTCGCTGGCGGAAGTATAGAAAGAGATAACCGTACCCTCACCGTAACCGGCCGTGTTCTTCACATCCACGACCGAACTGCCGGAGAAGATGTGTCCCATCGTATCACGCGCCAAAGCAACCGGAAGATGTTCCCAATGCACCAAGTCACGACTGACCGAATGCCCCCAGTGCATGTTTCCCCATACGGCGCCATAAGGATTATACTGAAAATAGAGATGATATTCGCCATCCTTATACACCAACCCGTTAGCATCATTCATCCAGCCGTAGAGTGGCGTATGATGATAGAGCGGACGAAAAATATCGCGATTTACCGCATCAAACGTATCCGACAATCGCATTTGTTTCCAACAGATCGCGTCTTTCGGCGTTTTACGGATACGGACAAACGCCTCTTTTGCTCCTGCCGGCAATTCGAACGGGACAAAATAGTCGATGTTCTTCCTGGCCAAGCGGACATCCATATCCGTATCAGCAGGATCACCGGTCACCAGACAGACCTGCCCCTCCGCCGTTTTCTCCTCAACCGGAAGCAAAAGATATTTAGTCGGATTCGTGATGCGGACAAGCGTCAGGGTATCCCCCCGCTGTTCCAGTGTCAATTCACTCTTATCAGACGGCTGGCAAGAGACTAAGCCCAAAGAAACAACCGCGCCCATAACGAGACTTTTACTGATATTTGAAATCAATGTTTTCATACTATTAATTTATGGCAACAAATTTTTCCGGCAAAAGTAAGACTCCGGTATCAAAGCAGACAATAACAAATGACACAAAAGATATAACAAATGTCACATAACGCGGAAAATCCTCAGCATCAATCATCCTCCCTGCTGATATTCGGTAGGAGTGACGTTGTAAACCGCCTTGAAACACTTAGCGAAATAGGCGGAAGAAGAAAATCCTGTCTGGTAGGCGATCTCGCTGATATTATGCTGTTTCTGTTTCAGCAAGACTGCCGCCTTTTTCAACCGGAAATTGCGAAGGAAGTCGACCGGACTCGTACCTGTCAAGTCTTTAATCTTCCGGTGAAGATGTCCGCGAGACAAGCCAAGCGCCTCGCTCAACTTTTCGATATTATATTCAGGGTCAGTATAAACCTGTTCGATCCGAGTCAGGAACTTCCGGAGAAAAAGATCGTCCATGTTCTCCACCTTTTCCGGTTCAGCCGCCAACAGATTGCTGTCTTGCAGTTTTTGCAACAAGGTTTCGCGAAGTTTTTTCCGTTCCTCCAAGATACGGATCACACGGAGTTTGACAAAATCCATCCGAAAAGGTTTCTGTATATACCCATCCGCCCCACCGGATATGCCATACATGCGTTGACGTTCGCCAGTCAGTGCCGTCAACAAAATAAGCGGGATATGACTAGTCACCAAGTTCGTCTTGATAGCCTTGCAGAGTTCGAAGCCGTTCATATCCGGCATCATGACGTCGCTCAGCACAAAAGAGACATCTTCCGAACCAAGCAAGTTTAAAGCGATCCTGCCATTCACAGCGGTCAGCACCCGGAAGTTTGCCGAGAGTTCCTTTTCAAGGAAAGTACGGACTTCGTCATCATCTTCGACAACCAATATCGTATAAGGATAAGATTTCGAAAACCATTCTTTTTGTTCGGAATCATCCAGCCGAGATGCATCGTAGGCCAACGGTGAAATCGGAACTTCAGTGACATATTCGCCCTTCAATTGCATTTTGTCCCGGTGAAGGCTGAATGTAAAGGCAGTCCGTACACCGGGCTCGCTCTCCACATCTATTTTGCCATTATGCATCTTAATATACTCGCCAGCCAAATGCAAGCCAATGCCTGTTCCCATACGGCTATTCTCCGAATAAAAACGATTGAAAATATACGGAAGGTTCTCAGGACGGATTCCCGAACCATTATCTTCTACGGCAACCGTCACCCATTCGTCCAAAACAGACAGCTTCACGACTATATTTCCTTCCTCCGGCGTAAACTTGAAAGCGTTGGATAGTAAATTGACCAAGACTTTTTCGATCATATCCGGATCAATCCAAAGCATACATTCTTTCACATCCGTCGTAAAACCGTAATCGATGTTCCGTACTTTCGCCATATTGTTGAAATAGGATTTCACCTCTGCGACAAAAGCAACGATCTCCGTCTCGCAGATCTTCAACTTCTCCTGTTTATTTTCCGCCTTGCGAAAATCAAGCATCTGGTTAATCACACGAAGCAGGCGTTCGGCATTCTTGTGCACCAGCTCCAGATCAGACAAATAAGGCGAATCATGGAGTAAATACATCAGCTTGTCCAACGGACCGAGTATCAGCGTGAGCGGGGTACGTACTTCGTGGGAAATGTTCGTAAAGAACTGAAGTTTGGACGCGGTAACTTCTTCTATCTCGGCATTCAGGGAGATTAGTTTACGCCGCTGTTCTTCCTCCTTTTTGTTTATTGCACGCAGCTCCCGGTTTGCGACACGAATTTTCCGGTTGATATAAAAAACATAGACCAATAGAGAGATAAAACCGATCATCAACAGAATGATGGCCAGCAGGGAATCTTTCAAAAAGAGGAAACGGTTCAGCAATTCCTCCATGCGGGTACGCTGGTTCTCAATACGCTGTTGATAATTCAAAAGGCGTTCGGCTTGCAAAAGGAGGCTTCGGGCCGCTTCCCTTCCGACAATGCCGCTATGCAACGGTATATATTTATCGACAGGCTCACCTGCAATAAGTTTCATAGCGGTCCGTATAACCTGCTCACCTCCGGTCGGATAAAGAAAAGAGGCATCAATGCGCCCGTCGGCTATGGCTTGCAGACCGACTTCGGCCACGGCATCCATCCCGATAATCGGGAGCTGCTTACCTTTGACAGGATCTATTGAAAGAAAATATTCGCGGGCGGCGATCGCCATCACATCATTATGGGCAAAGACAAAATCAATGGGTTGTGAGAACGACTTTTCCCGGAGCTTCCGGGCAGTGACGTCCTGTTTCCAGTCACCTTCTACCGGAATAAAAACCAAATCCTTGCGGTCAGCCAACGCATCCCGGAAACCATTATGCCGTTCCTGGGCAGGCGACGAACCTGTTGTACCCCAGATTTCAAGAATCGTTGCTTCAGGAGGCAGATACCGGATCGCATATTTTCCAGCAGTCACGCCTAATTCGTAGTTGTCGGCACCGACAAAAGTCGTGTATCGGTTGGTATTGACTTTCCGGTCGGTGATGATAGTCAGGATACCGGCACGGTCGGCTTCTTCGGCAATGGCAGTCAACGGTCCCGATTCAAGCGGGGAAATAACCAGCACATCGACTTTCAGGTCGATCAGTTCGCGTATCTGCTCAACCTGACGATCGTTGTTGCTATCAGCATCTTTGATGATAACTTTCAGGTCGTCATAGTTGGACGCCTCGATCCCAACCTCACGGATCATCGCCTGCCTCCAATCATCATCGGTCATACATTGCGAAATACCTATCACATATTCCTTTTTTCTCCCGACATCCGAACAAGCCACCAGAAAAAAACAAAAAAGGAATATGCAACAGATATTTTTCATGTGTTGACGGATCGTCAATTATGCACCAATGTTCCAATGTTTTCGCCACTCATCACCTTCTTCAAGTTTCCATTGGTATCCATGTCGAAGACGATGATCGGGAGGTTATTCTCCTTGCACATCGTGGTAGCCGTCAAATCCATGACCTTGAGGCCACGCGTATAGATTTCATCGTAGGTGATATCCGAAAATTTAGTAGCCGTCGGGTCTTTTTCCGGATCGGCAGTATAGATACCGTCTACACGGGTTCCCTTCAGCATCACATCCGCTTCGATCTCGATCCCACGCAGGGAAGAACCCGTGTCGGTCGTAAAGAACGGATTGCCAGTACCACCCGACATTATCACGACATTGCCCTGTTCAAGCAATTCGATCGCACGCCATTTATTATAAAACTCGCCGATCGGCTCCATACGGATAGCTGTCAGCACTTTGGCTTTTACGCCCTGAGCGACAAGCGCAGAGCTCAAGGCCAGACTGTTGATAACCGTTGCCAGCATCCCCATCTGGTCGCCTTTCACACGATCGAACCCTTTGGAAGCCCCGCTCAGGCCACGAAAGATATTGCCCCCGCCGATCACAATCCCGATCTGGACCCCCATTTCGGCAATCTCCTTGATCTGTGCCGCATATTCGTTCAGACGAACTTCGTCTATACCATATTGTTTACCACCCATAAGCGATTCGCCGCTTAACTTCAACAGGATACGTTTGTACTGAGCCATATTACATTGATTTGTTTAATTGTTTCTCGGACAAAAGTACTGCATTTCAATAATTCGACAATGAATTATGTCAATGAATTATAGGGATATCACATTAACACCACACACGCGCATAGGCCTTTAGACAGCCTTACGAAAGGTTCAAAGTTTTTCCTTCAAATATTTTCCCGTATAGGACGTCTCACACATCGCCACCTCTTCCGGCGTTCCGGTGCAAACCAGATTCCCTCCGGCACTCCCTCCTTCGGGGCCAAGGTCAACCAGATAGTCGGCACATTTGATCACATCCATGTTATGCTCGATGATAACGACCGTATGGCCTTTATCAATCAAGGCATTGAATGCTTTCAGTAACGTCTTTATATCATGAAAATGCAGACCGGTCGTCGGCTCATCAAAAACGAAAAGCGTCGGTTCCTGTTTCTCCTGCCCGAGATAATAAGCAAGCTTCACACGCTGGTTTTCACCACCGGACAAAGTAGATGAAGTCTGTCCGAGTTTGATATACCCCAACCCGACATCCTGAAGAGGTTTCAGTTTTCTGACGATCTTCTTTTCCTGTGTTCCCGGATACTGCCCAAAGAACTCGATCGCCTGGTTTACGGTCATTTCCAGCATATCATAGATGCTCGCACCATGATATTCGACATCGAGCACATCCTGTTTGAAGCGCTTACCGTGGCAGGTTTCACATTCAAGGGTGATATCAGCCATGAATTGCATCTCGACCGTGATCTTTCCTTCTCCTTTACATTCTTCACATCGTCCACCTTCCTTATTAAAAGAGAAATAGGCAGCCGAATAACCCATCTGCTTGGCAAGGGGCTGTTCACCATAAAGTTTACGAATTTCGTCGTAGGCTCCGATATAGGTCACCGGGTTGGAACGAGAACTTTTGCCGATGGAGTTCTGATCCACAAACTCGATATTTTTGATCATGTGCATATCGCCTTCCAAACCGGAACAGTCTACCATCAAGCGGGCGGCCTCGTCCAAATAGTGCTTGACCCCTTCGTAGAAAATATCACGCACGAGAGAGCTTTTTCCCGAACCGCTGACACCTGTTACGACTGTCATCACGTTCAGAGGGAACTTCACATCGATCCCTTTCAGATTGTTTTTACGAGCGCCTTTCACCTCGATATAATTATTCCAGGGACGACGATAAAGGGGCACTTCCATCCGGTCCTCTCCCGTCAAATACCGAACGGTATAACTGTTACTACTGGTTTTCAAATCGTCCACATCACCCTGATAGACAACTTCTCCACCCAGACGGCCGGCTTTCGGTCCGATATCGATAATGTAATCGGCCGCACGGATAATCTCTTCGTCATGTTCCACCACGACAACCGTATTGCCTAATGCCTGCAATTGCCGGAGGACCTTGATCAATAAATCGGTGTCGCGCGAATGAAGCCCGATACTCGGTTCGTCCAATATATAAAGGGAACCGACCAGGCTGCTTCCCAAAGAGGTCGCCAAATTGATACGCTGGCTTTCCCCGCCGGAAAGGGAGGCGGACAAACGATCGAGCGTCAGGTAACCCAGCCCCACGTCCAACAAGAATTGCAGGCGGTTGGTGATCTCCGTCAGCAACCGTTTGGCGATGGATGTCTCGTTCTCGTCGAGTTGAAGGGTATCGAAAAAGGCTTTCGCTTCCGTGATCGGGAGAGTGACCAGTTCCGCAATATCCTTTCCGCCCACCTTTACATACAGGGCTTCGGGGCGCAGGCGGGAACCTTTGCAGGTCGGGCAAACGGTCTTCCCGCGATAACGTGCCAGCATCACACGGTACTGTATCTTATAAAGATTTTCTTCGACAAATTTAAAGAAGTCGTCAATACCGTGTAACCCACGGGCTCCATGCCAAAGCAAGTCCTTTTCCTTTTGCGTCAGATCGTAATAGGGACGATGGATCGGGAAATTATATTTTTCACTTTTTACAATAAACTCTTGCAGCCATTCTCCCATCACTTCACCTTTCCAGCAAACTACCGCTCCCTGAAAAACAGACAAACTTTTATCCGGGACGACCAGATTCTCATCAATGCCAAGCACCTTCCCGAAACCTTCGCAAGTCGGGCAAGCACCTAACGGATTATTGAAGCTGAACATCATATCGGTCGGTTCCTCGAACACCATTCCATCAGCCTCGAACTTCTTGGAATATTCTTTCACAACCGTCCTTCCGGGCGCGTAAATACGGAGGATACAAGTATCGTGCCCTTCGAAGAAAGCAGTTTCGGCAGAATCGGCAAGACGGCTTTTCAACGTCTTGTCATCCGATACGACCAGACGGTCTATCAACAGTTCGATCACGGGGGAGGAAAGCAACGCGTCATCCGCCATCACTTCACCGATACGATAAACAGTCTCGTTGATGTACAAACGGGTATAACCTTCTTTTTGCAAGATTTCCAATTGCTCCTTCATGCCGCGCCCAGCCGGCAGGACGACAGGTGCGTACACGGCAAAGCGCGTCCCCACAGGATAACCCAAGACTTCCTTCACGATATCGCTTACTTGATGTTTCTTCACTTCCGTCCCAGACACGGGAGAAATGGTTTTCCCGATACGGGCATACAGAAGACGAAGATATTCGTAGATCTCCGTAGAAGTTCCAACCGTCGAACGCGGATTGCGGGTATTCACCTTTTGTTCGATGGCAATGGCAGGAGGAATGCCTTTGATATAGTCGCACTCCGGCTTACTCATACGTCCCAAAAACTGGCGGGCATAGGCAGAAAGGCTCTCCACATAGCGGCGCTGCCCTTCCGCATACAACGTATCAAATGCCAATGATGATTTTCCACTACCGGAAAGTCCGGTTATAACGACCAGTTTATCTCTGGGAATCTCTACATCGATATTTTTCAGATTATTGATTCGAGCTCCCTTGATGAATATAGAATTGCTTTCGGACATAATTATTTCCTTCTTTAATCGATCCAAGCTTGTCTGTTACTTTTCCCTTGATCCAAAGGTAACAGACAAACCCGAATTGCAAAGATAAAAAAGGATTACCGTTTTGCCAAGTAAACGATATGCCGTTTATGTTTACAAAAAATAGCCATCGGCGAAAAAGATGCCAAAACAGGGCATAAAAGTACCTCCAACATGGCGGATAAACTTCTCTGCATCCCCGTCAGGGCTTCGCGCAGACCCGGGTCTGCACCTCTCCCGCACCCGGGTCTGTGTGGCGGGTACACCCGGGTCTCAAGCAGCTTTAAAAGCTGTTTTTGACAAAAGAAAAGCCTGTCTTGATGAAAAAAGAAGCCGTTTTAACATGTTTTGCACCTGTTTCCGGACGGTCCCTGTTTTTATCGTATAATTGATACACAGGATGTTATCGTTTTTAACTATGATAGGTGTGATAGATGAATGATAGTACAAAACAGCAACTATCATACCATAACCTATTGGTTTAAACCAATATACGGACAAATATGATAGTATGATGGTTGGTTTGCGAAATTTTCATAAGGAGAAAGAGGTGATCCCGGATAACAATTTTTGGTGCGGTTACCCTGATGATGCAGTTCCAAATAAAATATAATTCAAAAATTATAAGTATGTTTGCACCATAAATCGCATATTCAATAATTATTCATGATGACAAAACATCTTCGTTTATTACTGGTTTTACTCCTTTGCATAGTCACATCATGTAAAACGACACAACAAATACCGCAGCAACCAACTGGTAAAGAAGCGAAACGGGAATTTCGCGGAGCCTGGATACAAACAGCTTACCAAGGAGAATATAAAAACATGACACCTGCACAAATGCGGAAAGACTTTGTCCGCAAGCTCAACTATTTGCAGAAATGCGGGATCAACGCTATCATCTTCCAAGTACGCCCAGAAGCCGATGCTTTCTATAAATCGGACATCGAACCTTGGAGCCGTTTCTACACCGGACAACAGGGACTCGCTCCGGCCGGGAACTTCGACGTGATGGCTTTTTTGCTCGAAGAATGCCATAAACGAAACATGGAATTCCACGCCTGGTTGAATCCTTACCGGGCAAGTACAGCCGGAAACACCCGTTTTGCCGATTCACATATTTACAACAAGCATCCGGAATGGTTCGTGACCTACAACAAGCAAATCCTGTTTGATCCGGGATTACCCGAAAGCCGGCAGTTCATCTGCCGCGTGGTACGGGATATCGTGAGCCGTTATGATGTAGACGCGATCCACATGGACGACTATTTCTACCCCTATCCGGTAGCGGGCATGCCTTTCCCGGATGACAAAAGTTTTCAAAAATACGGCCTGGACAAAGGATATAAAGTATCACAACGTGCTGACTGGAGAAGGGAAAACGTAAACAAACTGATCCGTGAGATCAAGCGCACCATCCTACTATCCAAACCGTGGGTCAGATTCGGCATCAGCCCATTCGGCATCTACCGCAACAAGAAAAGCACACCCGACGGTTCAGGCAGCAACACCAACGGATTGCAGAATTACGACGACCTGTATGCAGACGTGACGCGCTGGGTGAAAGAAGGGTGGATAGATTATAACATCCCACAGATATACTGGGAGATCGGACATCCGGCAGCCGACTACATCACGTTGGTCAAATGGTGGAACCAAAACGCCAATAACGGACATCTGTATATCGGTCAAGATGTAGCCCGCACCATGAAAGCGGGAGAGCTGACCCGTAAGATGCGCTACGAACGTGCACTTTCCCATATCAGCGGAAATTGTTTCTGGCCTGCAAACGAAATACTCTGGGACAACAAAGGGGTGGCCGACAGCCTGAAACAGAACTATCACCGCTATCCGGCATTGATCCCGGCTTATACCCATCTGCACAACCGGGCTCCGCAAGAAGTCAAGAAACTGAAAGCCGAATGGACAGTTCAGGGCTATCTGTTACACTGGCAAGCGGAACAAAGCAAGACGAATCCCGAATTGGCAAGCTATTTCGTCATTTACCGCTTTGAGAACAAGGAACCGGTCCATCTGGACGACCCTTCGAAAATCGTAGCAATCACACGCGAGACGAACTATTTGCTGCCCTATAACGACGGGAAACACAAATACCGTTATGTAGTCACCGCAGTAGACCGTTTCCATAATGAAAATCAAGGGAAAAGCAAAAAGGTAAAACTTTAAATTCAATCACAGATGTATGATTTTATCTGCCAGAAACAGACCAATTGCACCTGAAAGCGATCGCCAATTTTCATACATCTGTAATAAAACATTCCCGAATATTTTATTCCTTTTTGCAACATCCGACAAGGATGTGCAATTATATAATAAAGCAATAAGTTATTGTCATTATGAAAAAGAGCATTATATACACAGGAACCGGCGACAAGGGAACCACTTCCTTAGTTGGCGGCCAACGAGTGTCGAAAGCACACCAACGTATCGAGAGTTATGGTACGGTCGACGAACTGAACTCGTTTATCGGTTTGTTGATCACTTCTCTGGAAGAGAAAGCGGATCAGGACTTTCTGCTGTTTATCCAGCACAAATTGTTCACGATCGGTTCCTATCTGGCGACCGACCAGGAAAACACGGAGCTGAAAGTAGAAAGCAAGGTAATGCCGGAAACGATCACCCGTATCGAGCGCGAAATAGACCGCCTGGATAACGAACTGCCCAAGATGCGCAACTTTATTTTGCCTGGAGGAAGCCGTTCAGCTTCTTTGGCGCATGTGTGCCGTACGGTCTGTCGACGTGCCGAGCGTCAGATTTACCGTTTGGCGGAGACAATTGCCGTTGAAGAACCGGTCCTGGTATTTATGAACAGACTATCTGATTATCTGTTTGTTCTGGCACGTAAGGAATGTATACGGAATAATGGCAAAGAAATTATCTGGGATTATACTTGCATCTAAAGAATATTGTTTTATTTTTGCGGAAAATTTGAGAACTTAATCACTGCGGTGGTTATTAATACTTGACAGCTATGTATTGGACATTAGAGTTAGCTTCAAAATTGGAAGACGCACCTTGGCCTGCAACCAAGGATGAATTGATTGACTATGCACAACGTTCTGGTGCGCCACTGGAAGTAATTGAGAATTTGCAGGAAATGGAAGACGAAGGTGAGATTTACGAATGCATGGAAGATATCTGGCCCGACTATCCAAGTAAAGAAGACTTTTTCTTTAACGAGGAAGAATATTAATCTCATTTAAATAGATTAAATTAAATATCAGCGCGATAAACAAGTATGATTTGTTTGTCGCGCTGGTGTTTTATAGAAGATCGAAAGATTATTAAAGACATAAGATTTTTATTTAGGAAGAATGACCTGATATACAATTTATCTCATTCTTTTTCGTTTATTTTTTCATAAAAGCAAGTAACTTTGCCGGTCTTTATAGTTGTTATAGGAAAATCAAATGAACAAATATCTCCTGCTTATTATCCTTTTGGCAACCAGTCTCACGGGAGTACGGGCGCAATACGACTCGCAACTAAGCCAATATTTTATGGCGTTAGGTTACTACAACCCGGCGTATGCAGGTGTCACGGGGGACTTAAATATGCTGGCGTTGTCCCGCTTGCAATATGTCGGTGTTGACGGGGCGCCGACTTCTTTCTTCATTAATGCGGATATGCCACTGAAGCTTGGAAAAACCAATCATGGCGTCGGGATGGTCGTCTTTACCGAAGGAATCGGACTTTTTGTTAATACACATGTCAATTTACAGTATGCCTATAAACAGAAACTGTTTGGAGGCACGCTCAGTATCGGAATGCAGTTTGGAATGGTAAACCAGTCGTTTGACGGAGAAAGGGTCTTTTACCCGACCAGCCAGTTCCATCAACAGGAAGATCAGGCGATTCCGCAGACAAAGGTGAGCGGAATGGGTTTTGACTTAAACGCCGGGCTTTACTATCACCGCAAGAATCTCTATGCCGGTTTAGGAGTCACGCACTTAAACAAAACGGAAATCTCATTGGATGAATATTCTTCCATGTATCTTGCCAGTACATATAATTTGATAGCCGGATACAATATTCAGTTTCGAAACCCGTTGTATGAATTGCAGCCGTCTGTATTCTTGAAAACAGACATGCAGAGTTTTCAGGCGGACATAACCGCCCGGTTGTTTTATAATAAGATGTTTAACGGAGGTCTTTCTTGGCGTGTGAATGAATCGGTGATCCTGTTGTTAGGAGCTAAGATCGGAAGTTTCCAGGTAGGATATGCGTATGATTTCCCGATCTCTACCATACCCATCTTGAAAGCCACGAGTGGAAGCCACGAGTTGGTAGTGAGCTACAAGCTGAAGTTGAAAAAATCGAAGTCAGGAAAGAATAGACATAAAAGTGTACGTATATTATAGTATATGAAAAAAGTATTGTTAGTACTTGCGGCAGTAGCCCTGTTTACCTCATGTGGCAAAACCCTTTCCGGTGGCGGGGGCGAAGTGACAGGGGCACGCTCGGTTGCGTTTAACGAACCCGCCCCTTACGGGATGGTTTTGATCAAAAGAGGCTCATTCGAGATGGGACCCGCTGATAAGGATTCCTTGTGGGGAATTAATCCGGAAACAAAAGGTGTCTCTTTCGATGCTTTCTGGATGGACGAGACAGAGGTGACAAATGCCAAATACCGTCAGTTTGTGTATTGGGTGCGCGATTCCATTATCCGCGAACGCCTGGCCGATCCGGCGTATGGCGGCAACGACCTGTTTAAGATTACCGAAGACAAATACGGCGAACCGGTAACCCCGCATCTGGACTGGAGCCGCCCGATCCCTTGGAAACGTGCCAATGAAGACGAAATCCGGGCGATCGAAAGTGTCTATGCCGTAAATCCGGTGACAGGCGAAAAGACGCTGGACCCGAAACAGATGGTCTATCGCTACGAATGGTATGACTATACGTCGGCAGCCCTTCGCAAACACAATCTGGATCCGGCAGCCCGCGTGCGTAACACCGATATCCAAGTCGATCCGAACGAAGTGATCATGATTTCCAAAGATACGGCTTACATCACTGAGGAAGGCGAGATCGTAAACGAAACCATCACACGCCCGCTTAGCGGACCGTGGGACTTCCTCCATACCCGTATCGTAAATATCTATCCGGACGAAAGTTGCTGGGTGAATGACTTCAACAATGCTTATAACGAGCCTTATATGCGTATGTATTTCTCGCATCCGGGCTATGACGATTATCCTGTAGTAGGTGTTTCCTGGGAACAGGCGACCGCTTTCTGCGTATGGCGTACTAATCTCTTCAAGGAATCTCTGAACTTCCCCAGCGGACAAGCGATCGAACCGTTCCGTCTGCCTACGGAAGGCGAATGGGAATATGCAGCCCGTACGGGTAAAAACGAAAACAAATATCCATGGGCCGGCGACGAGTTGGTGAGCGGAAAAGGTTGTTTCTTAGGCAACTTCAAACCGGGCAAAGGCAACTATACGGAAGACGGACACCTGATCACTTCGCGGGTCGGTTCTTTCGCCCCAAACGAATTCGGCCTCTATGACATGGCCGGTAATGTGGCGGAGTGGACATCGACTTCCTATTCCGAATCCGGGCCGAGCCAGATGAGCGATATGAACCCGGACTTGCGTTATAATGCCGCAAAGGAAGATCCATACGCCATGAAGAAAAAGGTAGTCCGAGGAGGTTCATGGAAAGACGTGGCACAGTTTATCCGCTCGGATATGCGTACTTTCGAATACCAGAACGAAACCCGTTCATACATCGGTTTCCGTTGCGCCCGTACACAAATCGGCTTTTCGAGAGCAAAAGGTAAAAAATAACGAAATATACATCACATCATGGGAAAATATAGAAGATATAAAAACAGAGCCGAAATGTACCTTGCCAGCGAAAAGGGCAAGCGGGTACTGAATTTCTGTTATAGTTGGGGAGCCTCCATCGTTATTATCGGCGCCTTGTTCAAATTATTGCACTTGCCGTATGGTAACCAGATTCTGTTTGTAGCCATGACGGTAGAGGCGTTGGTATTTTTTGTCTCCGCATTTGAGCGTCCCGGCAATGAATATCATTGGGAAGAAGTATTCCCAGTCTTGAAATCGAAAAATCCGCTCGACCGCCCGGACTTCGCCAATACGTCTATGTCCAATCTGGTCAACTCGCCGGAAAACACGACAGACGACGAAGCTACTGGCGGATTGAACATCAACTTGGGAGGCAAGCAAGTTTCCGGACTGGGTAACCTTGATCTGGATATAAACGAAGAAGATACGAAAAATCTTTCCGACAGCATCAAGAAACTGAACGGTGCAGCCACACAATTATCCAAAATGGCGGAACTTACGGAAGCAACGCAGAAATATTTGGAACAACTTTCGGGTATGTCCGAAAATATGGAACGCTTCAGCCAAGTAACCCATTCGTTGACCAACGTATCCGACACGCTTTTGAATTCGTATAAGAGCATTACGGATAATTCGGATGGCATCAACCATAATTCCCGCGGCTACGTACAACAGATGGAAATGCTGAACCGTAACATATCCAGCTTGAACACGATCTACGAAATACAATTGAAGAGTATCAGTTCACAAATCGAATCGATCGAACATATCAATGGTGGTCTGAGCCGTATCCGCGAAATGTATGACGGCTCCGTGGTCGACAGTTCCATGTTCCGCAACGAAACGGAAAAGATGACACGCCAACTGGTCGAATTGAATCAGGTATACAGCCGCCTGTTACAGGCCATGACAGTCAACATGGGATACCAGCAACCCACACAGCAACAATCTGTTTACCAACAACCGCAAAGTTATCAACAGACTTATCAACAACCGCATGGATACCAACAGGCTCCGTATACAAACAACCCAATGAAGTAATCGGATATGGCAGGAATAGCAAATAATCCCAATTCGCCTCGCCAGAAGATGATCAACCTGATGTATTTGGTGTTCATCGCCATGATGGCACTCAACGTCTCGTCGGAAGTACTTGACGGTTTTGAACTGGTGGAAGGCAGTTTGCGGACTTCTATCGATAATACCTCGACCCGTAATGAGATCGTTACAAAGGAATTGGAGGCTTATTATCAGACAAATCCCGAAAAAGTACGAGAATGGTACGAAAAAGGAAACAAGGTAAAGCATGCTTCCGACAGCCTGTACAAATATGTGCAGGATCTGAAAGTTCGTATCGCGCAGATTGCCGACGGCAAGGATGCCGACGTCAACTGCATCGAACACAAGGATGATCTCGAAGCGGCTTCCCGCATAATGCTGTCTCCCGTTTCGGGCGAAGGCAAGAAATTGCGCCAAAGCATCGAAGAGTATCGGACGCTGATGGGCGAAATGGTGGAAGATTCCGCCAAGACGCGCATCATCGAAGCCAGCCTGTCGACGACACCGCCTCACAAAGCCGGTATCAATACCCGTACTTGGGAAGAGGCTTTGTTCGAGAACATGCCGGTAGCGGCGGCCGTTACTTTGTTGACGAAATTGCAGAGTGATATCCGTTATGCCGAAGGTGAAGTGTTGTCGAACTTGTTGAGCAGTGTCGATATGCGTGACTATCGTGTGAACCAGATCACGGCACAGGTGATCCCGGAAAGCCAGATCGTCATGCGGGGTAGCCAGTACAAGGCCAATATCGTCCTATCGGCTGTCGATTCGACCAAACGGCCGACCGTCCATGTTAACGGCAAAAAATTGCCATACGATGCGAACGGGATATTCACTACCGTAGTCGGTGCTCCTGGTACTTATCCGGTCAAAGGATATATCGAAATGCCGGGGAGTGACGGCAGCGTGATGCGACGCGAGTTCGAAAGCGAATATTTCGTGACCGAACCGAGTGCTACCGTCGCACCGATGCTGATGAATGTGCTATATGCCGGAATCGCCAACCCGATCCGTATTGCCGTACCCGGTGTTCCCAGTGGTAACGTGACGGCGACCATGACTAACGGGACATTGGTGCGTAAAGGTGATCAATGGGAAGCTCGTCCTGCTACGGTCGGAACGGATGCGATCGTTTCCGTTCATGCTAAGATGGCGGATGGCCGTAATGTCGAGATGGCGAAAACGACATTCCGCGTACGTGCTCTACCCGACCCAATGCCTTTTATCGAGTATAAGGACCAGAACGGCAATATGCGCAAGTTCCGCGGCGGCCAGTTCTCCAAACGTAATTTAGTGGAATCCGACGGTATCCAGGCTGCCATCGACGACGACCTGCTGAACGTTCCGTTCAAGGTGTTGAGTTTTGAGCTGACCTTCTACGACTCTATGGGTAATATCATTCCGGAAGTCACGCAAGGCAACCAGTTCTCACAGCGCCAGAAAGATTATATCCGTCGTCTGGCAAGAGGCAAACGCTTCTACATCACCCATGTGAAAGTGTTAGGCCCGGATAACAAGGAACGTATCATTCCGACCGTCGAAGTAATCGTTAATTAACGTAGAGGCGAGTCTGCTCGCCTCGTAATGTATAAGATATATGAAACGTTTATATTATATAGCAACCCTCGTTACCGCCCTGTTCGCCTCCATTCCCATGCAGGCGCAGGAAGAGGCTGACAACGCGCAACAGCAACAACAAAGACGCCGCGGTCCCGTATCGAGTCGTGGAGCCCGTGAAGAAGATAAGAAAGAGAGTGGTATGCCCGAACTGACCGTCCGGGCTCAGGATATGAACGAACGGATGACGCAACACATCGGCAACGCCCGCTGGATGCGTGTCATCTACCGCCAGATCGACTTGACAAAAGAGCAGAATGCCCCTCTATACTATCCCACCCAACCGATGAACGGACAGATGAACCTGTTCTCGATCATCTTTCAACTGGTATGCGAAAGCAAACTGTCCGCTTATGAATATTTAGACGGCTACGAGGATTTCAGCGACGACCGCAAGCTCGACCTGAAAGTCATGCTGGATCGCTGCCGCATTTTCTATGAAGAGACACCGAGCGAAGACAACGAACCTGCCGGTTTCGTCGTGAACGAAAGTGATATTCCTTCCGGTGATGTCCGCTCCTATTATATAAAGGAAGCTTGGTATTTCGATCAAAACAACTCCGTATTTGATGTCAAGACATTGGCTATCTGCCCGATCCTGACGATCGTAGACGATATGGGACAGAACACCATGCCGATGTTTTGGATTCCATACGAAAACCTGCGTCCCTATATCAATACCGCCTATATCATGACGTCCAACATCAACAACGCCATGACTTTCACACTCGACGACTATTTCCGCCGCCGGATGTTCCAAGGTGATATCTTCAAGACGCAAAACCTGATGAACCAGCCTCTACAAGCCTACTGCCCGACACCCGATTCGATGAAACGCGAGCAGGAACGTATCGAAAATCAATTGATCTCTTTCGAGAAATCCCTCTACCTGCAACCGGATACAGTCCAATCGGCTGCTAACACAAAAGACAAGAAGTCCAAAAACGTAACCCCCTCCACCCGTGGCAAAAAGGCTGAAACCGTAAAAGAGGACAAACAGAAAGAAGCCAAGGTCAAGGCCCCGAAAGCCCAAAAAAGCACTCCGGTCCGCAGCGTACGCCGTCGCCGGTAAAAGCTTTGACAATAATAAAACATAAAGAAGCGCAGATTAGCGATGATTGAAATGACATCTGTTAATCTGCGCTTTTTTGTATTTTGCCGAAGGGACTACAACTTATGTATCACCTTCATCAACTGATCGCCCAATCCGATCGTATAACCTTGTGAGACGAAGACTACACGGTTGAACGTGTCGGCGATAATGAAGATAGGCAGTGTATTGGCGTTCTGCAACTTCATGGCCGCCGCGATCTCCTTCTGGATTGTTTTGTCAATGTCTATGCCGTATGTGATGGTACTTGGCAACTCTCCAAACTCCTTCGGATCGAAGTTCTGAAAACCCTTTTCATCGGGAAATAGCAAGACCATGCCCCGACCCCACTCTTCGAGATCCTTCTTTACGGCAGCAATGTCACGCATGGCATGGTTGGTCGGTTCCTGGCGCGCCCCGAGAACAGCGACAATATAATAGCCGCGACCGGTAGTAGCCAGCAGACTTGTTTCCTCGCCGTTATCAGCCCGTTTGAACTTGTTTTCCGAGTTGAAATTGCCGATGACTTGTACATCATCCTGGCTCTCACGCATCTCCAGCTTGATATCGCTCGTTTTGCCTGGTTCTACGTTGAAAAAAGATATTTCGGCCAGTACGCTACCATTTGCCATACGTGTTCCGGTTACCAGCATATAATGGCCCTCATCCATAGAAAGCGGCTTTTTCAACAGAGCGCTCCAAGTGTCACCGCCACCCATATCCACATCGCCCGATTCGAAGTTAAGCGTCTGCAACTTGCCGGTCGGCAGCACTTTCGCAATCGTGAAATGGCTGTAATATTTCGGGTCCTGCAATGCCTTGATCGGCTGGTAAGAAGCGACGACCTTACCTTGTTTGGCAACCGTCTGCTCGGCAGCTTCGAAGTCTACATCCACCCAGTTCAGACCTTTCGCATACTGCACTTTTCCCGCAACCGGCTCGATACGCGCCGGAATACCAATGCTACGACATACGGCAACAAAGAATATATTGCGGGAACCTTTGTCGGCCACGCGCGATTTCCATACACCCATCGGCATAACCGGAATACGTTGCGGATTCAGACCGTCATTGATCTTGATATTCTCCTTCACCCAATCTACAATCAATTGCGGATCGGCTTTGGCCTTCTTCACTAAATCAGGATCGACATTGGCGGTAAAAAACTGTCTATACGGTGTCAAGAACTCGTTTGCCACACGCGGATTGAGGATATATTCGGTGAACAGGGAACTTTGTACCGCCTGGGCATTGTTCAAATGATCCGCCAACACGGAAGCCGGCGTATCGCGCAAGTCCTTAGCAGAGATAACATTCAACAAATCCATCGCCATCGGACGTTTGTCGGCGGGCGTATCGCGAAGGAACTTCTCGATCTCACGCCAGTTCCCCCGGCTGCCGACCATGAAATCGGCTGTTTTCAGCGGGTCGATACCTAACTCTTTGGCAAGTGCTTCCGCTTTCTCTCCCGTATAGAAAGTACCCACATATTTATTACGGATCACATCCTCTTCGTGCAGACGTTTGGCATTGGCCTCTTTCTGCTCGTCCGTCACTTCGGCAGCAATGGAGCCGTCTACCGGAGGAATGACGTCGAGCGTGACAGTTTCGATGTCACCCGGTTTCTTGTCAAGGGATATCATCACGTCATTGTCTTTGCCAAACGAGACCTTATTGTATCCGAACTTACCGCCCTTGGTCGCCCAAACCAACATATCGCCTTTACCGGCAGAAAGGAAAGCCTTCCCTTCGGCATCCGTTTTCTTCTTAGCAACAGAATAAAACTCGGCATAGTTGTATATCTTAAATTCCACATCGGCTCCGGCAACCGGTCCACCGTTTTCATCCACAACAGTGATTGTCGCTTTGGCTGTCGGGGCATAATTATCGATCACGTTGATCTCTGTATAACCGTTGGTCACATCCATGACTTCTTCCGGTCCATTGTATTTACCGAACACTTTCGTGTGCATCAACATACCACGATAAGCCGGTCCGTTGAACCAACCCAGATTGAGAACCGGTTCCGGTTCACAGGCTCCGAGGAAATACCATTTACCGTTCACCCAAGCTTCCACCCAAGCGTGGTTATCATCGGTATGCGCCCAACGTGGCGTATAGACCTGGCGGGCCGGTATGCCGACCGAACGGAGAGCGGCTACCGCAAAGGTCGATTCTTCACCACAACGCCCGTAAGCAGTCTTCACGGATGCTAACGGCGAACTCGTCCGAGCATCCGACGGCGTATAGATCACCTTCTCGTGACACCAATGGTTCACCTCCAGCACGGCGTCATACAAGGACAGATTCTTCACCCGATCCCGCAGTTCTTCATAAAAAACCATCCGGCTCTCGTCCAGATTCTCGTTGTTGACACGTACGGGAAGGACAAAATGGCGGAAGATCTCTTCCGGTATACTGTCCCCCCAAGGCATTTCTACCCGTGCACGGAACGAACTGCGGATGTTGTCGAGAAACAACTGCCCGTCATAATCCGTAACATCCCCAATCGGCATATAAGCGTATAGAAACGCAAGTGCCTCTTTCTCGTCGGGCGTCATCTTCTGGTTAAAGACGGAAAAAAGGTCTCCATTTGGCAGAGCTGCCTGCTTTGCCAGAAAGTCCTTCTCCACTTCGGCGCGGAACGTATCGTCCGAAATGAAATGCTGCTGCCTATTGCATGAAGTTCCCGCAAGGAGAACGAACAATAGTAGGAATAAATTTGTTTGATTCATATAGCGTTAATATTGTTTGCACAAATATAGGGAATGTTTCTGATCTCTCTTACTATCAAAAACAGTTTCTTGCCCCATTCAAACATATTTTACCGCCCGGCTGTTCTTTAACCAGTAGCGGCGATCAAAAATCACTGCCTGCGATTACAGAACAACAGCAAAAGGAAAGAAAAATACGACCGGGTTTCAAGAACTAATGAAACGATATCGGCTCTATACTTTGAAACGGCAGACTATTGCACAGGTCGTTATTTTTCTTTTACTTTGAAAAGACAAATCATAGTGTAAACCATTAATAGTCTATGTTTCACGAATTACAAATTTTTGAAAATCCGGAGGCAGTCTTGTTGGTTGCTTCAATTATCTTTTTCTTTAGTATCATAGCCGGGAAAGCCGGCTTCCGTTTCGGCCTTCCTGCCTTATTGCTCTTTTTGGGCGTCGGAATGCTGTTCGGCAGCGACGGCTTAGGCATTCAGTTCAGCAATCCCAGCGCGGCACAGTTCATCGGCATGTTGGCATTAAGTATCATCCTGTTTTCAGGCGGTATGGATACGAAGATGTCCGAGATCAAGCCGATAGCAACAGAAGGAGTTATACTTGCAACGGTAGGCGTCTTATTGACAACCTTTATAACGGGAGGTTTTATTTATTATGTATTTTTGTGGTCTACAGGTTACGAGACACTTACGGTAGCGGAATCTATGCTGATGGCGGCAGTGATGTCGTCTACAGACTCCGCCTCCGTTTTTTCCATCCTGAGAAGCAAAGGCGTTTATCTGAAACAACGCCTGCGTCCGACACTCGAGTTGGAGAGCGGTAGCAACGACCCGATGGCATATATGTTGACCTTGCTTATCATCGCTTACATACAAGTCGGGGGCATGGACTTACAGGAGGCGGTCCTGCAATTGCTCATTCAACTGTCTGTCGGAGCAATGGCCGGGTTCTTGCTGGGCAAACTGGCCGTGCTGATGATCAACAAAATCAATATGGACAACGAGTCTTTATATCCGATCTTATTGTTGACGACTGCTTTCTTTACTTTTTCAGCCACCACTTTATGCAAAGGGAACGGCTATTTGGCCGTTTATATTGCCGGGCTGGTCGTGGGAAATGCCAAGATTGTACATAAAAAGAGCATGGGAACTTTCTTCGACGGTTTTGCTTGGTTATGGCAAATCGTCATGTTCCTTACGTTAGGGCTGTTGGTAAATCCGCATGAACTGCTGCCTGTCGCTCCGGTAGGTCTCTTGGTAGGAGTATTTATGATACTGATCGCTCGCCCGGCAACGATTTTCCTATGTTTGTTACCATTTAAGAATTTTACGACAAAAGGGAAGCTATATATATCATGGGTAGGACTTCGAGGAGCAGTTCCGATTATCTTCGCCACCTATCCTTGGATTGCCGGTGTCGATCATGGAGGCATGATATTCAATATCGTATTTTTCATTACGATGCTTTCCTTATTGATACAAGGAACGACCGTAACGCAGGCAGCCAAATGGCTCGGACTTGTCGATGAACCGGAACGAAAAGACGTGTTCGGTATCGAATTGCCGGAAGAGATCAAGAGCGCAATGAGCGAAATAGACATCACACCGGCTGTTCTTTCCCACGGAAACAAGCTGATGCAACTCACCTTGCCCGACCATACCCTTGCCGTTATGGTGAAACGCGACAGACATTACTTCATTCCGAAAGGCAATACGGAACTGAAAGAAAACGACAAACTCCTGATGATTTCCGATAACGACGAAGCATTGTTGCAAGCATACGATTCGTTAGGGGTAAAGGATTACACGATGAAAAAGAACTGATTGTGTTTTTCTTTGCCGACACCCCATATTTTTCGATGCAGGAACGCCATTCTGGTTCTTGATCCAACAACTAATTTCACGAAGGGGGAAAAAGGTCACCATTTAAGAACCAGGTTCGCGGATGACGCAGATCGGACAGATCTAACCCTGCTGGTTTTGGTTTATTTCTTGGCAGACAGCAGACGCTCCGGACGGTTAAACAAGAATCGTCCTTCTTATCCTGATCCGGGAAGGGGGTTATTGTATAATACTGTTTTGTTAACAACAAAGCATATTCTTTGGGAATAGCAGTAAATTCCGGTTCTTCATCGCCGAAAAAGGGTTTTCTGCCATGAGATGCGCGGTTTTTCACAACGGAGACGGTCGCCATCACCGTGAGTTGCCGGGATCATGCACTATGAAGACGGTCGCCATGGCAACGAAGACGGTCATCACGGCGATGAAGACCGTCTTCATGCCGGCAAAGAGGGAAATCACCTTTGAGCTATTCAGGACTGCGGCAACATTTGTTTGCTACAGGCGATTCTCCGGGAGTTCGGCTTTTCCAAAATGTCAGGATATTCCGCTTTTCGATAACAAAGGAATCTTGTCTTTCCTTTTTCCTGCCGTGCTTGTTTTACCGGTTGCTTATTAATTCCGCTCTGGAAGAGAAAAATGTCAGACACAAATCATTCGGGATTTCATTCCAAATAGAAAAAAACTCCGATAAGGGTTATTGTCTGTTTTGCTAACATGGCTTATCCTTGGGGGAGAGTATCCCCAATAGTTATCGGATGCCCCGTTATGAACAGGCATAAAAAAACGCGGGCCAATTATCTATTATTTACTGTCCATTATTCCGCAACAATTAAAAATTTACCAGATTTATAGAATATTGCAGGTGAAAGAAAAGAAATAGTGAAGCCGGAATCGAAAACAGGGAAAAAGTCTACTTGCTTGATTGGATGAACACCTATATGGATAATCAGGCTAAACGAGGCAAAAAGATACCTATTACCGTATTCTGAATGGAGCTTTGAATGCTACTGTGCGAGCCGAGATTATAAAGGCCAATCCTTTTACGAAGATCAACAACTCGGATAAAATACGGTTACCAGAGAGTAAGCGTTCGTATATGACCATTGAAGAAGTTAGGGCACTGATTGATACTCCGATGAAGAATGAAGTCGTAAAACAGGCTTATTTGTTTTCTTGCTTCTGTGGACTGCGGATAAGCGATATTATCGGATTAAGATGGAAAGGTTCATAATGGAAGCAATTATCAAGACTATTGCATTTTCTTTATTTCGTTATATAGAGCCAGCCCTTTTGCCGTAAGCAGGTATTTTTGTCTCGGATGATTGGGCTTGTCAGGATATAACACTTTGACAATGCCAGATTCGATCGCAGGATTTATGTAGTTTTCTATAAATGTTGGACGATGTTTCAGACCGACTTTCTCCATCAATACTTTCAACGATAATTGTTCGTTTGACAAAGCCAACAACAAAGCGCGAACTTGTTCGGTTACTTGTACGGCAGGTTGTTCGGTACTTGTACGGTCGATTTGCTGTACTTGTTCTGCTGTCAGTTTTTCTGGAGCATTAACCACCATATACCTATTCCGCAACTCATTGTTTTCACCCAATAGCAAATTGCGAAAGAATCGCTCCAAATATTCGGAATTACGCATGATGCCTTTTTGCACGTTTTGGTAGTTGGCACGTACCAGCGCATTACGGAAATACCACGAATGATTGGCGAACAGGTCGTTTGTTACGTCAAAGCCCATAGAACGCAGATAAAGAATTGTGAACACGGCAGTCGTTCGGGTATTTCCCTCACCGAACGGATGGATTTGCCACAATCCCGATACGAATTTGGCTATGTGCCTCACTAATCCATTCCTGTCCACTTTTGAATAGTCGAACTGGCGTTCTTGTTCCAAGTCGTATTCAATCGCTTTGCGGAGATCGGGCGCGGAAACATACAACACCGTATCACCGCGCAGCACCCATTCCTTTTTCGTGATGTTGTAATCTCGCATTTGACCGGCAAACTTGAATACGCCATCGAATATCCGGCGATGAATCGATGTCAGTCCGACAAGCGTAAACGCAAATGTTTTTTCGGTAAGAAGTCGACGGATGTTGGTCGATGCCATATCCGCTTCGTGGATTTCTGCATCTTCGGGCGTATGTGCTATTTTCGATTGATAATAGCTACGAATAAGCTGTTCGGCTTCGTCGATTGTAATCTCGCCCTCAATATCTTTACGTGCGGTCTCAATCAAGTAGTCGGAAGGCTTCAAGCCATCGACGGCCTGCAACCCTATTGCGGTCTGCCATGCGTAACCCTTCTCCCGCTTCTGCGGTTCGCCTTGGCGTATGTATTCTTCGAAATCCATCATATCTCAAATCACTTTATACGTGAGTTCGGGATAAAAAAATTCTTGTAAAAGTTAGTAATCATAGAACTATTTTGTATTTTTAAGTCTGACAAACAACAAATTACGAAACAGACACCTATGATTACCGAGGATAAAGTTACAGAGATTTTTTGTGTTATTGATGAATTCTGCAAGAATTTTGATGCGGAAATGGACAAAAATCTTTTGAAAGGGCTTCCCTCGCCCGATGGAAAATGCCACAGGAACCGCAAAGGACAGTTGGCTGCAAGTGAGATTATGACCATCATCATCTGCTACCATTTCGGCTCGTTCGCCAATTTCAAGCACTACTACCTCTTTTATATACGTCAGCATCTGTCCGGCTATTTTCCTGATGCAGTTTCATACAACCGCTTCGTGGAACTCATGCCTCGGGTGTTCTTCCATATAAATCACTTAATTATTGATTTTGTTCCTATTTTGTTTCTTTTATAAAATTAATTATGGTGCATTGCGCTGTTTTACAGCGAATAAAGTATTAATTAAACAACATTTACCAGATTTAAGGGAAAACAGGTACTTTAGTATCAACAGACGGAACATAAGAATCACGCAGCACCAGCAGCCCTTCCGGTCCCATATTGAACAGCAGATCCACAATACTCATATTCGGAAGGAATCCGTGCTTGTCCTGAAAAACCTGATAGTAGGGTTTCGGGGAAAAGGACGGATCTTCTCCTCCATGCTTCGGACGGATGCTTTCGCGGAAGTCGTTCGGTACTTCGGGCTGGTACTCTTCCGTATAGATCACATTCGGATGTAAATCGAGCAGGCGGCAGATCAACCGGCGCAGTTCTTCATTATAATCGAATAGGAACTCATACTTCTTCTCATAGAAAGGGGCGAAATCCTCTTCGTAATATTCGAAAAACGGACTCATGTTATAAGCCGAAACCAACGCATTCCAATGCAGGTGACGCCAGTTCCCGTGATCGGAGATGCGGATATCTTTGGTCGGGCATTTCAATGTGTCCGGCTTTACAATGGGAACGGACAAGGCTAACGGGCCGTTAGCGGCTGCAATGGTACATCGGTTCCGATAGGTCTGCTTCAGATAGTTCTCGGCTGTTTCCAAATGGACTTCCGGGTATTGGAACAGTTTGCAATACTGCTGGACCGGTCCCAGGTAGGTAGTAGAAATATAAACGGGTTGCATCAGTTTACGGGTTTAAAGATTCGTTGTTTGTCATGGCTGAACCAGCAGAACCAGGCATTCCCGATAATACGGTCACGCGGGATAAAACCTAAGTGGCGGGAATCGACCGATTCGTTTACATTATCGGAAAGTACCCAGAAATAATCTTGTTCGAAGAAGAAAAACGTAGTTTCCTTCCCGTCTAAATATAGTTTCCCGTCGCGAAAAACAGCCTTCTCCCCAGCCTCGGCCAATACCGCTTCCTTACAAGCAATGAGGGTGGCTTCATCCAGACGGTATGCCCGGCCTTTACGGGGAACAACCAGCTTGTATGGGGCAGCCTGACTCCGGATAAAATGGATGTTCATCTCTTCCGTCAACTCTTCACGCAATTGATACTCTTCGAAGGTGGTCAAAGAAAAAGAAAAACCGAACGTCTCGCTTTTCCAGTTCCGCACCGGTATATTCAGTTTTTGCAAAGCTTTCAGGAAACCGGCAGCGCTCTTCTGAGTGATAAAACAAGTGTTAAGCGAACGAGGAGAATGAGGAAGTAATTTCCCGTTCACTTCATATCCGTCGCCACTCACCAAGATCGTATCTCCGGGCATACCGATGCAACGGCTCAGAAACAACGGATTACTCACCGTATCTTTCAGAAGCGGGCTGGTAAACAAGACGACCTTGTTCCGTCCCGGATTCCCTTCAAGCGGCAACTTATTCACCAAAATATAATCACCTTGGTGCAACGCCTCTTCCATCGCACTCGTCGAGATCCGGTAAGACTCGATACAAAAACGGCGGATAGGTACAACAATGAGAAAGGCGACAACAATCGTCACCCCCCAACCCGCATAACGACGACCTTTACGGCCGCCCGCCCCGTTTATGTTATCATGAATCCTCTTCTCCATAGAAATTTGCTTAGTCGGGATGTACCCAACGGAACATACGGTTCCAACGGATACCGCCGTCGAAAAGGCTGCGGTCCTTGTCCAGTGAGAGCCAGATCATGATCGGCTTACCCACCACATGATCTTCAGGCACAAAACCCCAAGAACGGCTATCGGCACTGTTATGGCGGTTGTCACCCATCATCCAGTAATAATCATATTTGAACGTATAGGCTGTTTCCGGATTGCCGTTGATATAGACCTTGGCATCCTTTACTTCCAACTTATTATGCTCGTAGTTGACGATACAACGTTTATAAAGAGCGATATTACGTTCCGTCAACGGAATCTCGGCCCCTTTCTTCGGAATCCATAACGGTCCGTAATTATCACGGCTCCATCCGGTACGGCAATCTACCGGATAATAAGAATCGGCTCCTACAGGATCCGGCTCAAGGACTACGCGTTTCACAACCGGAAGTTTTTTTGCTATCTCCAACGTCTTTTGAGTCAACGGGAAATGGTAAACCGGATTATACCGGCCGTCGGCGTTCGGCTGAATATTCAGCATAGACATATATTGGGGATTATAGCTTCCGTCGATGAATACACGATCGGCTTTGCTGACATCCAGCAAGCGGAACTGTTCTTCGCTCAACATCGAACCGTCCGTCTCGACAAAATAGTTGAGTTGCATTTTTTCAGGATTCTTGGCGGCAACACCGTCGATATAGACCTGGTTGCCACGAATCTCGATCGTATCGCCCGGCATACCGATACACCGTTTGACATAATTCTCGCGTTTGTCGACAGGACGATAGATCACATCGCCGAAATCGGCTTTATTCAACAAGATCGCTTCCCTCCCGTATTGTTCGACCAAATGATAATAATCCGGGTTCTGGACCTTTAGCGCGACCGTATCACCTGCAGGGAAGTTGAACACGACAATATCATTCCGCTTCACATTACCGAGACCTTTTACCCGTTTGTAGTCCCACTCCGGCCAATCCAGATAAGACTTGCAATTGAAAAACGGCAACGTGTTTTGTACCAGCGGAAAAGCGACCGGCGTATTCGGCACGCGCGGTCCGTAACTGAGCTTGCTGACAAACAAATAGTCGCCCACTAACAAGGATTTCTCCAGAGATGAACTGGGAATCTGGTAGTTCTGGAAAATAAAGATATTGATGAAATAGACGGCGACCAAGGCAAACAAGATATCATCCACCCATTCCAATACACTGCGTACCTGCGGGTTCTTGGTTCGTTTCCAAGCTCCCCAGGGAATATATTGAGTCAAGAAGATATCAGAGATCAGGATATAGCCGAGTGTCAACCATCCATTTTGCATCCAAAGGATGAAAAGCCCATAGAGGACAGCGGCTATACTAAATTTTATATATTGCTTTTTAGTGAACTTCTTCATATTTTTATATCGTCATTTTAGAATTTCAGCATATCGTCCATTCCGAGAAAACCTCTCTTTCCGGCAGTAAATTCGGCGGCAATAACAGCACCCAAGGCAAATCCGGCACGGCTCTTCGCATCGTGCTTGATGCTGATCGTGTCAACATCCGACTCGTATGTGATTTCGTGGATGCCCGGAACTTCACCTTCGCGAATGGCATGGATAGGGATATCGGTTGTTTTCTCAACCGTTTCCAAAGTCCAGCGGTCTTTGCGATCCACGTTTTCAATGATTCCTTCCGCCAGTGTGATAGCGGTTCCGCTGGGAGCATCCAATTTATGGATATGATGGGTTTCCATCATTCTGATATCGTAGGCTGTGAAGTTATTCATAATCTTTGCCAAGTATTTGTTGAGGGCGAAGAATATGTTCACACCGATACTGAAATTGGATGCGTAAAAGAAAGTTTTGCCCTCTTTTTCACATATCTCCTTGACCTGTCCGATCTTGTCAAGCCAACCTGTCGTACCGGAAACAACCGGAACGCCTGCTGCAAAACATTGCATATAATTGTTGAATGCCGTTGCCGGAGTCGTGAACTCGATCGCGACGTCAGCACTTTTAAAATTGTCGGAATGTATTTCTTCAGGGTTATTGATATCTACGACAGACACAATCTGGTGTCCTCTGCCAAGTGCTATCTGCTCGATAGTTTTTCCCATCTTTCCGTAACCGATAAGTGCAATCTTCATACTTATAATATTTTCAATTCATAACGTGCTGCAAATATAAAGAATAATGCTTAGATTTGGGACATAAATCTTAACTCTGAAAAAAGATGGAACGTTTATTACATTATGTTTGGAAATACAAACTTTACACAACCACCCCACTGACAACCACAGACGGACGTCCCGTTCAGATAATCGATCCCGGAATACAAAATACGGATGCAGGTCCCGATTTCTTCAATGCGAAAGTAAAAATAGGCGGAACACTATGGGCAGGAAGTGTCGAAATTCATGACAAATCTTCCGACTGGCTGCTTCATCATCATGAGACGGACAAAGCGTATGACGGTGTAATCCTTCATATTACAGGCATTGACGACTTCCAGCCGGTCCGCACGAACGGAGAACCGATCCCGCAAATACTCTTGGCCGTTCCGGAGAATGTGCTCCGTAGTATAGACTGGTTGCTTTACCGGGAAAAGGTCCTTCCTTGCCTCGGTCATATAGCCGGGATCGACCCTTTACATATAGCTTGCTGGATAGAGGCTTTGCTGAGTGAACGGCTGGAACGGAAAACACATGATATTTTCCTCCTTTTGGATACATATCAAACAGACTGGAACGAAGTCTTTTATATTACTTTAACCCGCAACTTCGGTTTTGGCGTGAATAATGATGCTTTTGAAAGGCTGGCGAAAAGCCTGCCGTTCCGTTGCATCCAAAAGCAGCGGAGCAGCCATTCTCAAATAGAAGCGATGCTTTTCGGGCAGGCGGGAATGTTGGCGGAAGAGCATAACGATCATTATTACCGCCTGTTACAACGGGAATACAAATTTCTCCGACATAAATTCGGTCTTTTGCCCATGGAAAATTTCGTCTTTAAGAACCTACGTACACGACCTGTCAACCTCCCGTACCTGAAAGTGGCGCAGTTAGCTGCCCTTTGGGTACAGCACGACACCCTGTTCTCCGCTATCCTTGAAGCCGGCAGCACCGGAGAGATCAAAAAGTATTTCAGGATTCCTCCGTCCGCCTATTGGGAAACACATTATCATTTCCGATACGCTTCTCCCCGGAAGGAAAAGACCATAGGAGAAAATGCCTTGAACATCCTGCTGATAAACACAGTCGTCCCGATGCTCTTCGCCTACGGACTACACAACAAGCGACCCGAATATTGCGAACGCGCCATCCGCCTTTTAGAAAGTATTCCCCCGGAAAAGAACACCATCGTCTCCACCTTCTGCAACGCCGGTATCACCGTCCGCCATGCCGGTGACAGCCAGGCTTTGATCCAATTAAAACGAGAATATTGCGAAAAGAAGAAATGTCTGTATTGCAGGATCGGGTTCAGGATGTTGAAAACGACAATTGGACAAAAGACCATTTAAATGCAAAGATTGATTAATGGCAGGATACCCTACTAATTTTCATCGGATTTTTCCCTATTTTTGCACGTGTTTGTCAAATGTATTCGAAATAGACATAAATGGATCATACATATATACGAAATTCATTCCGCCTCTTGTATGGAGTGCTGTTGTTGACTGTCATTTATTCATGTGCCAATATCGGAAGCCCGAACGGAGGGCCATACGACGAGACGCCTCCCAAGTTCGTAAGCAGTACGCCGCTCCCGAACCAGGTTAACTATACAGGCAAAAAAATCGAAATCCTGTTCGACGAATTAATCCAGATCGAGAAACCTTCTGAGAATGTGATTATCACACCGCCCCAACTGGAGCTGCCGATCATCCGTGCAACCGGAAAGAAAGCCGTTGTCGAACTTAAAGACAGCCTGAAGTCCAACACGACCTATACGATCGACTTCACCAATTCCATCTCCGACAATAATGAGAAAAACGTGTTCGAAAACTTCTCTTTCGCTTTCTCTACCGGAGAAATAATCGACACGCTTGAAGTATCGGGGATTTTGCTGAACGCCGAGAACCTGGAACCGATGCCCGGCATCACGATCGGCTTGCACGACAACCTGGAAGATTCCGCATTCGTAAAGCTCCCGTTCACCCGCACTTCCCGGACGAACGACAAAGGGCAGTTCACAATCCGCAATATCGCTCCCGGGACCTATCATATTTTCGCACTCAACGATGTGAACCGCGATTATAAGTTCGACCAGCCGGGCGAGGATATCGCATTTTTGGATTCCGTCATCGTCCCTTCCTGCGAACTGACGACCCGGCAGGATACAACCTGGAAAGACAGCCTGACGATCGACACGATCCGGACGCTCGGTTATACCCGCTTCTTCCCGGACAACATCGAGCTGCGCTTGTTCAAGGAAAAGTTCGAACGCCAGTATATGGTAAAGTCCGAACGCCCGGACGAAAAATACTTTACATTACATTTCAACACGAAACTCGACACCGTCCCTTTACCTGTCCCCAGCAATTTTATCCCGAAAGACAGCTCTTGGTATTTTGTACAGCAGACGGAAGGCGGTGCGGCCGTTAATTACTGGCTTGCCGATTCAACCGTCTGGAAGCAGGACACCCTACAGGTGCGAATCTCCTATCCGAAGAGCGACTCCTTGAACATCCTGCGTCCGCAGACCGACACGGTCCGGTTGGTATTACGTCGCCGTCCGGCAGAAAAAAAGAAAAAAAAGAAGGACGAATCCGACCCGATCGTATTCTTAGGCATGCAAATAGATGCTCCCAACTCGATGGACCTGTTCGATACGATATCCGTGACTTTCAACGAACCGGTATTGGATATCAACAAAGATATGTTCTTCCTCCACCAAAAAAACGATACCGTTTGGAACACGGTTGATTTCGATTTCTTCCCCGATTCGACCAACAGCTTGAACTACTTTATCAAACGCTCGTGGAAATATGCAGAAGAATACCGTATCGAGGTGGACTCCGCCGTTATCCACAGCCTTTACGGGAAATGGAACGACCTCTTTACCGGCGAGTTCAAGATCAAGAAAAAAGATGAATACGGCCATCTCTATCTCAATATCAACGGTGTGGATACGACCGCTTTCGTGGAATTGCTAAACTCCGGAGACGCCCCTGTCCGCAAAGCGAAAGTAAAAGAAGGCGGAGTGCTCTTCATGGACTTGAAGCCCGATAAGTATTATGCCCGTATCGTGATCGACACGAACGGAAACGGAATGTGGGATACCGGCAACTATACCGAAAAACGGCAGCCCGAAGAAGTTTATTATTCTCCCAAGGTGTACAAAATCATGCAGAACTGGCAGGTCGAAGAGACTTGGAATGTCAACTCCACCCCGCTGGCCAAGCAGAAGCCTCTTGAGATAACGAAGAATAAACCGAAGGAAATAACCAAGAAGAAAAGGAATTACAAAGATGAAAGCCAACAATCATCATCCAGAAATAACGGCAGCAACAATATGGGCTTGCCGTTCTAACGCCATTCGCTTGTGGTTGGTGCTATTGTTCCTGCTGCCGGTGATATATGCACAAGCACAGGAAATCCCAGTCCGCCGGCAGTTCACCCCCGGAGAAAGCGTGCAATACGAATTATACTTCAAATGGGGACTTCTGATGTCTCGTGCCGGCCATGCCTCCCTTTCTATCCGGGAGGCGGAATACGAAGGTTCGCCCGCCTTCCATTACCGTCTCCTCTTCCGTACCTCCGGTATCATCGAGAAGGTCTACAAGATGCGGGACACGATCGACTGCCATTTCACCCCTGACATGTTGCTGCTCCAAAGCGAAAAGCGAGTAAACGAAAACAACTACTACCAGACCGACGACCTCCGTTTCTCATACAACGGCGGAAAAACGAACGCCCGTTCACTCCGCTACACGCCGACCCGCACGAAGATCGACACAACACTCGTGGCCGAAGAAGGTACACGTATGTTCGACATGCTCGGAGCGACACTCTACTTGCGTTCCTTGAATTGGGAGAAGATGAAAGCCGGCGACTCTTTCCCCTTCGAGGTAGCGATCGGCCGCGACCGCGTCAAAACCAGTTTCCGCTATGCCGGCCAGCAAATCGTTAAACGGGGAGAGACGCTGAAATACAGAACCCGCCATTTCTACATCGACATCTATGACGACGCTTTCACCCAAAGTAAAGCGGCAGCTGAAATCTGGATAGGTGACGACGAGAACCATATCCCCATCAAGATTCGCGCCAAGTTGAAGATCGGTGCGGCCGAAGTCTATTACAAAGACTCCGAAGGCTTACGCTATCCGCTCACTTCGCGGGTTGAGATCAAAAAACGCTAATGTCTAACATTTTACAGGCAATGAGATTGTAAAGCAAGTTTCCCGGTAAGGCTGCGAAACAACCGACAGCTCGCCGCCGTGCATCCGTATGATCTGGCGGGAAAGACTTAACCCGATGCCGCTTCCCGTAGCCTTGGTGGTAAAGAAAGGAACAAAAATATCTTCCATCAGATCAGACGGAACGCCGGGACCGTTATCCGCTACCCGGATAAGCAACCGGTTCTTCTCCGCACCGACTTCCACGCGGATCTTTCCGTCCCTCCGTCCTTCGAGTGCCTGCATGGCATTCTTCAACAGGTTGATCAAAACCTGCGACAACAGTTTTTCGTCTGCACAAACCATTATTTCCGGCTGAAACAATATGAGGGAAAAATCAATGTGCAGGCGTTGCATATCCGGCAAATGCAAGGTTTGCAGGTTCTGCAACAGGCATGTGAGTGTAAATATCTTAGGCTCCGGCTGCTTCAAGTAAGCGAACTGCCGGTATGATTCGGTAAAATGCATCAGGGTTTGCCCCTGGCTCTTGATGGTATCCAGCCCCCGTATCGTTTTGCGGATGGTGGCAGCGGTGATCTCCTCACAGTTTTTCGGCGTGTCTTTCGTCCGGAAATAGGAAAGAAGCGTACCGGAGAGGGAGATGACCGGCGCGATAGAGTTCATGATTTCGTGCGTCAGGACACGCATCAACTTATCCCATGATTCATATTCCTTACGATGCAGTTCGCGGTCGAACGCCTTCCGTTTATTCTCGGTCATCAACGTATGTATGCGGTTAAAGGCGGCATGCAGGCGACGCTGTTCCCGGCTACCGATGTTTTCAGGGAAATAGAACATGGATTCATCGTCCTCGATGGCATCCAGGAAAAGTTGTATCCTCCGGTTCGAAGCGTTAAGATAATAAACAAGGAGACTGATCAGCCATGCTGCGACAAAGAGAGCCGCAAAACCCAATATGACCGCCCGTCCCGTAACGATACCGGCCACCCCCAATCCCGCCACCGATACGATGACGAGCACTTGCAAAAGAATGCGTACGTATAAGCGGACACTGAACATACCGACGGGAGATCAGAGATTGAAACGCTTCATCTTATTATACAAAGTCTGCCGGCTCACGCCCAACTGCTCCGCCGCAGCCGTCAGGTTTCCTTCATTCTGGTTGATAGCCGCCAGGATCGCCTGCCGCTCCACCTCTTCCAAATTGGGTACTTCGCTAAAGGAGAGCGCCTTTCCCGGACGGATAAAGAGATCGGAAGCGCGGATCACATTCTTTTCCGCCAAGATCACCGCCTTCTCGATCGTATGCTGCAATTCCCGGATGTTGCCGGGCCAGTCGTAGTTCGCAAGTTTCTCCAACGCTTGCGGATGCAGGGTAAGTCCCGCCCGCCTGTAGAGGTCCGTATATTTTTTCAGGAAATAATCAACAAACAAAGCGATATCCTCCCGCCGGTTCCGCAAGGGTGGAATCTCGATCTGTATCGTGTTGATGCGGTAGAACAGGTCTTCCCGGAAAAGCGACTGCCCCACCATCTCCGGCAAGTCGCGGTTCGTAGCGGCGATCAGACGTATGTCGACCGGAATCTTCCGGTTACTTCCAAGGCGGGTGACCTCTCGGTTCTGCAAAGCAGCCAGCAGTTTGGCCTGCAATCCTAACGGCAGGTTCCCGATCTCGTCGAGAAACAGCGTGCTTCCATGTGCCGCCTCAAACTTCCCCGGACGGCTCTCGCGTGCATCCGTAAAAGCACCCCGTTCATGCCCGAACAGCTCACTTTCGAAAAGCGACCCGCTGACGGCTCCCATATCCACGCTAACCATCTCGCGGCGACTACGAAGCGAAAGACGGTGTATCTCACGGGCCAGCATTTCCTTACCCGTGCCGTTTTCACCGGTGATCAAGACATTGGCGTCTGTCTTGGCTACTTTTGTCACCACTTTAATCAGTTTCATCATCACGGGAGAATGCCCGATAATCATAGCCGGTTCGCTCGATCTCGACACCGGACGCGCCGCTTGCCGGGATTTTCGTTCACGCATGGCGGCACATATCTTCTCGATCAGGTTATCATTGTCCCAAGGTTTCAATACGAAATCGGCTGCCCCGCTCTTCAACGCCTTGACTGCCAATTCAACATCCCCGTAGGCCGTCAGCATGATAACGGGTAGCTCCGGCATGATCTCCCGTATGCGTCGAAGCCAGAAAAGCCCTTCGTTACCGGAATTGACTCCGGCAGAGAAATTCATATCCAACAGAACAAGATCGACCGGACGGCTGTCCAGAAGCGAAAGGATGCTGTTCGGGCTCGAGGCAGTCTCCACCTCTTCGAACTCATCTTCCAGAAGCAGTTCAAGAGAAGTCAATACACTTTTGTTATCATCAACGATCAAGATAGTTCCGGCTTGCATAGGATCTTTTTCCGGTAAAGTTATCCGCTTCCCTGATACTTTGCAAGCGAGCGTCAAAATATTTGACACTTTTGGATGATTATCAGATAAAGAAAGTTGCCCTGAATTGCATATCTTTGCATCCGGATACTTTTTTACATAATCTTAAAACACCCTGTATATGCGCATTATTACTTATCTGACTTCTTTATTGTTGCTGGCCGCGTGTGCGAAGACACCTCAAAAAACACCGCTTCTCTTATGGTACGACGAACCGGCCCGGAACTGGAATGAAGCTCTTCCTGTCGGTAACGGTCGAAGCGGAGCGATGGTATTCGGAGAAATCGACCGAGAACAACTCCAATTGAATGAAAACACGTTATATAGCGGAGAACCGTCGGTCGTTTTCAAAGATGTGAAAATAACACCGGAGATGTTCGACAAAGTTGTCGGGCTGATGAAAGCCGGGAAATACGAAACAGCTTCCGACCTGGTTTGCAAGAACTGGCTGGGACGCCTGCACCAATATTACCAACCGTTCGGAGACCTGCATATCCAGAACAACCAGCCGGGAGATGCCACCG
The DNA here is from genome assembly GCA_910577325.1 of uncultured Parabacteroides sp. GTDB lineage: Bacteria > Bacteroidota > Bacteroidia > Bacteroidales > Tannerellaceae > Parabacteroides. Next base: position 56,263 of record CAJTMR010000011.1, read on the forward strand.
GGTACAAACGGGCATTAAACATCTCGGAAGCGGTTGCCACAACAACCTATGAACAAAACGGCGTGAAATACGAACGGGAAGTATTTGCCTCCCAACCGGATGATGTGATCGTGATGCGCCTGAAAAGCGACACGCCGGACGGGATCGACATCTCGCTCGATTTCACCTCTCCCCACCCGACTGCTTTCCAGAAAGGAGCGGACGACCGGCTGATCCTGCACGGACAGGCGCCCGGCTATGTGGAACGACGTACATTCAAACAACTCGAAGAATGGGGCGACCAGTATAAACACCCGGAACTTTATGATACCGACGGCAAACGTAAATTCGATAAACGCATGCTTTACGGCGACGAGATCGACGGGAAAGGGATGTTCTTCGAAGCCCAACTGAAACCGGTCTTCCCGAAAGACGGAAAATGCGAAATCACCGATTCAGGCATACACATTTATAATACGGATGAAGTCTATTTTGTGCTCAGCATGGCAACCAGCTTCAACGGCTTCGACAAGAGTCCGAGCCGGGAGGGCGTCGATCCATCCGCCAAAGCTACCGGAATACTGGACAAAGCGCTCGCCTATGATTACCGGACACTGAAACAACGTCATACGGCAGACTACCGCTCTCTGTTCGACCGGGTCGGTTTCGAACTGACATCTTCCCCGGAACAAAAGGCGATGCCGACCGATACGCGCCTCGAACAATTTGCCGGTAACGCCGATCCCGACCTGGCAGCCCTTCTGTTCCAGTTCGGACGCTACCTGATGATCAGCGGTTCGCGTCCCGGCGGACAGCCATTGAACCTGCAAGGCATGTGGAATAAAGACACCATTCCTGCTTGGAACTGCGGTTATACGATCAATATCAACACCGAAATGAACTACTGGCCGGCCGAACTTACCAACCTGTCGGAATGCCAGGAACCTCTTTTCCGGATGATCCGGGAACTGTCTGTCTCCGGAGCCGAAACAGCCCGGGACATGTATAATCGCCGCGGCTGGGTGGCCCATCATAATACATCCATCTGGCGGGAATCCCTGCCGAACGACAATGTGCCGACAGCTTCTTTCTGGCCGATGGTGCAAGGCTGGTTATGCAGCCACCTATGGGAACACTACCAATTCACACAGGATGAAGCATTCCTGAAAAACGAAGCCTATCCGTTGATGAAAGGGGCTGCCGAGTTCTTTGCCGACTGGCTGATAGACGATGGCAACGGACACTTGGTAACTCCGGTTGGCGTCTCCCCGGAAAACCGCTTCATCACGCAAGACGGACAAACGGCAGCCATGAGCATGGGCCCGACGATGGACATGGCGATCATCCGTGAAACTTTTACCCGTACGATCGAGGCTTCGGAAATGTTCGATCTGGATGAACCATTACGGGGTGAACTGAAAGATAAATTAGCACGCTTGCTACCCTATCAGATCGGCAGGCGCGGACAACTACAGGAATGGATATATGACTTCAAGGAATGGGAACCTCAACACCGCCATTTCTCCCACCTGTACGGCTTCCATCCGAGCGACCAGATCACACCGGACAAAACACCGGAATTGTTCAATGCGGTCCGCAAAACGCTCGAACTGCGGGGCGACCTGGCTTCCGGCTGGTCGATGGGTTGGAAAATAAACTGCTGGGCACGCCTGTTGGACGGCAACCATGCTTACAAGATCATCGCCAACCTGTTCAATCCTGTCGGATTCGGAAACAGTGCACATAAAGGAGGAGGGCTCTTCCGGAACCTACTGTGTGCACACCCTCCTTTCCAAATCGACGGAAACTTCGGCTATACGGCAGGTGTCGTCGAAATGTTATTGCAAAGCCATGCCGGATACATTCATCTGTTGCCTGCTTTGCCCGACGTATGGGCGGAAGGTTCTGTTTCCGGCCTGAAAGCGCGGGGAAACTTCGAGATCGCTATGAACTGGAAAGAAGGAAAATTGGCGGAGGCCAATATCCGTTCTCTGTCGGGAAAAAGCTGCACATTGCGCGCAATCCAGCCCTTTACAGTCAAACAAGACGGCAAAGTTGTCGCAACTTCCTCCCCTATCCGATCGGACGGCAAAGAATACCACCAAGCGATGTTCGATACACAAAAAGGGAATACGTTCGCCCTGACCCCGGCAGCTCCCTAAGCACATCAGGACCATCAATGTATAGACGCACGACCGTACGTCCATACATTGATGATTCTCCACCGGAACACATACCTGAAACAAATAAATGTCATTTGCTATCAATCTGATTCATTTTAAACATTTTTGCCAACACACGAATCTCCCTTTTTAATCCTTGTCAGCTTGAAAAGCCCCTGTTTTCATCTCTCCTCCTTCAAATCGTCTAAATGATTTTTCAAATGATCCGAATGTTTTTCCAAAACCATTCAGATGTTTCAAGCAATCCATTCAGATGAATGCTGAACAAAATTTAAACTGGCTCTGAAGTATTTTGTTACTTGATTTATTCTGTAAAAATATTTGTTTTCCCAACAATACACCTATCTTTGTAAAAAAACAACTAAATTTAAACTTTATGCAAAAAACGATCTTTCTATATCTATTCGCTCCTCTATTTTTCTTAACTGTTACAGCAACAGCCGAAGAGTTCAAAACCATAAAAGGGAACGGAGATATCGTTACTCAGGATATTCCCATATCCGAATATACCCAGTTGAAGATAGGCGGCAATATCGAGAAATCGGTTTTCAATTATTCACAAAAAGAAGACCAAACATCACCTGTGAGACTTACGACCGACAGCAACTTGCTGCCATATTTGGAAATCAAGGTACAAAAAGGCTGTCTCGTCATACACACAAAAAGAAAGGAGTTCATCATCAGGACAACCGCACCAAAATTGCTATCCGGAACCACTTCCCTTCTTTCATGAAAATTTCGAAAACCAACCATCATGCGTCCATCATGCTTTTACATGACTATTTATATAATTGATCATTCGCCGTTTACATCTATATAGACAAAAGTAGCCGTCAGCGAAAAAGATGCAAAAACAGGGCATAAAAACACCTCCGACATGGCAGATAAACATCCCCGCACCCCATAAAGATCTCACCCAGACCCGGGTCTGCACCTCTCCCGCGCCCGGGTCTCCGTGCTGGGTATACCCGGGTCTCAAACGACTCTGCAAGCTGTTTTTGACAAAAGAAAAGCCTGTCTTGATGAAAAAAGAAGCCGTTTTAACAGGTTTTGCACCTGTTCCCGGACGGTCCCTGTTTTTATCGTACAATTGATACACAGGATATTATCGTTTCCCACCATGATAGTTATGACAGATGAATGATAGTTCAAAAAGGCAACTATCATGCCGTAACATATTGGTTTAAACCAATATACAAACGGATATGATAGTATGATAGTTGTTTTTGCAAAAACATTATATGGTTAGTCCATATCGGTGGTGAAAACAGAGGGACGCTTTATGATTTTGGTACGGTTGCCCTGTAGATAAGAAAGGAAATAAAAATTATTCTCGAAAATCCATATTGTTTTCGCACACACATCATGTCTATTTAAAAATAAACTCCTACTTTTGTGGTCTGAACACATTATAAACCATAGATATGGATAAGAAAGTAATAACCTTTGGAGAAATCATGCTTAGACTGGCTACTCCAGACTATCTCCGTTTTTGTCAGAGTGATAAATTGAATGCTACCTTTGGTGGCGGTGAAGCAAACGTGGCTGTATCACTGGCTAACTATGGTATTGCGACCGAGTTTGTAACCCGTTTGCCTAAAAACGACATTGCACGCGCTTGCGTGATGGATCTGCGTAAATATGGTGTAGGGACTTCCCATATCGTTTACGGCGGTGACCGCTTGGGTATCTATTTTCTGGAAACAGGCGCGGTAGCCCGTGCCAGCAAGGTTGTTTACGATCGCGCTCATTCGGCTATCTCCGAAATCCAACCGGGAATGGTCAATTGGGAAGAAGTATTCAAAGATGCCTCCTGGTTCCACTGGACTGGTATCACGCCGGCGATATCCCAAGGCGCAGCAGATGCTTGCCTCGAAGCGATCCAGGTGGCAAACCGTATGGGCATACCCGTATCATGTGACATCAACTACCGTAAAAACTTGTGGAAGTATGGCAAAACCGCTTCTGAAGTGATGCCGGAACTGGTTGCCGGTTGTGATGTAATCTTAGGGAACGAAGAAGATGCTGAAAAAGTATTCGGCATCAAACCGGAAGGTTTCGACGTGACAGCCACAAACGGCGAAGTAAATGCTGCCGAGTTCGAATCCGTATGTACACAACTGATGGCTAAATTCCCGCGTGCAAAGAAAGTGATCATTACCTTGCGCGGCGCCATCAATGCAAACCACAATACATGGGGCGGCGTCCTCTATGCCGACGGCAAACTGTACCAGTCCCGCCGTTACGACATTACGCATATCGTTGACCGTGTCGGCGGCGGAGACTCTTTCATGGGTGGTTTGATCTACGGCCTGCTGACTTATACGACAGACGACCAGAAAGCACTCGATTTCGCTGTTGCAGCTTCTTGCCTCAAACACACGATCTACGGCGACTTCAACCAGGTGACTGTCGATGAAGTTGAAAAACTGATGGGTGGCGATGCCTCCGGACGAGTATCGAGATAATTGACAATTCAATCATAATTCATAATTCATAAATCTTTTCATGGCAAGATTCAATAAAATGCAGGTACTCGACGCAATCGTCAGCACTGGGATGGTTCCTGTTTATTATAATAAAGATATAGAAATTGCAAAGCAGGTTGTCAAAGCTTGCTACGAAGGTGGCGTTCGTGCATTCGAGTTTACCAACCGCGGCGATTTCGCTCATGAAGTATTTGCCGAACTGATCAAGTTTGCGGCAAAAGAATGCCCGGAACTGGTTTTGGGTGTCGGTTCTATCGTGGATGCCGGGACAGCTTCCTTGTATTTACAGTTGGGTGCGAACTTCATTGTCGGCCCGTTGTTCAACCCGGAGATCGCGAAGGTTTGCAACCGTCGCCTCGTTCCGTACACACCGGGATGCGGTTCCGTATCGGAAATCGGTTTCGCCCAGGAAGTAGGCTGCGACTTGTGTAAGATTTTCCCTGCCGGAAACGTTGGCGGACCGTCTTTCGTTAAGAACATCAAAGCCCCGATGCCCTGGTCCATGATTATGGCTACAGGCGCAGTAGAACCGACGGAAGAAAACCTGTCTGCCTGGTTCAAGGCTGGCGTGACTTGCGTAGGCATGGGTTCCAAGCTGTTCCCGAAAGAAATGATCGCTGCCGGAAACTGGGAAGCGATCTCGACACTCTGCCGCGACACGCTGGCTACTATCAAAAAATATCGTTAAGGGATTGGGGATTTATGATTTATACGTCATTGATAAATCATAAATCTCAACCCTAAAATCATAAATCTAAAATCATAAATCATGAAATCCTTTCTCGATTCCAATTTCCTGCTCCAGTCGGAAACAGCGCAAAAGTTGTATCACGACCATGCAGCAAAAATGCCAATCATCGATTACCACTGTCACCTGATCCCGCAGCAGATAGCCGATAACTATCAGTTTGCCGACCTGACAGAGATATGGCTCGGTGGTGACCACTACAAATGGCGTGCCATGCGCGCTAACGGTGTGCCCGAAGAATATATCACGGGAGACAAACCGGCTTACGAAAAGTTTGAAAAATGGGCGGACACAATGCAACATGCCATGCGCAACCCGTTGTATCACTGGACCCACCTCGAACTCAGCCGTATCTTCGGCGTTGACAAAGTGCTGAACCCGCAGACAGCCCGCGAGATATACGACGAATGTACAGCCAAGCTGCAAACTCCCGAATTCCGCGCCCAGGCAATCATGGAACGGATGAACGTGGAAGTGGTTTGTACAACCGACGATCCGATCGATGATCTGAAATACCACACTGCAATCCGGCAGGGCAGCCTGAAGACAAAGGTTCTTCCTACCTGGAGACCGGACAAGGCGATGGCAATTGAGAATGTCGACGCTTATAACGAATATCTGACGAAGTTGGAAGCTGCCGCCGACAAGTCGATCCTGAACTTCAAGGATCTGATCGATGCCTTGCAGAAACGTCACGATTTCTTCGAATCACAGGGTTGCAGCTTGTCCGACCACGGTCTGACGACTTTCTATGCTGAACCGTACACGAATGCCGAAATCGAAGCGATCTTCCTGAAAGCCCGCATGAAAAAAGAGCTGACAGCCGAAGAGGTTGACAAATTCCGTTCCGCTATGTTGTACGAGTTTGCCGTCATGGATGCCAAAAGCGGCTGGGTACAGCAGTTCCATTATGGCGCAACACGCAACAACAACGCCCGCATGTTCAAGAAGTTGGGACCGGATACCGGGTACGATGCTATCGGCGATGCAGAAGTTGCGACCCCGCTGGCCCGTTTCCTGAGCCGTTTGGACGAAGAAGGCGTACTGGCCAAATCCATCTTCTACAACCTGAACCCGCGCGACAACGAGTTGTTGATGACAACAATCTACAGCTTCAACGACGGCACGGTTCCAGGTAAAATGCAATATGGTTCCGGCTGGTGGTTCCTGGATCAGATCCACGGTATGGAAAAACAGATGAACGCTTTGTCCGACTTAGGGTTACTGAGCCGCTTCGTCGGCATGTTGACCGACTCTCGCAGCTTCCTGTCTTACCCGCGTCACGAATACTTCCGTCGCATCCTGTGTAACATACTGGGCCGCGAAGTGGAAGACGGTTTGCTGCCGGCATCTGAACTGCCGTTCATCGGTAAGATGGTGGAAGATATCAGTTATAATAACGCGAAAGGGTATTTCGGCTTCTAAGCCATCGGAATACAATAATTCAAAGATATGCCGGGCGATTTGTTTATCATTTTCGCCCGGCTTTTCTTTTTATTCCTACTCCCACTCTATACAGGAATATACGGTTTAGAAGTCGCAAGCGCTGGTTATTGCCTCCAAAGTGTGAAATACACCGGTCAAAACGTTATCTTCTTTTCGCCTTAGCCGCCGCCTCTTTAGCTTTCAGGGCTTCTTTGCGGGCTTTCTCTTTGGCTTTCAGTTTTTCGGCATATTCACGTTCTTTCTGCTTACGCTCTTTTTCCTTTTGTTTCAGGCGTTCCTTATACTCGCGTTCCTTCTGCTTGCGGAGTTCTTCGCGGGCTTTCAGCTTGGCTTTACGATCTGCTTCAACCTGCTTTTGCTTGGCAACGCGGTCCCGTTCGAGTTGCTTTTCCCGGTCGGCTTTCGCTTTCAACAACGCTTCTTCTTCGGCTTTTTGCTTCTTCAGAAGTTCCTCATTCTCCTTTGCTTTCTGTTCCTGCAATTCTTTCTCGGCTTTTTGCTGGGCATCAAAGGCTTTGCGGGCTTCTTCCTTACGGGCTTCGGCTTCGGCAGCTTCACGTTTACGAAGGGCTTCGATTTCCTTCAGCGTCAACTCTTTCGGCTGCTCGACAGGAGCAGCAACGGCTGGGACAGTATCGGATGCTACCGGAAAGACCGTATCCTTAACAACCGGCTGCACAACAACAGTATCGGCAACAGGAATCAGGACTTCCTCCTTTCGGACAGTCGCTGTGTCGACAGGCAACTCTACCTTCGAAACCGTATCTTGGGCGGCAGGCTCTACTACCGGTTGTTCAACGCCTTGCTGTTGCTGTTTATCTTTCTCCGCTTCGGCTTTAGCTTCTTCCTCCTTGATCTTTTCGGCAGCCATACGGGCTTTCCAACGGGCGGCCAATTCAGGAACTGCTTCGCCGAAGTTTTCCTGGAAGAACCCGACATATTCTTCAAGCGTCTTTCCTCGCATCAGCGTTTCGTAGTTGTCGTCGGAGATCGGAAGGATGGCGACGTTCTTATCCAAAGCCGCAGCATACCCGTCTTTTCCATAGATCATCTTATAATAATGAAGGATCTCATCCAAGTTGAAGAAACCATGAATCGTCAGCATACTCATCGGCCCGGCCTCTTCGAAACTCAGGTCGAACTCTTTCACCATAAAGTTGGCAAAGTTATAAGCGGCTACGGCAAACAGCAACTGGTTCCGGTCGATCGTTCCGGCGGGGTACATCAGCAACATCCGGTACGAAGTATTCGGTTCGGCAGTAAAGACGCGCGCCGAGTCGGCTGCTGAAAGCGTGCCGTCGTCACCGACGCCGAAACGCAGGTTCCAGCTCATTCCCTTGATACCGCCCTGTACCATCATACGGCCGCGAAGAACGCCTTTCAGCATTTCACCCGCCAATTCCGTCACGTCGGCAGTCGGATATTTCTCTACCAACGCCTTCAATGCATTCTTGAAACCTTCGGCGTCCCCGGCCTGCACATAGCTCAAAGCATCGAGGAACATGAACTTGGGCAACAGGTCCGCCAACGGATATTTGGCGCTGACATCACGGAAATTACGGCGGACAGAGACTGTATCTTCCGCCAGGTAACTCTTATAAGTCTCCTGATAGATCGAATCCTGCACCCGATCCATCATCCGGATATTATATTCATAATTCGGATCGGCAATCGCAACCGCATAATCCGATTCCGGAAAAGCCGTGGTCAACTTGTTCTTATAGGCCGTAGCCAGCACCTGGTTTCCGGAACGGAGCGCCATCAGATAGACCTGATAATAACTTTCCAGCAGATGGTTATGCTTCGGGAAACGGCGTTCCAGTTCTTCAAAGGCTTCGGTCGCGAGCGGGATGTCTTCGAGCTTGTCTTTATAGATCATGGCCATGTTATAGAGGCCGTCTTCGATAATAATGTTCGAAGCGTCGATATCTTCGGGCGTCAATGGAAGCTGCTGAATGTAGTATTCGCGCGTTTTCGGGTCATCGGATGCGACAGGCTCCAGTCCGGCTTCAAGTGAATCGGCCGCCATTTCGTCCGGTTCGCCGGCTTCCCCTTCGGCTGCATTCTCATTTTCATCCCCCATATTCTCGTTGAAAGTGGACATCTCCTTCTTGCGCCGCCGCCAGTTATCTTCCAGTGCACGCCGTCCCCATTTACGCTGGAAAGCGGTCTTTCCCTGCGACACAGCCTGGGGATTATAGAAATAGAAACCGGTCCCTCCGGAAGTAGTTGGTAACGTGATGCCTCCCGTTTCCGTACCCGGACGGTCGATACCCGTACCTTTTGCCTCTTGTTCCGCCAGATAGGCTTCTTTTTCGGCAAGCGCTTTGGCTTCTTCCTCTTCTTTCTTCACCTGTTCGATGATCTTATCGATCACAGCAAAGCGCTCCGCTTCGGGCATTTTAGCGAGTGCCTGCAAGCTATCCTGCAAATGGACCGCCTCCACATGTACGACCAGTTCGTCAAGGATCGCAGACAATTTGGAGACCCGTTCATAGTCTTTATATTCTTTCCGGATGCCGGACAATGCACCGCTGAAGTTCGGCTGCGCCTTCACATAATCGCGTTTCTGGAAATAAAGATCGCCTAACTTGATCTGGCAAATCGCTTTATCCAGGCCGTTCCGGGTACTTTTCTCCACACCCAACTCGTAGTTCCTGATCGCACTCGCCGTATCTTCACGGCTCATATAGACGTTACCCAAAGCGTAGTAAACCTGATCGAGCAGGTCCTTGTTCTTATCGCTTTTCGCCATCCGCCCGAGCATCTTGACAACCTTCTGGAAATTTCCTCCGGTAAACACTTCCGTCTGGCGGATACGAGCGGCAAATTCCAGTTCATACGGTGGGTTCGCTTTGATCACCTGCCCGAACATCTGGTAGGCAAGTCCGTTTTGTCCCTGTTCGGCGTAAATCTGTCCTAACAGGTACTTCATGCGGGTACGCTGGCGACGGTTCTTCTCTGCTTTGATCGCGGTCTTGAAGTAGGGGACCGCTTCTTCGTATTGTTTTTGCTTCACCAGATAATCAGCATATACCGTCGCATACTGGTTCAGGTTTTTCCGGGGAATGCCATTTGTGTTCAGTTTCCCTAAGATATCTTCGGCTTCATAGAACCAGTCCATTTCAGAATAGCAACGAGCTTGCCAGAGACGGGCTTCGGCAACGACTTCTTCGTCATGGGCATAATGGCGGGCTATATAGGAAAAGGTAGCGGACGCCTGCAGGAAATCGGCATTATAGAACTGTGCCTGTCCCATCATCAACCAGCACTTTTTCAGGAAGGGGTTGTATTCCTCCTGTTCCTGCCAGGCACGTTTCTTGGGATCGTTGCGCCATCCCGGTTTCTTAGCAGGTTTTGCTTTGATGGAATGGAGCTTGATCGCTTTATTGCTTTTCTCGATCGCCCGGTCGAAAGGACCTCCCGTTTCTTGTTTGTCTTTGGGCTGCGCACTGACCGGATACATCAGGATCATGTCGGAATAGCTTTCTTTATAGCCGTTCTGCATGGAAAGCAACGCTTCGTCAAACGATGTCTTTCCGTTGAAATAGATATTATAGCGGGAATTAAAAGCGTGATAGAAGCGGCTTGCCTTGGTATTCTTTTTCGTACTGCAAGACCAAAACAAAGAGACAATCAATAATGCGATTATATAGTAGAAACCTTTCTTCATTTCCCCTTTAACGCTTTAAAACCGCTTTTATTGCTTTCACTATCAAAAAGAAAAGGACAAGGATCAGGATGATAAACGCCCCGGAAGGCACATTCAGGATATATGACAGGACCAGCCCGGCGACGCATCCCAGGAAACCGATAGCTATGCTTCCGAAGAGTATCTTCTTAAAGTCTGATGTAAAAAGATTTACGGTTATCTGAGGCAACGTCAGGAGGCTCATCAAAAGCATGATCCCGACCAGGCGGATCGAAAGGACGATCGTCACGGCAATAAAGAACATCATCACATATTCTATCCACTTGACGGGTAATCCTTGCGTCACGGCAAAATCACGGTCGAACGCCACATAAACGATCTCCCGCAGAAAAAGGGCGAAAAGGACGACCAGCAACAATACCAAAGCGGCAATCCAGATAATATCTTCCGTCGAAACCGTCAGGATATTTCCAAAAAGGTAGGCGGAAAGATTCGGTGCATATCCGGGGGTCAGGAATATAAAGATCACTCCCAGCGCCATCCCTAACGACCATATCCCGGCAATGGCAGAGTCTTCACGCACATTCTGCGTCTTGCTCACCCACTCCACCCCGAATGCGGAGAGCACGGAAAACAACATAGCCATCAAGATCGGATTCATCCCGAGATAGAAACCCAACCCCAGTCCTCCGAAAGAAGCATGTGTGATACCTCCGCTGATAAAGACAAGCCGTCGCGACACGATATATGTCCCGACGATCCCACAAGCGATCGCGGTCAGCAGGCTGCCCAAAAGGGCATACTGGAAAAAACCATATTGAAGTAAATCCATTTTCTATCCTCTTTATATCCTTTCTTTTGGTTTCCCGGCGGGAAACGTTTGTTCCATGCCTATGAAACTCCTGTTCCATGCAAAGGAAACTTTTGTTTCATAGTTATGAAACTTAATGTATGCGCCGTTCGCCGACAATCAGGAACGCTTCGTCCTTCAGCGCATCCGGCAGATTAATGGCACGCAATTGCAGGCTGCGCAACCAACCGGCCACTTCTATCTCCTGCAATGTATAAAGCACATCACGGAATTCGTTCACGGCATCTTCATCGTAAGCATCGGCTTCGACTCCCCGGAAACGGTCCAGCTCTTCATCGTCATAATACTCGACCTTTTTGCTGACTGCTGCCAACAGACTGTCTCGTTCGCAGGTTTCATGCTGTCCGCAACATTCGTCCGTGACAAGTTCCTGCGCTTCGGGGATTTCGGTGATCTCCCCGCGTTCCAGCATCTGCTGCAATTTCCGGTTCCGAAAATAACCGGCGATGGCAGCAACGACACCCAGCACAAGGATTCCGATTACAATATACCACATATCTCGATACTCTTTTAAATTCTTACTCCGATTTGAAAACCCGCGGAACGCAAGTTTTCCCAAAAGTGCGGATAACTTTTGCTGACCACCTGCGGATCGGCTATCCCGATTCCTTCCGGCAAAACGAGGGCGGCAGGTGCGAATGCCATTGCCATACGGTGATCTTCGTAGGTCGCGATCACAGGATGCGCTTGCGGTTCACAACGTTCGCCGTTCCATTCCAAGATACTGTCGCCTCGGTCTGTCAGGAGATACCCTAACTTGCGAAGCTCCGTCTTAAGCGCTTCGATGCGGTCGGTTTCCTTTATCTTCAGACTTTGCAAACCGGTAAAACGGAAAGGGATATTCAATAACACGCAGGTCACGACAAAGGTTTGAGTGAGGTCCGGCTCGTTTACGAAGTTATAATTCAGTTTTTTTGTCCTGTTCCCATTGTGCTTCAAGATAACGCCCCGGTCCGTATAAGTCGTACCCACGCCAAGCTGTGCAAACAGTTTAGCCCCGGCGGCATCTCCCTGCAAGCTGTTCTTAAACAGTCCCAACAGCTCGATTTCCGCATTTTTCGACAACGCCATCATGGAATACCAGTAGGAAGCGGCGCTCCAGTCGGACTCAACGGTAAAAGGTATCGGATGATAATCCTGCGGTCTTACCTGAATGGTCTGCCCGTTCCATTCCGCCTTTACCCCATATTGTTCCATCAGCTGTAGAGTCAGGTTGATGTAGGGTTTCGAAATGACAGCCCCTTCAAGATGCAACGTCAGCCCGTTCTCCATCAGGGGCGCGATCATCAGCAACGCCGAAATATACTGCGAACTGACCCCGCCGGCAAGCGAAATCTCGCCTCCCTGCAGCGCACTCCCGAAAATGCGGAGCGGAGGATAACCTTCCTTCTCCATATATTCCACCCGTGCTCCTAACGCATTCAGCGCATCCACCAGTATCTTGATCGGCCGGTTCTTCATCCGCTCCGTTCCGGTAATCGTCCACTCGCCCACCACTTTAGACAAAAAAGCCGTCAGGAACCGCATCGCAGTCCCCGCGGCTTTTATATCAAAGTCACGATCATTCGAATTCAACGCCCTCACCATCACCTCCGTATCATCGCAATCCGACAAATTACGAATCTCATACGGACTATAGCTCAACGCATTAAGTATCAACGCACGATTACAGATACTCTTAGATGCAGGCAGCTTGACGGAAGCTTTCAGTGAAACAGGAGACTTTATTGTATAATTCATACTTTTGCATTAAAATGGAATACAAAAGTACGGAAATTATCAATCTAATATCTCACCTACACACAAGATTTTGCCGATTGCCACTTCCTGCTTATTCAATTCCCCCATATCGATCTTTTTGTCCGTCTGCAGGATTTCCATCTTATCGAACGGTTTACAATCTGCCACTATTTCAACAATATGTTCTCCTTCCGGCAATTCCGGCAACCAGAAATAGCTCATCCGGTTATAAGTGCAATACTTATCAAAACGTCGTGTTTCTTTCACGTTCTTGCCATCAACAAGCACTTTCAAATGCGCACCTCTAAGTCCCATAATGTCGAATAGTCCCAACCGGGTTCCCCTAAAACGGAAACGGATCTTTTCACCACTTTTATCCGTGGAAGCGACATAGGAAAAATATTCCCTGAAAGGCCTTACATACGGATCGCTATTCTCCTTTTTCTCCCATCCGGATGAAAGCCATGCCTCCTTTACATCATACATATCGGCCGCTTCGTAATTCGTATCACACAACGGAATACTTTTCGGCGCCATGACCCGGCCCTTTTTTATCATATCGGGAAAAGCCTTGCACAAAGTTTCCGTGTAAATAGCATGCCCTGCATCTCCCGGATGTGTCCCGTCTTCGGTAAAACGGATTCTTTTACCGTAATCCATGTCTTTCAAAGCATGCATTACCAACTTATCTTCCCTCAGCAATCGAGCGACAGCATAATCAAATGAGACAGAAGGAATACCGTAATATCGGGCCACCTGCTCCATGATACGTGCGGAACGCCAATGTTCGCCCCTCATAATCGTACTTTTCTGCGGAGTGTTCGTCGTGTATAAAAAACAGATATCTACCTGCTTCGAATGTTTCCGGATTTTCCGGACAATACCTTCCATCGAACGCACGATTTGTAAAGAATCCGTTTGCGCATCGTTGATTGCAAACTCCACAAATACCAAATCCGGATTTTCCGACAACACCTTTTCATTTATTCTGACCACTCCCAAATCCGATCCGGTCCCACCGATACCGGCATTTATCGTCGACAAAGGGACTTCCGGATAAGACTGTTTAAACCATTCTTCAAATTGAACCCGATAGCCGGGGGTCTGCGTTATGCTTCCTCCTAAGAAAGCGATCTTCAAGGGTTCTTTCTTCTGTATTTTTTTATTTGTCCAATATAATCCGCTCCTTAAAGACAAACACTCCGGTAATTCTTTCCTCAATAAAAGACAAGCTCCACCGCCTGCCGCCAATCTTACTTTGATCCGATCCCCGTTCTTCACCGTGCGGGTTGAGACCTGATAAGATTCCCGATTCTTTAGGTAATGCGCATCAACCCCATCCTGCATTAAAGTCAGATCGAATTTGCCGGCCGGCAAAAAGGACAAAGGTATCTCCAATTCCCGTTCCTTCTCGTTTGTCACGGCAGCAACCAAGTAAGCATCATCTGTCTGCCGCATCATCACGATATATTCACCGACTTCGCCATCCAGCGTCTTGCTTTCTTTCCAGGGCATTTGCTGAGCAGAAATGAATGATAACAATTCCGGATATTTTTCATAGAATTCCGGAATATCCGGCAGAATCGTCGCACCGGAGAAAGTAACCAAAGTCCGGGCCGCTTCCGACACGACTGTAGAAGGAACCGGTTGGTTTTCATCTACCCTTGGCGTAGGTCCCGGCCTCAGATCAAACATCCCGTTATTCATATCGATCGGCCCGGCCAACATATTCACAAAAACGGAAGTGACGAATGTAGACGGTACAAAAACCCGGTGGGCGTCCAATTGGGCATGACAATATTCCCGAGTAATGGCATTTGGCCGGTACAGCCAGATACCGACTCCTCTCTTTTTCGCATATTGAATGATCTTCCGGACATCTTGTGCCTGTCCTCCTTTCATGGGATCCGACCCGCTTTCATGTTCCGGGCCATACCAGTTTGCATCCAACACCAATCCGTTAAAACCTTGTCTCGACGCGAAATCGACCATGCGCACCCAAGAAGGATACGTCATTGTATAAGTAAAATCACCTACAACAGCACCATTGATCCTCCAATCCCAAACATAGACCCCAGGCTTCACCCATGAGAAATCCATCCGGGGTTCCGGATTCAACAATTCAATGATATGTGAATCCACTAACGTCCCCAACTTATCGCCAGCCATGACAACACGCCAAGAAGAACTATTTTCCTCAGACAAAGTCACAGGGGATGGTTCAACCATAAAGTTTAAGTTTTCTTTTTGAGACGCTAACCGCAAAGGATTTCCTGCACGCAGATCAGCTTCATGAATAGCGACATAACATTCGGGATCAACTTTCAACAGAACAACAGGGCGTCTCGTTCCATCAATATTTGAAAGTTTTTCCGGACCTATATTCGCATTCTCCCCATTATAAGACCACACAGTACAATCTCCCGCAAAGCAGAACCCGGTCAGTTCGGCCCGGAGATCTTTCCGCTTCTCCGGAAATTCATACCGAAATGCAAGTCCATCATTATACAAACGGACAACAAACAGAAGTTTTGTTGCCTCATTCCCCATACGGGGAGCCAATTCCAAAGTCAGTTCATTAAAAACATCCGGAACCAAACTTCTTTTACCCCATACCGGTTTCCAGACTGATTTAAACGACCTTTTACCATGATTCGAAATCACCCAGTCATTACCCGGTATTTTATTCCCATCGTCCATCTTGTATCCGATAGGAGAAGAGTCGACAATCAGTTTATTCCCCATCAAGAACTTATATTCAAAAGAACCTTCATCCGTCCGGCTGAACCGTACCTTCAACTTTTGATCCGGGGACAACAGAGTATATTCCTCCCCCATTATACTCCCGCTATTTGCCAAAGCAAACATCAAGATTCCCAAAACACGTATCCAAATCTTACCTTGTAAAAACATATTCAATATATACTATAAATTATCATAAATACTCTTTGCTATTATATCATATCCGTTTGAAGTCGGATGAATGCCATCAGGAAAATAATTGATGCCATCCTTCATTTCCTCCCGGTACAAATCAATCACCGGCAGCTTCTCTTCTTTTGCAACGCGTTTGATCAGTTTCATTACCTTTTTACGCAAAATCCCATCACGCTGTTTCCATTTATCACCATACGGCGGTATTGGATAACAGAGATATACCCGGTCCGAAATATTCTTCATTTTCCGTACCAGTCTGAGATAATCCGCATAGAAAAACTCTTCGTTCGTCCATTCATCCGGTCTCGAATCGTTAGTGCCTAACTTCATGATTATCAAATCCGGTTTAAACAGTTTCAATTCGCTATACGCTTCCGTCTTTGAATAAGTAATGAATTTATCAAATTGCACGGCTGCACCCGGCACACCAAAATTGCGGACCTCGACACCATCGCCCAACATCTTTTGCAACTTATATGGATATGTCTCTTCTATTGAATGTGTCAAATAGCCGTATGTAATGCTATTCCCCACACACGCAATCCGTTTGCGGGCAAATATGTCATTGCAAAATTCAAACATATCATAAGACACCCGGTTAAAGAGCAATTCATCAGTACGACTATTTACTCCATGATCGACCTTATCGTATAATATTGTTTTAGCAATTCCTCCCTTATTTTTTAATCCTGCTTCAAAATCCAAAGATTGCCGATAGTCAATGATATTATCATTCGTTCCATGCATAAGCAAACAGGCCGGAAGATTCCTATCCGGAATATTAAACAAAGGAGAAGCCAAACGGAGGTCAAACGAGTCGATGGCTTGAATAAACTTCTCTTTCAATTCCGGTACAGGGAAATTACCCTCCTTTGTATCCAACAAATTATAAGTTCCCGCCATACCGACAAAAAGCCTGCATCCATCGGTTTCCATAGCAGCCAATGCAGCCAAATGAGCACCCGCCGAAGCGCCACAAAAGCCGAAACGGGACGAATCCAGTTTCCAATCCTTTTCGTGCTTCCTAATAAAAGAAACCGATTTTTCTATCAGCTCCATAACCCTCTTTAATGTTCCGCCTTGCTTTATCAAAGGATAAGAGATTCTAATGCCTGCAATACCTCTTTCGGCCATATAAATCGAATGTTTTTTAAAGACATTCAGATCTCCATGTTGCCATCCGCCGCCATGTATATAAATCATATAGGGGACTTGCTCCGTGCCATGCTGCGGTAAATCGACTTCTAAATCAAAATCACCCAATTTCCCTGAATAATAGGTATATTTTTGAGTCGACACATCATATCTCCTTTCCTCGGAAACAGCAGAAAAAGAAATGAAACATAAAAAACATATCCAAATTATTTTCATCTGACATTTGTTTTCGGGCCTAAAGTTTCCCCTTGATTATACATCTGGTTATTGGGCAAATCGGAGTTGGAAATGCCTTGTTCCATTAACTTTTTCAGTTCTCCAAAATACGTAGGGAATATCGCGCGGGGAGATACTCCATTCTTTTTACACAAAGAGGCAGCCATCCCTACCACTTCTCCCAAGATACCGGTTGTACGCATTACCCGGACAGTTCCCAAAGCTACATGAGTAACACTTATATTCCGTCCTGCCATAAACATATTCTCGATATTTTTGGAATAAAGACATCGATAAGGGATCGGATACGGATGAATTTTTTTCATCTTGCAAATAGATTTAAACTCTTTATCAGCAAAATAAAGAGTATTTGCAGGATCCGGATAGTGCAAATCAATCGTCCAAGTTGTAGAACCTGTCGCATCAGGATATTCCACGAAGTCCACCAAATCATTTTCAGTAAGCACATGATCCCCTATCAAACGTCGGGATTCTCTCTTACCGGCAATGTATGCTACCCATTTTAAGGAACGGTTAGCATATTCTTCTTTTTTAGAATAATCATTTTTTAAGAAAGACCAATTAGAATACACAACCAACAAGCCATAGTCCCGTATATACTCGGCCTCCTCTACCTGGTCTTTATTCATTCCTGTTTCCCAAGTCCATTCGCCCATTGTTACTTTTTCAGAATTTTCCTCATTGAACTCCACATCATATTTGAATTCAGGGAATGAAGAAGGCTCCGAGTCTTCACGGGAATACCACTGGACAGAAGCCCCCATCGTCATTTTGTCGGCTTTTTCAGGCGCAGTAGGTTCATTAAACTCAGCTTTTGATTCACGTCCTATACGATATTCGGCATTGACCATTGCACCCAAATTGGCATCGCCCGTACAATCGGCAAACAAAGGTGCAGAGAGAGCCATTTCTTTATTGGTTTCTATATTACGGATATAGATCTTTGTTATGCGGTCACCTTCCGTTTCTGCATCAAAAGCCCTATGAGAAGCAAAAAGTGTTATATTTTTCTCCTTTTTGACCGCTTCCATTTTTTTCCCGTCTTCATAGAAACTACCCGGCCGGGCATTGCCACCCTTGAGAGGACCAAACTCCTTTTGCAGATTACCCAATGCCGTATAAGGTCCGGCTTCTATACGCCCTCCCAAATGGACTCTGACCTCAGAACTGTTGTTTCCGCCAAGGACAGGACGATCATGTACCAATGCGACTTTACAACCTAAACGTGCAGCCGTGATCGCGGCACTCATCCCGGCGATACCACCGCCGACTACTACAAAATCATATTTACCAATAACGTCCGGAGTATCTTCAAGATCCAACATTCGACGACGCATTCGATTCAATGCGGTACAATCCGAGGCAGGAACATCATTTGCATCCATCGTAAAGTAAATAGCATCACAACGGCCATTGAAACCGGTAAGGTCATGCAAGGAAAGTTTGTTCCTTTTCTGCTTGATATCTATAGAACCCGCACTCTGCCACATCCAATTGTTACCGGTTGCACCCAATTCAACAGGCAATACATTCCCGTTCAAACTCAATTGAAACCGTCCCGGTCCTTTACTATCACTCCACGGGGATGTCCAATTGTATGTACGGACATACACATAATAAACTCCCGTCTTATCAAAACAGATTTCCGTCTCAGCATCCTCAACGGGTTTGCCCATACCGTGAGCCATCAAATAGCTTGATCCCATCTGATCGATAAACTGTTGGTCAACAACCCAACCTCCTTTATTGCTGAAACTTTCAGCCTCGACCCATAAACGCTCCGATTGTGTACAAGCCGAACTGATAACCGACAATACGACAAATAATATACTAATTGCTTTATTCATAATTTAAATTTTAAAAGGTACATACTATAGGGTCTTATATCCAAAGGAATCACAAGCTTACCCTTTTCCACTCTCAACTTTTTCTGTTTTGTCGATATAGAATTTAAAACACGAACTTCTTCATCCGTAAAGTCTATTTCATATCGATCGGCACCTCTTGTCAAAGGCAATGTCTGGCACTTCTCTTGACGTAATATAGCCAATACATTGGGATCTTCAGGATCAACAGCCTCTATTTCCACATCTACTTCAAATCTCCAATAAGACCCCTGTTTTCCCTTGAAACTTAACTATTAATACCCCGGATTCTGTTTAAGCGTCTTTCCATATCGAGCGTAAGTATCCACTTCTTGCTGAGGAATAGGACACAGATAATCCCGATTGGGATTGAACACACGCACTGCATTAGGGAAACGAGCATCTGTATTCAAATCATATTGACTTTCTATACCTTTATAAGAGACCAAACCATCTTCATCAATTTGAGGTACACCCGTTGCATTTTCAGTATCAAGGATACGGCCATAAATCGTCACAGGCATTACTTTTTCAGCAATTCTCCAACGACGGATATCAAATAGACGAAAACCTTCATCCGCCAGCTCCACCTTGCGTTCACGACGGATAATGTTTTTCAACTCAGCCGCATCTGTCGTTGTAATTGCAGGATAATTATTCGTATCAGACACATCCACCCCGTAAGCACGAGCACGCACCCTGTTTATTGCCGTCAACACAGAAGCATCAATATCCCCATTCATGATTTTGGCTTCTGCATAGATCAACAGCATTTCCGCATATCGCATGAGGATGAAATTATGATCGTCCCAAGCCTGAATTTTGATCTGTGTTTCTTCTATTGTATTCTTTTTCCACAAATAGCCACAAAAAGCCGCCGGCCAAGAAACAGTACGGCAATCCGAATTATTACCACCTATTTCACCATTGGCCTTACGCCATTTTGTAGAGTCCGGATGGCTTTCGAATATCATACCCGCCCATTCGCTTTGAGGAGTGATAATTGAAGCTTTCAAACGCGGGTCCCTGTTTTCAAAAGGATGTTTAGGACTATACACGGCTGACTTGTCAATCGTTTTGCCATCAGTACATTCATAAGAATCTACCATTGACTGCGTAGGAACCATGACAGACACAGAACCCTTATTTCGAGAACCCTGAGTCACAGAAAATTGAGTCGTGTAATACTCATATTGGAAAGGCATGATAAGCATGATTTCTTCAGACGATTGTCCTGACAACTGGAACAACTCTCCATAGTTTGGATGGAGTTTGTAACCAAATGCCTGCTCATTATCCATAATCTTTTTTACAGATGCAGCGGCTTTTTCATAATATCCATTATACAAACTTATACGGGCGTGCAACCCCAAAACCGCTCCCTTAGTGACACGTTCCGGTTCACCTTCCCATTGATAAGGGAGCACTTCGGCCGCTTTTTCCAAATCCGCCAAAATATGATCTACAACTACCTTTTTCTCCTCGCGAGGTATCATACCCTCTTCCGGAGTTTTGACAACCTTGTCCAAGAAAGGGACATCACCCCAAAGTTCTGTCAGGTACATATAATGAAAAGCTCTGATAAATAAGGCCTGCGCCTCTATCTGATTATATTTGGCTTCAGATACTACATCTTTTGCACGTACCATATTTTCCAATAAAGCATTCGCTCTGGCAATCCCCGTATAGAAATTAGAATAGATTGTCAAAAACGCCCCATTGGTAGGAGCTTGCGTTCCTTGACCTTGATTCATCAATGCAGAACAAACACCTCTTGATACACCTATATCCGTAGATCCGTTGTCCAATACCATCATCAAAGGCACTTTGTAATCGGTAGTTAACCGCATTGAATTGTACGCTCCATTAAGAGCTAAGTTCAGTTCTTCTTCATTTTTATAGAAAATATCATCTACTGGTTCCGTCAAAGAATCCAAATCCAAAATCCGGCTCTCACAAGAAGAGAATCCGATTACTAATAACAGCAATAATTTATATATATTCATAATTTTCATTATTAAAAGGATAAATCAATACCAAATGTATAACTCTTTGCAATCGGGTAGATTGCCCCTTGCGAATCATTAGGCACTAAAGGATCTATTCCCTTAGGCAGTTTATCGAAAGTCAATAAATTCTGTCCGGAAAAATACACTCTCAAGTTTTTAATAAATATCTTACCCAACAACTGTTTTGGAAGTGTATAGCCAAACGTAACATTTCTTACACGCAAGTAAGAACCATTGAATACCCACGTATCACTTGCTTGAATATCATTGCTGCCGAAACTTGTTGCAGCTAAAACCGGGAATTTGGCATTCGTATTTTCAGGAGACCAGCATTCTTTGACATGCCATTCTTGGATTTTTCCGGCATTGAATAACGGGAAAACCAAATCACCACCCAACAAAATATCACGTTTGCCGACACCTTGCAAGTCAATCCCCAAATCAAATCCCTTATAACCCGCATTCAAGTTTATACCGTATGTAAATCTCGGGAACTGATCACCAATTATAACCCTATCATCCGCATTAATCACTCCATCGCCAGCATCCATTACTCCATCTCCATCAGTATCAACAGTCAATTGGTCTTTGTAACGTATGTTACCAGGTTGTAAACTTCCAAATTGAGAAGGCGCGCCTTCTATTTCTTCCGGAGTCTGGAATATCCCCTCTGTTTCATATCCATAAATAGAATAAATCGGATGGCCAATCCTAATGATCGAATTATTAGCGATTATTTCCTGTGTCCCACCTAAATAAGTTACTTCATTCTTCACATCAGACAAATTAAATTTGATCCCATAATCAAATTCGGAAATCCGATCCTGCCAATTTAACGAAAGATCCCAACCACGATTTTCAACATTACCTACATTTTGAATAGGAGCCTTTAGACCTGTCACCACAGAAATAGGGATATTCAACAGAATATCTTTTGTCTTACGCATATAATAATCCGCTGTCAATGTCAACCTTTGGTCGAAAAATCCGGCATCTATACCAACATTTGTCGTTGCTGTTGTTTCCCATTTGATATTTTTATTAGCCAAAACGGTCTGTGATGCTCCATTTACAATTTTCCCTCCCATCAAATAATTGGCATTACCCAAACCAATTGCAGAAGTATAAGGGAAATCACTACCTATTTCTTGATTACCCAGTTCACCCCAAGATGCACGTACCTTCAAATTAGACAAAAACCGGATATCTTTCATGAAGCTTTCTTCAGAAAGTCTCCAACCACCGGCAAAAGAGGGGAAAATACCGACCCTGTTATCCTTCGCAAAACGTGAAGAAGCATCACGGCGTACATTCACTTCAAACAGATAGCGATCTTTATAGGCATAGTTGGCACGTCCGAAATATGAAACCAAACCGCTATGAGTCGCATTCCCAGAGTTAAAATCGTACTCTTCAGATCCTGCATCGATTACTTCATAATCCTGCAAAACATAATATTGACGCCCTGCAGAGAACATTTCGTATTTGTTTTTTATAAACTCATACCCCCCCAAGACTGAAAATGTATGATCCTTAATCGTCTTGCCATAAGAAACTACGGCATTGAAACTTTCGCTAAAAGGACGCTCGTTAGATTGAGAGAAGCTATTAGGATCTCCTTTTTTTCTAATTGTTTTCGCATCCCAATCCATCACTTGTTCAAATGTCTTTGAAGCACGTTTAACATATATGTCTTTATACGAAGGAGCATACAATACCGATATATTCAATCCGTCGACAGGACGATAATTCGCCTTCAGCACTCCTCTGAATTCATTATACAACTTTTTATTATAACCGCCTGCACGGACTTGGGCGATCGGATTGCCTCCGGAAAAACCATCCCCCCAACTTCCATCCGAATAAATTGCCGGATAGATAGGAGCAACACGGAACGCTTCTCTTACGACATAAGTCAAATCCGCATTCGAGGCATTTTGTTCCGAACGGCTAAAAGCCAAATCAAAATTGATATCAAATTTATCAGAGAATTTGAAATCAGAATTAAAACGTCCATTATAACGCTTGAAACCATAATTTACAATGTCTGCTCCTTGGTCTGTCAAGGATACGGAGGCCAATACACGTACCTTTTCCGAACCTCCGTTCACATTTAAACTGTGGTATTGTTGAAAATTTCTCTCACTAAACATAAGATCAACCCAATCCGTATCCGGAAAACGATCCGGATCTGTAGCCATACCTGCCCGATACTCATCAATTGCGCTCTGACCCGAACCGGTATACTTCATATAATCAAGTGCACCCAAGAAAGAGGGAAGGTTTGTCGGATTAGACCAACCTAAATAGTTTTTGTAGTTAACAGAAACAGCACCTTCTTTACCTCTTTTGGTAGTTACCAATATGACACCATTGGAAGCACGTGAACCATAAATCGCAGCAGAGGCTGCATCCTTCAATACAGAAATACTCTCAATATCATTTCCATCAATCGTATTGATATCGCCTTCTACACCATCAATCAAAACCAAAGGATCATTGGAGGCGCTGATCGAGCCCATGCCACGGATACGCAGAGTTGCCTTATCTTCTCCCGGTTGGCCACTTTCCTGGATAGCGGTTAAACCTGGTGCAACCCCCATCAATGCCTGAGATGCTTGTGCCACCGGTTGTTTCGCCAATTGCTCACCACTTACCGATTCTACCGCACCTGTCAAATTCACCTTTTTTTGCGTACCATAACCAACAACGATCACTTCATCCAACATCTCGGTATCTTCCACCAAGACAATATCATATACAGACTTATCCGTTATTTTAAGTTCTTGCGGGGTATATCCGATATAGGATATTTCAAGAATATTATGTGCCAACACATCAAGGGAAAAACGCCCATCAATGTCCGTGACTGTTCCATTTGTCGTACCTTTCTCCACCACATTCGCACCTATAACAGGTTCACCGGACGAATCCTTTACGACACCAGTTATACGTCGGCCCTGTCGTGACACTTTAGACGAAACATCCGTATCCTTTTCTTTCGGATTGATTAGAATCAGTTTGTTTTCCGTAATCTCATATTGAATTCCCTCTTGTTCGAAAAGACGCTCTAAGACCATTTCAACCGACTGATCTTTTGCATGAACGGACACTTTCTTATCTAAGTTTATCTTTCCGCTTTCATAAATAAATCGAAAATCCGATTGATTTTCGATCAAATAAAGGACTTCCTTTATGGATTGATTCTGTACATTCAATGATAACTTTGTGGTCTGCGAATATACAGATGCAGAAATCTGCAAAGAAAATGCAATCAAAAAAACTACCGTCAATTTCATAATAGATAATATCTTTTTAAGAGTTGAAGGCTGCCCCAACTCTAACGTATTAAAAAAATTCATATATTTGTATATTGATTGTTAGTTAATTATTAGTGCTACCAACACTAATTTATTATCAAACTCATAACGGGAGATGTGGCAGCATTTCCCGTTTTTGTGTATTCATGGCATTCTACTTCATAGGCAATTCTATTTAGAGGTTATACTTATATGTTTTCCTTTTACATGATAGCTTATATCACTTAGACGCGACAAAGCATTCATGACATCCGTTACGGTTTCTTCCTGTATTACTCCGTTATAACGGATCTTTTCTCCCAATCCCGGTTGAAGCGTAATTTCCACATCATACCATCTTTCCAGATATTTACAAACAACCGACAGAGACATATCCTCCATATATAACTTATTGTCCAACCAGCCGTAAGAATGGGACAAAACACCTTCTACCGGCTTTATCTTATTCGTCTCCTTATCGAAAACAGCTATCTCGCCCGGCTTCATTCTCAACTTCTCGTTTCCTTTCTCCAGTTCGATACATCCCTCCACCAAAGAAGCCTGGATAACCGGATCATCGGCATACGCCTGCAAATTGAAAGAAGTACCCCAGACCCTCACGTTTAAACCTCCGGCCACTTTAATGACAAAAGGTTCCTTACTCTTGGACACATCAAAAAATCCTTCCCCTTGGAAATCAACTTCCCGCGTTTTTCTCTTCGGATCATAAGAATAAACGACTTCAGAACCGGCATTCAGTTTGACCAAAGATCCGTCCGGCAACACAATCTCCGAACGATTCCCATAATCGGCACTCATACTGACCAGCACCTCCGATCCTTTCCGAAAAGTTCCCATAAAAGACAAAGCCAACACCACCAACAAAGATGCGGCAACCCCGGAAGCCGTATATAACATGTTTTTCCAATATTTCCGAAGATATACTTTCTGCCGGTTTATCTTGTCAACCTTTTCCCATGCAAGATCTGGATCAAAAGTCTCTGCTTCTGTATAACGATAAGATTCTTCCCAAATCTTTTTATACAAAAAAAATTCTTTTCTATGGGACTCATCTTCGGCCAACCACTCAACCAATACCGGATCAAGACGTTTTTCATCTTCACCGTCCAGTAAATAGTCTACGATATAGTCTTTTATCTGTTTTTGTTCTTCCATGAATCTTGCTTTTATTATATGACACTACAAATAAAAAAAGGTCCTATTCCGGACCCTAAAAAATTATATTCCTTTTAATTCCAAACATTTCCTCAGTTTCTGGAGCGAGATCCAGATCTGATTTTTAATCGTTTTTACCGAGATATCGAGTTTTTCCGAGATTTCTTTTTGTTTCAATCCTTTTATCCGGTGAAGCAACAGCACTTCTTTACAACGATCGGGGAGATGATCGATACAGCCATAAAGAGCGATCCGAAATTCTTCAGACTCGACCCGGTTGTCTTCATACGATAACTGATCCTGAGTTTCCGACAGATTATTAAAACAGACTTTCGAACGAAGATGATTCAATGCCAAATGCTTAGCCATCCTATAAAGATATCCGCCAACATTTTCTTTAATCTCAATCCTTTCCCGGTTCTTCCATATATTCAGAAAAAGCTCTTGCACAACATCCTCCGTATCACTTTTATCCATAAGCAGGCTATATACATATTGACAAAGACGGCCATAATAACGCTCAAACAGTTTATTATAACTGATGTAATCATTTTTCCTGATCGCCTTTATCAATCCTTCATCCGTGGTATTAGACATACTTTTCTTCGGTTTATCTCCTTTGCGCCAAATATACAATAAATTCTGATTTGACGAAAACTTCGTATGCGAACCCAGGGCAGCCGCACCAGAATCATAAAGCGCCCATCTGCTTTCGCCACCGATACGGACTAACCATATAATGTTTTTGCAAAATCTACTATCATACTATCACATCCGTCTGTATATTGCTTCAAACCAATATGTTATGAAATGATAGTTGCCGTTTTTAACTATCATTCATCTATCACTACTATCATAGTTAAAAACGATAACACCCTGTGTATCAATTACAGGATAAAAACAGAGACCGTCCGGAAACAGGTGCAAAATCTGTTAAAACGGCTTCTTTTGTCATCAAGACTGGCTTTTCTTTTGTCAAAAACAGCTTCTAAAGCCGCTTGAGACCCGGGTGTACCTACCACACAGACCCGGGTGCGGGAGAGGTGCAGACCCGGGTCTGTGCAAAGCCCTTACGGGGGTGCGGGGATGTTTATCCGCCGTGTTGGAGGTACTTTTATGCCCTGTTTTTGCCTCTTTTTCGGCGAAAAAAGTCGTTTACATTTAAACGACCCCATTTTGAGGAACTACCGGATTCTGATTTTTACAGGTTCTCCCTCTCCCACTTTGACGATATACATGCCGGCAGGCAGCGGATGTACAGAGCAACCATCCGAAACGAAAGTCCTCTTTATCAACATTCCATCCATATTCCATATATATAGGCCGGACGCCTTCGTTTCCACATACAGTTTACCTGAACGGGCATATATACGTGTAACCGACGGAGCAATCCCCTCATTCGCCACCGCCATGTCGCTGCGCATAAATACCGCTTTCAAGTTTGTGTCACCGTCCACCGGGAAAGGATAGGGGTTCAACGTATTTCCGTCGCTCCACTTGACAAAAATATTTCCGGCATCCGGGATGGCAGTAAATATCACCTGACTGCCACATTCGATCCGTCCTGACGGGCTGACAGATGCCCGCCCTCCTTCCGACTGCTCCACATCGACATTGTAAGTATCGAGCTTCAAGCCGCTGATCTCGATTTTCACCTCTTTATCCACATCGGCAAGAGAATAAACCAATGTACGACTCTTGCTGGCTGCACGCATGGACAATCCTTCCTCCAACAACTTGCCGTTAGCAGTGACCTTCACTTCGCTTTGGCTGTATCCGGGCAGAAGCACCACTTTGAACGGCATCTTGCCGCCTACCTCGATCGTATGTACATCTACCTGCACGCCGACACCGGCCCCGACAACATTCGGGAGGTGGATTTTGGCATATTCTCCCTCTCCGGATCCCGGTTGGAGCAAAGGCAATAATCCGGAAGCTTCACGAACCGTCACGATACGCGGATTATCGCTGTTTCCGTCATTCCATTTGTAAAAATATTCCCCATCCGGAGCGGTTGCCAACAAGGAAATCAGCGACTCGGGATAAAGCTTCGCTTTCATGGCATCCGTCGCAGTCGCAATATCCATGGCCGAAACATGCTCTGCCAATTTCAATTTTACTCCGTCCTTCACAACCCCTTCCACCGAAATAGAATAGTTTCCGGCAATCCGATAAAGGCTATATACCCCTTCTTCATTCGCATCCAACACGACACCGTTTGCCTTGACGATCAAGTTTCCTGCACTATACCCATCGGCAAAACGCAAATAGAAATGGAATTTATCTCCATGCCGGACTTCAGTCGAATAGCCGGACAACGGTTTGACCGTCACCCCTTCCAATACAGGCAGCGTAATCGTGAAATATTTAGCATCCGGCACGAAAGTCGCTTTCAACGTCGTATCGCATGTCACTGTCAAACTATACGGATTGGCTTGGCTTCCATCGTTCCATCCTCCGAATTTATAATTAAGATCGGGTACGGCTGTAACCGAAATCCGTTTAGCACAAGGCAACGTAAGAGTACCATCACTACCATCTTCCGTAAAATAGATGTACCCGTTATCACTTTGCTCCAAAGTGACTTCATAGGCTACATTTTCCAACCCTTCCACCGTTATTTTCACATCGTTGGAAGCCCCTTCCACTCGATAGATTCCGTCGGCATTTGCCGTCAATATGGAATCGTTTGCCAATACAGTCATTGAATCCAATGACTGGAAATAGTTCTTGTCCACTTGCAGGGAAAACTCGAATGTACCGCCGGATGCAATTGCCGAAACCACTTCTCCTCCCAACGGATTAATGGCAGTAATACCGGCAGGCAGATCAAAGACAACCGAGATTTTCTTCACTCCGAACCCCATATCCCGCACGGTCACTCCCTCTTTATATCCTTCCTTGACTGCAAATGCTTTTAAATTAAGAAGGGTTGCTGTCTCACTGTTCATCGTGAAAGGCCCGTTATAAAGTTTTCTCGGCCCGTCGCTGATCGAATAATAAAGTGTCGTGCTTTCATCCGTCTTTTTCAACGTAACTTTCACGACTGTTCCCATTAGCATATTATCGGTATTTTCCGGGTCTGTGATAATTTCCGGTGCAGAGGCGACCATACGCACATCTTCAAAGATTGCAGATATATACAAGTCATTTCCCGGCATTTTGATGGTCTGCGGACTGGTGGTGTATGTCTTTCCACCGATCGACAAGGCTTTCAGGCCATACTTCGCATCGGTAGGCGTTGCCGTGATCGTGATCTCCACGCCTTCCCCGACCTTATCGCCCGAAACCAACAGGTCTCCTCTCCGCTTCACCTCGATCTTTCCGTTTTCCGGTTGGGTAAAGCGAACCATATAGCCCGGTTTCCAGGTGGCATAGAATGTCTTGTCGCCCGACTCGCCTTTTTCAATCTTCGTTACAGGTCCCACCGTCAACATATCGTCGGCATACCAACCGGCAAATGTAAACCCGGGGCGGATAGCATTCGTCGGCAACTGTTTCGATTCTTCTGTCGTATAGGTATCATCGGGCAATTCCTCCCCGTGAAACATATCGTAATGGATCTTGTAGCGCTTCGGTCCCCATTTGGCGTATAGGGTGAGGTCGCCGCCATATTTATTGTTCTTATCATCAAAAGGCGTTTTCAAAGCCTCTTCCATATACCAACCGAAAAAATCATAGTTCGCCCTATAAGTACGTTTACTGATTTTAATCGTTTCACCGTATGTATATGGAAAACTACCGGAAATAACCGTTCCACCATTTGTTTCAAAAGTTACCTGATAAACATTCGGTGTCCACCTGGCATAAACTGTCGTATCCCCTGTTGCCAAACTAATCTTATTGGCAATCAGCTTTTCACCTCCTTCTTTCTGAGTGTACCATCCGGCAAATGTATAGTGTTCTTTCTTGGGAGTCGGCAACACAACGACATCTTCCACTGTGTATGATTCGATTGGTTTGTCTAATGTACCACCTTCTTTTTCGTATGTAATCTTATAAGGAATCACTTCCCAATGCGCAACAAGAGTGATCTTTTCTGTTCCTCCTGCAGGAATAGATTCCACTTTATTTTTTCCTTCCGAATCATCCTTATAATACCATCCTAAGAATTTATATCCCTTTCTCTTTGCAACAGGCATATTGACTTTCGAAACTCCGTCTGCCAATTTATAACCATCACAATCAATAGGATCTCCTCCATTAGGCATAAACAAAATATCATATACTTTTTCCTCCCATTCCGCATAAAACGTAAATGTCACCTCCAAACCATCAGAAGAAGTAGTTGCCGGTTTCAAATGCCTATCTAAAGGGAACTGACTAATTGACGATCCATTAACAGAACCCAAATGCCAACCCTTAAACACAAATCCGGGCTTCATCACATCTACTCCTGTTTTCCAACGTACATCCTTTGTGGTTTCTGCTGTATATCGATCCACAGATTGAACTCCCGTACCAAAGGTTCCTCCATTAAGTTCATATCGAACAACGAAATTAACCAAATTCCAAGTAGCATATAGCTTAACAGGTTCATGTCCTCTCTCTATTTTGTTTACAATAGACGAATTTCCATTTTCTACCCATCCTTTAAAGATACGATCGTCTTCGATAGGCACAGGCAATTTATCTATTCCCACTTCTTCTGAACGGTGGAACTCACCAAATTTGGTATATTGCACAGCATCTTCACCTGTTCCATTATAAAAAGTTACCGGATATTCAATAGGAATCCACTTAGCATAGAGATAGAAAGGACTTTCATAGAATCGTCCATCAAACCCAAGGAATTTTTGAGTTAAACCCTGGTCTTTATACCATCCGTCAAAAGTATAATAATGACGCCCAGCCTCTCCCAATTCTCCAGTTTTAGTTTCAACGTTATATGTCTTAGGATTCTCATTCTCAGGTTTCTCAAAACCGCCGTTTCGCTCATATACAATTGGGTATTCAATGGGAGTAAAATGAGCTGTAAAAATCTGATTACCAATGGTTCCTTGTTTAATCACCGAATTCTCTACGACCTTTGCATCATCATAATGCCAATGTTCAAATGTATAATGCACTTTGGTAAGACCACCGATAGTAAAATCGGGAGTTTCAACGTTATATTGAGTAGGATAGTTTTTTCCAGCTATTTCAGTACCGCCAACCTTGTCGTATGTTATCTTATATTCGATTGGTTTGATTTCGACAGTGCCATTGGCAGTTTCGGTTGCATCCATAGATAATAGAGACTCATCTTTATATATACCATAACCTTCAAATAATATATTCATTAACGACTTAGATGATTTTACAGCTTTTGCTCTATCTTTATATATTCCACTTTCATTCGTGCCTGTAATCGTTCCTTTTTTTAATTGAACATTTCCATTTTCAATATTTAAACCATATCCCCAATATTCATTAGTCGTTTTTACTTTTGCTGTAGCATTTATTTTGCCCCCAAACATATTAAAAGTTCCTCCTGAAACGTTCACACCTATAGCCTCCCAGCGTTCACACACGGATTCTATTGCACCATTATACAAATTAAATGTTCCACCTATTAACGAAACTCCTATCATTTGTACATGTTTTGTATCAAATAAAGAACTTGTATAAGAGACTAATATTTTACCATTTATTCCCGAATCTTGAACACTAAAAACTCCTTTTGAAATTTGGAAAAGAGTTATCCCCTTTTTTTTATCAGAATTTTGTATTGTTTTTCCATTCAAATCCAACACTATCTCACCTTCTGATTTTATCGTAATCGTCTCCGACAACTCCACATTTCCAGTCAACGTCACCTTATTTCCACTCCAATTAGCTTTACCTTTAAAACCATTTGCACTTGCCAACCCTTCAGCTGAACTTACATCTACAGCCTCAGCCATCCCAGCCAACATCATCATCCCAGCCAACAGTACACCTTTTATCCACCAATTGATTACTCTATTCATGGTCATATCGTTTGTCCTTTCTTCCCGAACCCCGTTTCCCCATCTTCCACGTTTTCGGGTATATTTAATTTTTAATCTGAATTCAACCTATTTCCATCCTACCTGTCAGACAGTCCTTTACCCTGTCGGCAAGCAGTCCGAAAACTACTTACTAAGTAGAGTCTCGTCTACTTAATAAGTAAACACACGCCTGCTTAGTAAGCAGACATACCCTCTACTTATCAAGTAGATTTGAGCTTACTCGATAAGCAGATTTTTTATTATTTAAAATCTTGGATTTAGGAATAAGCAGGTAATTCCTTTTTCATTGTCCGGATAGTCTCCCCAATAAAGGCTTCAACTCTACACACAGGGTCATCTATGATGGTGACTCAAAAGAGCTAATTATCTTTACCAAAGAGCCACCTTACCCAATGAACCTAAGTCAAGGTTTGCCGATTTTACACCCATCGCCCTGAAAGCCCGGACAATCGTTGAGAAATTGACGCTTTTTCCACTTTCTATTTTGGATATTTGCGCTCTCTTGACACCCATCAATTGACCCAATTGCTCTTGAGTGAGATTCTTGGATTCACGGGTTCGCTTGATAGCTTCACCTATTAGGAAATTGTTAACATCATCTTCATATTTTTCCCGTTCCGAAGTACCACGAACACCGATTACTCGATCCAGCATTTCCTCATGCGTATAAAGTTTCATCTGTTCCATATCATTTCTTTTTTAAGCTAAAATATAGTTTTCTCAATTCTTCTGCTTTCAAAATTTCTTTAGACGGCGTCCTTTGAGTCTTCTTGATTAAACCATGCGTCGCAACAACCAATGTCTCTTTATCTGTATCCCAAAATGCGAATAGACGATATGACATTCCATTATACAAGGTTCTAAATTCCCAAATATCAAAACTATCCATCTTTTTGAACAAAGCCTTATCAACCACCAACATTGCTTTCTCTATATTATAAGCAATCTTAGTTCTAACTTTTTCGTCCAAAGATTCCAAAAATCTGACAGCCTCATCCATATAGATTACTTTGAATTTCGCTTTTGTTTCCATAGTCGCAAGTTTATGCAACAAAGATAACAAAAGTTCCTATTAAGGAAACATCCTAAGCCTTTTTTATTTCAGAATCTGCCTATATTCCAAATCCAATCATTTCAAAGAACTCACCCAATTGGCAATTATACGATTGCCAATTACTCAAACACCAACTCCAACTCATCCAACAGCAACACGCTGCTCGTGCTTCCCGTGAAGAAAGCCTATTCTGCCTATCAAACAGGCTTTACCCTGTCGGCAGGCAGTGCAAAAACTACTTAATAAGCAGATTTTTTATTATTTAAAATCTTGGATTTAAGAATAAGCAGGTAACTCCTTTTTCATTGTCCGGATCGTATCTAATAAAGGACCCAGCTCTACATTCATCACATTAAAAATTTCTTCTTCATCAATACGGTGATATTCATGGGCGATAATATCACGTAATCCCATTATCGCATTCCACGGTATATTGGGATAATGAACCAAATAATTATGAGCAGTTTTATTATCTATCGTTTTTAGACTCTCTCCTATAAATATCAATTGCATACAAATACCACTCAATAGAAACATCCCATCTGAGTTCAATAAGAAATCATCCGGTTTTGCAATCAGATCCCGTTTGCTTTGAATTAACAAAATTGCTTCTTCAATCCGGTCTAACAACGCTTCTATCCGTATTCTATCAAACATACAACAAATCTTTTGAGATATTCTGTCCAAAAGCAGTATCCGTTAATTGTTTACGAAGACGAACGATATCAACTTTGCACTCAAACAACGCTTCTAATTCTTGTTTCATACGGCTACGCAGTAAAATATCAGCATTCCCTTCATAAGCTACATCTATATCACTGAAATCCGTTTGCTCATTACGAGCGACAGAACCGAATAACGCCATTCTAACAACACCGTAATTCTTTGCTTTATCAAGAAAATAATTACGCAATAACTCTATATATCGTTCTTTCGACTGCATAAACTACATTTCAACCAAAATATTTATTCAATATTTATAACAAAGAAAAGAAATTTCCATCTAACTTCCAAATCCAATCATTTCAAAGAACTCACCCAATTGGCAATTATCCATTGCCAATTATTCAAACACCAACTCCAACTCATCCAACAGTAACACACTGCTCGTGCTTCCCGTAAAGAAATCGCCATATTTGCTGGCGGAGGCTACGATGAGAATGTATGTCGGTTTAGTTGTCTGGTCGCGATATTCCAAGTTGATACGGAACTGGGTATAATCCTTTACCGTTTCGCCCTGTATGAGTTGCCCGAAAGCGACAAGGTTTTCATTGTTCCAGGTCAGGTCGACAAACGTTCCCGTATTGGTATTGACCAGGAAAGGAGCCGTCCATCCAGAAAACAATGCCATATAAATATGGCAGGAATCGCGCCGCCCCGCCAAATCCAGATAAGGCGCTTTCGTCTTGTCGATCACACCGGAATTATACTTATAATATCCTTTCAATGCCGACGGACGCCCCGTATAAGGACGACCGAAATTCAAAGAAGCACCGCTCAGTCCCTCCACCTTGCCGAATGTTCCCGTATAAAGGCTACCGGCCGCAAAGACACCCGCTACCGTCTTACTCTCCAGACGTGCCGCCTTGCCCCGGACCACATCACTCGTCTCCGGCGAAGTCGGATTGGCTTCCCCTACCGCATTGGAACCTTTGTTTCCGGAATCCCAAAAATAATTGTCCGGTCCCAGATCCAGATTGGCATACCAACTTTTTCCGTCTTTATACCAATCGTCCAAAGAAAGGTTCGGGATCAACTGGATAAGCTCCGTCTCGAATGTTTTCACATCTTCCGTGACGCCATCGACTGTCAATTCATATTCATAGACCTTGCCTGGTTGGAGATGCGTGAATACCAACGTAAAGTTGCCCGCTTCATCAATATCTATCTCGCTCGAAAGCACATTTTCCCAGTGATCATTCGTATCCGCCTTAGTCTCCACTTCCTGCTTCATCCGATAGCGGGCGGAAACCATGCCCGTCCGTGTATTTCCCATAACACAAGCATGCTTTGCCCAAGCCGACACTGAAGTAAAAGACATTCCTGCAGGCGGATAGGCCACACTGACCGTCCACTCTTCCGTCTCGCCGAAA
Source organism: uncultured Parabacteroides sp. (assembly GCA_910577325.1). Lineage (GTDB taxonomy): Bacteria > Bacteroidota > Bacteroidia > Bacteroidales > Tannerellaceae > Parabacteroides. Next base: position 91,168 of record CAJTMR010000011.1, read on the forward strand.
GCGGTAAACAAGAAGGTACGAGGACGTGTGAAATCGGCAACCGACTTCGGATCGGGCATAACCGTTGCCGTCGAACCGCCCAAACTCAGCGTTTCAATCTCAATATTACGCAAAGAAGGTTGCAAAAGCGAATCCACATATATGATCACATTGTGCGTATTCTTATCGATCAGCGCACTACCCAATTGGTTTTTCACTGTTACCCGCTGTTGGATATCATGCTCCACCGTCACTTTCCACGGATAGTCCTGATAAAGGCGAAGAATAAAGGAAACGGGCTTCTTAAAGTTCATCCTCGTATCGGCCGTAGGCGGCAAGCTGTCCACATGAATAAAGCCGGTATCCGGAAAATGTGCAAAGTCGAGGCAAGCCTCCTCATCGGGGATCACTGTCATACCGTCTGTCACGACCAGCTTCTCGATTCTGAGATTGGCCAAGTCCAGACTATCCGCTACCTTGACGGCGATAGTACCCGTTGCCTTGTCAATCTTCATCTGGGTTTGCCCCTGCAAGGCAAACTCATTGATTTCTCCCACGATCGTGGGGTAAGGCAAATCGTTCTTCACGCATCCCGCCAAAAGAAGAACAGCAATCGTAAACAATATGTAATCCTTTACTTTCCTCATCATTCGTTACAAATAAAAGACGATGCCGAGATCGACCGACAAAAGGTTGATCTTGAAATTCGCCGAGCTGGAAGTGCGCTTGCCTTTATACACTTGGTCGCGGGTCTGATCATACCAGTTAAAATTAAGCCCGGCCACACTGATAGAAGCTTCCACGGCTGCAAAATCATTGACAAAAACTGTGATACCAGGTGCGACACCGATATTCAGATTATGCTTTAACTGATACAAGCCGGAAAGGTCGACCCCCGTTCCGGAACTTCCGTTGCTTTCGGAATAGCCATACGAAACCCTTGCCTCGTTGAACAACCCGAACCGTTTGCTGTCACCCAAATTCAGATAAGTACGCAAAAAGACCGCGGTCGTAAACGTATTGGAGGTACTTTCATAGTCGCTGACGTCAAAACTCAAATCATCGCCCAGTTCCAAAGACAAGTTATTCAGGTTCGTCACGGTACGCCCATAAGCAAAACGTCCTCCGATACTGATATTGTCGCGTATGAAATAGCTGACCAAAGGCGTTACCTTGAACGTATATCCATCGCTCGTTATATCTTTCAGCACAGAAAGAAACTCGAAATTGTCATCCACATGCTCGGAGTATGAAAACGTTGTCCCTACCATCCATTGCCCTTTCGGGATAAAGGTCTTCATGACAATCCCACGGTCATACTTGTTTTTCTTTGCCTGGACGGGCAAAGAAAAAAAGAGGACGGATAAGAACAAGAAAAAAAGATGCTTTTTCATTTATTCGTTATTAACTGAATTTACAGGAATATCTTTATATTCCGTTTCTTTCAAACATTCTTGATTATAATCGTAAGACAAACTAAATTCGTCAACATACATGACACTGCTCGTCGAACCGGTAAATACATCACCATCCTTACTTGAAGAAGCCATGATGATAATGTATATAGGGGTTTTGGGAGAAGGCATCTTCCCTTGATAATACGTCAAGGGTATAGAAAATTCCGTATATGTGTCCACATTTTCCGTTATTATCTTTTCACCATAGGCAAAGACACTTGACGCTTTTGGATCAAAACGAACCGGAGCACCTTTTAATGGAGATTTTACAATCTGAGTTTCCGTTGTTAAAGCGATATATATTATACCGACATCGGAACCACCTGCTTTCTTTTCATTACTTATATAATCAATATTACCAGGTAAATACTTATACCAGCCTTTAAAAAGGGTTGGAAAACCGATATATTGTTGTCCATATTGTAATGTTGCTCCACTTGTTCCTGCTTCTATAACACTTCCTGAGAATACGCTTCCTGCTGAAAAAGCTCCAAGTCCAAATGCACCTGCCCATTGTGAAGTCAACTTTGCAGCGGCACTTCCATCTTTACAATCATCTGTTTTTTGAAGTAATACTTTACCTCCCATATTTGCACCCTTGTTGCCAGATTCCCAATATTCTCTTCCTTCCTTATTAACTCCATCCGGTCTATTATACCCTGGGGCTGTGTTCCAACCTTCAAAACCCAAATTCGGAACCACCGAAGCCGCCTCAACCTTGAACTCCACAGCTTCACATGCCATCGCCGGGTCCTGTTCTGAAGCCAATTTATACGAATAAGTAACATCAGGTTTCAACCCTGTAACCAATGCCGATACATTCCCTTCATCCGTACGATTTACACCTTTGATATCAATATTTAAACCATCAGAGGATGTCAATTGGAAATAAGCAGTCTCATCAACAGTAATCCCCCGAAGCACAGCAAAAGTCGTCCAACAAATGGGGGCCTCGACAGCAGCCGCTACATCCGGCATGATTTTAATCGTAAACGATGTTTCTTTTTCCTGGTTACGGTCATCTACGAAAAGCACCTTGAAAGGATGCTCCGTCGGCCTGTCGTTTACAGCCTTCAAATGTGATAACAATCCGGACAAATCCCAGGTACAATCTACGAAATCGGCACTTTCTCCTAACTCCGGTGTCGGAGGATTACCAAGCCCTAATGCCTGTGCTGAAGTTGCACTTTGCGGATCCATCAAATCAAACTTGCCCAAACCGGCCTCTACAAACACAGGTGAAGTCGTTTCAACCAGCACTTTTGAGAATTTGGTTTTCGTACCGACTTTATAAGTAAGCCCTATTTGCGGCATTGTCGCCGAACCTTCCCGAAAAGAGAATACTCCATTTGCAAAATTATCACTCAAAGAAAAAGAGGTAATTCCCACACCAAACAAATCTTCTTCCCGTATAAAAATATCATACGTTATTTCGTCATGTTCTTCATCAATCGTTACATCAAAATCAGCACCTGCTTCCTGATCCCCTCCACCCGGATTGGCTATAGCGATGTTAAATATATAATGATATTGAGGATTAATATCCGGATATATCTTTCTAATTACAAACTCATTGCCATCCCGATTCACTAACTTCAACGACATTGTCAGCTCTTCCGGCGTAAAATAGCCGGAACGATATTCATCACGAGTAAATGTCAAAGAACCGGAAGAGTTACTTACAGTAGTGCCATAATGAGAAAAATAGTTTTTCATACCCTCGGAATACGACACCGACACTTTCGTATTGGCTATCTTACAAACCACTTGCGCACTGGTGATCTCCCCTTGTTTGACTTCAACCTCTTCTTCTCCTCGATACAAAGGAGTTTCCCAGCCCGCCTCACCGGTATGATTCGAACAGACGGCAACAATATATTTGCCCACGGGAAGCGTCATCCGCTGGTCTTTTACATCCGAAAGATAATCTTTATATGTATTGACAGTATCCCGGTTCATATCCAACACATCTACCCGAAGCGACTCGAAAGTAACTCCCGTTTGCGCCTTGGTATGCAAGGTTGCATCTTCCTCTACATTCAAATAAAGGACACCGGTCGGACATAAACTATTCTTATCTTCCGCACAAGACCCTAACAAACCGGCCAATAGGCAAACCGTAATATATTTTATAGCATCAGCAAATGACTTCATTCCCATAATTATTTTTTATTCAAGACAATGGTTGCTTCATCCTCTTTCTTGTTTTTATCTCTTATCTTTATTCTGAAAGAGTTGTTACTGTCCAACATTTCCAAGAAAGGAGAAATATCAAACTTCAGTTTTCCCTTTTCTCCCCTACCGGGCACTATCAATTCCTTACCCATTCCGGAAAGAATACCATTAACCTCTGCCAAAGAAGAAGAATCCAACAAATCCAACGGTAATTTTATATCTTTTCCAATCGAAACATCCACCGTCAGAGCATCCAGTCCGGTTGGCAGATACAAATAAACCACAACACTCTTTGTTTTAGAAGTAATCGTTTGAGGCATACTCACATCAAAAGCCTTTCCTTCAATCGTACCGGTTATCTCGGGATCAGCAGTAGACGGTTCCCCATCTCCCGGCTCATTCCCGCCCGGCGTATCCGGAACATCCGGTTTATCCACATCCACGAAATCGGAAGGGACTTCTATTATATAGTTCTTTTCAATCAGCGAAACATCCACCTTGATAGTCGGGGCGGCAGCAGGATATTCAGGTTTTATCGGCTCTTCAGGTTCGCCCGGTTCCGACGGTTCGCCCGGTTCCGATGGTCCCGGATTGTCAGGACCTCCCGGTTCGCCCGGAACATCCGGCTTGGCATCAATAGCGTCCAGTTTGATATACAGATTATTATGTTCCTTAATCTGTTCGTCTTTCGACAAGTCGCATGAATAGGTATAGGATTCCCCTTTATAGGTTGTCGTATAAATCGTAAAGCGCAACGTTCCGGTATTTCGGAGATAGGCGGAACGCAACTCGTCCGCCGAGATCGTCAAAACCCCCGTCCCGTTGTCCACCACGATCATATAATCATTTCTGAAATTGTCGAAAAACTGGTCGGAAAGATCGAACTGAACTTTCTTGTTCGATAAACGGCAATTCGCTTCGATCTTCACTACTTCTTTGGCAGAGACCACGCAAGTCGTATCTCCTTCATAGTAAGGAGTATCGAAACCGGCATCCGGATCATCGCCGCTAAAAGCCCGAATCGTATATTTGCCGGCAGGCAACAACAATTCTCCATCCGCCTTCAATGCTGCATACGAATCGTAGCTTTTCACCACCTGCCCCACGCTGTCAAGTATCGAAACATAGAAATCGTCCGTAGCCAAATAAAGATCCTCCTCCGTCTCCCCTTTCGTTCCGGGCACGGGAGCCTCCCGTTCCGCTACCAGATGAAGATCCAGCAGGCCGACATTTTCCGGCAAGCTCTCTTCTTCATTTCCTTGTCCCTGCCCGAACAAATCCTTTTTCATCTCGCAAGAGACGAAAAGCAACAGGCAACACAACGCCCAATATGTAATCGGTTTTATCATATTTATTCTCCTATTCCATTAATGCACTTCTTAAAGATACCGCCTCCGGCTGGTCGCCTGCATCCAAACGGATGATATAATACTCGCCAGTCTTAGGCGCATTTCCTTGATTCGTGATCCGCCAGACACGTTCCGGATATTCCCTGCCGCCCATAGTCATGGTCACTCTCACGACCAGTTCTTCACAACCTTTCAAAAAATAGGCAGGCCTCATTTCGTCTTTCGAGAACTCATACGAGGCAGTGCCATTCGACACATTCACCTTATAATCATAATTTTCAGCCTCATTTTCCAACAGTTCCTGAAACTGTTCGGACAAGGCCAGCTCCACTCCCAAGCTTTTATAGACACACTTCAAAGTCACCTGTGTAGTCCGCTTCTCTTCTATCACAAACGGATGGCCTCCACCCTCCACTTCAAAATAGGGATTCGCGGAAACCTCTACTCCGTCAGGCTTGAACGAGGAGGCGAACGCCGTGTAGTTGCCGGTAGACAAGATAACCGGCAGCCCTTCATCGCGCATGGCGGCCAACGAGCTGAACTCTTTGGTTATTTCTCCCTTGTCATTCAATATCTTTATATAGAAATCATCGACCGACAGACCACTAAAATCGGCAGCTCGCGTGATAACCGGTATCATTTGTTCCGTTGACATATTGGCCGCCATATTCAAGCCACCCGTGTTCTCCGGAAAAACAGATATTGTATCGGCTTCGTTATCGCCACAACCAACCATGCAGAGCAAGACAAATAGCCATAAGATAGATACTATGTTCTTTTTCATCTTCTATTATTTATTTAATTTACTCCAGGCGCAAATACTTTTACATCAAAAGTCACCGTGTCCGTGTATTTCGGCTTTTCATTCGCATTATGCCCGTAAATGGAAAAATGATATAAATAGAACAAGACTCCCTCTTCCCGCTTTGGTGCTTCCAAATTATTAAGGGCATCCCATAAGAAAATCTGTCCGTTCTTTATATTTTTCAGATTAAGATCCTGCCTGTCACCGGATTGCCAAGAGAACTTTTGAGCTATTGCTTCAGTAACCCCCTCATCCGTGGCAAGATCTATAATTTCAGCTTCTTCTTCATACAAATCATCTCTCCAATACTTGATACACAAAGAACCGACACCTGCAAACATTTTAAAACCAACCGTCATGCCATCGCCGGATGTACCATCCACAACAGGGACTTCCTTCACATCGCCGGATTTAAAATGAACGGGATATAATTCAGGTTGAGTAAATTCTTCCCACATGAAATCCGGAATATCTATCGGAATATCCTTATTCGTCAATTCGTCGTCCAGCACGACATCCAGCCCGATCCCGTTGAAAGCACCGCCATCTGTCTTAAATATCAGATGGACATTCTGACGCCGTTCCAATTTGATCGCATCCGGAACAGAATATGTTTTGCTCTGTTCTTCCCCTTTCTTCCGTACCCGAATTCGGACTGTCATATCCGTCCCTTCCTTATCCACCTGTAGATAAGCCGGGCGTGATTCCTCCTTGGAAACCTCAAATTCATCAGAGGCAAAAGAGGTACTGAGCAGCACGGCATAGTCCTCGTAAGCTTCCTGAAATACGGAGGTGTACTCAACTGATACTCGTGCATTACCCAACGAACAGACTACGTCCAGCGAGGTGTTCATACCGGATTTGACCGTAAAATCGGCACTTCCTTCGAAATAAGGATTTTCGAAAGCGGCGGGGAGGTTATCGCCTTTGGAGGCAACAAGGGTGTAGAAGCCTTCCGGCAGTTCGATCTCCAAAGGCATTTGGTCGAAGCGGTCAAAAGAACAGACCGTGTCAGACGCCTGGCGGATGGAGATCCGATAGTCGTCTGTCGTCAGGAACCGGTCGAATTCATTCGCACCCACCGATTTGGTAGCATTGCTGACACCTTTATTTACCGAAACCGTATCGGCCGCCAAGGAAAGGCGCAATTTTCCGGAACCGCCCGTTCCGTCTCCACCAGAATCGCAAGAAGAAAATGCCCATAAACAAACAGACACAAGAGCAAACAAACCCTTTATATTCTTCATTCTATCCATAATTATCCTTTTTTTCATTCAAGAGAGACTGTTACCTGATAAAAATCTTTGCAAAGAAACAGTTATTCTACAATCCCAGCAAGGTCTATTTATATTATTACCTGTCCTATTTATCAGATTCATCAATTCATCCCAACACATATATAAGCATTTAGATATTCAAGTATATCCGTTTTATCAGATTTTCCACACACAGAGACGAAAAATAAAAATACAATTTTAAAAGTTGTCTGCAAAAAATCAAAACAGTTTTCTATATTTGTAACATTCAATCATATCATGCAAATCGAAAACAACATCCCCAAAATAGACCTTCCCGAAAATTGGATTATCGGGCGGCTTTCGAAAAACGACATCGGATTGCTGAATCTTTATGCCAACAACCCGTGTAGGCTGAAAGCCGGAATTTTCGTCCTGTGCATGCGGGGTGATTTCGAAGCCTCCATCAACCTGACGCACTACCGGGTAGAACCCGGCAGTTTCATCACACTCCCCCCGGGCACAATCTTGCAGATACACAAGACGGAAGGAAACTTGGAAATTTATTTCATGGGGTTCTCGTCCGGTTTCATCGATCAGGCGAAAATCGACTATTCCGTCCTGGACATCTATTATGCAGCCAAGGACAATCCGATTGTCCAGTTAAAAGAACGTCCCGCCGAGTTGCTGAAAGACTATTTCTCGCTGCTGATCAATACCTACGAATTGTATGGCGGCGTGTTGAACGACCAACTTCTGGATCATCTTTTCTACGGTATCCTCATGGGCGTGACCGCCTTATACAAAGATAAAATCAAGGAAACCTCCAACCTGTCCAAGTCCGAACAGATCAGCAAGAAGTTCAACCGGCTGGTCATGCAAAACTATGCCACGCAACGAAGCGTTGCGTGGTATGCCAAAAAGCTTGGCATCACGCAGGCGCATCTCAGTACGATCGTCAGGCAGACGACCGGCAAAACCTGTATTGACATCATCACTTCGATGGTGATCATGGATGCCAAGGCACAACTGAAATCAACGAACCTCAGTATCCACGACATCGCCTATTCGCTGAACTTCACCAATATGTCGTTTTTCGGGAAATACTTCAAACGCCATGTTGGAATGGGACCGTTGGAGTATCGTAATAGCTAAATAAATACGAATAAACGTTTTACCCACAAAAAAAGAACACGAAACTTCTCCGGTTTATTTTCCGGGATGTTCCGTGTTCTCTTTTATCTAATCTTTAATCCTTTTCGGCAGCTTATTTCACCTCAACCTTTTCAGTACAATATACTATATCATTCAGAAAGTAGCTTTTCAATACTACTTTCTGATATAGATAGAATAGTAGCAATTTCATGGGTTGACATATTACGTGAAATAAGGTTCCTAATTGTTGAACGCAAAATATCTTTCTGCTGTTCAAGCTCCTGGTCTTTTTGCACGAGTGCTTGATCTTTTTGTTCGAGTTCCTGATCTTTTTGTTCGAGCTCCTGATCCTTTTGTTCAAGCTCCTGATCCTTTTGTTCGAGCTCCTGATCCTTTTGTTCGAGCTCCTGATCCTTTTGTTCGAGAAGTTTGTCTTTTAACATGATGGTAGTGTCACGCGCTTCTATTTCCGAAAGGATTTCGTCTTCGACCTGCATTTCGCGGCGGATTTCAGGAGAGGCAGCGGCAAGCGTCAAACGTCTGACGAGAAGAAGCTCGTCCACTCCCATCTTTTCTTCGTCGATATTGAGCAGATGATCGTCGGAGGATATACGCAAGCCTTGGTCGAATATGCTGAGGATACGTTCAAGATAGTTCCGGGCATTTTCTTTCAGGTATGGGAGCTGCACGATGATGCTGTCGTGTGTCAGGCTTTCGATAAATGGGTCAGGCACTCCTTTACGAATCTCTCGGTTGTCATAATCCAGATAGTGGCGGCGCACATAGACGACCGGCTGGTCCAGATCACCGATTTTATGTCCAAGGATATAAATGGAGATGATTGGCAAACCGAAGCCTCCCGGAGTTTCCTCCACGATGTTCTCCTTATTTAGATACTGGGTCCCCAGGTATTGCCGGAAACGAAGCGTTTCCGTTGCAAGCCACGTCTTCTGCAATTCGATTAAGACGAGCCGCTCCGTACCCGAGGCGTCCACTATCTTCGCCGAGAAATCGATACGGAACAGGGATATGCGTGTTTGTTGCAAATTGGTATATTCGTTGCGACGCATTTTCAAGTCGCGTACTTCCTGTTTCAACAGGGCGGAAAGCAGAATCTTGGCTGCCCGTTCGTCTTCAAGGAGGAACTTGAAGACAGAGTCGTAAATCGGATTGGCTATCAGAGTCATGGCTGTATGTTTTTAGTTACCGTTTCGAACAAAGGTAGGGATTTATATCGAAGTTCCAAAGATATTCAAAACAAGAACACGGAGCACATGGATTTATTATCCGTTGTGCTCCGTGTTCTCTTTATATAATCCTATTCGTATCGGCAGCTTATTTCACTTCTACCTTTTCGCTTACGACCTGCGAACCGCTTTCGGCACGGACGACGTAGATGCCCGGTGCGAGATGTTCGACGGAGGTAGTCGGTGCGTTCAAGTTGCGCAAAGTGCGCAGGGCACGGCCGGCGATGTCATAAACCGTTACACCGTTCAGCGGGTCGACGGAGGAGATATCGATCCGTCCGGGTGCGCTGTTATAGAAGATAATACGGTTAAGGGCGATGATCTCGTTGGAGGTGGCAATCGAACCGTTCAGGAAATAGCGTCCGGAAGTATTGCCCGGGACAGTCAACGTCAGGTCGTCGGTCACGTCATAGCGCTTGCCGGTCTGCTTGTCTACCAGCTTCACGTTCTTCATAGCACCCGATACCGCAAAGCTCAGCTCTACCGGGATCGCATCTTTGCCATAGACGCCGAGGGGGATTTCCGTCAGTTCCGGCGTCACGTTGATAGCCGTCATCTGGTTGCCGGCAAGGGTGTAGACTTGCGGGGCGGATACTTCCTCGTTGATCAGCAGGGCGGCATCTTCGCCCTCCACATAGCTGTCTGATGCGGTGACAAGACCGGCAACGACGGCAGTATTGCAAACGCCGTCACGAGTAGCAGTGATGCGCAATTGCGGCAGAGATTCATCGGCAGGGGAAGAAGTGGCAGAGCGCAAACCCAGTTTTCCGGTTGCCGGGGCTTTCGCAATCATGCCGGTGTTGAAAGTGGCAGAAGCCAGATCCTTCACGATGAATGACTGGAGAGGAGCGACAAACTTAGGATCTGTGTCACCTGTCGAGATGCTATATGCATCGCCCAGGATATTGGTAACCGTACCTGTAGCGGTCATGATATAGTAAGTATTTGTTGACTTACCATTTAAAAACTTTTCCATATCCAGATGCGACATGAACGGGTTGCCGAACATACCGCCGGTAGAAGAAGCCGGACAAGACGTAACGGCATTCTGACCTCTTTCATCAGGGCTGATATGGAAGCGGCCGTTGCCGGTACGATGGGTCAACGATGTCTCATTTCCTTCACCAGTCGTATTACCATAATATTTATAGCTCATATCCACTTTGGGCAGACGGAACAACACTTTGTCACTACCCAAAGTTGTAACATTCGCCTTTGTCCCAATCGAAAATCCCGTACCCGGTGTGAAGGGAACATCTACATCGTTATACAGGTTCGACCAACTGCCTTTGATAGCATAATTGACTTGGTTATTAGAACCTGTACCCGGACGAACAACCGTAGCCGTTGTCTTGTCCCATCCACGCATATAGACAGCCGGATTCCAACGGGTATATTTGGTATTATCCTCATAATTGATCTCCCCAAATGCCGGTGTTTCCTGACGTGCATATTTACCTACTCCGTTTCCTGTCGGTAAATACATATCCCCTGATACTACGCCTTTCAAGGGCGATGCGAGCATATACCAGCGGTTCGGAGCCATTTCATAATCTACATGAGCCGTGTTGTAGGTCAGGTATTCCGTATGCAGGATTTCCGATTCGGGCTTGATGTAGATCTCATCGCAGGTGTTGCCGTAGAAGCGGACACAGGAGTAGTTGTGAATTGAACTGGCTTTATCCGGGTTAGTAACACTTCCGAACAACTCTCGTTCATAATCCGGATCGGCAAGCAAGTCGTACTCGATGTTCTTGGTAGCGGCTCCGATGGTTGCATCCATGCTTGTCGGAGCCATATTCAACAAGGCTTTCGGATCTGTTGTCCGTTTGCTCAATTGGTACAGATGCGGATAGGAGGCATAAGCTTTACCACCATTATCGGCAATCGTCACTTTTGTGAAACGCATCGGGGTGTAGGCTTCATTGTGTGTACCATTTACATTTGCAACACCTGTTGTATAAAGCTCAACATCATTAGACCGTCTCCAATGGCTTGGTCCGTCATTGTTCCAGTTGTGCATACCTTCTGCGCTTCCCACCCACGTCACGTATTCGGGGACGATTTTGAGGGTGAGTTGGAAAGAACCGGTATAAGTGGTATTACTTTTTTCATCTTTTACGGCATAAGGTATATCGACCATATACCAAAAACCTTCTTTGAAGTTGTCAACGGCTTTCTGGTTGAATTCGATTTTGAAATAATTTGTAGCCCAGGCTGCTGTTGTAGCCTTATCGACAAGCTCCACCAAAGTTGCAACCGGATCTGTGTTATTATATTTCCCATCAGAAGTCTTCAAAACCGTTATGTTGGTATTTGCATCATTCTTATAGAATTTCTCACCCGTTTCCGATTTGCGCATATGAACCGGAATACGCAATGTCCCATTGTTCACTTGCATATCTTGTATCTGAACTAAGCCGACACGGACAGAGCGGACATGTTTGCCTCCCCAATCATCCGGCTGGTCAGGATTATCCGGGTCTTTGGGGTCCGGGTCTTTGGGATCATCCGGATCTTTAGGATCGGGTACGTCGGGATCACCCGGCTCTATGGTCGGTGGGGTCGGGCCTAATTGGATTACGACAGGGTCCGGGCAATACAAATGGTGATCAATCTCATTACCATCACTATCTTGTTGAGCTTTTGGCAAACCTATAATTGTTTGGTATTTGTTTGTCATTTTATACTCAAAAGACTGTGTATCAAAAACAAATTTTCCATTCTCTTTTGTATCCTTGTTATATACTTCTCCATAAGTGGTTAAAGCTTTTTTTATATCAGTGCTCTGATCCTTATCTGTAGAATAGCGCGTTAGTGCCTGTGCTATTGTGTACGTACTACCATCCACTGATACTTTTTTTGTATTGAACTCTACAGTATCTCCAATAAACCAGTCGAACTGGGCATCTTTCAATGTCGTCCATGTTCCGTCATCCAAATATCGGAAATTACCGGCTATTTTATATGTTTTTCCCTGTTCCGCATTTGCCGGCGATGAGATTTCAGTTTCCAACTTGTCGCCTTCAAATATTGTAAAGCGATCTCCCGTGATGGAAATTGAAAACGGGTCTCCGATCAAAGCACATTCATCACACTTGGCAGGCACAGTTGGGTGACCTATCGGCTGAGTGGAAATTCTGGCTATATACTTTTTTTTAGGGTCGAAATATTTACCAATTTCAAGAGGCAGAGAATAGATTTTGTCTGCCGTATTTTTCCCCGGATCACCAATCGACGAATCAACCCAGGCCATATCTTCTTTACGAGTAGAAAGATAGGAAACACGGCAAAGTTCTTTTTTCCCATCACCATCGTAATCAATTGAAATGGGGTTGTCTAATTTACCTTCTTCGTAAACTGAATAATAGATTTTTGTAAAATAATTTACAGCTTCTTGTTCTTGACCTGAGTATGTCTTACTTATATAATCTCTCAATTCTTTAGGCAAGGTATTGTCCCATTTGACATCATTATTTATGCCAATCACTTTTTGATCTTCGGTCAACCCCATGACACGCATTATATTACTATAACTTGTACCATATTTGACTGTTTTTAAATCTGTATCACACAAGTTGCCGGCTTGCACGATTTCAATTTCTGGCTTTCTTTTGAAGATACGGATATCGTCGATGGCATAGTCGGCTCCGTCGGTGTGGGGCTCGTTGTTTTGAACTTCCAGGAAGAACTTATCAGTACAATCTTTTAGCATCTCTTCCGAAACGACAAACTTATAATGGAATTGTTGCCATTTCATGAGGTTTATGTTAAATGCGTCTGCTCGGCCAGCAGGAGATTCTATATTAGCCTCGCTGCCTGTTCCCTTTGAAGTTCTATAATCCGTTAATGCATCCCCCGTTGTAAATCTGTGAATTACTATTTCTTCACCTGCCAGATTAACTCCTTTTAATAGCACATTCAAGTTGGGAGCTAAAGGAAGAGATTTATTATCATCCCCAGCACAACCAGCGCGTGTCATATCGGCGAGCCAGCCGGTTACAGTTAACTCGGTATTTGAACACAAGGTTCCATCGATAGGCATAGAAACCAATGTTCCCGGTTCATCCGTAGCATCAATATAATAGAAATAACCATATTTCCCCTCAACATGGTAAGTCCGGTCAAATAATTTTTTGGTGTTATAGAAGCTCGCTCCTGTCTGAACAGGAACCCACTTATAATATCTTGAACCCCATCCCTGGTTACCATTCCCTGAATACGTATCATTAGCACTTTTAAATAAACCATACATTCCCGGATACGAGGTATAACATTTACTAGATGCATCTAACAATGATGCACCTTCTTTGCGTATAAAACCATAAGTTGTTTCTGAATTTTCCAAGGGGTTATTTGACATATTATGCCCTTGTTCTATGTTTCCAACAATATCATTTTGGTCAAAGCTAACAATCCCAATTTGCTGATATTTCTTAGAGTTTCCCCTGGGCCATCTTTCATCGTTTTCGTCTTTCTGCAAATCATCTTCAAACTTGAACTCAGCATTACTAATCGGATTCAAAATATATTTGACTACAGGCAGGGTGGCTTCATCCTGGTGAACTGCGCATATAACTCTGATTAGAACTGTATTTTTTGAGTCTGAATTTAAGTCTTCTTTTTTGATTTTCTGATTTTGTTGGAGCTCCAAAGTTGTACCAGCTTTCGTCACTAAACGAAAATTCTCCCAGGTTCCACCATTTATTTGATATTGGAATTTGGCACCTTGATGAATACTCTTACCATTATCTTCCCAGAAATAATTATCTGGTGTATAAGGCATCGCTAAGTTTATGGATGATGCGTCTTTTGGATAATCTACTTCATAAATTACCGGATCTTTTAGTGAATAAGAAGGGCTTTCTTCCGCCTTTTTGATTACATATTTATATCGTTTCAATAATGTTGGCTCTGTATATGTCCCCTTGATATTCGATGATGCTTGTGCAGATGTCCATGTACCATCAGTATAAGTACTCACATCACAATATACAATATCACCATCAGTATAGTTTTCCGGTAAGGTATAGGCTATAGTTGAAGCGTCTATCCCCAATCCATACTGAAATAATTTATCAGGATCGAGGACATTATAATTGTCAGGTATATTTGTCTTTTGGGGGATAATTTTCTCTTGTCTCAATCTATTTGACCAAATTAAACCTTGGGTTTCATTCACCTTAACAAAATAATCTTTCGTTTCATAGTATACATTTTGATTAACATTCCACAGATTGTCAGGTATGTCTGCATAGTTGACAACACTTAGACTTCCACCTCTATCTGTAACGACCCAATTACCATCAACACTATATCTGTAACGTCTTATTTTTTGATGTTTAATTGTTCCTTTTCCATTCCCATTTCCATTTTTTACATACCAGTGAACAAACCAGTCGTAAGAGTGGTCATATTTATTATTAGGACCAATATATCCCCTACTATTTATATTCAACTCCGGGATTGACAACTCGCGTGGCTTCTCAGGATTAACATAAATTATCTTTTCTTCTGTATGAACATTATTATGCCTTCCCTCTTCCCACTTAAGGCTTATTACCGGCTTTGCCGCATCCTGTCCCCAAGCCATCCAGCCGCCTCCGCCGACCAGCAAAGCGAATGACAGGAAGAGCACCCGGAGCCATCTGCTGTATATTAGTTTATTTCGTTTCATCGTATTCTTAATTTAGTTGTTATGTATGTTGTATCTACTTAGAAGTAAACATGAACTTACTCCACAAGTCAGTAAATTTCAAGGATTTGTAGGTTGATCAAATATATCCGCAAACTTCAACTGGATTTGGAAAGTGGCCAAAATGTCACCGTCTTTCTTTGCTACCAGCTCGAATGTTGCGCTTTGCTCCTCAGTGGCAGCACCGACCATGCGACCGCCTGTGATTTGCCATTTTCCAGTAGTATTTTTTGTCACACTATTAGGAGCTTCCGCTAACAAATCACCCTTGTTTACGTTTCCGATACTCCATGTTACGTCTCCAGAGATATCATTATTTCTATTATCACCCTCTTGCGAAACCAGCTTGTCGATCGTAATCGTAAACGGACCACCGCCATATACCGTGCAAACCAGATCGGTTATGCCATTGCTGGTAGAAGATTCCGGATATCCTCCGATCGGCGGATTCTCATTGCTTACGGATAAAAGTGTCAGTTTATAAGAGGTGAACTCGATGTTCAGATTCCAGACATGATTGCGGGGAATCTGACGGAGGGCGGTGAATTTTGTCCCTTGATGCGGATTGTCAGCTACATGTGCGTCACTTGTTGTTTTCAAATTCACCTCAAACCCCTTGGCTGCTTCCGACTCGTTCACATAGTACCAATCAGACTCTTTGAAGTCGTCCATTGTAGCATCAAGTACCACATCTTTGAAAAGATTTTCAATCGAATAACCACCTCCGGACAGTGCCGAGAACTTATCCGCTTCAAAAAGATTCCCTTCCGTATTAAACTTGCCTAAAGTCAAACCGGTTACAGTAATCGGGTGGCTCGTGTTGTTACGCATCCTGACTTTCAGGCGACTCACCAGGCGAACCAAATAAATCGGTTTCACTCCTTTTGCCGGAACCCATTCTTCCTGCACACTCATAGGAAGGAATTTTTGCGTTTCAGAAATTTTATTGACGCCTGATTTCCAAGAAACAGGAGAGGGCAGCGTTGGCATAGCAGTTCCCTCCGCCGTTGCAACAACAGTGTTCAAGGGTGTACCCTCCAGCGACTCCCAATTCGCAAATGCATAAATTCGTTTTGCCCCATTGGTGATTTCGAAAGAGCCGGACTTCCAGCTTGTCAGTTCGCCATTTTGGGCTTTTGAATCATTTTTCAAATCCGGCTGGAACTTCTTTTCCACCTTGCCGGACGCATCCACGATAAACACCACTAACGAATGGATTTGTTCGCCGGTCAAAGCAGCCGGAGCATCGGCTTTCGTCTGCAACGACCCCGAAACATCGGAAACACCTACCTGCAAGTCCACCTCCACCACGTCGGGAAGGTCAGGCTCGCCGTTTCCACCCCGTTCGCCGCCCACGCATCCGAACGCGATGAGAGCAAGCAGGCTGGCAAGCAGCGGCAAGCTCTTGTATTGGTTCAATCTGCCTTTCATAATCCCATCTCCTCATTACCAAGTGTCACGTCTTCGAGACGGACGATCCAGTCGTCTACTACCACATAGAGGCAGTGCGCCCGTCCGCCGGTGATATCCACATAGGCGGTAATCACATATTCGTCCTGGCGGTCCAGATATTCCTGTCCGGGCAACTTATGCGAAGCGATCTGCGTCAGTTTCAGCAATCCTGCCAGGTCAACGTTGATAAACGGTGTCATTTCGCTTGCATAACGGACTCTCAGCGTGCCGGTCGCGTTGTCGATCAGGCGGAGCGTGTTCAGTTCGGTGCAGACGGCATCGTAGAATACGGTCTCATTATCGGCCGACTTGACCGTCTCGACCTGTTGCAGGTAAGGCAGCCAGGTGATGCGCTTGGCGGATTGCGGTTCGTTGTGCGCGTCAAGGTCGCCGTTGGTGGTGGTGACCACAAAGTCGAACGCGTCCTCCTCCAGTTTCGTCCCCCGGTTGGCATCTACCAGAATGAAACGGATCTTGTTGGTGTTCTTCACGAGCGGGAACTCGGTATCGGTAGCACCACCCGCCGGGATCGTGTATTCAAGTTCGCCCTGGAACAAGCCTGACAATTCGCGGTCCACGCGGTTTTCAGCCGCTTTTACCGCCATGCGGAAGTCGTCGATGGAAGAACCGGCAGCCGGTTCCGTCCAAGTGTAATCCGTCTCGTTCAACCCCGCCCATGCCAGCAGGCGATAATCGCCCGGAGCCAATTCGCTCAGGTCCACTTCGTTCTTTTTCAGCTCCTCACCCTCGATCAGGCGAGAAGAGAGGAACGCCCCCTTATCATCGTAGATATACAAATGAATGTTCTTTTCGCGCTCCTGATTGACCATCTCGTAGGCAAACGCATCGGCATGCTTGATGTTGTGCCGGTAGACGAAACGGAGCGTATGCCGGCAAAGAGGCAATTCGTCATGGATATAATCGCATGAAGAGAGTCCGGCGAGACCGAGAACCGCCAGCACCGGGAATAAAAAGTATAGTATCTTATGGTATTTCATTGTTCTCCTGTTTTATACATTAAAAATAAATCGTTTCGTCCGGAAGCGGTCCCCAAGGTTTGACGATCACTTCGATCTCGATCTTTTCCGGTTCATCAGGTTTGTCGGGTTTGTCGGGATCTTCAGGGTCTTCCGGATCTATCGGATCGTCAGGTTCGGGATCGAACGGAGGTTCGTAGGGGATGTCGTCTCCCAAACCGTAAAAGTCGCGGATGCGCAACTTGTAGATGTTATTGCGTACGATAGCATACTCCATGATCCCCTTCGACGGGGCGTTATTATTGGAATGGCGGATCCAGTGCGTGTAGAAGCAGACACCGTCCACATACGTGTGCAGACCGTAACGTGCCAACAGACGGCGCGTGTCTTTGCCGCCCAAGTTGACCTGCGGCGTACCATCCGGGCGTGAGGCATATCCGAACGTGGTGTACATATATTCCTTCCACGCCAATGCTGACGCTTCGGCAGCAGTCAGGGCCGCCGACGAATCCTTGTCTTTCAAGTGTTTTGAAAGGAAACGGCGGTATCCCGTCGGGTCGCCCTCCTTCAAACTCAACGCCAGCGAGCGCACATCCCCCCAGGTCTTACCCGCGAAATCGTAGGTAGAAACGTCCAACGTCCCTTCGGTGAAAGCCAGCATCGCCGCTTCGGGCGAGCCGTAGATAGCACCTCCGAAGGCGAAGAAAGTGAACGGAGAACCGTCCAGCCCTTTACGATAATCGACCTCTCCCGTGACCGGATCGTAGAACAAACATTTCCTGGGTCCATATGATGTCCTGAACACCACGCCTGTGCAATAGTAAGGCGACTGGTCGGCACGCGACACCGTGTTTTCTTTCGTGTAGCCCACGCGATACCACTCACCCACACGGTCACCCTTGCCATCGGTGAAACGCCAGTTACCCGCCGAAGTGCCGAAACTCATAAAGTAGTTTTCATAGAGGGCTTCGATCGGTTTGCCGTCCGAAGCGGGACGCTCCGGCCAGTTAGGGTTGAACATCTCGTTGTCCACGTTCGCCATCGTCTTGTAGCGGCTCCACGGATCAAGCACGTAGTTCGTCTGGTGATCACCCCATTCGGGCAGCTCCAATCCTAAAAACTCAACTGCGCTCGCCGGGCCGAATGCATCGTTAGCTACTGCTCCGACCACCCGCTTGACCATAAACGAACCGGCATCCAACTTGTTGACGATCATCGCCCCGGTGATTGACACACGGGCCGCTCCCGCCGTCTTGTCCATGACGTCGAAGTAATCGTGTTCCGGCAGATAGTCGATACGTGCCGCATGTCGTTCGACCTCGACCGTAGCGGAAGCCGGGTTGTCGATCGTGTTGTCGCCGCAGATGTAGACCTTCTCGTCCA
>CAJTMR010000012.1:0-98425 GCA_910577325.1 uncultured Parabacteroides sp.
TTCTATTTATTAGGCAATTATAAGATAGCGGTTTTTATAGTGACGAAGTCAGGAGACATATGTTCGATTAGCATTTGGAAACGTCTCTTTTACCGAAAAAACGAACATATAATTTCACAAACACCCTCATGTCGCCGCCTTATCTTATACATTTGGATGGGGCGGTAACATGGGGGTGTGTATGTCAGGCCATAGAAATCGCCTGGTTACAGATATTTTTACTTGTTCAAACCTTCTTTTTTTTGACCGACCAGCCGAACTTGCCGACAAAGTCGCCCAATCCGTAATATTTGCCATGCGAATAAGCCAGCAGGTCGGCGCGTTGCATATCGAAGGCCCCTGTTTCCGGGTCCAGATATTTGTCGTCGGCCTGCACGTTTACCACGTCGGCGATAAACATGTCATGGCTGCCCAATCCTATTACTTCTTTTACCCGGCATTCGATGCAGAGCGGGCACTCTTCGATGATCGGGGCACTTACGACCGAGGCTTTTCCCGGCGTCAACTTCATCTCCTCAAACTTGGCATGGTCTTTTCCCGAGTTGACACCGCACCAGTCGGTTGCATATGCCACTTGGCGGGTTGTCAAGTTGATCACAAATTCCATGTTTTTTTTTAAGATAGGATAGGAGTGGCGCTCCGGTCGGACGGATATATAACACATCGGCGGGTTGGTACATATCGTACCTACCCACGCGACAGTTATAATATTGTATTCCGAAGGCTCGGAGCCGCAACTAACCATTGCTGCGGGCAGCGGATAGATCATCGTGCCGGGCTTCCAGTCATGCTTCATATCAGATCATTTTACGATGATGTCTTCTTTGTTGATCTTGCGTTCGCAATAATGGCATCTGATCGTACCTTTCTCTTTGTTGATTACATCGAAACGGGTCGGCATCGGTTCATTATTGGTAATGCATTTCGGATTGTTGCATTTTACGAGCCCTACGAGTTCGTCCGGTAAGATAACGGTCTTTTTCTCCACCACTTCGTAGTCGCGGATGATGTTCAGGATCACGTTCGGGGCGATTAGGGCGATACGGTTGATCTCTTCGTCACAGAAGAACTTGTCGGAGATCTTGATCACACCTTTGTAGCCCATTTTATTGCTGTGGAAATTGTTGCCGATCGTAATCGTATTGTCCATGTTTTCCAGTCCCAGTAATTTGGCTACTTTAAACAATTGGCTGGGGGGAATATGATCGATGGCAGTTCCGTTTTCTAAAGCGGCGACCTGCAATTCTTTTTTCTTTTCTGTTGACATAACTTTTGATGATTGAAAATTGATGATTGAAAGTTGAAAATCAGGAAACGGAATTCTTAATCTTCAACGGGAATGCCCAACACTTCGCAGATGATGGCTTGGCGGGCGAACAGTCCGTTGCGTGCCTGCTGGATATAGTAGGCTTTCGGATTATCGTCCACATCATAAGCGATTTCGTTCACACGAGGTAGCGGATGCAGGATACGCAGGTTATCGCGGCTGTTTTTCAGCATGTCATTCTTTAGGATATAGACATTCTTCACACGTTCGTATTCTTCCAGGTCGGTGAAACGTTCGCGTTGCACACGGGTCATGTACAGGATATCTGTCTGGTTGATGATCTCTTCCGTAAATTCGGTATGTTCGTTGTATTTGATACCGTGTTTGTCGCAGAAGTTCTTTTGCTCGTCCGGCATGCGGAGTTCGTTCGGTGCGATGAAGTTGAATGTCGGGTTGAAATGGGACATGCCTACTATCAGCGAGTGTACGGTACGTCCGTATTTCAGATCGCCAACCATCGTGATGTTGAGATCGGTCAGTTTGCCTTGTGTCTTTTGAATGGAATAGAGATCCAGCATGGTTTGGGATGGATGCTGGTTTGCTCCGTCGCCGGCATTGATGATAGGCACGTCCGTGACCTCCGAGGCATAACGGGCGGCGCCTTCCAGATGGTGGCGCATAATGATAAGATCGACGTAGTTGCTTACCATCAGGATGGTATCTTTCAGTGTTTCGCCTTTGGATGAACTGGTCGTGGAGGCATCGGAGAAACCGATCACACGGCCGCCTAACCGGTTCACCGCAGTTTCGAAACTCAGACGGGTACGGGTGGAAGGTTCGAAGAACAAGGTCGCAGCTACTTTCCCTTCCAGCACTTTACGGTTCGGATTTGTTTCAAACTTCCTGGCGTTATCCAGAATACGAAGTATGTCCTCTTTGGAACATTGATCGATAGAAACTAAACTTTTACTTTTCATTTATATGTTGTAATATGTTTATTGTCAGTCTCTTGTTTCTGTGTTCAATGGCTTTTGTGAAATATTAGTCATTGATTCAGATATATATGTTTCTCGTCTGGCAAAGATAAGTTTTTCTATACGATATTGTAACGAGTGATTAAAGAAATGTGTTGAGATTTTTAGGGATTAGTGAAACCGGCATATCATTATGCCAGCCGGTACTTGATTTTTTATATGCCTATCCCCCGTTGATTTTTTGCTAAACCGTAATAAGTGATACCGGCTAAGTCGGCTAAGAACCAACCGATAGGAATAGACCACCAGATACCGGTGACCCCGATAGAAGGAATGGATGCCAACCAATAAGAAAGAACGACACGCGTACCTAAAGACAGAATGGTAAGAACGACGGATATTCCCGGCATACGGATGGCACGGTAATAACCATAAAGGAGGAACAAGATCCCGATGCCGAAATAAAAAGTCCCTTCGATACGCAAGTACTCTGCTCCGATGCGAAGTATTTCAGCCTCATCCGGACGGACGAAAATAAGCATCAACGGCTTGGCAAAAAAGAAAACCGATAGTGAGACGATAAGGGAAAAGACGATTGTTATAAGAAAGGCGCAACGTATTCCTTGGTGGATGCGTTCCCCTTTCCCCGCCCCGAAATTTTGGGCAACAAAAGTGGAAAAGGCATTTCCGAATTCTTGAACGGGCATATAGGCGAAAGAGTCGATCTTGATGGCTGCGGCGAATGCGGCCATGACGGCCATGCCAAAGCTGTTTACCAACCCTTGTACCATCAATATGCCGAAGTTCATCACGGATTGTTGGATGCAGGTCAGTGTGGAGAAGGAGGTGATTTCTTTCAGGCAGGAACGGTCGAAGCGCATATCCTCCCAGTGTAACCGCAGTTCGGGACGGTTTTTGTAAGTATGTAGTAAGATCCCGGATGCAGCGGTTCCTTGTGCAATAACCGTCGCGATCGCTGTTCCTTCGATCCCCAGGTCCAGAACGAGGATAAGGAACAAATCAAGTCCGATGTTCAAGACGACTGATATGGCCAGAAACCATAAAGGGGTCACGGAATCGCCTACGGCGCGGAGCAATGCTGCATAAAAATTATACAGGAAAGTAAAGGCTATTCCTTGGAAAATGATCCATAGATAGCTACGCATCAACGAATAAACATCATGGGGAACTTGTAACCACCGTAAAATCGGATCGATCCATAGGAATACGGCTACATTCAACAATACGGTCACTGTGCCGATCAGCAGGAAAGAAACATAGATGCTACGTCTCAGGGCAGGCAAGTTGCCGGCTCCATATAGTAATGAGAAAACCGTACCGCTTCCCATTGACAACCCCAACAGGATAGAGGTTAGAAAGATCATCAAGGTATAGGCGGAACCGACCGCGGCCAACGCATTTGCACCGATACATTGTCCCACGATCAGCGTATCGGCTATGTTATAACATTGTTGCAAAAGCGATCCTGCCAGCATCGGCAATGTGAATTGTAGCAGGGTGGAGGTTATGTTTCCTTGGGTAAGGTTGCCTTTTCGTAACATTATCAGCTCTTTTTATCCGTATGATTTTGTATGAGTTTGCAAAAATACGAATTTAATCAAATAACCATTCCTTCGGATCTCCGTAACTCTGTGGGAATGATATCGAGCTTTTGTCTTTTGCAGGACAAATCTCTAATCGAGCATCAAGCTCATATAAGCCTCCCGGTTCTGATAGCCGAGTAGCAGGCGGGTGAGCGATTGAGTGTCCATTTCTTTCAGTTTGCCGATGTTCGGACTTGAGTTTTCGTGCGTGGAAACCCAATGATGGATGAGACGGTCCCGGTCCAAAACACGTGCCATGCCCAAAGGGGAAGTTCCTCGTCCGGTGGAAGGAGTACGATAGACGGCTTTTTCCGTTTTACTCAGTGTTGTCGCTTCCTGCAATAGCAGGTTTTTGGTGTGGTTGTTATCGTACATCAGTTCTTTGACATGGATATGATTGCCGGTCGGATAGAAAAAAATCATGCCGATCGGTTTGTTCTGGATATTCAAGGCTGCCAACATTTGTCCGCCAGAGATCTGCAAGTCACGCAGGATGGTGACGAAATTATCGTAATCATGCAGTACATAACAGGTACGTTCCCGCTGTTTTTTATTAAAAAAATTATAGAGTGATTTCGTCGAAAGGGCTTTGGATGGGACAACCAGAACATTTTGTTCCTTGGCTGTTTCATAAGATCGAATATATGTTTCTTCCGAATAGTCGAAAACCTCCGTGTAACCCAGATCGCGGTAATAATCGAACAGCCACGGGGCGGCTGGGATAATGACCGTCAAGGCTACTCTCCGGTTTTTCATAACCTCGAAGGCTTTCTGTATCAGTTGTCGCATAAGCCCCTGGCCACGTTCAGAAGGTAGGGTACAGGCTCCGTATATGTAATTCACATCTATTTCTGTTCCATGGTAAGTCATGGTATACGGAAGCATTTGAAGGGCGGAAACGATCTTTCCGTTTTTTTCTATACACAGGGCATTTTCCTTTTTATAAACGTGGTCGAAGAATAGTTCGACAAATTCTTCACTGTCGTTAAAAGATGTATGCCACAGGTCGATCAGTTGAGGCTTGTTGTTATCCATCATTCAGTATTGTTTTATAGGTTTCTTTATTGCTGCGGATTTTTCCAATAAGATGAACGGGTTATACGAAAGTTTTGCCTGACGCAGGCCGGAGATTCCCAAGTCTTCCTCTCGGTTCAAATATATATATTTCTCCGGAAGGTGGGAGGCGAATTCCTTGTTGATAACGGCATAAGCACCCTCATAGTCCACATTTGCCTTTTCGACATGGACTCCGAAAGTATTGTGGTTGATCGGGGCGCCGAAAGTGAAAGCGACAATTTGACGGTCTACGCAAATGGCTCCCCCTATAAGGCCCAATTTGTCGTAATGGTGCAAAGAATAGATTATGGAACGACGTTCGTCGTTTAGATCCTCTTCGTCGTTATCTTTTCGGTTGCTCTTGTACCATTTGTATTCGAGCTTGAGACATTCGGGAACCAGCTCCGATGTGATAGGAATATATTTGTAGGCATATTTTTTATTGAAGTTGTTGATATGGTTGCGTTTCGCCTGGTATTTTTTCCCCTTCAGGGTTGCCAGATCTTCACGCAGGTAGATGTAATCGAAGTAATCCCGTTCGGGAATGTAGAAGAATCCGCCAGGGATTGCTTTTTCGAGTTCTTCTTTGGCATCGGGAGTGACGCCTAATATACAAAGCGGATGGCCCTGTTCGAGCGAGTCGCTTTCCAATAGCTTGATCGCTTGTGCCAGATCCCCTTGTCCGATGGGGGTCATATAGGCAACCCTTGTTTTATTTTCGATCCAGAAGCGGATCAGAAGGTTGTTGTCTACGATAGCAAATTCACTATCGTAGAGGAATCGCCAACTACAGATGTTGGTGAATGAATAATCGCAATTCTTATAATTGCTCGGCATCGTAAAGGACGTAATAATATCTTTGTCTTCGATTCCGATCGGTTTAAACGGTATCTTCATCTTTTTCTTTTTTGAAATACAAATATAGAACTAATAAATATCTATGAATGTTTAGAAAGGGAATAATAATGACAATATGAAATTCATGTCGATGAGGATGGCAAATGCTGAAGTGATGAGGGTTGTCCAAAGGTTCTGTATGTATAATGCAAAAAAAGCGAAACGGCTAATTCATATTTGTTGGAAACAATTGGGTAAAAAGAAATGTTCCTTTAGTAGAAAATAAAAAGAAGAAAACGAAACTAATAAAATATGAAAGCAGATATAGGATTGATCGGGCTTGCCGTCATGGGTGAGAACCTTGCACTCAATATGGAAAACAAAGGTTTCACGGTTGCCGTGTATAACCGGAGCGTACCCGGTGAGGAAGGGGTTGTAGACCGTTTTGTCAGTGGTCGGGGGAAAGGTAAACATTTTGTCGGAACGCATTCTATTGAACAATTAGTCGGTTCGGTAAAAAGTCCCCGCATTATTATGATGATGGTCAAGGCGGGACGCCCCGTAGACGAGTTGATTACGCAATTGCTCCCTTTCCTTTCGCCGGGCGACGTGATAATTGATGGGGGTAATTCCGATTTCCATGATACGGAACGCCGTGTAAAGGAGTTGGAGGAAAAGGGGATCTATTTCGTCGGGACCGGAATTTCGGGAGGTGAGGAAGGTGCCTTGCACGGTCCGTCCGTAATGCCCGGAGGTTCGGTGAAGGCCTGGCCGCTGGTAAAAGGCATCTTGCAGGGGATTTCCGCCAAGTTGGATGACGGTTCCCCTTGCTGTGAATGGATAGGAGCAGGAGGAGCAGGCCATTTTGTAAAAATGGTGCACAATGGTATTGAATATGGTGATATGCAGCTTATTTCCGAAGCCTATTCGCTGTTGAAAAACAGGAAAGGGTTGGACAATGATGCGATGGCTGTCGTTTTTGATGAATGGAACAGAGGGGAGCTGGATAGTTTTCTGATCGAGATAACTGCCAATATACTACGTTTCCGGGACGAGGATGGAAAACCATTGCTCGACAAAATATTGGATGTTGCCGGACAGAAAGGAACCGGTAAATGGAGCGCGGTTACGGCAATGGACAGGAACGATCCGCTGACACTTATTACGGAAGCGGTTTACGCCCGCCTACTTTCGGCTTTGTATTCAGAGCGGACAAAAGCGGCAAGTCTTTATAGTGGAGAGTTGAGTGTTGAACGTAGAAAGCGGATTGATAACTCTCAACTTTCAACCGACGATGTTCGTCAGGCGTTATACGCGGCCAAGCTGGTTTCTTATGCACAAGGATTCTCCTTACTTCGCCGTGCTTCCGAGTATTATGGCTGGGATTTGGATTTTGGGACGATTGCTCATATCTGGCGTAAGGGATGTATCATCCGTTCCGCCTTTCTGCAAAAAGTCACGGAGGCATACCGAAAAGACCCGGACTTGGAAAACCTGCTTTTCGATGATTTTTTCCGTAGCAAGATACGGGCTGCCCTTTCCTCTTGGCGCCGGATTGTCGCAGAAGGTGCGTTGAGCGGGGTCGCTCTGCCTGCCATGAGTTCGGCCTTAAGCTATTTCGATGGCCTGTGCACATTGCATTCGGCTGCGAATATGATTCAGGCGCAACGTGATTATTTCGGTGCCCATACTTACGAACGTACCGATTGTGAACGGGGCCGTTTCTTCCATACCGATTGGACCGGAGAAGGTGGTAACACGGTTTCGGGAACGTATAGCGTCTGAGAACTCTGTCCTTACGGGTCTTGATATTCAATTTTATTAAAACAGCAATGAAAACAGCAGTCAATCAATTATTAGTTATATTTGGAGCTTCCGGCGACTTGACAGGGCGGAAACTCCTCCCTTCGCTCTATGAACTCCATGTTCGGAAATTATTGCCGGAACGTTTCTGCATCTTGGGGGCGGCTCGTACGGAATATTCCGACGATGAATACCGTGTTTTCGAAAAAGTACATATTCGGGAATCCTTAAAAAACAAAGAGGTGGATGATGCCGAACTGGATAGTTTCCTTCTCCGCGTCTTTTATCTTGCGTTCGATTCGACCGATTCCGCCGAGTACTATAAACTGAAAGATCGTATCTACCGGTTACGACAAGAGTGGCAATTGCCGGATAACATCATTTATTATCTGGCAACGCCGCCGGTGATGTATGAACTGATTCCGGCATGTTTAAAAGAAAACGGGATGAATGTTGCTGAAAGCGTGGATGGCTGGCGCCGGGTGATTGTAGAGAAACCTTTTGGTACGAGTCTTGAATCGGCTGAGCATCTGAACAAACATCTCATCCATATTTTTGAGGAGAAGGAAATTTACCGTATCGACCATTATTTGGGGAAAGAGACTGTGCAGAACATCTTGGTGCTCCGTTTTTCTAACGGCATATTCGAACCGTTATGGAACCGTAATTATATTGATTCGATCGAGATCTGCGCTTCCGAAACGCTTGGCGTGGAGAATCGAGGGAAATATTATGACGGGGCGGGAGCTTTACGCGACATGGTTCAGAACCATCTGATGCAACTGATGGCCTTTACGGCGATGGAGTCACCTTCGCTGTTCGACCCCGAACCTATACGCGATGAGATCGTGAAAGTATTCCGTGCCTTGAGACCTTATAAGACGCATGATATGGACAACCTGATAGTACGTGGGCAATACGACGGCTATCAGGAAGAAAAGAACGTGGCATCCGATTCAACGACGGAAACTTACGTCGCGATAAAGATGTTTATTGATAACTGGCGTTGGAGCGATGTCCCCTTCTATATCTTTACTGGCAAGAAATTACCGGAGAAGAGTTCGGAGATCGTCGTGAATTTCAAGTCTACCCCTCATCAACTCTTTGCCGGGCAATGTTCGGGAGGGTCCTGCAACAAATTGATTATCCGTATCCAACCGGACGAGAGCATCACGTTGAAATTCGGCCTGAAGATGCCGGGAGCCGGTTTTACGGTCAAGCAGGTGGGAATGGACTTCCGTTATGATTCGCTTTCGAAGAACTATCTGCCCGATGCCTATGAACGTTTATTGCTCGATGCCATGTTGGGCGATTCGACTTTGTATGCCCGTAGCGATGCTTTGGAGGCAAGCTGGCGATTGATCGATCCGATCCTCCATCACTGGAAAGAAGAGGGAATGAGGAACCTGTTCTTCTATGCCCCCGGTGAAGATGGCCCGATCGAAAAGGCTAAGTTGGGGATGGAGCCGAAGGATTGCCTTTGCCAAAGTTGTCAATGATATAAAATAGATGATTATGATGATAGAGAATTTTGAAGATGATAAAAATGCTCTCCGGGCGATGACCGAAGAGTTGATCCGGTTCATGGACCGGAAAGACGACGGTTTGCCTTTCAACCTTGCTTTATCGGGTGGAGGGACGGCAAAGAAGATGTTTTCCCTCTGGGTGGATGAATATAAAGAGAAGATCGACTGGGATGAGATACGTTTCTTTTGGGTGGATGAACGATGTGTTCCGCTAACTGACCCGGACAGTAATTATGGGCATGCGAACGAACTCTTGTTCAAGCCGCTGCATATTCCGAATGAACATATTCACCGCATTCACGGCGAAGCGGAGCCAGGGACGGAAGCGATGCGTTATTCGCGTGTCGTGAAGGAATACTTGCCCCGGCACGGGCAGTTGCCGTATTTCGATTGTATCATTCTGGGGGTCGGAGGCGATGCGCATACTGCGTCCATTTTCCCGGATGACCTGCCGTTATTGACAGACAGTCGTAATTATGCTGTTTCTCAGCATCCCGAATCCCGCCAGTACCGCATCACGATGACCGGTCCTTTGATTTTGAATGGCTCTCCTTTGCTAGTACCGATATTGGGACCGGGAAAGGAAGATATGTTAGAAGAAATGAAAAAAAATTGTTCGGTAGCCGATCTTACGCCTGCCGGCTATATCCTTTCTCATGCTGCAAGAGCGTTTGTCTATACGACTATATGAAGACTTATGAAGAAGTGCCAACTCCTCGTGTTCCATTGTTCGGCAGTTATGGTATGAGCGCAGGAACAAGAAGAGTTGACACTTCCCGTAGATCATTCTGTCTGGCGTAGTTGTTTATTTAGCCGTTTTCATCGAGAGTTTTTCCAGGAAATAAACGATGGCGTACCCTAAGATCATTAGCCCGACAGCCTCCCAAACAAGTTGGTCAGGCATGATGTTTGCTTCGACTAAAGGTTTTACAATGCCATGGCTGTCTGTATAGGTCTCGATTGTTTCTTTCCAAGGCCAGACTTTGTTCAACGAACCTAACATAAAGCCTGCCAGTACGGAGATCGTGATATCATGGAACCGGCGAAGCGCAAATGAAAGCACACGGGAGAAACTGGTGATACCGATTGCCGCGCCGCAGATGAACACTAACATTACGGGGATATTGAATGTCTTTACCGCTTCCATAATATAGAAGTACTTACCTAAGAGCACCAAGATAAAACTGCCCGATATGCCCGGCAGGATCATTGCACAGATGGCTATCGCTCCACAGAGGAAGATAAAGAACAGGTTGGTCGGTGTCTCGGCTGGCGTTGCGACCGTAATGTAGAATGCTATGACGATCCCGACGATATAACTCAGGATTGTTTTCCAGTCCCACTTCTTGATATCTTTGGACACAAACCAGGTAGAAGCCAATACCAGGCCGAAGAAGAAAGACCAGACCAGTATCGAATGGTCTGTCAAAAGCCAGGTGATAACCTTTGCCAACGAGAAGATGCTGATCCCGATCCCTGCCACGATGGATAACAGGAAATTAGCATTGATCGCTTTCCAGAAAGCTGCGATCTTCCCGATGAAAAATAACTTGAGGCTGGCTCCGTTGATGCTTTTGATCGAGTTGATCAACTCTTCATAGATTCCAACAATGAAGGCGATGGTTCCGCCTGATACACCGGGCACGACATCTGCTGCACCCATACCCATGCCTTTTAGAACTAAGAGGCCGTAGTCTTTTAGATTTCTTTTCATGTTTAATTATTGTTATCCTTATTACTGAGGAATTCTTTCACCAGATCTTCCGGTGGAATGTGTTTGATGTTGAAAGGTTCGTTTATTTTTTCGTAATTGATTCCGGCGTTTTTCAGATAATCGAACAATTCTTCGGGAGATGTTTGCTGGTAATGTTTACCGAAATGTTTCATGTCTCCCTTTGCCAGATATGCCATTGCCATATGAATGTGCATGTAAGGCATTTCCGGATTGGCTTCCAACACTTTCTTATAGTATTGCAGGGCTTTGTCTATATCTCCTTTCATAAACAAATACTGTCCGGCTCGGTACAAGCTCTCGAAGTCTTCCTGTTGCTTATCCTCCATTTGGTCAAGGGCGGTAAAAAGGCGTTCGGTTGCTTCCATAGCCTTTTTTTCGTCTCCGTTTTCCAAATAGGTAAGAGCCAGCAGGGAAAGGATGCGGACATTCTTCGGGAATAGGTTGGACGCTTGTATCAAGACATCAGAGGCTTCTTTTTCACGTCCTGTTTCGACGCAGCACCGGATATAACTGATATAAGTGCTAGGGTCTTTCTCCGGACTGTTCTGTATTAGTAGATCTTTCAGCAAGACATAAGCCTTTTCGTAGTTTTCCAACTTAATATGACATTCGGCAAGCAGGGGGGTGATACGGGTACGGGTTTCATCGGTCGTCGCAATGTCATTGTACGCCTCGATCGCCTTCTCATAGTTTTCATTCATGTACAGGCAATAAGCCTTGAGGATCTTCAACTCTTCATCCGAATCGTCACAGGTGAGTGCAAAGTCGAATGCTTCGATTGCTTTCTCATAATCCCCGCTGATGGAATAGAGACGGCCCAATGTGAACCAATAGTCGTTGGAATAGGGGTTCTTGTCGATTAGTTCGTTACAGATCTCGATTGCTCTCTTTATATCGCCTTCCACTTCCAGATTGTAGCAAAGCTCGTCTTTCAAGATTAGGTTGTCGGGAAAGAGCATAAGTCCGCGATTAATGAAATCGTGTGCTTCCTTGTTCATCTCCACATCTCCCAAGATAGGAGCGATATATTCGAATATCGTTTCCAGATACTCGGATTTATCGGCGATGAGCTTCTCTGTATATTCGATCACTTTGTCGTACGAATCTTGCATGACGTAGCATTCGAGACGCAGCATGTCGAGATCCTGGTTGTCGGTTTCAGCTATCGATTCGATCAGGGCGAGCGCGCTGTCATAGTCTTCGTTGTAGACATACGACTTGCATTGCTTGATCTGCAAATCGGAATTACCGGGATGAAGTCTCAGCCCTAAGGCCAAGACCTCATCATAGTAAGTATAATCGTCAGATTCTTCAAAGCTGTCCAACAACTCATCGATCTCATCGGCATCGAAATAGGCATCCTTGCCTTCCTGGCGGCCGGATAGATAGCGTTGCAACAGGCGTGAAATATCTTTTTTCTTCATACGAACTTTTTTTATTTATCTTTCACCTTGCTCCAGGTATCTTTCAGGGATACGGTACGGTTGAAGACTAATTTTTCGGCTGTAGAATCTTTATCCACATTGAAATAGCCGATACGCTGGAACTGGAGGTAGTCGAGCGGCTTGGCATCTGCCAGGTACTTTTCGACGTAACAGTTCGTCAGCACTTTCAGGGAGTTCGGATTAATGATCTCTTTCATTGCTTCCAAAGGCGAGCAGTTCTTTGCTTCGCGAATGGCCGCCATCTCGTCACGCGGATTTTCCACTTTCCACAAGCGGTCGTACAGGCGCACTTCTGCCGGTAGACAGTGTGCGCAACTCAGCCAGTGGAGCGTGCCTTTTACCTTACGGTTGCTATCTGGCATACCACTCTTGGTGTTTGGATCGTATTCGCAATAGATTTCCTCGATCTCATCGTTCCCGTTTTTCTTGCAGCCTGTACATTTTACGATATAGGCGTTTTTCAAGCGTACTTCCTGGCCGGGAGTCATACGGAAGAACTTCTTTGGAGCGTCTTCCATGAAGTCTTCCCGTTCGATCCAAAGTTCGCGGCTGAATTCGATCGTATGGCTGCCTGCCGTAAGGTCTTCCGGGTTGTTGATCGCTTCCATCTCTTCCACTTGTCCTTCCGGATAATTGGTGATAATGAGCTTGACCGGGTTCAGTACCGCCGATACACGAGTGGCACGGGTGTTGAGGTCTTCACGGACGGCACTTTCAAGCAGCGCAAATTCGTTCAGTGCGTCATAGGTGGTATAGCCGATCTTGTCGATGAACTTATGGATCGCTTCCGGTGAATATCCGCGACGGCGGAAACCGCAGATTGTCGGCATGCGGGGATCGTCCCAGTCATGTACCAGACCTTCCTTTACAAGGATCAGCAGGTTACGTTTGCTCATCAGCGTATAGCTCAGGTTCAGCTTGTTGAACTCTGTCTGACGCGGACGGTTGTCGTCAAGGTCTTTGCCCTCTTTCAGCCAGTCGATGAACAGATCGTACAACGGACGGTGCACCACAAACTCGAGCGTGCACAACGAATGGGTGACACCTTCGAAGTAGTCGCTTTGGCCATGTGCGAAGTCGTACATGGGGTATGCTTTCCACTTGTCGCCCGTACGGTGATGCGGAGTTTTGACAATGCGGTAGATGATCGGGTCACGGAAGTGCATGTTCGGGTTTGCCATGTCAATCTTGGCACGCAACACCATTGAACCTTCTTCCAACTCGCCGCTGTTCATCTTGTGGAACAGTTCGAGGTTCTCTTCGACCGGACGGTCACGGTAGGGGCTGTTTGTGCCCGGCTGTGTAGGCGTCCCTTTCTGGGAAGCGATCTGTTCGGAGGTCTGCTCG
Organism: uncultured Parabacteroides sp.; assembly: GCA_910577325.1. Classification (GTDB taxonomy): domain Bacteria; phylum Bacteroidota; class Bacteroidia; order Bacteroidales; family Tannerellaceae; genus Parabacteroides. The sequence continues at coordinate 13,595 of CAJTMR010000012.1, forward strand.
TCGATGTATGCTTTTCCTTCCTTGATCAGTTGGATGGCAAAATCCCAGAGTTGCTGGAAGTAGTCGGATGCGTAGTAAATATTATCCCAGTGGTAACCCAGCCATTCGATGTCTTCTTTGATGGCGTCCACATATTCCAAATCTTCTTTTACCGGATTGGTGTCGTCGAAACGCAGGTTACAGATGCCTCCGTACTTTTGGGCAATGCCGAAATCCATGCAGATGGCTTTGGCGTGTCCGATATGCAGGTATCCGTTGGGTTCGGGCGGAAAACGGGTCTGTACACGGCTCTTGTTTTTGCCTTCCGCCAAATCTTTTTCAACCATTGCTTCAATGAAGTTCAAGCTCTTTTTGCTTTCTTCCGGTTCGTTTGTTTTGATATCGCTCATCTTTGTAGTTATTTTTCCATTCAAATTTTGCAAAGATAGTGAAATGAAGGCCGGAATGCAACTGTTTTACAACTTTTCTTTTGTCCTGTTTTCTGAATACATTTTAGGGTTATTTTTAAATCAGGCTTATCAGAAGCGCAACGTTTAAAAAGGTCACAAGTGCCCCTAAAGTGACTAAAATGATCGTTGTGGATCGTGAGTTCGCAAATTTACCCATCACTTTTTTACTGGAAGTCAGATAAACTTGTGTGAAAACGGTGATCGGCAACTGCACACTCAGTAACATTTGCGAGTAAATTAAGCCTTTAAACGGATCGCCTACGAAAAAAATAATGAGTAAAGCGGGAATAAACGACAACAAAACTCCTAATTTGGAGTGAAGGTCTTTATGGTTGTACGCTTCTCCGTAGAACCCCGCAAAGATGGAAGCACCGGCAATTCCTGACGTGATCGTGGAGGAAATACCTGCCAGCAGAAGCGCTCCGGCAAATACGACTCCGGCATTGTTTCCGACCAGCGGGGCTAATAGTTGCCCGGCCTGGTCCAGTTCGTCTACCGCAATATTCTGTTTGAAGAAGGTCGCCGCAGCCAATATGATCATGGCCGAGTTGATCGCCCAGCCGATAACCATAGATAACAATGTGTCGTAGAACTCATATTTCAATTGCTTTTTGATCACCGGCTCGTCTTCGAGGTTCCATTCGCGGCTTTGTATGACTTCCGAGTGGAGAAACAGATTGTGGGGCATGACGACGGCTCCCAGTACACTCATGATGATCAGCATGGAGTTTTCCGGGAAAGTCGGTTTGATCCATCCTTCGATGGCGGCTTCCCATTGTACGTCTACCAGTGCCAGTTCATATAAAAATGACAGCCCGATGATCGAAACGAACATGATGATCCAGCGCTCTATCTTGCTATATGTGTTGGTAAGCAACATGCCGAGGCAAACGATCGTCACGATGACGGCCCCGGCTTTGATCGGCATCCCGAACAGCATCCGAAGGGCGATGGCGCCTCCCAACACTTCGGCAAGCGAGGTCGAAACACTTGCCAGCATGGCGGAGATCAGGATGGGGCGGCTCAGTATGCGTGGCATATATTTGTTGGTCGCCTCCGAAAGGCAAAGCCCGGTGACGATCCCCAAGTGGGCAACATTGTGCTGGATGATAATCAGCATGATGGATGAGAAAGTGACTACCCAGAGCAGGGCGTAACCGAATTCGGAACCGGCAGCCAGATTGGTTGCCCAGTTTCCCGGATCGATGAAACCTACGGTAACGAGTAATCCCGGCCCGATATATTTCAGCAGGTCCATAGCGCCGGCACTCGGGCGGTGGTCGATTTTGAGTTTGTCGAGTATATTCATCTTAATAGTTTATGTTATTGTTGTAAATGAAGATATAAAATATTTAACAGTAGAAATGTTTATGGTAATTGATAGTTTTTATCGGCAGATCTGTTTTATCTCTTGATTGTCAAGTGTCAATTGCTTATGGGAACATAAGCACGAATGTCGTCCGTTTGGCGGCCGGCGCACTCTTGAGGGCGATGCTGCCTCCCGAAAGGCGCATGATCTGGCGGGAGATGGAAAGCCCGATGCCGCTACCACCCTCTTTGGTGGTGAAGAACGGGACGAAGATATGTTCGGCCTCTTCTTGTGGAATGGCAGGCCCGTTGTTGCTGACCTCGATCAAGACGGCTTCTTCTTCGTTGCAATAGGCTTTTACTTCGATCAGGCCGTCCGCCTGTTCGTTGCCGATTGCCTGCATGGCGTTTTTTAGCAGATTCAGGACGACTTGCGAGATCAGGTTCTCGTCTGCATAGACGATCAGGTCGGAAGGTTCTACGCTGACATTGATTGTAATGTTGGGAAAATCAGTATGGTGGCGCGCTAATTTTACCATGCGTTCCGCAAATTTCCGGACATAGAAGAGCGTAGGTTCTGGTGTCGGGATATGCGTGAATTTGCGGTACGACTCCACGAAAGAGATCAGGCTCTTTCCCGTCGTACTGATCACTTCCAGGCCGCTACGTATCTCGTCGTCCGCATTTTGGTGTAGGGAGAGAAGCGTGTCGCTGAGGGAAGTGATGGGAGTGACGGAGTTCATGATCTCGTGCGTCAGGACACGTGTCAGACGTATCCAGGAATCGATCTCCTTGTCGTCCAACTCACTATTGATATCGTTGATAGCCAGGATGCGCACATGTTTTTCCTGTAGCGTCATTTCCGAAACGCGGATGGACAGATGGACGTTGCCGCGTTCGTTGGCAAAGGATATCTGATGCTTGTCGCCCGGCTGGATGTTTTGTATGGTGGCTTTCAGGTTCTCGTCTATGCGGGCAAGTTGTCGCACGTTCGTAAAGACGGTCAGTCCGAGTAACCGCAGAGCCTCGTTGTTCGTCTGATAAATGACGCCGTTGTCATCGAGTACGATAATGCCGGTATTGACGCAGTTCATGATCAACTCGTAATATTTTTCTTTCTGGGCGGCATCTGCTTTGGCCTGGAAAAGGATCTGTGTGATGCGGTTAAGTGATTCGCCGACCAGTTTGTCGTTCGACGAACGTCCGCGCGTCGCATACCGGAAAGCGTAGTCGTTGTTGTCTATCGCGTCGAACATGAAAGCCACCTTTTGAGCGTTTCGCTTGTCGGACAACAGGATCAGCCGGAGGAAGAAAAACCATACGGTCAAGACCGGGACGAACCATACCCATTCCTTTTGATATGCAAGACAAGTACCGGCTATTGTCAGAAGTATGAAAACAGCAATACGGAGATGGAAATTGTGGTAAAATCCTTTCAGCAGCATTATAGTTCGTACCGTTTAATCTTATTGTATAAAGTCTGGCGGGAAATCCCCAACTGGCTTGCGACGAGCGACAAATTGCCGCTATATTTGTCCATCGCGTTTTTAATCATATTGCATTCCATCTCTTCCAGGGTGGTTGCCTCTTTTGCCGCCGGCTCCCTTTTTGCCCGTGGAAAATCGAAATCGTTGCCGTCCAACACACTCCTGTCGGCAATGATAACGGCTTTTTCGATCGTGTGTTCAAGCTCCCGGATATTTCCGAACCAAGGTTGCGCTTTCAGCTTCTCTTTGGCATCCGGGCTGAGACGCATGGCGGCTTTCCCATAAATGTTGGCATATTTGGAAAGGAATATTTCAGTAAGGGGAACGATGTCTTCCGGCCGTTCCCGTAGAGGGGGTATCTCCACGTGGATCGTATTGATACGATAGAGCAAGTCCTCGCGGAAATCCTCTTTCCGGACCATCTCCTGCAAGTCGCGGTTGGTCGCGCAAATCAGGCGGATATTGACCGGAATAGGCGTATTGCTTCCTACGCGGACAATGCTGCGGCGTTGCAAAGCGGTCAGTAACTTGGCTTGCAAATGATAGGAAAGGTTTCCGATCTCGTCCAGGAACAGTGTACCGTTGTTGGCGACCTCGAATTTTCCCGGACGGTCTGCCCGTGCATCGGTAAATGCGCCTTTGACATGTCCGAACAGTTCGCTTTCGAAAAGTGTTTCCGTAATGGCTCCCATATCGACCGGGACCAATGTCTCCTTTTTCCGGTTGGAAAGCATGTGGATTTCGCGGGCCAGCATCTCTTTACCGGTTCCGTTTTCACCGGTTACCAATATGTTGGCGTCTGTCCGGGCGACTTTTTCGATCAGGGAACGGAGTTGCTGCATGGCGTTGCTTTCTCCCCAGAACATTCCGCTTTCTTTGGAGACGACGAGTTTGTCCGTGTCGATCGCAATGCCTTTACGGTTGGTTGTCCGGATATTATAGGCCGTTTTCAAAGTTTCCAGCAGTTTGGCGTTGTCCCAGGGCTTGACTACGAAATCGGTCGCCCCTTCCTTGATTCCCCGTACGGCAAGGTCGATGTCCGCGTATGCCGTGAACAGAACGACCTGTATCGAAGCATCTTCCTTTTTTATTTCCGAGAGCCAGAACAACCCTTCGTTGCCGGTGTTGATACCGGCGCTGAAATTCATATCCAGCAGGACCACATCTATGTTTTCGTCGTGTAGTGTGGCTTTTATCTTATTGGGAGTAGAGATTGTGATCACCTTCTCGAAGCAAGTGCCTAATAGCATCTGTACTGCGGTAAGTATTCCTTTGTTATCGTCTACTACCAGTATGGAACCTTGTTTTGTCATCTGTTTTTCTTGTATGTCTGTGTGCAAAGATAATTTGTTCTGCTGGAGTAACTGATGATTTAAAAGAAATTTTGTTGTTCTGATGATAGTCGTATCTTTGTTACCTATTAATTAAAACGTATAGACTATGAAAAAATAGGATCTTTATTGTCCAATTCTTTTACAGCATTGTCTAATTTTTGGACACTCGATAAAAAAGATGGTTTTTAAAATCTGTTGAAATTTAGTGTTTTAACTGTTTTGGCACGCTCTTTGCTTTTTATCAGGTAGAAAATAACATAGCAATGAAAAAGATCATATTTACAACGGTACTTTCTTTTGCCCTGGCAGCTTCGGTAATGGCGCAGGATAAAATATGGAGTTTGGACGAGTGCATGCGATATGCGGTGGAGAATAGTCCGAAGGTGAAGCAGCAGCTTTATATCAATAATACATATAAGGCCGAACATCAGTCCGCCATAGCCTCTTTTTTGCCTTCGATCAATACGCAAGTGGATGCGCAATACCGGTTCGGACGTTCTGTTGACCCGGAAACGAATACTTATGTAAACACTTCTACCTTTAATAACGGGTATGGGGCATACGCTTCCTTGCCGCTTTTCAAAGGTGGGCAGTTGATTAACCAATGGCGACTGGCAAATGTGAACCGTCACATGGGAAGAAATGATTTGCAGAAGCAGAAAGATGATTTGGCAATCAGCATAATGGATGCCTTCATTACGGTTGTTTATTATCAGGGACTGGTGAAGATGTGTTCCGAAAAATTGGAAGACAGCCAGCGTCTTTTATACAAAACACGCCGCCAGGAAGAATTGGGTTTGAAAGGAAAGGCAGACGTTGCCCAGATCGAATCGCAGGTAGCCGGTGACGATTACAATCTGACACATCAGCAGAACCTTTATAATACGGCGATGATGACTTTAAAGAACGCGATGAACTATCCGTCGGATCTGGCCCTCGATGTCGATACGGTTGTTCCTCCCGTACGGCATATATTGGCCGAGGAATCAGTCAGTGCCATTCAGGATTATGCTATGGCAAACAATCCGACCGCTTTACAGGCAGCCTTTCAGTTGAAGACCAGTAAGATGAACTACCTGATAGCAAAAGGCGGATTGCTTCCGTCTCTTTCAATGCAGGTCGGTATCAGCACCAGTTATTTCGAGAACCTGAAATCGGAAAACGCTCCTGCCGCCTTTAAAAACCAGTTTAAGAATAATCGCGGGGAATATATTTATTTTAGCTTCAGCTTCCCTCTGTTTGACGGCTTGTCTCGGGTTACCAATATGCGTCGTGCCCGCAACAATGTCCGGATCGCGTATGAAAAGCAGACCGAAACGCTTCGTCAATTGCAGAAAGAAGTAGAGCAAGCCGTTCTCGATCGGGAGGGCTATGCTAAAGAAACGATACAGATGGAGAAGAAGGTAAAGGCCGATGCTTTGGCTTATCAGGTTACTTTGCGTAAATTTGAGGAAGGGTTGATGAGTCCGCTCGATGTGCAGACAAACGCGACGACTTTGTTGAACTCGAAAGCTGATCTTTTACAGAGGCGTTTGTTGTACACAATGAAATGCCGCCAGGTTGATTATTATAAAGGGCAACCGTTAATCGCAGAATAAAAGGATAAAATGGATCATTCAATAAGTAAATAATAAAAAAACATACAATCATGGATATACAGTTAGAAAAAAAGAAAGGTCTTCAAAAGAAGCATATTCCTTATGTAGCAGGTGGTGCTTTTTTCCTGGTTTTAGTAGGATGGATCGTTTTCGGTGATCATGCTTCGACGTTGAAAGTGGATGCTCGTGGGGTCAATATCGGGAATGTGACGAAAGAGCAGTTTAACGATTTTGTTCGTGTGAACGGCCAGGTACAGCCCATTACGGTTGTGCAGCTCAGCCCGGAAGAGGGCGGTATCGTACAGGAAAAAGTAGTGGAAGAAGGGGCGCAGGTGAAAAAAGGGGATGTGATCATCCGTCTTTCCAATTCAAACCTTGACTTGCAGATCCTGGACGCCGAAGCGCAGTTGGCTGAAAAGCAGAACTTCCTTCGTAATACGCAGGTGGCGATGGAGCAGGATAAATTGAACAATCAGTTGGAAAAAGCGCAGTTGGATGTCGATATGACACGCTACCGCCGTGCTTATAACCAGCAGAAAAAGTTGTATGAGGAAAACCTGATTGCAAAAGAAGAATTCCTGAAAGCAAAAGAAGACTTTGAGTTGGCAAGTAAGAAATATGATCTGGTCGTGGAACGTTTGCGTCAGGACTCGATCTCTCGTACGATCCAGATGGACGAAATGGAAACCAGTTTGTCCAACATGCGTAAAAACATCGCTTTGGTGCATGAACGCAAGGAGCATTTGAATGTCCGTTCGCAGATCGACGGTGAATTGGGATTGCTGGATGTCGTATTGGGGCAGAATGTTTCCGCCGGACAGAAGATCGGGCAGATAAACGACTTGTCGGACTATAAGATCGAAGCTTTGATCGACGAACATTATATCGACCGCGTGAAAAAGGGATTATCCGCAACATTCGAGCGCCAGGGTTCGGATTTTGAATTGAACGTACGCAAGGTCTATCCGGAAGTGCGTGACGGTAAGTTCCGTACGGATTTCGTCTTCACCGGAGAACGTCCGGATAATATCCGTAGCGGACAGACCTATTACATTAACCTTGAACTCGGGCAGCCGACGGAAAGCATCATTATCCCGCGCGGAACCTTCTTCCAGAGCACAGGCGGCAGTTGGATATTCGTCCTTGACAAAGACGGCAAGAAAGCATATCGCCGCAAGATCAAGATCGGCCGCCAGAACCCGCAATATTATGAAGTTATCGATGGCCTCGAAGCCGGCGAGAAGGTAATCGTTTCCAGCTATGAAAGCTATAAGGACAACGAGGTGCTGGTACTGGAATAATTTGAATGCAAATTTGTAATAAAAAGTTAGCGATAAAAAGTGATGATAAAATGGAGGAGTGGTTAGTAACCGGGGCAACCGCTCCAAAATCATAAAGCATCCATCTGTTTTCGCCACCGATACGGACTAATCATATAATGTTTTTGCAAAAACAACTATCATACTATCATATTCACTTGTATATTATTTTAAACCAATGTGTTATGGCATGATAGTTGCCGTTTTGACCTATCATTCACCTGTCATAACCATCATGGTGAAAAACGATAACATGCTGTGTATCAATTATACGACAAAAACAGAGACCGTCCGGGAACAGGTGCAAAACATGTTAAAACAGCTTCTTTTTTCATCAAGACAGGCTTTTCTTTTGTCAAAAACGGCTTGCAGAGCTGCTTGAGACCCGGGCGCGGGAGAGGTGCGGACCCGGGTCTGCGCCGATGTTTATCCGACATGTTGTATGCGCTTTTATGCCTTGTTTTTGCATTTTTTTCGGCGATGGCTATTTTTTGTAAAATAAAAATCAAATTATCAATTGAGTAAAGGATTTTGCATATCCTTTGCGGAAATCTTCTATAATCTCTTTCATGACTTCGGCTGCCGTCTGTGTTTCCCGGAATAAGGATGCGACTTGTCCGATCTCTAATTCGCCTTCCTCCAGGTCGCCTTCGAAAATGCCTTTTTTGGCGCGGCCTTTTCCTAACAGTCCTTTCATTTCCTCGGCGGACGCGCCACGGGCTTCGGCCTCTTCGACGGCAGTTGTGAAACCTCCTTTTACTAAGCGGGTGGGAGAGAGTTTCTTCAACAAGAGCTTTGTGTCGCCTTCGTTCAGGTTGAGGCACAATTGCTTGAAGTTCTCATGTGCGGAACTTTCTTTCGTCAGGGCGAAACGCGTACCGATCTGGACTCCTTCGGCTCCGAGAGCGAAAGTAGCCAACATGGCGCTACCTGTTCCAATCCCTCCGGCTGCCATTAGCGGGAGAGAGGTGGCGCGGCGTACGGCAGGGATCAGGCAAAGAGTCGTTGTCTCTTCGCGGCCGTTATGCCCGCCGGCTTCAAAACCTTCGGCGACTACGGCGTCAACGCCGGCTTGTTCACATTTGACGGCGAACTTGGAACTGCTGACGACATGGGCGACTTTCATTCCGTGTTCTTTCAGAAATCCTGTCCATGTTTTAGGGTTGCCGGCAGAGGTGAAAACGATCTTTACACCTTCTTCTATCAGTATGTTCATCAGAGTATCGATCTCCGGGTACATCAAAGGGACATTTACGCCAAAAGGTTTGCCGGTGGCAGCCTGGCATTTGCGGATATGTTCGCGTAAAACGTCCGGATGCATGGAGCCTGCACCGATCAATCCGAGGCCGCCTGCATTGCTGACCGCCGAAGCGAGCCGCCAACCGCTGCACCAAACCATTCCGCCTTGTATTATCGGGTATTGAATACCGAAAAGTTGACAAATTCTATTCATATTTATCTTCTATTTAGTTCGTGTAAATTGCAATATTAGTAAAATATACGGCTTATTTTCATCAACTATAGCTATATTTGCGACTTATCACAAGTTTTAAGTAAAGGTTATTATTCCCTTTAATAGTTATAAATTTATGAACAAGGTACTTATGGCTGCCGGCTTGGCAGTTGTTTTAGGAGCATGTAACTCATCAAAGAAAAGCGATGTGGCTGACACTTCTTCCGTGAATCCTTTCTTTATTGAGTACACGACACCGTTCGGTGTCCCTCCTTTTGAACAAATCAGAGTAGAACATTACAAACCTGCCTTCTTGAAAGGCATGAAGGAACAAACGGCGGAAATAGAAGCGATCGTAAACAATCCCGATGAAGCTACTTTCGAGAATACGATCGTCGCATTGGACCGTAGCGGGGAGCTGCTCACAAAAGTTGCTTATGCTTTCAGTGGGCAGGCAAGCGTCAACACGAATGACGAAATCCAAGCACTTGAACAGGAATTGTCTCCGTTGCTTTCCAAACACTCGGACGATATCAGCCTGAATCCGAAACTTTTTGCCCGTGTAAAATCAGTATATGAGAATCAGGCAAAGTTGAACCTGGACAAGGAACAGAAGAAGTTGCTCGAAGAAACCTACAAAGGGTTCGTCCGTGATGGTGCTAACCTGGATGCGGGCAAACAGGCGGAACTTCGTAAACTGAATGAACAGATTTCCATGCTGGAACTGACGTTTGGGCAGAATTCGCTGAAAGAAACGAATGCTTTCCAGTTGGTTGTCGATAAGAAGGAAGACCTTTCCGGCCTGCCCGAAACTTTGATTGCGGCTGCGGCCGCTACGGCCAAGGATGCCGGGATGGAGGGAAAGTGGGTTTTCACGTTACATAATCCGAGTGTGATGCCTTTTCTGCAATATGCCGACAATCGTGCCTTGCGTGAGAAAATCTATAATGCCTATGTTTGTCGCGGTAACAACAACAACGCAAACGACAATAAGGACGTGATCAAAAAGTTGGTTGCCGCCCGTTTGGAAAAGGCTAAATTGTTGGGTTATGAAGACTTTGCCGCATACGTGTTGGAAGAAAACATGGCAAAGGACGAAAAGAACGTCTACGATTTGTTGAACAAGATCTGGGTTCCGGCACTTGCCAAGGCCAAAGAAGAACTGGCGGATATTAATGCTGAGATCAAGAAAGAAGGCGGCGATTTTGAAGCGGAAGCTTGGGACTGGCGCTACTATTTCGAAAAGGCCAAGAAAGCCAAGTTCGATCTGGATGAGAATGAAGTCCGCCCGTACTTGGAGCTGAATAATGTTCGGGAGGGGGCTTTCTATGTGGCAAACAAACTGTACGGCATTACGTTTATCCCGTTGCAGAACATGCCGCTTCCCGATCCGGATGCGCAGGTTTTCGAATGCAAGGATAAGGACGGTACGTCTTTGGGCGTGCTTTATATGGACTTCTTTACCCGTCCGGGAAAGGGCGGTGGTGCTTGGTGCGGCGGTTATCGCGACCAGGCATATCAGAATGGCAAACGCGTGGCTCCGGTTGTAACGACTGTATTCAATTTCAGTAAGCCGGCTGACGGACAACCTGCCCTGTTGAGTGCCGACGAAGCTGAAACGGTCTTTCATGAGTTCGGGCATGCCTTGAACGGATTGTTTGCTGATGTTCATTATAATGGTGTTTCCGGTGTTCCCCGTGATTTCGTAGAGCTTCCTTCGCAAGTGATGGAGCACTGGGTGTTTGAACCGGAAGTATTGAAAGTCTATGCCAAACATCATGAAACAGGCGAGGTGATCCCGCAGGCTATTGTCGATAAGATGGTCAAGAGCGGTAAATACGGACAGGGATTTGCAACAACCGAATATGTCGCTGCATCTTTATTGGATATGGATTATCATGTATTGAAGGAGGTTACTGCCGGTTTCGATGTCGAATCGTTCGAAGCAAAAGTGATGGGTGGCCGCGGCTTGATCCGCCAGATTCCGCCTCGGTATCGTTCGACCTATTTCGGGCATACGATGGAAGGTGGTTACACAGCCGGTTATTACAGCTATATTTGGGCAGAAGTGCTGGATTGCGACGCATTCGAAGCCTTCAAGGAAACTGGCGACATCTTCAATCCTGAAGTGGCCGGCAAGTTCCGTTCCTATGTCCTGTCGCCGGGTGGCATTGATGAAGGCATGGTCATGTATAAAAACTTCCGTGGCAAGGAGCCGAGTATCGCCCCGTTACTCCGGAATCGGGGTTTGAAATAAGAATAATATTTTATTTGACGAAAGGGGCTGTGTCGTGATCAATTACGAAGCAGCCCCTTTTTGGGATCAAGCCAAAAGTAACATGCCCCTTCCTTTTTTATCCTGCTCCGGGGAGGGGGTTATTGTATAATATCGTTTCGTTAACAACAAAACACATTCTTTGGGAATAGCTGTAAATTCCGGTTCTACATCGAAAAAAAAGGGCTTTCTACCATGAGGTGCGCGGTTTTTCACAATGAAGACGGTCACCATCGCCGTGAGTTGCCGGGATCATAGACAATGAAGACGGTCACCATGGTAACGAAGACGGTCTTCACAGCGATGAAGACCGTCTTCATGACGGCAAAGGGGCAAATCTCTTTTGAGATATTCAGGACTGCGGCAACATTTGTTTGCTATAGGCGATTCTCCGGGAGTTCAGTTTTTCCATAATGTCAGGATTTTTTGCTTTCCGATAACAAAAGGATCTTGTTTTTTGATTTCCTGCCGTGCCCGTTTTGTCGGTTGCTTATTAATTCCGGTCTGAAAGAGGAAAATGTCAGACACGGATCGTCCCGGGTTTCATTCCAAATAAAAAAACGTCCCAATAAGGGGTTATTGTTTGTTCTGCTACATAACGAAAGGGGATATGTGCAATTTGACATACCTTCTTTGTTTTGTGGGTATTGAAGGGGGTATTGAACCTGTGTCGGTCGAGGCTTTGATATCTGTCTGACTAAAAAATGTTAAAGGAAACGAGATCGAAAGATATTACCTATTTTTGTAGTGATTATGAGAATAGCTATTTATTCATATTAAACCAAGAAAAAGAATGAAGAGAACATTTATTGCTGCCGGCCTGGCCGTTGTGTTGAGTGCATGCGGTTCATCCGACAAGAACGACAAAACAACAGGAAACCCTTTTCTGACAGAGTTCACCACTCCGTTTGGCGTCCCTCCGTTTGATAAGATCACGTTGGCCGATTACAAGCCTGCCTTCTTGCAAGGTATGGAAGAACAGAAGCGGGAGATCGAAGCGATTGTAAATCAACGTTCCATACCTGATTTTGAAAACACGATTGCCGCGCTCGACCAGAGCGGAAAGTTGCTAAAAAGAGTAAGCACGGTCTTTTACGGCCAGAACAGCGTCAATACGAATGACGAAATGCAAGCGTTAAGTCGTGAACTCTCTCCGTTGTTGTCCAAGCACGGTGACGATATAAGCTTGAATCCGGCTCTTTTTGCCCGTGTGAAGGAGGTTTATGATAATCAGGCCAAGTTCAATCTGGATAAGGAACAGAAGAAATTGCTGGAAGAAACATATAAGGATTTTGTCCGTGGAGGAGCCAATCTGCCTGCCAAGAAACAGGAAAAGCTGCGTGAACTGAACAGTGCTATTTCCATGCTTCAGCTTACTTTTGGCCAGAACATGTTGAAGGAAACAAATGATTTCCAATTGGTGATCGATAAGAAAGAAGATCTGTCCGGCCTGCCCGAAAGCCTAATTGCGAATGCGGCCAAAGCGGCCAAAGTTGCCGGGATGGAGGGAAAATGGCTTTTCACGTTGCATAATCCGAGTGTGATGCCTTTCCTGCAATATGCAGACAACCGTGCTTTGCGTGAGAAAATCTTCAACGGCTATATCAACCGGGGCAATAACGGCAATGAGGCCGACAATAAAAAAGTCGTCCTTGATCTGGTCACCCTGCGTCTCGAAAAAGCGAAACTGATGGGATATGACGATTATGCCTCTTTCGTCTTGGAAGACCGTATGGCGAAATCTTCGGATAAAGTGTATGCTTTACTGAATGAAGTCTGGACGCCAGCTCTTGCGAAAGCCAAAGAGGAACTGGCCGATATCAATGCCGAAATCAAAAAAGAAGGCGGCGATTTCGAAGCGGAAGGATGGGACTGGCGCTATTATTTTGAAAAAGCGAAGAAGGCGAAGTTCGACCTGGACGAGAACCAGGTGCGTCCTTACCTGAAACTGGATAATGTGCGTGACGGCGCTTTCTATGTCGCCAATAAATTGTATGGTATCACTTTCACACCGGTTCGGAATATTCCGTTGCCTCATCCGGAAGCCCAGGCTTTCGAATGTAAGGATAAAGACGGTACGCACTTGGGAATCTTGTATTTCGACTTTTTCCCGCGTGCAAGCAAGAGAGGCGGTGCTTGGTGCGGAACTTATCGTTCACAGACTTACAAGGATGGCGAGCGGCTGGCTCCGGTTGTCACGATCGTGTGCAACTTTTCCCAGCCGGCGGAAGGGCAACCTGCCTTGTTGAGTGCCGATGAAGCGGGGACGTTGTTCCATGAGTTTGGGCATGGCCTGCATAACCTCTTCAAGGACGTCCATTATTACGGAGTTTCGGGTGTGCCTCGTGACTTTGTTGAGCTGCCGTCCCAGATCATGGAACATTGGGTGTTCGAACCGGAGGTCCTGAAAGTATATGCCAAACATTATCAGACGGGCGAAGTCATTCCGGCTGCCCTGATCGAGAAACTGGATAAGAGCGGCAAATACGGACAGGGTTTTGCTACGACCGAATATCTGGCTGCTTCCTTGCTCGACATGGATTTCCATATCCTGAAAGATGTGCATGATGGTGCGGATGTCATGATGTTTGAAAATGCGGTGTTGGGTGACCGGGGCTTGTTGGAACAAATTCCTCCCCGTTATCGGACGACTTATTTCAATCATACAATGGGTGGCGGCTATACGGCCGGCTACTACAGTTATATTTGGGCGGAAGTGCTGGATGCCGATGCTTACGAGGCATTCCAGGAAACCGGTGATATCTTCAATCCCGAAATGGCTGCTAAATTCCGGACCTATGTCTTGACACCGGGTGGGATCGATGATGCAATGGATATGTATAAAAATTTCCGCGGCAAAGAACCGAATACGGAACCTTTATTGAAAAATAGAGGTCTAAAATGATCCTATCTTGATAGACAGGATCAAATAAAGAAGAAAAGGGGGTATCAAAGTCTGATACCCCCTTTTCTTCTTTATTTGATCCAGGGTTTATTTTATAGTTACAATCAACGGCTCTTTGAGGTTTTGTGCGAATTTCTGCACATACTCGAACCATTTGCCGGAATTTTCAAATCCCCATTTGCTCCAACCTGCACCACTGTAATAGGTATAGCTGCTTCCGGGATTGTAGGTGCTGTAGGCCAAAACATGGCCGTCTGCGCCGCGTTCCGCTTTTTCTTTGTCAGAGAATACAACAGCTTTGGCATCGTTGACCTTTTCCGGGAATATGGCTGCTATATAGATTTGTCCGTTTGTGGGATCAACGGGGTCGGCGTATGCAATGTAACCTTTCGCGGCGTCGACCTGATAATCTTTGCTTGGCTCGTGTAAAACGATACCGGTCACAACCGGAGTGGCTTCGGTCAGGTTGTCGTAGATAATGGTATATTTGTTCATCTGGGAACCTGCATCGAGAGTAATTACACGAGTTTCAATTACATTATTGTTATCTTTCACGGTTAACGGATTGTAAACTAACTTTACCGTGAAACGCAACGGACCGTTGTCCAGAATCCGGAAGTCTTTGTAGCAATACGGATAAACGATGGAATCGTTTGCCAGTAGGGCGGAGGTTCCGGCGCCTAATGTCGGGCCTACCTTATAGTAATCCAATCCGTTGCCATGGTCGATATGATAAGAAACTGATTCGGCTAACTGCTGTGCCGCTGTTGGATCGGTCTTGCGCAGTTCTGTAATTTTAGCTCTTGTCTCCGGGTCCAGTTCGGTTTTGTAACGCATGTCGACGATCGGTTCGGAGACACATTTTACCCAGATGTCGCAACCATAGGCTTTCTCGCCGGTTGCCTGCAAAGCCGGACCATAGGTGCGGAAGGCAATACGGTCGTTTTCCCAAGCAACATCGTCCACACGTTCGGGATATTGTTTACCACAGGCAATCGTTTTAAATTCTTCGGGTGTTCCGGGTGTGATTTTGTATGTTATGTTTTCCCCGGCTTTGACGGAAACGGGGAAAATGATCTTGTTGTCATACGTTAGCTGATAAGGAATTTGCGAGCCGGTGTTGTCTGAAATGATGAATGTCTCACCCTTTAGTCTGGCAACAGCGTCTGAAGTGATTTCGGTAATTTCGTTCATGCGGTCCGTGGCAGACGGATTACTGATGGTTATTTCAACCATTTTTTCTTGCGTGCAAGCAAATGCGGAGGTCGCTAACAATAAGCTGAAAATCTTTTTCATAAATTTATTTATGTGTTTTTTTATGTATTTATTTTTTTTGCGGGTAACGGACGATCTCGAACGGTATTCGAATGGAAACACCCCGTTTCATTAGATCCGATAGGTTCGGGAACATGCGTTTCTTGAATGATTCCCAATTGCGGTGTTCCATTTGTGTCCATCCGGCTTCTGCAAGTGCCAGACCACGAGGGTACGTCATGTAGGTGACACGGTTGATGTCTGGCATCGCTTCTGCCCATAATGTTCCGTTGACACCTGCAATATGAGCCTGTTGACCGGCGGGCAGACCGTAGCCCGGATCGAACTGGTACGTCGTTTCCAGCGTAGTGATAGGCATCCCCCAGTTGTTGAACTCCGGAAAATCGTTTTTATATTGCGGATAATCGAGGTATGTGTATTCTCCCGGTGCCATAATTAGCGTATTTCCGTGATGTGCGGTCAGTTTTGTGCATAACGGTGTCAAGCCGTGGCGCCAGGATATCAGGACTACGTCTTTTGGGTAGTCGAACAGATATTCGTGTGCCGGCATGCGAATATTGTCCAGTTCACACCATAACATTGGTTTTTTACCGTTTTCACGTACGACAGGCAGAATTTTACCGAAAAAGTAGTTCATCAACTCGGTTGGCTTCGTATAACCCAACTGCTTCATAAGTGATTGACAGTATTCACATTTGCCCCAGTTTGCATCGATGATCGCTTCGTCTCCCCCCAAATGGATATAGGGAGCGGGGAAGATGGAGGCTACTTCTGCGAGTATATCCTTATATAAGGAATATACTTTGTCATTGTTGGCACAAAGCATCAAGTTTACAGTTTCGCCGACAATCTTGGAAACGGTATCGGTATGGCTGCAACCTAATTCGGGATAAGCAGCCAGTACTGCTACCGTATGTCCGGGAATATCCAACTCCGGAATAATCTGGATATTCCGTTCGGCTGCATAATGCACTAAGTCTTTTAATTCTTCTTGCGTATAAAATTCTCCTTTTTCTGTTAGCCGGGGATGTTTCTTTATTTCGATACGCCAACCTTGGTCGTCTGTTAGGTGTAGTTGCAATACATTATATTTATATCGTACCATCTGGTCGATATAGAATTTCACATCTTCGGCAGGCAGGAAATGACGGGCCGGGTCCAACATCAATGAGCGGTAACCGAAACGGGGTTGATCGTCGATTTCGATCGGCGCGATCTTTCCCGATAAGGTCCGGCATACATCTCCCAGCAGGATCTGGTCCAGCGTCATTAGCCCGTATAAGATAGCACCCTGTGTCGCTCCTTTTATGGTAACAGCCCGTTCGGATACGGATAGCCGGTAATGTTCGTCTCCCTCTATCGATGGGTCCAGTATAAGGCGGATGACGGAGCTGCTGGTTCCGGTTGAGGATAGGACAGGCGTTTTACTTGTTCTTTCCTGCAGGATATCTTTTAGCTCTGCAATGCAAAAGGCATCTTCCGGCAGATTTGTCTGTATGGTCGTCTTATCACTTATGACGAAATCATTCTTACTTTCGATTTGTTTGATCTGATTCGGCATGGGAATTAATGCCGACAAATTATTCTGTGCCGACAAACATCCGGCAAACATAAACAGGCATGTGAAGAGTTTGTACTTTTTCATGGATTCATTTTTGACATTTCCAAGATGCAAAAGTATAAAAATAAAGCAGGGTATAGTCTTTAGAGCCTGTTTAAATTTTGTTCAAAAAGTTTATTTCAGCTTCTTTTGAGTTTCTTTCCGGTCTGTTTTTCTCTTCTTATTCGTCACATGGCCCGCTATGCTCCTTATAAAAACATCCTCAAAAAGAATTCTCAAAAGAATGATGAACAAAATTTAAACAGGCTCTTAGTATTTGTAAAAAAAATGAATTAATTGGTTTATTTGATATATTCTTGACTGCCGAAGGATCATCTTACGGAAAAATTTATATCTTAGAGGCATAATCATTAAAACGAAAGATCATGGGAACAAAGAAGAATTTTGTGCTTGACACGAATGTCATACTGCACGATTACAAATGTATTGAGAACTTTCAGGAGAATGATATTTATCTTCCGATCGTTGTGTTGGAAGAGTTGGACAAGTTTAAAAAGGGAAGCAACCAGATCAACTACAACGCCCGGGAGTTTGTACGTGAGTTGGATATGTTGACTAGTAATGATCTCTTTTTAAAAGGAGCTTCACTTGGACTGGGCAAAGGTTTTTTGCATGTGGTTACTGGTGACAAATACCAGGAAAAGATTTACCAGTCGTTTCCGGAAAAGACCGCCGACCATCGTATCTTGTCATGTGCATTATCGGTTGCCGAGGCGGAAAAAGACCGAAAAGTAAAGACGATCCTGGTTACAAAGGATGTGAACTTGCGTATGAAAGCGCGTTCGTTGGGTATCGAAGTGGAGGATTATATAACCGATAAGGTCGTCAACGTAGATGTTTTCGAACGGGCACAAGAAACTTACGAGAATATCGCCCCGGATCTGATCGACCAGATATATGCTTCGTCTGACGGTATCAATGCCGACCTGTTCGATATCAAGCCGAAACTGGAGCCAAACGAATGTTTTATCTTAAAGAGTGTGCGTAATTCTGTCTTGACACGTTATAATCCGTTTACCAATAAATTCAGAAAAGTAGAGAAAGGTAGTAATTATGGCATCCAGCCTCGTAATGCGGAACAGAGTTTTGCTTTTGAAGTGTTGAATGATCCGGACGTGAAACTTATCGGGCTGACAGGAAAAGCCGGGACCGGAAAAACCTTGCTGGCTTTGGCTTCGGCTTTGAAGCAGGCGAATGTTTATAAACAGATTTTGCTGGCACGGCCTATCGTCGCTTTGGCAAATAAGGATCTGGGTTTTCTGCCTGGTGATGAGAAGCAGAAGGTGGCTCCTTACATGCAGCCTTTGTTTGATAACCTGAATGTGATTAAGGGACAGTTTGCACCCGGTAGTTCGGATGTCCGTAAGATAGATGATTTACAAAAGAACGGGCAACTCGTGATCGAAGCCTTGGCATTTATCCGCGGGCGAAGTCTTTCGGATACTTTCTGCATCATTGATGAAGCGCAGAACCTGACTCCGCATGAGATCAAGACGATTATTACCCGTGCAGGCGAGGGAACTAAAATGGTATTTACCGGAGATATCCAGCAGATCGATTCTCCTTATCTGGATGCGCAGAGCAATGGCCTTGCTTATATGGTCGATAAGATGAAAGGGCAGGAACTGTTTGCCCACATTAATCTGATCAAAGGCGAACGTAGTCAGTTGTCCGAATTAGCTTCCGATTTGCTTTGAAAGAACGGGGCCGTGTGTAAACTTGCCAAAAATGACAGGTATTCTGTCATTTTTGTAATATAGTACTGGGATTAAAGTCATATTTTTGTTCTTAAATTCTTAATTTCGTAATATTGTGATGATTTTGTTTAAGACGAAGACTTTCTCTTCCCTGTTGTTGGCTTGTACCTGCTCGATGGCAGGAATGGCGCAAGTGAGCAGTGACTCTCCTGTGAGGCAAGTAAAAATATCCGGTTATGTAGGAGGGCGAATCGCAGATTGTATCGAACATCGTGTGAAAGTACAGGATGTGGATCATTTGATCGAACCGTTTCGTCACCAGAATGAAAAGTCGCGTTGGCAAAGTGAGTTCTGGGGGAAATGGATACAGGGTGCGATCGCTTCTTATCGTTATAATCGGGACCAGGAATTGTACCGGATCATAAAAGATGCGGCTGAATCGCTTATGGCAACCCAACAGCCGAATGGTTATATCGGGAATTATGCACCGGAATACCAGTTGCAGCAATGGGATGTCTGGGGACGTAAATATACTTCGTTGGGATTGATTGCCTGGTATGATCTGTCGGGAGACAAGGATGCACTGGAGGCAGCTTGTAAAGTTGTCGACCATCTGATGACACAGGTCGGCCCCGGAAAGGTGGATATTGTTTCGACTGGCAATTATATTGGTATGCCAAGTTCATCTATCCTCGAACCGGTAATGTATTTGTACAACCGGACAAAAGAGGAACGTTATCTTGACTTTGCCAAATACATTGTCGGACAGTGGGAGACACCCGGTGGTCCGCAACTGATCAGCAAGGCAATAGCCGAAGTGCCCGTAGCGAACCGTTTTCCTCATCCGGAAACTTGGTTTTCCAGGGAGAACGGACAAAAAGCTTATGAAATGATGTCTTGTTATGAAGGTTTGCTGGAACTGTATAAGGTGACGGGCAATGCTCTCTATCTTTCTGTTGTGGAAAAGACGGTCGGGCATATCGTACGTGAGGAAATCAATGTGGCCGGATCGGGCAGCGCCTTTGAATGTTGGTATGGCGGGACGGAACGACAGACACAACCTACTTACCACACGATGGAAACTTGCGTGACCTTTACTTGGATGCAGCTTTGTAACCGTTTGTTGCAGATGACTGGCAATTCCCTGTATGCCGATTATATGGAGACGGCTATTTATAATGCATTGATGGCTTCATTGAAAGCGGATGCTTCACAGATAGCCAAATACAGTCCGCTGGAAGGTTGGCGTCATGAAGGAGAAGAGCAATGTGACATGCACATCAACTGTTGCAATGCGAACGGTCCACGTGCTTTTGCCATGATCCCTCAGTTTGCCTATCAGGTACAGGACGATTGTATCCGGGTGAATTTTTATGCTCCCTCAGAAGCGGAGTTGATGTTGCCAGGCAAGAAATCGGTCCGGTTGAAGCAAACGACCGAATATCCGGCAACTGATCAGATCGAGATAGAGGTCGATCCGGCGAAAGAGACGGCTTTCACCATTGCTTTGCGTATACCGGCATGGAGCGAGATCGCGATGGTATCCGTGAATGGACAACCGCAGGACGGTGTTCTTCAGGGCGCTTACTTGCCGGTGAACCGAAAATGGAAGAAGGGTGACCGGATCACTGTCAAGCTCGATTTGCGTGCTCGTTTGGTTGAAAGGAATCAGGCACAAGCCATTGTGCGTGGGCCGCTTGTCTTGGCTCGTGACAGTCGTTTTGGGGATGGTTTTGTCGATGAGACATCTGTTATCGTCAGTAAAGACGGGTATGTGGAATTGACGCCTGTGAAGGCTCCTTCTTTTGCTTGGTTGGCCTTCACTGCGCCGATGGTATTGGGTACGGATTTGGAAAGTAACCGGACGCCGAAGCAGATCCACTTCTGCGATTTTGCTTCGGCCGGAAATACCTGGGATAAGACGCAGCGTTACCGGGTATGGTTGCCGAAGACCTTGAATGTGATGCATTCACCTTATAAACCATACAACCGGTAAACGAAGATATTTTATATTTTCTTGGAGCCTGTTTGAATTTTGTTCAAAAAGAACGCTTAAAAGAATGCTGAACAAAATCTAAACAGGCTCTTAAATCAAATGATTTATCGCCATATATTTCCAGAGTGGGGCGGCATGGAGTGCTTGTTTGATTCGGTCGTTCAGAAGTAATTCTTTTACTTCATCGAGAGTCAGGAGATGGACGCTCAGGTCTTCTGTCTCCTCAAGGTGTTGGACCGTGATCGGTTCGACCTCTGTGGCGAGATAGCAATAAGTCAGGTTGGTGTGGGTACTTGGATTGACGCCTATTACCATCAGCTCACTCCAATTCCCGTTGCCGTATCCGGTCTCTTCGAGCAATTCCCGCCGGGCGGAGACGAGTGGGGAAGCGTCTTCTTTTTCACAGACACCGGCGCAAAGTTCATAAGCTGTGATGCCCAAACCATGACGGTATTGGCTTACAAATACAAATTTTTGTTCTTTGGTGATTGCGATTACGTTGATCCATTCCGGATATTCGAATATATAATATTCGGGAATCCTGTTTCCGTTCGGCAATTTCACCTCTTCACGGCGTACGGTAAACCAAGGTCGGTTGGACAGGTATTCACTTTTTAGCACTTCCCATTTTCTGTTTTTCGGAGTTTCCATATAATATTTTATTGTTGTTGATTTGACTCATTTTGTATAATCGTTTCATCCATGTCTTGTGTCGGCAAATCATCATTTCATGATGAATATATAGATGAAACGGTTGCGTTTGTGATAAATTGCGTTTGTTTCGTATCTTTGTGGCTTTGAAAGAGAGGACTTGGATGAATAAAGATAATAATTTCGGCAGGCTTTTGCTGCTGTTACTGATTGCGTTTAGTATCTGTTTGGGACTTTATTACTTACCGGACCAACTGTTCGGAATGA
The DNA here is from genome assembly GCA_910577325.1 of uncultured Parabacteroides sp. Taxonomy (GTDB): domain Bacteria; phylum Bacteroidota; class Bacteroidia; order Bacteroidales; family Tannerellaceae; genus Parabacteroides. The sequence goes on from CAJTMR010000012.1 coordinate 35,230, forward strand.
AAATAAAAAAAGTTGATTTGTTTTCTGATCTCAGGGTAAAGCCTGAATCCTTGTATATGGATTCCTTGCGTATGCAACTGGAACAACCGGACACGATTGGGATGGTTTCAGGTACTGTACACGATTCGATCCTGAAAACGACAGGCATTGATTCTGTTGCCCTCGCGTTACGCGATTCGCTTTATACGATTATGTACGCAGATAAGGGAGCTGATTCGTTGGGAACACGTATTGAAGATTACTCTGTCGGCCATATCGGCTTGAAGCGGTTTTTTGCCGCTTTAAGAAATAGTAGGCAGGCTGGCCGACCAGTGCGAGTCGCTTTTTTGGGCGACTCGTTTATCGAAGGTGATATATTGGTGGCTGATTTCCGCTCGGGGATGCAAAGGCTATTTGGAGGGCGTGGAGTCGGTTTTGTTCCGGTTACATCGGTAGCAGCCAAGTTCCGTCCAACGATTGAACAAAAGGCGGAAGGCTGGACTACTTGGTCTATGTTGACAGATCGCCATCATCGGTATACGCTTTCCGGAATGACATTCGAACCGAAAGGAAAGAGGTCGTCCATTTCGGTCAAGACAACGGAACGCTATCCGGAACTGAAAACGGTTTCTTCCCTCAAGTTCTTGTATGAAAGGAATAGTTGTACCCGGATGGAGTTGGTTTGTAACGGTACACAGGATACGATTCGTGAAATTTTGGAACCGACATCCGGTATCACGCAATATGAACAAACGGGGACCTTTACGGAAGCTTTTTTCAACTTTGCCGATGCGGAAGGTTTACAGGCTCTCGGAGTTGCACTTGAAGATGATTCCGGGGTGATTGTGGACAATTATTCGTTGCGTGGTAATTCGGGCATGATCCTTTCGAGGTTGGACAGTACCCGTTGTCGGGAGTTGAACAAGATACGTCCGTATGCTCTGGTTGTTTTGCAGTACGGGCTGAATATTGTCAGCGACAGTGTTCTCGAGTATGGCTGGTACGTCAAGCGGATGGAAGAAACCGTACGCCATGTGCGTGTCTGTTTCCCTGATGCCGATATCTTGATGTTGGGAGTTTCAGACAGGAGCCGACAAGTGAACGGGATATTCGAAACGATGCCTGCCGTGTTGGCCTTGCTGCACGCACAACGGCAGGTCGCCCGCCGTTCGGGTATCGCTTTTTGGAATGTTTTCGGGGCGATGGGAGGAGAGAACAGCATGGTTCGATTTGTAGAGAACAATTGGGCCAGTAAGGATTATACGCATTTGAGTTTCAGGGGAGGAAAAGAAATTGCTTCTGCCTTGTTGAAAGCAATATTATTAGAAAAGGAGTTTTATGATGAAGCAGACAAAGTGGCTCGTTAGTCTATTGGCTTGCCAAGTTTTGATGGTTGTCAGTGTTGTCGATGCCAAAGAAAAACTTCCTGTATCTGCATTAAATGTGGAATTGTGTAGGGACCTTTTTTATCAGGATAAGGATAGTTCTTCGCTCATTCCGCGTCAGGGTCGGGAACTTGCCGGTTTAGATACGATACCGCTTCCTTCCTGTGCTTATTCGATCGGGAGAGAGGTCGATTCGATCTTGGTGTCCTCGTCATTGCAGCCTTTCTTTGTCGGTTTGGATTCACTCAGGGCGGGGAAGGATACCGTATTGTCGGTCGTTCATTTAGGAGACTCTCACATACAGGCGGGTTATTATACCGGTAAGGTAATGCGTCTTTTGCAGGCGCAGTTCGGAAATGCGGGACGCGGATGGATTGCTCCTTTCAAGTTAAGCAAGACGAATGAACCGGACGATTATTTCATCTCTTCTTCCGTCCGCGAATGGGTGGTGGGACGTTGTATCCAGGCGAGTAAAAAATGTCCTGTCGGAATCGGAGGGATTGGTATTCAGTCCGTTTCACCTTCCATCAATCTGGACGTCCGGATAGCGCCTAAGAACGGAGCCGGTTATTCTTTCAACCAAGTGATCTTTTACCGGGGGGAGAAATCCATGCCGATGTTGCCGGTTGGTCCGCTTAAGGATTCCGTACAAACATCCTTGGCCACGCTCCCGGCTGTCGCAGGTGTTTTAGCCGATACGTTCCGTATATCTTATCCGATAGATACGTTGTTGTTGCATAGTACCCGAAGGAAACAGGGTACGGACAAGTTGTTGCCGGCTTCCGCCTTTAAGAATGTTTATTACGGTTTCAGCTTGGCAAACGGTAATCCGGGCATCCTTTACCATTCGATTGGTGTTAACGGAGCGATGTATGTCAATTATACGGATGAAGCCTATATCCGCCAGGTGGCCTTGCTGAAACCTTCTTTACTGATTGTTTCAATGGGTACGAACGAAAGTTTCGGGCGTCGTTTCCGTCCGGAAGAATTCGGTGTGCAAGTACGTGCATTCGTTTCCTTGATCAAGAAATATATGCCGGAAACAGCTATTCTGCTCACCACTCCACCGGAATGCTATAAGCGGACTTATGTCAATAAAAAACGAACGTATGTCCGTAATGCGAATATACAGTTTGCCGCAAAGGCTATTGTGGAAGCGGCTCGTAAAGAGGGTGTGGCCTGCTGGGACCTGTTTGCCGCCACGGGAGGGAAGAGTTCTTGCATCAAATGGCATAAGGAGAAACTAATGGGGCGTGATCGTGTCCATTTCATAAAAGAAGGTTACCGTGAACAGGGAACTTTGTTGTACCGGGCGCTCATGCAGTCCTATAATAGGTTGAATGTTGAAAATTGAAAGTTTGAATAGACGATGGATGATTTTATGAATAGAATTGAGGAATATTGGTCTGGGTTTTCGTTTGAGAAATTAGGCGATATATTGACCTATCACCACAATACGCCGATATTGTTCAGCAGCGGATTGTTTTTCTTCCTTTTTATCGGTTTTCTGATTATTTATATGTCGCTTAGGAAACACTTGCTGACACGTATTATTTATGTAACGTTGTTTTCCATTTATTTCTATTATAAGAGCAGCGGATTGTTTTTCTTTCTTTTGCTATTTGTCGCGACATCCGACTATTGCATCGCGCGATGTATGGCCAAGACTGCGTCCCGGTGGGGGCGTAAGGCCTGGGTTATCCTAAGCTTGTGTGTAGATTTAGGGCTATTAGGATATTTCAAATACTTCAATTTTCTTCGCGAGAGCGTGGTTTCTGTCGCTCATGAATTAGGATACCAGATAGGGAATACTTCGTTGCAAAGCCTTACCTATCAACCTTTGGATATCTTTCTGCCGGTCGGCATTTCCTTTTTTACTTTTCAGACCATCAGCTATGTAATCGATGTGTACCGGAATAGGATAGAACCCCTCCGGCGTTGGATCGACTATGTTTTTTATGTATCCTTCTTCCCTCAGTTGGTGGCCGGTCCGATTGTACGGGCACGTGATTTCATCCCGCAGATTTACAAGATGCCGGTTGTTACACGGGTGGAGTTCGGGGAAGGGCTTTCCCTCGTCTTGTGTGGACTCTTCAAGAAAACGGTTATATCCGACTATATCAGTCTGAATTTCGTCGACCGCATATTCGATGCCCCTTTGCTCTATACGGGGATGGAAAATCTGTTGGGTGTGTATGGTTATGCCTTGCAGATCTATTGCGATTTCTCCGGCTATTCGGATATGGCGATCGGGATCGCATTGCTGTTGGGTTTCCGGTTTAATGTGAACTTCGATTCGCCTTACCAGTCGGCGACCATCACGGAATTCTGGCGACGCTGGCATATTTCGCTTTCTTCGTGGTTGAAAGACTATTTGTATATTTCGCTCGGAGGTAACCGGAAAGGGAAGATATGGACATACATCAACCTGTTGATAACGATGTTGCTGGGTGGTTTATGGCATGGTGCTTCCGTCAGCTTTATTCTTTGGGGGGCCTTGCATGGGGTTGCGCTGGTCGTTCATAAATCGATGATGAACCATTTTATAGGTTTCAAACCATTAGGATCGGAAATGAAACCTTGGAGAAGGGTGTTGGGTGTCCTGCTCACGTTTCATTTAGTATGTTTCGGCTGGATTTTGTTCCGTGCCGACTCGATGCAGACGGTAGGTGAAATGCTGACGCAGATTTTCACGAATTTCCATCTGGAGGTATTAACTCAGTTTGTGATGGGCTATAAAGGTGTGTTCGTTTTGATGGTGGTGGGTTATATCCTGCATTTCATGCCTAAATCGGCTGAAAAAGGGTTCCAGGCGTTTGTCACTCGTTCCCCCTTGCTTTTGCAGGCGATGATGCTGGTGATTGCGATTTTTGTTGTCGTGCAATTTAAGAGTGCCGGCGTACAACCGTTTATTTACTTTCAGTTCTAAAATGACAGGGGAAAGTATATGGGGAAACAGATGTCCGGGCCGGTGATCATAGACTGGCGATAGTTGCGTTGATTTTTCCGACATCCACCTTTTCCGTTTGTGTCAGGATAATCGTGCCGTCTTTTCCGGCAAGGAATACGCGAGGGATGGTGTTCCCGGCAAAAAGGGAGTAAACTTCCCGGTGTGGATCGGCGAAAAACTCCATATCGTATTGATGTTTTCGGAAATAGGTCGTTACTTCCTCTTCGGTTTCGTCGCGGGCGATCAGGAGCACACAGACGGAAGATTTGCTTTTGTATGTATTATATAAAGTGGAAATATCCGGCAATGCTTTCTGGCAGTCGGAACAGGTCGTGCTGAAAAAAATAACCAGGACGAATTTATTTTGGAAGTATTTATTTGACACCGTCCCGTTCGGATTGGAAATATTAAATTCGGGTAACGGGTCTCCTTCTTGCAAGGCAAAATCGTTGGTAGGCGGCAAGTCTTCGCGGATACAGGCGGTGAGGGATAACAGGCTGATTATGTAAAACAATAAATATTTCATGACCACAAAGATACGGCTCGATTGCCATACTTTGTGGCTTTTTGTATGGTTATTTGCATATTATCCTGTATATTTGTCCTTCGATTTCAAATATCGGAGAACAAAACAGTAAGAAATACATTTGGTCTTACAATATAAAAATATGGTGCGTGTGATGCGGTTTATACTGATCGGTACGCTGAATGCGTTAATTACAGTCTTGATTGTCTGGTTGATGATGGACAAGCTCGGGTGTAACTATATCGCTACCAATATCACCGCCTATGTGATTGCGCAGATCAATAATTTCTTTTGGAGCAAATATTGGATATTTTCTTCCCATACCGGCAAGTTCCGCCGCGAGATTCCCCTTTTTCTGATCGCTTTCGGGTGTGCTTACTGTGCCCAATTCTTTGCTTTGCTGATCATGGTGGAAATCTTCGACCTGAACGAATACCTCGCCCAGTTCCTCGGACTCTTCATTTATGGAGCTGTCAACTATGTGATGAACAAGAAAATCACTTTCCGATTGACAGTCGGCAATTGATGATTTGTGTGAAGTGCGTAGTTTAAATTGTATCGGATTGTTTTTGTTTCGAAAAGAAGGCTTCAGTGTGCCCTTTCCCTGAACTCCGACGGTGTCACCCCTTCTTTCTTCTTGAAGAAGGTGGAGAACTGCCCCGCATTCTCGAATTTGAGACTGTAGGCTATTTCCGAAATATTCAAGTTGCTGCTGGTAAGCAGTTCCTTAGCCTTCAGTAATTTTTGTTGCAATTGGTATTGGGTAGGCGATACACCTGTATATTCCTTGAACATACGGCGGAACCAAGAGTAGCCGAGTCCCAGACGGGAAGCTATTTCTTTTGGGGTTAGCGAATTTTCTGCCTGTTCTTTCATCAATATGCGGGCTTCGTTGATTTTATCCACTATGTAGGTATTTGTAAAGGAGTTGTTTCTCCTTTTATAATAGACCGTTCCCAATATATGAAGGACGATGCTCGAGATCATCTCTTGGTAGCCCGTCTTTTCTTGTGAGGCGAATTTCAGGATGTCTTCATACAACCCGACAATCGTTGCGCTGAGTCCGATATGCTGTAGTGGTTCTTCGCGAGTAAAAAATCGTTTTTCTACGCGTTTGTCGATATGGACACCGCGGAAACCGACCCAGTATTCGTCCCAGCCCGTCTCGCTGTCGGGATAGTAGCTGTGCCATTCTTCCGGAAAAAGCAGGATCATCGTGCCCGCGTTTATCTTTTGTATCTTGCAGGATTGTGAAGAGAAGTAGCCGCTTCCCTTTGTTATATAGACCAGTTGGTATTCGTTCAGGATTCGTCCGGTCTGCGGCTTGAAATTATAATTATCCGGATGCTTCGAAAGAGGATAGTTTCCTTTGGGGGGAATAAACTGGTAGCCGACGGTTGTGACGACAATTCCCCATTCTTCGTCTATCGCACTTATCGTCAGGTATCTTGATTGATCGTTCAATTGATTCTCCATTTCCTCTGTCAGATTTGAAAGGTTTAAAATCATTTTCAAAAGCAAAGATAGTAATTTGCCGTTTATTTTTGCAATCATAAATCGATCAATTTTGTTGTACCATGAAGAAATATAACTTTTTAGCTTTTGATATAGGAGCAACCAGCGGGCGAGCCGTGCTGGGAACTTTGGTTGGTGACAAATTTGAAATGCAGGAGCTTCACCGTTTTCCGAATGCGATCATGGAGTTGCATGGGAAATATTACTGGAACATATATCGGTTATATGATGCCTTGAAAGAAAGCCTTGCGATTTGTGCACGCCGAGGCGTGGTTCCGGACTCTATCGGGATCGATACCTGGGGCGTGGATTTCGGGTATCTGTCGAAAGACGGTACGCTTTTGGGGCTGCCGCGTGCGTATCGCGACCCTTATACGGATGGTGCGCCGGAAGCGTATTTCCAGCGTATTCCCCGGTCGGAAGTCTACCGGCTTACCGGCATACAAATCATGAATTTTAATAGTATTTTCCAGTTGTTCCGGGCTAAGCAAGAAGGCTTCGGGCCGTTGGAGGCTGCCGGAGAGATACTGTTTATGCCTGATCTGCTTTCTTTCCTGTTGACGGGCAAAAAGGTTTGCGAATATACGGATGCTTCCACTTCCGGACTGTTGAATCCGGTGACGAAGGAATTCGAAGCATCCTTGTTGGAAGCGGCAGGGGTAGCTCCCTCTATCACGCGTCCGGTAGTGATGCCGGGGACGGTAGTTGGGGAATTGACCGATGCGCTTGCACGGGAAACGGGGATCGGTAAAGTGCCGGTCATTGCGGTTGCCGGCCACGACACGGCTTCGGCTGTAGCGGCTGTTCCGGCGGCGGACCGGGAGTTTGCCTACCTTAGCAGCGGCACGTGGAGCCTTATGGGGATCGAAACGGAAGAGCCGATTATCTCGGAAGAATCTTTCCGGCATAACTTCACCAACGAAGGCGGCATAGACGGGACGACCCGTTTCCTGAAAAATATCACGGGGATGTGGTTGCTCGAACAGTGCCGGAAAGAGTGGGAGAAAGCCGGACGCGACTATTCCTATCCGGCAATAGTCAAGATGGCGGAACGGGCGACGCCTTTCCGTCGTTTTGTGAATCCCGATGATCCGCGTTTTGCCAATCCGCCGAGCATGACGGAGGCGATCGTGGCCTATTGCCGTGAGACGGGGCAACCCGAACCGGTTGAGGACGATGAGTTTATCCGCTGTATTTTTGAAAGCCTGGCATTCCGGTATAAGGAAGTGCTGGCGCTGTTATCCGAAATGGCTCCTTTCCCGATCCGTAAATTGCATGTGATCGGGGGAGGCTCGATGAATAATCTTCTCAATCAGTTTACGGCAAATGTAATTAACATGCCGGTTGTGGCAGGGCCTTCGGAGGCGACGGCAATCGGCAATTGTATGGTGCAGGCGAGGGCGGCAGGACTGGTAGCCGACCGCTGGGAGATGCGCCGTTTGATCAACTCTTTCCTTTCGCCGGCTGTCTTTCTGCCGGAAGGCTGTGGCGAGTGGAAAGAGGCTTTTAGGAAATATAAATCTGTAACCTCAAAAATATAAACCATGACAAAAGAAAACATTATCAGACAAGCGTATGAGGCAGCTGCTGAACGCTATGCAGCTGTCGGTGTGGATGCAAGGGATGCAATGGACAAATTGCAGAAGATTTCTCTTTCGATGCATTGCTGGCAGGCGGACGACGTGAGCGGTTTCGAGAACCAGGGAGGTTCGCTGACGGGCGGAATCCAGGTGACGGGCAACTATCCGGGACGTGCCCGCACGATCGACGAAGTTCGTGCCGATGTCTTGAAAGCGGCTTCGCTGATCGCCGGTAAACACCGTTTGAACCTGCATGAAATATATGGCGATTTCCAAGGCAGGAAGGTTGACCGTGACGAAGTGGAACCTGCTCATTTTGAGAGCTGGATGCAGTGGGCGAAAGAGAACGGGATGAAGTTGGATTTCAACAGCACTTCTTTCTCGCATCCGAAGAGCGGCGATTTGACGTTGGCGAATCCCGACGATGCGATCCGCAATTTCTGGATCGAACATACGAAACGCTGCCGCTGGATCAGCGAAGAGATGGGTAAATACCAGGATGATCCCTGTATCATGAACCTCTGGATTCATGACGGCAGCAAGGAAGTTCCCGCCAGCCGTCTCAAATACCGTCAGATACTGGAACAGTCGCTCGACGAGATTTTTGCAACGGAGTATAAGAACATGAAGGATTGTATCGAGGCGAAACTGTTCGGTATCGGCCTGGAAAGTTATACGGTCGGTTCCTATGATTTCTACTTGGGCTACGGCGCGAAGAAGAATAAGATCGTGACGCTCGACACGGGCCATTTCCATCTGACGGAGAGCATCGCCGACAAGGTTTCGGCCCTGCTTCTTTTTACGCCGGAGATCATGTTGCACGTGAGCCGTCCGATTCGTTGGGACAGCGACCATGTGGTGATTCTGAGCGACGACCTGCTTGATCTGGCACGCGAAATCATCCGTTGCAAGGCATTGGACCGTGTGCATATCGGCCTGGACTACTTCGATGCGACGATCAACCGTATCGGGGCGTACGTGATCGGTTGCCGTGCGACACAGAAGGCCTTTATGCAAGCCCTTCTCGAACCGTCGGCAACCTTGCAGCAATACGAAGCCGAAGGCAAATATTTCCAACGCTTGGCATTGCAGGAGGAAATGAAGAGCCTTCCGTGGACAGCCGTCTGGGACATGTTCTGTCTGCAAAACGATGTTCCGGTTGGCGAAGATTATATCGCCGAGATAGAAAAGTACGAAGCCGAAGTAACAAGTAAACGATAATGGAAATAATCATCGGACTAATCATAATCGCAATCGGCAGCTTCGGGCAGAGCAGTTCCTACGTCCCGATCAATAAAGTCAAGGATTGGAGCTGGGAAAGTTTCTGGCTCGTGCAGGGTGTTTTTGCCTGGCTCGTCTTCCCGTTCTTAGGGGCGCTGCTTGCCATTCCCGACGGGAGCAGCCTCCCGGAAGTGTGGAGTGCCGGCGGAGCTGCGGGAGCTGTCGTTTACGGAATCCTGTGGGGGATCGGCGGCCTGACCTTCGGGCTGAGCATGCGTTATTTGGGAGTTGCGCTCGGCCAAAGCATTGCGCTTGGAACGTGTGCCGGTTTCGGAACGCTTTTCCCGGCAGTTTTTGGCGGAACGGATTTGTTTCATGGCGATGGCCTGGTTCTGCTGATCGGCGTGTGTATCACGCTTGCCGGCATCGCCGTGATCGGGTATGCCGGAAGTCTTCGTGTCCGCAATATGACCGAGGAGGAAAAGAAAGCGGCCGTAAAGGATTTTGCGTTGACGAAAGGTTTGCTTGTCGCTCTTTTGGCCGGTGTGATGAGTGCCTGCTTCAATCTGGGCCTGGAATCCGGCGCTCCGATCCTTGAGAAAGCGAAACAGTCCGGCGCAAGCGAGTTGTTCGCACTGAACCCGGTCATCCTGTTGGTGACGATCGGAGGTTTTGTCACGAACGTCTCTTATTGCCTTTTCCAGAATGTAAGGAACAAGACGGGGAAAGATTATTTTTCCGTATCGGGCGGTACTTTGCTGAATAATGTCTTATTTTGTGCGCTGGCAGGTGTTTTGTGGTATTCGCAATTCTTCGGGCTGGGAATGGGTAAGAGCTATTTTGCCGATTCTCCGGTGATGCTGGCCTTTTCATGGAGTATCCTGATGTCGCTGAATGTGATCTTCAGCAATGTGTGGGGGATTATCCTGAAAGAGTGGGAAGGGGTTAGCCGGCAGACGATCGTCGTTTTGGTCTGCGGCATGTGTCTCCTGATATTCTCGCTTTTGCTGCCTAATTTGATTTAAAATGATCGGGCTGCAAATGGATAGGCATGGGACTTTAGTTCGATAAGCATGGAACTGGATTTCCATAGGCATGAAATTAGGATTCCATGCTTATCTGTTTTTTGCCGGGTGAAGAACAATTTTGAGTCGGGCGTGTGCCCCTCTAAAAAAGATATATAAGTAAAATGAAAACAATCAGAAACAATGAAAAATTGATGGCCGAGATCGGCCGTATCGCCGAAGTGGCCGGCTATCTCTGGACAAAAGGATGGGCGGAACGCAACGGCGGTAACATTTCCGTAAACCTGACCGGCCTGATGAGCGACGTTGAAAAAGCGATTCCCGCACTGGGGCCGGCTATTCCTTTGCAGGAGGCGATGACCGCCCTTGCCGGACATGTTTTCTATGTCACCGGTACCGGAAAGCGGATGCGCTATGTGGCACAGGACCCGTTTGCCAACGGTTCCCTGATCCGTATTGCCGGAGATGGAAAAAGTTATGATATTATTGCCGAACAATTGGTTTTGCCTACTTCCGAGTTGCCTTCGCATCTGATGATGCATAATTATCTGCGTGGCCTGGGCCGTGATAACAGAGTCGTTCTGCATACGCACCCGACCGACCTGATCGGCATGACGCATTGCCGGACGTTTTTGGATTCGGAGGTCATCACCCGTACATTGTGGAGCATGATTCCCGAATGCCGTATCATTGTCCCGAAGGGAGTCGGTATCGTTCCATACGAAATACCGGGAACCCTTGATTTGGCGCATGCCACTATCAAACAGTTGGAAAAGCACGATATGGTATTCTGGGAGAAACATGGCATTCTGGCAGTCGGCGAAGACCTGATCGAATGCTTTGATGCGATCGACACGTTAAGCAAGTCTGCCCAAATCTACTTTAGTGCACGTATGGCTGGCTGTGAACCTGCCGGTATGACCGACAAGCAGCTGGATGATTTGGTCCCGGCTTTCGGTTTGTGATAGATTTATGATGATATTCCGTTGCTTTGTCTTTCACGAGAAAAGTAACGGAATATCTCTTCATGTAATACCATATACCATGAAAACATTATTCATTCTTATATTTCTGTTTTTTTCCGTTTCATTGTCCGCTCAGCAACGTGATAGCCGGGTGCGTGAGTATCTTTCTCCCACACGTATTGTCTGGCAACAGGAAAGCCGGTTGATACAGGGCGCAGAACATTTGCTTCTTCCCGGAAACGGACAATCTGATCTTGCAAATCGCTCGATCTGCAAACTGGCAAGTACTGATCGTCAACATCCTGCCATTCTTTTTGATTTCGGAAAAGAACTGCAAGGAGGTCTTCAAATAGTAACCGGCATGCCATCTTCGCACGAACCGGTTACCATTCGTGTCCGTTTCGGCGAGTCTGTCAGTGAAGCGATGTGCGATATCGACAGAGAGAACGGAGCTACCAACGATCATGCTATGCGCGATTTTACTGTTCGCCTGCCTTGGTTGGGCGTCATGGAAGTAGGTAATTCCGGCTTCCGTTTTGTGCGCATCGACCTCTTGGACGATTCTACCGAACTGCATTTGAAGGAGATTCGCGCCATTTCTACGTTCCGCGATATTCCTTATAAAGGTTTTTTCCGTTGCAACGATGAACGGTTGAACAATATCTGGCAGGTCGGGGCTTACACCGTACATTTGAATATGCAGGAATATCTCTGGGACGGGATCAAGCGCGATCGTCTGGTTTGGGTGGGCGATCTACACCCGGAAGTAATGACCGTAAATACTGTTTTCGGTTATAATGAAGTCGTACCGAAAAGCCTCGACCTGATTCGCGATATCACGCCATTGCCCGGATGGATGAACGGGATGTGTAGCTATTCTATCTGGTGGTTGCTGATCCAGCGTGACTGGTACTATTATCAGGGTGACTTGGTTTATTTGAAGGAACAAAAAGGCTATCTGACCGGTTTGCTTCGTCTCCTGATCTCCAAAGTAGGTGAAGATGGTGTGGAGAAACTTGATGGGGGAGGACGTTTTCTCGATTGGCCGTCCAGTGAAAATCAGGTTGCCATAGATGCCGGCTTGCAAGCCTTGATGTTGCAAGCGATGAAAGCCGGAAACGAACTTTGTAAGGTGTTGGGCGAAGATGCGTTGGCGGCTGAGTGCGATGCTGTTTCTAAGAAAATGGTCAAAGCGGCTCCGAAAGTAATGAAGCCTTTCCTGAAGTCCGGTGTCGCACCGGACGCACCGGGATCGAAGCAGGCGGCTTCCTTGTTGGCTCTGGCAGGGCTGATGAAGCCTGAAGAGGCGGACCGGAAATATCTCGCGGTCAATGGAGGACATGGGTTCTCTACTTTCTATGGTTATTATATGCTTCGTGCGATGGCCGCCGCCGGCAATTATCAGGGAGCGATCGACGTGATACGCCAATTCTGGGGAGCGATGCTTGATTTGGGTGCAACCACTTTCTGGGAAGATTTCAACTTGGACTGGCTGCCTGGCGCTTCTCGCATCGACGAACCGGTTCCGGCAGGCAGGAAAGATATTCATGGCGGTTACGGGGCTTATTGCTATAAAGGTTTCCGCCATAGCCTTTGCCATGGCTGGGCTTCCGGTCCGACCTCTTGGCTGAGCGAATATGTGTTGGGGGTCCAAGTTATAGAACCGGGTTGCCGCGTTGTCCGGATTACACCTCATTTGGGTGATTTGGAGTGGGTGGAAGGAACATTCCCGACTCCTTATGGCGTGATCACCATCCGTCACGAAAAAGGAGCGGACGGAAAAGTCAGGAGTCGGGTCGATGCGCCGTCCGAAGTAAAAGTAGTACGGCCGTCCGGAGTAGGGAAATATTGATGCGTATTATCATCCCGTGAAATCTACATTCATCCCTGATAAATAAGAAAATAAGAGATATGAAGAGAAGTTTTTTCCTGTTATTGCTGTTGATCGGATGTGCCGTTTCCGTCCGATCCGAATCCGGTTGGAAAGCGTGTTGGATCAATACGGAACGTTGCCAGAGTGCGACGAACACCTGGTTGGCTTTCCGTAAAACCGTTCATATAGACAAGGTCCCGCAAAGACTTACCGCTCGCATCGCTGCCGATAGCAAATATTGGCTGTGGATAAACGGCCGCTTGGTCGTTTTCGAAGGAGGATTGAAGCGGGGATCTTCTCCATACGACACCTATTACGATCCTGTCGAGATTGCTCCCTATCTGCAAAATGGCGAGAATACGATTGCCGTGTTGGTCTGGCATTTCGGCAAAAGTGGGTTCAGCCATGTGAACAGCGGCCTGGCAGCTTTACTATTCGAAGCAATTGCTCCTGGAATCGAGATCGTTTCCGACAAGAGCTGGCAATGTGCCGTATATGATGCCTATCAGAATACGGGTGCTCCTTATCCGAATTTCCGTCTGCCGGAAAGCAACATCCGTTTTGATGCCCGGATGGAGATGGCTGGTTGGAACCGGCCCGGCTATACGGGCTGGATGCCAAATGCCGAGATTATTTCGCCTGTCGGGGTCGCTCCTTTAGGGAAGTTGGTCGAGCGCCCGATACCTTTATGGAAAGATTATGGTCTGAAACCGTATGTCAGCGTCCGCCGGTCGGTTGCCGGCGATACGCTTTATTGCCGCTTGCCTTATAATAGCCAGGTGACTCCTTACTTGAAAGTGGAAGCTTCTGCCGGTCAGGTGATCCATATCCGGACGGACAACTATGAGGGCGGTTCCCAATACAATGTCCGCGCCGAATATGTCACCCGCGACGGCGTACAGGAATATGAGAGCTACGGCTGGATGAACGGCCACGAGATGCTGTATATCCTGCCGGAAGGGGTGAAGGTGTTGGATGTGAAATTCCGGGAGACCGGTTACGATACCGAATTTACAGGTTCGTTCAGTTGCAATGATTCGTTCATGAACGAACTTTGGAAACGCTCGTCCCGTACCTTATATATAACGATGCGCGACAGCTATATGGACTGTCCGGACCGCGAACGGGCGCAATGGTGGGGTGACGAGGTAAACGAATTGGGCGAGACTTTCTATGCTCTTTCTCCTTCCAGTCATAAACTGGCGCTGAAAGGCATTTACGAACTGATGAACTGGCAACGTGAAGATGGTGTGATTTTCGCTCCCGCCCCCGCAGGTAACTGGCGTAAGGAACTGCCGTTGCAAATGTTGGCTTCGGTGGGTTGGTATGGTTTCTATACCCAGTATTATTATAGTGGCGACAGCAGTTTCGTCGCCGATATTTACGACCGCATGCACCGCTACCTGCACGAAGTATGGCAAGTCGACAAGAGCGGTCTGGTTGTCGAGCGCGACGGAGATTGGAGCTGGGGCGACTGGGGAGAGAACATCGACATGGGGGTCTTGACAAATTGCTGGTATTATTTGGCTTTGAAAGCAGAGAAGGCTTTTGCCCTCCAACTCGGGAAAATGTCCGATGCAGATGAGATCAGCCGTATGATGTATAGTATTGAGAAATGCTTCGATACAAAGTTCTGGACCGGTTCCGCCTATCGTTCTCCCGGCTATAAGGGAGCAACGGACGACCGTGCACAGGCAATGGCTGTCGTATCCGGTTTAGCTTGCGTTGATAAATATCCCGCCCTCGTGAAAGTCTTGAAGAAGGAATATCATGCCAGCCCCTATATGGAAAAGTATGTGCTCGAAGCCTTGTTCCAGATGAATGAGCCTGCGTTTGCTTTGGAGAGGATTAAACAGCGTTATGCTAAAATGATGAATTATCCTGAATATACGACCTTGTTCGAAGGATGGGGAATCGGCCCGGACGGTTTCGGCGGCGGCACGATCAATCATGCCTGGAGCGGTGGCCCGCTTACACTGCTGAGCCAGAAAGTGTGCGGCATAGAACCCACTTCTCCAGGTTTCCGCTCTTTTAAGGTCTGTCCTCAAATGGGTACGTTGACCGTGGCAGAGGCCACGGTAGACACGCATTTCGGCAAGATCGAAGTCGCGTTGAAGCGAAAAGGTAAAAAAATACAAGTAGCCCTTTCTGTCCCCGAGGGGGCGATTGCCGAAGTCCCGATCTCGCAAGGCCGGATGAAACGATTGGAGGCCGGCGAGCATTCGTTGGTCATTCCGGTACGATAATTATAGAAAGGGAGGCTGTGTCGTAATTGAGTGCGGAAGGCACAGGGGGCGAATGCCTTTTGCGATTGTGTGATGGAAGAGTGTGCAAAATGTAAATAATTTATCCCGGATTTGATGGATAAACGAAGAAATAAACTATATTTGTTCCCATTCATTGAACCAAATTGATCAAAATGTTATGATTAACCGAGAATTGATTAATCCTCAAAGCATCGTAGTGGTGGGAGGATCCAATAATGTACATAAACCGGGCGGCCGTTTGGTACGTAATCTGGTGGATGGAAAGTATAAAGGTGAACTGTATGTCGTAAATGCCAAGGAAGACGATGTGCAAGGTTTGAAGTCTTATCATTCGGTGCATGATATCCCGGAGACGGAACTGGCAATTATATCTATTCCCGGTCCGGCCTGTCCCGAAGTGGTGGATGTACTTGCCAAGCAGAAGAATGTAAAAGCATTCATTGTTATCTCTGCCGGTTTTGGTGAAGAAACGCCTGAAGGTGCGGTTTTGGAAGAACGGATGCTGGAGAGTATTAACGCAGCGGGAGCTTCATTGATCGGCCCGAACTGTATCGGTGTGATGAACATGCACTATCATGGTGTTTTTACCCAGCCGATTCCCGAATTTCATGCAGATGGGGTCGATTTCATTTCCAGTTCTGGTGGTACGGCGCTTTTCATTATCGAATCGGCGTTGACAAAAGGACTTCGTTTTTCTTCAGTCTGGTCTGTCGGTAACTCCAAGCAGATCGGAGTGGAGGAAGTGATTGAATATATGGACCGCAACTTTGACCCGGTTTTTGATTCCAAAATAAAGATGCTTTATATCGAGCAGATCAAAAATCCGGATAAGCTCTTGTATCATGCTTCTTCTTTGATTCGCAAAGGTTGTCATATCGCAGCCATCAAAGCGGGCAGTACGGATGTTGGTAAGCGTGCCGCATCTTCCCATACAGGAGCGATTGCCAGTTCGGATTCCGCCGTGGAAGCCCTGTTTCGCAAAGCAGGTATCGTGCGTTGTTTCAGCCGTGAAGAATTGACAACTGTTGCCAGCATCTTTACATTGAAAGAAGTGAAAGGTAAGAACTGTGCGATTATCACGCATGCCGGAGGCCCCGCCGTAATGTTGGCGGATGCACTGGAAAAAGGACGGTTGAATGTTCCTAAGCTGGATGGTCCGCTCGCTGTAGAATTGAAATCCAAATTATATCCAGGGGCTGCTGTCGGTAATCCGATAGATATCATTGGCACAGGTACACCCGAACATTTGGCCGCCGCTATTGATTTCTGTGAAAACCGTTTTGAGGATATCGACCTGATGATGGTTATTTTCGGCAGTCCGGGGTTGGTAAAATTATATGATACTTATGAAGTGCTTCATAAAAAAATGGAGGAATGCAAGAAACCGATTTTTCCGGTATTGCCATCTATCGTAACGGCGGGGCCAGAAGTGAAAAGTTTTGTGAAGAAAGGGCATGTGAACTTTTCGGATGAAGTGACATTGGGTACAGCCCTCTCGCGTGTGTTGAATACGCCGAAGCCCATGAGCACGGATATCCAGTTGTATGGTGTCGATGTCCCCGAAGTACGCCGTATTATCGACCGGTTGCCGGGGAGCGGCTATTTGAATCCTGAAGAAGTCCGTACTTTGCTGAAAGCGGCCCAGATACCGCTGGTTGAAGAGTTCACGTCGACCGACTGCGACGAACTGGTCGCTTTTGCCAAGAGGGTGAAGTTCCCGGTTGTAGCTAAGGTTGTCGGTCCAGTACATAAAAGTGATATAGGAGGGGTCGCTCTGAATATCCGTAGTGAGGAACATTTGATTTTCGAATATGAACGGATGATGCGTTTGCCTGATGTGACGGCTGTTATGGTACAACCGATGCTGAAAGGGCAGGAGTTGTTTTTAGGAGCTAAGTATGAAGACCGTTTCGGTCATGTTGTGTTTTGTGGCCTGGGAGGTATTTTCGTAGAAGTGCTGAAAGACGTCTCTTATGGCTTGTCGCCTTTGTCGTATGACGAAACTTATTCTATGATCCGTTCTCTACGGGGGTATCCGATTATAAAGGGGACACGTGGTCAACGGGGAGTGGATGAGCGGCAGTATGCGGATATCATAGTTCGTCTGTCCACGTTGCTCCGTTTTGCATCCGAAATCAAGGAGATGGACATCAATCCTCTTGTAGCAACCGACCGCGGACTGTTTGCCGTAGATGCACGTATACGAATTGAAAAGTGATGGATCTTAGATAAAGATTTGATACTAAATGACCTGTATTCTGAAAGTCTTATAAAAAGCTTTTGGAATACAGGTTATCTTTTTTAGGGTTTAAAAATTTCCGCACGCAAATGTAGTTATTTACCAAATAAGGATAATAAAAAATAGTTGTAAAACATCTAAAATTATTTAACCATACATGCAAATGCGACCTTTAAATAGCATATATTTGCAGTATTGCAATCTGGAGATAGCAAAACTAAAATCTAAAATTAAATACTGTTGAATATGGAAAGAAAAAGAGTTTATACATTCGGAAATGGAAAAGCCGAAGGTAAGGCGGATATGAGAAATCTGCTGGGTGGTAAAGGTGCTAACCTTGCCGAAATGAACCTGATTGGCGTTCCGGTTCCTCCCGGATTTACAATTACTACAGAAGTGTGTTCCGAATATTATGATTTAGGAAAAGACAAAGTAGTTGAACTGTTGAAATCAGACGTTGAAAAGGCGATTTCCAATGTTGAGACGTTGATGAATTCTAAGTTTGGAGATGTCGCTAATCCGTTATTGGTCTCTGTTCGTTCCGGTGCCCGTGCGTCCATGCCAGGTATGATGGATACGATCTTGAACTTAGGTTTGAACGATGAAGTCGTGGAAGGATTGAGCCGTAAGACAAACAATCCTCGGTTTGCATGGGATTCATATCGCCGTTTCGTGCAGATGTACGGAGACGTCGTGCTGGGTATGAAACCGACTAACAAGGAAGATATCGATCCATTTGAAGCTATCATCGAAGAAGTAAAGGAAACAAAAGGCGTTAAGTTGGACAATGAGCTGGATGTGGAAGATTTGAAAACGCTGGTCGCTAAATTCAAAGTAGCTGTCAAAGCCCAGACCGGCAAGGATTTCCCGACTTCCGCTTATGAACAACTTTGGGGGGCCATTTGTGCAGTGTTTGACAGTTGGATGAACGAACGTGCCATCCTTTATCGTAAGATGGAAGGGATTCCTGCCGAATGGGGAACGGCTGTCAGTGTGCAGGCTATGGTATTCGGTAATATGGGCGATACTTCCGCAACTGGTGTATGTTTCTCTCGTGATGCTGGTAATGGAGAAGATCTTTTCAATGGTGAATATTTGATCAACGCACAAGGCGAAGATGTTGTGGCTGGTATCCGTACACCGCAACAGATCACGAAGATCGGTTCGCAACGTTGGGCGGAACGTGCCGGTATTTCAGAAGAAGACCGCGTAGCCAAATATCCTTCTATGGAAGAAGCCATGCCGGAAATCTATAAACAACTGGACGAATTGCAGACAAAGTTGGAAAACCATTATCATGATATGCAGGATATGGAGTTTACCGTACAAGAAGGAAAACTGTGGTTCCTGCAAACCCGTAACGGAAAGCGTACCGGTGCTGCGATGGTTAAAATTGCAATCGACTTGTTACATCAGGGGATGATTGATGAGAAAACAGCATTGAAACGTATTGAACCGAATAAACTGGACGAATTACTTCACCCGGTATTTGACAAGGCGGCTGAAAAACAGGCTAAAGTCTGGGTGAAAGGTTTGCCGGCATCTCCGGGAGCGGCTACGGGGCAGATTGTGTTCTTTGCCGAAGATGCTGCAAAATGGCATGCTGACGGAAAGAAAATTGTAATGGTTCGTATCGAAACGTCTCCTGAAGATCTGGCCGGTATGGCTGTTGCCGAAGGTATCCTGACTGCTCGCGGCGGTATGACTTCACACGCAGCCGTTGTTGCACGTGGTATGGGTAAATGCTGCGTATCCGGGGCCGGAGCTTTGGAAATCGATTATAAGAATAAGACTGTCGAAGTGGATGGCGTTAAGCTCAAAGAAGGCGACTATATTTCTATCAACGGTACGACTGGTACGGTTTATGTCGGAAAGGTCGAGACGAAGGCCGCCGAACTGTCCGGTGATTTTGCCGAATTGATGACTTTGGCAGATAAATACACGAAGTTACAGGTTCGCACGAATGCCGATACTCCGCACGATGCTACGATCGCACGTAATTTCGGTGCCGTAGGTATTGGTTTGTGCCGTACGGAACATATGTTCTTCGAAGGTGAGAAAATCAAGGCCATGCGTGAGATGATTCTGGCGGAAGATGCGGAAGGGCGCAAGAACGCACTGGCAAAGATCTTGCCTTACCAGAAGGAAGACTTCAAAGGTATTTTCAAGGCAATGGCAGGCTGTCCGGTAACCGTACGTCTGCTCGATCCTCCTTTGCACGAGTTCGTTCCTCATGATCTGAAAGGTCAGGAAGAAATGGCTGAAGCAATGGGTGTATCGGTAAAAGAAATTCAGAAACGTGTTGAATCGCTTTGTGAACACAATCCGATGTTAGGACATCGCGGTTGCCGCTTAGGTAACACATATCCTGAAATCACGGAAATGCAGACGCGTGCTATTTTGGGAGCGGCCCTTGAATTAAAGAAAGAAGGTGTTGAAGCAAAACCTGAGATCATGGTTCCGCTGACAGGTATCCTATACGAGTTCAAAGAGCAGGAAAAAGTGATCCGTAAAGCAGCCGCACAGTTGTTTGAGGAAATGGGGGACAACATCGACTTCAAAGTCGGGACGATGATCGAGATCCCACGTGCTGCATTGACAGCAGATCGTATTGCTTCTTCTGCCGAATTCTTCTCATTCGGGACAAATGACCTGACACAAATGACCTTCGGTTATTCTCGCGACGATATTGCTTCCTTCTTGCCGGTTTACTTGGAAAAGAAAATTCTAAAAGTGGATCCGTTCCAGGTTCTTGATCAAAAAGGAGTGGGACAATTGGTTAGAATGGCTACCGAAAAGGGGCGTGTTATCCGTCCGGACTTGAAATGTGGTATTTGCGGTGAGCATGGTGGTGAACCTTCTTCTGTGAAATTCTGCCACAAAGTAGGACTGAACTATGTCTCCTGTTCACCGTTCCGTGTTCCAATCGCACGTATTGCGGCGGCGCAGGCTGCGATAGAGGAATAACGGCTGATCCCGATTTTGAGGAAATCAAATAAAAAAGCGTCATTCAAACAGCTTTTAAAAGGCATTTGAATGACGCTTGTATTTTTGGTTTGAATAACTCGAATGCGAGAGAGGGTGACCGGAATTTTTGAAACGCTTTTCATCAGTATTACTTGATCAATCGTTATATTATAAAAATATGTATACAATACAAGAATGGATTAACAATCGTCTGATCGAATGGGGTATTATCAGCAATTCGGCAAATGAACTGGACAATACGATCATTCTACTGCTGATTATTGTTGTAACGGTCGGTATCGACTACGCCTGCCGTTATATCTTTTTGAACATGTTCAAACGTATTGCGAAGAGAACCCGTAACCAGTGGGACGATCTGATCGTCGAACGCAAGATTATCAATAAGCTGATGCACATGATCCCTGCCATTTTGGTGTATGTGCTGTTGCCGTTGGCTTTCCCTGCCGATGAGACGCCCAAGATACTAAGAATCCTGCAAATGATATGCAATATTTATATCATTGCTGTTTCGCTTCGTTTTATCAATGCTTCTCTGAATGTCGTACATGAAATATACAATCGGAAGGAATCGCTCAAGAACAAGCCGTTGAAAGGCTTCATACAGTTGTTGCAGGTTAGCGTTTTCTTTATCGGTTTTATACTGATCATTAGTATTCTGATCGGTAAATCTCCGACAACGTTGTTTGCCGGGTTGGGTGCTTCTGCCGCAATCCTGATGTTGGTGTTCAAAGATACGATCTTGGGATTCGTAGCCGGTATACAGCTTTCTGCCAACGACATGTTGCGTCCGGGAGACTGGATCACGATGGAAAAATATGGAGCGAACGGGACGGTTATAGAAGTCACGCTAAATGCCGTCAAAGTCAAGAACTTCGATAATACGATTACAACGATTCCTCCTTATGCCTTAGTGAGTGATGCGTTCCAAAATTGGCGCGGCATGTCGGAATCGCCTGGGCGACGGATCAAGCGCTCCATCAATATCGATATGAACAGCGTGAGCTTCTGTACACCGGAGATGTTGGCTAAATTCCGCAGAATATCCTTGCTGACAGATTATATTGATGAGAAAGAAAAAGAGCTGAACACCTATAACAAGGAACATCAGATTGACGGTTCCATCCGTGTAAACGGTCGGCGGCAAACAAATATTGGTGTGTTTCGTGCCTATTTGGTCAATTATTTGAAAAGCCTTCCGGAAGTTAGCAAAGAACTTACTTGTATGGTCCGTCAGTTACAACCAACGGAAACTGGCATTCCGATTGAACTCTATTTCTTCTCTTCTGTAAAAGACTGGATACCCTATGAAGGCATTCAATCTGACGTATTCGACCATGTATTGGCTGTAATCCCGGAATTCGGGCTTAGCGTCTTTCAGAATGTTTCCGGTAGCGATTTAAGAGGTTTGAAAATAGTGAAATAACGAAATATAGGAGTTGTATTCACAACTTTGGGAAATTCTCTGTTTTATATTGTTTCTATTTTTAATTGGATTTAGAGCCTGTTTAAATTTTGTTCAAAAAGTTTATTTCAACTTCTTTTGAGTTTCTTTCCGGTCTGTTTTCCTGTTTTTATTCGTCACATAGCCCGCTATGCTCCTTATAAAAACAGAAAAACATCCTCAAAAAGAACTCTCAAAAGAATGTTGAACAAAATTTAAACAGGCTCTAATAAGATTAACTATAATTTTAAAATTACGTTCTCACATTAAGGTATTCGGATAAGGACAATATCGAATAAAACACGTTTTTAGGGTTACTGCTTTCTTCCAATTCCGTTTTCATACCCAATCACGATAAAAGTTACTACTCTATTTTATTTATGGCAAAGTTATACATATTCATGCGTAAATATATGTATTATTTTTCTATTTATTTGTACCTTTACGCCTAAATAGCAGAATAGATAAAATGAAAAGGGAAAATCTACATCAACCGTTTGAAATCTGTTTTAGTGAACTGGACGAATCACAATTAAAGGAACACGACCATACTTTTTTTGAACTGGTGTATATTCTATCGGGAACAGGTATTCAATGGATAAACAACAATAAATTTCCGTACCATGACGGACATCTTTTCATGATTACTCCCGGTGATATACATTCTTTCGACATTCACACTACCACAAAGTTTGTATATATAAAATTCAATGACATCTACATTCATTCGGCTGTTTTTGGAGCAGAAAACATACAACGGTTAGAATTTATACTGCAACACGCTAATCACCGCCCCGGTTGCATCTTGCGCAATAAAACCGACAAATTGTTGGTTAAACCTATGATAGAAGCGATTATCCGTGAATGTGTGAATAGGAACATATACAGCAGTGAAATTATCACGCAGTTAATCAATACGATTATTATTGTTGTAGCTCGTAACATTGCCATGTTCTTACCTGAACAGATAGATGAGAATTCAGAAGAAAAGTCACTGAATATCCTGCAATACATTCAGTCTAATATTTGTTATCCCGAAAAAATAAAAGCCAAAGCTATAAGCCAACATTTTGGCATTTCTCCTAATTATCTTGGGAAATACTTCAAAAAGCAGACTAATGAAACCATGCAGCAGTATATCTTAGACTATAAAATGAAAATGGTAGAAAGTCGGCTTTTGCACAGCGAAATGAGGATTAACGAAATAGTAGAGGAATTGGGCTTTACGGATGAAAGCCATTTGAATAGGCTATTCAAGAAATACAAAGATTGTAACCCTACTGAATTTAGAAAGAAACATCGGGGGCAATAAGGTTCTTTTTTAGTGCAAGGTGCAAGTATATATCTATATATAGCTTGCACCTTGCACTAATCGTAAAAGATTTATTTTCAATAATTTGTGTATTTAAAAATAAAGTTGTCTCTTTGAACCGAAGATAAAAGCAGACACAATCCCGACAAGGGAAGCCAAATGTTCTCTGAAAAAAGTGTCTAATTCGTATCCCTTAAAAGATTGAGGTGTGCTAAGATATTGATTTTAAGACTTGTGAGCCGCATATTCAAGACCCATTACGGTTCCCATGGCGAGCACTATTTCTTGTTTTTTGATGAACTCACAGACGGGCAACTGATTCGGTTCCGAGAAAAATTGCGAATGAAAAAGGAGAAACATGCAGCGTTGAAGCAACAAATCCGTTCAGAAGTAGAAGCCATATCCGAAAGTCAATGCGATCAGGCTTTAATCCAATAAAAACAAGTAACTTTGCAGCCAGATTGTGATAACTCATATTTGTGTTGGACTTATGGACAAAAAAGAATAAATACAATGGAAATGAAATTCTGTCAGAGCTGCGGAATGCCGCTCACAAACGAAATCCTCGGAACGAATGCCGATGGTACACCTAACGAGGATTACTGCATCTATTGCTACAAGGACGGCAAGTTTACACAAGACATGACTATGGAGCAGATGATCGATCACTGCGCCCGGTTAATAAGGTTGTCGCCCCGGCAATGGAGCCTATAAAATCCATCAGCGGCTTCCGGACTTTACCCGATTATTCGTTTGAAACGATGTCCGACGATTATGCGGCGTTGGTGCTGATAGGCGGCTTCGGCTGGACTACCCCTATCGCAGAGCAGGTCGTGCCGATTGTCAGGCAAGCTGTTTATTGGAAAGGCTATGCAGGATGCCGCCCGCTATGGTTTCAAATATCTGAATCTCTGCACAGACCATATCGGGTATTATGAAAGATTCGGCTTCAATTATTTAGGCAATTGCCATCATCCGTGGGGTGAAACAACAAGAGTATATCAAATCAAATTATAATAAAAGAAAAATTATGAGTATGGATCATAAGGCGTTTGTGTTTGACACAAAGAAATTTCACGCTGAGATAGAACCTGTCATGAAAGACAGCATCAAGAACACCGAAGTGGCTCACCGGTATATCAGTGAACACCTTGACGAGTTGCAATCACCTTACACCGGTAATACGCTGGAGGAAGGTTGGGAAGAAGAGTTCGGCGAACTGACACTTCAAGTTTATTTCGACATCCTGCTTACCGCCTGTTACGATGTAGAGGACGATTGCGGCCTGTGTGACATGTGGGATGCCGTGAATGAGGTCATCAAGAGCCTCGATGTGTTTGAAGAGGGAGAACTTCCTGTATTGGGTTGGACAGTGGAGATAGAGGATGTCGTCATTGATCCTGGCATGGAAGGTCTGGGCATCATCGAATGCGATGAGGTGGAGGAAATTCTGAATATATTGGAGGAAAACAGGGACGAAGCGGAAAATGCCGAAATCGAGACCGAAGACCTGCTGTATGAAGCAGAACCGGAAGAATGGATGGAAGCATATGATAATCTTTGCAACCTTTATAAGAAAGCACTTCGGCAGAACAAAGGTCTGCTTCTTACTTTCTGACCATTCAGTCATAAAACATGTGTTGGATTAGATACTATATAATAAGATGTTCTCACGGATTTATGAAATAGATGATTTGCTGCAGCTTCGGGAATATTTGATGGGATTTTCCGATTGCGAGAAGGTGCGGGCATATTTATCAGCCGAATTTCTGAAGTATAGCCGATACCGTAATGCCGAGGAATGGAACAGGGCAGTAAGGCTTTGCGAATGTCTGGCGATTATAGGTTGGGGAAATCTTGAACCACTCGAAGCGATAAAAGGCATTTATTTCAACGGTAATCCTAACACATTTTTTATCAATCGTAATGCGAAGGTTCGTTTTTTTGATGCCGTATGGTCAAAGAGGAAAGAGGGTATGGCCATTGATTTCGGAGCATCATCTTTTCTCGGGAGTCCCGATGCTCCGTTAATGAAAAGCCCGATTTCAGAAGATGTCATAGGCGAAATCCGGTCAATGAAACTGAACAGCCAACGAAACTGGATTCCTAAAAATCCGATATGTATAACATGCGGCCTTGCGAATTGTTATGCAAATTCGAAGCCTGTCATAGAGAGCATGGAACAAGAGCTCAAACCGGCATTGAATCAACGCATGCGTCCTGAATTATATGGCAATGCCGTCAACCGGATTATTCTGAATTGTTCATTTAGTTTCTATGACAATTATCATTGCAAAACCAATTATATTATTGCCGACGAGTCTTTGTGCTTGAAGCAGAAAGATTTTTATCCGGCTTTGCTTGGTATGTTCTCGGAGAAAGAAATAGAGGATAACGGCTATTATCTCCGAAATCGCTTTACGTATGTCCCGTTCAGAGCGGATACCGGAATGACACGTGTCGGGATTGTGTTGGAGAAAGAATTCAGCGAACTGCCACATCTAAGGCAGAAACAAGTGCTGAGTGAATACTTTCTCCATGCTGTCAATCAGTGTGCAAAGCGATTATGCAAGAAAGTTAATTATGACTTCAAGCTGATGATAAATGATTTTACAGCCATTCTGGAAGAGTGGCAAGGAAAAGTAAAATAAGAAATATAGTTTATAAGATGGAAAGTATTTCTAAACGTATTGAAGAGATATCGGACAAAAAGGCTTTTTTAGCGTTCTTGGACGAACTGAATAACAGTTCTCTGACAAATTCTGAAGAATGGGAAAATCGGACAATAGACGAGTTTCTTAACGCCATACAATCGTGGATAGAGGATTTTTCGTCATCAGAGTTTAATGATATTGATTGGGGAAAGGTTGATTATTCGTTGCTTGCGAGGATTCTATATATGGGAAAGATATATGAATAAAATACCATGTTTGATTATAAGAAGTATGTCGTCACTGATGTTAAGAAAATTCCGTTCTTTAGCGTACCAGACGAGCGGTCATTATCAATTACCGAACCTTGGACATAAAGGTTCGGCCGGATCTTTTACGGTGAAGCTGTCTATCCGAAGTGACAAGACGTTGGATGCGTTGGGCATATTGGATTCCCTGATTCGGAATATGCCTCTGAAGCCGGAAAGGGTGGAGGCGGCCAAACAGACCTTACTCAACAGTATCAATAATGATTATCCATTTTTCCGTAATCTGTCCAAGAAAGTGGCGAATGCGCGTATGAAAGGTTATGACTGTGATCCGGCTGAAGAATTTTGCAAGATATGATAACGATGGATATACAGGATATTTCCCGTTTCTATCAGGAACAGGTCAGCGGTCGTCCGGTGGTTTACGTAATTGTCGGGAACCTGAAATGTATCGATATGAAGAAGCTGGCTGAATACGGTACGATAGTAGAAGTACAAAAGAAAGAAATCTATAAATAATAAATAATGTATAGTAAGGATGAACTCAAGAACCTGAAACTTGAATTTTGGGAAAGTTTCGCCGTATTTTGTGAAGTACAGCCATATTTGAGAGGACGCAAAAAAATGTGGACTTTGTATGATACGAAAGTGAAAGGAGTCGAACTCAAATTCGATGCGACCAGAAATGGCGCGTTTGTCATCCTCGAAGTGAACCATAGGAGCGAAGAGGCTCGGTTGGAAATGTTCGAACGTCTGACGTGGTATAAGGATACGTTGGAAACGGATTTTCCGGAAGGGTTGACTTGGGACATTTGTTTTGTACGTGATACCGGAAAGCAGGTTGCCCGTATTTACACTTCTGAATCCGGGATTGATTTTCACCGCCGGCAGGACTGGGGTGAATTTTTCTCCTTTATGGCAAGCCAAATGTATCTGTTGGAACGGAACTTCATGTCTATAGCTGAGTATTTGAGGGAATGAAAAGATTTTAATAGTAATGAATACTGGAAATATAAAACAACTTATAGCAGTGGCGGCTATCGGTTTTTTGACGGCTTGCGGTGACCCTGTTCCGGATGCAGTGTTGTTGCAATCAGGAGTTAGCCGGGAATTAGCCCAGTTCAGGAAAGAACATTTTAAGGAGGTACGTTACAACCTTTTTTTCTCCATCCCGGAATTCCGAGAAAAGGCTGTCATGGGTAAAGCGGAAATAACGCTTTCCATCCGTGAAAAGCAGCCGATTATCATAGACTTCATGGGAGAACCCGAACAGGTTGCCTCGGTTTTGTTGAATGGTAGGAAAGTGCCTTATACGGTTAAAGACGAACATATCGTAATCGGAGCAAAAGAGATCGCAGACGGAGAGAATCGCGTAGTCATCGAATTCATGGCAAGCGACCAGTCGCTGAACCGGCGGGACGAATTTTTGTATACGTTGCTGGTTCCCGACCGGGCACGTACGCTCTTTCCTTGTTTCGATCAGCCGGATATAAAATCGCTTTTCGATCTGTCGTTGGAGGTCCCGTCCTCTTGGCAGGCTGTTGCCAACGGGGCGGTCGATCTGGTGGATTCGACTTCCGTCATCGGGCGTAGGCGTTTTTCTTTTAGGGAAACGGAACCGATCAGCACCTATCTTTTCTCTTTTGTTGCCGGTAAGTTGACACGGGAGACTTATTCGCGTGAAGGACGGAAAATTTCGATCTACCATCGTGAAACCGATCCTAAAAAAGCAGCACAGTGCTCCGATATCGCATCCGAAGTGTTCGATGCGCTCGAATGGCAGGAAGAATATACGCAGATACCATATCCTTTTGCCAAATACGACCTGATCATTTTGCCGGGATTCCAGTTCGGCGGAATGGAACATACGGGAGCTACTTTATATACGGACCGGCGGATGTTTCTGAACGAGAACCCGACATTGAACGAGCGTCTGTCACGCAGTTCCCTGATTGCACACGAGACTTCCCACATGTGGTTCGGTGACTTCGTGACAATGGAATGGTTTAACGATGTTTGGACAAAAGAGGTCTTTGCTAATTATTATGCCTCCCAAATGATCGAGCCTCTGTTTCCGGAGGTAAACCATTCTCTGAACTTTATGCTCGACTACATCCCTGCGGCTTATTCTGAAGATCGTACCGCCGGCACTAATCCGGTGAAACAGCAATTGGCGAATATGCGGGATGCCGGATTGATGTACGGTAATATCATTTATGATAAGTCTCCGGTTATCTTGGAAATGCTGGTTAAGAAAATAGGGAAAGAATCTTTTCGGAAAGGGATCCAAGAATATCTGAAGACGTATTCATATGGGAACGCGACTTGGGAAGGGTTGATTGGAATCTTGGGTAAATATACGGACGACGACCTGTCTGCTTGGAGCCATGTTTGGGTGAATGAAAAGGGTATGCCTGAAATCTCTTATAAGATAGGTGAAAAATTGTATGTTGAGCAGTCGGATCCTTTAGGCCGTGGACTTCTGTGGGAACAGGAATTGTCTTTTCTTATCGTTCATCCGGATGGGGAGACAGAGAAAGTACAAGCTATATTTGCAAAAGATGAGATGTTGAAGTGTGTAGATTTGAAAAGGCAAGCGTGCGAAGGTAGTTTCGTCATACCGAATGCCGATGGCAAAGGATATGGTTTTTTCCGTCTGCATGAAAAAGATGCGAAGGCTTGTTTGTCTTATCTTTCTGCTTGTAAGGATGAAGTGTTGAGAGGTTCTTTATTGATTACTTTGTATGAGAATTTATTGAATCGGGCGATCTCTTCAGAACTTTATATGGAAGCCATGTTGGATTATTTACCGGAAGAAAATAATTCCCTGTTATTCTCGGCAGCTCTCGGATGTATCGGTAATTGCCAGCGTTTGTATCCGGCAAGTTCGGAAAAATTGGAACAGGTGCTTTGGCATATTGTGACAACGACGGAACAACCCCAACGGTGTTTACAGGCGTTTCGCCAGTATCGCTCTATAGCCCGTTCATCGGAAGCGGTCGAAAAATTGTATTTGCTTTGGAAAGATCAAAAAGCACCTATCGGTTGTTCGTTGAGCGAAAACGATTATATCAGCCTGTCGTATTCCTTAGCTATCCAAATGCCTGATAAAGCCGATGAAATTATTGCGACTCAGCAAGCTCGGATTATTAACCCGGATCGTAAACGGCAATATGCGTTTATCTCACCCTCTGTTTCTCCCCGGAAGGAAGTACGTGATAGTGTGTTTGCCTCTTTGCTCATAGCTGAAAATCGTCGTGTTGAACCATGGGCTTCGGCTGCCTTGTCGAACTTGAATTGCCAGTTGCGCCAGAAAGAAGCGGTCAGTTATATCCGTCCGGCTTTGGAGGTTTTGCAGGAAGTACGACGTACAGGGGATATATTTTTCCCGCGTGATTGGGTACGGGCTTTGCTGAACGGACATATTTCGTCGGAAGCGAGGAAGGAAGTGGACGATTTCTTTGCCGCTCACCCGGACTATCCAGTACTGCTCTCAAATAAAATCCGTCAGCAGGCGGATCATTTGTACAGATAACATGAATCATATTGAGTTGAATTTTTTGTAAGTTTTATTTGCTGTTTCAATTATTATTGTAACTTTGCGGTATAAAAATAATAACAAATGAAAAGTATAGTTCTACATTTTCACCATCATCATTACAACGGGCAATAGTTCGGTGGGCTGTGTGGTATGTAGACATATGATATAAATGAATAAGGCTTACCGTGTACGGTGGGCCTTATTTTGTTTTTGGAACAATATATATGAAATAAACATGTTACGAATTGCAGTACAATCAAAAGGTCGTCTTTATGATGAAACAATGCTTCTTTTGGAAGAAGCCGGTATTAAACTGAACAGGGGAAAACGTATTTTGCTTTTGTCGGCAAAAGGATTCCCTATAGAAGTTTTATTCCTGCGTGATGATGATATTCCACAATCAGTTGCCAATGGGGTTGCCGACATTGGTATCGTAGGCGAAAATGAATATGTAGAGAAAGGACAGGATGCCAAGCTTATCAAACGTTTGGGATTTAGCAAATGCCGTCTTTCACTCGCCATTCCGAAAGATGAACATTACCAAGGGGTGGAATGGTTCTCGGGAAAGACAATAGCTACTTCCTATCCGGAAATATTGAAGGCTTATCTGACAGAGAGGGGAGTAAAAGCCGATCTTCACGTAATCAGTGGATCTGTGGAAATTGCGCCGGGTATCGGTCTTGCAGATGCAATTTTCGATATCGTCAGTTCCGGGAGTACATTGGTGAGCAATCAGCTTAAAGAGGTGGAAGTCATCATGCAGAGTGAAGCCTTGTTGATTGCCAACAACAACCTGTCGGATGAAAAACAGGCTATCTTGGATGAACTATTGTTCCGTTTCGAAGCGATCCAAGTAGCGGAAGGCAAGAAATATGTATTGCTGAATGCTCCGAAAGAAAAGATGAACGAGATCATAGAAGTGCTGCCGGGCATGAAAAGCCCGACCATCACACCGCTTGCCGATGGGAACTGGGTGTCTGTTCAATCTGTTATAGCGGAGAAACATTTTTGGGAAATTATTGGTAAGCTGAAATCACTGGGAGCAGAAGGTATATTGGTGTTGCCTATTGAAAAAATGATACTTTAATGTTATGGAAGTAATCAAATATCCGTCAAGAGAAGAATGGGCCTCATTGGTTCAGCGTCCGGCGTTGGATGTCACGACATTGTTCGATACGGTTCGCATGGTGCTGGATGAAGTCCGGAAGGAAGGAGATGCTGCCGTTATCCGGTATGAGGAAAAGTTCGACAAAATAAACCCTGTCACTTTCAAAGGGTTGCAAGTCTCCGAACAGGAATTAGCGGAGGCAAAGGAATTCGTGCCCGAAGACCTGAAACTGGCTATTCGTCAAGCAAAGGACAATATAGAGATATTTCACGCCTCACAGTGTTTTACGGGAAAAAAGGTAGAGACGACATCGGGTGTCACCTGCTGGCAGAAAGCGGTGGCTATAGAAAAGGTCGGTTTATACATTCCTGGCGGAACGGCTCCTCTTTTCTCTACCGTCCTGATGTTGGCTGTCCCGGCTCGTATTGCAGGTTGTAAGGAAATCGTGCTTTGTACGCCTCCGGGTAAGGAAGGAAAGGTACATCCCGCCATCCTGTTTGCTGCGGAAACGGCTGGTGTCAGCAAGATATTCAAGGTCGGTGGTATTCAAGCCATAGCGGCGATGGCTTACGGAACGGAATCGGTTCCGAAGGTCTATAAAATATTCGGTCCTGGTAACCAGTATGTGACGGCGGCCAAACAGTTGGTCAGTCTTAAAGAGGTGGCTATCGACATGCCTGCTGGTCCTTCCGAGGTGGAAGTGATTGCAGATGAATCGGCCAATCCGGCCTTTATTGCTGCTGATTTCCTTTCTCAGGCGGAACATGGTGTTGACAGTCAGGCCATGTTGGTTACGGCATCCGAAAGTATCGTCAAACCGGTCATGCAAGCCATCTGGGAACAGTTGGATCGCTTGCCCCGCAAGGAGATTACGGAAAAATCGTTGAGCCACAGCCGTCTTATCGTGTTGAAGGATAAACAAGAAGTGATAGACTTCACTAACCTGTATGCTCCGGAACACTTGATTATCCAGACGGCCGATTATGTGGATATTGCCGGACAGATTGAGAATGCAGGCAGTGTCTTTATGGGACCTTATACGCCGGAAAGTGCTGGCGATTATGCTTCCGGTACGAACCATACGTTACCGACTAACGGATATGCAAAAGCCTACAGTGGTGTGAATCTGGACAGTTTCACCAAAAAGATTACATTCCAGGAGATCACGGCCGATGGTATCAAACAGTTGGGTGGGACGATCCGGACAATGGCGGCCAACGAAAAATTGGATGCACACAAGAATGCAGTAACAATCAGATTGAACACGTTATGAAAGACTTAAAAGATTTAGTAAGGCCCAATGTCTGGAACATGAAGCCGTACTCGTCCGCCAGAGATGAGTTTCAGGGTAATGCCGCCGTTTTTCTGGATGCAAATGAGAATCCGTTTAGCAGACCGTACAACCGCTATCCCGATCCATTGCAATGGGAACTAAAAAACAAGATTGCTGGGATCAAAGGAGTGAAGTGCGAATCTATCTTCTTGGGGAACGGGAGTGATGAACCGATTGATCTGATTATCCGTGCGTTTTGTGAACCGTCTGTCGACAGCATCGTAAGCATCGACCCTTCCTATGGTATGTATGAAGTAGCAGCCAATGTCAATAATGTAGAGTTCCGGAAGATTGAGTTGGACGGACAGTTTGATCTGGATACCGATAACCTTTTGGAGGCGGCAAACGACAGGGTGAAGGTGATATTCCTGTGTTCTCCCAACAATCCGACGGGAAATAATCTAAGCCGTGATCGTCTTTATAAAGTATTGAATACTTTCCAGGGAATTGTCGTGATTGACGAGGCTTATTCGGATTTCTCCGTCGAACCTTCCTTCCTTGGTGAGTTGGAGCGATTCCCGAATTTGATTGTCCTACAGACCATGTCGAAAGCTTGGGGAGCTGCCGGAATTCGATTGGGGATGGCTTTTGCTGCTCCGGAAATCATTGCGATCCTCAATAAGATCAAATATCCGTACAATGTAAATCTGATGACTCAGGAACACGCTTTGTATATGCTTGAAAATAAGGAAGAGATGGAAAAACAGCTTCATTCGATTCTTTCCGAGCGAATCCGTTTGCAGACTACACTACCGGAGTTGAGTTGCGTATGCAAGATTTATCCTACGGATGCAAACTTTATTCTGGTTGAAGTGACGAATGCTGATATGATCTATAAAAATTTGGTTAAGCAGGGAATTATCGTCCGTAACCGGACAAACGTGACCATGTGTAAAGGTTGCCTTCGTATAACAGTCGGTAAGCCGGAAGAAAACGATGCTTTGCTTGAAGCGCTTAAAAAAATGTAGGAAATATGAAAAGAGCCTTATTTATAGATAGGGACGGGACGCTTGTGATAGAGCCGCCGGTGGATTTTCAATTGGACAGTCTGGAGAAACTGGAGTTCTATCCGAAGATATTCCGTAACCTGTATTTCATCCGAAAGCAATTGGATTTTGAGTTTGTGATGGTAACGAACCAGGACGGTTTAGGCACGTGTTCTTTCCCGGAAGAAACTTTCTGGCCATCACATAACAAAATGTTGAAGACATTGGAAGGTGAGGGGATCCACTTCGACAATGTCTTGATCGACAGTTCTTTCCCGGAAGAAAACTCTCCGAATCGGAAACCTCGTACAGGAATGTTAGGTCGCTATTTATCTGGCGAATATGACTTGGCAAACAGTTACGTGATAGGTGACCGGTTGACGGATATGCAGTTGGCAGTTAATTTGGGAGCAAAAGGAATATGGCTTCGTCCGGATGACAGTGAGGCTCGTCGGTTGCTCATGGAGAATCCGGTTATTTCTCCCGTTTTTATCACGGATGATTGGGATCGGATCACGGAATATCTTTTTGCGGGAGAACGTCGGGCTATTGTCCAACGTACGACAAGGGAGACGGATATTTTTGTGGAAGTAGATTTGGACGGATTTGGACGGACCGAGATTTCCACCGGTCTCGGTTTCTTCGACCATATGCTTGACCAGATCGGAAAGCATTCGGGCATCGATTTGACGGTGCGAGTGAAAGGGGATTTGGATGTAGACGAACATCATACAATCGAGGATACGGCTATTGCACTTGGAGAAGCTTTGTTGAAGGCTTTGGGCGATAAGAGGGGGATCGAACGCTACGGTTACTGCCTGCCGATGGACGATTGCCTGTGCAGTGTGGCGCTTGATTTCGGCGGACGACCTTGGTTAGTCTGGGATGCAGAGTTTCACCGTGAGAAAGTAGGGGATATGCCAACTGAAATGTTCTTACATTTCTTTAAAAGCCTGAGTGATGCTGCTCGCATGAACTTGAATATTAAAGCGGAAGGTACGAATGAGCACCATAAGATTGAAGGAATATTCAAAGCTTTGGCACGCTCTCTCAAGATGGCTATTCGCCGTGATATCTACAGGTTTGAGCTACCCAGTACAAAAGGGAGTTTATAAATTGTCAGGGAAGTCAAAAGCCCTCTGTTTTTTCTTGTCTTAAGAGATTTTGTAAAAACGACTCTTCCCAAAAGTTCTTAAAACTTTTGGGAAGAGTAACGGAAAGAAATTAACTCACTTCATCCTTAGAATTTCCGGAACGTATATGTCTTTCCCTCATGGCTTAAGATCAGTTGTTTGGATTCTAATTTATCGATTGTATAGATTCGTCTGGAAGAATTCCAATCGGTATAGGGTAGAAACTTGCTGATCGGTCTCGGGTTGTTCTCTAATTCCAGTAACAGTGTTTTTTCGCCTTCCAACGTGTTGTATCCATATTGATGGCGGAAGGAATCGATCTTTGCAACATACACTTGGTACATAAATAAAGAATGTTCGAAGTTAAAATAAATAGTGTCGACATTCTGTACGTCACCATTTATTTCTACTTTTTGTAATTGCCATTTACCGAACAATTTGGATTCCGTATCTTTGCTGCATGAGGCAAACAAGATCACACAAAATGTTATCAATATATTTTTAATCATACTTTTTTCTGTTTGAATCGGGGGCAAAGGAAAGGAAATAATTCTAATTTCGTATATTTGTAGGCATTTATTATGTGTTTTTTATTTTATAGACATTCCATGAAACAAATGAAACAATTTTTGATACTGCTTTCAGTGGTATTTACTTTTTCTTCTTGCGTATACAAAGCACAGAAGGAACAACAGGAAAAGAGTATTGTGCATACCAATCCACTCCCCGTACAGTTTGGTGACCCGTATGTATTGCTGGCTTCGGACGGTTTATACTACATGTATGGAACAGGTGGAGGCGCCGTCGACGGCTTTTGCGTGTATTCTTCTCCTGATATGGAAAATTGGAAAGCTGAAGGACAAGTATTCCGGGGAAACGTACCCGGATCATGGGGTGTTGCCAATTTCTGGGCTCCCGAAGTATATGAACGGAACGGAAAGTTCTATATGTTGTATAGTGCCGACTGGAAAGAAAATCCGACTAACGAACTGGAGAATTTCCGTATTGGGGTGGCCGTTTCAGATAAACCGACAGGACCTTTCAAGGAATTATCCGACAAGCCATTATTTGATCCGGGTTATCCAGTCATCGACGGGAACTTGATCGATGA
Organism: uncultured Parabacteroides sp.; assembly: GCA_910577325.1. GTDB lineage: Bacteria > Bacteroidota > Bacteroidia > Bacteroidales > Tannerellaceae > Parabacteroides. The sequence continues at coordinate 70,628 of CAJTMR010000012.1, forward strand.
CGAGAATGGACGGACCTATATGTATTTCTCTCGTTGTTGTTACAAACATGCGGTGGAAAGCGAAATCGCTGAACAGGCTAAAAAAGAAGGAAAGTTCGATGAAATAGAGGAAAGCTGGATATATGGTATCGAGGTAAAGCCGGATTTGACAGCAGTGATCGGCGAACCTGTCCTACTACTTCGTCCACCTGTTAAGTTGGACGACACGCAATCCGAGTGGGAAAGCCGTTCCGTTACTTCCGGCGAGATCAATCGCCGTTGGACGGAAGGACCTTATACGATGAAAAAGGGAGATACTTATTATATGATGTATTCGGCCAATTATTATAAAGGCCAGAATTATGCAGTCGGCTATGCGACTTCAAAAAATCCGCTCGGTCCGTTTGTCAAATCGAACGACAATCCTGTACTTCAAAAGAATGTGGAGCAGGGAGGCATTGTTACTGGTACAGGACACAACAGTGTGACTTGGTCAAAAGACGGCAAACAGATGTATTGTGTCTATCACGGCTATACTCAAAAAAACGAAAATGAACGTGTCGTTTTCATCGATAAGATGGGAATCGATGAAAACGGCAAGCTCTATGTGGAAGGACCGACGACTGAATAGTTGACGATTTTTACCTTATTGTGCGGACTGTAAATCCGTATATGTGTTCAGAGTTATAAACTCTTATTGATTTCGTCTATGTAATTAAGAATTTCATCTCTTCCCTCTTTTTTCTCGGAAGAGGAGAGGAGGAGAGGAGGAAGTTCTTCCCATGATTCCAATAACTTCGTTTGGTATACTTTCAAGTTTTCCTGTAAGCGACCTTTACTGATTTTATCAATTTTTGTGAAGATAAGGGAAAAGGGAATACCGTTTTCTCCGAGCCATTCCATAAATTCCAAGTCAATTTTTTGCGGTTCATGACGGCAGTCGATCAAGACAAAAAGATTCGTAAGTTGTTCACGCTCCAAAATATAATCTTCGATGATCCGCTGGATATTTTCACGTCCCTCTTTTCCCCGCTGGGCAAAACCATAACCGGGGAGATCGACCAAATACCATTGTCCGTTGATAAGGAAATGATTGATAAGCATTGTCTTCCCCGGTTTTTGCGAGGTCATGGCAAGCCCTTTTTTACCGGTTAACATATTGATAAGGGAGGATTTGCCGACATTGCTTCGTCCGATGAAAGCGTATTCCGGCAGATTACCTGCGGGACACTTCTTCACGTTTGTGTTACTAATGACAAATTCTGCGCTTTTGATTTCCATTCTATCTGTTGTTTATTGATTCATATTGTTTAAGAGCCTGTTCAAATTTTCTTCAAAAAGAACTCTAAAAAGAATGCTGAACAAAAATTTAAACAAACTCTAAGTCATATCCAAAGATAATTGACAATATTCAATTGGCAATGGACAATTAGTAATTATTAATATAACGTTGCCGATAGACAATTTTTTACTGAAATCATCCATTGTCTATTGAACAAATCCACAGCCCCACGAAAGTAATCGCCCCGTTGAGCATCAACATCTCGTAGCCGAATATATATCCTGTATGCTGCTTTACTAAACAGTCTGTTAAGAAACAGAGCAAAGGAGATACGATACATATATAAGGGACAAATTTGTCGCGGGGATGCTTTGTCGTAAATAATCCGAACACGAAGAGACCGAGCAGCGGGCCGTATGTGTAGGACGCGATCATGTAAATGGCATCGATCACGCTCCGGCTGTTGATCGCTTTAAATGCGAGTATGATCAGGGCAAACAGAACGGAGATTGTGACGTGTACCGTCAGACGTGTACGCTTGGCGTTTTGCGCCTTTTCTTTCTCGACTCCTAAAATGTCGATACAGAAAGAAGTCGTAAGTGCTGTCAAAGCGGAATCGGCACTGCTGAATGCAGCTGCAATGATCCCGACCGTAAAGAAGATCAGGATCGAATGTCCCAACAGTCCCGAGGTACAGAACATCGGAAGAATATCGTCGTTCAATGTCGGCAGTTCTATCTGTTGTTGCGATGCAAGCGTTAGCAGCAGGACACCCAGCGAAAGAAACAGAAAATTGACCGGTGTGAAGGCAAAACCATAGGTGTACATATTTTTTTGTGCGTCTTTCAAATTCTTACAGGAAAGGTTTTTTTGCATCATGTCCTGGTCGAGGCCGGTCATAACGATGGTGATAAAGATTCCGCTGAAAAACTGTTTCACAAAGTGTTGTGTACTATGCCAGTCGTCAAACTCGAAGATGCGGAAGTGAGGGCTGGCTTGCAGAGTCTGTATCATACCTGCAAAGTCTATTTGCATCTTGTCTTTTACCTGCCAGATAATGACGACCAGCATGGCAACCAAACATAATGCTTGTAACGTGTCTGTCCAGATAATTGTTTTGATGCCGCTTCTATATGTGTAGAGCCAAACCAGGAAAAGACTGATGACCACCGTTACGGCGAATGGTATGTGCCAAATACTGAATACATAATGTTGCAGGATCAACACGACCAGATAAAGACGTGCTGCCGCTCCTACGATCTTGGACAGCAGGAAAAAGGAAGCTCCTGTTTTGTAACTATGTCGCCCGATCCGGTCTTCTAAATACGAATAGATGGAGGTCAGCTGTAATTTATAATAAAGTGGCAACAATACTTTGGCGATCAGGATGTATCCGAAAAAAAAACCAAAGACCGTTTGCATATAGGTCATGTTTATGCTGCGTACCATCCCCGGGACAGAGACGAATGTGACCCCTGAAAGCGATGTCCCGACCATCCCGATCGATACGATATACCAAGGAGATTTACGATTGCCGAGAAAAAATGCTTCGTTACTTGAACTGTTCCGTCCCGTAATCCAGGCAATCAGCAAAAGGATTCCGAAATAGGCGGTTATGATAAAGAGGATGATATAGCTGTTCATGACTTATTATTAATTAACCTACAAAGATGCGGATAAAAATGAAAATAATTTGTAAAAGGGGTTCTTCATTTCATTAAAGTCGTCTCTTTTTTTGGAAAAATCGGGAACAGTCGCAAAGAAAAGCAAAGTTTAGCTTAAAAATAAGCAGGTCAGCATCTTAGTAGCAAAGCGGAAAGAAACAGCCATAGGCAAAAAAAGCCCCGAAAAGTAGGGTTAAGCCATAGTTCAGGTACTAAGTCATTACCTAATCCATGACACCCTACCATAACGGTAACAAGTTCTGTTTCACTATTTTGCGTAATTCTTCATAACTCGTGGTAACGGGAAAGTAATTACCTTTACAAACGAATATTTAGAGTTATGAAAACAAAGAGAAGCACCTTTAAAGTCCTGTTCTACGTGAAGAGAACAGCAACAAGAGTAAGTGACGGAAAAGCCCCTGTAATGGCACGTATCACCATTGACGGCGATATTGCCACGTTCAGCGCAAAGCTGTTCGTCACCCCTTCCTTGTGGAACGCCGAAGCCGGAAAAGTAAGCGGCAAGTCTGCCGAAGCCTTGGAGATCAACCCGCAGTTGGAAGAGATCAAAGCCCGCATCAACAACCACTACTACCAGATACTCCGGGCGGATGATTTTGTCACTTCCGAGAAGGTGCGCAACGCCTTTTTAGGCATCGGCGTGATGGAGAACTGCATCCTTAAAGACTTCCAGACCATGAACAGGGAGTTTGGCGAAATGGTGGAGAAGAAACTCCGTGCGAAGTCCACCTATAACAAGTACCTGACCGTTTACAAGCACCTCGAAGCCTTCATGTGGGAGAAGAGGAAGCGTACCGATATGGCTTACAAGGAACTGACGAAAGACTTTATAGACGATTTCGACAGCTACCTGCGGAACGAAAAGGGATTGAGCGCAAACACCCTCTGGATTTACACCATGCCCATACTCAGCCTTACCGACAAGGCTTGGCGCAGGGGAATTATCCGCACCGACCCGTTCAGCGAGTACAGCCTCGAAATGCAGGAAACCGACCGGGGCTACCTCACGGAAGAAGAACTGAAACTGATAGCCAATACCGTGTTTGTGGATAAACAGACCAACCTTGTCCGTGATATGTTCCTTTTCGGCTGCTTTACCGGATTGAGCTACATAGATATAAAGACACTCACCTATGACAAGATCCAGCGCATGGATTTCGACGGTGAGGAATGGATAATCACCCGCAGGACAAAGACCAAGGTATCGAGCAACGTCCCCCTGATGGAGATAGCCAAAGAACTGATCGAACGCTACAAGGGGCTTGCCAAAGATGATTTCGTGTTTCCCATGCCGGGCAACGGCACTTGCAACGACTACCTTAAAAAGATAGCCGCAACTTGTAACATCAACAAGGAAGTCACCTTCCACCTTTCGAGGCATACCTTCGCCACGACCGTCTATCTCTGCAACGGCGGTACGATTGAGGCACTTTCAAAGATACTCGGTCACAAGCATATCAGCACCACACAAATATACGCCGAAGTGACTAACAAGATGGTAAGCTCCGATTTCCGTTCGATCTCCGGCAACCTCGCAGCCATGCAGAAGAAAGTCCTTGACAGGAAACAGAAAAAGGTCAGCAAGCAGCAGGCGGTCGCCATGCGTGAAACCGCCTGATTCCTTCGGGGAAGTGCAAAACACGGCAAAGGCAGGAGTTCCGTTTGGAAGTTCCTGCCTTTGCCGCATTTACCCATGCACCGCACCCAAAAGTTAAGTAGAGCTTTTCCTTCGTTTGCTCTTTTGCTTCATCTGCACATAGTTCTCTTCCAACATACGCAACAAGTCCGATTGTCGGTACAGCGTTTTGCCCGGCAGCGCAATGAACGGGATAATCCGTTGCGCCCGGTAATCCTGCAAGGTACGGGTAGTGATATGCAATATCCTGCACACATCTTCCCCCGTCAGGTACACCTCACCGTTCATCACCGGGTGAAAATTCGCCGTTACGTTATCCACGTACTTCGTGCCCCGTTCCAGAGCTTCAAAGTACGCCTTTACCTCTTCCATGTCCTTTGTTATCACTTCCATCTTATTCTTCCTCTACCTGTTCCTTACTCATTGCCTTTATAAATGCTTCCACATCTTCCAGCCTGTAATATATCTTGTGGTTAATCTGGCTGTATGCCAACAGCCCGCCATCACGGTACGTCTGCAATGTCCGTTTGCTCACGTTCAGCTTCTCGCACACGTCCGCATTATCCAGCCAGTTCATCTTTTCCGGTGGTCTGTACCGTGAACACAACTGCTGTAAATGTTCGCTGAACTTGTTGAACCTTTCTTTCATTTCTTCAAAGGTTTTCTTCTCGATAGTCACTATTTCCATATCCGTTTATTTACTGTTTCCCGCAAATATACAGACTGTTACAGGTATGCCCGTGCGTTTATGTACCGCTTGTCCGTGTTTTGCTCCACGCTTGTAGCTTTGTCGTGTCCGAAATGGTGCAAAACGAAGCAGAGAGCAACATATTTTCTTGCAGCCAGCATATTTTCTTCGCTGTTTATTTGCCGGTTCGCAAGGAATCCATTCCTTTGCAAACGAACAAACACGTTTAACTATGGAACGCCCTATATTTGTAGCACAATACACCTTTCTTGCCATCCCCGAAACTTTCGAGGAAGAAAACCGCATTTTATGCAAGGTCGCCCTTCGGTGCGAGTACGTGATCCGCTTCGAGGACGACGGCAAATTCTACTTCCTGCTCGAAACCCGTTCCGATTACGAACAGCAATTTGCATCTTACGGATGGTATATCGTCAGCCAGACCTGTTTCAACGAAAGGCTGACTATCGGCATGGGCTTGTACGAAAGCGGGCATCTGGCAGGCTTCATGTACTATTTGAAGTCCGGCAGCGAGGACGAAGCCCGTTTCTGGAACAACGTTCTCATCTTTACCTTCCTAAATGATTTCCGCAAAGCCTTTTACCCGTTGGATAACCGTTTTCAGGGCTTTTTCCGTCTGGACGGCAGCCTGTGCCTTTACCTGTATGATTATTGCCCCGTCCGGCGTAACGACAAGATCACCTTTGAGGGCAAGAAGGTTTCCAATCTTATTTTCAAGTTCAAGTCCGGTCACGAAACCGACCTTGCCGTCAAGCTCTTTTCCATCGCTATCAGCCGAATCCGTGCCATTCAGGAGAACAAGCACCGTGCCGTACTCGTTCCTATTCCCGCATCCACCCGTGAGAAGAACCGCATCCGTTACGAAGAGTTTTGCCGGAAACTGTCGGCGGACATCGGAGTAGCCGATGGCTACGGGGCTATCACGCTCACCGCCGACCGTCCCCAACTCAAAGGCACGCACGGGCAGGACAAGACCGCAAACCTGCAATTTCATCCTGAATATATCAAGGACAAATGCGTCTTGTTACTGGATGATCTCTTGACAACTGGCGAAGGATTCATACAGACACGCCGCAAATTAATCGAACATGGAGCGAAGTTTGTAATTGGTCTGTTCCTTGCGAAGACCATCGCTTTTGAGGACGAACAGGAATAATGACGGGTAAATAAGGTGGAGATAATACGATGTCCCATGATATGTGGTAGGGATATTCTTTGGGCGTTCCCGTAAACGGTCGGGCTTTCCGTTACAAGTCCTCGCCGGAGCTGTGGGCTTTCCCCTGCAATCCCTAACGTGTAAATTGTGAACCAAATTCATTTGACATCTTTATCAAAATTGAAATGCCAATCTTCCCATTTCCCTCTATATACATCCAGAAGTTCACCTGTTTGCCCGTCGTACAGCCGCCCGGTCATATTACAGTTATCGTTGGAATCAATCGTATCTTTTATATCTACATACCAGCCCCATCTTTTATATGGAACTGAATCTGTATCAAAATAGTCTTTCCCATAATAGTATATGGAGATATTATGGAACAAATCTATATTTTCTTTTTTTAGTTCATCAAGTAGTTGATGAATAGAATATGTGGGATAAATATACCCCTCATCACCTGCATCTAAATTGTAAAATTTAGTAACTTGCCCATTTTTATCATACTCCACAGTATAAGCAGAGAGGGTTTCTCCATGAAGAAATTCCTGATCCCAGTATAATAATTTCCCATCTCTGTCATATTGCATAGCATTTACTACAGGATAATCTTTTTCGCGCATCAGGCGATAATAATTACCATTATATAAAGTTTGTATGAATTCATACCTACCGTCAGGATATACCGTATCAACTATATCCCCATTTTCATACTTATGAAAAAATAGTGTGTCGAACTGTCTTGGCGGAAAATCCAGCCTATTCAAACTATCACAAATATGATTATATTGCTTCCTTTGCTTATTTACACAACCAATAAGCAAAGGAAATAATAATACTGCTAATATCTTTACAAACTTATTTACTTTAAATGATTCCATATTTTCTAACTCCTACTTGTTATATTCATTGTTACCCGAACAACTTTTCCATTTTTAAATCTACTTCCCAAGTCCTTAGAATGTGTGTAATAAACGATAGTTGGTATCCTGTGAACCAAATTCATTTGACATCTTTATCAAAATTGAAATTGTAATCTTCCCATATCCCTCTGAATACATCAAGAAGTTCGCCTGTTTGCCCGTCATACAGCCGCCCGGTCATATTATACTTATCGTTGGAATCAATCGTATCTTTTATATCTACATACCAGCCCCATCTTTTATATGGAACTGAATCTGTATCAAAATAGTCTTTCCCATAATAGTATATGGAGATATTATGGAACAAATCTATATTTTCTTTTTTTAGTTCATCAAGTAGTTGATGAATAGAATATGTGGGATAAATATACCCCTCATCACCTGCATCTAAATTGTAAAATTTAGTAACTTGCCCATTTTTATCATACTCCACAGTATAAGCAGAGAGGGTTTCTCCATGAAGAAATTCCTGATCCCAGTATAATAATTTTCCATCCTTGTCATATTCCATAGCATTTACGATAGGACAATCTTTATCACGCATCAGGCGATAATAATTACCATTATATATATTTTCTATTAGTTCATATTTACCATTAGGATATACAGTATCAACTACAACTCCATTTCCATATTTATGAAAGAATAGTGTATCGAACAGCCTTGGCGGAAAATCCAGCCTGTTCAAACTATCACAAACGTATCTATAACGTTTCTCCTCTTTATTCACACAACCCACAAGTAATGCCAATAATAGCGATATTGTAAATAGTTTCATAATTGTATTTATTTTGAGTACAGACTATCCTATATTTGTCTTATTTGCCAATACCAAAGTGAGATTCTATCATAGATGCCTCTTTTGATGGGCAACCGCCTATAATATTCAATCCTTCCTTTTTATCCTCTTCTGCCTCAAATATAAGAATTTAATTTCCAAACCCTCACACAGTTTGCATAATTTATTGGACGGCTGTTTCCATTTATTCCCGCCCACCCGTCAGCGGTATAGGTCTGTTCCAGCTTCCCGTACACCTTCAAGCACTCCGGCAAGCTCCATGCCCGAAAATGTACGCAAAGCCGGAAAGGACAAACGGAACACATTCGCCCGTGCTGTCCCCCGGAGCTTCGATTTCATCGAAACTTTCCGTGCGCCATCCCGTTCAAATAAGTTCCCTGATGTTTGTCCCGGCAGCCCCTTATTGTTTTACCCGTTTTTTCAACCGTTATTTTCTTCTTTGGGCTTTGCCGTGACTGAAAGGATAATCCTTTGTCTGCGGAACTTTCCGCCCGTTTCCGCCACTGCCATCGCACGGCCATCCGCAAAAGCCGGATAGCTGATTGCTCTGTCCGTTTACCGTAAACCGGACGAAAAGAACCTCGCCAACCCGCACAACACATTGTCGTGGTGTACCCTTCTTTCTAATCCGATAAATCGGCAAAAGAAGAATCCCCCACGCCAAAGAGTTGTCTTTCCACCCCGCATTACCAACCTGTTTTTCTTTTCCTTTCCGGAAACGGAACTTTCCGGCTTCCATAACAGCACTTTCCCGACTTGTACCGATAAGTAATCTATCATTCATTCAATTTACTGAAGGATTGAATTTTTCCCCTTAGGGCTGATTGGGAAAACATTGACGAAGGTAGGCGGGGGAGAAAGCAAATCCGCAAAAAATGCCAAATCTCCACCCTGCGGGTAGTATTTACCATTTTTTCAGATAATTGCAATTCCCCCTTTCCGCTCTTGATTATTGTCAATGTTCTTCCCAATCAGCCAAAGGGAAAAAATTTGGTTGGGGCGGCAGGCGATGATAACAAAAACAAGTAGTAACAATTTTAAAGCGTAAAGTTATGGCAACGACAACGAACAACACCATCGAGAAAATTTCTCCCGTGTTCACCGATTTACTTATCAAGAAAATCGAAAGTCTGAAAAGCGACTGGCAAAAACCGTGGATAACGAGCCTTAAACACGGTTTCCCCCGCAATCTAAGAGGAACGGTTTACAATGGCGGTAACATCTTAATGCTGCTGTTTTACACCGAGTTTATGAAATTCACTTTGCCCGTGTTCCTTACATTCAACCAAGCCAAAGCCGAAGAAGTGAGCATAAACAAGGGCGCACGCTCGTTCCCCGTTTACTATTGGTTCAAGTTCGTGGTACACAAGGAGAGTAACAAGTCCATCCCTTACGAGGAATATTGCAAGCTATCCAAAGCGGAAAAGGATGAATACAAGGTAATACCCCAAATGAAATATTACAATGTGTTCAACCTCGACCAAACCAATTTTGCGGAGAAGTACCCCGAACGTTTCGCCAAGATACAACAGGGCGAACAGCCCGAAAACCATTCGGACGGTATCGAGTGCGGAATGTTGGACGAGTTGATATATATGCAAAATTGGTATTGCCCTATTAAAGTAAAGTATTCCGACAGTGCTTTCTATGTACCCGCAACCGATTATATCGTTTGCCCCGAAAAAGAGCAGTTCCCGCAAGGAGCGGAATTTTACGGAACACTTTTGCACGAGATGGCACACAGCACAGGCAACCCACAACGCCTAAACCGCACGTTCGGCAGCTTTTTCGGGGATGAATTATACGCCCGTGAGGAACTTGTTGCGGAACTAACGTCAGCCCTTTGCGGTGCTTTCTTCGGTATCGCCACCACACCGCAGGACAATAACGCAGCCTATCTGAAACACTGGCTCACCAAGCTAAAGCAAGAACCCGCCTTTCTGATTGATATATTGGGCGATGTGAACAAGGCTGCAAAGATGATAACGGAAAGGGTAACAGAACCGATAAACGAACCCGTTGCAGCCTAACGGAAAACAGAAACAAGAGTATTAACAAAAGGGTGGAGCAATCCACCCGTAAAAAACATAAGAAGATGAAAACATTATCAGAAAAGGAATTTAACGAGTTCAACGCAAAAGGATTATTCACGGACAGAGCGGAACAGGCAAAGAAAGCCCTGTTTCCCGTCATGCAGGAAGTACGAAAGTTTATACCCGGTGCGGAATACGGCTATCGTGTGATAGGCGGTCAATATCCCGAATTTTACGGTATTCAAATCGAGTTCACACAAAACGGCATCCGTTTTCATTTGAACAAGATACTCAAAGAAAACAAATACAAGATTGTCCCCGATATGGAACACTTTACGAACGTCAATCGCTACGACATCGAGAGGATAACCAACCAATATGAAAAGCCGTGTAATATCGGTACGTTCACCGCCAAGAAAGTGAACGACTGGATAAATTACTATACTCTGATATACAACCAAGTAGCGAAAGAAGAAGCGGAAAATGCGCAGAAAGTAGCCGATTTCCTTAAATCTATTGAGAACGAAGTTATAAGATGGGAAGCCAAAGACCATTCAAAAGGAACTATAACCCGCAATGGCTTATGCTTCACTTTCTACATAGAGAACGGACACCTTTCTTACAATTTATCCCTTAGTTATTGCGGTACGACTGACTATAACAAATTCCGGTTAATGGCTGACAACCAATTTTTCCCGAAAGGAAACTATTAAACAACAAAGGGCGGAGTAATCCGCCCGCAACACCCCAAAAGAATGAAAACGATACTCATTTACAAACTGATATACCGCCTAATCCTTTGGTCTGTGGTGATTTACTTTTTCACCACCACCGCAGGGCAGTTTTTCGCCTTATTCTTTGCCGCACTCCTGTTTTACTTTGTGGTACGGTTTATTCTCGCCCTTGTTTGGCGGTTGTTTGTGGGTATCGTTTTTGTGCTGATAATCATTCTTTTAATCTTTTAAAATATACCAATATGGAAACAAAGACATTCATCAATAACGGAACAGCCGAAACCAAACTGTTTGGCGAAGAAACTTATATACAATGCTGTTTGGGAGCATTTCGGGGCGAAATATACTTCGATTACAAGTACCGCCACACCAACGGGCAGGAGTTTACAACCCTACGCAAGACGTTGGTACAATGCCGTGCCGAGCGTGATTTTTGGCTAAGGGAAAAGACCGTTTCTTTTTCGGGACACCGAGCCGAGAGAATGACAAGGAACAGCCCCGACACACAAAAACGGCTGATAGATATAGGCTTCGACACCTATACAGCGATAACCGAACTTTGCAAACGTGACTATCATACGTTTTTATCGGGCATGGCGGACGGCTTCGACCTTATTGCAGCCGAGGAAGTTCTGAACGCAAAAAAGACGTTTCCTTACATTCAGCTAAAATGTGTACTTCCGTTCAAAGGACAGGCAGACCGATACACCCAAGCCGACAAACAGCGTTATAACGCCATTTTAGCCCAAGCGGACGAGGTGATACTATTACAGGATGAATATTCAGACCGTTGTTTCTTGCGACGTAATAACTACCTGTTGGATAATTCCGCTTATCTCGTAGTCTTTTACGACAGCATCCCAACGGGCGGAACTGCCTACACGTTACGCCATGCGATAGAACGGAAAATAGAGTTTCAGAACGTATGCTATAACCGCAAATAAGGCTCACAAGGGCGGAGCAGTCCGCCCGCTACTTTCTTTCGGTGAGCCGAAGCGGTGAAAGAAAGATAGCAAAGAAACCATTTTATCAAACAGAATTTTAATCAACTTAAAAATAACAGAATTATGAAAGCAACAGTAAATCAATCAGCAGCAGAGAGAAACATCACATTAGTATCATTGGCAAACATTCAGCCGAGCAGTTTCAACCCCCGTAAATATTTCAGCGAACCCGCCCTGTATGAACTGGCGGAAAGCATCAAACAGCAGGGAGTTTTACAGCCTATCACCGTGCGCCCGATAGCCGACACAGACCGTTACGAGATTGTTTTCGGTGAACGCAGATACCGTGCATCCGTCATTGCGGAAATGGAACAGATACCCGTCATTGTTTCGGAACTGACGGACGATGCAGCCGAAGATGCAGCCATAGCCGAGAACTTGCAGCGTGAGGACGTGACACCTATCGAGGAAGCCAACGCTTACCAGCGTTTGGTTGAAACAGGACGGCATACCGTCCAAACATTGGCGGTACTTTTCGGAAAGAACGAAAACTATATCCGTACCCGTTTAAAATTCACCGCCCTAATCCCCGAAATAGCTGAATTATTGGAAACGGACGAAATCACCATCAGCGTAGCAGCCGAAATCTGCCGTTACGGGGAAGATATACAGCGTGAAGTGTACGAGAAACATTTGCAGGACGGGAACAACTACAACAGTTGGCGGGGACTGAAAGCTGCCGATGTTGCCAAACGGATAGAGAGCAACTATACCACCGATTTGCGTTACTATTCCTTTGACAAGACCGAGTGTGCAACGTGCGCCCACAATACGAACAACCTGCTTTTGTTTGCCGATGGCGGTTGCGGACATTGCGCCAACCGCACCTGTTTGGCTGAAATGAACGCATCTTTCCTCATGGAGAGAGCCGTCCAAATCATACGGCAACAGCCCAATGTTTCCCTTTGCCGTGACCGTTACAGCACCAACGAAACAGTAATAGAACGGTTAATCGCTTTAGGTTACGAGGTCGAAAACCTTGCAACATACACCGCTTTCCCCGTCAGCCCCCAAGAACCCAAAGAGGAAAATTTCAACAACCCCGAACGTTACGAGGAAGCCCGTACCCGTTACGAGCAGCAATGGGCGGACTACATGGAGAAGGAGGAAGAAATCACAGGACGGAGCGAAGCCGGAGAAATCACCGTTTACGCCAAGATAGGGAAACAGGAGATTACTTTCTGTTATGTGGAGAACGTAACCGAAGCGGACGGAACGCCCACCGAAACCACCCTTTCACCCGTTCAGAAGTTGGAGAAGCAGGACGAGCGCAACAGGGAGATAGCCGTAGAAAAGACGGTTGAAGATACCAAACGGCAGATAATGGAAGCCGACATAACGGGCGGCAAGTTCGGAGCGGACGAGGAAAAGATATTCTATTTCTTCATGCTCTCCAATTTGCGGAGCGAACATTTTGCAGCCGCAGGTATCACCGAAGAAGGGAAACACTACCTCACGGACGAGGACAAAATGAATATCGTGGAAAATCTCACCGTTAGGATAAAGACCATTATCCGCAGGGATTATCTGATAGCCAATTTCCGAAGCGCATACGGTAACAATACCGAAGCATCCCTTTTACTTGATTTCGCCCGTAAGCACATGCCCGAAGAACTTTCAGCCATCGAAAGCGGATATAACGAAGTTTACGAGAAACGACACCAACGCATCGAGGAACGCAAAGCCGTTCTTTTGGTACAGGAAAAGACAAAGGCAAAAGGGCATGAAATCACCCAACCCGAAGAACAACCGCAACCCGAAGGGATTGCAGCCTAACCCAACAGAGAGCAAGGGCGGAGAAATCCGCCCGCTACTTTCTTTCTACTCTTTTGTTTCATCGCCGGAAGTTCGGGACGGGTAGCGATCCGCCCGGACTTCTTTTTTTACCGCCCTTTGTTCTTTACCGGATATTTTGCCGGACTTCTTTCTTTCGTGAGCCGTAGCGGAAAAGACAAGAAGCAAAGAAACCACCTTTTCAACCGGATTTTCCACTACTTTCTTCGTGACGCTGTGGCGGAAAAGCAAAGTAGCAAAGAACCAACTTTATTTAAGTGCAATTATATCGTTCACCTCGTTTTCTACTCCTTGTTCTTTATACTGTGAACTAATATTGAACTGAATAATTTCACGCTCTTTTTTCCAATGAATTATAGCATGAAAAGCTATCGTTACTTGTACCTTAGTTTCATCATCACTAATTTTCCATTCATCTTTTAAAGACTTATTTTCTGGCAAACTCAAATCAATTATAGAAGTGTACAAATTTATATTTTCATTTATTAATTGTAGATGTTCTTTCTTTATATCCTCTGAATTAGGTTTTTTATAACTTATATAAGGCAAATATCTTTTTTTCAAAACGAACAACACATTTCTAATATTAGATGTAGAATGTAATTTGCAATAATATGTTTCAAAATTCTCTTTTAATAGATTGTCTATTGGAATATCTATATTAATTGCGATTATAATTATATCATCAATATTTATACTGTTCAGACTCCTTTCTATACCTTTTACTATGTTATTTGAATTTAAAAGATAGCTTCTTGTTCTTGCCATAATAAATGAATTAGGAATATAGCGTTTTATCACTTCTCTCGCCAAATGACCAGCAAAAACAGAATCATAATTCAAATGTGGTATATCATTATCTACAAAAGCTGACTTTTCAAAAAGTATTTGTGAACCAGATATTGCAGTTTTTATCTCATTATCTATTTCTTTATCTTCTTCATTAATAAATATTTTGTCATATTCTTTAAACGCATTGCTTACAATTTTATTAGTCGTATCGTTGAATATCTTTATCTTATCTTTTGACAAAGGAGTATTTTTCTTTAATTTGTTAATTTCTAAATCAATAGTATTAGTCAGTCCCTCTATGAATTTATAAACCGATTCCTTTTTTATTAATTCTCTATAACCTAATTGTTCTAACAACTCTGAATTATATGTTATTTCCAAGAAGTAATGTTCAAACGTAGGCAGCAACTCTTTTAATTGTAATAATTCATATATCTTATCAGAGAAACGAGGTAATGAAGTAAAATCTTGATAAGTATAACTTTTATTGAGCGAAAACTGTCGTATAAATAGAATTACAATATATTTACATATCCAGTTATTCACTTGACGTCTTATTCCCAAGTTATCAAGTTCTGGGAAATAGTATTTCACATCCATAGGTGGGTTGCTTCTTAAATCGTCATAGAATATTTGAAACCACCTAAAAACCTCAGTCATTGTTTGAGGTAACAATGGGTATGAAGCAGGCATACTTTGTGAATATGTAAGAATATATTTTAAAGTACTATACTGTTTTCCATACAATAAAAGTCCACCTAAAGCATAATGAAATTCTAAAAAGCGGTCTCTTTCCTTTTCCCTATCCTCTATTTCTTTAGTATTGGTTATTTGACAATCAGTATTATATCTCGAATCTATTTTTTCCAGTTTATAAGTAAAATACTGAAAAGAGTTAGCCCAAAACAGTTTGACTAATCGAGGATTTGTATATATGTTATAAATATTCAACCATAGTTGAGAGTATGTAGCCTCTGATATTTTGATTTGTTCAAAATCATCTCCTAATAACCATATTCCACTAACAGCACGATGCTGAATAGCTAAAAGTTTAGGATTTTGTTTGTTACTTAAATCCCTATTTAATTTATATATCATTGTATATAAATCAATAGGATAAACTAAATCTTGTGTTTTATCATGCTCTTTGCGAATAGCAGTAAATAGCTCGTGATAAAAATTCAATAAGGTTTCTTGTAAATGTTCATCTTGTTTTTCTATTGTATAATAAGTAAAATCATTTATGGCTTTCAAACAATATAAATTTACCTCTGAATCTTTATCTGTATTTGAATATTTATTAATTATATGTTTTAAGATAGTAGTAGCTTTTCCGTTAAATAACAACACCTTATTTAACCATATAAAAAAGATAGTAGTCAAACAAGAAGTCGATAGTAGCACCAATATATCGGCAGAATTATTAATAATCCAATTATCCCAGCCGAATAGTGGTTCCAATCTAAAAACCAAGAAGGCTAAAATTAGGATATTCAAATATAGCATAAATTGAAAAGTTGATACCTTCTTACTTCCCAACTTAATTTCATTTTGCGGGAACTCTGTATTGAATACATTTGATAAATAATCCGAAGAATATTTATCTCCAATATTGGAAATCTTATCAATTATAATAGGATAAGCGATACCAAGAATAGCAGTATCTATAGCAATACATATTTCAGCAATATTCTCTAAACTCATTTATACTAACATTTTAAATTACGCAAAAGTACTCATTCAGTTTTATAAACTGGTTATTTATTCATAAGAAAATTGGTTGTGTACAAAAATAGCCTGTTAGGTTATTTTTGTACACAACCAATTTTTTGTTATTGCCATTCATCCAGCCATCACATCCGCAATCCTCTTTTCCGTTCCTGCCGGATAGCCGAGAAAGAAAAGTCCTGTTTCTCCTTGTCGAACTTCACCGCCTTGTCTTTCTGTACCCCGTCCGGCGTTTCCATCCGGCGCACGTTCAGCGGCTTCCCGTTGTAGAAGTCCGTCATTTGTTGGTACGTGAACTTTTCCCCTGTCCGTGCTTCCATCATTTTGCAGAGCGAATACACGTTGCACCCGTTTTTCACGCTTTCCGGTATCAAGTCCGGACGTTGGGCTGTTTCTTGGGGATAGAGTTTTGCTGCCAGCAGGCAGATTTCCGGTGAACGCTCCGCTTTCGGAAGCAGGGCGAATGACATCCAGCTATGTTCCGCACATTTCCGGTACAACCTTTCCGTTTTCAGTTCCGCACGTACCTTTTCACCCGCAAGGGCTTCCGTACCTGCTTCCTTTACCGCCTTTTCAGCCCGTTCCACGGTTTGCAGATGGGCAGGCAGCACACCCAAACACCGTCCGTCCTGTTCGATGGCATAGTCCGCTATCCGGCTGTCAATAATTCCCGGTGCAAGGGCACTCAATACTTCCGGCAGTTCAACATCGCCGCACCCGTTATTCGCCTTGATATATTCCAGACAAATATCCGGGAACGGCACATAGTGCAACAGTTCCAAGTTTTCATAAGCCAAATCTGCACTGTTATCAAGTGCAAGACGGCACATTTCCGGCGTTTTCACCTCTTCCGGCACGTGTGCCAGTTCCCAGCCGTCTTGCCGGACGGCAGCCATGCACCTCTCACTCGTGCGTTCAAACCGACACAATCTTTCCAGAGAATAATCCCCGTTCTCCGTTTCGTCCCGATACCTTCCCGTTCTATGGCTATATTCCCGGACAAGTTCACTCAACCTGCGGATAGGAAGCTCTGTTTTTGAACTGATACCCAACGGTATCAGTTCTTCATCACTTTTCAGCAACATATTGCCGTTGTGTATCGTCCCGTGCCAAACCAGCCAAAGCGGAGTTACGGACAAGGCTTGCGGGGTAAACCGTTGAAAGTCCAGCTTTTCCCCGTCTGTAAATCCCATCCGTTTAAATTCCTCTTTCGCCTGTTCACACCCCATATCTATATTAAGAAGATACACCCCCGGAACTGTATTCTCTTTCATTGTTTACCTTTTTAGTCATTCTTCCGAATTGTCATTATTAAAACTTAGCTCCAGTTCCACCGCCTGCCCGAACGAATCTTCCACCCACACCTTCAAACTGCTCTGATCGTCCGACTGCGAAGTAAAATACAGCCGGAACGTTTCTTTCTCCAGCGGGTAACGGTCATTCGGTAACAGCACCGTGCCATCATCCAGTTTAAGCGTGCCTTTCCCGTCATACAGGAACCAGCGTATCGTGTACTCCGTATCTTCCCAGCGTCCATCCCGTTTGAGTTCACAGCGGATTTCCGCCGTCTCGTTCACCTTCAACTTCTTCGGAACGGGCATCGTTTCCACCGTGAACGGGTATCTCGTCTGAATATCCAACTGGCTATTACAGGCACACACAAGCACGAGGGCGGCCACTATGTAGCAGCCCACGAGCATTTGATAAATTATCTTCTTCATATACATAATTATAGTAGTTATCGAATCATAAAACGTAGTCCCACGGCAATTTGCGAATGAAATTTTCCGCAATCACCCCCGAACAGCATCCTTTGCCGTCCGTTTACCAGCAAGACAATCCTGTCCGTCAGGTATGCGGACAATTCCAACGTCAGCGCACCCCCGTAAATGAAATTATCCCCGTCCGGCAGCCGCGAACCGTCCGGCATCATCTGTTCGCCCCAGTTCACCGTTTCATACCCGGCAAGGGCGGACAATCCCAGTGCCGCAAAAAATGTCTTCTTCCTGTCCGAAAGGAAGTTCAGGTAATACCCGCCTTCCCCCGTGAACTGGCTGACCGGATAAAGGCTGCCCCGGTAGTCGTACCGCTTTTCCAGATACTCCGCACCGACCACCCAATGATGGGCGTTTTTCGTGTAAGTGCTTACCGCTATCCCGGCATGATAGCCGAAACCGTTGCCGTTTTTCCAGCGCAGATCGTCCGAAAGTCCGCCCGTGAACTGTATTCCCCTCATTCCGGGCAGGCATCTCTGGGCGTGTGCCTGGTTAAAATGCAGGCACACCCCGAAGAGCATGATAATCAACAATACCCTTTTCATACCATTTATTTGATTTTCAGTTCGTTAATCACTTTCACCGCCACAAGGTCGGCGTTCTCCACCCGTATCGTCTGATGCCTGCCGCCGTTCTTCTCGAACAGTTCGATAACCAGAATCTTGTCGTCCGGTATGGTGAACAGCGGAACGACGTACACCGTGCGCACATTGCTTTTCCCGTTCGTTACCAGCACCTCGTTATAGCTGCGTACCGGATCGAGTACCCGTTCCTGAATGGCGGTACGCTTCGGCACTTTCTTATCCACAATCTTGAACTTGATAAAGTCCGTGTTGAAAGCCACGTTCGACCTGTTCCTCGTTTCCGTGTGGAAATAGAACAGCCCGTTGTGCGAGTGGATGGATTTCAAAAGGAACTGCACCCCGAAGCGTTTGCAACCCAGATGCTTGATTTCCCGCTTGTCCGCCTTATAGATGCTTTGCATAATCAGCTTCACCAGCAGCGGGCTTTCGCTGCCCAGTTCACGGAAATAAATATTCATGCGGGTATGCGAAAAGTCCGTTGTGTCCTCATTCTCCAAAAAGTCTTTCATCTCAATGTTCAGCATTTCCGGCTCATGCGCATACTTCGCATTGAAACTGTAAAAACTTCCGTCCTCACAGATAACGGAAAAATTCGTTTCCCCCGGAAACCCTTCGGTCGTAGCCTTCACCCGGATCACGTTCTCCGCCCCGTCCGCTTTTCCGGCAATAATCCAGTTACTACCCAAGTCCACATACTTCACCGCTGACGGGAAAATAATATGCACCGTTTTCGAAAACGTCACCTGTACCCCGAACGGAGTAACCATCTGCCGATAGGGTAACTTTTGCGTGATCCCTTGATACAGGTCATTTCCGGCAACCGTCCGTACCGTGTCATTCACTTGTGCGTTCACGCACATTACTGCGCCCATAACGAGGGCAACCAATCCAAAAATCTTTTTCATTGTCTTTTCTTTTTAATCATTGTTATTTTCACATACCAAGCCTGCAAAGCATCCAATCCGCATGGCATCCCGACCTCATTTTCGCAGCGTGAAGCGAACGACCGTAGTGTAGCGTCAAAAAGAAAAAGCTGTTTGAGCGTAGCGAGTTCTTTTTCTTTAGCGAAACGCAGGAAGAGAGTAGCGTAGAAAATGCAGTCTTGATTTTTTCTTTTTGGTATCTTTTTCTTTTGTATCAAGACAAAAGAAAAAGTACTACTCTTTGGCATAAAGCATCAATTCATACCCGGCTTTCAGATGCACCTTCACCGTCCGGAACTTCTTGGCGAGGTATTGGCTGCCGCCCTGCATCACGCCCCTTGTCAAGTCCATAGCGATCTGCTGTCCGGCACTCTGCGCAAACGAAATGCTTGTCCCCAGTCCGCCGCCGATATTCGCAAGGGCTTCTTTCGCCGCTTCCTGTTCCAGTGACGAAGGGACGGAAAGCCCTTTTATCCCGTCACTGTCATACACCGCCAGTTCCACGGGCAACAAGTTCCCCCGGTATTCGATGGACGACACCACAATATCCAGCCGTTCCCCCTGTACCTTTCCCGTTCCCGAAACGAGCGTGTTCTGCGGAATCACAAGGCTTCCCGCTTGCAGCGGTTCAAGCAGCCGGAGCTTCACCGTCTGCCCGTCCATAATCGTCTGGTCTTGGTGGATGCACGCCCGTATCGTATTCTTCCCCATAGCGTACCCGCTGCCGACCGCCGTATTGAACCCGTAGTTTCTCGGCTGGCTGTACGCCCGCATGAACTCCGCATCGCTCATCGGCTGTTGCAACCCCGACACCGTTTGCTGCCGTGCCGCCTGTACCGCAACGGCGGGCTTTCCCGTCCCTTGCCCGGTATTCTGTCCGGTAACGGGAACTTGCACGATTGTGCCGTTTTGTCCTGCCTGCCCGTTCTGTCCCATGTACTTGGCGGCAAGCTCGTAGCTCTTTTCCATCAGGGCGACCTGCTCGTCTATGCCGCCCGCCTGTCCCTGCTGCGCATCCAGCCGGGCGGTCAGTTCTTCCACCTGACGTTTCAGTTCTTCCTTTTCCTCGTCCACCTTCGGCGTTTCGTAGAACGTGCCGAGTTGTCGGTTGATGTCCCGGTAGGCAACTGTCGAAGAGTTCACGCCCTTTCCCCGTGACGAACCCGAATAATCCCTGAACGGCTCCCGTTCCGGCTCGCTGTCCGGCAGTTCCATTTCCACCTCGTCCGTCCCGTTATCCGCCGCAAAAGCGAAGTCCTGCAACGAACGCACCTTGTCCGCCTGTTTCTTTTCTACCTGCGCCTGCTCGTAGGCTTTCCGCTTGTCGCCGATAATCCCGTCATTCTCCGGCAGGGGAATATCGGCGTTGAACGCCCCGACCGTTTCCCCGCCTTCGTCCTTTTTGTCCGAAGGTGCGAAGATCAGCCACATACTACCCAAAAACAGCAACCCCATCAACGGGTACACCAACAGCTTTTTCCGCTGCTGCATCTGTTTCGGTGTTAGTTCTCTGGCGGCTTTCTTGTCCTTTCCGCCACCTTTCCTTTCTTTGTCCCCTTTCCCCGTGTCCGGGGCTGCGGCATCCGCCACCGTTACGTGCTGCGTTACCGTTTCTTTTTCCTGATTCTGTTCTTCCATGATTTACTGGTTGTTAAAAGGATTGATTATACTGTCATTCTTTAGCCGGATTTGGTCGATATGCTCTATCCCCAGTTCCCGACCGTCACTTTTTCCGATGTTGTAGATGGCTGCCACTGTCATGTACACCGACAACCCGCCGAACACCACGAACATCACAAGGATAACCACCACCCGCTGATCCGGCGTGATACGCCCGCACAGGCGGCGGAGCTTTACGTCCGCCCAGTCCTGTATTTCAGCAATGACCTTCGCCATAAATTTTCCGACCATGCCGTTAGCGTTTGATGGTTTGCAAGTCCTTGTTTTCGGTAATCTCGAAGCCCTCGATGATGAACCCCTGCGGGTTGTTGTCACTCCTTACGGCATCCAACAACCGGCAGCGGGTAACAAGGCTTCTTTCCGTCACCGAACTTTCACGAAGGATGATCTGCCGGGCGAACGTCCGCACGTTGTACGGGTACTTGTCAAAATCGCACCGCACGCTGTCAATCTGTACCATCTGGTTGATGTTCCCCGAAATCACCCGGTTATAATACCCCTTTTCCGAGAGGTCTTTGTAGTAGTTAAATGCGCTCTTGTCCGCCAGCATCAGCGAGCGTTTGATATTGCCCTCGATAGCCGACTTGTCCGGCGAGAGCGTGAAAAACAACTCATGAAACCTGCGCACGTGTTCCCGTGCTTCCACCGGGCGGTTCTGCTGGACGTCCTGCGAGAGTGCCAGCATCAGCGACTTCCCGTTATCCAGCACATAAATCTTCTGCCGTTGCGCTTCGGCAAAACTGTACGACTTCCAGAGCGCAAAGCCCGTCACCACCGCACACAGGCAGATAAACACCAGCGCAAACAAACGTATCTGCCTGAAACTCGTTTCGATATTCTTCAAACTTTTAAATTCCATTTCCTTTCTTGATTTTTTAGTTACTTGATAAGTTTTCCGGCAACATTCCCCACGGCAGCACCCGCCCCGGCAGCGGCAACATTCCCCGCTTTGGCGGCAGTCGTGTTCATCGCACGGTTCGCACCGCTTACGCCGCCCGCCATGATGATCCAGTTCGCAACGGTCGGTATCGTGAAGTACCCGAATATCCCGATAATCAGGAATACCATGTACACCGTATTGCTGCTGTCCGGTATAAAGGTGGGATCACTCATCGCCTCTATATCCTTGGTGAGCATCAACACCTGAATCCTTGCCAGCACCGAACTGAACAGGTCGCTCACGGGCAGCCACATATAGACGGAGATATACCGGGTGATCCACTGCGTCAGGGTACTTTGGAATCCATCATAGACGCTTATCGCAAAGGCGATAGGCCCTAAGATGGAGAGGACGATCAGAAAGAACGTCCGTATCGTGTCTATCACCAGCCCGGCGGACTGGAACAGCAGTTCCAAGAGTTCCTGAAACCACCTGCGTATGTTCTGTTTCATCCGGTACTCCGCCCGGTCTATGTACATCCCGCCCATCGTAATCAGGTCGCCCGCCGACCATCCGAGTTCATCCAGTTTCTTGTCGAACTCTTCCTTATCCACGAGATACGCCGTTTCCGGATTCCGCTTGTTCGCCTCATATTCCAGCTTGTCCTTCTGTTCCCGGTACTTGTTCATGTCGAAGGTCTGCGTTTCCAGCATCCCGTGGCAGCCTTTCACCACGGGAGAGAGAACCGTGTTGATCGTACCCAGCACGAAGGTCGGGAAGAACAGGATGCACAACCCGACGGCAAAGGGGCGGAGCAGCGGGTACACGTCGATAGGTTCGGCACGGGCAAGGGCTTGCCACACTTTGGCGGCAACATAGAACAGCGCACCCAACCCGGCTATCCCTTTGGCTACGCCCGTCAAATTCGAGCATAGCGGCATCATTTCCTGATATAGCGTGTGCAATATCTGATGCAGGTTCTCAAAGTCTATTGATAATAACATCATCTTACCTTATTATATATATATGTATAGGAATCCGTTCTCACCAATAGCGTTCGTCCGCCGAGCCGTACAACGCCATCACCCGGTCGGTATCGTTCTTCTTTTTCGCCCGCAGGTAACTTACCGAGATATTCTTGTTCGTGTAGTACTGCACCAGATTACGGTATTCCAGTAACCGCTTATAGCTCTGGTCGATGATTGCCAGCCGTTCCGCATCCGATAGCGACATTCCGGTGATATTCACCACATTTTTCAAGTCCTGCAATACGTCCGCACTCTCGCTTAACAACTTTGCGTACCCGAACGAGATAGTACTCAATTCATCCGGCGTATAGTTCGGATCGCCTAACATCTTCTGGTAGTTCCGCACATAGATTTCTGAAATATCCGCCACCATCTCGATGCTTTTCTTTACCTTCACGCCGCCCTTTATCACATCGTGTACGTCCTTTAGCGCATCATAGTAACGCTTTCCTTGTTCAAATATCTTTGTCGTTTCCTTGAATCCGTCCAGCGTATTCTTCGCCGTTGTAGAGGTCTGCGCAATCTGTTTAACGGTATTGATAATCCCTTGCGCCAAGTTCCCCGGATCGCTCACGACCCACTGTGCGTTAGCCGTACCCGCTGCCAGCAGGCACGCCAACCCCATGACTATTGCTTTTATCTGTTTCATGTTCTTACTTGTTTAATTGATGGTTACTCCGTTTATATTCCCCGCCGGGCGACAGGTGTATGCGGTCTTTCTCCTTATCGTAGGTCAGCATCACCGCCAGCCCCGTTTCGATAAAGAGGTAGCCGTCCGTTTCCCGTATCAGATACGTTTCCGTCCGGGTATTTCCCGCATGGCTTTTCTTTATCACCGTTACCCGGTATTGCCCGTTCTCTTCCGAAAGGGTAAAGGGCGGTTTACTGCCCGTACTTACCCAGTCGCCCCGCATCCTTTCCAGTTGTCCGGTGTTCGTCTCCTTGCAGGAAATGACGAACGCCAATGCTACCGTCACCGCCGACAGCAGCAGGATTAAATTCAATCGTTTCATACTGATTTCGTTTTTTTAATTGATTATTCATTCATACAGCCAATCATACAGCCGTTTGTACGTTTAGCCGTTTAGTCATTCAGCCAGCCAAACGTTTAATCGTTTAGCCAACCGTCCGGCTGTTCAGCCGTTCAGCCGATTAGCCAGCCGCTTGATGGCAAGCTCCAAGTCGCCGCCCAACTCTTCCGCAAGGTTGAACACTTCCGTTTTCTCGCTCTCTTCGGTGGTGTACGTCAGGTATTCGGCGGGCGAAACTTCCGTTGCATACACCGCCGACTGCACCCCGTTCAGTCCAATCCAGACCTCTTTGTATTTTCGTCCGGGATGGTTGGCAAGGTTGATGGATAGTATCTGCGCTTTCTCCTTCTCCGTCAGTCCGAGCATCGCCTGTATGCCGTCAAACTTGTTCATGTACTTTTTCTGGTCTAAAAGAATTTTGCAGTCCGAGTTATTGATGATACTTTCCTTCACCACAGGGGACGAGATAATATCATCGACTTCCTGCGTGACGACAATCGCCTCACCGAAATACTTCCTGACCGTTTTGTACATATATTTTAAATAGTTAGCCATATTCTCCGTGGTAAGAGCCTTCCACGCTTCTTCCACAATCAAGAGCTTGCGAATCCCTTTCAACCGCCGCATCTTGTTGATGAACGCTTCCATGATAATGATTACCACTACCGGGAAAAGTTCGGCATTATCCTTTATACTGTCAATTTCAAATACTATAAACCGTTTGTGCAGCAGGTCGATATTCTCACGGGAGTTCAGCAGGAAGTCGAACCGTCCGCCCTTGTAATACTGCCGTAGCGTGGTCAGGAAATTATCAATATTGAAATCTTCCCGGCTTACCTTGATGTCCCTTTTCTCCAGTTCCGCCCGGTAATCATTCAGCATATACTCGTAGAAGGTATCGAAGCAGGGAACAATACCCCGGTCTTGCTGTATCTTCTTGATATACGCCGATACCGCACTGCCCAACTCACCGCTTTCCGTTTTCGTGATCTTGTCGTCCTCACTCTTCCAGAGGGTGAGCAGCAGCGTTTTTATGCTGTCCTTTTTCTCCACGTTGAACTTGTAATCGTCCGTAAAGAAAGGATTGAAACTGATCGGTTTCTCTTCCGAATACGTGTAATAAATCCCGTCCGCCCCCTTTGTTTTCCGGTGTATCATTTCGCACAGACCTTGATACGAGTTACCCGTATCGACCAGTACGATATGGCTGTTCTGTTCGTAATACTGCCTGACTAAGTGGTTCATAAAGAACGATTTCCCGCTACCACTCGGCCCAAGTACGAACTTGTTGCGATTGGCTATAATTAATGTGTATAATTTTCTATCTATTTAATACTGAATATCATGTATTTATAGCGTAGAATATATCAATATTAACATTTTACAAACATGCAATTTGCATACAAATAGGGTGGTTATAAGAAAACAGAAAAGGATATTTGTTGTTAATGGGTAAATGTGGTAGGAGATGTTTTTATATCTGTTTTCCCTCGTTTTTCAGTGAAAAATAGACATGATACAGGCGAAAAGAAGAATACTGTTTTTCTTTTCGCCTGTATATATATTTTGCTGTCTATAAAAGTAGGTTTAGTTCGTTTTGGATATATAGACAAAGGGATAAACTAAACTTGCAATGTATAGGAAAGCCTTTTCTTGAATATTAAAAGTTAATTTGTTCAAACTTAATAAGAAAAAAATAGCTTAACAAGCTGTTCTATTATTAACTTTCCCTATATTTGAGTGTTGTTTATATGACTGGTTATGAAACATTTTCTACCCATATTATTTATATTTTCTTTCAATCTTGTCAGCCCACTTTTAGCACAAGACAAGAATTGTGCAGATATGTCTGCTTTATTAGAGAACAAAATATGGAAAGTGCAACTTCCTAAAGACAAACAATATGCAATGGAAATGGAATTTCGTAGTGCCGGATGGAGAACTACGTTTCTATATGATGAAAAACAAACCAAAACATTTTATTCCTATTCTTTGCATGGAGATACTATCAAAGTTTTTGAATCGGGGAAAAATTGTATCATTCAAGAACTTACAGATAGTACTCTGACATTCCTTTATCTACCGGAAAGTTTGACAATCGGAGTTGCGCCTGTTAGATGTACAACAGATAACAGTATTCAAGGGCTACGAGAGAACGAAAAACGATTGGATAGTATTTGGCGCAAAGAAGATATTTGGAACAAGGGTACTGCTCCTATCAATAAAACTCAGGCTATCAAAGAATATCCCCGATGGGCTGTATGGGATTATGACTTGGAAAAGTATTTCGTTTCTCAAATGAAATACCCCAAAGAGTTACTGAAAAAGAATGTGGCAGGTCATTCTGTTGTGATGTTTTCCATCGACACACTGGGTTTACCTCGTGAAATCAATATTCTGACTACTATCCATAAAGAGTTTGACAAAGAAATAATTAGATTAACAAAAGAACTTCCACACTGTCTGCCTTGCAGGGATAAGAACGGTAAACGAATAGAATGCTTCCATACAGTATATGTACCATTCTTACCACAACATTATAGAGATAGAGTAAAATCGGACAGCATTGCAGAGGAAGAATTGAAACAAAGTTTTGTGGAATGGGAAACTGTGTCTTATTTTGAAAAAGCAAATCCGTATGCAGTTACCAACTACATCAATGAACGCCTAACATACGACCCCAAGCTATTGAACGGCAAAAAAGAAGCCAAAGGGATTTATACGATACGAATTGATTCTTACGGAGAAATAATAAAGGTAGAAACCTTACGAAGTTGTGGCATACCTGAATGGGATAAGCAAGTATTGCAAATCATAAAAGGTATGCCACGGTGGACTCCTACCATCAATTATTACGGGAAAGGTGAATATCACAACTCCGTTTGGACTGTACCTGTTTTATTTAAAAATGATAATCGGTAAATCCTTGAATGAACATCGTGATTATAATTGAATTATCAAAACAGAAATTAAATTTAAACTAAAAAATGGGAACATTAGGCTGTATAAATGATATGCTACAACGGGACAAAGAGAACCGTGAGCTTCGCAAATTGAATAAAGAAAGGATGAAAGAACATCATAAATACCTCGTAAACAAGGGAAAAAATATTAATTTATCCAACATTTCCATTGAAACGATAGAGGAAATCCGTAAAAATACCATAGCAAAAGAACAGTCAGACCAAATTTATCTATTCAAGGCATATATAATTTTTGCAATATGCCTTTTAGGATTATTTTTATTGGGCATACTTTGTTATAAATTATTCTTCTGAATACCTAACGACATGCTGTCCGAAGAAAAATAAATGAATTTGAAAAGCCGGGCGATAAACATGATTCATCACTCCGGCTTTACTCCACTTATGGCTTACCTAGTTTATCGGCTTCCTTTCTCAACAGCTCGGCTTGTTCATTGAGTAGCCTTGCACGCTCCAACGCTTCCGCCTGCTTCCTGCTGCGATACTCAAAATCTATCACAGAATCGGTTAGACTTTGGATAAAACCGTTATCCCTCTGCCAATTGAATTTGGTTTCCAGTATATCAAAGACTTCCCCGTCTGCCTGTCCTTGCATCAGCAAATAGCGGTATTTCATATCGTTGTCCTGCAACTGCTGCATACGTTCAGCCAAACGGACATTC
>CAJTMR010000012.1:98508-98721 GCA_910577325.1 uncultured Parabacteroides sp.
TTTATCCGTCTTGCAAGAGCCCAAAGCGTCAATCATTACCTTGAAACAACGGTAGGTTTCCAATACTATTTTCTTGGTGTCCTCGATATGTTTCTGCTGACCTTGCATCCTGTTCCTTATCTCGTCAAGCTGGCTTCGGATAGCCTGCAAATCCTTTTCGGGAACAGCCGGGTTACTATGCAGTTCCGACAATGCCTGTTCGATTGCGTTCAG
>CAJTMR010000013.1 GCA_910577325.1 uncultured Parabacteroides sp.
GCGGTTGTGTATCACTTGTATCTTGACAGGGAACAGACCGCTTTTCTTCGCCCTGCGTGCATCCAGTACCGACAGTACGGATATGCCATCTTTTGAATACTTGAACATAGGCTGCCTTGTTTATTGTTATATGTCTATTTTGTACATACGATTTGCATACAAAAATAGAGATTATCGGAAAAAATAGCAAATCAAAAGCCAAATCATTTTCCTAACAATCTCTAAATATCAGCTATTTATATATAAATTCAAACAATATAAAAACGGCAAAAATATAGGGTATTATTACGATTGGTAATCACTCCCTTCTTCATCGGCAAGTCCGATATATCCAGATGCAGCGGTCTGCCCGTCACCCGATCCACCATCTTGATGCCGAAGGGCGAGAGCGAACTCTTGTAATTCGTTTCTTCCGTGAAGAAACACAGGGCTTGCGGGATGAACGTGTAGAAACTTTCCTCGAAAGGAAAATCCCCCTCGTTTCCCGGTATGCCCGCCCAGAAAAGTGTCGGCACGTCCGTTGTGTTATGCCGTGGCTTGCACTCCATAAGGGCAAGCTGGCTGCCCACGTCATTCTTGATGTGTTTCAGTTCTTCCCGGTCGTCCGACCATGCCATCACGTTACAGTGGCAGCGTACCGAAACCAGCCCCTTGCTGTGCGCTTCGTTCAGGTATTCCTCTATCCAAGCCTTGTTGATCTGGTTGGAACGGGAGTAACGGGATAGCGACTGCATATTCCTTGCGGTCTGCTCGAACCGTTTCAGGCTCTCCGTATGGTCGTCAATAAAGATGTACTGGTTATAACAATGGTTACACGTCAGCAGCACGCCCACCGGGGCGGCGAACGACAAACGGCAATCGCTCCGGTCAGTAGATAACCGTTCATAGCGGCTGTCCGTGCCCACGTTACCCGGCAAGTCCTCTACGTCCGAAAGGGTATGCAGGCAAAGGAAGTCGTCACCTATCCGCATTTCTTCGGGGTTCAGCGAAATATCCTTTAGAACAGTGGTATCGTTTTGCGAGAGGGAGAAATATTTCTCCACGATGCCCGCCGTCGTTTCCGTCCCGACAATCTCGTCCGCCCGCAGGCGGTGGAGCGTGATAAACCCGCTGTCATTCATGATCCGCTCGAACTGCCCGACCGCTTCGAGGAACTTCGTTACCGTTTCCTTGTCCTCGATCTCCTTCGGGATAATCTTGCCCTTGCACAGCGTGCTGAACGTGCTTTCCTGACGGCTGCGCATCTTGGTTGTCTTGGTAAGGAACAGGTAGCAGAAGTGATTCAGGAACGGGCGTTCGTTAAAATGCCGTTCAAACGAGCGGGACAAGAAACTAAGCTCGTCCTTGTCAATCTCCGGCTGGTACTTCTCTTCGATGAAGAAGTCCTGTTTATGTACGATGGAAAAGTCCGGCAATACCTTCACCGCCTTGTGCCACGCCGAATGTATCGCCTCGTACTCGTTACTGGTAACGGTGAACAGTTCCGGCAGTTCCACCTTGAAGGCTACCGTCACGTCCGCATCTTTTGACACGATGCAGCCGTTCTCCACGGCAAGCAGCGGGAACTTGCTTTCCAGCGTTGCCGCTTTCATTACATTTCTCATTCTTTCTTGTTTTTGGTAAATAATCGGGGAATTTTCAGTCGATTCAATACATACCTCGGATGCCGTTTCCGGGCGGCAGCTTTCATCAGCCCGTGCGTGCCGTATTTGGCATTGAGCCGGAACGTCAGCCATACCAGCAGCGTAGCCGCAGTCACGCCGAAGCCGATACACACCCACTGGTTCACGCCCGCCATGTACAGGATAACGAACACCACGAACACGGCAAGCAACCCGGCGACGAACACAAAAAGATACTGGCTTTCCAAGCCCTTGAACTCCACGTTCCTGCCAATCCCCTTGTTAATTTCAAAGTTCATAACCCGCTTGTTTACAGGAAGAAAGAGCGCAGGATAGTAGCAGCGACAATCAGGAAGATACAAGCTCCGAACCAGCTTGCCGCCGTCTTCGACGTATCGGGATCGCCGCTACTGAATTTTCCATACACTTTTACCCCACCAATCAACCCGACCACCGCACCAATCGCATAAATCAGCTTTGTTCCCGGATCGAAATAGCTTGTCACCATTTGCGTGGCTTCCGTGATACCCGCTTGTCCGTTACCTTGCGCCATCGCACCAGCGGCAGCCATTACACAGGCTGCCATCAAAAAGAATCTCTTTTTTGTCATTGTCTTTTAAGATTAAATTAAACATTACTATTATTCATCAGTCGGGCGACACGCTGCCGTGCCCCTTCAAATTCATCCAGCATCTCGTCCCACACGTCCGATCCCATCACGGCAGGCAGCACCTCACGGGCTTGCTGTTTCTCCTGCTCGTCCGCATCGTCCGTGGCGATAACTTTGTGTACCATCTTCAAGTCCTCGAAAGTGTACCCGGTGGCAAAGTCGGGGTTGCTGTCGGGATAATATGCCCCCAGTTCTTCTTCCTCTTCCAACTCTTCCGGCGTGGGTACATATCCCTCTTCTTCCGGCTCGTCCTCTTCCGGTTCTACCTCGATGTCGGAGTAGTCCGCATCCTCGTCCGTAACGGATTCTTCCGCCTGTTCCGTACCGTTACCCGCAGCCGTTTCCGGCTTGCTTTCCGACGTTCTGGATGCGAAATTATCCGTTTTATCTGCTTGATTTTCAGTGTGTCCCCGCTTGTCTTCCGGCTCGTAGGTTTGTCCGTTCCGGTAGGTACTTTTGCCGATAACCGTGTACGGTTCGCCCGGCTTTTCCGCTTCTTCGTCCGGTTCGTCCGTCCCTTCTTCGGCATCCGTTTTTCCCAGCAGTCCGGCTATGTCGGTACGGTAATATTTCCACAGTACACAGAGGTAGTACAGCAGCAGGACGGAGAGTATCAGTTTCAGTATCATGTTCCTTTCTCCTTTCCGCTTTAGAAGAGTTTTTCCATCTTTCCGGCGTATGCCGCTTCGATTTCTTCCCGGTACTGCTCGAAGTGTTGCGCCAGCACATTGTCTATGTAGGCGGATAGCGACACCTTGCCGCCCGTCAGCATCATGGAGATTTTGGCGATCCGTTCGTGGTATTCACGCCGCACATACACGGGCTTCCCGTAACGGGCGGGTATATCCATCCCTTTGAGGAAAGTCGTGTCGTAGTCCGCCGCCTGCTTCGCCTTGCGCCGCTTCCCGTCCGGCACTTTCCCGTCAGCCACCTTTGGGACAACCCTGTTTTCCATTGGCACGGCAGTTTCCCTTTTCTCTGTTTCCTGTTCCGGTTCTTCCGCCTCTTGTCCTGTTTCTTCTGTTTCCGGTGTATCACCGTTGCCTTGCGGCTTTTCCGTTTCGCCCGCCATCATCCGCATAAGCAGTTCTTCGTCGATGGGCTTATCTGTTTGCTGTTTCTTCATAGCCTTATAGTTTGAGGATGGATATTATTTCATGTGCCAGTTCGGGGATTCCGCTGCCCGCAACCATCCGCTTGTCGGGAGCGAACAGCGTGGAGCGGAACACTACCCGGTTTTCCGCATCCAGTTCCTTGCGGAAGCGTTTCGTGTCCGGTATTTGGGTAGTGAGCATCGGCAGCCCCATTCCGGCGATTACTTTTTCATACCGCCCGTACAGTTCGCTTTTTTCCCGTTTATCCACCAGATTCCAAAAGAGGTAAAGCCCTTTCAGCCGGCTTGTTTCCTTGCCTAACATCATCCGTTGCAATACGTCCAGAAAGGCGAGCGTGCTTTCCAGTACCGTTTGGTCGGCACTCACCGGAGCAAAGATGTAATCCATTTGCGCAATGGTGCGCAATATGCCCGACGAGTTCACCGTACCGGGCAGGTCGAAGAACAGCAGGTCATAGTTTCCATTGCCCGCCAGTTCCGCCGCCATGTCCGGCGCACGTTCCACCCGGCACTTCTGCACCGGATAGGCGGCACGTCCCGGTTCACGCATCTGCTCGTATGCCATCCGTTTCAGGTACTCGTTTTCCAGTACCGCCCGGCTGTCCCGTTCCCGCATTTCGTAAAGGCTGTGTTGCGGAAAGTCGCAGTCGATCACCGCCAGCGGACACCCGCAGTTGTAGTGCAGGTAACTCGCTACCAGCACCGTGATAGCCGTCTTTCCGCTACCGCCCTTTTGTGTGGCGAAAGCCACGTTCAAAGTCTGTTTATCCATATCGTCAATCAATTAGTTATTCATTCGGTTGCCTAAGCAATCGGTTATCTGTTCATTCAATCAATCAGCCAATCAGTCATTCAATCGGTCAGCCGTTTAGCTG
This sequence comes from uncultured Parabacteroides sp., assembly GCA_910577325.1. Lineage (GTDB taxonomy): Bacteria > Bacteroidota > Bacteroidia > Bacteroidales > Tannerellaceae > Parabacteroides. Next base: position 4,282 of record CAJTMR010000013.1, read on the forward strand.
TTTAGCCATTCATCCGGCTAACCGTTTAGCCGTTCGTCCGTCCGTTCGTTCATCCGGCAAAATCATCATCCGTCCGGCTGTACATTCAGTCAATCATCCACTCGTTTGAGCGTCCGTTTATCCGTCCGGTTGAACAGCCGTTTTACCGCTTCCACGGCGCAAAGGAATATCAAAATATCGGTAGATTATCCGTCTGATTATCAAGGTGTCGCACCTTGTCTTTCCACCCGTAGGTTTGTCGCATACAGGTATAATGACCGGACGGGAAAAGGGCTGTTACTTTGCAGCCGTGAACCAAAATTCCGTGAGAATGAACAAGAACAGTAACCGCCCGAAGGACTGCCCCGGCAGTCGGCAACAGACAAGGGCATCCCCAATCTGTCCGGTAGGACGGATTTTAATTTCAACCGAAATTAGCAAGTTGTGTGCTGCGGCACTCGCTTCGCTTTCCGTGCCACACCACCACCTTGCCCCGCTGGTGCAAAATCCGCCGGAGTTGGATTTTCCTTTGCGGGGGAGAGCCGTAAGCATACGGCAGTTTTCAACCCATGTTTCACTTAAAATTTAATAGGACTATGGATAGTCAGAAGAAGTATTCCAACAACCACGGGCGAAAGCCCAAAACCGACAAGATGCGCCACCGCTACGTGTTCCGTCTAAGTGACGAAGACAACGCCCGTTTCCTTGCCCTTTTCGATGAATCCGGCAAGGCAACCCGTGCCGAATTTATCGTTTCCGCACTCTTCGGCAGGGAGATAAAGGTCGTCAAACAGGATAAGGGTACGCAGGATTTCTACATGCGCCTGACCTCTTTTCATTCCCAGTTCCGCAGCATTGGCGTGAATTACAACCAATGTGTACGTGCGCTCAAATCCAATTTCTCGGAGAAGAAGGCACTCGCTTTCCTCTATAAACTGGAACAGCACACCCTCGAACTGGTGGAACTTAGCAAACAGATTTCCGCACTGGCGGAAGAGTTTCAAACCAGATACCCCGTCAGATGATAGCCAAGATTTCACACGGCGGCAGCCTGTACGGGGTGCTTGCCTACAACCAAATCAAGGTGGACGAACTTCATGCGGACGTGCTTTTCGGCAACCGGATTATCGAACCGCCGGGCGACAATCCTTATACGATAGAGCATATTTCCCGTTCGTTCGGGGACTACCTGACCGCCAACCGCAAGACCGAGAAACCCATCCTGCACATCTCGCTCAATCCCGATCCGAAAGATTGCGTGAGTGAGGAACAGTTCATAAAATTGGCGGAGCAGTATATGCAGCGCATGGGCTTCGGCGACCAGCCTTATATTGTTTACCGCCACAACGACATCGGGCGGGAACACCTGCATATCGTTTCCGTCCGTGTGGACGAAACCGGGCGGGCAATTTCCGACAGCTACGAACACGAGCGTTCCATGAAGGTCTGCCGGGAACTGGAACAGCAGTTCGACCTTACCCCGGCTACCAAAAAGGAGTGGAAGGAAGGGCTGCCCTTGTCGCCCGTCGATTACGAGTGCGGCAACCTCAAAGGGCAGTTGGCGGGAGTGATCCGACCGATAGCCCGTGAGTGGCGTTTCCAGTCGCTCGGCGAATACCGTGCGGTACTTTCGCTCTACGGCATAACGGTGGATGAAGTCAAAGGGGAATATGGCGGACGGGAGTATCACGGCTTGTCCTATTCGGCGACGGACAAGGACGGCAACAAGGTCGGCAAACCTTTCAAATCTTCCGTCTTTGGAAAAGAAGCGGGTATTGCCGCACTGGAAAAGCGTATGCTCTCTTCCGCCGCATGGGTGAAGAGCCACAAGGACATTGCCACCGATACCGCCGCCCGCATAGCATCCGCCATGCAGACCGCAGGGCGTGACCGGGTACTTTTCGAGCGTGAACTCATGCGGCAGGGGATCGGCGTGGTATTCCGCACCAACGATGCGGGGCGCATCTATGGGACGACCTTCATCGACCATGCCGACAAGACCGTTTTCAACGGTTCCCGTCTGGGCAAGGAGTTTTCAGCTAACGTGTTCAACGACCTTTTCGCCGGGCAGGACGGTATTCACCCGCCACAGACAAGCGAAGTGGAACGTCCCGCACAGCAACAGGAGCATACGGGCGCATCCCAGTGGAACGGGCATGATACCGAATACCAGCCCGACCACAAGGACAACACCGCCCCAAACGTGGCGGACGCTCTCAGCCTGTTCGCACCCGTGCAGGGCGGCGCATCCGGCGACCAGCCCGCACCACCGCAGCGGAAAAAGAAGAAAAGGCGCAGGTACGGCAGGCAGCAGTAACCTTCCGCAGTATTTACAATTTTAAAAGTATATCAATATGCAAAACGAAGATGATTTGCGTGGACTTGCCAAAGTAATGGAGTTCATGCGTGCTATCAGCATTTTATTTGTAGTAATCAATATTTATTGGTTCTGTTACCAATCTATTCAGGAGTGGGGTATCAATATCGGCGTAGTCGATAGAATCCTGCTCGGTTTCCAGCGCACCGCCGGGCTGTTTTCCAGTATCTTTTGGACGAAGCTCTTTGCCGTACTGTTCCTCGCCCTTTCCTGTTTGGGGACTAAGGGCGTGAAGGAGCAGAAAATCACTTGGCGCAAGATAATCCTTTGCGGCGTGACGGGCTTGTTGCTGTTCTTTTTCAACTGGTGGCTCTTGGCGCTCCCTTTGCCCTTATCGGCAAACACGGTGTTCTACATTGCCACCCTCACAGCCGGATATATCTTTCTGCTTATGGCAGGCTTATGGATGTCCCGCCTGCTCAAAACCAACCTGCTTGAAGACGTGTTCAACGTGGAGAACGAATCCTTTATGCAGGAAACTGAACTCAAGGAGAACGAGTATTCCGTCAATCTTCGTACCCGGTTCTGGTTCAGGGGAAAGACGTATGACGGATGGATTAACCTCGTTAATATTTTTCGTGCGACAATGGTATTGGGAACTCCGGGCAGCGGGAAATCCTATGCGATTATCAATCAGTATATTAAGCAGGTTATCGAAAAAGGATTTTCCGTTTTCCTATATGATTTCAAATATCCCGACCTTTCCGAGATTGCTTACAACCATCTGATTAATAATCTGGACGGTTACAAGGTCAAACCGAAATTCTACGTGATAAATTTCGATGATCCGGCGGGTAGCCACCGTTGTAATCCTATTCACCCGGACTTTATGACGGACATATCCGATGCTTACGAGAGTGCGTACACGATTATGCTCAACCTCAATCGGACTTGGATCAGCAAGCAGGGCGACTTCTTTGTTGAATCACCTATCATTTTGTTAGCCAGCATTATATGGTATTTGAAAATCTACAAGAACGGCAAGTATTGCACCTTCCCCCATGCGATAGAATTTCTGAACCGGAAGTACGCCGATATTTTCCCTATCCTGACAAGTTACCCCGAACTGGAGAACTATCTTTCCCCGTTCATGGATGCTTGGGAAAGTTCGGCGGTGGAACAGTTGCAGGGGCAGATAGCCAGTGCCAAAATCCCGCTTTCCCGCATGATTTCCCCAGCTCTCTACTGGGTGATGACGGCGGATGATTTCACACTCGACATCAACAATCCCGAAGAACCGAAAGTGCTTGTAGTCGGTAACAATCCCGACAGGCAGGGCATATACGGCGCAGCGTTGGGACTGTATAACTCCCGAATTGTCAAGCTGATAAACAAGAAGAAACGGCTCAAATCCGCCGTTATCATTGACGAGTTACCCACCATCTACATGCGTGGGCTGGATAACCTCATTGCCACCGCCCGAAGTAACAAGGTAGCCGTCATGCTCGGCTTTCAGGATTTCAGCCAGTTAAAAAGGGATTACGGCGACAAGGAGAGTGCCGTTATCTGCAACACCGTCGGCAATGTCTTTGCAGGTCAGGTAGTTGCCGAAACCGCCAAAACGTTAAGTGAACGTTTCGGCAAGGTCTTGCAGAAACGGCAGAACATGACTATCAACCGCAACGAGACTTCCGTTTCCATCAATACCCAGATGGATAGCCTTATCCCGGCATCCAAAATCAGCAACTTAACGCAGGGTATGTTTGTCGGAGCAGTCGCCGATAACTTCGACGAACGCATCGAGCAGAAGATTTTCCATGCCGAGATTGTCGTGGATAACGAACAGGTCAAGCGGGAAACCGCCCGTTACGTGAAGATACCGCAGATTATCGACTTCACCGACAAGGACGGCAACGACACCATGCAGCAGCAGATTGATGCGAACTACTACCGCATCAAGAACGAGGTCAAGCAGATTGTTGCCGACGAAATCGAGCGTATCAAGGCTGATCCCGAACTCTCGCACCTGATTAAGAACGTGTGATAAAATGAAAAACGGCTATTCCGGCCAGACAGATTGCTGGCGGAATAGCCGTTTCTATAATCCTACAAATTTATATTTATCAACTATTTCTCACCACACAACGGCAGCAACGCATTAGCCTGCAAGCATCCCAGTTCACTACTTCTGTGCCAGTCCTCACAAGCCCCGTTCTTTAGAAGGAAAATATTCCGTTTTTATATGTTTTCCAGTAATCTTCGCTCTTGGAAAAACTATCAGGACAATACTTCTTAATAATCGCTTCCACTTTCTCTTTCCATTCACCGGAAATGGCAACACGATACCTCTGATTGCCAAATTCTCCATGTTTATAAGGAATATTTCTCTCTTTGGCAAGAAAAAGATATGCATAATAATCAACCGGGTTACCGATGGCAGCAGGTTCTTCATCTCTATCGGCGTCCGGGATGTATTCAATATTACCATCTTCATCGTACAATACAAATGTCCCCTTGCTATATGCTTCTGTAATCAACTCTTTTTCTTCGTTAGTTAAAGGTATTCCTTCTGCACCAACATACTTGACAAATTCCGGGCAAATACTTACATATTTTCGATCTACCAAATATAATGTATCGGTTGTAGCCAAACTTTTCTGATCTCCTTCACATATTTGTTTTTTTGTGTCGCGATTATCTTCTTCTCTACGCTTATTTTCCCAGTATTCTTCACTTTGGGAATAACTGTCGGGACAATATTTCTTGATAATAGCATTTACCTTCTCTTTCCATTTATCGGAAATGGTAACGTCAAAGTCCAAAGTACACACTCTGAATTTCCGATGTATATAGGATATTGTATATACATTTTCCGTATCTTCCCCCTTCACTGCAAACAGATAAGCATTATACGGTAACAGAGTGGGAGGTTCAACAATATCATAAGAGTCCTCAATATATAGGAGATTACCAAATTCATCATACCGATTAAAGTCTAATACAGCAAATTCCCCTTTACTATATGCCTCTACAATCATGTTCTTTTCTTCGGACGTTAAGGCAATTAATTTAGCATCATCATAATGGTCGCCTTTCAAATCGACATGTTTCCGATCTATCAAATAGAGTGTATCAGCAGTAGCCAACGTTTTTATTTCTCCCTCATATATCGGTTTCCATTTAAGAGTTTCTTCCTTACATATCCGTTCTTTAGTAAGGACGACACCAAGAATATCTTCTTGTTCATTCTTCTTCTGTTCTTGGGCATTGATATTTAATCCTAAACTTAGTAGTCCCATAACCAAAAGCATTTTTAGTTTCATAATCCATAATTTATTAGTCATTCTTTTTCACCGCACAACGGCAGCAACGCATTAGCCTGCAAGCATCCCAATTCACTACTTCCGTGCCAGTCCTCACCAACCCCGTTCTTATCGGCATCCATATTTTATTATTACTTAAAAGTCTCAAATACTATCGTATCATTTTCACGCCATTTCGTCCAGCCGGAGAACGTAAGCGGTTCACCTATTGTAATCATCGCCACACTTTCGAGTTTTATCCAGTTTCCTTGTATCTCAACACCTCTGCAAGTATATCCATATACCTTACCGTTGATACTTTCGCCATTATCATATTCACAAGTCATAATTACTTCCCCATTAGGTTTATCGTATAAATCAAAAGTTTGCAAACTAACAAGTCCTTTCCCTATCAGACTATCCCCATAGCTTTCCGAAATAGTGTTGTTAGCAGGCACTAACTTTTCTTCCCATTTAGAGCAGTCTAATAAATTACCATATTTTTCTATATTGAAAACTGCCAATTTCCCTTTATATTTTCCCACGGTGGAAATACCTATTTCTATATGTAAATCTAAATCATAGTTCTCTTTGTATGTAGTAAACCAATACTCGACCGTTGAATTTTCTGCCGCTTGATTTTTCCCAACGTAATCCGGTTCTCCAAGAGTAGCAACAAATCTTTCCAGTACACTTTCTTGTGTTGCTTCTCTACTTTTAAGCCCATTTATCACAAAGTCAATTATTCCTTGATCTGTAAAAAAGGAATTACTTTCTATTCGGAATATAAACCCGTCTTTTAAAGGAATATCCTTAGAATAAGGGTTGTAAAAAGACACCAATATTGTATCTTCATCTTTATCTATAATTGTCGTTTGGCTATTCCCGTTTCTTGGGCTCAACTTATCTTCTCCAATCTCTGGATTCCGAAGTTCCCAACCTATTTTTTGTAAGTCTGACAATTTACAAGGTAAAGTGATTTTGCACCCTTTAATTATTAGCCCGGACTTCCAAAAATCCATAGGTATATTTTTTATATCTGCCATAGTTATAACTTCTCGTTTCGCTTTGACTTGAAATTCTTCTTTTCCTTTGTCTTTTTGTGCATTGCCACAACTTCCAAGTCCAAAACAAAATATTCCCATAATCAAAAGTATTTTTAGTTTCATAATCCATAATTTATTAGTCATTCTTTTTCACCACACAACGGCAACAACACATTAGCCTGCAAACATCCCAATTCACTACTTCTATGCCAGTCCTCACAAGCCCCGTTCTTATCGCCCGACTGGTTACGTGCCAGCCCACGACCATAGTACAACTTTCCGTCACTCGGAAAAGCCTTTATTCCTTCGCCGTATGCTTCCGCAGCTTCCTTAAACCGTTTCAGGTCATACAGCGCACGCCCCAGATTGTTATACAAATCCGCATCGGGAGAACAGTTCTTTATCGCCAACCGATAAATAGCGATTTCTCCCTCGTAATCTCCCATTTTATATTTTAGTACACCAAGATTGATATAGCTACCAATATGATCTGGTTTGATTTTAAGTGTTTTGTTATAATCTGCAAGTGCACCTTTCATATCCCCTATCTCTGCTTTTAAATTGCCCCGATTGTAATATGCAATAGCCAAATAGGGATCAACTTCTACCGCCTTGTTATAATCTATTAATGCTTTATCATTGTTACCCAGAGCAGTATGAGATTTTCCTCTGTTTGAATACACAGTAGCATAATTAGGATTAATATCAACAGCTTTGTCGTAATCCATTATTGCGCCAACGTTGTTGCCCAATGCCGATTTTACAGTTCCTCTACCTGAATACGCAATGGCATAATTGGGATTAATTTCAATAGCCTTATCATAATCTATAACCGATTCTATATAATTACCTAAATCAGCTTTAAGCGTTGCTCTATTTATATACGCAATAGCTAAATGAGAGTTAATCTTTATTGCTATATTGCAATCTATTAATGCTTCAGCATTATTTCCTAAATCAGCTTTAGCCTTTCCTCTATTGGAATAAGCAAGAGCAAAATCAGGCTTAATTTCAATCGCCTTATTATAATCTGTAATCGCTCCAGTATGATCTCCTAATGCCGCTTTTACAGTTCCTCGATTAGAATACGCAAAGGCATAATCCGGATTAATCTCAATTGCTTTGTTGTAATCTGTAATCGCATCCTCATTTTTTCCCAAATCTGCATTTTGATTTCCCCGTTTATAATAGGCAACAGCGTAATTTGAATCAATCTCAATAACTTTGTTATATTCCGCAATTGCCCCCAATTTATCGCCATTCTCGGACTTTACACGTCCGCTTTCCATATAATTATGTACTAATGAATCCACCGAATAGGGCATAATAGTATCATTTTGCAAAGAATCTGTTCCTTGTTTTACCTGCTTATTTCCATTCGCTTGTCCGTAACTTGGCAGACATACAGCCAGTAATATGTAAACTATCCACTTATCCATACGATTATTTGTTACTCAACTGCCAAACTTGTTTATTTTCTCGAAGTAATTTCTGTGCCCCCTCATGTTCTTGCCGTGCAGCAAGCCGAAGCCACCGGAAAGCCTCTTCATCGTTTTGCTCGACACCTTTACCGTCTTTATAACAACACCCCATCAAATATTGGGCATCATCATTTCCTTGTTCAGCCGCTTTGCGAAGCCATTTAACGGCTTCTGTATAATCAACATCAAGACCACACAAACCCTTATAATAACATACCCCCAGATTTCTTTGCCCCATATCATATCCACCCTCTGCTGCAAGACGATACCACTTGATAGCCAAAGAATCGTTCTGTTCAACACCATCGCCGAGTGCATAACATCTTCCTATATGATTTTGTGCCCATAAATCCCCATGTTCGGCATCGTACAGATACGACTCAAACTGTGTGGCAAATTCAGGTTTCTTAGGCTTTGCCGCTTCTTCAAGTTCTCGCTTATGCAACCGTAGCTGACGATAAGCCTCTGCATCATAGTACAACCCTGTATTGTTTCCTCTGGTCATGTACCCGTTTTCTTTGTTTCCTCGCGCTGCATCCCAATGCATTTTAGCCAAAGGAAGTATAGGCAGACAAACGAGAATAATGAAATAAACAGACTGCAAATGTTTATAGGTACAAATAGCAAGCAAAACAATATGCAGCATTACAACGCCCGCAAGCATGAAGATATAGAATAAATCTCCCAATCCACCACCGAAATCAACTCTCAAATTCTCTACACCTTCACAAACGACTACCATAAAAAAGAACTCATAAGCCCACATCAGTAAATTCAAAACTATCCACAACCGTTGTTTCCAACCAAGTTTCAGATTATTATTAGCTGTATTCGTAAATAAATTAAGTATGATAACCAGAAGGCAAATGAAACAGACTGGCAACAATAAGGCTACTAATCCCATGATAAAAAGAATTTAATGATTGAAAATAGTATTAGTTTCACATATCAAATTTTACTGCATCTTATCTATCATTCAATTCTAAAAGATACAGGCAACTTTACTTTGCATCGTACCGTTCTTTCAGCCGTATCAAACTCCAATTTTGTTCTGGTAGGTTTCCAACGCTTCGGCAAGTTCTTTATACACTCAATAGCAGCTTCATCTATTTCATCGTTTACACTATTCTGGATTCTAAAGTCCGACATTGTACCGTCTTTCTCCACAACGAAAGAAACCATGACTCGACCTTGTACCCCCATCTGTCGGGCTGTTGGTGGATAACGTTTTTGCGCTTCTTTTTTCAGAAATTGTTCAATAGCTTCCTCACCGCCCGGATATTGAGGATATTCCTGACTATATACAGGAAACTCATAAATAGCGTTTTCGTCATAGGGCGAAATAAAGGGAAATCCCTCGCCTATGACCTTGAACATGATGGAATCATTGTTGCGCCACTTTGTCCAACCGTAAAATGGGAATGTCAACTTGTCCAAATTGATTAAGATATAATCCAATCTTATCCAATCATCCTTTATCTCTCCGGCTATGCAGATATATCCATTCTCATAATCACAGCTATAAGTTATATTACCATCCGGCTTGTCGTACAACATGAAAGGATACAAACTAATAAGTTCATTTCCAACCAAGCTATCCGCACAAAATACCGAATCATTGGAGTTTACCACTTTTCCATCGGAAGAAGCCCCTCGTTTGGTATTGGAACAAGTTGCCATAGCTATACATATTAATAGGGTTATTACTGTTTTCATTCCTCAATATTTCAAGTTAAACAATTCCGTTTCCATTCTCCGCCAAAGATACCCCGCCGTCCTTCAATTCCCTTTTCGTTTCCCGTCCGTTCTTTTTCGATAATCGTCCGCAAAAGGATATTTAACGGCTTCATTTGTCCTTTTGCCCAAATATAAAACAAAATCCCGAAAAATACAGTAATTACTGTATTTTATTTCCCTGATGCCTGATAAAAGACTTCCCCCTTTGCTTTATATCACTTTGCACCCCGAACTTTCCCCATTCTCCCGCTATCCGCCACGACAAACCTGCGAACCGGACGACAAGTAGCGACAGCCCGCCGTAAACTTGCTAATTATCAATACATTCCCCTATATATTTACGTCCGGTTTCCACTGAAACCGTTAGTATTCACCATTAAAAATTTAAGTTTATGGACGAAAGACCGGACAACAGCCAGCAGTTGATGGATATTCTTCTTGTCATGGATCAGGAGAAAAAGACCATCCAAGCCGTCAGCGGAGTAAAAGACGGAGAGTTACAAACCAAGAACCCGTTAGAGGACAACAACGACCTGCTACGGGTAGATCGCCACGGAGATATGTTCTCCAACTTCTTTTCCAATCTCTGGAACCAGTTGAAAGATCCTACCCGTTTCCATTTCTTCCGTGTGCCGGAAGAGGATGTGCAACGGGTAGCGGCAGATTTCCAGCAGACCGTGCAGAACCCCACGCCCGAAGGACAGGCACGTATGGCACAGTACGAGGTACAACATCCCGCACAGGCACAACAACAGGGCGAGCAACAGGCGCAGCCTGCCGCCGGGCAGCAGCAACAGCAGCCGACAGATGCACCGCAGCAAGGGCAGGCACAGCAACAGCCGCAGTACAAGTACGACGTGGAAAAGATAGATTGGAACTCGCTCGCCAATCTCGGCATCAAACGTGAACAGATCGAGCAGAACGGTATGCTCGACCAGATGTTACGGGGCTTCCAGACCGACAAGACCGTCCGGGTATATTTCAATCTCGATTCGATCTCCCATGCCAACGACAGCCAGCTTTCCTTGCGTGAAGCCCCCGACGGCAGGGTAGTCGTTTGCAGCCACGGTATTCTCGATCCCCAAAAGTTACAGCAGCAATTCTTCGGGCATACCTTCACGAAGGAAGATAGCGATGCTATCAAGACCGCCGGGAACATGGGGCGCATTGTCGAACTCACCAACCGGGCGGGCGAGAAAGTCCCGTCCCTCGTCAGCCGTAACCAGAAAACGAACGAACTGGCATCCTTCCCGGCTGACAAGGTGCGCATCCCGGCGGAAAAGAACGGGCATATCTTCACCCCGGACGAGGTGGCACGGCTGAAAAAGGGCGAAGCCGTGGTATGTAAATTCCAGACCAAAGCCAAAGAGGGGCAGAAGCCCAAAACCTACGAAGCCCCCGTCCAGTTCAACGCCGCCAAGATGCAACTCGAATTGTTGTTCAATGACCGGGCTAAACTGGCGATGGACGCACACAAGGAGTTACAGAAACAGATTGCCAATCAGGAAGTCCCCAAGACCTTCCGCAAGCAGGAACTCACCGAAAAGTCGCAAACGGAACTTGCGGGCGGCGGCACAGTCAAAGTTTCCGGTTTGAAAGACAAGAACGGCAAACCTTATCAGGGGTACATCACATGGCAGCCCGGACAGAAATACCCCGCCTTCATGTTCCCCAAGGATTACCACGCCGCACTTGAAGAGGGACGTGTCAAACCCGCCGTCGAGAACGAGGTGCAGGTAGCCGTCAATTCCGAGGGCAAGACCAACGAAGCCACCAAGAGCCTGAAAGAAGCCTTGCAGTCCGCACAAACCCGTCCCACCGGAGAGCAGAAGGAGCAGCAAGACCGCAAGCAGGAACAGAAAGAGGGCAAGAAAGAAGATAAGAAACAGGAGCAGCAACAGGACAAGCCCAAACCCCGGCAGCGCAAAAGTCCCCGCCTCTGATACCCGTTTTATCCGGTAAGATGATCACAAGTAACTATCCGAGTTGTCCCGTCCCCAAGTGACGGGACACTTTTTGTCAAACCATTAAAAACTAAAGAAATATGATTACAGCAATTATCGCAGAGAAACCTTCCGTTGCGAAGGACATAGCAAACGTGTTGAATGTTCGCCAGCGTCACGATGGCTACCTCTCAGGCAACGACTACCTCGTTACCTGGGCGTTCGGCCATCTCGTCCAGCTTGCCATGCCCGATGCTTACGGATTCTCCGGCTTCCGCCGTGAAAACCTTCCCATCATCCCGCAGGAGTTCAAGTTCATCCCCCGCCAGATACGGGAAGGCAAAGAGTACAAATCCGATCCCGGCGTACTCAAACAACTAAAGGTCATTAACGAAGTTTTCGCCCAGTCCGACCGGATCATCGTGGCAACCGATGCGGGTCGTGAAGGCGAAGGAATCTTCCGCTATATTTACAACTACCTCGGTTGCCGCAAGCCTTTCGTCCGCTTGTGGATTTCCTCGCTGACCGACCGTGCCATCCGTGACGGGCTGGATAAGCTCAAACCCGGCAGCGATTACGATAACCTCTACCGTGCCGCCGAAGCCCGTGCCATCGCCGACTATCTGGTCGGCATCAACAGCACGCAGGCACTTTCCATCGCCGCCGGACAAGGAATTTTCTCGCTCGGACGGGTGCAGACACCCACCTTGATGATGATCTGCTCCCGCTATCTGGAGAACAGGAATTTCACCCCGCAGACCTATTACCAGCTAAAGGTCACGGCGGAAAAGGACGGCACGCCCTTCTCCGCCATCTCCGAACACAAATACGAAACCCTTCCGGCAGCAACCACCGCCCTTAGTGCCGTTACCGCCACGGGCACGGTCACCGTTGCCGATGTGCAGCGCAAGGAAGTGAACCAAGAACCGCCATTGCTCTACGACCTCACCACGTTGCAGAAAGAAGCCAACAGCAAGCTCGGCTTTTCAGCCGACAAAACCCTTTCCATAGCGCAGTCGCTTTACGAGAAAAAGGTACTTAGCTACCCCCGTACCGGCTCCCGCTTTATCTCCGACGATGTTTTCGACGAAATCCCGTCCCGCATCGCCCTTTTGGAGCAATACCCCGCTTTCTCTGCCTATGCCGCCACCCTGAAAGGGACGGCACTCAACCGCCGTAGCGTGGACGCAGGAAAAGTCACCGATCACCATGCTCTGATTATTACCGAATGTCTGCCCGGCGAACTGCCGGAGGACGAGCGCAAGGTGTACGATATGGTTGCCGCCCGCCTGCTCGAATCCTTCTCCGCCCGTTGCGTAAAGGACGTTACAACCGTCCGTTTCACCGCAGCGGGTAGCGACTTTACCACCAAAGGGACAATAATCAAGTCCGCCGGATGGCGTGCCGTCCGTGGCGAGAAGGACGAGGAAGAAGAATCCGCCGTCCTTCCGCCCTTGCAGCCCGGCGAAACCTTCCCCCTGCAATCGGCGGAGAACGTGGAGAAACAGACCAAGCCCCGTCCCCTGCACACCGAGAGCAGCCTGCTTTCGGCAATGGAGAGTTGCGGCAGGGAGTTGCAGGAAACCGAACTGCGGGACAGCCTGAAAGACATCGGTATCGGCACACCCGCCACCCGTGCGTCCATTATCGAAACCCTGTTCTCCCGTGACTACGTGCGCCGTGACAAGAAGAACCTTGTCCCGACCGGGAAAGGTCTGGCAGTGTACCATACCGTAAAGGGTAAACGCATTGCCGATGTCGAAATGACCGGGCAATGGGAAACCGCCCTTGCCCGCATCGAGACGGGCGAAATGGACGCAGCCACGTTCCGCAAGGGAATAGAAGTCTATACCGCCCAGATCACCGAGGAACTTTTGCAGATGCAGGTATCGGTTGCGGACGGTGAACGCATCCCTTGCCCCAAATGCCAGTCCGGGCGCATCCTCTTCTATCCGAAAGTCGCCAAGTGCAGCAACGTCGATTGTGGTGTTACCATCTTCCGCAACAAGGGCGGGAAGGAACTTACCGACAAACAGATTACCGACCTTGTAACCAAAGGCAAAACGTCCCTAATCAAAGGCTTTAAGAACAAGGATGGCAAAACCTTCGATGCGCACGTCACCTTCGACAAGGACTTCCGCACCGTGTACGAGTTCCCGCCCCGCACGGACAAGGCAAAAGGAAAGGGCGGCAGACGATGAACGGCTGGTTATCCGTGGAAGAAGCCGCCCGTATATGCGGTACGGACGTGCAGCGCATCACCCTCTGGATGAACGGCAACCACATCGCTTTTGCCCGTTTCGATACCGTCCTGATGATTGACAGCGCATCCCTTTTCGCCCTCTTCGAGCGCAACCGGGTAGATACCATCTATGACGATATGCAGCCGGAGAAGGGACGGGGCAGACCGGGCAAGCACCGCAGGCTGTTAGACACCCCGCTGGACGATTTCGGCTTGTCGCAGCGCATCGTCAGGGCTTGCCGTGAACTAAGCCTGTTCACGGTCGAACACCTGCTTATCCACCTTCGCCGCTATCGTTTCTCCCGTCTGCACTGTGTCCGCAATTTCGGCAGCCAGTCAACAACCGAAATTCTTTTGCGGCTACGCAAGGACGGGCTGATAGACGACGGCGGCAGCCGGGATTTCCGGGTATTATACCCTTAATCCCATAATAATTAGTACCTTTGCCAATCGGTCACTCCGAACGGGCAGCTTAGCCTTTTCAGAGTGACCGGATGGCAGACGTTCAGGGCAGCAATACCCCGAACGCCTTTAATCAACTTTCAATAATAGTATGATATGAATTTTGAACAATTAGCAACCATCATAACCGACACGCACCAACAGCTACAACAAAGTGCGGTCAAAGCCGTAAACCAATGCCAGACTATGCGTAACTGGTTAATGGGATTTTATATCGTGGAGTTCGAGCAGAACGGGGAAGATCGTGCTGTGTATGGCGATTTGTTATTAAAGAATTTAGAAAAACGAATAGATCAGCAAGGGTTAAATGTCACTTTGTTTCAATGGGCAAGAAAATTCTATCTTACTTACCCGACTTTTGCAAGGCTGATAGATAATTTATTCCATCAGATTTATGCGACAATGTCGCATAAATCTTTGCAGAATGGTGGGGAACAAATTTATGCGACACTGTCGCATAAATTACAATGTTCTGATAAAGAAGATGATAACAACAAAATATCAGCAGAGAAATTAATCTCTTCTATATCATTTTCTCACTTTATCGAACTGATGAAGATAGACAATCCGGTCAAGCGCATGTATTACGAAATGCTAACCATCCAGACCGGGCTTTCCGTCCGTGAACTAAGACGGCAAATCGGAGCATTGAGTTACGAGCGTGTCGGCTTGTCCGGTGATATGGAATATGCGCTTACCGCTATCAGGCAGAAAATACATCCGCAAACCGTAACCGATGTTGTCAAAGATGATTATTTCTTTGAGTTTCTGAACATACCGCAACAACGGGCTTTACTTCTTAAAGAGAATGAACTCGAAACCCGGTTGCTCGACCATTTGCGTGACTTCATTATTGAATTAGGAAATGGCTTTTGTTTCGAGGCAAGACAAAAGCGCATCCTTATCGGTGACGAGTATTTTTTTATTGATATGGTCTTTTACCACCGTATTCTTAAAGCTCATATTTTGCTGGAAGTCAAAATTTCTCCATTCGCCCACGCCCATGTATCACAGCTTTATTCATACCTGAACTACTACAAAGCCGAAGTCATGGAACCGGACGATAACCCGCCCATCGGTATTTTATTGGTAACGGACAAGAACGATGCACTGGTACAATATACCACTGCCGGACTGGACGAGCAGATATTTGTTTCTAAATACAAGCTCCAACTACCGACCGAGCAGCAACTCAAAGACTTAATCCTAAAGACCATCCACCAGTAATGAAGAGAGTAAATGCGCAACCGCTTGTTGCGCATTTGTCTTTTCCCAATTTGGCAACAGGCGGTTGCCAAATTACGAAACTGCCAGTTTCGTAATTACACCCTTCCGTACACCATTTGAACCTTCTCGCCGTCCAGCACCTTACAAGACCGCACCACCCATGCCGCACCGTCCCCCGTAATATGCCGCAAAGCCTTTTCGTCACCCCCTGCAACCACAGGCAATGTAACTACCACAATCTCATCCGCCAGCCCGCTATTCAGCAGCACAGCCGCAATTCCTTCGCCATAGGCGACCATTACCCCGTCACCCGCAGCTTTCATCCGTGAGAGTTCCGCCACGGCATCCCCCGTGATGAACTGCACCCCTTCTTTTTCCGTCAGGTTACAATCGGCTTGCGCCACTACAAAAGTTTCTTTCTCCGCCAGCGGCCAGCCGAGGTGATTCATAAATACATCCAGATAAGTTTCTTCATCCAAGAGCAGGCAATCGGCTTTCAGAATAGCATCGTCCACCTGCTTGTCGGCACGGGCAGGGCATCCGTCAATCGTTTGGTACACATACAAAGTAATCTGTTTCATAACACTTTTCTTTTTATCGGTTATGCCCGCCAGCCGCCATAAAAGAACAGCGTGAACTCACACTATTCTTACACGATGGTACTGGCATACCAGACAAACAGAATAGGCAAATCCACGCTGCATATAGGTACAGCATGAACATTGCGCCATTCGTCTTGTTTGTCAAAAAAGTGCCAGTTTTTCGTGTAAGACGGATTGCGAACGTACAATCTATATAATCAAAACCCGCTTGCGTTCAAGCCGGGCAATGAACTTTCATATTTTCTGTTGCAAATATAGTGCAAACCAACCGAACTACAAAAGAATAGCCCCGCCTTATCTAACGACAAAGCGGGGCAACCGTTCACTTTTCACTTTCGCTTTCTCTCCGCCACTGCATCGAATCGGTTGCGGATAAACTCATGTACATCTTTCGCCCGGTAGAATACCTTCCCGCTGATCGTGAAGTAGGGCAGCAGCCCCATAGCACGGTAACGCTGCAACGTCCGTATGCCCACTTTCAGCAGCAGGCACAAGTCCTGATTATCCAGCACCTCTTCACCGTCCAGTTGGCTGTTCTTTTTCAGCACCCTTTCCAGCAGCTTTTCGGTCGTGTCGAACCGCTGCATGATCCGCTGCATCCAGCCTTCAAACTCTTCCCTGTCCGTGTACATAGTAATCTCCTTCCTTTTCGACGATTTCCTTCTCACGCATATAGCGGATATATCCCTTTGCCGTCCGTTCCTTCACTTCCAGCATCTCCTGTATCAGTTCGCACAGTTCGATGTAGCCATACTTCTCCTGCCGGGTGAACGCTTCCCGTGCCATTTCCGCCAGTTCCTTCTCCTTGCGCTTCTCCTTCTCCGCACGGGGCTTTTCACCCACGTACACGGGCATCCCCATCTGCTTGTCCCAGCGGAACTGCATGATAGGAATATCCAGCGGGCTGCCGTCACGCACTTTCAACGCCTTCACGACCGAGATTTCCGGGTTCTCGTCCTTCTCTATCGAGAGGATAGCCGCCGACTTGCGCTGCAACTCGCTGCCCAAGTGCCCCCTTAACTTCAACCCGTTCGGGACAAAATGCACCACGGCGGCGATGCACGTGCGGTAAATCCCCGCCAACCGGTAAATCTCGTCTATCAATGCCACGCTTTCCCCCTCGTCATTGGCGCAGCGTATCAAGTCCGCCACCCCGTCGATCACCACCAGATGAATCCCCCCGTGCAGGTAATGGTACTTATCCATGCTCTGCATGATAGCCGTCAGCCGCTCGCTCCGTGACATTCCCGTCAGGCAGTACACGTGCAGGTAGGACGGCATCTTCTCCCGTCCTGCACGCCGCAGCATCCGCCCCGTGTTCTTGTACAGTTGTTGCTCGCTCTGCTCCGTATCGTAGAGCAGCACCGCACGCCCTTTCCGGTTCGGCTCTACCCGAACGCCCAGCAAGTCCGCTTCCGTTTCCCTTTCCTGAATCGCCCCGGCGACCAGCGCAGCCGTATAGTTGCTTTTTCCCGTGCCTTCCCCGCCCGTGATGCAGAGGATGTTCTCTTCCGAACCCAGCGGCACGTCCCCGGCGGTCACGATGGCGACCGCCTGCTGTGGCGGGTGGTCGTAGTCGATCTCGCAGGATTTCAATACCGCCATCGTGTCACCGTACAGGCTATCCAGCATTTTAAGGAACAGCTTCACGAACTCGTCCCGTGTCCGTCCCGCCTTGAAGTAGTCCGACACGTCCTTGTCCGTCTTTTCACCCGTCAGCGGCAGCACCAGCCGTTTCACCCCGTACTCCGTTAGCTGCTGTCGGTGTTTCTCGGAGCTTTCCAGCCCTATCTTATCCACATCATACAGCAGCACGATATGCTTGAACCGATACACCAGCTTCCGGATGATCTTGGCAGGTATCGCCGATGTTTCCGAATTGAAACAGATCGCATGGAACCCGTGTGCCGCCAGCGTCAGCACGTCCTTTTCCCCGCCCGTCAGGAACAGCGTGTCACCTTTGGGCGGCAACTCTTCCAGCCCGAAACAGTAGTTATCTCCCGTATGACCGCCGTACACGAACCGTACTTCCGATTTCGGGCGGTACACCTTCACGCCCCATTTCCCCACGTACCCAAATATCGGTTCTATGGTTGTGGACGTGAAACCGAACGCTTTCCCGTCTTTCGTTTCGCTCCGGTATTCCTTCAACGACTGCACCCCGTATCGGTTCAGCACCGCTTCCGTTATCCCGTACCCAGCCCAATACTCCAGTTCCTTTTCCGTGAACGGCTGCTGCACCGTCCGGTACGGGCGTGGCTTGTGTTCCGGCTCTGCTGCCCGTTCTTCCGTCCCGGTCGGCTCTGCCGTCCCGTCACCGTTCATCCCGTTTCCTTCCGCCAACGGGACAACCCGCATGGCAGCCTGCCGTTCCCGTACCGTTTCCGGCGGCACATCCTCGCTGATACCCAGACACAGCTCACGGTCTATCGTTTCCAGTATCTCCACGAAGTCGGCGGCGTTCTTGCAGTCCAGCCCCTTGATTTTCGCCACGATAAAGAAACAGTCGCCCGAAAAGTCCCCGTTCCCGAAGTCCTTCATCCTGTACGTCCCGCTACGGCGGTCATAATACACGTTGCACGAAGCCTTGCTGTCCTCGTACAGCGGGTTCAGGAAATTCCTGCCTACCCGCCACTTCACGGGCAGGTAGTGGCGGAACACGTCCAGCCCGTTACTTGTCCTTGCCAGTATTTCCTCTTTTCTTACCATACAGCTTGTATTTACGTTCATGCAAAGGGTGTGCTTCGACCATCCGGTCGATCTGCTTGTCAGGCGTTTCCCGCATCCACCGTTCCCGGAACTGTTCCACGTCCGTGCGGCGGTAGCGGATTTTCTTCCCGCAGATGGAGAAGGCGATAATCCGGTTCGTGCGGTAGCGTTGCAAGGTGCGGGGACTGATTTCGAGATATTCGCACACCTCGCTGCCCGTCATCCACTTGCCCGTCGTCCGGCTGTTCTTCTCTTCCTGTCCCTGTTGCCCGTCCTGTTCCCTTTGCCGGGACTCTTCCACGTATGCCGCTATCCCGTCAATCTTCTCCACGAGGGCGGCAAACGCTTTGCTTTCGATTGTTATTACTTCCATAATCTGTTGATTTTTAGATTTATGGTCGCAAATGTCCGCCTATTCGATTGTTTTTCTTTTCACGTCCGTACCACCTTGCCAAAGATTTTTTCCGGCACGAAAAAAGCCGCCGGAGAGCCTTTTCTTTCGGTTCTTCCGGCGGCTGCAAGCCGCTTGTCACTGGTTAGGGTTCGATAAAGTCGCTTTTAGCAGCTTGCTACGAACTTGGTAATTCTATCATTGGCTTTTAATAAGTTAGCTATCCGTTTCGTCCATCCGTTTGAGCAGTTGTTCGATCATTTGGTCAAGATACACCGTCCGGCTGTTCTTCCGGTTACGCATGGCGATAAACGTGTGGTACACGTCGCCCAGATCAATGTGGAATGTCCGTTCAAATGCCGTCACGATGTCGATAATGTCCGCTTTCCCGTTATCCACGCTTCCCGCCGCATGGATGCCGTATATCAGTTCCACCGCCGCAGCTTTCTTGTCCGTCCAGTACAGTTTCTTTCCCGATAGCGGCTCACCGTCCGCAGGCTCACGCATCCGCTTTGTCAGGAAGGCTAACAGCAGTTCCACCGCAATCAGCCGGGCGACCAGTCGGTCATATCCGGTGGATAACTCCGCTTCCGGCTCGAAGATGAACGTGTCCGTTTCCGGGCTTATCTCCGTTTGTCCCCGTTTGAAGTAGAAGTTGTCCCGGTACGTAGCCCCGCTACGGTAATACTGGAAGAATGACAGGCTATTCTCAAAGGCTGCTTTCATCTTCTCTATCTCACCCTGATAATAACCTGCGGCAAGCTCATAGCTTGGCGGTCGTTTACTCTCGATCTGGTATAGCTTGTAGAAGTAGAGCAGCCGTCCGAGTATCAGCGGCTTTTGGTACTTAAAAAATCGGATTTCCTCTGCGTCGTCCTTAAACTTGTGTGATAGTGCGAAGTCTTTCAGTTCAACCATCTTTTCTTTCAGGAACTTCGTCATTTCACGGCATCCCGGAATAATGTTTTCCCCTTCCAGATTGACCGTCCCCGTATAGCGGTCAATCTCCTGTAACAACGAATCAAAAAATTTATCCATGCAATCCTTTTTAGGTTTCTAAAAACGGCTGCAAAGTTACTGGCAATCCGAATATTACTTTTTTCGTTTCCCGTCCATTCTTTTTCGATAATCGCTCAAATCGCACAAAAACAACTTTCTATCTTATAAATCTGGTATTACATCATTTTACGTCGCCAGTAAGGTCATAGGATTCTTATATTTGTATTATCATGGTTGAAATTTCAATTTGGTATTTAAGACGTGAATCCCCTTGTCTAAAACTTCTTGTACATGTTTAGCCATTTCTGAATTTTTATCTTCATAAAGTAATACTTGTTTAAGATCATCGTATGCTTTATTTATATTCCCCATTTTGTAATATATACAAGCTCTCCAATAAAAACAAAATGATAAACAGAATTTCCCCTCAATGCAAGCAGTAAAATCATTTAGTGCTAAATTTAAACTATCCAATTGGTAATATGCCTGCCCTCTATCAATTAAGATTTGAGTTATCTGATATTGAGGCTCTTCCATTAAATCATCATTAGTAATAGCCGGATTTTTTAAAGGGAATATAGCGGTTCCGGAAGGAAGTGTTATTCGAGATTTTTTTGTTCTAAACAAATATATATTTAAAGCAGTATTATAATCCTTTAAAGCTCCTTCGTAATCCTTTAGAGCGTACTTATTCCCAGCTCTACTGATGTATCCATACATCAGAGACGAGTCGATTTGAAGTGCCATATTACAATCTTCAATAGCTCCTGTATAATCTTCAAGTTCATGCTTATCCGCTCCTCTATTAATGTAATATCGAGCATCGTGTGGATTCATATCTATGGCTTTGCTCCAATATGTAATGGCTTTTTCATAATTACCCTGTTCGTCATAGGTTAATGCTTGCGTAACAATATCTTTTTCAGAGCATCCGGTAAGGATGCAAAGGCAAAAACAAAATAGCAATCTATATATCATCATATTCTTTATTATTGAGATTGGTCTATATTAAGGTATTCTCACCATTAACGGGTTTCCTTTGGAGTAACGGAAAGCATAGGCTATAATCCACAGATACCCTTCCCCGAACATTCCTGCATCTCCCCGTGTAAACCACTCTTTGGGAGTTTCCGTTTTCCAACTTTTCCCCAAATCAGTGCTGTAATGGTATTTGGTAACTCCATCGCCTTCTCCGATAATACCTATAAAGTTACCATATACATTTACCTGATAAGTAGGAACAGGCAAAGGTATCATAGAGTGTTCCGCTATGCTGTATAAAAAATTCTCCTTGCCATATTCTTCGCCTTTGCCGCTTAGAATTACATATTGTTTCAGCGTTTGCAAATCAATTATGATTTGGTTATAAATAGATAAATGTTCCGGGATATTTAGGGGATATTTTTCATAGGTCAATGTTGCTATATCCAGCTTCAACATATCTTTATCGTCCTTACTCAATGCTAATAATGACTTATCAGGAGTATATACAAAATCATAATACTTCTCTATGTCTTCTATGAATACCTTCTGCCAAGAGATTCCCCCGTCAGTTGTTTTGTAAATGTTCTCCACAGTACATTCCGCAGGATTTTCGCACGTGCGTACTATGCCAATTTTGTCGTTGATAAAAACAGCAGTACGCAATATCTTATTAGAAAATGTATCAATAGTATTCCATTGTTCTCCCATATCGACAGAGTGCAAAAGCTGATATTCAAAGTGAGTCCCATCAGAATATATCCTTTTTATAAGGCATATATTGCGCCCGCTATCAGTTACAGATATATTTTCTAAATACCCGTTTCCTAATATTTGTTTTTTGAAACTCTTTCCGCCATCCACGCTACTAAAAAAATAAGCATTTTGATTTTCCGGACTGGATGCGACATATTCGTCATTACCCAACAAGAAAACGATTTTTTCATTTACAGGATAAATAGCCTGTACTTCTGGATAGATACCAATCTCTTTTTCGTGAGGAAATATTTCTGTAAAAAAATAGTTCTCATTTACATCCTTCAGACGTGACGGTTCACAACCAGATAAAGACATTAGTATCATAGCCAACATATTTATAATTAATAGCACTTTAATATTCATAACCCTATCTTTATTATTACTATCAATTTTTCCGTATCTCACCCGGACTTGCCCCGAAATTCATCTGGCAGAACTCCGTCAGGTACGATTGCGACACAAACCCGCACACCTCTGCCACTTCCACCAGTGGCAAGTCTGTTTGTGTGAGCAGGTTCTTCACCTTGTCTTTCCGCAGTCCTTTCAGCCATTCATGGGGAGTAGTACGGAACTCTTCACGGAACAGCCGCCGGAAAGTGCTTAGGCTGTACCCGCAAAGGTCAGCCAGATGTCCCGTATTCTTTGCCTTCATGCAGTACTTCGTAACCTTCTCCACGAGCCTTTTATTCTTCACCATTCCCAGATACACCTCTGCCTGCAACAACTCTTCACCCGTCATTTCCTTTACCTTCGCACGGGCAATAGGTATTTCCAGTTCCGTAGCACCTTTCGGCAAATCCTCGCTCTTGGTGCAGTGCGGACGCTTCCGTTTCATTTGCTGCACATACTGCGCCAGTCGGTTATACACCCCGTTCAGATACCCCCGTTCGGGATAGATGTGCAATATCCGGCACAAGTATAGCAGTTCCCTGTTGCACCCGTAGTTGATATATCAACTCGATAACCGGAACACATACCGCAGTGCCGCATCTTCCCGTGACAAGGCAACCAGCATCACATACGCCTCGAATCCCTTGTCACTGTACGTCACCGCTTCCGGCAGCTTGTTCAGCGTATCTGCCACAAACCGCATCACCCGTCCGTCCTCGGCAAGCTGTTCCAGCCCCGCAAATTCCCCTGCATCCTGCTTGCTTCGTATCACTCCTTCCATTGTTTCCACCAGAGCTTGCACCTTCTCCGCAATCTCCGGTTCTGCCGCCACCGCCCGCAGCAGTTCTTGGCTTAGTGTTGATGTTGTTTCCATATCCGTATCATGCAATTCATATATTTTATATTTCAATGGCGGCAAAAATACCCCGTTATCTCACATATCTTTTTTCGCTTCCTATCCATTCTTTTTCGATAGTCGCTCACAACAGGAATATATAACGGCTTTCTTTCTCGTCTGTTACCTAAAATGAAGAACAAACTTGTTTAATTACACCGGGTGCAGTCCATTTTCCCCAAATATAATGCAAACTTTTAGAAAATACAGTGATTACTGTATTTTATTTCCATACAGACATGAAAAAAGCACCCCGAAAGGTGCTTCACATATCACATAAAAGATTGAATGATATTCAATTTCCGTTCAAAAGAATCATTTCAGCAGTTTATATACAGCGTCAAATTGCCGTTTCAGTCGTTCAGTATCAAGTCCCGTGGTAAAAGCCAGCACGTATGACATTCCCAGATGTGCCATTCGGAACATATCGACGACCTCTTCCGTGGCAATATCATTTCTGATTTCCCCCGAAGCGATTGCCTTATCAATTATCTTTCGCCACATTTGCTGGTCTTTCTCAAAGATAGCATCCATTCTCTCCACAAAGTTCGGATAATACTTGTACGCTTGGAACAAGAACTGAAAATAACATTTGGCACATTCCTTTCTATCCACACCCAGTTCATTGCTTAGATAATCCATTGTCCTTTCCACCCCTTCGATATAGGTTTGCAGGAAGTCCCGTAATGAAATATCTTCCGCAAACACGAACTTGTTTTCCACCTTGTGCGGTTCAAAGATATAGGTATCTACAACCGCCTTGAACAGTCCCAGTTTATCCTTAGTATGATGATAGATACCCCGGCACGACAATCCGATAGCTTTCTCCAGTTTTACCACCGTCACCTTCTCGTAATTGTCCTGTAAGAACAGCCGGAACGCATTTTTATATATTTCAGCCTTATTCGTTTTCATATCAGCGCAGCATATATTTATTTTTGGTTTCCACGAAGATAATACATTTCTTCCGAACAGCCATATCTCCACCCGTAAAACCTCACATCCACCCCCTTTTTAAGACAATCCATAGGGCAGGTGCAGGGTGCAGCTATATCTATATATATAGCTGCACCCTGCACCTGTAAAATACACCCTGAATATCAACGATTTACAATCTCATAAAAATGCACAGTGCAATCCTCTTTTTGCACCCCTTTCATTTCCAGTCCATCCGTTCCCCCTCAAAAATCCCCCCAATAAAAAAACACCGCATTTATTTCCTATTTTCAGTCCAAATTCGTATATTTGTACCAAGTTATCAGCGCAGAGCGAAGAAACGCAAAGAACCCCGCACCGTTACTAATTCGTTACCTGTTACCTAACTTTCTACTCTTTACGTCTTGACAATTAGTTAATTAAACTTTTCCCGCAGTTTTTATGTGAAAAAGTCAGCATATAATTTCACGCACACTTTCATGTTGTCGCCAAAATATTCTTATTTGTAGGGGAATTTGGGCTTTTTGTAGGAGTTATTTTGCGTATATGATTAATTTCTTGTTCCTTTGCATTAGCTGGAGCTCGTGAGAGTCAAGGCGACCGGTTTAAGGACCGGAGACAAATAGGTAAACACAATAAAGAAAAGGCTGCGATCTTTGGATACGCAGCCTTTTTGACTTGTTCAATGATACCTTTCTCAATATCTTTTTTTAATAGAGGCTCCAGGGAAGTAGTGGGAGAGAATCTGCCGGTAATCATATCCTTCGTCTGACATCATGGCAGCTCCGATCTGGCACAATCCTACGCCGTGTCCCCAACCTGCTCCGGTCAGGATGAACTCTCCGGGGATATCGAATCGCATATTTTCTTTGTCCACGACAAAAGCTGAGCTGTACAGATGTGTTTCGGACAAAGTACGGCGTATCTCCAATTCTTTGCCGATAGTAAAGGTGCGGTGTGTACCGACAATCTTTAGCATTTCGATACGGCCGGAAGTACCGCGGCTGATCGGAACCAAATCTATGATTTGACCGAAATCGATACCACATTTTCGATGGATCAATTCGGCCAATTCTTCCTGCTTGTAGGATACTTTCCAACGATAAAAGTCTGTTGTCTCCAGATCGTAGTTGTTCAGCACCTGGCTGAGGATTTCTTTGTCGGAGGTATTGCAAAAAGCATCGGGAGCGCAGCAAATCCATTTCCGAGCCTCTTTCTCCTGGGTAAGGTCCGGAAATGTCGCATCTTTGCTGTCTCTCAATGCTGTCAAATAGGAATGAGGAACCGGTTCCCAGCAATGTTCGAACTGTTCCGTTACACCTCCACAGCATTTGGAAAAGCGGGCATCGCAGATTGCTTTGCCATCCATCAGTATTTCGCCTTTTGTCTCGTGAACGACCTTTCGGACAACCGGAGTAGAAGCACGCGTGATCCCTTGGTAACGCTGGCAATGATCGTCGGCACAGACATCAAAGATATTATGGTCTTCGTGGTCGTACCAACGTACCAGTTGTGTGTTATCTTGGTGACAACTTTGCCGTTTCTTCTCTTTTTTGTCTCGGCGGGAATTTTTTTCGATCTGTGCGAGCAGCCAGCTACGGGAGATAACAGCATGTGCTTTTAACAGTTCCTTCGAGGTATGTGCGCTCATTTCTGAAGAGATGACGCTGGTTAGGTATTCTTCCACATCCACTTGATTGATGACCACAATCCCGTCTTCGCTGACCACCAAGTTGAAAGATCCTTTAAAGTGTTGATCTTCCTGCCGTTGCCAATGGAAGTTACGGCCTATGGTGACTGCCTTTAATTCAAAAGATGAAGAAGGGAAGATAGGTTCAAAGAATATCTCTTTAAACAACTTTCCGTTGAAAACGATATTGCCGTTTACTAATGACGCACGCTGTTCTCCTGTCAGGAACTTTCCGGTTTCCGTATGTACATATTCTCCATGTAATACAAACGAAATGGCTTTTTCTGTCATAATGCCGACATTCACTACAGGTACTTTCACACTACTATTTTTTTGCTTTTAATGAACTTATTGCCAAGTATGTGATCAGGATGGCATACATCACAATAGCCAATGCTCCTGCTGAGTTGCTTTCCATCCATTCGATATTGACCAGGTTGATACCTGCAAAACGCATGGCTGCGCTGACGACTCCCATCAAAGCACCGCCAGCGATGAAACCGGATGCCAGCAAAGTCCCTTTTTCCAAACGTGCACTGTTCAGAGCCTGGTCTTTGGTGCGGCTGCCTACATACCAACTGATGAGACCACCGATCAGCAACGGCGTGTTCAACTCCAGCGGAATAAACATGCCCAATGCGAATGCCAGTGCCGGAATCTTACAGAAGTTCAGGATGATTGCCAGAATAGCGCCGATGGCATACAGTGCCCAAGGAGCACTCGAACCGCTCATCAATGGCTCAATGACCGCGGCCATCGCATTGGCTTGTGGAGCGGACAACTGACCGCTTGTAAAGCCATATGCCTGATTCAGGATCAAGATCACGCCGCCTACGGTAGCTGCCGAGACCAATGTTCCGAGGAACTTCCAGCATTCTTGCTTGGCAGGCGTGTTGCCGATCCAATATCCGATCTTCAGGTCTGTGATGAAACCGCCTGCCATCGAAAGCGCCGTACACACCACACCACCGATAATCAGTGCCGATACCATA
Source organism: uncultured Parabacteroides sp. (assembly GCA_910577325.1). Classification (GTDB taxonomy): domain Bacteria; phylum Bacteroidota; class Bacteroidia; order Bacteroidales; family Tannerellaceae; genus Parabacteroides. Next base: position 31,362 of record CAJTMR010000013.1, read on the forward strand.
CCCGACGGGCCTTTCAGCCCGACAGCAACCAGAATAATGGATGCCAGAATTAGAGTCATCAGCGTCATGCCAGAAACAGGGTTGGTTCCGACAATGGCAATCGCGTTGGCGGCAACGGTAGTGAAAAGAAAAGCGATTATGCCGACGATCAACAGCCCGATCAACGCGTAGTACCAGTTATCCAGGACGCCGAAATGGAAGAACAGATACGTTACGATCAGTGTTGCAAAAATACCGATGGCGATCACTTTCATCGAGAGGTCTTTCTGTGTACGGATCTCTTCCGTCTGCACAGCTCCCGTTTTTCCTTTTAACTCTTTGGCGGCAAGTCCCACGGCGCCTTTGATGATTCCCCACGATTTAATGATGCCGATCACGCCAGCGGTCGCGATACCTCCGATACCGATGTGGCGGGCATAAGTGGTGAAAATCTCTTCTGCACTCATACTTCCTACCGCCTGTGTGATGGCATCATTGCCGAATGTCAAGACTTCAATTCTGAAAATGGCAGACATCAGCGGGATGATTACCAACCATACTAAGAATGATCCGGCACAGATGATGGCCGAATATTTTAATCCGATAATATAGCCCAACCCCAACACGGCAGCACCGGTATTCACTTTGAATACGACTTTCGCCTTGTCGGCCAGCGTCTCGCCGATACTGACGATACGTGTGCTGACTGTCTCGCTCCACCAGCCGAAGGTTACGATGATGAAGTCGTACAGACCTCCGATCAGGCCCGCATAGATAAGCGGTTTCGCCTGATTGCCTCCCTTCTCGCCGGACACCAGTACTTGTGTGGTGGCAGTCGCTTCCGGGAACGGATATTTACCGTGCATAGTTGATACGAAATACTTCCGGAACGGGATCAGGAGCAGAATGCCGAGGATGCCGCCCAAAAGTGAGCTCATGAATACTTCGAAGAAATTGATCGTGATCTCCGGATACTTGTCCTGTAAGATGTAAAGGGCGGGTAGCGTAAATATGGCTCCTGCCACGATCACACCGCTGTTTGCCCCGATGGACTGGATAATGACGTTTTCGCCCAGCGCGTTTTTACGTTTGAACCCGCTGGATAATCCGACTGCTATGATCGCGATCGGGATGGCGGCCTCGAATACTTGTCCGACTTTCAGTCCGAGGAACGCTGCCGCCGCACTGAACAGGACGGCCATGACAAGTCCCCAGAATACGGACCAGGGGGTTACTTCTCGATACTGTTTGTCGGGTGACAGGATGGGTTTATATATTTCACCATCTTTCAGTTCTCTGTAGGCGTTTTCCGGTAGCCCGCTCACCTTTTCTTCATCTTCCTTTTTCACGGTGTTTATTATTTAGTTAGAATTATCGGATATCAGAGGCAAAGCTACATTATTTCTTGGTAAGAAACAAATCCATCGTTTAGGAGAAATTAGCTGCCGAATTTGACGGCTTAATTGTATCTTGTAAGTTGTCCGTCTGCCGGGATCGTTCGTTTATAAGCGGACAACTTGCAATGATAGAAAAAGAACCCGTATATAAAGGAGATTTTGCTTATCTTTGCCGAAGGAAGAAGATAAACAAACGAATGAATCAAAAATATCCATCAGTTTTATTGGAAAATGCCGTGAATGAATTGTCGTCATTGCCGGGAGTGGGGCGGAAGACGGCACTTAGGTTGGCGCTTTATATGCTTCGCCGGGATGTTGGCTATACGGAAGGGTTTGCCTCTGCGTTGTTGGCGCTTCGCCGGGATGTCAAATATTGTAAGGTCTGTCATAATATCTGCGACGATGATGTATGCTCTATCTGTGTCGACTGCCAGCGTGATCATGCGACGGTCTGCGTGGTTGAGAATATCAAGGAAGTGATGGCGATTGAAAACACGGGGCAATTCCGTGGCGTTTATCATGTTCTGGGCGGTATTATTTCGCCGATGGACGGGATCGGTCCGGGTGATTTGCAGATCGACAGTCTAATACAGCGGGTTGCCGCAGGAGAAGTGCAGGAAGTAGTCCTTGCACTCAGTACGACAATGGAAGGCGACACGACGAATTTTTTCATATACCGCAAGCTCTCATCATACAATGTGAAAATTTCGGTCATCGCTCGTGGTGTCTCCATTGGCGACGAAATTGAATATGCCGATGAAATAACGTTGGGACGTTCCATCGTGAATCGTACCAGTTTCAACGACTCCATCAAAATATAATTAATTTATGAAGCTTTCTGTAATCATAGTCAATTATAACGTAAAATACTTTCTTGAACAGTGCCTCTGTTCTGTCCGTGCTGCCATTGCGGGGATAGAGGCGGAAGTACTGGTTGTCGATAATCATTCGGCCGACGGTTCTGTCGAATACCTTCGCCCGCGTTTTCCGGAAGTCACTTTTATCGAGAATAAGGATAATCCGGGATTTGCCAAAGCGAATAACCAGGCGATCCGGATCAGTAGCGGAGAATATGTTCTCCTGCTGAACCCCGACACCGTGATAGGCGAGGAGTGCATACGTTCCCTTTGTTTCTTTATGGACGAACACCCAGAAGCGGGCGGTATCGGGGTGAAGATGTTGGACGGACACGGCGCTTTTCTGGCGGAAAGCAAGCGGAGTTTTCCTTCTCCCTGGGTCTCTTTTTGTAGGCTGTTCGGGTTGTCGAAGCTGTTTCCCTCTTCACGCTTGTTTGCCCGTTACAGCCTGCCGTATTTGAATAAGGAGAAGCAGCATAAGGTCGAGGTATTGGCGGGCGCTTTTATGTTCCTTCGCCGTGAAGCACTGGATAAAGTGGGGCTGTTGGACGAGTCTTTCTTCATGTATGGCGAAGATATCGATTTGTCCTACCGGATTGTGCAAGGAGGATATACTAATTACTATATCCCTGAACGTATTCTTCATTATAAAGGAGAAAGCACGAAGCATGGTGATATCAAATATGTAAAAGCCTTTTATGGAGCCATGTTGATATTTTATCGGAAATATTATCCGCATTCTGGCTGGCTGATGAGCACGGTTATCCGTTTGGCCGTTCTGCTGAAAGCATCTATTTCCGTTGTCGCCGGTATGTCGGGGCTGAAGCTGAAACCTCGGACGAGACATTGCCGCCTGCTGGTGCTTTGCCGGGAAGAAGAGTTTGAGGAGGTGAAAGCTGCCTGTGTGAAACGAATGCCGGAACTGGAATATGTCAATCTTTGGAATCTGAATGAAGAACGTTTGGTCGATGCTATCTGCCGCCGTAACCAGATGAAGCGTTTTACCGATTTGGCATTCTGTTACCCGGATGCCCGTTTCGAGCAGATACTTTTATTGATGGACAAGGTGGTAGATAAAAAAATCAACTATCATATATATAATAAAGAAAGCAAGCGATTGATCTGATGAAAATGGAATTACTTCAAAATGAAACTGTTCGTCTTCGTGCCCCGGAACCGGAAGATTTGGAATTGCTCTATGTTTGGGAAAATAACCCCGAATGGTGGGAACTTGGTAATACGTTAGCACCTTATTCTCGTTATCTGTTGAAGGAATATATAGCAGAATCTCACCGGGATATATTCGATTTGAAGCAATTGCGCCTGATGATCGATCTTTGTCCTACGGGGGTGACGGCTGGTATGCTGGATTTGTATGATTTTGACCCGCATCATCGCAGGGCAGGAATCGGCATATTGGTCGATCCGCTTTACCAAAAGAAAGGAGTGGCGACAGAAGCGTTGAAACTGTTGATCGGATATGCTTTTTCTTATTTGAAGTTACATCAACTTTTCGTGCATATCCCGATAAGGAACGAATCCAGTGCAGCCCTCTTTACTCGTTGTGGCTTTACCGTGACTGGTATATTGACAGATTGGATAACGACAAAAGATGGTTATTCGGATGTCTTGACAATGCAACGAATCAATGATCAAATTAAGAAATAAACTCGAGTCTTATTTTTTATTATTAGTTCAAGCAGGGCAACCGCACCAAAAATTGCTATCCGGAATCACTTCTCTTCTTCCATAAAAATTTCGCAAATCAACTATCATACTATCATATCCGGTTGTTAACTATTGTTTCACAATATGTTAAGGCATGATAGTAGATGTTTTTTACTATCATTCTACTATCATGCATCTATCATGTTTTTTACATGGCTATTCACTTATATGGCTGATAACATGATATTTATGTTTATATGTACAAAAATAACCATCGACAAAACGGGATCATTTAAATATAAAACGAGGCATAAAACGACCTTTTTCGCCGAATAAGATGCAAAAACAAGGCATAAAAGCACCTCCAACATGGCTAATAAACTTCTCTGCATCCCCGTCTGAGCTTCGCGCAGACCCGGGTCTGCACCTCCCCGGCACCCGGGTCTCCATACTGCTTACACCCGGGTCTCAAGCGGCTTTGCAAGCTGTTTTTGACAAAAGAAAAGCCTGTCTTGATGAAAAAAGAAGCCGTTTTAACATGTTTTGCACCTGTTCCCGGACGGTCTCTGTTTTTATCGTATAATTGATACACAGTATGTTATCGTTTTTAACTATGATAGTTGTGATAGGTGAATGATAGTTCAAAACGGCAACTATCATGCCATAACATATTGATTTAAAACAATATACGGGCGGATATGACAGTATGATAGTTGCTTTTGCAAAAACGTTTATGTAATTAGTCCGCATCAGTGGCGAAAACAGATGGACGCTTTATGATTTTGGTGCGGTTGCCCTGTTAATTCAAGGAGGGTTCTTTCGGATATTTTGTCCATGTTTTATATTGGTTGCCAAGTGATTCGAGCGTTTTTCTCCAAAAGTCTTCTCCTTCGGCGAGCAGTACGTTTCGGTTGGAGGCATAACTGACAACCCATGAATTTTTGTTTATTTCGTCATGCAATTGTCCTTTTTGCCATCCGGAGTAACCCAAGAAGAATTTTACTTTTCCTTCGATAGGATGTCCGTTTTGAATGTAGCGTACCAATGTGTTGAAATCACCGTCGAAATAGAGATGATCGTTTATCTTGAGTGAGTTCGGAATAATCATCTCTCCTAAGGAATGTATGAAAAACAGGCGGTTGGCACTGACCGGACCGCCTAAATAAATCGGTATTTTCGGAAATTCCTGCAAATCGGTAAAGAAAGTGTTGACCGATAACTCTGTTTTTTTGTTTAATACAAGACCCATCGACCCCTCTTGCGTGTGTTCCACCAATAGCACAACGGAACGTTGAAAGTAGGCATCTTGTAAAAAAGGTTCTGATATCAAAAGACTTCCTTGAGCCGGAAGTATGTCATTATGAGTTACTTTGAATATATTGTTATATCTTGCCATGACAGGGTGCTACTTGCTGGTTAATAAAACAGTGGCAATATATGGCTTTTGGTGAAAAAAAACAAATGAAAAGCCGGACTTTCTTGTTAATGAACTATAAATGAAAGTCCGGCCTGTGTTAATTATGCGGAGTGATTCTCTTTAAACAGCCTCAGACGTTCTTCCAAAAGGGCATATTGATGCGGTTTGATAAAAGAAGTACAAGCGCGCAGGCCTTCTTGAGTACTGCCTGTCGTGCTCAATGAAATAGCACTTATACCATAATAAATGAGTTCTTCCATCAATTCTCCGCCTGTCATTCCCGGATAACCGATCGTGAAATAGAATCCGTCCGCGATAGGTTCGTCTATGTCATGATCATAGACAATCCGGAAGCCATAATCGGTAAAGATCTTTTTCAGTTTTTTTGCCCGGTATCCGTATTCTTGTACTTCTGAAATAAAATCGAATGTACCGTCTGCCGCCGCTTTGAACATGGCTGCCAATGCGAATTGCGCCGAATGGCTTGTACCGGATGACAGAGCATACAATACGCGATGAATATACACGGTTCCGAACGTTCCGCCTCCGTAGCGTTGTGTCAATCCGGAATAAGTCCGGTGATATAGTTTGTCGGAGATTGCTGTGATACCTATACGCTGGCCGGCATAACTGAATGCTTTCGAGCCTGAAATCTGTAAGATGTAATTGTCCGTATAGCGAGCAACTGTTGCCTGGAAAGGCGCTTCAAACGGTTTTCCCAACGGTTTTCGGAAATCCATAGCGAAATAGGCCAGATCTTCGATCACGATTGTGTCGTATTTGTCGGCCATGTATCCGATGATCTTCAGCTCTTCTTCAGTCAAACAAAACCAGGCCGGATTGTTGGGGTTGGAGTAGATCATGGCTGCAATGTTTCCTTTGGAGAGGTATTGTTCCAGTATGTTCCGGAGCTTTTCACCCCGGTGTTCATACACGTCGAACGATTTGTATTTATAGCCCATGACTGTGATCTGCTGTTTTTGTACGGGAAATCCTGGATCGATAAAGAGAATAGTGTCCTTTTCCGGCGTGCATTGTCCGCAAACGAGAAATGAGGCGTATGTTCCTTGCATGGAACCGGTTACGGGGACACAACTTTCAGGTGCTACGTCGATATCGATAAATGCCTTGATAAAACGGGATGCTTCCGCTTTTACATCGGGTGTTCCATTAATATTTGGATAGATGGAAGCAACGCCATCCTGAAGGGCTTTGATCTCAGCATTGATACCGACTTGAGCCGCTTTTAGTCCAGGAACTCCCATTTCCATGTGGATAAATTCTGTTTTAGTCTCTTGTTCGAGTTGAGTGGATATGGCAACGACCTCGCGGATCGTCGCTTTCCCGAAATCGGGAAGTCCGTAGCCATCTATGATTTTTCTGGCTACCTGATAATCTACCGGAGTATTCTTCATGATTGTTATTGTTTGTATGAAGGACAAAAGTAGAAAAATAATCTATCCGACATAAATTTTTGCCACAAAACTATTGCAAAATCCAAAATAATATCTACCTTTGCACCGCAATCGAGAGAGATTACATGATAGAAAATTGGTTCGGTAGTTCAGTTGGTTAGAATACATGCCTGTCACGCATGGGGTCGCGGGTTCGAGTCCCGTCCGGACCGCCGGTTTAGAGTAAAAAAGTCTTTGGTTATCGTTGACCAAAGGCTTTTTTATTTTATACAGATAGCTCGTCGATAATTGCGTTGTAGTTCGTTTCTTTCAAAAGAGCAGGCTTTCATTAATAGGAAAGGATTGTATCGCTTTGGATCTGTAATGTTTAAGATGTTTTTGTTGGCGACCTTTATAAGTCTTGAAGTTCAAGAATCTAAAGGTTGCCTTTAATCAAAAACATTTTAATCGGAATTATTCTACATAAACTATCTTTATTTTTGTATTTGTGTTTTCTCGATCTCATCCAAGTAACCGCAAGCCACTTCTACTGTTGGAACATTCTTGATCACGATACTGCGTTTACCGTTTTGTTCGCGAAGCGTACATTCACGCGGATGCTTTTGGATGAAGCCGAGCAGTTTGTCGAACGCTTCACTCTCATAATAGGGACTTTCGGAGTTGCTGACGAGAAAGATGCTCATCTGCCCTTTTTTCAAAATGACTTTTTCCATACCCAACGTTTTTGCTATGCGGCGGAGGCGAACGACACGGATCAACTCTTTTCCTTCTTTCGGTACTTTTCCGAAACGGTCTTTGAGGCGCTCGGTAAAAGCAAGGATGTCGCGCTCTTCCTCCATCTTGTCCAATTCGCGGTAGAGAGAGACGCGCTCGGAATCGTTCGGGATATAGGTCGGTGAAAACAACAATTCCAGGTCGCTTTCGATATAGGTCTCACGAACATATTCGCTACCAGTATCGGATCGCTTTTCAGTGGGATCGGAATACAGTTCGGCAAATTCTTCCGCTTTCAGTTCGTCAACAGCTTCTTCCAGTATCTTCTGGTACGTCTCATAGCCCAAATCGGCGATGAAGCCGCTTTGTTCGGCTCCTAACATATTACCGGCTCCTCGGATGTCGAGGTCCTGCATGGCGATATGGATGCCGCTTCCCAGTTCTGAGAAATTTTCGATCGCCTGCAAACGGCGGCGTGCTTCTTGTGTAAGGCTTGACAGAGGTGGAGAGAGGAGGTAGCAGAATGCTTTTCGGTTACTTCGCCCGACGCGGCCACGTAATTGATGTAGATCAGACAATCCGAACTGTTGTGCATTGTTGATGATAATCGTATTTGCATTCGGCACGTCGATACCGCTCTCCACAATGCTCGTGGCGATCAGTACGTCGTATTCGTAATTGACGAAGTCCAGAATGATCTTTTCCAGCTTGTCCGGCTCCATCTGTCCGTGCCCGACAACGATACGGGCATCCGGTACTTCGCGTTTAACAAGCGTTTCCATTTCATAAATGTTCTGGATGCGGTTGTTGATGAAAAAGACCTGTCCGTTACGACTCATTTCGAAGTTTATGGCTTCGCGGATGATGTCAGGATTAAAACGTTCCACCTCTGTTTGAACCGGGTAGCGGTTGGGTGGGGGAGTCGTGATACTTGAAAGGTCACGAGCTCCCATCAATGAAAATTGCAAAGTACGGGGAATCGGCGTAGCAGTCATGGTGAGTGTGTCGACGTTGGCTTTCAGTTGCCGCAGTTTCTCTTTGACAGATACGCCGAATTTCTGTTCCTCGTCGATAATCAGCAGGCCGAGGTCTTTGAATGTGACATCTTTTCCGACGATACGATGTGTACCGATGATAATATTGATTTTTCCCTCCTTCAAGTCTTTTAAAGTTTCCCTTATTTCTTTCGCCGTACGTGCTCGGCTGATATATTCGATTTGGCAAGGAAAATTCTTCAGTCGTTCGGAGAATGTTTGGTAATGCTGGAATGCCAATACCGTAGTAGGGACCAATACGGCCACTTGCTTGTTGTCCGAAACGGCTTTGAAAGCAGCACGGATGGCTACCTCTGTTTTTCCAAAACCCACGTCTCCGCAGATCAGGCGGTCCATCGGACGGTCTTTCTCCATGTCGTTTTTTACATCGGCTGTCGCTTTCATTTGGTCCGGGGTGTCTTCGTAAATGAAGCTGGCTTCCAGTTCATGCTGCATGAAACTGTCGGGACTATAAGCAAAGCCCTTTTCCTGTTTTCGTTTAGAGTAGAGAAGGATCAGGTCGCGGGCGATATCTTTTACTTTTAATTTGGTGCGTTCCTTCATCTTCTCCCAAACTCCCGTTCCGAGTTTGCTTAGCTTGGGTGGCTCCCCGCTATCCTTGCCCTTGTACTTGGACAGCTTGTGAAGCGAGTGGATGCTGACGAATATGATGTCGTTGTTCTGATAAACCAGTTTGATGGCTTCCTGTATTTTTCCATTCGCTTCCGTACGAACCAGCCCACCGAATTGTGCGACACCATGATCGATATGTACGATATAGTCGCCAGTTGTGAATTGATTCAACTCTTTTAGTGACAGAGAGAGTTTCCCGCTTCTTGCCTTGTCGCTTTTCAGGTTGAATTTATGGAAACGGTCGAATAACTGGTGATCCGTGAACAGGCAAACACGTAAAGTCTCATCAGCGAATCCCTCATGTATAGTCTTGTTGATGGAAGTAAAAGGAATATTGTCTCCCCGGTCTTCGAAGATAGCACGAATACGGGCTGCTTGCTTTTCTACGTCACTCAGTATATATAATGTATAGCCATCTTCTAAATATTTGTGGAAGGATTGGCTTACCAAATCGAAATTTTTGTGATAGATTGGTTGTGCTTCCATTAAGAAAGTCAAGATGGCATCGGCTATTCCTGTTGGGCGTGTGCCGAAATGAAGGCGACGGAAATTGATTGCCGCATGTAGAAAATCCTCTCCGGTAATTAATTTGGCCCGCAGTTGTCCGATGTCGGCAAACGATTCTTCGTCTCCGATGATCGGCTCTTCATTCCAGATACTGTCGATACGTTCTTTTACCCATGCCAAGTCTTTGCAAGCAAGCAGCGTTTCAGACGGCAATGAATCTAACAGAGATGAATTGGCCCGATTCCCTTTTGTCATTTCAGGCACGATATAGATACTATCCAGCTTTTCTTTGGATAGCTGTGTCTCTACATCGAACGAACGGATGGTCTCTACTTCGTTGCCAAAGAAGTCGATACGATAAGGGAATTCGTACGAGAACGAGAACACGTCCAAGATGCTGCCGCGCACCGCATACTGTCCCGGCTCATAAACATAATCTACCTGCTCGAAACCATATTCGTCCAGTACATCAGAAACAAACATATTGTCCAACTTCTCACTTACACTGATCTTTAGCGTATTTTCTTTTAGGATCTTCTGTGAAATCACTTTTTCCGCCAATGCGTCCGGATAGGTGACAATGACAAAAGAAGTGGCCGGGTCTTGTAACGTACTGAGAACTTCTGTTCGCAGGATTTCATTGGCCGGGTCTACGTGTCCGTACTTGATGGCACGCCGATAACCAGAGGGAAAGAAATAGATTCCGTCGCCTCCGGTAAGTTGTACCAGGTCATGATAAAAGTAACCGGCTTCTTCCAAGTCATTTAACACACACACATAGTTCCCCCTTCTTTTAAGAAAGAGAGAAGCTATTGTCATTGCGGCCCCTGAACCGTTTAGCCCTTTCAGAAATATATTGCGGGACGTTTTGTTGTTTAACAGGGTATTTAACGCCACCACTTGCGGATGGGTGGCGTATTGTTTTAGTAAATCTTGTACCTCCAATGTGATATGTTCTTTTCGCAAAGGTAGAGTTTTTGTTCAAAATAGTAAATATGCATAGTATTAAATCAATTAAAATATGTACCTTCGCCCTACAAATTTAGAAGGATTATGTCAGACAGTATTGTTATTATTCCCACGTATAACGAGAAGGAGAATATAGAAAATATTATTCGGGTTGTATTTGGGTTGGAGAAAGAATTTCATATTTTGATTATAGATGATGGATCGCCCGATGGTACGGCAGAGATTGTAAAACGACTCCAAAAAGAGTTCTCCGAACGTCTTTTTATGGTGGAACGCAAAGGCAAGTTAGGACTTGGCACGGCTTATATCTGCGGGTTCAAGTGGGCAATAGAGCATAGGTATGATTTTATATTTGAAATGGATGCGGATTTCAGTCATAATCCGAATGATCTTCTCAAATTATATGCAGCCTGTACGGAGCAGGGTGGCGATGTTGCAGTCGGTTCCCGCTACTGCAACGGTGTGAATGTCGTGAATTGGCCGTTAGGCCGCGTGTTGATGTCTTACTATGCTTCTGTCTATGTCCGTTTTGTTACCGGAATGAAAGTTCAAGATACAACAGCCGGTTTCAAATGCTACCGTCGTGAGGTGCTTGAAACAATTGATTTAGATCGTATCCATTTCAAAGGATATGCGTTCCAGATAGAAATGAAGTTTACGGCATACAAGTGTGGTTATAAGATAGTGGAAGTCCCCATTATTTTTATTAACCGTGTATTAGGTACTTCCAAGATGAACTCATCTATTTTCGGGGAGGCATTGTTTGGTGTCTTGAAATTGAAATGGTGGAGTCTGTTCCGTAAATACCCTAAAAAAAGAAGCCGGAAAGCGATTGTTGGATAATTTATGTAGTAATTAAAGGAGTTGTGGCGTAATATCTATGTTTACGTTTCTGTCTCTTTTTATTACTTTTTGTATCTGCAATGTTTTATATGATAACTATGAAACAAGAATTTCATGCCTGTGAAACAAAGATTTAATGGGCATGGAATTCTTATTCATTCGTCTCATTAAAATATATGCCTATCCTCACTGATTTCCTGTAGCTCTTAATTTATTGAAAAAAGCACCAAAGGAATCGCAAAATAATGTATATTTGTGCAGAGATGATGAACGAATAAACAATATCTACTATGGAGCGGTATTTAATAATTAAGACGAGAGATGAATTGTTGCGCATTAAAATAGGGCAGATCCTTTATTTTGAAGCTGATAGGAATTATACCAAATTGCTATTATCTAATGGGATTCAATTCACATTTGCAATCAATATAGGAAAAATTGAAGAAATATTGGAGAGACAGGTGGCCGGCTGTAACACGATTTTGATGCGTGTAGGCAAGAGTCATATTATCAATAAAAATCATATCTTACAAATAAACTTGCCTAAGCAGAAGCTGCTATTACTGACACACGATGGCAAACCGCGGGAACTGGTGATATCTAAGGACCCATTGAAGGTTTTGAAAGATACACTCGAAAAGGAAATTGGAAAACCTGAAGAACCAAAAGTTGTTACGGAATGATTATTAAGATAGGAAAGGCAAGTGATAATGATTTTGTGGTAAATGATCCTCATGTAAGCCGGTATCATACAAAGTTGGTCCGTGAAGAGGGGGAATGTTGGCTACTTGAAGATTTGGGGTCGACAAACGGAACATTTGTCAATGGTGTTCAGATTGTTAAAAAACGAATTACTCCCAGCGATACGATCAAACTGGGAAATGATTATGTGTTAAATATTTCCGAAGTCTTGAAGTCCAACAATGATTATACCGAAGAGTTTGCAACATTGAAGCAAGTATATGATAATTACATTCAAGCAAAGGTTAAGATACAATCTTCTAATCAATTTAAAACCAGACTTTTCCAATCTCTTCCATTTGCTCTTCCCGGTGTAGTGGGGGTGGTAATTGGTTTTCTTGGGAAAGGAAGCTTGGGATTGTTTGGGTTAAGTCTGTTTATCACGATCTGCGCCCCAGCAGTCGGTATCTATCTGGGTGCGAAACAGTCGGCTAAGATTCCGCAATTGCTGCAAGATTTGACCAATCAATTCAAAATCGATTATGTTTGTCCCAAGTGCGGAACGTTTTTAGGTGAAATACCTTGGGAATCATTGCGCAACAGAAAACAATGCCCGATGTCTTCCTGTAAGGCTAAATGGGTGAGCAAGTAGGATTCTGTTTCATATACTAAAAGTAATACTTTTGTACAGTAAACCCAAACATTTGATTATAAGGAACTGTTTTGTATTTGGGTGTCAGTCTGTTTCCTTACTTTTGTGTCCAAAAATTTAATTAAAACATTATTTATGCAAGAAGAAGATTACACATTTGTGACTTTAGACAGTGACGATGCAATGCTGCTCGATGCTGTTATCGTAGATGTGGACGGGGGAAGCGACTTGTTGGATGTTGTAATGATTGATGAAGATATTGATACTTCTGATTTTATTACATTATCCGATGACACTATTATGTTGTCTGATGCAGACATGCAGGATGCATATTCAACCGATGTTGACGGATCTGATATATCGTTTATCTTATGATTTCCGTTAAATGTCCACATTGTCATGTTGGGTTAAAGGTAGACGAGGGGAAAATTCCCCTCGATATCACCTCTTTCAAATGCCCGAAGTGCAAGCAACCGATTCCTGTCTCTTTGCTTTCTACGGAGAAAGGATGTGCCGGATCTGAATCGGAAACGGTTCTGATACAGCCTCTTCGTCTGACAACCGGACATCTCTCTGTAATTGCAAATGCTGATACACCGGAGCAAATCTTCCCCCTTCAGGAAGGGGTTTATGTCATCGGACGAAAATCCAACACATCAACTGCTACGATTGGCATTGTAACGGCTGATAAATCAATGAGCCGGGAACATATCCGGATCGAGGTGAAAAAAGATGCCAAAGGTGGCTATAAACATTATCTTTCTGACAATAATAGTAAAAATCATACGTTATATAATAGCAATTACTTAGAGAATGGGGAAATTGTCATACTCAATAATAATGATGAAATTATTATTGGCCGTACAGTTCTCCGGTTTAATGAATAAAAATAGTCTATGCTATGGATATAACGATCGGCAAACCTTGGGCGGTCAGCGAAAAAGGAGGCAGATTGAATAACGAAGATTCTGTCTTTCCTTTACCGGAAACGGCAAATTCCAATCAAAAGTTGTTTTTGGTATGTGATGGTGTTGGGGGCGCAGAAAAAGGGGAGATTGCAAGTTCTTTGGCTTGTGAAGCTTTTCAGACTTTTTTTTCAATTTTTCGCGAAGGTGAGCCGAATGTAGATTTTGTAAATAAAGCGATTCGTTATACTGAAGCACGTTTTGATGGTTATATGGCAATTCATCCGGAGACCAAAGGAATGGCTACTACGTTGACTATGATTTTTGTAGGTGTGACAGGCATAACCTTGGCGCACGTGGGGGACAGTCGGATTTACCATTTCCGGAAGGGAGAAATCTTGTACCAGACAGAAGATCATTCATTGGTCAATTCGTTGGTGAAATTGGGGAAAATCACTCGCGAAGAAGCTATGCGTCATCCGCAGCGGAATGTAATCATACGGGCTATCCAAGGGACCACTCATCCAACGGAGATTGATGTCGTACTTTTGAACGATATCAAGGCGGGTGACTATTTGTTCATGTGTTCGGATGGAGTACTTGAACGTCTTAATAATAAAGACCTTTCTAATATATTCAAGTATTCCAGTGGTTCGGAAGAGATTAAAAATGCAATCATGTCCGCTTGCAGCGGGAAAACACGTGATAACTTTTCTTTTTATATCATACCTATACAAAATGTGTTAGATTCCACAGGATTTAAGCAAAATATTCTTTCTTTCCTTTATTCTTTTATATAAATAACGTAATTTTGGCAGATTAATAGAATTCGCATAGTATAGTTATGAATTTGCCAAACGGACATATTCTTCAGAATGGAAAATATCGGATCACTCATGTAATTGGTCAGGGCGGCTTTGGTATAACATACAAAGGCGTTTGGTGTACGGAAGTGAAGGGTTCGTTAGGAACTGTGCAAACAGAGGTGCCTATTTGTATAAAAGAATATTTTTTTAAAGACTATTGTTACAGGGAATCAGAATCATTTGCTGTCAAGGTGCATTCCGAGACAGGAAGAATTCTTTTCGATAAATTCAAAGAGAAACTGATTAAGGAAGCCAAGATACTTTCTGAAGTCCAACATCCCCATATAGTGAATGTGCTGGAAGTTTTCGAAGAAAACGGTACGGGTTATATTGCCATGGAATATATTTCTGGTTGTTCACTCAAACACATAATGGACAAGGAAGGTGTATTGCTGGAACCGAAAGTTCTCCGATGTGTTCACCAAATTGGAAAAGCACTCCAATTTGTACACGAAAAGAACATTCTTCATTTAGATATCAAACCCAGCAATATTCTGATTGACTTGTCAGGGAAAGCGCGTCTGATCGATTTCGGTGTAAGTAAGCGATACGATATTGAGCAGCAGGAAACAAGTACGACCATGCTTACCTTATCAAAAGGATTTGCCTCGATTGAACAATACGATAACGAAGGGACACAAAGTTTTTCTCCCTGTCCGGATATATATTCGCTTGGTGCCACCATGTATAACCTTTTAACGGGAAAGATTCCGACCGAATCTATTTTGCGGGCAACACGTCCTTTGCAAAAACCGTCGGAACTGAACAAGGATATATCTCCTAAGACAGAAGCCGTCATAATCAGAGCAATGCAAATTATTCCGGCCGATCGTTTCCAAACAGTAGATGAAATGATGGCTGCATTAAATTTTCCTGCGGAAGAAGAAACTCCTGCTAATGATTTGCAAAATACAAACGGGCAGGAAGCGGATGATGAGATAACGGTCATACATCCAAATGGGCAATCTTCTCAGAATGAGGAAGACGAAGATCGTACGATTGTAAACAGCGAAGAGATTGTTTCTCAATTCCGCAAGAAAAAAAGAAAAGGGAGGATGATATTTGTGGTTATTACAATATTTGCTTGCGTAGGGTCTATTGTTGGTTTTCTGATGCAGGGAAACAAAGTTTCCACAAAACCGAATATAACGGAATTGGTCAGTCCAGTGGAAGAGGAGAAAGATTCAGTACAAATGTCTCAAGAAGCAACTGTTCTCAGGACAAGTGATGAATCTGTGCTTGACGGGGAAGATAGGCAAACGACAATGGATCAACAACCTGAAAAGAGTGTTTCTGAAATCGTAGATGAACCAAGAAAGCAACTGGATACAATGCAGATCCCGGATGGAAAGAATAAAATAATAATACAGCCAGCACTGCCTACTGTTGAAGAAATTGATGTGGAATATGACGCTTTAATAGCTTCTGGTAAAGAAAAGATGGATAAAGCTGACTTTACGAATGCAAAAAATGATTTTATGAAAGCGAAAGAAACCAAGTTGACAGAAGAGGTTGTGCGTCTTCTGATCTCTTGTGACGAGAAAGAAGCCGACAAACTTTTAGCAGACAAGAAAACTTTGTATGAGATGAAGAAGACATTCGGAAATTTAACTATTGTTCGAAAGAAATCGACTATGCTCTATGGAGCAATCGATTCGGATGCCAACGAGTGTATTCCTTGTAAATATCGTAATGTCGGTATTGCCGAAAATGGCCGTGCTTTTGAACGGGAAGATGGTTTGTATGATATTTATAATATTGATGGTGTATTGATAAATGAAGGATCAACATATTATTAACGTGTTTATGATGAGACTCTGGATTTTGACTATTTTTGTTATGTTGCCGATATGTTTGCTGGCTCAACAAAAAACAGAATATAACCGTAAAGGAGATGAGGCGATAAAACGTCTAGACTATAGTGATGCAAGGATGTGGTATGAAGAAGGTGTAGTGCAATGCGACTCTTACAGTATTGGGCAACTTACGTCGATCTGGTTAACCAACCAGCAAATGCGTCCTTCAATGCATAGTTTAATGAACAAGTGTCGAGCATGTTTGGAATTGATGGCTAATAATAAAGACACAATTGCTATTTCACGTTTGATAATCTTTTATACTGAGGGAATAGGAACTTCTAAAAACGAGACATTGGCAAAATCTTGGCAGGATCGTCTTGAAACACTCCGTAAGCCGGTGGAACTGGTTTATTATCCTTCAGCCGATCAAATAAAAACTGATAAACCCAAAGAACCGATGAGATTCTTTGTCAGCTATGTTTATTCAATTGAAGTACCTTATGGGCTTACAATCGGAGGGGTTAAATCACGTATAGGTTGGTTTATGCGTTTTAAAACCAATTTGAGTTTTAAGGACTATGACAGTGAATGCAGAGGGAATGGCCTGCTATCTGGTGGTGTAGCGGGTGGCTCTGCTCTTCGTTTTACGAATAATAAAAAGGTGAATTGCTATGCCGGAACTGCAGGTATCGTTGTTAAATGTACTTCTTGGTTGTATACATCTATGGGTATAGGGTATGGAAGTCGAGAATTATTGTGTGAGTATAAAATGATCGATGCAGTTGATCACAAAATTGAAAAATCATATTGGAGTAAGAATATGGATTATTCCTATAATGGTTTGGCCGCTGATTTGGATTTTATGGTCAAGCTTGGACCTATTTTTGTCAGTGCCGGATGTAATACTTTAAACTTTAAATATATAGATATCAATGCCGGTCTCGGTGTGTTCTTCTAATAACTGTGTCTTATGAAATATATCTTTATATTATCTTTTTTTGCTTCTTTGTGGTTATTTTCCGGCTGTGTGGATGATCCGGAAATGAATACGCATCTTCAATACGGATTACCTCCCGAATTGTCTGAAACATCAGGAACGACAAAGGCATCCTCTATAGAAGTCAGTGCTACCATTTTAAAAGAAAACGGTTCACAAATACTTGAGTGTGGTGTGTGTTGGAGCAGGATAGAGGATGAAACACCTAAAAACAATATCTATAGTGGACGGTATAAAAAAACCTCTAAAATAGAGGATAACAAATTTAAAGTAACAATTTCGGATCTGCATGATAATACGAGTTATTATATTTATGCGTATGCCATTAACGAGACTGATACGTCCTTTTCAGCTAAAGGGACTTATAGGACTATTGAGGGAATAGGGCAGATTTATACAATACCCATTGATAGTGTAGATGTAAACGCGACGTCTGTCAAGGTTAGTGGCAAAATCAAAAGTAGGGGAGAAGGTATTGAAAAAATTGGTTTTTATTTGTCTGAAAAAAATAATCCTCCATCAGATAGAGATTCTGTCGTTTTCTATATGGGAGACCATATGGTAACCGATTCTTTTAGTTGTTTTATTAAAGAGTTAAAACCAAGTACATCATATTATATACGTGCATTTGCAACCAATGTCTTTGGTGAATTTTCTTTCAATGTGGATTCTTTTAAGACTACAGATGGCAAACCCAAGTTGGGATTTTTGTCTCTTGACAGTACAAGTTTCATAACTGCCGACCTGTCAGCCTCACTGATTAGCGAAGGAGATTCTGCTCTGACTGTTTTTGGCTTCTGTTGGGGAGATATGGAGATTCCTACAATTGAAAATGCAGATACGATTCATTGTTTGGAGTTTGATGATGACGCTAAATTCAGCGGAAGAATACAAGGTTTGGAATCGAATAAGAAGTATTATGTTCGAGCTTATGCTGCAAATGTCTTTGGTACGGCATATAGTCTTAATACAGTAGCCTTTTTCCCAAAAAGCCAGTTACCAACAGTCACAACCAAGTTGGTGGAAAATATTGTAAACGGTTCGGCCACAATAGTCGGAAAATTGCAGGATGAAGGAATTTCCGATGTTACCTCTGTCGGCTTTTGTTGGTCTTCTACCAATAGTGACCCGAAGATTGATGGAAAAGATTGTAACAATGTGGATTTATCCATAGAAAACTTAGATGAAGACAAGGTTTTCAGATATACAATGGAAAAATTGGTAGGAGCCAGGATCTATTATGTGAATACGTATGCAAAAAATGCAAGTGGTATTCAATATGGCATGGTCCAATCATTTACCACTCCGGCCATATTGATCCCTAAACATTTTTATAAGGAAGGTGATAAACGCACTTCTTCAGTGAGTTTTACAATCAAAAACGAAGCTTTTATTGTCGGTGGCGATTTGGGAAGTCGACGTACAGACGAAGCTTATCGATATGATGCTGAAACGGATCAATGGATTACGGCTGCGCCTTATCCTAAAGCCTATTCACAAATGACCGCTTGTATAAAAGATGATAAAGCTTATATTATCGGCGGTACGGATAATGCTATTTTTGCAACAGATGTTTATACCTATACTTCTTCTGCTAATACTTGGACAGAAAACATACCTTTTCCCGAAAGTGAAGGACGTTATGATGCGGTTAGTTTTGTCTATAAGGATTCTATATATGTGCTTGGTGGTGTCAAGAATAATCAAGGCACAAAGGAACTTTGGAAATATGACGAAAAAGCTTGGGTTATGAAAGCGGATAATTTCCCTGTAGCATTACAAAAAGGGATTGTTTTAGTTGCTGAAAAAAAGGTTTATGCCGGTTTGGGAGACAAATCCGGATTGACAAAAGGTTTTTGGATTGCCAATGATAGTCTGACGGATTGGAAAGAGGCTCCGGGTTTATTACCAGATAACATTGGAGTTGTTTCGACTGCTGTTCATTATAAGAATGAGCAATGGAATAGCTTTTTTATGGTTGATAATTATGGCAAAATTTGGGAATACGCTTTGTCAAACCATCAGTGGATAGAACATCTTACGACAGTGAAACGTATGAACAATTATCATATGTTTATACTAAACGATCAGATATATATTTTAGGGCAGGATCGTTTCGAGGAAAATTTCTTTTTTGTGTATAATCCAGTTTGGGATCCTGGAAAATAATAATAAAGATGAATAGAACGAAGGTATTAGAAGTTATTCAAAAAAATGTAGAACTTTTGTCGATTACAAGTTCAGTAGGATACAGATACATTCCGTTGCACCAAAAAACGTTACCGTCGGTAACGGCATTACGGGAAATCATGAGCCTGCTTCGTAAAGTCATTTTCCCTGGTTTCTTCGGAACAGAACAAGAAGCACGAATGGATTCCATGCAATATTATACTGGTGTCTATTTGGAACAGGTCTACGACTTATTGCAAGAACAGATCTATAACGGCTTGTGTTTTGAGGCTGAACATTGTTGTAACTCTAAGGATTATGCATCTGAAATAGCCATGGCTTTTATTAATAAGATTCCGTACATCAAATATTTGTTATCAACAGATGTAAAAGCAATTTTGGATAGCGATCCTGCCGCCAAAAGTTCCAGTGAAATCATTTTCTGTTATCCGGCAATTCATGCCATTCTTTTTCAGCGAGTGGCGCATGAACTACTGAAACTAAGTGTGCCTGTGATTCCGCGTATTATAACGGAAATGTCTCATTCAGACACAGGAATAGACATTCATCCAGGGGCACAGATCGGGGAATATTTCAGTATCGATCACGGTACAGGAGTTGTGATTGGACAAACAGCCATAATTGGAAATCATGTTCGTATTTATCAAGGTGTTACATTAGGAGCAAAGAACTTTACCTTGGACAAAGAAGGGCTTCCGTTGGATATACCACGCCATCCAATTATTGAAGATCATGTTACGATCTATTCTAATGCTTCTATTTTAGGAAGAATTACTATTGGGCATGATTCTGTGATCGGTGGTAACATCTGGCTTACTCATAGTGTTCCACCTAATTCCAAAGTGTTGCAGACACGTGCTGTCGAGAATAAATAATTTTTTTATTATTTCTGAACTAAACAGATTTGTATGTTGTTATATGATAAAATGAATAAGGTTACTTATTCAAAGAAACACGATTAAGTTAGTAGTATTTGTTTTTTCATATAAGTAGAGTTTGTTATTTGTTTGGCCCGTATGTA
Source organism: uncultured Parabacteroides sp. (assembly GCA_910577325.1). Classification (GTDB taxonomy): domain Bacteria; phylum Bacteroidota; class Bacteroidia; order Bacteroidales; family Tannerellaceae; genus Parabacteroides. The sequence continues at coordinate 51,906 of CAJTMR010000013.1, forward strand.
ACTGTGAAGTTGGATACGGGTTTTTATTTTTCCTTTGATATGTATTTATAATTACGATTATGTTTAATAGACAAAATCCAAATTGTCTTATACCCTTTTTATGAATGCAAACATTCCCGCAATTGGCTCGTAACGCATTAATTACAGGTGTTTTGTTCTTGCCTTTGGCCACTTTCTTTTCATAATATTTCTTCAGTTCTCCACTGATTCGATGTGTCACTGCTACGGTTGCCAAGCGAAGAAGTCTTTTCATCACTTTGTCTGCCCGATGCGACACTCTTGCTTTCGAGCGTTCATTACCATGTTGGTTGCCACCACGCGCCCCACACAGTCTCGAACTGCCCCCAAATTAAGCATCTCTGTATTTCATAAAAACACCCCAAAAGTTTTTTGTCTAACTTTTGGGGTGCACTTCGTTGAAAAAGGAATTCCTTTTTCAAATAAATTTTGTTTGATTTTATTTATTCATTTCATTTTCAATGGCTTCCAGTTCTGAACCCATGTTTAGATTGTAATAAATACCTCTTAAAGCAATCATATTATCCATTTTTTCAGGTTCTGCTTCATGAGCTTTTTTGTAATATGGAAGAGCTTTTTTGAACAAATCTTTTGCCAAGCCTAATTCTTCTTGGTATTTCTTGCTATCATTAATCATATTAGCTTCACTTAATTTGTTCACACCTTGATTATAGTAAATACGACCAATGTTAGAAAGTGCATCTGTCAGATTCGGGTCTTTTTCTAAAGCGATTTTGAAGTATTTTTCCGCATTGGCATTATCTTTTAACCCAGTTTCATATACACGCCCCATTACATTATATAGGTTGGCATCATTCGAATTTTTTTGGATTGCGACATTTAACATTTCCAACGCTTTTTCATTTCTATTGGAATAGATATAAGTATTTATCAGATTATTCAAAAAGAAGGTTGAATCTGGGAAAACCTGCATACCTTCTTCAAATGTTTTTTCTAGCATAACAGAATCCTGAGCAGTTTTTGCCTCTCCATATTCATAGCAAAGATACTGATAAACGTCATATTGACGATAAGGAGTATTCTTGGCACGTTCCAAAGCGGAAATAGCCAATTTGGAATCTTTAGCTAAAGAAGCTGCTGCTGCTGCATAGAACTGAACCGTCATGAATGTAGAATCTTTTTCTGCAGTCTGAGTTCCTACAAACATTGGCAGTTCAGATATCTCCACATACTGATTGAAGAAATCGTAGGCTTTCTTATATTCTTGTTTATCGAAATAATATGCACCACCATTGAATAAATATACATGGTTTGCACTCAAAATACTTTTGATATCTTTTGTGTATTTAGGTTTTACTTTACCTTTTTCATTAGGTAATTGATCCAATTCGTAGGCTTTCTGGAAATAAGGTAAAATACCATACAAAGCATCGTACATAACTGGTTCATTAGGTTGTTGTCCTAAGATTTGTTTAGCTCTTTCGGCATTGAACTGCTGATCTTCAATAAAACCTGCCACATACCAAGTTTTAGCGTCGTCCTTTGTTTCTGGATTTTCTAATGCACCCTTAATCAAGGTTCTAGCTTCTCCAAAATCTGCGTTACTTCCTTTCGCAATACTCTGCGCTTCGTTCACAACTTTTTTCTGTGCAAAAGAAGCAGATGCTGCAACACATAGTGTTACTGTCAATAATACTCGTTTCATTTGTGATAGTGATTTGAGATTAATATTTCTATTTGTATAATTTATTCCTCAGTTGTATCTTCTGTATCGTTCACATTTTTATTGCTGTCGACATCATCAGAGACATTTTCAAAATCAATATTCTCCATTGGTCCATGAATTACTGAATCTTCTGAAATGTCATGCTGTGTTTTTTCTTCAGCGATTTCATCTTCAGTTTGTGACAACACTTTACATACAGAAGCGATTTCGTCATTACGTTTTCCTAAATTAATCAAGCGTACCCCTTGTGTTGCACGTCCGATAACATTCAGATCAGATACTTTCATACGGATTGTGATACCGGATTTATTAATGATCATAATATCGTTCTCCTCCGTGACATTTTTAATGGCGACCAGTTTACCAGTTTTTTCCGTAATGTTGATGGTTTTGACACCTTTACCCCCACGGTTTGTAATACGATAATCTTCAATATTCGAACGTTTGCCGTAACCTTGTTCAGATACAACCAATACAGTTTCCTTCTCTTTGTCCTTAATACAAACCATTCCTACAACTTCGTCGTTAGAATCGTCATCAAGTGTCATACCTCTCACACCGGATGCAGTGCGCCCCATAACACGTACTGCATTTTCATGGAAACGAATAGCACGTCCATTACGGTTTGCAATCAGGACCTCATTATTGCCATTTGTCATACAAACTTCGATCAGACCGTCATCTTCACGTAGTGTGATAGCATTGACACCATTTTGACGAGGCCGGGAATATGCTTCCAGCAATGTCTTTTTAATTACACCTTTCTTTGTGCAGAATAGTAGATAATGAGAATTTATAAACTCTGTGTCTGTTGTCAATTTCTTCACGCGGATGAAAGCATTGACTTTGTCATCTGGTTCGATGTTCAATAAGTTCTGTATCGCCCTACCCTTCGAGTTCTTCGCTCCCTCTGGAATTTCGAATACTTTCAACCAGTAACACTTCCCTTTTGCCGTAAAGATCAGCAATGTAGCATGCATGGAAGCAGGATAAATGTATTCCACAAAATCTTCATCACGCGTTTCTGAACCTTTAGCACCTACTCCGCCACGTCCTTGAGCACGGAATTCACTGAGTGGTGTACGTTTGATGTATCCCATGTGAGAGATGGTAATGATCATCTCGTCATCCGCATAAAAGTCTTCAGGATTAAGTTCTTCGGAGGCATAGACGATATCCGTTTTACGTTCATCCCCGTACTTGTCTTTGATTTCTTGCAACTCGTCTTTAATGACTTTCATACAAAGATCGTCATTTTCTAAGATTTCTTTCAAATATGCGATTAATTTTTCAATTTCTTCATATTCTGCACGAAGTTTATCCTGTTCCAGTCCTGTTAACTGACGAAGTCTCATTTCCACAATGGCACGAGATTGCATGTCTGACAGGGAAAAACGTTCCATCAAACGTTCGATGGCTTCAGACGGGCTTTTAGACGATTTAATGATAGCGATCACTTCGTCAATATTATCGGATGCGATAATTAAGCCTTCCAAAATATGGGCACGTTCTTCTGCTTTGCGCAATTCGAATTTGGTGCGACGGATCACAACTTCATGGCGATGGTCGACAAAAGCTTTGATCAAGTCTTTCAGGTTGAGTTGACGTGGACGTCCGTTTACCAGTGCAATATTATTGACACTAAAAGAAGACTGCAAGGCCGTCAACTTGTACAATTTGTTCAGTACTACGCTCGAATTGGCATCTCTTTTGATATCCACAACGATACGCATACCACTACGGTCAGACTCATCGTTTACATTTGAAATTCCATCAATGCGTTTTTCATTTACTAAGTCAGCGATATATTTGATTAATTCCGCTTTATTAACAAGGTAAGGAATTTCAGTAATGATGATCTTTTCGTGATTACCCTCTGTTTCTATTTCAGCTTTTCCACGCAGGACGATACGTCCCCTACCCGTTTCAAAAGCATCTTTTACACCGGCATATCCATAGATAGTTGCACCTGTCGGGAAATCTGGAGCTTTTATATATTGCATTAAATCTGCAACTTCAAGTTCCCCATGGGCATCGATGTAAGCCATACAACCTTCCAGCACCTCGCTAAGATTATGTGTTGGCATGTTTGTCGCCATACCAACGGCAATACCGGAAGCTCCATTTACCAGCAAATTCGGAATACGGGTCGGCAATACTGTTGGTTCTTTCAATGTATCGTCAAAATTAAGCTGAAAATCAACCGTGTCTTTGTCGATATCACGAAGCATTTCTTCGGCAAGCTTACTTAATCTTGCTTCCGTATAACGCATGGCAGCAGGACTGTCACCATCCACCGAACCGAAGTTTCCTTGTCCATCCACTAACGTATAGCGCATAGACCATATCTGTGCCATACGAACCATTGCGAAATAAACGGACGAGTCACCGTGTGGATGGTATTTACCTAAAACTTCACCAACAATTCTCGCAGATTTTTTATAAGGTTTATCGGATGTATTACCCAATTCATTCATTCCATATAAAATACGACGATGAACCGGTTTAAAACCATCCCTAACATCTGGAAGGGCACGTGAGACTATGACAGACATTGAATAGTCAATGTATGCCGATTTCATTTCTTCCTCGATGTTAATCTTAATAATTCTGTCTTGATCAACCATTTAGTTTTATATTAATTACACTCAATATCTCACCTTTCAAAAAGTGCACTAAGGTAAGGCTTTTCCGCGTATCACGAAAGTTTTTGGCTCGAAATTTTAGAATATACTTGTCAATAGGCACAGGCTTCAAATCAGACTTCGCTTGTTTTATTTTCTTTTTAAGGAATAATGGCATGGATTTTGTTAGATATATAGTGAGAGTTTATTACATTTGCAACTACATAGTACATTATTATGATATGAAAAATAATTATTCAAAGAAGTTGATGGACATTATTGAATATAGCCGTGAAGAAGCAGCAAGGCTTCAGAACAGTTATATAGGACCGGAACACTTAATGCTTGGAATTATCCGCGATGGCGAAGGGAAAGCCGTGCAAACCCTGCGTGAACTAAATATTGATGAATGGGATATCAAAAGAAAGATCGAACTGGAAATTAAGAATACAATTGAAGCTGAAGATGCTGGACAGCATGATATTGTTATTAGTAAAACAACTGAGCGCATATTGCGCATGAGCATGCTTGAATCACGTTTTTTCAAAAAAGAAGAAACTGAAACAGAACATTTGCTTTTGGCCATTTTGAAAGAAGAGTTTAATGTTGCGGCAAAAGTGTTGAACGAAGCGGGCATAACGTATCGTAGCATATATAATTATTTGGTGAGCGACACAAGCATGAAACGTTTAGATGATTTTGTGGAAGAAAAAAATACTGGGCATTTTAAAGAAATCAGCGATGGCTACACTGACGATGATGAAGACGATGACGATGATTTCTCTTCCCGCCGGGAGTCTCCCAGCTCCTCTTCCGGGGCCAGTTCTGCGCAACCCAAATCACCTAACGACACGCCAGTACTGGATAATTTCGGTACAGATATGACGCGCGCTGCTGCGGAAAACCGTCTCGACCCGATTGTCGGACGCGAAAAAGAGATCGAACGTCTGGCGCAGATATTGAGTCGCCGCAAAAAAAACAATCCAATTCTGATCGGTGAACCAGGTGTCGGCAAATCGGCAATCGTAGAAGGTCTGGCCTTGCGTATCATCCAGCGTAAAGTTTCCCGCATTTTATTCGACAAACGTGTGATCAGCTTGGATATGGCATCTATCGTAGCAGGAACCAAATACCGAGGCCAATTTGAAGAACGTATCAAAGCCATTTTGAACGAACTGTCGAAGAATCCGAATATCATCTTGTTCATCGATGAAATCCACACGATCGTCGGTGCAGGTTCGGCTTCCGGTTCAATGGATGCCGCCAATATGTTGAAGCCAGCCCTGGCCCGTGGTGAAATACAATGTATCGGTGCTACGACACTTGATGAATATCGTAAGAATATTGAGAAAGACGGGGCTTTGGAACGCCGTTTCCAAAAAGTGATCGTCGATCCGACAACAGCAGAAGAAACTTTGCAGATCTTGCAAAATATAAAGGGCCGTTACGAAGAACATCATAATGTGATCTATACACCCGAAGCCCTTCAGGCTAGTGTGAAACTGACAGAACGTTACATAAGTGACCGAAACTTCCCGGATAAAGCAATCGATGCATTGGATGAAGCAGGTTCACGCGTACATATATCCAATATTACGGTTCCGAAGAGTATCGAAGAACTGGAGGCCAAGATCGAGATGACCAAAACAGAGAAGCTCTCAGCCGTTAAGTCACAAAATTTCGAGCTGGCTGCCAGCTTCCGTGACAAGGAGCGTCAATATCTTTTACAATTGGAAGCTGCCAAAAACAAATGGGAACAGGAATTACAGGAACATCGCGAAACAGTCGATGAAGATAAGGTGGCAGAAGTTGTAGCCATGATGTCAGGTGTTCCTGTTCAGCGTATCGCAAAAGCTGAAAACCTGAAACTACTTGAAATGACCGAGAACCTGAAAAAAAAGGTAATCGGCCAAGATGATGCCGTCCAAAAGATCGTAAAAGCAATTCAACGCAATCGTGTCGGTTTAAAAGATCCGAACAAACCGATCGGAACATTCATGTTTTTAGGACCGACAGGTGTAGGTAAGACTCATTTGGCCAAGAAATTGGCGGAATACCTGTTTGATTCGGCTGATGCTCTGGTCCGTATCGATATGAGCGAGTACCTCGAAAAATTTGCGGTATCTCGCCTGATTGGTGCACCTCCGGGATATATAGGTTATGAAGAAGGCGGCCAGTTGACTGAAAAGGTTCGTCGTAAACCTTACTCCGTCGTTTTGTTGGATGAAATCGAGAAAGCGCATCCGGACGTGTTCAACCTGTTACTACAGGTCTTGGATGAAGGGCGTCTGACTGACAGTCTTGGCAGACGGATTGACTTTAAGAATACGATTCTGATCATGACATCCAATATCGGTACACGCCAGTTGAAAGACTTCGGTCGTGGTGTGGGTTTCAACTTGCAAACTGCCGGTGAGCCGGATAAAGACTTCTCCCGCAGCGTTATCCAAAAAGCGTTGAACAAGGCGTTTGCTCCGGAATTCCTGAATCGTGTAGACGACATCATCATGTTCGATCAATTGGATAAGGAAGCGATCCATAAAATCATCGATATCGAATTGCAAGGTCTTTACAAACGTGTGGCCGGTCTTGGTTATTCCCTACAACTGACAGATGCCGCCAAAGATTTTGTTGCAACCAAAGGTTATGACGTCCAATTTGGGGCACGCCCGTTGAAACGTGCTATCCAGAAATATCTGGAAGACGAAATGGCAGAAATGATTATCCGTGCGTCTGTCGGAGAAGGAGATACGATCATAGTCGATTTTGAGAAGGACAAACAGGAGATTATCACGAAAGTAGAGAAAAGCAAGCCGGTTGCCGAATGACATTACTCAGATGCTTTTGTTTTTTATCTATTTTATGCTGTTGCAATAGTAAACCGAATACGGAAGCGATACACGTATCTGTTTTACGTGGTCCTTCCGCTATTGCTTTTGCGCACTGGATGGAGAAAACGCCCGTTATTGACGGCAAACCATTGTTCGTTCAGATAATCGATTCTCCTGATTTGATGCAGGCTGCCCTGATAAAAGGTGAAGCCGATATTGCCGTTTTACCGATGATTAGTGCAGCCAACCTGTATAATAAAGGCATTCGATACCATCTGGCAGGTTGTCCGATATGGGGAACTCTTTATTTGGCGGGGAAAAATGAGAAAAACATATCCAGTGGAAATAAGGCTGTTTTACATATTTTCGGAGCTGGAACGACACCTGACATTCTTACCCGTCATTATCTTTGGCAACATAAACTCGATTACACACTGAATTACTCATTCACTACCGCACAAGAGATCATGCAAGGAATATTAGCCGGAAAAATCGACCATGCCGTTCTGGGAGAGCCATTCCTAAATATCGCATTGCGGAAAGATAGTACATTGAATATATTAGCAGATCTGAACAGGCCCGATTCTGCCTCTTCAGGATTTGCCCAAACAGCCATACTTTATGCACCCACTTTGGAAAAGAACAGGAAAACGATAGACAGTCTTTTAACTCTTTCTTGCCGATTTGCTGTGGAACAACCAGAGCTTGCTATTCAGATATTGGAAAAAGAAAACATTTTTGTGCCTGGCATGTTAACGCCTGAAAGTATCAAACGCTGCAAGATCGACTACAAGACGGCATCTGAAGCCCAAGAAAACATACTCCGCTTCCTACAACTGATCAAGCAATACGAACCTAAAGCATTGGGAGGAAAGATGCCCGATGAAAAATTCTACAAATGATCCGGAAGATGCAGAAAAGTATTCTTACGCTCCTATCGATAACAATCCTCTTACTGATCTGGCAATTATTGGCCATGCTGGTCCGTATGCCGGATTTACTACCCTCCGTACCTCGCCTGTTAAGTATTCTCGCTGCACTTTTCGTATCCGGTTCATTCTATCAATCAATCATAGCGACAGTGTTACGCGGAATTATCGGGATATCCGTTGCATTAATGGCAGCTATAGGAATCTCTTTCCTGTTCTACAAATGCGAGTGGATATATGTACTGTTCCGTCCGCCGCTGGCAATCATGCGTTCCATTCCTGTCATCTCGTTTATACTTTTAGCTTTGATTTTCTTGAATGCGGAAAGTATTCCTTTGATAATCGCTTTCCTAACCATGTTCCCTCTCCTCACGGAAAACTTAACAAAAGGAATACGGAGCCAGCGGAAAGAACTTTCGATAATGGCTCACCAATTCAGGATCGGACGTTGGAACAGACTGACACAAGTGATCTACCCACAATTGAAACCATTCCTATACAGCGGCCTTGCATCTGCTTTGGGCTTTGGTTGGCGCACCATCATTATGGGAGAGGTGTTAGCACAATGTTCTCCCGGAATCGGAGGAGAAATGAAACAGGCACAAGTTTTTATAGCCATTCCCGAATTGATAGCATGGACAGTTGTCACGATCTTGATCAGCTATCTTTTTGACAGAGGGATCAGTTGGCTGGCGAAGCAACGGCTCCCTATATATTATAAAAGGCATTACAATAAATTGCCTGTGCCAAAAGGACATTGCGATATACGGATTTGTGACGTTTCATACCAGTACGGTTTGGAGCCTATCCTATCCCATCTCAGCTATATTTTCGAAAAAGGATTCATATATGGCATAACAGCTCCGTCGGGAACTGGCAAAACGACTTTGTTGAACCTGATAGGAAACATTTTGAAACCCGTACAAGGAAAAATCGAAACAGACTGTAAAACCGGAATAGCCTATGTATTCCAGGAACCCGAATTGCTTAACCAATTGACAATTATCGAAAATATTGTTTTACCTTTGGCTGCTTACCTGAAAAAAGAAGTTGCTTTTGAACAGGCAATCTCAGTATTGCAAAAGATGGAGTTGGAAGACTTTGCGAATCGTTTCCCGAATGAATTGAGTTCCGGGCAGCAACAACGGGTCGCGATTGCACGTGCTCTGATTTACCCTTCCCAACTCCTGCTCATGGATGAACCTTTTAAAGGTTTGGACGAGGCTTTAAAACATCGCATCATCGAACGCATCCGTGAGCGGCAGGCAGAGAACGGACAAACGATTCTCTTTACCATCCACAATCCCGAGGAATTGCGTTTATTTGCAGATAAAATAGTATGTTTAAATGCCAAACAATTATCTTTGCAGCCAAAAATATAAAGAAACACCCCATTATGGTAACATCATTTCATACGCTGATTTCCCGCATCTTGAACATTGCCGCCGACCAAGTGGAACGAACCGTCGGACTGCTGGGAGAAGGAGCTACAATCCCCTTCATCAGCCGGTATCGCAAAGAGGTGACCGGAGGACTGGATGAAGTCCAAATCGGCAACATCAAAGGCCAGTTGGACAAATTGACCGAGCTGAAGAAGAGAAAAGAAAGTATTTTATCCTCCATCGAAGAACAAGGCAAACTGACTCCCGAACTGAAAAAGAGAATCGAGAATTCGTGGGACGGTACCGAAATAGAAGACCTTTATCTGCCTTACAAGCCCAAACGGGTCACGAAAGCGGAGATTGCCCGCAAGAAAGGACTCGAACCTCTTGCCAAAGTCGTGATGACGCAGAACGAAAGAAACTTGTCAGCCTGCGTGGCAGCCTTTATCAAAGGGGAAGTGAAGAATGCGGAAGAAGCGTTGCAAGGGGCACGCGACATTATCGCCGAATGGGTGAATGAAAACGAAGAGGCTCGCAATGCCGTTCGAAATTCTTTCTCGCACACGGCGGTTATCACATCCAAAGTCATTAAAGGCAAAGAGGAAGAGGGAGCTAAGTACCGCGATTATTTTGAATTTAGCGAACCTTTGAACCGTACGAGTTCACATCGCCTGCTGGCTCTGCGTCGGGGTGAAGCGGAAGGCATCCTGCGCGTAAGCATTTCTCCCGATGCAGACAACTGCCTGGACCGTCTAAAACGCCGCTTCGTAAAAGGACGGGGCGAAGCTTCCGACCAAGTGTCGACAGCCGTGGACGACTCTTTTAAGCGCCTGCTAAAACCATCCATCGAAACTGAATTTGCCAACCTGAGCAAAGCGAAAGCCGATGAAGAAGCAATCCGTGTGTTTGCCGAGAATTTGCGTCAGTTGTTGCTGGCTCCGCCATTAGGACAGAAACGTGTGTTGGGTGTCGATCCCGGCTACCGTACTGGTTGCAAATTAGTTTGCCTTGATGCACAGGGGGCGTTGTTGCATAATGAGGCGATTTATCCTCACCCGCCCCAGAACGAAAAAAGCAAAGCGGCTGCCAAAGTGGCACAATTAGTCGCCACATACGCCATCGACTCTATCGCCATTGGGAATGGGACGGCAAGCCGTGAAACAGAACAGTTCATCACCAATATTCGCTATGACCGCAAAGTACAAGTGTTCGTGGTCAGTGAGAACGGAGCGTCCATCTATTCCGCATCTAAGATTGCACGTGACGAGTTTCCCGAATATGACGTGACGGTTCGTGGGGCCGTCAGCATAGGTCGCCGCCTGATGGACCCACTTGCCGAGTTGGTCAAGATTGATCCCAAAAGTATCGGTGTCGGGCAATACCAGCATGATGTCGAGCAGGGTGCTCTGAAAAAAAGCCTCGACCAGACGGTGGAAAGTTGCGTAAATTTAGTTGGTGTGAATGTCAATACGGCAAGCAAACATTTGCTGACCTATATTTCCGGACTTGGACCGACCCTGGCACAGAACATTGTTGACTATCGTACCATACATGGACCTTTCCAGTCCCGCCGCGAACTGCTGAAGGTTCCCCGCATGGGAGAAAAGGCTTTCGAACAAAGCGCCGGTTTTCTTCGTATCCAAGGGGGTAAGAACCCATTGGATAACTCGGCCGTCCATCCGGAAAGTTACCCGATAGTCGAACGAATGGCAAAGGACTTGAAGTGTACTGTCGTCGAGTTGATCAATAACAAGGAACTGAAGAAAAAGCTCGACTTGAAGAAATATGTAACGGATAAAGTCGGAATGCCGACCTTGTTGGATATCATGGAAGAATTGGACAAGCCGGGACGTGATCCCCGCCAAACTATCCAGATGTTTTCTTTTGACCCGACGGTTAAAACGATTGAGAACCTGAAAGAAGGACAAGTGCTACCGGGCATCGTCACTAACATAACGAATTTCGGCTGCTTCGTCGATGTCGGTATCAAAGAAAATGGGCTGGTTCATATTTCCGAGCTTGCAGACCGTTTTATCAGTGATCCAACACAAGTTGTATCAATCCATCAGCACGTGAAAGTAAAAGTGTTAAGTGTTGACCTTGTTCGGAAACGGGTTCAACTTTCTATGAAAGGAATATAGTAGCGATGAAAATTAACAAAACAAACGTAGCACGCCTGCTGGACAAAGCCAAAGTGGCTTACCAGTTGGTTCCATATGAAGTAGATGAAACTGATCTGAGCGCAACACACGTTGCCGACCAGTTGGGCGAAAATGTCGCGCAGGTATTCAAGACGCTTGTTCTGCATGGTGACAAAAGCGGATATTTCGTCTGTGTTATCCCTGGCGCTGATGAAGTCGATCTGAAAAAAGCCGCCAAAGTCTCCGGTAACAAAAGCTGTGAGATGATCCCGGTCAAGGAACTCTTGCCTCTCACCGGCTACATCCGTGGTGGCTGTTCCCCTATCGGCATGAAAAAACATTTTCCGACTTATATTCACCACACGGCCGGACAGTTCGACCATATTTATGTAAGCGCGGGACAACGAGGTTTGCAGATACGAATTGCACCGGATAATTTGATCCGGGAGGCGCGAGCAGAAGTGGTGGAGCTGACACGTGAAGAATAGCCATCGGCGAAAAAGAGGCAAAAACGAGGCATAAAAGTATCTCCAACACGGCGGATAAACATCCCCACACCCCCGTAAAGGCCTCGCACAGACCCGGGTCTGCACCTCTCCCGCATCCGGGTCTACGTGGTGGGTACACCCGGGTCTCAAGCGGTTTTGCAAGCTGTTTTTGACAAAAGAAAAGCCTGTCTTGATGAAAAAAGAAGCCGTTTTAACATGTTTTGCACCTGTTCACGAACGGTCTCTGTTTTTATCGTATAGTTGATACACAGGATGTTATCGTTTTTAACTATGATAGTTGTGATAGATGAATGATAGTTAAAAACAGCAACTATCATTCCATAACATATTGGTTTAAAATAATATACAGGCGGATATGACAGTATGATAGTTGGTTTTGCAAAAACATTATATGGTTAGTCCGTATCGGTGGGGAAAACAGATGGACGCTTTATGATTTTGATGCGGTTGCCCTCTGTAAGATGATTAAGAAAAAACGAGAAAAACTAATTATTCTTCACTTTTGGTAGTAAAAAGGCTTGGTAATATTTACCATCAAAAGTGAAGAATAATCGAAAACTTTCACGCAAACATGTCTCAACTTAGCCATAAATCGTTTTTAAACGAGAGATAAATATCTGGCAACCCCTTCAGCACATAGTTCCCCATCGATGGCGGCAGAAACGATTCCGCCTGCATAACCGGCACCTTCACCGCAAGGGAAAAGACCTTTGAGAGTTATATGCTGGTAGCTTTTTTTGTCACGTAGAATACGTACGGGCGAAGAGGTTCGGGTTTCCACTCCGATCATGACCGCATCGTTGGTCAAGAAGCCTTTGGAGACTTTGCCAAAATGGCGAAAACCCTCGCACAGACGGCCAGTGATGAACTTTGGCATCCAGAAATGCAATGGAGAAGCCAACAAGCCGGGCGTATAAGAAGATTCTGGAAGATCAAAAGAGTTTTTTTTATTCACGAAATCAACCATCCGCTGTGCAGGGGCGGTTTGCTTCATCCCGCCGTTCAACCAGCAAAGTTCTTCTAAACGTTCTTGGAAAGCCATCAACATGAGTGGTGAATCCTTTTCGACTGTTTCCTCAGTGTGTTCCATCAATTCGGGATAGTCTTCCGGACGTATCTCCACTACCATGCCAGAGTTCGACCAGCGGGAACCACGGTTAGAAGGAGACATTCCGTTAACCACTACCTGCCGGGGGCAGCTTGCCGCTGGGACAACGAAACCACCAGGACACATACAGAAAGAATAGACTCCACGTCCGCCAACTTGCGTGACAAAGCTATATTCGGCCGCCGGCAAATTTTTACCCCTGCCCTCCTTACGATGATATTGTATCTGGTCAATCAGCATCTGCGGATGCTCCAAGCGGACACCAACAGCAATACCTTTAGCTTCGATCGGTATTTGCCGACAGTGGAGGTAACGGTATACATCACGGGCAGAATGACCTGTCGCCAAGATGACCGGACCTAAAAAACTCTCACCTGTATTAGTTTCGACACCTATGACTTCCTCTCCTCGTATGATCAAGGTGTCCATACGTGTCTTAAAACGGACTTCTCCGCCACAACGAATGATCTGCTGGCGAATATTTTCGATCACACGCGGCAACTTGTCCGTGCCGATATGCGGATGGGCATCGGCCAAGATCGAAGTACTTGCCCCGAACTGGCAAAAGACATTCAGGATCTTATCAACCGACCCCCGTTTCTTACTGCGGGTGTAAAGCTTTCCATCGGAATAGGCTCCGGCTCCTCCTTCACCGAAACTGTAATTGGACTCTTCATCCACCTTATGCTCACGGCTGATAAGGGCAATATCCTTTTTACGTTCACGCACATTCTTTCCGCGTTCGATCACAATCGGACGCAGGCCAAGTTCTATCAGGCGAAGAGCGGCAAATAAACCGCCTGGCCCTGCTCCTACCACCACGACAGGCTTCCCGTTCGACACGTCTTTATATTCCACCAGCTGGTATGCCGGTTCGTCTGGTTCCTCATTAATGAAAGCACGCAGTTTGACATTCATGTAGATCGTACGCTGACGCGCATCGATGGAACGTTTCAGAACCCGGACAGTGTGAATATGCGAAACAGATGCTCCCGTCTCGCGAGCTACCAACTGTTTTAACGACTGTTCATTAGCTGCCTCTTCAGGCAATATACGGAGTTGTAATTCTTGTATCATCGTTATTTTTTTAAATTCAAATAAAAAATCAAACCGGCTTGCGCTCTGTATCCACTCCAATCCACTTTGAAAGCCGACGGGGAATCCAGATTTTGGTTTTGGTGCTTCTGTCTTACGGCATCCCATTCATAAGCGACGCTCACGTTCAACGCAACATTGCGGCACAAGCCGAACTTGATACCGAAAGCGGGTTCTACAAAGAAATTCTTGCCGGAAAAACAATCTTCCTTCCGATATCCGGCTGTGAGGTCGGACTCGATAAACAGGTGGTTCACCTCGTTTACCTTGTTCAGAATGACACCTGTCGAAAACTGCACATATGGTTCGAATGTAAAAATACTAATTTCTTCCTTAACCAAACGGAAACGGTAAAAAGCACCAAACTTATATCCTTTGTTACGCAGTTCGTAGTTGCAAGAGCCGGAATAATCCGTTATCCCTTTCTTGCCCGCCGTATTCATATAGTTGAAAAGAACCCCTGCATGGTGATGATGCCATTCGAATCCGACACGAGTGTCTTGTGTCACATAGCTGGGAAAATGATCCGTAACTTGCGCATTGGTCACAGGAAGCATCTTATTTTTCAAGAGATCTTTCATATCGGACATCTGATACGAACCATGGCCGATATTATATTCGACTGTCAGCGATTGAGCTTGTCCGAAACGATCGGAGAAGAACAGCAGGACTACAAACAACAATACCTTTTTCATCTCTTCGGATAATTTTCGAGGTCAAACAAGTAGTTCACATTCTTATAACCCCAATCACCGATGGGAGAGAAACATAATTCGATCATGCCCGTTTCCTGACCGGCAAGGGAGAACTTCGCCATGCCGTCTATCACCTTCTCCGCAACGACTTTACTGCCGTAGACAACATCGACTGCCGAACGGTAAGGATATGTCCAAGACAAATATACGCGGTCCTTTTGCATATATTCAACTCGAACTTGTGGCTCAGCCTGTTCCAAGTAAAGCGATCCAAGCGAAAAAGGACGGTCGGCTTCCGACTTGAAATAGGCATAGACTTTATATGTCCCCTTCTCCCCGACATAATGTTTATCAACATACGAACACTGGTCGAACTCCGACCTTTTCACAATGTAAGTAGCATTGATATTCTCGCCAACCGTACAAAACTCGATCTGATAATGGTCGAACCTGGTACGAAGCGACTCATCAATCTCCCAAGATATTTCGATCAGTCCTTCTTCGTTCACCCGATGCTGCAAAGGAAGCTCGGACTCGGTACGCGCATTTATTTTAAGAGGCCAACTGCGCTTTTCCACATACTGTTCGGCCCCGACTTGTCCGGCAACCGTCCCGTTATTCGTCTTAGCGAAAACTTCGCACGACAATTCATAAGAACCATTCGGAATCCGGTCCACATCCAACATGAAATCACATTGTGTCCCATTGCTTTCCCATTCCATTTCGCCCAAACAAACGATCATTCTCTCCACCTCAAATCCTGCCGGTACATAGAGTTCGCAACCGACAACCCCGCTATTTTCGACAATATAAGCTTTTTCATCCGGATGATAGGCAAAACCATAAAATTGCACACCCTTCAAAATCGAATCGACCTGATTCTTTCCTAAATCCACAAAATTTTCCCCTATCTGATACTCACAGCTTGTAAACAGGAAAAAAATACTAACAAATAGATAAACAACACTTTTATTCATAATATAGATAGATTTATCCGAACAATTGCCGGAAAGCCTCTTCCACCTTGCGTACTTGGACGATTTGCATCTTGCATTTGGACGTGTCAAAGCCTTTCAGGTTATTGTGCGGAATGATAATGCGCGAAAAACCTAATTTTTCCGCTTCCAGAATACGCTGCTCGATACGGTTCACCGGACGAATCTCACCTGACAGTCCCACCTCGCCGCACATACAGATACCCGGCTCAATTGAAATGTCGAGGCTGGAAGAAAGAACCGCACTGATCACCGCCAAGTCGATCGCCGGATCGTTCACCTTCAACCCACCGGCAATATTTAAAAAGACATCTTTCTGGATCAGTTTAAATCCGGCACGCTTTTCGAGAACCGCGAGCAGCATGTTCATACGCCTGAGATCGAACCCTGTCGCACTGCGCTGGGGTGTTCCATAAACGGCTGAGCTTACTAATGCTTGCGTCTCGATCAAAAAAGGACGAATCCCTTCGATCGCCGCCGCAATGGCCATTCCGCTCAGCCCTTCGTGATTTTGCGTCAACAGCAGTTCGGAAGGATTGCTAACTTCGCGGAGTCCATCGTGACGCATCTCGTAGATACCCAGTTCGGCTGTGCTTCCGAAACGGTTCTTGATGCTCCGCAGAATCCGGTACATATAATGCTGATCACCCTCGAATTGGAGGACTGTATCGACGATATGTTCAAGTACCTTCGGCCCGGCAATACTCCCTTCTTTATTGATATGACCTATCAGGAGGACAGGCGTGCCGCTCTCTTTCGCATATTTCAGGATGGCCGCACTACACTCACGCACCTGCGAGACACTTCCGGGAGAGGATTCAACTACTTCCGTATAGATAGTTTGTATCGAATCGATAATTAAAAGATCAGGGCGGATGTTGTGGGTCTGGACTAATATCTGTTCGAGATTGGTCTCACAAAGGATGAAACAATCCGGATTCTCATGTGCGATACGGTCAGCACGAAGTTTCAACTGGCGGCTACTTTCCTCGCCAGAGACGTAAAGCGTACGGAATCCTTTCAATCCCAAGACGGTTTGCAAGACAAGGGTAGATTTGCCGATTCCCGGTTCACCACCGATCAAAACCAGTGAACCTTTCACTAAGCCACCTCCAAGAACTCTGTTCAATTCACGATCACCGAGATCAATGCGTGTTTCCTCTTCGGAAGTAATATCACGAAGCAGGACAGGACGCACTGGACCTATTCCATCAGGACGAATAAATCCTACTCCGGAACGCTTCCCGGCCGATTCCTTCGCCACGACCTCCTCTACATAAGTATTCCACTCCCCACAAGAAGGACATTTTCCGATCCATTTCGGAGAATCAGCCCCACAGTTGGAGCATACATATACCGTTTTTGTCTTAGCCATAGCCCATATATTTAATTCTCTCAGAAGAACAAAACTACCAAATATGTTTGTCGACTTATGCCTCCAAGAGGCTCTTTCGCTCAGTCGTGCACTGACAATGGCAGCTTCATTACCCGAAAAGATCGAGTGTCAACTGTTTTTTCTCAGCTTCGAGTTTCTTAAGATGACGTTTCCCTTGCGGCGTAATGATTTCCATCTTATCGAAGCGGGTACGAATCACTGTCTCAACCGTATAGCTTATATTGACTACTTCGCCCAACTCGCTCATCTTCCGCTGTATCTCTAAAACACAATCGATACACATGCCGCTTTTGAAGACGATCTTTTCATCAAACATATCTTTCTTGAAGTCTTCGTCACACATATAGAAATCGATTGTCTCCCCCCCTCTATTGTAAATACCTTTCCAACGGTAACGGGCGTCTTTCAACACAGGCGAAATGATTTCTATCGTCGCTTTGTTGTCCTTGACCGGAGGCAACTCGTCGGATCGGAGGATATAATAGTCAAACTGTTCGCGTTTGACCTCCAATGATCCTGAACGGCTACGATTATTTTCATTCAGTTCACGCAAAGTGAACTTCGTCACTTTCGGATAACCGCGTACAGCTTCATAAAAATTCGATTTGCATTTGCAGACACGAGGCGATGCGCTTAATAATTCCACCAATTCGCGCGTGACCGTTATGCCTGGCAATTTCTTTCTGAGATTCGTGCGCAATAAGGCAATTTCGCGTTGCATCTTTTCCTCGTCGGCCGCCGAACGGTCCACAACCAACTGCCCGCCGACTAAAAGAGAAGGACGTGTCCACACTTGCATGAACAAGTTAAGAAGGATGGAAATCAGTCGACTGTTCTCACCTGCTACAGACCAGATTTCACGGAAACCCTCTTGTTGGGTAAAAGACTCACAATAGACAGTCATTTTGATGTCCAACATGTCTGCCAACGTTCGGATAAGCGAGAGTACCTCCTTTTCCGAACGATGGCAGACCATCGCATCCATGTAGTTGGACTTGTCATTAAAGTAATATCGCAGTTCGAGTTTATTATCAAACTTTATCATGGCTTACTTTGTTTTGGGTTTTCGATCGAAGAACGGATTTTTCGAAGATACGCTCACCGGAACTGCCATCACGCATTTGCAGTCGCCCAGCATTCCCAAACGTTGTGCAGCCAGGCCGGCGCTGAACATTACACGCGTGTCCAGACGTAAATCCGATGCTGTAGCACAAGCCGAACCAATCGCAATGCCCAAGTCCACCGAATTGATCGCACAAGGAACAGCTTCCGGTTTCTCCACGCAGGCAGAGAATCCGCAGTGTGCGCAATTCAAACCTTGCACTTGCTGACGTGTACCGACAATCATGACTGCTTCGGCCTGAAGGATATTATCTGCATCGCGCAGAAAAAATTTCAACCCTGTTTCACCAGACATGCTGATAAGTTCTTCGGAGAGGCGTTTGATATCTTCGTCTGTCACCATAGCTACTTCGATAATATCGATACCTTTCCCTTTCGGGGCTGTCCGGGCGGCTGTCATCATCTGACAAACAGCCTGTAACACATGCTCGTGTCGTATTTCTCTTTCGTTCTGTATCATTTTAATATTAGTTTAGCACGAACAAAGATAGTAATTACTCGTTTTATAACTCAAAATTTATTATCTTTTCTGTCCGTCCGTGATCTAACAAAGCCGGTAGACAAACAACTGTCGTCGAATATTTCGCGGACTTTCGGTAAAGTACCTTAGCAACCGCCACCCAATGCCCGGTAGAGAAGGATCTTTTTCCGGCAAAGGTCGGTGATGATGTCGATACGTTCCAGCTCGCTATCCAGATAACGTTCGTTGGCGGAGAATACTTCAAGGAAACCGACATAGTTCAACTTGAAAAGTTCATTGGCATTGGTGACCGAACGTTGGTGGGCTATGGTTTCCACCTCTTTCAGACGGACACGCTCCACTTGGTTCAGACCTGCACAATATAAATCCAATACTTCCGTATAGGCTTTCAAAGCTGTTTCGTGATATTGCGACAAGGCGATCCGTTGTGAAGCACGTGCCTCGTTCCACATTGAACGAATCTGGTTCCGCTGGAAAATGGGCGCAGTAATTCCTGCCGCCAGATCGTAGACCAGCGAAGCGGGCGCACTGAACCATTTACCGACATCAAAGCTATTGAAACCGCCTCCCGCACCCAGCACCAACGAAGGGTAGAAAGCCGCTTTTGCGGCCATCACATCCGCCTTCGAAGCCAGCAATTCCATCTCGGCGGCCCGCACGTCGGGACGCAAGGTCAGCATGTTCGCCGGAATACCGTCTGAAAGCGGGAAAGGGATCTGACGCAGTTCTTCAAAACTCATACGCCTGATTTCAAACGGGAAGACACCTAACAGGCAAGCTATCGCTCGCTCTTTCTCTCCGATCAGTTGGTCGTTTTCCAACAGCTTGCTTTCTATCAGCAGCATGCGAGCATGAAACTGGTCGACAGCCAACTGTGTCTCGGCTCCCTCCTTCTTCAACTGGCGAGTCAGCTCGTATGAACGTTTGGAACTGATATGGGCCTCTTCCAATACATCCCGGCGCTTATCCAATCCGATCAGTTCATAATAGTGGACGGCTAATTCGGAGATCAGGACCGACTGCGCAAAGCGGGTTGCCTCGACCGAAGCCATCCAGCGAGCTGCAGCCGCCTGTTTCTTACGTGTCAACTTCCCCCATATATCCGCCTCCCACTGGAAATTCAGGGAAAGCCCGAAATCACGGTAAGGGTCCGGGATATGTTTGTCTTTCGGCAGGGAAGGGACATTGGTCTCGCTATTTCCCACGCCGTCCATCGTATATTCGCCGAAGCGGTTGACCGAAGCACCGATATTAAGCCCGACCTCCGGCAGCAACAGGCCTCTTGCCCGTTGCAGATTGGCTCGGCTCATCGTCACTCGTTCCATACTTTGCTTGAACGAATGGTTATTCCGCAAAGCGACCTCCACATACCCCTGCAAGATGGAATCCTGGAAAAACACATTCCACTCCAACGGCTTTACAAACGTAGTGTCATAGGTATGCCCGTTTCCCTCCGGCAATATGGCACGTTCCCCGTCTGGGGAAAGTTGCGGAACTTTGCAAGCGGTAAGGCCGACCGTGGCCCACAGACAAACCGCGCCGATTATCTTAATATTCATATTCTTCTTCATTTGCTTTTTGTTTCTTTTCCTTTAAATAAGTTGCCAACGATTCAAATATCACATAAAGCCCCGGTATCAGGAAGATCCCTACAAACGTGCCGATCAGCATACCTCCGGCCGCCGCCGTTCCGATAGAGCGATTGCCCAAAGCACCTGCACCACTGGCTACCGCCAACGGGATCAAGCCGCTGATAAAGGCAAAGGAGGTCATCAGGATCGGACGCAAACGGCTGGTCGCCCCCTGGATGGCCGCTCCCATAATGCTGACGCCTTCCTTGCGGCACTGGTTCGCCACCTCTATAATCAGGATCGCATTCTTACCCAAGAGGCCGATCAGCATCACAAGCGCTACCTGGGCATAAATGTTGTTCTCCAGTCCCACCACGTACAGCATAAGGAACGATCCGAACACACCTGCCGGAAGCGAAAGGATGACCGGAAGCGGCAGCAAAAGGCTTTCATATTGGGCCGCCAGAAGAAGATAGACGAAGACCAGACAAATCGCGAAAATAACCAAGGATTGTCCACCGGATTCTTTCTCTTCACGGGCAACGCCGGACCATTCTATGTCGTAACCTCGCGGCAGTACCTCGGCAGCAATCTCCTCTACGGCTTCCAAAGCTTCACTCGAACTGACTCCCGGAGCCTGTTCACCGGTAATCATGGCCGAAGTAAACAGGTTGTAACGGGTAATTTGGCTCGGACCGTACACACGCTCCATTGTCATGAAGTTGGAATACGGAACCATATTCCCCTCTTTATTTTTAGCATACAAGCCGAACAGATCCTCCGGATTCATACGATATTCAGGAGCTGCCTGCAACATCACCTTGTACATTTGCCCGAAACGGACGAAGTTGGAAGAATAGAAACTTCCGACGTATGATTGCAGGGTTCCCATCGACTCGTTCACATCAATACCCAATTTTGCTGCTTTAGGCAGATCGACCCGCAGCAAATATTGCGGGAAATTCGGATTAAAACCGGATGTGACACCCGACAGACGAGGATCGGCATTCAGTTTGGCCACAAACGATTTGGCCACTTCGTCCAACTCGGCAAATGTCCCGGCAGTCTTATCCTGCAAACGAAGTTCGAAACCGCTGGCGTTACCGAAACCAGGAACCGTCGGCGGAAGGAAGAACTGGATATCCGCATCCTTGATATGCGACACACGGTCGGCATAGACGCGCATCAGTTCCTCGGCTGTCTGCTCGCGTTCGTTCCAGGGCTTCAGGTTGATCATCCCCATGCCGAAACTGGCTCCTTCCGTCTCCGTCATCAAACTGTAGCCTGCCAATGTGGAAACCGTTTCCACTTCTTCCAACGGCAACAGGGCGGCCTGCACTTTGCTCAAAGCAGCCTCCGAACGTTCGAGGGTCGCTCCGGGAGGCGCATCGACGTTCACATAGATCATTCCCTGGTCTTCATTGGGGATAAAACCCGAAGGCAGCACAAACGTCATGCCCCATGTTGCCAGACAGAAAACAACCAACGTCGCATAGGTCAGAAAACGCCTGTTCAGGAATACCCGCAAATTAATCTTATAACGGCGTTCCAGATGATCGTAGCGCTTGTTGAACCCGTCGAAGAAACGCGCCAGCAAACCTCTCTTCATCTTTTTGTCATGCGAGACAGGCTTCAGCATCAAGGCGCAGAGCGCGGGAGACAGCGTCAAGGCATTCACGCCCGAAATGACAATCGCCACTGCCAGCGTCAACGAAAACTGACGGTAGAAAATACCGACCGTACCGGACATAAAGCCTACCGGGACGAACACGGCAGACATCACCAGGGTAATGGCAATAATCGCCCCGCCGATTTCACGAATGGCGGCTTCGGTGGCTTTTGCCGGCGGAAGTTTTTCGTTGTGCATCTTCACATGCACCGCCTCCACCACGACAATGGCATTATCGACCACAATACCGATTGCCAGCACCAGCGCAAACAACGTCAGCATATTGATGGAAAAACCCAACATCTGCATAAAGAAGAAAGTGCCGACAAGCGAAACAGGAACGGCTATCGCCGGAATCAACGTCGAACGAAAATCCTGCAGGAACAAATATACCACGATAAACACCAGCAAAAAGGCTTCCAACAGCGTCCGGAGCACAACCGAAATCGAAGCATCCAGAAATCGCGAAACATCGTACGATATATTATAATCCATTCCGGGAGCAAAACTGCTTTCCTTGATTTCCTCCATCTTGGCTTTGATATTCTGGATCACCTCACGGGCATTCGAACCCGGCCGCTGCTTGATCATGATAGAGGCCGAGGGCTTGCCGTCGGTCATGGAAATCATATTATAGTCTTCCGAGTCAAACTCGATCGCCGCCACATCCTTCAACCTGAGAACCGAACCGTCCGGCAACGCCTTCAACACGATCTCGCCATATTCTTCGGGAGTACTGAACTTCCCGCTATATTGCAATACATATTGCAACTGCTGCGGAATCTTATCCGAACTGATACCGGTCTTCCCTGGAGCTGCTTCGATGTTTTGCGAACGGATAGCGGCGGTCACCTCCTGCGGTGACATATTATAGGCTGCCAGCCGGTTGGGGTTCAGCCACACGCGCATTGCATAATCGCGGCTTCCCATGATCTCGACAAAACCGACCCCATCGATTCGCTTCAACTCACGCAGGATATTGATATCGGCGAAATTGTACACGAACTTCTCGGTATGCGAACTGTCCGTGCTCATGATGTTCAGATACATCAACATGCTGTTTACCTCTTTCTCGGTAATCACACCGGCACGGATCACTTCTTCGGGAAGTTCGTCGAGAACTGTTGTCACACGGTTCTGCACATTCACGGAAGCGACATCCGGATCGGTTCCTACTTTAAAATAGATCGTCGTCAACGACATGCCGTCGTTCGTACAAACGGTCGTCATATAGGTCATTCCGGGCACACCGTTGATAGCACGCTCCAAGGGAGTTGCTACGGTTTTAGCCATCACATCAGCATTGGCTCCCGTATAACGGGCCGTCACCGTAACGGAAGGCGGGACAATATCGGGAAACTGGGTAATCGGCAAAGAGGTAATGGCCAACAAACCCAGAAAAACAATCACAACGGAAATGACGCCGGACAGAATCGGGCGTCTGATGAATATTTCAAACATACGGCTCACTTATTATTTTCGACTTCATCAGACAACTCTAATTGTTTACGGACTGTTTCGGCATCCACAATCTCAGGCGTAATAACCATTCCGTCGCTCACTTGCTGGACTCCTTCATAAACGATCAACGTATTGTCGGGCAGGTCTTTCGTTACATAATAAGCGCCGTGACGGGAAAGCGGTTCGAAACTGCGGACACTCACTTTGCCCTCTTCATCAACAGTATACACATAGGTAAAATCCTGAATCTCGAATGTCGAACGTTGCGGGACCAGTATCACGTCTTCCATTTCTGTCAGCATACGGATTTTGCCCGAAACACCATGACGCAACAGGCGGTCCGGATTGGCAAAACGCGCACGGAAAGCAATGGAGCCTGTGCCACGTTCAAAATCACCTTCCACGGTTTCGACCGTTCCTTTGTATGGATAGGTTGTCTGGTCCGACAGGATCAACTCCAGGTTGTTATACTCCGGCTGCTCCACTCCGCTCAACTGCGTACGTTTATATTCAAGATACTCTTTCTCGTTGATCTTGAAATAGGCAAACATTTCCGAAACATCCGTCAGGGAGGTCAATAAGCTGGACGGCGTGACCAAGCTACCGACCTTAAACGGTATACGGTCTACATATCCTTCGAAAGGAGACGTGATGGTCGTATAGGAATAATTCGTTTCCGCACGAAGCAAACGCGATTTGGCCTGCTGTACCCGCAAACGGGCGACATCGGCCTCCGCCAATGCCTGCTCCAGGCGGATCGGCGAAATGATGTCCTTTTCCACCAGGCGCTTTACACGGTCCGCCTCGACTTCAGCCATTTTCAATTCGGCCTGTACCTGTTTATAGTTAGCCTGCGCCTCTTTGACCTCTTCATACAGTTCGGCAGAGGACAACTTGAACAAGACCTGTCCTTTCTTCACATGCTCGCCTTCGTCAACCAAGACATCTTCGACGAACCCTTCCACTTTTGGTTTGATCTCCACAAACTGGACAGCCTGCACATCAGCTACATACGACTGGGCAACTTCAATACTCGTAGCTGCCAGTTTCACCACCAAGGTACTATTTCTACTTCCGGATTTTTTTTCATGACCCCGATTACAAGAGGTAAAAAAGCCGGCTATTAAAAACAAAAAAGATAAATAATAAAATAACAATCTTCTCGTCATAAATCGTTTCTGATTAGTTTATTTTTAGGTTATAATTATAGACATGATAATACGTGCAATATCAGAGACACGACAAAACATTCCGCATATCGGCACAACATACCCATACACGCTCTGAAAAACAAAAAGAATCGGATAAGACCTAAATCAGATAGGAACAAAACCAGACGAAACTCTGGGTTTTATGAAGTTGATAAAATATAGGTAAGAATGCACATTGCTGCAATTCAAGAGAATGAATCAGCTCATGTACATTTATTATAGTCAGCCAATCGGCTATAAAGTCTGCAACAAACAGTTGGATTTGAATCTGTTCCTGCCGGACGGTACGCAAGGAGGCATTATCGTCGAAATCAAGCACATCGTGCACTTCATTCTCTACCACCTCGATGGAAGAACTTGGGAAACCTTCCAGAAAGAAATCGCTGCCAACCGAATAAAACAGCATAAAGACCAACATGATCATCAAAATCACACGCTGGTAAAACTGTATGTTTTTATTCACGGCAGTTATTAGCATTCCTTTCTGAAATTTTCATCGCAAAGATAAGAAATCCATGTCTTATTTCAAAACACCATCAATCCCATAAAGAAAAAAGGGCTGTGTCGTATATCCGTTTTCCGTCTTAGCCTCTCCAAAGGTATTACCATTGTTTATACTCTTCGAATGTAATATTTTGAAAATTGGGAATAATATGATGGACTTTGTCCTTCAAAGACTCTTCGGAATTGGTCGTGCTCAGTCCAATAACCCGCATACCAGCATTTGTTCCGGCCTGTATCCCGGCAAAAGAATCTTCAAATACCAAACAATCGGTAGGTGATACATGCAGATCGGATGCGGCAAGTAAATAACACATCGGGTCCGGTTTCCCCTTTGTAATCCGGTCGGCACTCACAACCGTATCGAACAGATTATCGAGTTGCAAAAGACGAAAAGCCCGTTTTAGCTTGGCATTATCGGAACTGGTGACCAAACCAACCTTTACTCCCTTGCTTTTCAAAAGCCGTATAAAATCCATTGCACCCGGAACCGGCGGAAAAGGCATTTCCTGTTCGAATTCCATTGATTCGCGGGTTACCATTTCTTTAAATTGTTCAGACCGGTCGGAAAAATACTTATCCAATATATAAGGTAATGTTGTCCCTTTGATATGGGATGCAAAATTGGAAATTCCTGTCTGATAGCGTTCTCCTGCTTCGTTCCAGTAAATATCGTAAATAGGCTCTGTGTCTACTATCACGCCATCGAAATCAAAAAAAGCAGTTTTCATAAACTGTTGTTCCATAAAAATCAATTCATTTATAATATTCAGGATGCAAATATACTTTTTATTGAAATATTGATCGTTACAAAGTTAAGAATAAAAGTAAGATTGTGGAAAAAAAGAGCGGCCTCGATTGATGCGAATGTAATCTTTTTCACTTCGAAACACGGAAGCCGCTGCCATAAATATCAGAAAAGGATTATCACCCAATCGTCGTTTCGATTCCATAGCCGGCAAATATTTCCCGACAATGTCCGACCGTCTCGTCCGAAGGGGCAGCCAAAAAATACTGATCCGAATTGTAGACCGTTCCCAACTTTTCATGCTTGCTCTTGCCTATGTCATGATATAAAAGCAGGTTGACAGTCCGGCGTTTCCATGGCAACGAAGCCAGGAAAGCAGCACTGCGT
This sequence comes from uncultured Parabacteroides sp., assembly GCA_910577325.1. Classification (GTDB taxonomy): domain Bacteria; phylum Bacteroidota; class Bacteroidia; order Bacteroidales; family Tannerellaceae; genus Parabacteroides. Next base: position 78,467 of record CAJTMR010000013.1, read on the forward strand.
GTTATGTTCTCTTCATCGGCATTCACGCCTTCAATCAAGGGAATACGAATATAAAAATCATGTCCGGCTTCTGCTACCATCCGAAGATTAGACAAAATTAATTCGTTCGGGACACCGCAATATTTCTTATGCTTGGCCGAATCCATCTGTTTCAAATCGACAAGAAAAAGCTCACAATTATCCATCACGTTGCGTACAGTCTCCGGCCGGGCGAAAAGCGTCGTATCGACAGCCCGGTGAATCCCTTGTTCCCCACAGCGGTGCAACAAGTCCAACAACGGTTCGGGATGCGACAACGGCTCTCCCCCGCAAAACGTCACGCCTCCCTCCGAACGATCCATGAAAACGGTCTCCTTCTCTATTTCTCTCATCAAAGCATCCGTCGAATATTCCGTACCGGATATCTCCATCGCCAGAGCCGGACACACCTCGGCGCAAAGTCCGCACAGAGCGCAACGCGTTCCGTCCGTCACAATCCCCTCCGGCATAAATGTCAATGCCTGTCGTGGACACGCCTGCACGCACATCCGGCAACCGATGCATTTTTTCTTCGTATAGAGTTTTTGCTTCCGGCTGGATATCCCTTCCGGATTATGACACCACACACACGACAGGGGACATCCTTTCATAAAGATCGTGATCCGGATACCCGGCCCGTCATGGATAGCATACCGTTTTATATCAAATATCAGCATAATATCGCTTGCCGTAATTTTCCTATTTCAATTTCCAACTAAAAACTCTCCTGTTCTGTCCGCATGATCACGTCCGCTTGCAAATCGGCATTCATGTCATTGAAATAATCACTGTAACCAGCTACACGAACCAGAAGGTCGCGATAATCTTCCGGACATTTCTGGGCAGCATAAAGCGTCTCCGTATCGACAATATTGAACTGGATATGATGCCCGCCCAAGGCAAAATAGCTACGAATCAACGCTGCCAGCTTGGAAATGTCCTCCTCCCGCTTCAGCAAGTTCGGCAGAAAACGCTGGTTCAGCAACGTCCCGCCACTCTTCACCTGGTCCAACTTGCCGAGAGATTTGATAACGGCAGACGGCCCGTGCGTATCGGCGCCATGAGACGGAGACGTGCCGTCCGAGATGGCACGTCCGGCCAAACGTCCGTTAGGAGTCGCCCCCATCACCTTGCCGAAATACACATGACAGGTGGTAGACAGCATATTCAGATGGAAACATTCGCCTTTCGTGTTCGGCTTTCCTTCGATCGTATCATACAAATCATCGAACACCTTCACAGCAATATTGTCAGCATACTCGTCGTCATTGCCAAAGAACGGCGTGTGGTTCAAGATCGTCTGCCGCATCGCCTCGCCCCCCTCGAAATTATCTGCCATTGCTCTCAGCAATTCGTCCATCGACCAGCGTTTATCTTCAAATATATGTTTCTTCAGTGCGGCCAGGCTGTCAGAAATCGTACCGAGCCCCGTACACTGGATATAGGTCGTATTATAGCGCGGGCCACAGTTGTAGTAATCCCGTCCTTTCGCTATGCAATCGTCAATGAAAAGAGACAGGAAAGTGGCCGGTGCATATTTGGCAAACATACGGTCGATATAGTTACTCACACGCACTTTCATATCCACGAAATAACGGACCTGCTTCATGAAAGCGGCATACAATTCGTCATAACTGCCGAAGCCGCGCGGATCACCCGTTTCCAACCCGACCTTACGCCCGGAAACCGGATCGACACCGTTGTTGAGCGTCACCTCCAATATTTTCGGCACATTCAGATAACCGGTCAGTACGTATGCCTCCTTGCCAAACGCCCCGACTTCGATGCAACCGCTGCAACCGCCTTCACGTGCATCCTGCAAGGATTTCCCCTGGCGCATCAGCTCTTGGATATACACATCCGGATTGAAAACAGACGGATAGCCATGCCCCTGGCGGATCACCTTGCAACCGGCACGCAGGAAGCGTTCCGGCGTACGGGCACTGATATGGATAGCACTGCCAGGTTGCAGGATATGCAGTTCTTCGATCGTTTCGAGCATGATATAGGACACCTCACTCACCCCATCGCTGCCATCGGCTTTCACCCCGCCGATATTCAGGTTCGTAAAGTCATTGTATGTACCACTTTCCTTTGCCGTGATGCCCACTTTTGGAGGAGCCGTGTGGTTGTTCACTTTGATGAAAAAGCATGACATCAGCTCCTTAGCCTCATTGCGGGTCAGTGTGCCGTCGGCAATCCCCTTTTCGTAAAAAGGAGTCAGATGTTGGTCGAAATGACCAGGGTTCATGGCATCCCAGCCGTTCAGTTCGGTAATTGTCCCCAAATGGACGAACCAGTACATTTGAATCGCCTCCCAGTAATCGCGGGGAGCATGAGCCGGAACCCGGCGGCAAACTTCGGCAATACGGCGCAACTCAGCCACCCTTTTCGGGTCTTTCTCCGCCAGCGCCATTTCATCGGCGAGGTCCGCATGCCGTTCGGCAAACAAGATGGCAGCGTCGCACGAGATGGACATCGCCGTCAGTTCCTCCTGCTTATCGGTCGCTTCCGGATCGTTCATGAAATCAAGCCCGTCCAGTTCTTTCCGGATACGTTCCTTCAGGTCCAGCAATCCGTACTTATACACTTTTCCGTCCAATGCGGTATGTCCGGGAGCGCGTTGTTCCATAAATTCGGTAAACATACCCACCTCATAGGCATCTCTCCACTCCTGTGGAACATGGCTGAAGATACGTTCCCGTTGCGTACGTCCTTTCCAGTAAGGGATCACTTCGCATTCATAGGTGTCGATGTCTTTTTGGCTGATCGTATAACGTTGCAATTCACGCGTGTTCAAGACATGCAGGTCTTCCACACTGTGACAGGTCAGTTCCGGGAAGGTCGGCACGCATTTCGGTTCCGGTCCGCGTTCGCCCACGATTAACTCGTCCTTGCCGATATAGATCGTCTTTCGCTTGCAGATCTCATAAAAATTCATGGCCCGAAGAATAGGAATCGGGTACTTTCCGTTGTTCTCCTTGTAGAAACGAGTTTCTATTAAAGCACGTTCAATAGACAGGGAGGGAACGGCATCGAACGTTTCTCGGCGAAGACGTTTGATGCGGTCATTCATTCCATAGGCATTAGCCTCTACTGCGGGGGCGAAATTGGATGCACTGTGTGGTGCACGTTGAGCTGTGATTGTAGTCATATTATATAAAAGGTTCTATTCAATTGTTTTAATCTGATGAATCTGGAAAAATGAAACAGAGATAATAATTATTGGCGCATGCCAATAACTTCGAATATCGGTACAAACCGAAAAAGCTTTTACCCGGAAACGGTAAAAGAAGAAAAAACGCCTGTCAAGAAATCAGGCAATTGAATAGTCGTCTATAAGATTTAACGAACATATCGTGATAATTTTAAATCAATACTCGATGTTAAGTATATGATTGCAGCAAATATATATATTTTCTTATAAAAACAAAAGAAATCATTCATTTTAATGTGTCACCCGGATGTACCGGTGATACAATTTCCGGATTTTGGTGCAGTTGCCTTGAAATCTTCTGTGTAAAGTATTTTACGATGTATTTTATCTCTATCTTTGCAGTCAAAATTAAAAAATTAATCATCTTGGCAAGAAATAAGAAGCAGTTGCCTTTATTGGAAAAGGTAACAATAACAGACGTAGCCGCAGAAGGAAAGGCTATCGCACGAGTGAATGACATGGTGGTATTCGTACCTTTTGTCGCCCCCGGAGATGTCATCGACATACAGTTGACACGTAAGAAACATAGTTATGCGGAGGGAAAAGCCGTACACTTTCATGAATATTCGCCCTTGCGTGCCGTGCCGTTCTGTGAACATTTCGGCGTGTGCGGCGGTTGCAAATGGCAACATCTCCCCTATGAGGAACAGATTCGTCACAAGCATAAGCAGGTAATCGACAACCTGACACGCATCGGCAAGATCGAGATGGAAGAAATTCTTCCGATCAAAGGGTCCGAACACACGACTTTCTATCGTAATAAGCTCGAATTCACGTTTTCCAACAAGAAATGGCTGACGGAAGAGGAAGTGAAATCCGGAGCCAAGTTCGATTGCATGAATGCGGTGGGTTTCCATATCCCGGGAATGTTCGACAAGGTTCTCGACATTCACAAATGTTGGTTGCAGGACGATATATCGAACCGCATCCGTATGGCAATCAAAGAATATTGTCTGACACACGAAGGCTATCCGTTCTTCGACCTCCGCAATCAGGAAGGATTCGTTCGCACATTGATGATCCGCACAGCTTCGACAGGTGATCTGATGGTAGTATTGGTGTTCTTCTATGAAGATGTAGAGCGCCGTGAAAAGCTCCTCTCCCATGTTGCTGAACAGTTCCCGGAGATCACTTCGCTGATGTACGTCATCAACGAAAAATGCAACGATACGATTACCGACCAGGACGTTCTTGTGTTCCGAGGAAAAGATCACATCATCGAGGAAATGGAAGGACTTCAGTTCAAAGTCGGCCCGAAATCGTTCTACCAGACCAACAGCGGACAGGCTTACGAACTTTATAAAGTCGCACGTGAGTTTGCCGGACTGACCGGAAACGAGATGGTTTACGACTTGTACACCGGAACCGGCACGATCGCCAATTTCGTTTCCCGCCAAGCTAAGAAAGTGATCGGCATCGAATATGTACCCGAAGCGATCGAGGACGCCAAAATCAACTCCGCGCTGAACAAAATCGAAAATACATTGTTCTACGCCGGCGACATGAAGGATATCCTGACACAGGATTTCATCAACCAACACGGCCGCCCGGATGTTATTATCACAGACCCGCCTCGTGCCGGTATGCATGACGACGTGATCAACACGATCCTCTTTGCCGAACCGGAACGTATCGTTTATGTAAGCTGCAACCCGGCGACACAGGCACGCGACTTGAACTTGCTCTCCGTGAAATATTCCGTCAAGAAGGTGCAGCCGGTAGATATGTTCCCGCATACGCATCACGTGGAAAACGTCGTTCTTTTGGAAAAATTTAAAAAGTAAAAAGTAATCATCAAGATAATGAAGAAGGTCATCCTCTTGTTTTTTGTGATGCTGTTGTTGTCCGGCTGCAATCGTATGAGGCAGGAACAAGGACAAGAAGATGACCATGCGACAATCGACCTGCCGCTACTGAAAGCGCAAGGCGAAATAACAGCCGTCACGCTATACAGCTCGACTTCCTATTTCCAGTATAAGATGCAACCGATGGGGTATGAATACGAACTGATCAAGGATTTCGCCCGCTCGGAAGGATTGAAGCTGAACATCAAGGTCGCGGAAAGCCCTACGAAACTGATCGAGATGCTGGAAGCAGGCGAAGCGGATGTAATCGCCTACCCGATCCAGATCAGCAATCGCATGAAAGAGAGTCTGATCTATTGCGGACGTGAAGAACAAGACTGCCAAGTTCTTATCCAGCGGGCCAACAAGGGCGACAAGGTGATCACCGACGTGACGGAACTGCTCGGAAAAGACGTCTATGTAAAACCGGGAACCAGATACTTCGAACGGCTGAAAAACCTCGATGTCGAATTGGGAGGCGGTATCCGGATTCATGAAGTGGATGCCGACACTGTGACAACAGAAGATCTGATCGGCATGGTTTCGCAAGGAGAAATCCCTTACACCGTAAGCGACGAGAACATAGCCCGCCTGAATAAGACTTATTTCTGGAACCTGAAAGTTTCGCTGAAGATCAGTTTCATGCAACGTTCCTCATGGGTCGTACGCAAAAGCAGTCCTGAACTGGCCAAGGCCATCGACGCATGGGCGTCCGACAAGGCAGGAAAGCATGTCTACAAGGCTTTGACGAAACGTTATTTCGAACTGAGCAAACAACCCGTCACGGCCGAACTGCCGGAAGTCAGGAACGGCCATGTTTCACCCTACGACGAACTCTTCCGCAAACATGCCAAAAACATCGGATGGGATTGGCAGTTGCTTGCCTCGATCGGCTATCAGGAGTCCCACTTCAATCCCAACGTCGTCTCATGGGCCGGTGCGGAAGGGTTGATGGGGATCATGCCGAATACTGCTAAGGCCTTGGGCGTGACACCTCACGAACTGAAAGACCCCGATACGGGCATTCGTACTGGTGTGGATTGCCTGCGCCGTTTCCGCCAGGGATTCGGGAAGGTGACCGATCCGGTCGAAAAGATCAAGTTCACGCTGGCAGCCTACAATGCCGGGATCGGGCATGTTTACGACGCACAGCGGTTGGCTGAGAAATATGGCAAGAATCCGTATGTCTGGGAGGATAATGTGGCCGAATATATCCGTTTGAAGAACGATCCGGAATACTACAACGATCCGGTCTGCAAACACGGTTACCTGCGTGGTTCGGAAACCTTCAACTATGTGCGCGAAGTAATGGAGCGTTACAGCTACTACCTGACAAAAACCGGTCAAAAAGGCCCGGTTCAAAACGGACATTGACATCCGGATTGCCTGCGATCAACATGGCGTCCGTTTCCTGATCCCCGAATATCCGGAATACAGGACAGTCATAAACGCCTCCCTCACCTATATGGACGGGGCGCCGGTTCATCCGATCAAATAAAGCGGTAAAAAGATTATCGGTTAGCTGTCAGCGTATTGCATTTACAAGACATTTACCTGTCGATGTAAAAGCATTTATGCTGGCATGTAAAAGTGTTTACATCGTCAGGTAACAACATTTACATGCCCGGTCACCAGTCGTATTCCTCCACATATCCGTCAAAGTACTCGTCCAAACGCACGCCTAACTTCCTGGCAAGTGCAACCACCTGCCGCTGCTCGGCCGGCGACAGCAACGTTTCTCCTTTCCGCTTCTGATAATACCTCCTGACTCCCCAACTACCGATCAGGCGACATCTGAACGTACCCGACACCCTGACCGTCAAGGCTCCGACCGTGCACAGGAACCCTTTGGCATAGCGCACTTTCTCGTTGGAACGGTAATACTTGCACTTCCCCGCCATCGCTTCTATTGCTTTCGGATGCAACGTCGGAGGGAAAGTGGCATTTGGCGGAATATGATCGTATGCGATCCGCCTGAGGCAGGTTCGGCCGCGAGGACAGTCCGCCGCACATAAACCGTAATTAAAAGGAATTTCAGAAAAAGAGGTGTCTTTCATCAGAGTTCTTGCTTTTTAATGATTCGATAGCAAAGGTACGATAATTCATTCCCGCCGCAAGCCGGCAGGCGGAAATTGGTGAAACTTTCCAAAGATTGACAAAAAGATGCGGAACAACAAAAAAAATAATAAGGAACGAATAGGTTCGGATTCCAATTTATGCTTACCTTTGGTAGCATTAAATTAAATTTATAATATCATGTTCGCAAAAGAAACTTATATTGCCCGTAGGGCTAAATTAAAACAGACGATAGGTTCCGGCCTGTTGTTGTTTTTGGGTAACGATGAGTCTGGCATGAACTATGCCGATAACACATACCATTTCCGCCAGGATTCCACTTTTCTGTATTTCTTCGGGCTTCCCTACGCCGGGCTGTCCGCCATCATCGACATAGACAACAACCGCGAGATCATTTTCGGCGACGAACTGACGATCGACGCAATCGTCTGGATGGGCACACAGCCGACGTTGAAGGAAAAGAGCGAGGCGGCCGGTATCACCGAAGTACGTCCGTTCAAGGAAATCGAAACCTATCTGAAGAACGCGCAACAGAAAGGCCAGCCGATCCATTACCTGCCGACTTACCGCGCCGAACACCAGATCAAGCTGTTCCAATGGTTAGGCGTCGTCCCGGGAGCCGAGAAACCTTCCGTACCTTTTATTATGGGCGTTGTCAACCAGCGTAACTATAAGAGCGAAGAAGAAATTGCCGAAATAGAAAAAGCTTGTATCGTGACAGCCGACATGCATCTGGCCGCCATGCGCACCGTTCGTCCGGGCATCCGCGAAAGCGAAGTGGCCGCCGCCGTTGCCGAAGTTGCTTATGCCAACAATTACGAACTCTCTTTCCCGATCATCGCGACGATCAACGGACAGACTTTGCACAATCACGACCATAGCAACAGGATCAAGAGCGGCGACATGCTCCTGCTCGATGCCGGCGCCGAAACCGAAATGGGATATGCCGGCGACATGTCGTCCACGATTCCTGCCGATGCCAAGTTTACGACTCGCCAACGTGAGATCTATGATATCCAGGTGGCAGCCCACGAAGCGGCTGTCGCGGCTTTGCGTCCGGGCATCCCGTTTGTCGATGTATATGAATTGTCCTGCAAAGTGATCATGGAAGGCCTGAAAGAGTTGGGCTTCGTGAAAGGCGATCCGATGGAAGCGGTCAAAGCCGGTGCTCATGCCATGTTCATGCCTTGCGGCCTGGGACACATGATGGGACTGGACGTTCACGATATGGAAAACTTGGGCGAAGTCTACGTCGGGTATGACGGCCAGCCGAAGAGCACGGAGTTCGGGCGCAAGTCTCTCCGCCTCGGCCGTAAGTTGGAACCGGGCTTTGTCCTGACCATCGAACCGGGCGTTTACTTCATCCCCGAACTGATGGATCTTTGGAGAAGCCAGAACAAGTTCACCGAATTTATCAATTACGACAAGCTGTTCACATATAAAGATTTCAGCGGCATCCGCAATGAAGAGGACTATCTGATTACCGAAAACGGCGCCCGCCTGTTAGGTAAAAAGATCCCCCTTCGTGCCGAAGAGGTCGAAGCGATAAGGGAATAAAGACAAGACATACATAAAGAGAAGGCGTGTCAAACGCGGGCACAAGGCCGTTTTGACACGTCTTTCTTGTTCTTTCATCTGATTTTGCGCAACTTTTATCCCGCCCCGGAAGTTATATATCCGAAAGCTATTTCTGTATTCGCGCCATGACAAAGAAGATACTGTTCATATTATCCCTGATCTGCCTGTTCGCGTTGGACAGAAGGACTGCAACCGAAGAAAATAGTATCTCCGCCCTATCTCCCACAGTCGTGACAATCCTTGACAAACTACCGGATTCCTATGCCGGACAGAAACAGATAGACTACGAAAAATTATCCCGGTTCAAATGTACCGGTCTTTGCGTGACGCCCTGTTCACAGGTCTTGCAGGAAAGCTATGAACGGCTGGTGAAAGTAGTGTCCAGACAGTTTGAAGTGTTTCTGCAAAAAAAACAAAACCTGCTCAACAAGACTTCCGAGGCTTTACGAATCGTACAATCCATAAAATTTTCCTCTCTTCGCATACGTGCAGGCCATTGGGTCTACGTACTACGGAAAATAGTTATTTAGCAACCTCCAAGGACTCAGTGATTTTAAGTTACTTCCGGTATCGCATCGGAAGCGGAATCGTTATTCATATAAATTAATCAAGAAATATGTTAAGTCTATTCATTTCTACTTTGGAGATGATGGCCCTTACCTTTGTCATCGGCTTCTTTGTTGCCGGCGTCATTAAGGGGATCGCTTTCTGGGCCGACTCCTTGGAATATCATCAGTCGCATGCAACTGAACTGGTACAATTCAGCAAAATAAATAAAGTCCGGGCCAAAATAAGCGAACTGTCAGGTCTTGTTCCTCCAGAAGGAATCGAGCAACTCCATGACGAACGCGAAGACTTCGCCAAAGGTGAAAATCCCGATCTTGCCAATATGAAGCCAGGAGGATACTATCATGGTGTCAGCCACGGGGCATCGCAACTCGACCTAATCGACTATTACTACCCTCGTGACACTCGCTTCATGTATTCTCTTTCTCCGAAAGAATAAAAACGTAACTGACAATATGGAAAATATAGATTTCTTAGGACTGTTCCAAGGTTTTGGAACAATGGTAGCCGGTGGCTGGCTATTGGCCGCAGCCCGTATATTTCTGATCCTTTTAGGTGGACTGCTGGTCTATCTGGGATGGAAAGGAGTGCTTGAACCGATGGTCATGATCCCGATGGGACTGGGTATGGTTGCAATCAATTGCGGTACGCTGATTATGCCGGGCGGCGTATTGGGTAACCTTTTCCTGAATCCGATGCTGTCCGACACGGACGAATTGATGAACGTCATGCAGATCGACTTCCTGCAACCGGTCTATACGCTGACGTTCAGTAACGGCTTGATTGCCTGTTTCGTGTTCATGGGAATCGGCACGTTGCTGGATGTCGGCTTCCTACTGCAAAAACCGTTTGCCAGCTTGTTCCTGGCATTGTGTGCCGAACTCGGAACATTCCTGACCCTCCCGATCGCTTCCGCCCTCGGTTTAAGTTTAGGAGAAAGCGCTTCCGTTGCTATGGTTGGCGGAGCCGACGGGCCGATGGTATTGTTTACTTCGTTGACGCTGGCCAAGCATTTGTTCGTTCCGATCACGGTCGTTGCCTATTTATACCTCGGACTAACCTATGGAGGGTATCCGTATTTGGTAAAACTCCTGATCCCGAAACGTCTGCGTGCAATCAGGATGACGACTAAAAAGCCGCCTAAAACCTATGATGCCAAAGTCAAACTGGCTTTTTCCGTCATCTTATGTGCCGTATTGTGTTTTCTGTTTCCGGTTGCTTCCCCGCTGTTCTTCTCCCTGTTCCTGGGAGTTGCGATCCGTGAATCCGGCATGAAGCATATTTATGATTTCGTCAGCGGCCCGCTCCTGTATGGTTCGACTTTCATGTTAGGTTTGCTGTTGGGAGTCCTTTGCGATGCCCAGTTATTGCTTGATCCGAAAATCCTGAAACTTTTGGTCTTAGGTATCGCTGCTTTATTGTTGTCCGGAATCGGTGGGATTATTGGCGGATATATCATGTATTTCATCAAGAAAGGCAATTATAACCCGGTGATCGGAATCGCAGCCGTGAGTTGTGTGCCGACCACGGCCAAGGTGGCGCAGAAGTTAGTCAGCAAAGAGAATCCCGAATCTTTCATTCTGGGAGATGCTTTGGGGGCCAACATCTCCGGTGTCATCACTTCGGCTATCATCACAGGTATTTATATCACGATTGTTCCATATCTCTGATAAAACGGTATTATTTTAAGAAAACACTTTTTACTTAAAAGAATTATTCGTTTCTTCGCCTTACAATTTATAATAGTATGGAACAAAAAGACGAAATAATACTGATAAATATAAATGGTACGGATCGTCCGGGGGTGACCGCCGCCCTTACCGAGATACTGGCCAAGAATAACGCGGTTATTCTGGACATAGGTCAAGCCGACATCCATAACAACCTCTCTTTAGGCATCTTGTTTCAAAGTAGCGAAGGCAATTCGGGGGACATTCTGAAAGAGTTGCTCTTCAAGAGCTATGAGCTTGATGTGAACATCCGTTTCAACCCGATCACCGAAGAGGCTTATGACCAATGGGTTTCCATGCAGGGTAAGAACCGGTATATCATAACGATCTTAGGACGGAAACTGACTGCCCGGCAAATCGCCGGCGTTACACGCATCGTTGCCGACCAGGATATGAATATCGACGACATCAAGCGCCTGACCGGACGTATTCCTTTGGATGAGAATGCTCGTACACCGAAAGCCAGCGTGGAATTTTCCGTGCGCGGTACGCCAAGGGATAAGGAACGGATGAAGGCCGACTTCATGAAACTCTCCGCCGAACAGGAAATGGATATATCCTTTCAGGAAGAGAGCATGTATCGCCGTATGCGTCGCCTGATCTGTTTCGATATGGATTCGACGCTGATCGAAACGGAAGTGATCGACGAACTGGCTATCCGGGCCGGTGTCGGCGATCAGGTGAAAGCCATTACCGAAGCGGCCATGCGGGGAGAAATCGATTTCTGCGAAAGCTTCCGGCAACGTTGTGCCTTGCTGAAAGGCCTGGATGTCTCCGTCATGCAGGAAATTGCCGAGAACCTGCCGATTACCGAAGGGGTGGACCGCCTGATGCGTATCTTGAAAAAGGTGGGCTTCAAGATTGCGATCCTTTCCGGAGGATTTACTTATTTTGGCAACTATCTGAAACAGAAATACAATATCGACTATGTGTATGCCAACGAACTTGAAGTGGAGAACGGAAAACTGACCGGTCGTTATGTCGGCGACATTGTAGACGGAAAACGCAAAGCGGAACTGCTCCGCCTCATTGCACAAGTCGAGAACGTGGATATCCGCCAGACGGTCGCTGTCGGAGATGGCGCCAATGACTTGCCGATGATCAGTATTGCTGGTCTTGGCATTGCTTTCCATGCCAAACCGAAAGTGAAGGCTACGGCCAAACAATCTATTTCGACGATCGGGCTGGACGGCATCCTCTATTTCTTAGGCTATAAAGACTCTTATCTGGATGAAAAAATGTAACTACAAATAACAAGAGAAAAATGATCAGACACATCGTAATGTTTAAATTGAAGGAGTTTGCAACTCCAGCCGACAAGCAGGCTAAAATGCAGGAAATCAAAACAGGATTAGAAGCATTGATCGACAAAATCGATGTTTTGCGCATGATCCGTGTCGACTTTAATGTTAATCCGGCAGAGACATGGGATGTAATCCTGACTACGGAATTGGATACCCTCGAAGATGTCAGCATATATGCCAACCATCCCGAACATGTAGTCGTAGCCAAAGAGGTCATCGGCCCTGTCAAGGCAGACAGAGCTTGTGTAGATTATGAATACTAACCAGATGAGTTGTATCATGAAAGACTTTGATGTTGAAGAACGTGTAAATCGTGCGGTCCGGAACTTCGAAGCGGGTTACAATTGTGCGCAGTCTGTCTTTTTGGCCTATTCGGATGTCTTTGAATTGGATATGGAAACAGCCAAGAATGTATCTGTCTCTTTTGGAGGAGGCGTAGGCCGTATGCGCGAAATCTGCGGAACGGTCAGTGCAATGGCCATGTTGGCTGGTTTCAAATATCCGGTTCTGGATATTACCGATCAGGAAGCCCGCACGAAGAACTATGCGATGGTACAGAAAATGGCTGATATATTCAAGGAAAAGAATGGAACGATTATTTGCCGCCAGCTCTTGCCTCCTGAAGATGCAGTTGCAACAACACCTGCACCAACTGCGCGTACGAAAGAATATTATCAGAAACGCCCCTGTGGAAGATTCGTAGAAGATTCAGCTCGCATTGCAGGGAAAATGCTGAAAGGAGAATTAGATTGATGGCTTATGCCATCAATCTGATTTGTGTGACTATTCCTAAACTCCGTATATCGTTAAACAAGTTCATATAAGAGGAAATCGCCTTGACATTCACCTTGTAGGTAATAACGGATCTATCCTCTTTATAGAATGTTTCAAAAGAAACACTTACTATAAAAACACCTTTATCTTCCAATATTTTACGGACTGCTTTCAAATCCGGTGTTGCCGTAGAACAAGTTATCGTCAATATCTTATTGACACCGTTCAGGAACATTCTTCTCTCCAAACGTTCCAGGCTGACCAATATAAAAAGCGTTATAACAGTTGCAATAGCAGCCGGAATATACATTCCGGCTCCCACTGCCAAACCTATTACCGCCATAACCCAAATACAGGCTGCCGTTGTCAGTCCATGTACACTTCCGTGACTCTGGATAATTGCCCCTGCCCCAAGGAAACCAATGCCGGAAAGAACTTGTGCTGCAATACGTCCCGGATCGCCGTTCAGGAAATCAGGATAGCATTGCGGAATCCAGATCGAAACCAGCATAGCAGCAGTCGAACCCATACAAATCAATGTAAAAGTACGCATACCCGCTTCCCGTCTCCTGAACTGGCGCTCAATCCCGATGAGAGCTCCTAAGAAGAAACTGATCAACAGTTTTACGGCTGCCGTATAAGGAGTAATAGCTGTATTTTGTAATATGTCGTTTATCTGTTCTAACATACTTATTGTTTTAGTAACACACAAATATAAGTATTTGTTTGATTACTTGACCTCCGTAATTTCAATCACATGACTGTTTGTCGGCCGGCTTGAAAACACAGGAATACCGACATTCATCAGAAACTCTCCGGAGAATGTTTTGCCGTTGCAAGCCAATCTGGATTTCGTACCCGGAACCAGATTGATTTCTTTCAGCTCGTAGCGAGCATCCTTCTTCAATCCTTGTAAACGAAGGGGTTGCATCGACTCTGCATATCTCGGATGGATATCGAAAGCAAACAGGACAGCCTTGTCTGCATTGCTATTGGCATACATAACGGCAGCGTGCTGGCTTTCATAAGGCGACTGCAAACGGTACTGGTCACCATCCAGGATAACATCGTCCAAACGTTTAAAGTTGGCCACCGCTTCCTTGCAATACTGCTGGTCTGCCTGGCTCATTTCGTGGACACGGATATCAAAACCTAACTTACACATGCTGGCTACGTCCGTACGAAACTTGACCGGCTGTTTCCCCCAGCTTGTTACATGGGCAGCCATGCTCTTTGTCGGGAAGAAATGCGAATATCCCCACTGGATAAAGATGCGTTCCACAGCATCCGTATTATCACTCGGCCAGAATTCGGTGAAATATTTCAACGCCTCATAATCACAACGACCACCGCCGCCGGAACATAACATCATCGGCAGATTCGGATATTTCTGTTTGATCCGCTCCAGGATATTGTATAAACCACGTACGTGCTCAATATACAAATGGGACTGTTGGTCCTTCAAATACGGAGAATAAATATTTGTAATCGGGCTATTGCAATCCCATTTGAAATAGGCGATCCCCGGATATTTAGTCATCAAGTTATCGACAACGCCATAGACATAATCTTGCACTTTCGGATTACTCAAATCCAAAACCATCTGATTTCTAAAGTAATATTCATCACGATTCGGCAGATGGATCACCCAATCCTTATGTTTTTCATACAATTCACTTTTCGGATTTACCATTTCCGGTTCGATCCACAAACCGAACTTAATACCTTTATCTGTTGCTTCTTTCACCAGTTTACCGATACCGTTAGGCAACTTGGTTACTGTTTCTTCCCAGTCTCCCAATCCTTGATGGTCGCTGCTACGGGGATATTTATTTGCAAACCAACCGTCATCAAGCAGGAACATGTCAACTCCCAGTGTAACGGCTTCATCCATAATTTCCACCAACTTGTCTTCATTAAAGTCAAAATAGGTCGCTTCCCAGTTGTTCAGCAATGTCATACGGGATTTCTCACCGTCTTTCAATTGATATTTACGCGCCCAACGTTGAAAATCGCGACTGGCTTTTCCCTTACCTTCCGTACTGTAGGTGAAGATGAACTCCGGTGTGCGGAACACTTCGTTCGGTTTCAGCGAATATTCCGAGGCATACGGATTGATACCGGAAAGTACACGCAACCCATTTTCATTATCCACCTCGAACGTAAAACGGTAATTTCCTGTCCATCCGATCGTTCCGAATAATACATCTCCTGCATTCTCTTCCGCTTTCTTGTTCAGGGCAAGCAAAAAGAACGGGGAGCAGAACATATTTGCACGACTTCCTAACTTAGTATCCAACATCTTCTTGCCAAAAGCCAGCTCGGTTTCCTTCATATTGACTTCATGCGCCCAATCTCCTGCAAATTCGGTTAAGAAATATTTACTACCGTTCAGATGCAGTAAAGAGGAAGCATAGTTATAAAGGGTTACAGGCTTCTTTTCCTGATGTGAGATTTCCGCATATTCCTTGATGATGTTTTCCTTCGGATAAGCGATGAAATGCAGTTTCACTTCGACAGGATATTTATCATCTTTCAAAAGAATAACCGTCTCGTTTGCTCCTGATTGAAGCTGTTTGCTTTGATGGGAGACATATTTCAAAAGCAAGGACGGATTGCCGTCATTATGCAAAACACGGATAGCCGGCTCGAAATAATCTTCCATACCGTGTGTCAGATAGGCCTCATTTCCGAGAGGTAATTGTGCAATATCCGAATCGAATGACAGTTTTCTTCCCAGATAAGATTGATACAAACGACCATTTTTATCATCAACCTTATAAATAAGGCTAACATTATCGGTCGTAATTGGAATTACAGTTTTTCCATTTGCACTCAGTGTCGCTGATATTGCTATTAGACATAGCAAAAAAAGGTGTCTGATCTTCATGTTTTTCTTATATAATTTATTAATTAACGTCAGTTCGACGAAATTAAGTTATTAATTATTAGTAAAATAGCAATA
>CAJTMR010000014.1 GCA_910577325.1 uncultured Parabacteroides sp.
GATCGCCTTGATTGGAGTGTTTTTCATAACCTAAATGGTTATCCATCTCTGCTTCTAGCATTTGTTCATAAACACGAGTATGAAGCTCTTTCATGAAAGAAGACATATTACTTTTTCTTACCCATTGAAAACAAGAAACTTACAAAGATTGTCTGCTTGATAGGTAACGATTTGGAAACCAGCGAGCTTCTCTATTCTGCAATGTTCTGCACTAATCGAAAGAACGCTTTCCTCATGTGCAAAAGTAGTGTTTTTCTCCCTCATTACCAAAACTATTCCAATGAAAAATGGAGAAAATTGGACTTCCAAATATAATTTTTACCACCCCTCTATTTTGAAAGTTATGTGATACTCTACTGATAACAGTAGGTGTTTGTTTTATCCCGGCAATAGGCATAGCATCTACCACTTCAACGATAAAATGTCATTTGTATATGCTTATACACTTCTGCAATTAACGATACAAGTTATTATGTACAGAATCATTGTAACACACATTGACTTTTCCATTGAAATAGTGCTATATTGCATGGCGGTATCCAATATTCTTATATTTTAACCAGCAATTCGTTGCCGAATCCTTTATGTGCTGCTGTGCTGAAGTACAACAGCACGTCAGTACGACAATAAGTCAGTAAGTCTACACGTCAATGCGTCAGTACAACAGCACGTCAGTACGTTATCAACATTATGCCACTATTACACTGTACATCAAAGTTTTACTGTTTTGATATATTCTTCTTATTCTATATTCATTCTAATATTCTAATAACCTCTAACTTTTGATTAGTGCCTGCAGGCAGGCGTGTGTGCGACCATTCGCACTAACAGGAAGATATACCCCACTAATATGCCCAAAGGAGATAGTTCCTTAGTTTCTATTCTTCTTTTGTGCAGCTCAGGCATCGGAAAACGATGCTTTGAGAGTCGAAGTAATAGCTCTTTTCTCAATCCGTTTCTTGACGGATTATTGATTTCACATGAAATCAGCAAGGTGTCCTTCGAGTTACCCGAAGGCTTTTCGGTTACTGCCGAAAAGTGGCAGCAGCAAGGTATGTTTTGAGTTACTCAAAACTTTTCGGGTTACTCCGAAAACCTTGCCGCTGGGTTACCTCTCCAAAGTCGGGCAACCTATGATTTGTATAAAAACTATACTTGGTGCATCTTTTCCGATTTTAGAAAGAGAGGCATTCGCCAATGGTATTTATCGTTTTCCAAACAGCTTTTCAAACAAAGACAATTTCTTTTTCAGCGTATTACATTCTTTTCGATACACAGCTTTCAGTGAACCGTCCTTGTATGCCTTTATTTCGTTCCGCACCCATTCGCTTTCGGGCAAATCCCCAAGAAACAGGCGGCAACCGTTCCCGGCAATGACGGGTATCGTGCAGAGGATGATTTCATCCAGCAGGTGCATCCGTGCCATACCGTTGATGATGCTTGCAGTGGTGGCGTTGGCTGCTATGAAATAGGTTGTGGTGGTCTTGTCAAGTACCAGCATCGTGAGGGAGGTGTATTCGGAGAGCGGACGGGCGGTTTCCTTCAATTCGGCAATCCCGAACCTGTCCGGCGTTTCGGTCTTGGCAAGCCATTTCTGCGCTTCTCCTGAACTGTCTGTGAGGCATCCGTCCATCGTGAGGACGGCGAATAATACGACTTTTCCCATTCGGTCTCTTTTTAGTGATGGTTATGACCGAAAGCCGTCATACGAAAAATAGCGTGCAAATCACACTACCTTCAAGCGATGGCTCTGGAATGCCTTTACGGAATGTACGTGACTGCACGCTATGCCAAGGCATAGCATAAGCATCACGCAATCGCTTCCGTAGTTCCAATTTTCCAGATTTTCGCCTGAAACGCCTTGCGGTCTTATTCTATACTATATCTTCATCGGGTAGAATTTTTTACTTTCCACGCCCGACTTTTCTCAAATGTTGCTACAAAGGTAGCCTTTTTCCTGTAATTCCTTTCATGTTTTCTCTATTTTCTATTCTATCCCGTATGCTTTCATCTTGTTGTACAGTGTGGTACGCCCTATGCCGAGCAGTTCTGCCGTTAATTTTCGGTTGCCATTTGCCCGTTCCAAGGCACGGAGTATCCTCGTCTTTTCCATGTCGCTTAAAGAAAACGAAGCATCGGACGCCGATGGCATTTCGTCAAACTCCAACGCATCAGCCGTGACCGTATCGCCCTCGGTATGCAGCACTGCCAAACGCATGGCACTTTTCAGTTCCCTCACATTGCCGCCCCACGTATAGGCAAGCATTTGTTTCTTCGCTTCTGCGTCAAAGCCTTTCACCTGCTTCTCAAATTCCTCGTTGGCGAGTTGCCGGAAGAAATCCGCCAATGGTATTATGTCCTCACGGCATTCTCGTAACGGGGGAATCTGAATAGTGTATTCTTTCAGCCGTTGGTAGAGGTCAGCCCGGAAACGCTTTTCAGCGATAGCGGTCAGCAAGTCCTCGTTGGTGGCGGCGATGATACGCACATCGGCTTTCTTGTCCTTGTTTCCACCCGTGGGTCTGTACCGTTTGGCTTCCAATGCGCGGAGAAGCATCTGCTGCACTTCTATGGACAGGTTGCCTATCTCGTCAAGGAACAGCGTGCCTCCGGCGGCTTCCTCCCAGACTCCCAGTCTCTTGCGTTCAGCTCCCGTGAACGCCCCTTTCTCGTGTCCGAACAGGTCGGATGCGGCAAGTTCCTTCGACAATAGGCCGCAGTCCACGGACACGAATGGTTTGCCTGCCCGTTTGCTCCTTGCGTGTATCTTCTCGGCGATGTGTTCCTTGCCCGTGCCGCTCTCGCCCAATATCAGGACGCTCATGTTGGTGGATGCCACCAGCCTTATCTTGTTGTATATCTTCTTGAACGCTTCGCTGTTGCGTTCATGGATGGGCGTTTCTTGCCGTTTCATCTTCTTTTGCAGCGAGTCCAAAAGCGGCGGCAGGTTCATTTCCAACAGGTCCTTGGGAATGAAGTCCTCCGCACCTAACTTCAATGACCTCACGGCAATGGGGATTTCGCCATGTTCCGTCATGACGATGTAAGGGTTATTCCTGCCCTGTTTCCGCAGTTCTTCCAGCAGGGCGATGCCGTCACCATCGGGCAGGCGCATGTCAGCCAGCACGATGTCGTTCTCCTGTATCTTGGCAAATAGCTTCCGTGCGCCGTTGCTGTTGGAGGTAGTGACGCTTTGGAAGCCTTTACTCTCCAGCAATCTGCATACATAGTCGGCAAATACAAGGTTGTCCTCTATCACGATTATCCGTCCCATCGTTCCGCCTCCTTCCTTGCCAAATCGACAATCAGTTTGCCTTGTGCCAATACCGCATTGACAGCGGACTGCACATATTCATTCACAATGTTTTCCTTGTGGATTGCCTCATACAATGCCGCCAACGGCTGTTCTGCCTTTATCAGCATCCACGAGCTTCTGAGGTGGTGTACCCAGTTATCCAACGTTTCCATGTCCTTGGCTTCCGCAGCCTTGCGCACCTCGTCCATATCGGATTGTGTTGTGGTAATCAAACGCTTCAACGTGCGCTGCTTGTCGCCGAAAGCGAGCAGGGGCGACAGGTCTATGCGGTTTGTCTTGTTCCGCTTGATGTAACGCTCTGTGACAGCCAACAATTCATCTATGGAGTATGGTTTAGGGAGGACAGCGGCAAACCCTTTTGCTTTCAGTTCCTCTTCCTCCACATAACCTGCGGCGGTGGCTGCTACTACGGGGACGATCTGCGAATTGCCGATTTCCGATGTGCGCAGCAGTTCCAGCACTTCATAACCGTTCACTTCCGGCATCTTCAGGTCGGTTATCAGCAGGTCGTAGTCTTTTGTGCGCATCTGGTCGGTCAGTTCGTCCACACTTTGACAAGTGTCACATTCCACACCGTTCTGCTTGTACATGTCATGCAGCATATTGAGTAGCAGGATGTCGTTGTCTATCGCCAATATGTGACAGCCGGAAAGTGATACATGGCAGTCTTGTTTCTTTTCGCCCGTTACCGCTTCCTCCGCCTTGGGCAAGGGCAGGCTCACGGTGAAGCGGCTTCCCTTGCCCGGTTCGCTTTCTACACGGATGTTTCCTTTCAGCAGCTTCACCGTGTCGGATACGATGGCAAGCCCTAATCCGAAGCCGTCTTCCGTCACGGCGTTGCCCAGTCGCTCAAACGGGGTGAATATCCGCTGTTGCTGTTCCTTGGTCATTCCGGTTCCCGTGTCCGATACCAACAACGTGAATGTGCCATCTGTATAATCAGTGTTTAATGTGATTGTGCCGTTTTTGGTAAATTTGATAGCGTTGGAAAGCAGGTTACTACCAATACTGATAATACGGTTCTTGTCGCCGCTAACTATCTCGTTCACCCGGTTATCCACCGTGAATGTGAGTTGTTTGCTTTCCGCCAACGGTGCAAACTCCGTTTTCAAAGTTTCGGCGATGGAGCATAGCTTGAACGGTTTGACGCTTGGTTTTTCCTTGCCGCTGTCCAGCCGGAAATACACCAGCAGGCTGTTAATCATCCCTGCCATGCGCCCGGCGGCATCGTGGATGGTCTGTGCGTGGCGCATCCGGTTGTCCGCCTCTGTGTCGTTCAGCAGCAGTTCGGCGTTACCGCTGATGGCTGTCAGCGGAGTGCGTAGTTCGTGGGTGACGTTTTGGATGAGGTTGCGCCGCAGCTTTATCAGCTTCTTATTCGCCTCGTTGCTCTCCTGTAATTCGCCGATGAGTTTCTCTCGACGCTTCCGCTCTTGGTCGTTGCGTTTCATTTCCCGATGGATGGCGAGGTAGGATAGGAACAACAGGATAATGGCGGCGGATATGGTGATGGTTAACAGCCGCACGGACAATGCCTGCGCTTCTGCTATCTTCCGTTCCCGATGTCCGAAGGAGGTCTGCGCCTGCGTGTCAAGGTCGCTGACGAGGCGGTTCAGTTCTCGGTTCAATGCCCGGTTGCGGTTGCGCAGGCTGTCTGCATAGGCTTCCATTTCCGCTGTCTGTTGCTGTTGCAGGGCTATTAGGCTGTCGCTGAACTGGTGCAATTCCTTGGCAGAGGAGAGTATTTGTACGGTTTTCTTGCCACCAAATACTCCTGCCAACCCGCTTTTCTTCCGCTTCACTGTGCGGATATGTGTCGCCCGGCGTGCCACTTCGGGCAGGTGGTTCACCAAGAGGCTGTCCGCCGCGTCCTGTCGGGCGAAGATTTCCGTCAGGTGCAGCAGATGGGTTTCCTTTTCCGTCAAGAGGGTACGCAGGGTGTCTATCTGTGCCGGGCGCACGTAGTCCCGACAATGGGGCTTCAAGGCTTGTAGTAGACTGTCGGTGCGTAGGCGGAGGGCGCGGTAACGGATGCTGTCGGCTTCTTCCCACCCGATGACGCTCTCACCGAGGGTGGCAAGCCCGGTGATGTGGCGGTGGGCGGCGTTGATGTCGCGACGCACCTGCTGTATCTCGGCAGACTCGGTTTCTATCTTTTGTATCTGATTTCGCTCATATACCAATATAAAAGCCATGCCTATTCCAACGATAAGCATAACAATGTATCCGAGTGTAATTTTTATCTGTACCCTTCGTTCAAATTTCATCGTTCACTATGTTTCATATTGTCAGTTTGTTTGGTTTTCATTCCTTATGTCAAGGTCGTTTTCCACGCCTTTCACGCCTTCCTTGAAACTGCGCACCCCTTTGCCCAGACCTTCCATCAGTTCGGGTACCCTCTTGCCACCGAAAAACAGCAGAACTACCAACACGATAAAAATTATCTCTTGTGTTCCTATTCCAAACGTCATTATTCAAGATTAAAACAGTTGAACATCTTTTATAAACTCTTGCCTAACTGATAGGCTTGCTGCGGATAATCCGTGTTCCTGACACTACCCACCGTTCACACGCCCGAAGCCACCACTTCGCCCACACTTGTCCAACCGAGATAATCCATCAGCGTATGGTAATGCACCAGCATCGGTTCCGCTTCTTTCTTGGCGGTGTCGGCATAGGTCATCAGAAAGGCTGCTTTCTTTGATACGCCCTTTATCTGTCCGTTGATGGCATAGAAGCGGTCTATCACCCGTTTCATCTGCACCGGGATGCCGAAGTAATACATCGGCATGGCAAACACCACCATATCCGCGTCTACCAGGTACGGACGGAGTTTCTGAAAATCATCGTTGAATATGCAAGGTCTGTCCATGTCGCAACGGTTGCAGGCGCGGCACGGCTCCACCTGTTTGAAAGCACAGTCGAAACGGAACACCTCGTGTCCATGTTCTTCTGCGCCTTTGATAAACTGCTCCGCCAAGTAAGCGGAATTACTGTTCTTACGGGGACTGCCCGTCAATACTGTTATCTTCATCTTGTTTGTCTTTGATTTGTCATCATTGATATGGTTGAAAGCCTGCATGATTCCCATTCCGGCTACCGCCGTTCCTAAGGCTGCCAGTGCAGATTTCTTCAGAAAATCACGTCGTTCCATAGATATCCGAGATTAAAGTCCTGCCATTTTTTCTTTGCCTTCGGGATAGTGTCCGCCCATAATCTCAATACTGTTTAAATGACAGCGGATGTCCGCCAGTTCTTCAGGGGTGAACTGTAGTCTGCGTTCTTCCTTTGCATATTCAGTCCTTAATAACCCTTTCAGCTCCCACTTCGTTAGTCATCCCCGAAGCGGCTAACCGTGAAATCTCCGCTACGGTAGTGCTCAAGCGTATGTTGCAAGCATTGTGATACAATTCACCACAGATTACACAGATTTATTTACAATTTACTATTTGATGATTAAATCGTACTTCGTAAATTGAAAATAAAATAATCTGTGTAATCTGTGGTGCATAATTTATTCCACCGTTACTGATTTAGCCAGATTTCTTGGCTGGTCTACGTCTTTCCTTTTAATCCGGGCAATATGGTATGCCAACAATTGCAAAGGGATAGAAGTGACAATCGGTGTAAGGCATTCATATACTTCAGGTATCTCCAAACAATAGTCTGCCATTTGTCTAATGGACGCGTCCCCTTTCGTAATAAGAGCGATTACTAAACCGCCACGCGATTTCACTTGTTGGATATTGTTTATTATCTTATCATGAAGGGAATCACTGGGTGCTATGACTACCGTAGGCATTTCCTGGTCTATTAACGCTATCGGACCATGCTTCATTTCCGCCGCAGGATAGCCTTCGGCATGGATGTATGAGATTTCCTTCAGCTTTAACGCACCTTCCAATGCGGTAGGATAATTGTAACCACGTCCCAAATACAAAAAGTTACGTGCATAGGTGAAGATTTTGGAAAGTTCACGGATGGACGGCTCTAATTTTAGGACTTCTTGAATGGTTTCGGGCATTTCCAGCATAGCGTGGGTAATTTTATAAACCGTATCTTCTGTAATCGTTCCCCGCTCTTGCCACACACAGAGCAAGCAACGTCAATACGGTCACTTGTCCCGTAAACGCTTTTGTAGAAGCCACACCGATTTCCGGACCTACATGGATGTAAGTTCCCGAATCGGTATTACGTGGAATGGATGCACCTACCACATTGCAAATGCCATAAACAAAAGCCCCTTTGCTCCTTGCCAATTGAACGGCACTCAATGTGTCGGCGGTCTCTCCCGATTGCGATAGGGCAATCACAATATCCCTATCCGTGATTTGTGGATGTCCGTAACAGAATTCGGAGGCATATTCCACTTCTACGGGAAGACAGCACAATTCTTGGATGATGCGTTTCCCTATCAGACCGGCATGCCACGATGTTCCACAAGCCACGATAACGATACGGTGCGCTTGAAGGAAACGTTCGCGGTTTTCTAATACTCCGGATAACACAACCCGTCGCCCGTTGTCGGTAATACGTCCACGCATACAATCGCGCAACGTGTAAGGTTGCTCGAATATTTCTTTCAGCATGAAAGTCTCATAACCGCCTTTCTCCAATTGTTCCACACTCATCCTTAGCGTCTGGATGTTGAGTTTCGAGTTTTCTCCACTTTCGAGGGACTGGATTTTCAAGTAAGACGGACGGGTAATCTCTGCAATCTCATTATCGTTCAAGTAAATCACCTTATCGGTATATCCCACAATAGGAGTGACATCCGATGCGATGAATGTCTCTCCGTTTCCTATACCGATAACCAATGGACTGCTTTTCCGTGCGGCAATGAGGGTATTGGGATTTCCCCTCTCCATAACGGCGATGGCGTATGCTCCTTCCACCTGTTTCAATGCTTCTTTGATGGCGTCAATCAGACGGCATCCGTTGGTGGTTTGTATATAGTCGATAAGTTGCACCAATACTTCCGTATCCGTGTCGCTGGAAAAGACATAACCATGTTGCGCCAATGCCTTTTTCAGAACGGCATAATTTTCTATCGTACCGTTATGTACCAAGGCGATGCGTCCGCTTTCTGACACTTGTGGATGAGCGTTCTTTTCATTGGGTTCTCCATGTGTAGCCCATCGGGTGTGGGCAATCCCGATGGTTCCGTCTACCTCTTGACCGGTAGCTTTCGCTTCCAAATCAGCTACCTTCCCTTTCGATTTATATACATTCAAGGTGCCGTTCTCTTTCATTAGGGCAATACCTGCACTGTCATACCCACGGTATTCCAGGCGGTGAAGCCCTTTCATCAGCACTTTGTATGCTTTCCGGTGACCTATATATCCTACAATTCCACACATAACTTTAATGGTTATTCTGTTGACAAATAGTTGTGTACTTGTGCAGCCACGTTACGCCCGCTCGCCATAGCCCTTACCACTAACGAAGCTCCGGAAGCCGCATCGCCCGCCACAAAGACATTCGGAGCAAATTCCGGCAACTTCGGTTTCAAGAAGCCCATTGCCAACAAAACCATGTCTGCTTTTATCATTTCAGGCTTGCCCACTGACTCCATGATAGGGTGACCACCTTCAGGATTAGGCTTCCATGCGATTTCCTGTACTTCAGCACCGGTCACCTTTCCGTCTTTTCCTACGAAACGTAACGTATTCATGTTCCATCGGCGTGTGCAACCTTCCTCATGGCTGGATGTGGTCTTAAGCGTGCGCGGCCATTCGGGCCAAGGATGTTGCGGGTCGTCAGGTCCTTCCACAGGTCTTGGCATAATCTCTATTTGTGTCACGCTACGGCATCCTTGTCGATGTGCCGTTCCGATACAGTCGCTTCCAGTATCGCCTCCGCCAATCACCAAAACGTCTTTTCCTTTGGCATTGACCAACTTTTCACGAGGAATTTCCGCACCGGCAAGTATCCGGTTCTGTTGTGCCAGTATGTCGAGAGCAAAATGAATGCCTTTCAAGTCACGACCGGGAATATTGAGGTCACGTGCTTCCGGTGTGCCCGTTGCAATGATGTAGGCATCGAACCCATCAGGCAAACAAGTCAAGTCTATCGGTACGTTGAAGCGAAAATCAATACCTTCAGCCCGTAATACATTCATGCGACGGTCGATAACGGCTTTGTTCAGTTTAAAGTTGGGTATGCCGTAACGTAATAAGCCACCCGCATCCTCGTTCTTGTCAAATACTGTCACTGCATATCCTTTTAAGTTCAGTTGGTTAGCGGCTACCAATCCGGCTGGTCCCGAACCTATCACTGCCACACGCTTTCCATTACGTTCGGGGTGATGGATGTGCACGTAATTTTCCTCGAAAGCGTGTTCCGTGATGGCGGCTTCATCTTCACGGTTCGTAGTAGGTTCGTGCTCTACCAAATTCAGCACACAAGCCTTTTCGCACAAGGCGGGACAGACACGTCCTGTAAATTCAGGGAAGTCATTGGTAGAGTTGAGTAAGCGATAAGCCAATTCCCAATCGCCACGGTACAAGGCATCGTTCCATTCCGGTGGACGGTTGCCTAATGGACATGCCCAATGGCAGAAAGGCACGCCGCAATCCATGCAGCGTGATGCCTGTTGGCAGCGGTCGCTTGAATTAAGAGTTTGTTCCACTTCGCCGAAGTCGTGTATCCGGTCGTGTACGGGGCGGTATCCCGCTTCCTTGCGATGTATCGTCAGAAAAGCTTTATAGTCTCCCATAATCTCATTTACAATTTAATAATTTACAATTTGCGATTTGACGATTTGCGATTTTGTACTTTGTAAATAGTAAATCGTAAAATCGTCAATGAATCAGTAATCCCGTTGCATATCCGCTATCTTCTGTTGCAGTTTCTTTACCTGCTCTTCTTGCAAGACACGCTTGTATTCAATTGGTACTACTTGAATGAAGTCCTCCACGTAGCGAGGCCAGTCATCAAGCATCTGACGGGCCAATTTCGAGCCTGTATACAGATAGTGTTGGCGTATCAGTTCGTGTAATTCCTTGCGGTAGGAACTTTCCTCCACAAGGTTGATTTCCACCATATCCATGTTGCAGAAGTAATCGAAGTTATGGTGTTTGTCCCATACGTATGCCACACCGCCACTCATACCTGCGGCAAAGTTCCGTCCGGTTTCTCCCAATACCACAATGCGGCCTCCGGTCATGTATTCGCAACAATGGTCGCCCGCACCTTCTACTACGGCTATGGCACCGGAGTTACGCACGGCAAAGCGTTCGCCCACCTTTCCATTGACATACAGTTCGCCGGAAGTGGCTCCATACAGTCCCGTATTGCCGGCTATGGTGTTGTCTTCAGCATTGAAGTTGCTGCGTATAGGCGGTAGGATGGCGATGCGTCCTCCACTCAGGCCTTTGGCAAAATAGTCATTAGTCTCACCTTCCAGCTTGAAGTTTACACCTTTTACAAGAAATGCCCCGAAACTCTGTCCGGCACTCCCCTTGAACTTGATGTTGATGGTAGCGTCCGGTAGACCTTCTTCTCCGTATTTAGAGGCAATTAATCCGCTCAGCATCGTACCCACGGCACGGTCGGTATTCTTGATGGCATAGTCGAGGTTCACTTCTTCTCTTTCTTCTATGGCACATTGGGCGGAACGTATAATTTGACGGTCGAGCACATTGTCGAGGTCGTGTGCCTGCCCTGATGCGTGGCAGAGCGGACACGTCGTATCCTCCTTGAAGAGCAGGCGGGTGAAATCAAGCATCGACGCTTTGCTTCCCTTATCGGCAGGCTTCCGTACAATCAGTTCGGTATGACCTACGATATCGTCAAGTTTCGTATATCCCATTTCAGCCAGATACCCACGTACTTCTTCTGCTAAAAAAGTAAAGTAATTGACTAAATACTGGTGTTTGCCCATGAAGTGTCGGCGGAGTTCCGAATTTTGGGTCGTCACTCCTAACGGGCAAGTATTCAGGTTGCACTTGCGCATCATGACACATCCTAACACAATCAACAACAAGGTACCAAAACCAAACTCTTCCGCACCGAGTAGTGCCATGAGGATAATGTCGCGTCCGGTCTTCAATTGCCCGTCTACTTGCAGACGGATGTTACCGCGTAGCTCGTTCTTTACTAAAGTCTGTTGTGCTTCGCTGAGTCCTATTTCAGGCGATATGCCTGCAAAGCGCATGCTCGATGCCGGGCTGGCACCTGTTCCCCCTTCGGCTCCCGATATCACGATGAGGTCGGCTTTCGCCTTTGCCACTCCGGCGGCTATGGTTCCTACTCCACTTTCGGCTACCAGCTTGACACTGATTGCCGCTTTCGGATTGACATTCTTCAGGTCGAAGATGAGTTGCGCCAAGTCTTCAATGGAATAAATGTCGTGATGAGGGGGCGGTGAGATAAGTGAGATACCGGGAATGGAGTGACGTGTCTTGGCTATCACTTCGTCCACTTTGAATCCGGGTAGTTGTCCGCCTTCACCGGGTTTCGCGCCTTGCGCCACTTTGATTTGTATTTCCTCAGCGTTCACCAGGTATTCGGTCGTTACTCCGAAACGTCCCGAAGCCACTTGCTTGGTCTTGCTGGAAAGCGAAACGCCGTCCACCTCCGCATGGAAACGTTCGTTGTCTTCCCCTCCTTCACCCGTATTAGAGCGGGTACCGAGTTGGTTCATGGCGAGGCAGATAGCTTCGTGGGCTTCTTTCGAGAGTGCGCCGAAGCTCATGGCTCCTGCCACGAAATGTTTCACGATGTCGCTTACCGGTTCCACCTTATTTATATCTATCGGCGTAGCGGTACGTTTGAAGTCGAAGAAGTCACGGATGAAGATGGCATCCGCCTTGTCGTCCACCAACCGAGTGAATTCTTTGTACTTTCCGTAATCTCCTGTCCTCGTGGCAAGCTGAAGTGTAGCGATGGTTTCCGGATTCCAAGCATGGCGGATGCCGTCCTTACGGTAATGAAACAAACCGAAGTTGGGCAGAAAGTCAGTCTCTGCGTCTTGGGCAAACCCTTCATTGTGCATGGCTATGGCATCGCGGGCTATTGTTTCCAGACCAATACCGCCAATAGTAGAGGTTTCGGTGCCGAAGTAGGTTTTGAGCAAACTCCCCGACAAGCCTACCGCTTCGAATATCTTGGCTCCCCGATAGGAGCGGATGGTAGAGATACCCATCTTTGCCATGATTTTCAGTAAGGCTTTCTTCATAGCGTTGATGTAGTTCGCCTCGGCGGTCTCGTAATTTTCTTGTACTTTTTTACGTTTCACCAAGTCATCCAGCACAGCAAATACCATATAGGGGCATAATGCCGATGCACCGTAGCCAAGCAGCAGGGCGGCATGCATCGGTTCGCGTATCTCGCCACTCTCCACTATCAAGGCGGTTTGTACACGTTTGCCTACAGAGATAAGGTAGTGATGTACGGCACTTACAGCCAGCAGCGAAGGGATGGCAGCATGCGTGCGGTCGATGTCGCGGTCGGAAAGGATGATGTAGTTGTAGCCTTCATCCACACTGCGGGCAGTCTCTTTACACAAACTATCCAGTGCCGATCGTAATCCGTTCTCGCCTTGGGCACACTCAAAAAGCATTGGTAATTTCACCGTATTGAAACCCTTATAGCGGATATTACATAAAATATCGAGTTGGGTATTGTTCAGAATAGGGTGAGGCAAACACACCATCTTGCAGTTAGACGCATCAGGACGAAGAATCCCCGACCCTACCCGTCCGATATATTCGGTCAACGACATGACAAGGCTTTCCCGGATAGAGTCGATGGCTGGATTGGTTACTTGCGCAAATTGCTGGCGGAAGTAGTTGAATAACGATTGCGGACGGTCGCTCAATACAGCCAATGGCGTATCGTTACCCATGGCTGCCGTAGGTTCTTGTCCGTTGACACACATCGGAACAATGGTATTGTCGATGTCTTCCGCTCCATAGCCAAACATCAGTTCATGCCTTATCAGGTCGGGTACGGCATTGTCTATCTTACGGCCGCTTTTCAGCTTTTCCAACTGGATGCGATTGGCAGAGAGCCATTGGCGGTAAGGATATTCAGCGGCAAGATGTTCTTTGATTTCTCCATCGTAATAAATCTTGCCTTCTTGCGTATCGACAAGTAATATTTTCCCCGGCTGGAGGCGTCCCTTCTCCGCTATTTCAGACGGGTCGAAATCCATTACACCTACTTCCGAAGCCACTACCATGGTATCATTCTTGGTAATCGTGTAACGTGCCGGACGTAATCCGTTGCGGTCGAGCATACCACCGGCATAACGTCCGTCGCTGAAAAGCAACGCAGCCGGCCCGTCCCAGGGTTCCATTAAGATGGAATGGTATTCGTAAAAAGCCTTCAGGTCTTCCGATATGGGATTCTTGTCGTTAAAACTTTCCGGCATCATCAATGCCATGGCATGAGGCAATGAAAGCCCCGACATCACGAAGAACTCGAAAACGTTGTCCAGACTGGCGGAGTCGCTCATGTCAGGCTGCACGATAGGCGATATGTCCTTTACATCACCGATTACTTCCGAACTGAGCACACTTTCACGTGCCTGCATCCAGCCCCGGTTCCCACGGATGGTATTGATTTCTCCGTTGTGTGCCAACAGACGGAAAGGTTGCGCCAAGCTCCATGTAGGGAAGGTATTGGTAGAGAAACGGGAATGCACCAAAGCAATACCACTGGTGAAATATCTGTTAGTCAAATCCGGGAAATATTGGCGCAGTTGCAGACTGGACAACATACCTTTATATATAATGGTGTGTGCCGATAGTGAGCATACATAAAAATCTTTATCTGTTACCCGCCGCTCAATGCGTTTACGGATGAGGTAAAGCGTACGTTCAAACGCCGGGACATTTTCATCTGTCACGCCAGTCACAAACATCTGTTTAATGTCGGGTTCGTTCGCAAGGGCAGTTTCACCTAAGCAAGCAGGATTAGTAGGCACGTTGCGCAAGTGCATCAACGACAAGCCTTCGCGTTCTATTTCTTCTATCATCACGCTTAATATATCCTGTTGTCGCTGGTTGTCTTTCGGCAAGAACACGATTCCCGTTCCATATTTCCCTTTTTCAGGGACAGGAATACCTTGAAGTAAAATAAACTCATGCGGTATCTGCAGTAAAATCCCCGCACCGTCCCCTGTCTTGTTGTCGGCACCTTCCGCGCCCCGGTGACGCATGTTTTCGAGCACCTTCAATGCATTATCTACCAATTCATGGCTTTTGTAGCCATGGATGTTAACCACCATCCCGACACCACACGCATCGTGTTCATAGGTTGCGTTATATAATCCTTTTTCCATATTTCAATACGTTTTAGTTTACATAATAATGTATAGCCGCAAAAGGCACAGCCGACTTCACAGTCGTCTGCGCCCGGATTTAGCAGCTAAAATTTATTGTCTGAATGCATTTATCTGATAAACAACAATTCCCTGTATTTAGGCAGTGTCCACAATTCATCAGCCACAATCAATTCCAGCTTATCTATCTGATAACGTATTTTCCCCATTTTCGGCTCTACCGTGTCGTGGTAAGCGATAGCCTTTTCCCGTTCATTCGTTAATTTGTTCGCTACCTTGCGGGCGTTGATAAGTTCTTCTACTCCCGTCTCGATAGCTTGTGTACGTTCGGCTATTTCCTCAATGAGTTTCATGTTGCGCGCGCAGAGTTTATCGGCTTTTTCCGCCGGGAATATCTGGCGCATATTCTGCACATTCTTTGCCAACTGGCTCTGGTAGTGTGTAGCTACAGGTACGATGTGGTTCATGGTGATGTCTCCCATGACACGAGCTTCTATCTGGATGCGTTTGGTATAAGTGTCCCATTTCACTTCGTTGCGCGCTTCCAATTCCTTGCGGTTCATCACGTTCATTGTTTCGAACATCCGTACGGAATCCTCGGTCAGGTAGTTGTCGAAGATGAGCGGGCAACTTGTTTCGCAGTCCAGTCCACGCCGCTTGGCTTCTTCTTTCCATTCTTCAGAATACCCGTTACCGTCAAAACGTATCGGCTTGCAAGTCTTAATGTCCTCCCGCAATATTTCAATGATAGCGGCTGTCTTGTCTTGCCCTTTCTCAATAAGCGTGTCTACCCGATGCTTGAAGTCGGTAAGAGCCTCAGCCACAGCCGTATTTAGTACAATCATGCCCGAAGCACAGTTGGCTTCACTACCTACGGCACGGAATTCAAAGCGGTTGCCTGTAAAGGCGAAAGGCGATGTACGGTTACGGTCGGTATTGTCAATGAGCAATTCCGGTATCTCCGGGATATCCAGTTTCATGCCTTGCTTGCCCGTCATGTTGAACAAGTCTTCCTTATCGCTTTTTTCGATATGGTTTAACAACTCGCTCAACTGCTTGCCTAAGAAAGACGAGATAATAGCGGGAGGTGCTTCGTTTGCACCCAAACGGTGGGCGTTTGTAGCACTCATGATGCTGGCTTTCAGTAATCCGTTATGACGATATACCCCCATCAAGGTCTCTACGACGAAAGTGACGAAGCGCAGGTTTTCTTCCGGAGTCTTTCCGGGAGCATGAAGCAATACACCCTTATCTGTAGAAAGGCTCCAGTTGTTGTGCTTACCCGACCCGTTGATGCCGGCAAACGGCTTTTCATGCAGCAACACACGGAAGCCGTGCTTGCGTGCCACTTTCTTCATCAGGGACATCAAGAGCATATTGTGGTCATTGGCAATGTTGGTCTCCTCGAAAATAGGAGCTATCTCAAACTGGTTGGGTGCTACCTCGTTATGGCGTGTTTTACAAGGTATTGCCAATTCCAACGCCTGTATTTCCAAATCTTTCATGAAAGCTTGCACACGGTCGGGGATGGTACCGAAGTAATGGTCTTCCATCTGCTGGTTCTTTGCCGAATCATGTCCCATGAGGGTACGTCCGGTCAACACCAAGTCGGGACGGGCGTTATACAACCCTTCATCCACCAAGAAATACTCTTGCTCCCAACCTAAGTTACATATCACCTTTTTGACGGAGGAATCGAAATAGTGGCAGACTTCCGTAGCGGCCACATTCACCGCATGAAGCGCACGGAGCAAGGGAGCCTTGTAATCCAACGCTTCGCCTGTATAAGAGATAAATATAGTAGGAATACAAAGCGTGTCATCCATGATGAATACGGGCGAAGTAGGGTCCCAAGCCGAATAGCCACGCGCCTCGAACGTGTTGCGTATACCTCCGTTAGGGAATGAACTGGCATCCGGTTCCTGCTGTACCAGTAATTTACCGGAGAATTGTTCTATCATTCCACCCTTACCATCGTGTTCGATAAAGGCATCGTGCTTTTCGGCTGTACCTTCTGTCAGGGGCTGGAACCAGTGCGTGTAATGTGTCACGCCGTTTTCTTCCGCCCATTTCTTCATACCTGCCGCTACGGCATCTGCCATCGAACGGTCTAAGCAAGCCCCGTTATCGATTACGTCGATTAATGCTTCATACACCGGTGTCGGCAGATACTTGTACATCTTGGCACGATTGAACACATTTTTGCCAAAGTATTCCGACGGACGTTCCGCCGGAGTGTCCACTTTCAACGGTCGTTTGTTGAAAGCACTTTCTACTACATTAAATCTTAAGTTTGTCATCGTATAATATGTTTTATTTCAGTCGATAAATTTATGAAGGCTTATAGCACATACAGAATCATGATAGATGCTAATCAGGAACGGTTATTTTATAATCTGAATCAACGTATAATCTGTTTCAGACAGTCTACATTTTACGTTCTCCGTCCCCAAACCGTACGGTTTCCGTACCAAGAACGTACGGTTTTGGGTCGAAAACCATAAAAGGGAGTTATCTGTAACGACAATAGCTGCCGGTTGTTTCCGTATTTATATCCATTTCTTCAGCCGTTCCATCGCTTCGGCGCAATCCTCGTGGCTACCAAAAGCCGTAAACCGTACGTATCCTTCACCGCTTGGTCCGAATCCTACTCCCGGCGTACATACCACATGGGCATTGTAGAGCATCCGTTCAAAGAAACGCCAACTATTTTCCTTATCAGGGGTTTTCAGCCAAATGTAGGGAGCGTTCTCTCCGCCAAAAACTTCCAAGCCGAGTCCGGTCAGCGTTTCACGCATCATCCGGGCGTTATCCATATAATAGGATATGGTTTCTTTTACCTGTTTCTTGCCTTCCGGTGTATAGATGGCTTCTGCCGCACGCTGGCTGATGTAGCTGGTACCGTTGAACTTGGTGCACTGACGGCGATACCACAAAGGGTTCAGTGCAATCCGTTCACCGCTCAAGGTAGAAGCTGTCAACTCTTTAGGCACTACCGTATAGCCACAACGCACACCCGTAAAACCTGCCGTTTTTGAATAACTATGAAATTCGATGGCTACTTTTCGTGCTCCCTTTATCTCGTAAATAGAATGGGGTATATCTGGGTCTTGAATATATGCCTCGTAAGCCGCATCGTAAAAAATGAGCGTATCGTTCTTCAATGCATAGTTACCCCATTTTTGTAATTCCTCTTTCGATATGACCGTACCTGTAGGATTGTTCGGATAGCACAAATAGATGATGTCTACCCTGCGGTCGGGCAGTTCGGGAACGAAATTGTTTTCCGCCGTACACGGTAAGTAAGTGACATTACTCCATTTGCCATCCTTTATCTCTCCGGAGCGGCCTATCATGATGTTCGAGTCGATATAAACTGGATAAATCGGGTCGGTCACCCCGATGCTGTTATCCCAGCGCACCAGTTCTTGGATATTACCTGTGTCGCTTTTGGCTCCGTCGTTAATGAATATCTCGGATGCTTCAAGATGGATTCCACGCGGCAAGAAGTCGTTCTTGATAATTGCTTCCCGCAAGAACAAGTAGCCTTGTTCCGGCCCGTAACCATGAAAGCCATCCGGGGTAGTCATTTCATCCACAGCTTTGTGCATGGCTTCCGCTACGGCTGGACAAAGCGGTTGAGTCACATCTCCTATACCCAAGCTGATGACCTTTGCGTTAGGATAGGATACTTTGAAAGCGTTTACTTTCTTCGCTACATCGGCAAACAAATAATTGTTTGGCAATTTCAAAAAATGTTCGTTTACTAAAGCCATACTATTATTTTAATTAAGAATGAAGAATTGTCCTATTCGGACCGGAAGATTCCTCATCCTTCATTTTTAGTTCTTCATTTATGTTTATATTTCTATTTCTCCTTCAAAAACAAATTCGGCAGGACCGGTCATGTAGACATGGTTATCCGTTTTGTCCCAAGTTACCTCCAGTGTTCCGCCATCCATGAGAATACGGCTTTTCCGTCCGGAGCGTCCGGTCAATGCCGCTGCTACGGCGGTAGCACAAGCTCCGGTACCACATGCCAAGGTAATGCCACTTCCTCGCTCCCATACCCTTGTACGGATGCGGTTCTTGCTGAGCAGGCTGGCAAATTCGATGTTGCACCGTTCGGGAAACAAAGGATTTACTTCTAAAATACTTCCTAACCGGGCAACGTCGACAGACTCCGTGTCATCTGTGAAAATGACAAAGTGAGGATTGCCCATGGAAACAAATGTGCCGCATAGTTCCAGCCCATCAACCGTTACAGTGCTTTCCTGCATGGAACAGTCTGCCGTAGCCAACAAATTCCGGTCAGCCAAACAAGGCTCTTGCATATCTACCGTGACACTTTTCACACGGTTACCGCTATCTGTATGCAATTCCAATGTCTTGATGCCGGCTCGCGTAAGCAGCCTTACGGATATTTTGTCTGTCAAACCTTTTTCGTACACATACTTACCGATGCAGCGCGATGCATTGCCACACATACGGGCTTCCGATCCATCGGCATTGAAAATACGCATGGTGAAGTCTGCTCCCGGTACCGTAGAACGGCCTATCAGTACCAAACCGTCACTACCAATACCTGTATGACGGTCGCTCCATCGGCGTGCTAACTCTGCCGGTTCAGGGATGTCGTAGCGTGACGTGTCTACATATATATAATCATTGCCCGCTCCGTGCATCTTTGTGAAATTTACAATACTTCCCATTTTAACATTTCGTTTTATATCAATGAATACTTCTTTATTTTGAATCACTGTCAAGGTCGCAAGGTTAATCCGAATATAAAGTATGCTTTCTCCATACTGGGGTTGACCGATATTGCGGCAAATAGTGGTAGGCTGAACGATTTGGTCACACGAATGTTTTTCATAGCATTAAGCGATACATTGGTGACAGTAAATCCTCCTGTTTCGGCATAGAAACTTGTTTCGTAAGGCACAGCACCTACAGCACCTATCCATTGGCATTCGGCAAAGTTGAACGGTGCGCTAAGTTCGAAGTATGGCGAATAAGCACGGTACCCGCTTTGATTAACCCCATCGTTACCGGCAAAGTTTGTGTACCATTGCACCGCCACCAGACCGAAGTCGTAACCGATATTGGCTTCGAATACGTGTGAAGTATTGTGCGCCGCATAGCTGAAATAGCGTTCATTAGGCGTGTTGAACCAGTAGTTGGTAACGCCGATGTTCAATCCTCCTATCTTGTATGCCAACGTCAAGTCAAATTCTTTGGTGTCATTGGGGGTCAGAAAGTCCGATATTTCCCCATGCTGTGAGCGACACTCCTTTATACGCCAAACCGAGAGTGGGTTGCAAACTGACATCTCCTAAATCCTGCCCGCGCCATACATACTGGCTCACAATATCGGCTTGCACCGTACCTTCAATCTTATCTTGTGCCGTTATGGATACCATAACGCCGCACAATACAATAGTGAAAACAAATCTTCTCATCAAATCTTTCATAATCATACCTATTTTATATTAAACAGTCAATTCGGCGTTATATTAACAGCATTTTGCCTTATATATACTCGTTTTGTTTTTGTTTAATGCAAAATTACGACATATTGAAATAAAATGGGATGCTTTATAGCATTATTCCTTTATGTGTTTCAGTTTTCTTTCAATCATTGATAAATACATTATTCTTTGTTTTAATTTGAAATGTAGAATTGCGAAAATATTTCAATTTACAACACAACTATATCAAAGATGAAATAATGGCATTATTTCTTATACGAAGTTATCAGGTTTACAATTTGCCTTATATTATACATTAAATATGATAAAATGAAATTTAAATAACTATTTTTGAAACAAAATAACAGATATACAACTTTTGTTATAACACAATGCTGCGTTTATATATCGTAATACACCAAATGTCGTACATTTGTGAAAAATAAAACTCTTTTTAATGCAAAAACCTTTATTTAAACAACAAAAAGAAAGTAATTATGAAAAAGATTGAAGCAATCATCCGCAAGTCAAAATTTGAGGACGTGAAAAAGGCCTTGCTTGAAGCAGATATCGAATGGTTCTCCTATTATGATGTACGCGGAAACGGTAAGGCACGGCAAGGACGTATTTACCGTGGCATTGTGTATGACACCAGTTCGATAGAGCGCACACTTGTGTCGCTCGTAGTGCGTGAAAAGAATGTGGAGAAGTCGGTGCAAGCTATCTTGAAAGCTGCCCAAACGGGTGAGATTGGAGACGGGCGCATATTTATAATACCAGTCGATGACGCCATCCGTATTCGTACCGGCGAACGGGGTGATATTGCATTGTATAACGCCGAGCAGGAAAAATGAGTATAAATAAAGGTAAAAGGTAAAAAATCTTTAAAGGAAAACATTTTGAGAAAGTATATGTATTCAATAGGTAAAAGGTTGGTCATGACAGCTGTCATGGCAGGATTGTTTTCAGTAAGCACATGGGCGGACGGTACAACAAAAGCCGCCGCGCCTGTGCTTGATACAGGTAACACAGCGTGGATGATAACAGCTACGGCACTGGTGCTTCTGATGTCCATTCCCGGAATCGCATTGTTCTACGGTGGCTTGGTAAGGCAGAAAAATGTACTCAGCATCATTATGCAGACCATGCTTATCGTCGGTGTGGTGAGCATATTGTGGGTAGCGATAGGTTATTCGTGGGCTTTTGGCACAAGCTTTAAGGAGTCCGGCAGTCCCCTGTTCGCCATTATCGGTGGCTTCGATAAGGTGTTTCTTCATGGTATCACACCGTCTACAATGACTTCAACGGGTATTCCCGAACTGGTGTTTGTCATGTTCCAGTGTATGTTTGCGCTGATTACGCCGGCTTTGATTTTGGGAGCGTTTGCTGAGAGAATAAAATTCAAAGGGTATATGGTATTTATCATCCTTTGGACGATACTCGCTTACTTCCCTATGGCACACTGGGTATGGGGTGGCGGTTTCCTGCAGGAAATGGGAGCTATAGACTTTGCCGGAGGAACCGTAGTACACATCAATGCAGGTATATCAGCATTTGTCATGGCACTGATGATTGGTAAGAGGGAAGATTATAAAGTTGGGCATCCCATCACACCCCATAACGTCACCTTCGTATTTCTCGGCACTTCGTTTCTTTGGTTAGGTTGGTTCGGCTTCAATGCGGGTAGCGGACTGGCTGCCGATGGAATAGCAGCTAATGCCATGCTGGTGACACACATAGCCACAGCTACGGCTGCTGTAGTATGGATGATTATCGACTGGCTTTGCAACAAGAAACCGACTACGGTAGGAGCTTGTACCGGGGCTGTTGCCGGACTTGTAGCCATAACGCCAGCAGCCGGGTCGACCGATTTGTTGGGGGCATTTTGTATCGGTCTGATAACGCCGATAATATGTTTTTTTATGGTTGCAGTGGTGAAGCCCAAGTTCAAGTATGACGATGCGCTCGATGCTTTCGGGGTGCATGGGATAGGAGGTGTAGTCGGCTCCATACTTACCGGTGTATTTGCCACCCGTTTCATAACAGGTGATGGCGGAGCTGAAGGTGCTCTTTATGGCGATTGGCATCAATTGTGGATTCAGCTTGTCGCCACGTTTGTATCTATCGTTTTCAGTGCGGTTGTTACGTTTGTCCTCTATAAGATAGTAGACCGCTGGATAGGCATAAGGGTTGACAAACGTGTAGAGGAAGAAGGGCTCGATATATACGAGCACGGAGAAAGTGCGTATAATTAAGTATGTGTACAAAATGATTCGCTATCTTACCACAGAGAACACAGAGGCACACAGAGATTATTTAATGTGCCAATGTGCCAATGTGTTATGTATCAATGTGATAACACGTCTTTAATATTTATTAGCACATTGAAAACCTCTGTGTCCCTCTGTGACCTCTGTGGTGAAAAAACTTTTAATTTTTAATTCCCATGTGTGGCATAGTTTCTATTTTCAACATCAAGCAACAAACACCTGCGTTAAGGCAAAAAGCCTTGCAGATGAGTGGTAAAATCCGACATCGTGGTCCCGACTGGAGTGGCATCTATTGCGGAGGTTCGGCGGTATTGGCACACGAACGGCTGGCGATTGTAGACCCAGAATCAGGAAGGCAGCCGCTTTTCAGTCCCGACTTGAAACAAGTCTTAGCCGTTAACGGGGAGATTTATAACCATCAGGATATCCGTCGGCAATATGCGAAGAAATATCAGTTTACTACCGGAAGCGATTGCGAAGTTATCCTTGCCCTCTATCGGGAAAAGAGAGACGATTTCTTGAATGAGTTGGACGGAATATTCGCTTTTGCGCTTTACGATGTAGAGCGGGATGGCTATCTCATAGCCCGCGACCCTATCGGAGTGATTCCTTTATATTATGGATACGATAAAGAAGACCGACTTTACGTGGCGAGTGAATTGAAAGCCTTGGAAGGTCAATGCGAACATTATGAACCGTTTCCGCCGGGACATATTCTGACAAACCACGATAAAGTTCCTCGGAGATATTATCAGCGTGATTGGTTTTCATACGACAACGTAAAAGATAACCCAGCCAACCGGGAGGAATTGCGCATCGCGTTGAAAGAAGCGGTAAAGCGTCAGATGATGAGCGATGTGCCTTACGGTGTATTACTGAGCGGTGGATTGGATTCTTCCATCATTAGTGCGGTAGCCCAGGAATATGCTCAGAACCGTATTGAAACCGGAGGACGTGAAGCCGCTTGGTGGCCTCGGCTGCATTCTTTCGCCGTAGGTTTGAAAGGCGCACCCGACTTGGAGAAAGCTCGATTGGTGGCTCAGCACATCGGTACGGTGCACCATGAGATAAATTATACGATACAAGAGGGACTGGACGCATTGAGTGATGTGGTCTATTTTACCGAAACTTACGACGTAACCACCATCCGTGCGTCTACGCCAATGTATCTACTGGCTCGTGTCATCAAGAGTATGGGGATAAAGATGGTGCTTTCCGGTGAGGGTGCCGACGAGGTGTTCGGAGGCTATCTGTATTTCCATAAAGCACCCAATGCCCGTGCTTTTCACGAAGAGACCGTGCGCAAACTCTCTAAATTGCATCTGTATGATTGTCTTCGTGCTAACAAGAGTCTGGCTGCTTGGGGTGTGGAAGGAAGGGTTCCGTTTCTTGGTACCGCATTCTTGGATGTGGCGATGCGGCTCAACCCATCAGCAAAGATGTGTGCTGGTTCTACGATAGAAAAGAAAATCTTGCGGGAAGCTTTCGCTTCTTTATTGCCCGATGAAGTGGCATGGAGACAAAAGGAACAGTTCTCCGATGGCGTGGGATATTCGTGGATAGACACCTTGAAACGGGTTACTTCCGATAGTGTGAGTGACGAAGAAATGGCGCACGCCGCCGAGCGTTTCCCTATCAATCCACCTCGTAACAAAGAGGAGTATTATTACCGCACGCTTTTCGCCTCCCATTTTCCCAGCGATAGTGCAGCGGCTACAGTGCCCAGTGTACCGAGTGTGGCATGCAGCACAGCCGAAGCATTGGCTTGGGACAAGACCTTCGCAGGGATGAACGATCCTAGTGGACGTGCTGTAAGTGGGGTACATAATCAAGCCTATACTGGAAAAGGATAAGGGAAGCAACTGTTCATCATTAGTTTATATCATGGCACACAGAATGGCACGGATGCGCCCCTCCTTGTACAGTTCCTCCATTGCCCGCCACGCGCCGTAATAGTCGCCGAAAGGCATGTGGACGAGATATAGGTCGAGATAATCGAAGCCGAGATTGTCGAATGTCTGCCGGAAAGCCTCTTTCGTCCGCTCATATCCCATTTCGTTGATAAAGGCTTTCGAGGTGACGAAGAAATCTTCACGCGGTAGCCCCGATTTTCGGATGGCTGCACCCACCGCCGTTTCGTTCTTATAGGAAGATGCCGTGTCTATCAGGCGATAGCCCGTGGCAATGGCATCCGATACCGTTTATTCGCACGCGCTGAGGTCGGACACTTGGAATACGCAGAAACCTTCCATCGGCATTTCCACTCCGTTGTGTAATTTAAGGGTTTGCATATTGGTTATTTTTTGATGTGATTGTTATTTACCCATTGTCTCCTTTACCCTTGCCAGCAGATTCGGAATATCTAACTGTTGCGGACATTTCGTCAGACATTCACCGCAGCCCACACACGAGGATGCCGGGTCACCACGCTGCACGGGAGACATTGAGACAGTGTAATCGGCCATTGCCCGTTGCGTGTTCTTGTGCAGGATATAATTATTGTACACGTAGGCGAAGATGTAGCCGATGGCAACATTGTGCGGACAGGGGAGGCACTGGTAACAGCCCGTGCAGTCGATGTGTCCCGGCGCGTGGCGGTAAGCATAGATGGCCTTGCCCAATGCCTCGCGCTCGGCAGGGGTAAGCATATTCGGATGGGCTTTGGCAGCATACCGCAGGTTCTCCTCCACATCCTCCATACTGC
Organism: uncultured Parabacteroides sp.; assembly: GCA_910577325.1. Taxonomy (GTDB): domain Bacteria; phylum Bacteroidota; class Bacteroidia; order Bacteroidales; family Tannerellaceae; genus Parabacteroides. Next base: position 25,052 of record CAJTMR010000014.1, read on the forward strand.
CCATGCCGCTGACCGCCACGCTGACTTCGGGAATGTCCCACAGATAGTCCAACGCCCACTCCGCATCGGGTTTCCGGATGCCCGTGGAAACAAGCGCGTCGCGCATCACTTGCGGCAGGTTGGCAAGGAATCCAGTGCGGACGGGCTTCATCACCGCCAACCCCATGCCGTTAGCGGCGGCGTATTTCGGACCGAGCACGCCCGCCTCGTATTCATAATCCAAATAGTTGTGCTGGATGAGGCAGAAGTCCCAGGCAGGGGTGTATTCCACCACCTTCTTGAAGAGTTGCAGGCTGTCATGGAAGGAAAAGCCTATGAAGCGTATCTTGCCTTGCGCTTTCAGGTTTTCCATCTTCTCGATGAGCTTGTAGGGCAGCACATAGTCTTTCCACGCCCGGTGCATAATCATGTGGATGTGGTAGAAGTCGATAACGTCCGTACCGATGGCGCGGCGCGACTGGTCGAAAAACTTCTCGAAGTCGTCTGCCGACTGCATCTCCCACCACGGCATCTTGGACGTGACATATACCCGGTCACGCCAACCACCGGCGAGGGCTTTGCCTACCGCCTGTTCACTTTCACCACCAAGATAGACACGTCCCGTGTCGATGTAGTTCACACCGCCCTCGATGGCACGGCGCACCATTGGCGTGGTCTGGTCGAAGTCCACATGCCCGTTCTTCATCGGCAGGCGCAACATGCCGAAACCCAATGCCGATACACTGACTCCCGTGCGTCCCATCGGGCGGTATTGCATCTGCGGATTGTAGTTGAGGATGTCTTTTGATAACTGTTCCTTCACTGCTTGCTTCTCGGCTTCCTGTGCGATGGCTTTCGGACCGCTTACGGCTCCTACGGCTGCGGCAAGAAGTCCGCTTTTGATAAAATCCCGTCTGTCCATATTATTCCTTTTTATTTATCCAAACCTATCAGCCATGCCGGATTGGAGCGGACAAGCAGATCAATGTCGCTTTGAGGTACCCCAGCGGCTTGCAGCTTCACGATACAATCCCTCATACCCTCAATGGGGTGTGGCATCACCGCCTGGCCCAAATCCGTAGAAATAAAACTCCGTGTCGGGTCGATGCGAACCATTGACACGAACTCCTCGATGCTTTGTCGTTGGTATTGGGGCATTTTGGTTCCCTCCCCCAAAGGCAAGGCAGGTAACAATATTCAATGTATGCGCCAAGGTCAATGCACCGTTTGATTTGGTCGGGCGTCATGTTCCAGATGGAGGAATTGGCGTGAGTGACAACGATACGCTTTACGCCGACATCGTGGGCCTTACAGACAAGCGTAATGCTTTCTTCCGACGAAGAATGTCCGGTGGCGAAGATGATGTCCGCCTCGGCGCAGATTTCCATCACCTTTACCACTTCCGACAAGACTTTCCCATTATTGTCCAACACGGGAATGCCTTTCTCTTTTCGTCCTTCCCGCAGATATGGATAGGCGGCATCCAAAGTCGGCATCCAGATGCAGCGGCACAGGCCACCGCTGGTCTCGACTGCCTTTTGTGCGGCAAAGGGATTTACCTTGTTGCCATGTACCCGGTTCATGCAGAAACTGCCGAAACACTCCGCACCCAGCAATGCCTGACGGATGATATATGCCCGGTCGTGGCAGCTGAAATCATTGGACTTGAACATCACGGCACGATATCCTGCCGCCATCGCGTCCTTCATAAAACTGTATTCGTCCATTGACCGCTCTCGCGTGTCGGGGCGGCAATGCAGGTGGATGCCGCACACGCCTTGCAATAACTCATCATTGGCAAACTTGTTATCGTCCTTCTGCTCCTGTATCAGATTCATCGCCTGCCCCGGTATTGCCGTGGATGCAAGCAAGGCTCCTCCGGTCAGGGCGGAAGCCTTGATGAAGTCTCTTCTGCTTATCTTATTATCCGTATTCATATTAACGCTTCTTCTTTGGGTACAAAAATAGCGGTATATGATGCAAAAGGACTTAACAAATTCACGGAGGATTGTGACGGTTTTACTGATTCTGACTTACGTATAAGTGCCACAGGCTTCCACATCAACGCCAAATACTTCCACGAAAGCACAAAGCGATTGACTTTTGCCTGCTATGCCTTTACTTTGCACTGCCAAGCAGAGGAATATTCCCGAAATGTGGAGGGTGAGGACACAAAGTGCCACAAGCTGCCATCTCACCGCATATCCATCGCATTGCAGGGAATACCTCTTTACTTTGCAGTCAAAACCGAGTATCAACATTAATAACAGTATCGACTATGGACATTTTGATTATTCAGAAAGAGGCGTTCGAGGAAATGGCGGCGAAGTTCAGCCGTTTCACGGAACGGGTGGACGAGCTCCTCGCAAAGCAGGGAGGTAAGTCTTTGAATGGGTGGATGGACAACCAAGAAGTCTGCCGACAACTTAACATCAGTCCGCGAACCTTGCAGACGCTGCGCGACAACGGCACGTTGGCTTATTCGCAAATCAACCACAAGATGTTTTACAAGCCGGAGGATGTTATGCGCATCATCAAACCCGTTGAACGTAAACGGGCGGACAGAGCCGTTTGATTATTATTTTGTATGTACCACTAAATCCAACGTAGCAATGAGTGAAATGATTACCAAGAACCATGCGCTGGTCGCCCAATTCGGCGATGCGCTTGACCGCCTACTGGACGGTATTGAGAACTTCGTGGCAAACAGCCGCCCGACTTTGGGCGGCGAAGCTTCCTCACGGACAGAGAGGTGTCGGCACGGCTGAAAGTGAGCCGCCGCACCTTGCAGGACTACCGCAACAACGGAATGATTGCCTACTACCAGTTGGGTGGCAAGATTCTTTATAAGGAATCGGACATCGAGCGGATGCTTGCCGCCAGTTACCGGGAAGCGTTCAGATAGAATAAAGACAATGTTACCCTCAGGCGGCGTTAGAGGCAGTCTCATACGCCGTCTGAGGGTATCTCTTACGCCGTTTGAGGTCGGCTCAATTTCCCGCTCTCTTTCCACATGACGGGGAGAGCGAAAAGAAAAGGTTTATCGGTTGGCTGTCGTGGCTTGTGTTCAATCTGCCCATGACAAACCGTCTGAAAGCTATACATTCCTTAGTCCGCAGCCGGAAGGCGATGGCTATCACCATTTCAAGGCTGTACACGTCATAGCTTTTTCCATTCTCCTGTCTGATGTAACGCATGGTATCGCTTTCCAACAATTCCATATTCTTATAGATGGTTCGGATAGCCCTGCGGATGTCACAGCCGAATACATTGAACGCATCGGACATTTCCTGCTGCGTCATCCAAACGGGAACAGTCGGCATGGCGACCGCCCCGTTCTCGCTGATTGTGATTATTCCTCGTTCCATAATTATTTTCCAAATTGCTCGTCGTTAATGTCTGTTTCTTTTGGCAATTCTTGCCTTTTATACCATTTACCTGTTCCGTACATCATTCTGACTGCCATCAGGTTGTCCATATCCTTAGATATTTTCTTGTCCGTAACCTCCGCGTACCGTTGGGTGGTTCTTATGCCTGAATGCCCCATCATTTTGGCGATGCTCTCAATAGGTATTCCCTCTGAAATTAAGAATGTTCCGAAGGAGTGCCTGCTTTGATGGTAGGACAAATTTTCCTCTCTGCCAATGGCAACGCCTAACTCGTGTATCTCAAACCACATCTCGTCACGGTTTGGAAGCGGGAACACGGGCTTGGTGTCGTCCGTGGTGTTGTAGAGGTTGAGTATCTGTTCCGCTATCGGGTGCAGGGGGATGAACGCCTCCACGTTGGTCTTCTTGCGGTTGATGCGGATGTAACGCCTGCCGTCGGCGGTCGTACCGATGTGGTGAGGATGGAGCAGCATGGTGTCCACATATGCCAATCCCGTGAACGTTGAAAACAGAAATGCCCTCCGACCCAGTTCCTGCAACGGGTCGAGCATAGGCGTTTCAAGGATAGCTTTCAGTTCCGCACGGCTGATGTGCCTGTGCTTCGGCACGGGCTTCTTCTCGTATTCCATGTCCTCCAACGGGTTGGCACGGAGTATCTCATAATCCACGGCAAGGTACACCAGTTTGCTTAGCCAGCACAGGCACTTGTTGATTTGCTGTGCGCTGAAATTCTTGTTGCGTTTCATGAACGCCTTGTAGGAAATGCCGAAGTCTTCCGTGATGTCGGTGAAGTCGATGTCCTCCTTGCCCAACGAAGCAAGGTAGTCTTTCAGGTACTTTTGGTAATATCCCGAATGGCGGTAGGTGGACGTGGAGTTTATCTCTTTTGAACGGGCGAGCAGCCGCTCACGTTCCCTTTCGCCCATCTGCAACAGCTTGGTGGGGATTACCGCCCTTTTCGCCAATATGTTCTTGAGCAGTTCGGCGCTTACTACGTTCTGTTTCTTCAAAATCTCATCATAGGCAAGCTCAACGGACTTGCGGAACTCATGCAAACGGTTGTTCTCGCGGACTGCCCGGATGCTTCCTGTCTTGCTGTTCCAATCCTCCGGCCTGCAATAGATGCCTGTCGCCATCGTGGAACTCTTGCCGTCTATGGTGATGCGGCACAGGACGGCAGTCGTGCCGTCCGCCTTCACCTTGTTTCGGTTGATATACGGTAATATTGAAAATGTACTGCGCATAGTTGTAATGTTTTTAGGATTAAAGAATAAGTTTCAAGTCTTTGGTCGCCTCGATATATTTGTCCATGTCCTCAAAGAGCTTTTTCGGGGTAACACGGGCATAGACCTGCGTGGTGGTTATATCGGAATGACCCAGCATCCGACTGATGGTTTCAATCGGTACTCCGGCTTCCAGCGTAATCAACGAGGCAAACGAGTGACGTGCCTGATGATAGCACAAGCTGGTGCTTACTCCTGCAAGAACAGCGAGTGATTTCATGTGCCGCCGAAGGTTGGGATGGTGTATCATGGGGAACAATGTTGGACGGTTGTCATCATGGTATTTCTCAATCAAGGCGATGGCTTCCGGCAACAACTTCACACTTGCCCGAAGCTCGTTCTTCTTTCGGCGGTATTTCAGCCAAAGGCTTTCCTCATCGTCCGTATAGAGGTTCTCACGGGTGACGCTCACGGCATCTGCATAGGCGGTTCCGGTATAGCAGGCAAACAGAAAAAGGTCACGGGCGAGGATGTGCGTGGTGCGCCATGCGGGTATCTCCACATCGCGTATCTTCTCGAAATCCTCACGGCTCAACGCCCTCGGTGTCCGCTCCGTCTTTTGCGGCAGAGTGAAATTGGCGAAATGACATCTTTCGGCATATCCCTCCTTGTAGGCTATGCGACAAACCTTTTTCAAGATGGCAAGATAGTGGCATACTGTATCCACGGCATATCCTTTTACGTCCATCACGAAGTTCTGGTAGTCGTGGATGAACTGTTCGTTAAGCTGTCCGAAAGCGATGTCCTTAGTCTTGAACTGCCACGGGATGAATTCGCCCAATGTCCGGCGCATATAATAGTAAGTGGGATATGTCCCTTTGGCACGGTCTATTCCGATACGCGCCTTCAAGTCCTCACAGATGCGGTCGGTCATCCGAAGCAGCGTCATCTGCGTTTCCATGCTGCCTTGGAATAGGTCCTTGACTGCCATAGCATCAAAGTCCTGCCCACGCTCAACTAATGTATCAAATGCCGCATTGACTGCCAACAGCAACTTGTCCAATTTCGCGTTGGTCTCCACCGCCTCGCGGCTCTTTCCGTCCAGACGGCTTTCCCGTGCGTTCCACAACTCCGGCTTGCACGACAGCTTGCAGCCGAACTGCGCCATCGTGCGGTTCACCGTGATACGACCCATTATCGGGGCTTTGCCCGACTTGTCCGTTCCGCTCTTTTTCAGGTAGAGCAGCACCTTGAATTTCTCGATTTTCATACGCTCACACTTTTGATGCAAAGTTACTTTGAGTGCAAGCGTTCATTGATTTGCAGAACGGTGCGTATCGGCGCAATCGGCACGGACGCACAACAATTTCATTTTCCGTGCGTTACCTGTTCTTGCTTCGGTAACAGGCGGCTAACGGCTTGGTAACTGAAATACTTCAATATTCCGCACTCTGTTGCGTTTCCGGCATTCTGCAGAATAATGTGAAACCGCTCATTTCAAACGGATTGCGTTTCCTTGTTACTTATTTGCTGACAGGTGCTTTGTGGGTTCTGTTCCATACTTCCTGTCACATCTTCGCCTGTCTTAAACTGGGACAAAAACTCTTTACTTAAAAATTCTTTAGGAATGTCCATAAAATCTGATTTTTACAAAGTTAATACATAAATAAAAAAACTACGAGAGAAACACCGTAGTTTTCTATTTACACAATCAGATAGATAGTCCCATTTTTTTCCACTATACAAAAGTCTATTTCCAAAAAAGAAAAGGCAGTCTGTTATATACGTGCACCCAATATCCAGGAGATTCTTTTTATACAGGTATTTTCGGTGTTGGGAAATGGTTCAGTCCATTATATATTCTTCCGATCCTTATCATATTAATAGGGGTGTTTGCCTCTTTCTTGAATAAAAAAACAGAAAATAAATTATGCTCAACTACTAACTGCAAGAGCTTAAAAAATATTATCTCCCTCTTTTATCTCTATGGATTGATAGGATTGATTTGTATTGGATCCGTACCCCGCTTATCTGGATATGGACGACTTTTCCCTGTCTACGGGGGAAGTTGGATTCCTGTTATATCAGGATATGTTTTCTATTTAACCATTATCTACATACTTGTTGTATGTCTATCTGAAGAGAATAAGGGAAAAGGACTGGTTCACTTTATTATGACTTCTATATATTGTTTCTGTGCGTATTACACAGCATACGCATTAAGTTATATATTTCTGCTAATATTAGCCGTATTATTCATTTTATCTATCCTATTCCCAGCCTTTTTTGGAAAAAGTCTTGCCGGGGTTACAGTTATCATCAAAGATCAATTCGGTAATATCACAAAAGGAATTATTCAAGAAGGATTAATGGGTGAACAAAGCGTAGATACAGAAGATGGAAAAAGGATAAACTTCTAATAAACAACAATCTATTATCGAGAAACTAAAAAGATTGATATTGAATGCCTACTAATTCTGTAATCAATACCACTGATTACAAAATTCAGTAGGCATTCTAATATTTTTATGCTTATCTAAATAATATGTAGATCATAAGACCGTATTGCTAAAAAATAAATTTGGTGCGGTTGCCTTAAATGGCTTTAAATAACAACCTATTCAATTGCGTCCACCCAACACCTTATTCTTCGCAACCGTCGCCTGGAACTCTTTCAGGTAGAACGGTTCGAAATAGGCGGAGTCTTCAAACTTGCCGGCGGCAAAGGCTTGTTCCGAGAGCGGAATCATGTTTACGGCAAGCGGATGGATGTCTTCGATAAAGATGGCGTTCGGAGAAGTGATGACCGGTTTGCATTTGGAAGCACCGTTGCCAAAGAAACAAACTTTCCCTTTTTCCAGATAAGAAGCATACGTGCCGGCATCCACAATATCGGCCGCCGCCAAGCGAACAGGTACCAAAGAGGAGTCATAGATAGCGGCATAAACTTCCATACGCCGGGCATCCAGCATGGCACAATAAAGGCAACCGCCACCGGCAGGGACAATCCGTGAATCGCCCTTACTGCAGACAGTAGCAGCCATGATGTCCAATGTAGGAATACTGATCAAAGGGATACCGAAGCCAAAGCAAAGGCCTTTGGCAACAGACACTCCGATACGCAAACCTGTATAGGAACCGGGACCGCTACTAACCGCCACGGCGTCCGGGGCTTTCCTCCCTTTCTCTTTCAACACGGAAAGGGCTTCCTCGACAAAAACACCTAACAGAGCCGCATGCGAAGGACCGTCGAACGAAGTCTTCTCAAAAAGAACTTCAGCATCCATAGACAACGCCACGGAACAAACGGAAGTTGATGTTTCGATATTTAATATACAAGACATAATTAATTGACAATTAACAATTGACAATTGACAATTCATATATGTCAAAAGCCAATCGGTTGATAATAGATGCAAAAGTATAAAATAAACAAGACGAAGCAGAGGAAAAACGACTTTTTATCCTCCATTTGAATTAATTGTCAATTATCAATCATCAATTGTCAATTGATTAAGCTATCTTTGCACAAATTTTTAGAACAATGATACAATCAATGACAGGATTCGGCAAGGTTACAGCCGAACTCCCTTCTAAAAAAGTAACCGTAGAAATAAAGGCTCTGAACAGCAAGCAACTGGACTTATCTACCCGTATTCCTTCCATTTACAAAGAAAAGGAAATGCAAATACGCAGTTTGTTACTTCAGTCTCTTGAACGTGGAAAAGTCGAATTTAATATATTCATCGAGTATATCGGCAAAGATACACCCACACAGATCAACTTGGCCGCGGTGGAAAACTATTACAATCAAATCAAGAATATCGCCGACAAATTGAACATCGGACTTCCCGCCGACTGGTTCCAGACACTGCTCCGCATGCCGGACGTGATCAAGACAGAAGCGCAGGATGCAAACGAAGAAGAATGGGACGTCGTTGAGAAAGCGATCAAAGAGGCCGTCGAACATCTCTGCGATTTCCGCATCCAGGAAGGTATCATGTTGCAAAAGTTGTTCGAACAGAAAATCGCCAACATAGCCCGCCTCCTTTCGGAAGTGGAACTATACGAAAAAGAACGGATCGAAAAGGTAAAAAACCGTATCATGGATAATCTCGCAAAGATTGCCGGACAAGACTACGATAAAAACCGGTTCGAGCAGGAAATGATCTATTACATCGAAAAACTGGATGTAAACGAAGAAAAGAGCCGTCTGGACAATCATCTGAAATATTTCATCAGCACGATGGGAAACGGACACGGGCAAGGCAAGAAACTTGGTTTCATCGCCCAGGAAATGGGACGCGAGATCAATACCCTCGGTTCGAAAAGCAACCATGCCGAAATGCAAAAAATCGTCGTTCAAATGAAAGACGAACTGGAACAGATAAAAGAACAAGTATTAAATGTATTATAAAAACGATATATGGCTGGCAAACTGATCATATTCTCCGCACCGTCCGGTTCTGGCAAATCCACCATCATCAATTTTCTGCTGAAGCAGAACCTGAACCTGCATTTCTCCATCTCGGCCACCAGCCGGCCCCCACGCGGGACGGAAAAGGACGGAGTGGAATATTATTTCCTTACGCCGGATGAATTTCGTGCCCGTATAACAGCAGGCGATTTTTTAGAATACGAAGAAGTGTATACCGACAAATATTACGGCACGCTGAAAAGCGAGGTGGAAAGAAGGCTTGTGAAAGGCGATAATGTAATATTCGATGTCGATGTCGTAGGCGGTTGCAACATCAAGAAATTTTATGGCGACCGTGCCCTGTCGGTCTTTATCCAACCGCCCTCCATTGAAGACCTGCGAAGTCGTCTGGAAGGACGCGGGACGGATGCTCCGGAAGTAATCGAAAGCCGTATTGCCAAAGCCGAGTTTGAACTGGGTTTTGCCGATAAATTTGACGTGATCGTTGTAAACGACAAGCTGAAAGCGGCACAGGAAGAGGCATTAAAAGTTATAAAAGAGTTCCTCGGAAAAGCATGAACGGCAAGGATATAGGCAAGGGTGGTTCGAAAACCGCCCTTATGCGAACCGTCCGTACCGGTATTTATTCAGGTTCATTCAATCCGGTCCACATCGGCCATCTGGCATTAGCCAACTGGTTGTGTGAATTCACGGAATTGGACGAGCTATGGTTCCTGATCACGCCCCACAATCCGCTAAAAGAGAAGGAAGAGCTAATGGAAGACCGGCTCCGCTATGAACTGGTTAAAAAATCCATCGCCGGCTATTCAAAATTCCATGCCAGCGACTTTGAATTTTCTCTTCCTCAACCCACTTATACCATCAATACGCTCCGGGCATTGGAAGCAAGCTATCCGGACCGTGAATTCTATTTTATCATGGGTGCGGACAATTGGAAACAGATTACCCGATGGGCCGAATACGAAAACATCATTTCCAACTATCCGATCTTCATCTATCCGCGTAAAGGATTCGATGTCGAAATACCGGCACAATATCCCCATATAAAAAAGGTAGATGCTCCTTTAATCGAAATATCCTCGACCTTTATACGTGAAGCATGCAAAACCGGGAAAGATGTCCGTTTCTTTTTGCCCGAAGCCATACGAAACCTGCCTTTTCCATTACAAAGCAATACCTTTTAAGAACATAAAGCGTAAAGTCACATGCGTTTTTAGGCAATAAGTAAGAAAAGTTTTGTACTTTTGTGCCGTATTATACAAAATAATAGCGTAATGAATCTATTAGAACTGAGTGAACAGGAAATCATAAGACGTAACAGCATGGAGCAGTTACGCCAAATGGGGATAGAACCTTATCCCGCAGCCGAGTATGTGACAAACGCATTTTCCAAAGAGATAAAAGAGAATTTTAAAGACGATGCGGAAACCCGTCCCGTAAGTATTGCCGGCCGTATCATGAGCCGTCGTATCATGGGAAAGGCTTCCTTTATGGAATTACAGGATTCAGAAGGCAGAATACAGGTTTACATCTCTCGTGACGACATTTGCCCGGAAGAAAATAAAGATCTGTATAACATCGTCTTCAAGAAATTGCTTGATATCGGGGATTTTGTCGGAATTAAAGGCTTCGTGTTCCGTACGCAAATGGGTGAAATTTCCGTCCACGCACAAGAAATAACGGTACTGTCCAAGTCACTCAAGCCGCTACCGATCGTCAAATATAAAGACGGTGTGGCATACGATGGATTCAACGACCCTGAATTGCGTTACCGCCAACGCTACGTTGACCTTGTGGTTAACGACGGCGTAAAAGATATTTTCATGAAACGTGCAGCCGTTATCAAAACAATGCGTACCGCCTTGGACGAAGCCGGATATACGGAAGTAGAAACTCCGATCCTGCAATCCATTCCCGGAGGAGCAAGTGCACGCCCATTCATCACACATCACAACTCATTAGACATAGATCTCTATCTGCGTATTGCAACAGAACTATATCTGAAGCGATTAATAGTCGGAGGTTTCGAAGGTGTTTATGAAATCGGCAAGAACTTCCGTAACGAAGGTATGGACCGCACTCACAATCCGGAATTTACGTGCATGGAACTTTACGTTCAATACAAAGATTACAATTGGATGATGAGTTTCACCGAACAATTACTGGAACGTATCTGCATAGCCGTCAACGGCACATGCGAAAGCGTAGTCGATGGCAAGACCATCAACTTCAAAGCTCCTTACCGCCGTCTGCCGATCCTGGATGCCATAAAGGAAAAGACAGGTTACGACCTGAACGGTAAGAGCGAAGACGAGATACGCACGATTTGCAAGGAATTGAACCTCGAAACGGACGAAACAATGGGTAAAGGCAAACTGATTGACGAAATCTTTGGCGAATTCTGTGAAGGTACGTTTATACAGCCGACTTTCATCATCGACTATCCGGTCGAGATGAGCCCGCTTACCAAAATGCACCGGAGCAAGCCAGGATTGACCGAACGTTTCGAATTGATGGTCAACGGTAAAGAACTGGCAAATGCCTATAGCGAGCTAAACGACCCGATTGACCAGGAAGAACGCTTCAAAGAGCAATTACGCTTGAGCGAAAAAGGAGATGACGAAGCTATGTTCATCGACCAAGACTTTTTGCGCGCCCTGCAATTCGGTATGCCTCCGACATCCGGTATCGGTATCGGCATTGACCGTTTGGTGATGTTGATGACAGGCCAAACAACCATTCAGGAAGTATTGCTCTTCCCGCAGATGCGCCCGGAAAAGACCGTTAAGAAAGATGCCGCAGACAAATATGTTGCATTAGGCATCGATGAAGCATGGGTTCCCGCTTTACATAAAGCCGGATATATCACAACCGACACATTGGCCGACGCCAACCCCAATAAACTGAGACAGGAACTCTGCGAAATGAATAAGAAATACAAACTGGAATTGCAAAACCCCACTGCCGAAGAAATAGAGGCATGGATTGCAGGCGCAACCAAATAAAAGAATACTATGAAGTTGCCCGGAAAAATTGCAATAATGGGAGGTGGTAGCTGGGCTACCGCCTTGGCCAAGATTGTACTTTCTACACAAGATAGTATTAACTGGTATATGCGCCGGCCGGACCAAGTGGAAGAGTTCCTTCAATTAGGACACAATCCCAGTTATCTGTCCGCCGTCAAATTCGATACTGATAAAATCAAATTCTACACGGATATCAACGAAGTGATCAAAGATTCGGATACTTTGATTTTCGCTACCCCGTCCCCTTTCCTGAAACAACATTTGATGAAGATAACGACCTCTATGCAGGACAAATTCATCATTTCAGCCATCAAAGGGATCGTACCGGACGAAAACATGCTCGTAGCCGATTACTTTGCCGAATACTACAATGTCCCGATCGACAATATCGCCGTTATCGGCGGTCCGTGCCATGCCGAAGAAATCGCGCTCGAACGACTGTCCTACATCACGTTGGCCTGCCCGAATATCGAGAATGCAAGAGCTTTTTCTTCCGTATTCAAGAACCAGTACCTGAACAACTCCTGCTGCAAAGATGTTACAGGTATTGAATATGCTTCCGTGTTGAAAAACGTATATGCCATCGTTGCAGGTATCTGTCACGGCATGAAATACGGAGACAATTTCTTGGCCGTTTTTATCTGTAACGCGATCGAAGAAATGCGTAACTTCCTCGATGCCGTACATGGATTGGAACGGGACGTAACCGATTCGGTCTACCTTGGCGACCTTTTGGTAACCGCTTATTCCCGCTTCAGCCGCAACCGTACGTTCGGGACCATGATCGGGAAAGGCTATTCCGTCAAGATAGCCCAGCTCGAAATGGAGATGATCGCCGAGGGATATTACGGAACCAAATGTATCCGTGAAATAAACGAAAAATATAAAGTAAACATGCCGATCTTGGATACTTTATATAGTATTCTATACGAAAAGAAATCGCCTACTACCGCGATACGGCAGTTGACTGAAACATTTAAATAATAATGTAAATATGAAGAACATCAGTCTTAACATTGACAAAGCACTGGGTACCGTAACTAAAGAACAGGTGTACGCTCAGGCTGCAAAGGCTAACGAATGTAATGCCACTTTGCAAAATGGTAATGGAGCAGGTAACGACTTTTTAGGTTGGTTACACCTCCCCTCTTCTATTACGGATGCTGAATTGACAGACATCGAAAATACAGCTAACATACTTCGTTCCAAATGTGAAGTTGTTGTCGCCATTGGTATCGGCGGTAGCTATTTAGGTACAAAGGCAGTGGTAGAAGCATTAAACAACAGCTTCGACTGGTTACATACGGACCGTAAGAACCCGGTATTGGTATATGCCGGACACAATATCGGTGAAGATTACCTATATGAACTTTGCGAAATCCTGAAAGGCAAACAGTTCGGTCTAATCAATATCTCCAAATCCGGTACGACTACAGAACCGGCTTTGGCTTTCCGTATGCTGAAAAAGCAATTGGAAGACGCCGTCGGGAAAGAAGAGGCTAAACACCGTATTGTCGCCATCACAGATGCCAAAAGAGGTGCCCTCCGCACACTGGCTGATCAAGAAGGTTACAAGACGTTCATCATCCCCGACAACGTTGGCGGCCGTTTCTCTATACTGACTCCGGTTGGTTTGCTGCCTATTGCTGTTGCCGGCATCAGCATCCGCGACTTGGTTGCAGGAGCCGTTTCAATGGAAAAAGCAACAGACGTAAACGTTCCTTTTGCTGAAAACATGGCGGAAATCTATGCTGCTACACGCAACGAATTATATAAGAGCGGCAAGAAGGTTGAAATCCTTGCTAACTTCCACCCGAAACTTCACTACATAGCCGAATGGTGGAAACAACTATACGGGGAAAGCGAAGGCAAAGACGGTAAGGGTATTTTCCCGGCTTCCGTCGACCTGACAACCGACCTGCACTCTATGGGTCAGTGGATCCAAGATGGTGAACGCACGATTTTCGAAACCGTCATTTCTGTTGAAGAACCTAATCACAAAGTAGTCGTCCCAACAGACGAAGCAAATCTGGACGGCCTGAACTTCCTGGCCGGCAAACGTGTGGACGAAGTGAACAAGATGGCAGAGCTGGGCACTCAGTTAGCCCATGTAGACGGTGGTGTTCCTAACTTGAAGATCACAATGCCGGAAGTAAGCCCTTACTACATCGGCCAGTTGTTCTATTTCTTCGAAAGAGCTTGTGGTATCAGCGGTTACATGTTAGGTGTAAATCCATTTGACCAGCCGGGTGTAGAAGCCTACAAAAAAAACATGTTCGCCTTATTGAACAAACCCGGTTACGAAAAAGAAAGCGAAGCAATTCGAGCACGGTTGTAACGAACATTTTTATATTATAAAAAATGTAAATAATTTTTACGATATAAAAAACATATATATCTTTGTAAAAATAAAATTTTTTCATAGTTAAGGTTTTGGTTAGAAAGGGGATGCTTGTGAAGGTATCTCCTTTCATTTTTATAAATGCTAATTCAATAATCATAAAGAAAATGGTTCAACAAGCAATTTCACAATATCTGCAAAAGCAACAACAAACTATCCTTTCCCCCAAGGCCATACTTTTCGATATGGATGGTGTCCTGTACGACTCAATGCGCTTTCACGCCCGTGCTTGGTATGAAACAGCCACCCGCCATCAGTTGGTCTCCACACCGGAACTATTCTACCTGTATGAAGGCCGGACGGGTGAAAGCACAATCAACGAATTATACCAAAAGACTTTCCATCGGGATGCGACCGAAGAAGAAAAGAAGTCTATTTACAAAGAAAAAGCAGCTTTGTTCAATCAATACAATGATGGAAAGGCGATGCAAGGCGCAACCGAGGTACTGAAAGCAGCAAAAGCCTATGACTTGCAAACAATCGTGGTAACCGGTTCCGGGCAACACAGTCTGATCAACAAGTTGCAACATACCTACCCAGGTTATTTCAAGCAGGAAAAAATGGTGACGGCTTTCGGGGTGAAGTTTGGTAAACCTCACCCCGAACCATATCTGATGGGGTTAGAAAAAGCAGGTGTACAAGCCCATGAGGCCTTAGTCATAGAGAATGCCCCAATGGGCGTACAGGCAGGAGTTGCAGCCGGAATTTTCACGATAGCGGTCAATACCGGCCCATTGGACGACCGGGTTTTACTCGAAGCCGGTGCCGACCTACTTTATCCGAGCATGACGGCTTTAGCGGAAGATTGGGACAATCTTATAAGCGAAATCAAGAACTTTAAACAAATTAGGCATGAATTACACAAATAGTAATCCATGCCTAAAAATTTACTTAACAAAAAAGAGTTACTCGCTTCTTACTTCACATAATCCGCCTTGTTCAGGAAATCATAGCTCTGCTGTACACTGGCAACCGGATCGTTCTGGGTGTATCGTTCAACTTCGACATACCAATCTTTAATGTTGTTCGCATACATCTGATCAAAGATAGGCTGGAAATTCATCTTACCACTGGCCCCGATTTCCTTTTCGTCTTTGATATGAATGGCTTTAAACTGGCTAGGGCGGTTCTTCAGGTAAGCAACCGGATCACCACCACCTTCCTGCACCCAATACACATCCATTTCGAAGAATACATGGTTCGGGCTTACATTATCCAGCAAGAAATCATAGATCAACTGATCTCCGATTTTGCGGAATTCAAAATCATGATTGTGGTAACCGAATGCGATACTGGCAGCGGCCGTCTTATAACCAACGGTGTTGAAATAATCGCAATACATCTTCAAGTCGTCCAAAGTCGTCTGATCGTTAACCGGCATCCACGGCTGAACCATGTACTTAACTCCTAATTCATTATGAGCATCAATAGCCTGATCCCACCAACTCATCACTTCGGCTTCTTTTTCCTTTGTGAAAGCTTGGCCTAAATGAGCGCTCGTACATTTCATGCCCAAGTCGTTTACCATCTTCTTGAATTCGGCCGGAGCCAAACCGTAAATCTTACCATTGTCATAACTGGCTGTCTCAAGATTCTTATAGCCCATCTTGGAAGCTGTTTCCAAGACCTTCTGGATTCCTTCTTCTTTTACAAGGTCTCTTAAAGAATATAACTGAAGCCCAATATACTTGGAGGATTCGGAAGCTGATGCCTTACCAACACAAGAAGATAACAACTGAGGCATCACCATTCCCCCTGCGAGCATTAATGAAGCCCGCTTTAAAAACTCACGTCTGTTCTGCATAGTACTAAAAAAATTAAGTTTGCTTTGAGAATTTCTACAAAAGTAAAACTATATTCGGTGGATTCTAACATAATAACGTTAAAACAGAGTTACAAAACGTTCTATATCCTCTTAAAGATCAGAAAAAGCTTCTTAAAGAGCCTGTTTCATCTTCATGTACCGATATCGTTTTACGATCATCTTCCGGCTACGGATAAGTTGAAAACGATAAATCACACAAGCCAATACGAAATAGACACCTGCCTGAATCCATAATGTCTGATATTCATCTACCACCTCATTCAATGTAGCCCCACAAGTATTGATACGGATGAATCCCTGGATACCCGGCGTCGAGGGAAACAAATATCCTACGGCGCGCCAAAACGGAGGAATCGCTTCTTTCGGCCAAGACACTCCGGAAATGAAAATCAAGATCACAGATGTAAAGACAAACACCAACATAGGTGCTTCACGGGTCGTCATAAAACCGGACAACGTCATGGCAAAGAAGATGGAAGCAAACAGGTATGGCAGAATGAAGAGCAAGATCGTAACCGGATCGCCCACCTGAGGCAGGGAAAAGAGTTTCGGCACGACAGCCAATACCCAAATACAGACAACCACATAAATCAAAATATAGGTCAAAGACTTGCCCAACACAATACGCAAGGTCCCATTAAAATGCCGGCTGATCGGGACAAGGCTATGGAAACGGTTCTTTTCACGCGCCGTCCCTCCCAACATGCCAATCCCCAAAACGAGCGTTTGCTGAATAACCAAGATCAAGATGGCCGGAACCAAAAAGCTGGCAAAGCCGTTCTGCGTATTGAAGATGGTCACGGACTCATAAGGAATCGGATTGATCGTTATTTCTTCCTGCTTCGCCGATAAGCCCGGAGAATTTTGCATCCGTATTTCTTTCCCTAAGTCGAACGACACTTCCGTTGCTGCCAGCAGGAAAGCCTTATAAAACAGCAGGCTGCTCATATCGCAATACAAGGAGACTGTCGTCCTCTTGCCCGTATGCAAATCCTTACTAAATTCGGTCGGGAAATAGAGGATTCCATAAGCTTCCTTCCTGTCCAACATCCGTTTGGCTTCCTCCATATCCGTTGAGACAGCGACAACCCTGACATCGGGCGTAGCATTCACACGGCGGATAAACTCGCGGCTCAGATAAGAGTCAGACTGATCCACAACCACCATTTTTGCCTCATGTACCACTTCGTTATTATAAATAAAGGAATAGAGCAACGGATAGGCAAAAGGTACCAGGAAAAAGAAGATCAACACACCCTCGTCCCTGAAGACATTTTTCAATTCGTCCTTCCAGATGTAAAAGATATCCAAGATCCCTTCCTTGATTATATATCGCAAACGATGTTCTCTTTTCATCAGTTTTTGTTTTACGGAATATATTTAAAGTACAACAACGCGCTCTTCAGGTTCTTTCCGATCAGGAAAGGCAGGACAAGGAAGCCCACAAGCCAGACATACTCGGTCCAGCTATAGAAGAAAGGCCTTCCATTCAAAGCCTGGTCGACATAGATCAAGAAATAGTGCCGAAGCGGGAACAAGTTGGAAAGCGCCTGCAAGGTAGAGTCCATTCCCAACACAGGGAAAGAGAATCCGACAATAGAAAAGGCGATCATCCCGAACAGGCAAGCAAAACTTAACCCTAAACGAAAAGTCGGCAAAACCCCGATCATGAAGATTCCAACCGCTTGCGAAGCAACCACCAACAGGAACAGAGCCGACAACATCGGCAGCCAACCGCTATTCAACGGAAAAGAACTAAATCCATACAAAGCCCCCGCATACAAAAATGCAACAATTGTAAAAATCACAGTATAGGGCAATATTTTCCCCATAAGACTCACCGTTAGCGAATTTTCCCCCATTTCCAGCCATTTGCGAGCCGTCGAGTTTTTAATCTCGGAGCCGATGCTCAACACCGTCACCAAGAAAATCATCAATTGCAACACGCCAGGCAAGAGCGTATTATTCAAATAAACCGAATAGTTGAGCCACGGGTTTCCGATTGCGTGCGTGTCAATTACGATCGGTTGGAGCTGTGCCATGATCTGGTCTTCGGTATAGCCATGTGCCAATCCCGTTTGAAGTCCGACCGAAGCACCCGCTAAAACAGAGATGGTTTTCATATCCCGGAACAACAGGGACGCGGCAATAAGGTAAGCCCCGTTCGTGTAGAACGACAACTTAGGCTGCCGCCCTGCCGTCGCATCCGCACCGAAATCCTTCGGTACATAGAAAATACCGTAAACTTTGCCTTCTTGCATTGCCTGACGGGCTTCCTCGAACGAGACGGTCGTCAATATCACCTTCGTCTGCTCGAAAGCATCCAATTGGCGGGTCAAGTTTCGGGAATTGGAAGAGCCGTCCATGTCTACAACCGCAACAGGCATATCGGTCGGCAAGCCTTCCCTCATCAACGAAAGGAAAAAGACAACACAGACAGTCGGCGCCACCAACATACAAAAGAAATAGACCGGGTCTTTACCAATCCTGAGTAGCTCACGCTTTGCTATTGACAATAAACAACTGACAACAGACAATTTGCAGGCTCTATTTAATTCCCCATTATCCATTTAAGTCTTACGTTTAATTGTCAATTTTTTTAATGACAGACATTCCGGGACGCAAATCGACAACCTTTTCTACCGGACGGGCACGCACCTCAAATGTCTTGGAGTCGAACTGCCCGTTCGTTTTTGTCGCTTTCCAAGCAGCGTATGTTCCCATGTCCTTCATATAATAGACTTTCAACTTGACCGGCCGGCTATCCAACGCTGGGATAAAAGCGTCCAATTCGGAACCGATCTTGATGTCTTTGAGATGGTCTTCACGGATACTGAAAGTCACCCACATATCGTTGAGATCAATAATATTCATGATCGGGGCCCCTGTACCTACCAATTCACCCACTTCAGGAAAACGTTCAGAGATCTCGCCATCGATCGGAGAGACCAATGCCGCTTCCTTCAGGTAGGATTCTACTTCGGCAATCACTCCGTCGGCCTGGCCGACAAGAGCAGCCGCAGCTGCCTTATCTTCCGTACGGGCTCCATCTACTGCCATGTCATACTGGGATTTGGCTGCTTTCTCGGTAGCGATCATCGCCTTGTAATTGGCTTCCGCCTCATCGCGCTTCTGGGCGGACATTACCCCTTTATCGAACAAGTTCTGCACACGCGTATATGATTTGCGGGCAATATCCAGCCCGGCCTTCGCCTTCTGCCACATTTCATATGCACCGGCTATCTCCTGCGCACGAGCTCCCTTGATAGCCTTCGCGTTCTGGGCTTCGGCCGCACGGCGCACGGCTTCCGCTTGCTGAAGCTTGGCAAGGACTTCGGGCGTATCCAAGAAAACAAGCGTGTCACCCGCCTTTACCTTATCGCCTTCACCAAAACGATATGCCTCGATCCGGCCGGGTACTTTGCCGGAAATACGAATCTGCGTAGCTTCCGCCTGCCCCATGATGATATCATCCGGCGGTGTCAGTAAAAAGAAACCGGTTAATGCAACTAACCCGACCACACCTAAGAATGTGATAAATGCCAGCAACATGTTGTTGATCGAAAACTTCTTATTCTCATTCATAAAAGTATGTATTATGATTTATTCTTTAATTCTCAATTTTTAATTTCCCCATTGCTTTCGCCAAGTAAACTTCCGTCAGTTTCACTTCTATCTGCGCATCTATCAGGCTGGAACGGGCCGAAACCCAAGCCGTCTGCGCCTGCATCAAGTTAAGAGCCGGGATTACGCCTTCTTCAAATCCGAGATTGGCATGGCGAAGGTTCTCCTCCGCATTCTCCATATTGCGGGTGGAAGCGGCCAACTTCTTGTTCGCCTCATTGACCTTATAGACAGATTGATTGACCTGTAATTCCACCTTTTCACGAGCATCCTGCAACTCCAACGATTTGATGCGTGTCTCGGCACGGGCCGAATTGCGCTTATAGCTTCCCTCCCACCAGCCGGAAAGCGGTATTTTCACCATTACACCGACATTGAACATCCCGGCAAATTCGTTTTTGAAACCATTCATGGAATTTGGGTTTGTGACTAAGTAGTTCGCCATAAACGCCACATTTGGCAACATATCCGACAAAACAATCCGTTCCTTGTGCTTATAAATCTTTGTCGCCAAGTCAAGACTCTTCAACTCGCCGCGATTCATAAAAGCCTCATTCACGTCGGCAGCAGTAAAGGAAGAGGCCGTCGGGAAATCTTCGATATCTTCATCCGCCAAAGCAAGCGGTTCTTCCAATGGCAACCCGCATATCTGGGCCAACAGCATACGGGAAAGAGCCAAGCCGTTATCGACTTTCGTCTGCGCCATCTCGGCCTCGTTCAGTTTAACCTTAACGGAAAGCCCGTCAGCCTCGGTCGCTACTCCCTCGTTAATCATTGCCGTTATATCATGATCGGTCTTGCGAAGCAAATCAACATAGGCATCCGCCAACTTCTTTTTATTCACCAAAGAAATCACCTGCCAGTAGGTTTCATCTGTCTTATAAATGACATCCTGCAATTGCAAGTCATTCATCGACTCGGCCAATTGCTTGGCATACTTGGTAATCTGATTGTAATTGACAATCTTGCCCCCCATAAACACAGGTTGCACAAGAGAAACGCTTCCTACCCAGATATTTTGGATATCGAGGTGTTGCATATCATCCACTCCTTCCATCAACTTCCCAAACACAGGCAACTGTGCGAGCGGTCCGAGAGCCGCCCCGACAGAAGTACTCAATGCACCCATGTCCAAAAGATTAATATCTTTCTGGTTCCACATATACGCTCCTGTCGCCGAGAGTTGCGGGAAGTATTTGGTAAAAGCGGCATTTTTCTCATAGCCGGCCATTTTAATCTTTTCTCCCGAAATCTTCAACTCTTTATTGTTCTGAATCGCCAGCTCACGACATTCCTCCAGCGTCAACGTACGTCCGGCACTTGCATAGCCAGACGAAACCAGTAATGCGACTAATACGACAAGTCTTTTCATCTTTATCTTGTTTTATTCGGATTCTATCCTATAACATTTTATTTCCATGTCAAGTTCTTATTGAAACCGGACAAATATAAAAAGCCGGTGCAAAAGTGCAGATTCGCTTTAAATATAAAAATGAACATTCGTTTCCATTGCTATTTTTCAAGCGTGAAACTTTTACGACCGATCAGATTACCATCTGCAAATATATCAACCCGATATGTACCAGGAGAAAGGAACTCTTCAATATTCCAATACATCGTAACCGGCAGTTCCTCTCCGTTATATTCGACCAGCTTCTTCATGGAGTAATTGATTTCTTTTCCTTCAAAAGCGAAAACGTCAGCACGGCTCTTCAACAGGATATCGTCGTCGGGCTTCATGATGCGCACATAGATCGTCTTTTCTCCGACCGGAGCCGTAATGTTCTTGCTGATCCGGAAGTCTACGACAAACTGTTCCATCTTCTTGATCACTTTTGCCTTCTTTCCGCGGCCGTTGACAGGGGTCACATTGATGCCTGTCGCGTCCAGCCGGCTTGCCAACGTGACACGTTCCGTCAGTTTCTCTTTTTCCTTCTTCAAGGTCGTAGCCGTGGAAGAAGCCTGTTTGTATTTCTTCACCGCTTCGTTCTTCTCCACTTTCAACTGTTCGTTGGCACGGTTCAGGGAGTCGATCTGGACTACATAGTTGCGCATGATCTTGCGCAACGTCTGCAATTCCTTCTTCAAACGGGCGATCTCTTTCGTGTTTGTCGCTTTCACAGTACGAAGTTCTTCCTGTAAGCGTTGTACTTTGGCTTGCTCGGTAGACAACAAGTTCAACAACGAGTCGTTACCTATATTAAATTTATAACCCTCATATTGAAGAGACAATTCGTTAAATTCATCTTCCAATGACTCCTTATCCAGAACATAAGCCTGCTCCAAGTCTTCCATCTGCTGTTTCTGACGGAAAATATAATAGGCAGCACCTGCGATAATCAACAATAACACAACCACTGCCGTGACCAACAGTGACATCTTATTTATTTCTTTCTTTTCAGCATCCATACGGTTACGATTAAAAATGAATGCGCAAAGGTAATAAAAATGATTAAAGTTTCGAATATTATTCCTACCTTTGTGGCACTCAATTAAATAATAATTTGCATGCACGAGAAACTTATTATTCTTGATTTCGGCTCGCAAACAACTCAATTAATCGGGCGTAGAGTCCGTGAATTGAATATGTATTGCGAGATTGTCCCCTACAACAAATTCCCGCATGATGCTACTGATGTAAAAGGTGTTATTCTCTCCGGAAGTCCCTATTCCGTATATGATGCCAATGCGTTCAAAGCTGACTTAAGTGAGATACGTGGTAAATATCCCGTATTGGGAATCTGTTACGGAGCCCAATTCCTGGCTTATACATCCGGTGGAAATGTCGAACCGGCCAACTCCCGCGAATACGGACGTGCCAACTTGTCGTATGTCGCAGGTACGGACGAATTGCTGGAAGGCATCAATGTCGGCTCACAAATCTGGATGTCCCACGGAGATACCATCACGGTCCTCCCTGAAAATTTCAAAGTAATCGCCAGTACAGACGATGTAAAAGCAGCCGCCTATCACGTGGAAGGCGAACAAACCTGGGGTGTGCAATTCCACCCGGAAGTGTTTCACTCGACCGATGGCACTAAATTATTAGACAACTTCCTGAATATTTGCGGATGTGCCAAAGACTGGACTCCGGCTTCCTTTATCGAATCGACCGTTGCCGAACTGAAAGAACAGTTGAAAGACGACAAGGTAATCCTGGCACTTTCCGGCGGCGTGGACTCTTCGGTCACAGCCGTTTTGTTACATAAGGCTATCGGCAAGAACCTGACTTGCATCTTCGTCGATCACGGCCTGTTGCGCAAGAACGAATTTGAAAATGTGTTGAAAGACTACGAACACCTGGGGCTGAACGTAATCGGAGTCGATGCCAAAGACAAATTCTATAAAGACCTGGCGGGTGTCAACGAACCTGAAAAAAAACGTAAGATCATCGGGAAAGGGTTCATCGACGTGTTCGACGAAGAAGCCCGCAAACTGAAAGACATAAAATGGTTAGGCCAAGGGACCATTTATCCGGATGTAATCGAATCGCTATCCATTACCGGGACCGTCATCAAGAGCCATCATAATGTAGGCGGCCTGCCTGCCAAAATGAACCTGAAGCTGGTCGAACCGCTACGCCTTCTGTTCAAAGATGAAGTACGCCGCGTCGGTATGGAACTGGGTATGCAACCACATTTGATCAAACGACATCCGTTCCCCGGCCCCGGATTGGGCATCCGTATTTTAGGCGACATCACCCCGGAAAAAGTACGAATTTTACAAGAGGCCGACGATATTTATATGTCGCTGATGCGCGAATGGGGCCTATACGATAAAATCTGGCAGGCCGGAGTGATCCTCCTCCCGATCCGGTCCGTAGGTGTTATGGGTGACGAACGGACATACGAAAATACAGTCGCCTTACGTGCCGTGACCTCGACGGATGCCATGACAGCCGACTGGGCACAACTCCCTTACGAGTTCCTCGCGAAAGTTTCCAACGAAATCATCAACAAGGTCAAAGGCGTAAACCGCGTTGTCTACGACATCAGCTCAAAACCGCCTGCAACGATCGAGTGGGAATAAAATGCTTATTATCCGTATTCAATATATAAAATGTAAAAACTATAAAAATAAAAGAATCGTATGAAACAAGATATGATTGTTATCCTGGATTTGGGCAGCCATGAAAACACCGTGCTGGCACGGGCAATCCGTGCATTGGGCGTCTATAGCGAAATCTATCCGCACGATATTACGGTTGAAGAGCTCAAAGCACTTCCGAATGTAAAAGGTATCATCATCAACGGCGGTCCCAACAACGTGATCGACGGTGTAGCCATTGATGTGAATCCGGAAATCTATTCGATTGGAATCCCTGTGATGGCTGCCGGCCACGACAAGGCTCTTTGCGAAGTAAGATTAGGCGAATTCGCCAATGACATGGAAGCGATCAAAGAAGCCGTAAAACCGTTTGTATTCGACACTTGCAAAGCCGAAGCGAACTGGAACATGACAAATTTCGTCAATGACCAGATCGAACTGGTAAGACGACAAGTGGGTGACAGAAAGGTATTGCTGGCACTTTCCGGCGGGGTCGACAGCTCAGTTGTTGCCGCATTGCTTCTGAAAGCTATCGGCGACAAGTTGGTTTGCGTACACGTTAATCACGGTCTGATGCGCAAAGGCGAATCGGAAGATGTTGTTGAAGTTTTCAAAAACCAGTTGAACGCAAACCTGATTTACAAAGATGTCACCGATCGTTTCCTGGACAAGCTGGCAGGTATTGCCGATCCGGAAGAAAAACGCAAAATCATCGGTGGCGAATTCATCCGTGTCTTTGAAGAAGAGGCTCGCAAACTGGATGGCATCGACTTCTTGGCACAAGGCACTATCTATCCGGATATCGTGGAAAGCGGCACGAAAACAGCCAAGATGGTGAAATCCCACCACAACGTAGGAGGTCTGCCCGAAGACTTGAAATTCGAACTGGTCGAACCGTTACGCCAGTTGTTCAAGGACGAAGTCCGCGCTTGCGGCCTCGAATTGGGCTTGCCTTACGAAATGGTCTTCCGCCAGCCGTTCCCCGGTCCAGGTTTAGGAGTACGTTGCTTAGGCGCTATCACACGCGACAGACTGGAAGCCGTCCGCGAAGCAGATGCCATCTTGCGCGAAGAATTCCAAAAAGCCGGATTGGACAAGAAGGTTTGGCAATATTTCACGGTTGTGCCCGACTTCAAGTCCGTAGGTGTACGCGACAATGCCCGTTCTTTCGACTGGCCTGTTATCATCCGTGCCGTCAATACGGTAGATGCCATGACAGCTACAATCGAACCCGTCGATTGGCCTATCCTGATGAAGATCACAGACCGGATCTTGAAAGAAGTAAAGAACGTCAACCGCGTTTGCTACGACATGTCTCCGAAACCCAATGCGACAATCGAGTGGGAATAAGATAAAAAAAGTCATGCCAGACAAAGCTTAGCTTTGTCATCACAAACCCTATGCTTTAGCCCCCGTAACCCTATGGGTTAGGAGGCGTAAGGCATAGGGTTTTGATTTGCCATACATCGCACGAATGGTTAATATGTTTTAACTGGATTCCCAATCCCCCATTTTCAATTTAAAAGCACTATCTTTGTTCCGCAGTAGTCTGCCGGTCTGTCGCTCGTCCTTCGGGGCGGGAGGAACGTCCGGGCAACAAAGAGCACCATACTTCTTAACGGGAAGCTGTCCGTGAGGGTGGAGTAACGTAACAGAAAACGACCGCCGGATTCGTCCGGCAAGGGTGAAAAGGCGAGGTAAGAGCTCACCGGGTCTTGTAGCAATACAGGATGCCGTACGTCTTATGGGTTGTAAGGTCATGTATACCGGCGCATGTAGGATTGCTCGTCCGATGCCGGGGGGTAGACCGCTAAAGCTTACTGGTGACAGTAAGACGAGATAAATGACAGACGCTCCTGCGCAAGCAGGAGTACAGAACCCGGCTTACAGGCAGACTGCTTTTTTATAATGTGCCAGTATACCAATTCAACAATATGCCTATTTAATGGTTTTTTATTTGGTATATTGGCACATTTAATTTATTAGTACATTAATATATATGAAAACGACCGGTAAAAAGACGCTTGGAGAACGGATCAATGCCCTACTGACAAGAACGATCCGTTTTATCACTTACGATATTTGGAGGATCACCGAAAATGAAGTAAGCGGGCTGAAAGAACTTTATATCAATGTCATCAAGACGATCATTCTTGCAGTCAGAGGATTTCAGGACGAAAATCTTCAAACAAAAGCCTCAGCCCTCACCTACAGCACATTGTTGTCCATGGTTCCTCTTCTGGCCGTCCTGCTGGGCATAGCCAAAGGGTTCGGCTTGCAGAACACCGTACGGCAAGCACTATTCGACTATTTTCCAGGACACGAAGCGGAGTTGACCAAGGCTTTCGAATTCGTAGAAAGTTATCTGGTACAGGCACAGGGCGGCATAATCATCGGAGTCGGTCTGATCACGCTTTTTTACACGGCTGTCAACCTGATCTCGTCCATAGAAGACACCTTCAACGACATCTGGCAGATACAAAAATCACGCCCGTGGTATCGGAAAATATCCGACTACTTAGCCCTGTTTCTGGTTCTGCCCGTCCTGATGACATCCTCCAGCGGTCTGTCCATTTTTCTATCCACCTTGCAAAACTCGTTTATCAGCCAGTATTTCTTCTTCACCCCACTGGTCGAGTTTGCATTGAACATAATACCCTATATCATCACAATTCTTGCCTTTACAGGACTTTATATATCACTTCCCAACACGAAAGTCCGGTTTGTAAACGGACTCATTGCAGGAATAATTTCAGGTATCGCCTTCCAGTTCTTCCAGTTCATCTATATCAGTGGACAGATCTGGGTAAGCAAGTACAATGCAATCTATGGAAGCTTTGCCGCATTGCCATTGCTGTTATTATGGTTGCAACTGTCCTGGCTGATCTGCCTGTTCGGGGCGGAGATTTCGTATGCGTCCCAAAATGTGAAGAAATTCAGCTTCGAACGGGACAGCAAAAACATCAGCCGGCGGTATAAAGACTTCCTCACCTTGCTGATCGCCTCCCTGATAGTAAAACGATTCGTGAAGGGAGAAAAGCCTTATACGGCGGATGAACTGTCAGACGCTTACCGCATACCGATCCGCATCACGACACAGATACTTTATCAACTGACCGAATTGCACATCATTATCGAGGTCAATTACGGGGACGACCAACGCGTGGTCCATTACCAGCCTGCCATTGACACAAACAAGATCACGGTCAGTTACCTACTGACACGCATGGACGAATATGGCTCGGAGAACTTCAAGATCGACACGTCCCAATTGTTCAGCAAAGAATGGAAAGCTTTGCTGAAAACCCGCGAGGACATGATCAAGGCAAATAACAATATTTTGTTGAAAGACCTCTAATGATTATTGAAAGTGAAAAATACACATACGGATCTTACGGAAGGGAAGGTATGGAAAGTGATCGTACGCTTTGCGTTGCCGTTGCTGATCGGGAATCTGCTACAACAGTTTTATAACATAACGGACAGCATCATTGTCGGACAGTTTTTGGGGAAAGAGGCATTGGCGGCAGTATCGGCTTCTTTTTTCATCTATTATTTCATCATTTCGTTCGTGATCGGCGTCGGAAGCGGGACCACGGTAGTTATTTCACAACTTTTCGGAGCCAGACAGTATCAAAAGGTACAACTTGCATTTTCCTCTTTTTTCATCTTCATGCTGGTCGGAGGCGTGCTATTGTCCATTGCAGGGATTATTTTTGCCGAGCCGGTTTTCCGTTTGACCAATACACCCGAAGAGGTTATTCCGCAAGCGGTAGCTTATTTCCGCATCTATATAGGAGGAACCTTCCTGTTCGTGACTTTCAACAGTATCATTTCGATTTTGCGTGGCGTAGGCGAGTCTGTCCGTCCAATGCTGTTCATCCTGATCACGACTGTGCTGAACATCGCGTTCGACCTGCTTTTCATACTCGTGTTCAAATGGGGTATCGAGGGGGCGGCACGGGCGACTGTCATCTCGCAAGGGATCGGCATGTACATCTCTCTGGCGTATGTGAACAACACGCATCCACTGCTATCCATCAAAAAGCAAGATATGCTGTTCGACTGGGAACTGTTCAAAAAAAGCCTGAAAATCGGATTGCCGACAAGCGTACAACAATGTGCGATCGCCCTCGGGCTGATCGCACTGCTGGGGATCGTGAACAGTTTCGGGACCAACACGCTGACAGCTTACGGGGCCGCCGGGAAAATAGACACGATCATCACACAAGCCGTCCTTACCCTATCGGGGGCGTTGGCTGCCTTCTGCGGACAAAATATCGGAGCCGGGAAACCGGACCGGGTGAAAAAAGGGGTACGGTTCACAATATACACGAATATTTTCTTAGGGTTGATGACCTTTGCCGCCGTCTATCTGTTCGGCGACGAAATGATGCGGATTTTTACAAAGGACGCGGATGTCATAACAATCGGGAAAGAATATCTGCTGGTTATCGGAGGCTTCTTTGTCGTACACGGAGCGTTAAACGTGTACAACGGGGCACTCAGGGGGGCCGGAGACACTTTGTTCCCGATGACAACCAGCCTGATCTGCCTCTGGCTGATCCGCATCCCCCTCGCCTATTATCTCAGTTCATGGCTGGGACGCAACGGAATCTGGTGGGCGATCGGGATCAGCATCGCAATCGGATTGTCGGCAACCTTCGTCTACTACAAGACGGGGATTTGGAAACGAAGATGTATCATTAAGGAAAAGACAAAGCAATAAATGACGACTTATTCAATATCGGTTATAACTGATCACATCTTTCGGGTCCTTGCGTTTCTTGGAGCGGTCCGGCTGGACGGAATAGCCGATGACGATGTCCAGCAGGACGCGTTTGCCGGAGGGGATATTCAATAGTTTACGAACTCTCGTTTCATCGAACCAACCGACAATGCAACTCCCCAACCCTTCGTCTTCGGCAGCCAGCACAAGATGGGCAGCCGTTATACCGATATCCAGATGGGAGAAATTCTTGTCCTTGACCCACGAACCGATGCTGGCTGTCAAGTTCGGCTTCTCCTCCACGACCAAGATATGTACGGGAGCCTGTTTAGTGAAATGGTTCATTCCCAAGACACGGTTCGAGGTTGCGTCCGCCACCCGGTTCTTCAGTTCGGGATCGTCCACCACGACAAAATGCCAAGGTTGCGAATTGCAGGCAGACGGCGCGATACACGCCGCCGCCAAAATGCGCTGCAATTTCTCCTTCTCCACCGGACGCTGCGAATCAAAAGCCCGGTCGCTTTGGCGCCGGCTTGCTAAAGAGAGGAAATCTTTCATTTGAACTGCATCATCTTACTTATATACTTACCGACGATGTCGAATTCCAGATTGACAACCGTACCTTTTTCGATCTGGCAGAAGTTGGTATTATCATGTGTGTACGGAATAATCGCTACCTGAAAACTGTTCTGCTTCGAATTGCAGACCGTCAGGCTCACACCGTTGACACAGACGGAACCTTTCTCGACAGTTATATATCCCTGCTGCGCCATCTCCTTGTCGAACGGATATTCAAACGTATAGTACCAGCTTCCGTTGGCATCTTCCACACTTGTGCAAACAGCGGTCTGGTCGACATGTCCCTGCACGATATGCCCGTCCAGACGTCCGTTCATCATCATGCTGCGTTCCAGATTCACAAGCGAGCCTGGTTTCAGCAGCCCTAAGTTGGAACGTTCCAGGGTTTCGCGCATGGCTGTTGTAGTGAATGTATCTTCATCTTTACGGACCACGGTCAAGCAAACGCCATTATGGGCTACACTTTGGTCTATTTTCAATTCATCGACAAAAGAACACTTCATGGTGATATGAATGTTATCCTTATCGTGCTCGATCGCCACGACCTGAGCTGTTTCTTCTACAATTCCTGAAAACATAAGATTGTTGTTTTATTGATTATCGAAGTCCAAAGATACGGAAAAACCTTATATTTGCCACATAAGTTACGAAAAGAAAGAGAATAAAGAAGATGCGGATAGCACCCCCACTTTCATTAAAGGATGTTTAGGAACATGAAAAAGTTTTCAGAAATGAACAAAAAGTCCGCAAAAAGTCTTTCTTTTGTAGTTCAATTTAAAATGAATATGACGGGGCGAAAGCTCCTTACCGATTTAAACTATGCGTACACCTACTCTTCAATATCTTTATCTGCAAAAGCCGGTAACGATGGTTATTGTTATTTGTATAATCTCTGTCCTTCCCTGGATCGGGTTGGGAGATTTTTCGACCAAAGGAGAACCCCGCGAAGCGGCAGTTGCGGTTTCCATGCTCGAAACCGGCAACTGGGTTTTGCCACAGGTCTATGCGAACGAATTTGCCTACAAGCCACCGTTGGCACATTGGTTGATGGCAGTCGCTTCCTTGCCGCAAGGATATGTTTCCGAGTTCACCTCCCGGTTACCGTCTGCACTGGCTTTTATTATATTGATCGGTTTCACGCTGGTTTTCTTTGGTAAGCGGTTGCGGTTTCAGGAGGCATTCATCGCCACGTTATTGCTCATCACTTGCATCGAGATACATCGGGCAGCCATGACCACACGTGTGGATATGCTGCTAACGGCCTTTATAGTGATCGGACTTTATCAACTATATCGATGGGAGGACAAACTGGAGTTAAAAGGGGTCCCGATCGCCATTCCAGCCTTATTGGGATGTGCCGTACTGACAAAAGGGCCTGTGGGTATTATCCTTCCGCTGTTTGTCTTCGGCATCTATTTGCTGATGCTTCGCAAATATTCCTATTTGGTAATCTTCAAAGCACTTCTTTACGCTGGAATTTCTTCTGTCTTCCTGCCCCTCTTGTGGTATGTTGCTGCCTGGAAGCAAGGGGGCAATGCGTTCTTAAATGTGGTGCTGGCAGAAAATTTCGGACGTTTCTTCCACCTCAATACGCCCGATATCCATTACTACTTAGGTCATGAAAACGGAGTCTGGTACAACTTCATGACATTGGCTGCGGGATTTATGCCTTGGACCATCTTCTTCTTTTTCTCTTTATTCGGATTAAAACTGCACAAGCCGGCAAAGTCGATAAAAGAGATCTTGAATGATGCTTGGAATAACATCCGATCAATGGAAAAAGAAAAATTATTCAGCTTGGTAGCATTGGTTTGTATAATTTTCTTCTATTCGATACCTTCCAGCAAACGAAGCGTATATTTGATGCCGGCTTATCCGTTCATCGCTATTTTCCTGGCTCAATATACCTTATATATTACAGAATACCGGACGAAAGTCACCCGTGTATTTGCCGCTTTCATGGCTTCCATCACAGCCGTTGTCGTAATAGCCATCGCTATGACAATGGCCGGGGCAATTGATCCTATCCAGATTGCAAGCCAATACACGAACCGCCAATCGACAATGGAAACGGTCGAGTTGGTATCGAATATGTTTGCGTATCCCTGCAGGCTGACGATCTGTATACTGATAGTCCTTTTAGTTATTCTGGCCGTCGTCTATTATCAGATGTTCAAGAAAATCAACATCAAGATCCTGTACGCGACGATAGCATTGGCCTTTGGTATTAATCTACTGATCGACGGAGTTGTCATGCGCGGTATACGCTTGGGAAGCTCTGCCCGTCCGTTTGCCAAGCAAGTTCAGAAAGAATATCCATTGAATGATATGAATATGTATGTGATGAATGACCTGAAAGCATACACCAATCTTTATGGGCTGAACTTCTACTTAGGAAACAAGTTCCATAACTTCGAACAGGAACAGCCGGTAAGCGGTTTTATGTTCTGCACGATGAAAGACCTGGAAACAATCCAAAAAAATTATGGAGATAAGTATACCTTCAGTCTACTTACCTCCACAAAGAATGTGATAGCTGACGTACGTCAAAAAATCGTATTGTGCAGTTTTTTGCAGCACGAATAATGAATCTCCATTTTTAATACTTTACCGTCGGCAAGCACTTCCAGCCTTGATTCATCGAATATAGCTTTTTTCCGTTCGAGAAGAAGCCTTACGCATGATGTTGACAAGGCAATGGAATCCCAATTCACAGACATAAGGCATGAAAGCTGGAGGTGCTCATTCTTTGCCGACTATTTGAGTTCTCTAATCTTTATATTCCGGAAAGAAACTTCGTCCCAGTGATCCTGCAAAAGGATATGCCCTTTTTCAGCAGTACCGAAGCCACCGAATTCGTTATATTCTTTATTGGCAAATTTACTTCCCTTCACGACTTCCAGAAATACTTCCGAAGCCCAATCATACTCTACGACCTTAAAACCATTCAACCAGTGCTCAACGTGCTTGTCCGGGAATACTTTGACGATACCCTTATTCCACTGACCGACTCCGTTGAAGCGTTTGTTCTTTGCCGGAATGACATCATACAAACTGGACACCGTACGGCTACCGGGATAAGTCGTGTATTTTGTTGCATCCGGATGTTTCTTGTCATCCAACACCTGATATTCCGGACCGATCACAAAGCCTTTGTTCTTCTCGCTCTCCTGAATCAAATATTTCACGCCGCTATTGGCGCCTTCCGTCAACTTGAACTCAAAGCTCAACTCAAACGCGCCAAACTCATCGACAGTCAGGATATCACCCCCTCTTTTACCTTCCGGACCGCCATTCTTCATAACAGTCAGTTCACCATTTTCGATCTTCCATCCGTTTTCGGGAAACGTTTCCCGTCCGACACCACGCCAACCGTCAGAAGTCTTTCCGTCAAACAACAGTTTCCAGCCGGCAGCTTTTTCCGTTTCTGTCAAAGTGTTCGGAATGCAGTTCACTTCCGGAGCCAACTGGCCTTGCATACGCTCGGCTTCCAAGTTTTCCGTCTTAATACGTATGCCGCGCCACCAGATTTCTTTACCTTCTTTAGATGTGTCTTTACCGATTCCATGAACCTGAAAAGCGATAAAACCTTTCGGAGTCATGTCATCTACCAAGTTGGCAGTATTTACTCCGTTCAACCAGATACGAATACTGTTACCGATGGCTTCAATACGATACTTATTCCAGTCATCTCTTTTATAAGCGGCGCGACCTGCATCATTATCCGTCAAAGGAACCAGCCAGCCACGACGCGCTTCATCATAAACTCCTCCGCTCCAAGCACGGTCGGACGGGTCTATTTCACATTGATAACCGTGTACACGCCCATTCTGATAATCAGGCAGGCTCTCACTACGGAACTGCACTCCGGAGTTCAAGATCGGATCACACTTAACTTCAAATTCCAAGATGAAATCGCCATACTCTTGTTCGGTAGCCATAAAACTATTCGGTTGTCCAAAGACAGATTTACCGACCAAACAACCGTCTTCCACACGGTAAGGAGCTTCCCCGTTCAACTGCCTGAAACCGGTAAAATCCTTACCATTAAATAACTTTTGCCATCCGTCGTCGGATTGACAGGCGCCACACAGCAAAGTCAGAGACAAAGCTGCTAATTTCAAATACGCTTTCATTTACTTTTTCTGATACTTATTAATTAGTTAGACAATCTATTTCCTTTCATCCACAAACATGTGCACGTGCACAAAGATATAAGTTTTTATATTTCCCCTGCATTATCATGCAGAATTTTTCACACTTTCCTTATCACTGGCGATTCGGAGAAAAACAAATCACATTCTCTTCCCGGAAAATACAGGTTCAATTTAATACGATTGTAAACACAGGTTTTTTACTATGCGCCGGTATGATCCCTATGCGCCTCCATAATCCATAAGACGTTTTGGCATAAAAAAACGAGCCAATACAATTATGTACCGACTCGTTATCTCTTTAATTAGCTGAAAACAGCTTTTTGTTTTTGTCGGGGTACCAGGATTCGAACCTGGGACCCCCTGCTCCCAAAGCAGGTGCGCTAACCGGACTGCGCTACACCCCGTTTTTACAACCTCTTTATTTTCGATTGCGGTGCAAAGGTAAGTATTTATTTTTAACTACCAAATATTTCATTGTTTTTTTTATTTGTGTACATTCGCATCAGTTTAAGAGATTATTATAACAATATGTATACTCCTTTTTATTAATTTCGGAATAAACATACTGTAAATCAGTCTACTACATACAAAATAAAGAAACAAATTTTAATAATTAAGATATATGACAATTGCTTACGTACGTACATATTCAAATAAACAAGAGGCAGAAAGCCAAAAAAGTGCAATCGAACAATTTGCAAAAGAAAAAAAAATTAAGATTAGCAAGTGGTTGAAAGATGCTAAAAACTCTTCCCAAGAGGAAAAACGGCTTGAAGACGTAATAAAAAATTTACAAGACGGCGATACTCTTATCGTTACCGATGTCACTCGACTCAGCCGGAAGTTGATGGAGATAATACATTTGATCTTGTTGTGCATCGAAAAGAAAGTGGCGCTTTACTGTATCAAGGAAGGGTATTCATTTGTAAATAGTGTGGATAACAAGACGCAGGCATTCACATTCGGGCTTGTTTCCGAAATAGATGGTAAACTTATTTCCACTCGTACAAAAGAGGCTTTGACAGCCTGCAAAAACAAAGGGACGAAATTAGGACGTCCTTTAGGAAGCCCCCAAGCCGATTTTCTCCTTTCCAAAAAAAGTGAGATCGAAGGGAAATTAAATGAAAAAAATACGACATATGCCGAATTAGCCGATTATTATAAGATCTCTTTAAGCAGCTTCAAGCACTTCATCCGGGAAAACATACCGAACCGACCTACGAGAAGGAAAAATAAAAAAGATACCGAATGAATGATATAAAAAGAGGATTTTGTTCACAAATCAATGGATATAAATTGGGATATTCAGTAAATGTCCCTAAAAACCAAGATGGCATATGAAGATGCTGCCCCCCTAATCACTTCATATGCTATTTATGCTTACATGGGCAAAAATAGCCATCGGCGAAAAAGATGCAAAAACAGGACATAAAAGTACATACAACCTGTCGGATAAACATCCCCGCAGACCCGGAAAGGTATCATCGTTTTTCACCATGATGGTTATGACAGATGAATGATAGTTCAAAATGGCGACTATCATGCCATAACATATTGGTTTGAAACAATATACAGACGGATATGATAGTATGATAGTTGTTTTTGCAAAAACATTTATAGGATTAGTCCGTATCGGTGGCGAAAACAGATGGACGCTTTATGATTTTGGTACGGTTGCCTTGCTGTAAAGCCCAAAGCAGGGAGAATTTCTGAAATATTTTGTATCTAAGCCATATCTTAGTCAGGGGATTTCCTCCGTTTTGGCCATCAAACCTTATTTGCAGGGGAATACCTAAAGATACAAAAAGCCAACTGATTCGCAACACTTTAAACATGAATCAATTGGGTGATCTTATATGATTTACTAAATGTCCCTTTTATTAAATGCCCCTACAATAAAAATAGAGGCAAAGCCTGACGCTTTACCTCTATTATACTTATAGTCTATTACGGGGCTTGTCTTATTTAGCCTGTTCCAACTGCAATGTCTTGGTCGGTTCGTCGCAAACTTCAGTCGGGCCGAAATACTGGATAGGACCGGGATAAACATAGCTTGTCGTCATAGCCCATTCGTCGCGGTTGGCAGCGAATTTCTTGAATGGAGCACCATCAAGCTTAACTAAAGCTTTCTGGATAACCGGTTTCATTTCTCCATGACGTTTTTCCATATTCATCATCATGGTTACAGGGATACCACCTGCGATCCACTTATCAGCCGGAGCAGTCGTGTTGCGTACGGAAGACATATAACCAGTCTTACCGGCAGCAATCAAGCAAGAAGCCGTATAACCCAAAGAATAGCAGTAGTCTGCATCGTAGTTAGAAGGAGCAGCACAACGGCCTTCATAACCGAAGAAGTGGTGTTGTGCAGCGAACTTACCGACATATTTACCTTCAGCCTTCCACTCTGCCAACTTCTTACCAACCATTTCAGACAGCAATTTTTCTGTTTCGATCAAAGAAACCTGTACATTTCCGTGCGGGTCGCGATCCAAAGACAACTGTCGTGCCACACCTTCCGGCAGGGAAGCGTACAAGTCAGAGTTTTCTTTTGTCAGCTTGCTGATGATATAAGCACGCTGTTCGCTTTTCTTGATCATCTTGAATTCTGCATCGTGTTTAGCCAAAAAGTCGTTCAACTCAGCGATCAGGCGTTTCATAGCCGGAACGAATTCGATCAAACCTTCGGGGATCAATACCGTACCGAAGTTGTGGCCTTCGGCAGCACGTTTCGCAACAATTCCGGCAATATACGTCACGATATCGTCCAAAGACATATTCTTTTCCTCTACTTCTTCAGAAATGATACAGATATTCGGCTGAGTCTGCAAAGCACATTCCAAAGCGATATGGGAAGCTGAACGTCCCATCAACTTGATGAAGTGCCAGTATTTTTGCGCAGAGTTACAATCACGCTGGATGTTACCGATAACTTCCGAATAAACCTTACAAGCCGTGTCGAAACCGAAAGAAGTTTCGATCTGCTCGTTCTTCAAGTCACCATCGATTGTCTTCGGACAACCGATTACCTGAACACCGGCATTGATAGCCTTGTAGTATTCGGCTAACACACAAGCATTTGTGTTAGAATCGTCACCACCAATAATAACAAGTGCCTTGATATCCAGCTCCTTCAAGATCTCCAAACCCTTATCGAACTGTTCTTTTGTTTCCAGTTTGGTACGGCCGGAACCGATCATATCGAAACCACCCGTGTTACGGTATTCATCGATGATGTCAGCCGTCAGTTCCATATACTTATGATCAATCAGACCACCAGGTCCCAAGATAAAACCATACAGACGAGAAGCCGCGTTATTAGCCTTGATACCGTCGAACAGACCAGCAATCACATTATGACCACCAGGAGCCTGACCACCGGAAAGGATCACACCGACATTCATTGCCGGCAACTCTTTCTTCTCGTTACTCTTTTCGAAAGTAACGACAGGCATTCCGTACGTATTCGGGAACAATTTCTTGATGTCGTCCTGATCGGCTACTGATTCTGTGTATGCGCCGTCAACGGCTTTTACAGCACCTTTTAATGCAGCAGGTACCTTTGGCTGGTAAGCTGCTCTTGCAATTTGTAATGCACTTTTTGTCATTTCTTACTCTGATTTATTTAGAAAGTATCTGATTCCTAATTAAAGGCGGTGCAAATATAAAAATTATTTCTGATAAAACATCGTTTTGCCCGGCAAAGACAATGAAGCCGGGCGGGCGTCCGCCGAAACGGCACGCTTGAAGTTCGGCTTGTCACTCATCACGAAATGAAGCGTGATACCGTGTTGTACGTCCTCGTAAGATAAATAAGATTTATCGTATTTTTTCCCGTTTACATACATTTCTTTTATATAGACATTCTCTTTCGACCAGTTTTCAGTCGTCATCCTAATTTCCTTCCCGTTACTCATGATGATGGAAAGCGCCTCGACACAAGGGGAGCCGATGTTATAAATATTGCTGGAAGGAGCCACCGGATAGAAACCCACGCAGTTGAACATATACCAAGCAGACATTTGCCCACAATCATCATTGCCGCTCAAGGATCCGGGTTCGTTACCATAGAAGCGGTCAACAATCTCCCTGATCCACTTCTGGCACTTCCAAGGTTTACCCAAATAGTTGTACAAATAAGCGATATGGTGGCAAGGTTCGTTACCATGCCAGTAGCCACCGATACGTCCCTGTATGTCGTGTGCCCCCGGAATATCATCCGGCAGGTCAATCGTAAACAGATCGTCCAGCCGTTTTTCAAAAAGCTTTTTGCCGGCCAGATTGATATATCCCTGTACATCATGCGGGACATACCAAGTATATTGCATGGTAAACCCTTCCGTGATATCGCCCCAACCGTTCACAGAACCCGGTCCTTGGTAAGAGATCGGAGCAAACGGCGTACGCCAGTCCCCCTTGCTGTCACGGCCACGCATATATTTCGTTTCCGGATCAATCAATGTCTGGTAAGACAAAGAGCGGTTCAGAAAATACCGATAATCGTCCGTCTTACCCAAAAACTTGGCGACCTGTGCGATGCAATAGTCATCATAGGCATATTCCAATGTTTTGGAAACGGATTCGGCTTCCTTGTCAAACGGGACATAGCCATTTCGCATATAGTCGGGCAGACAGTCGTAATGCGGGTTCAAGGCAGTCGTTTTCATCGCCTCATACGCCCGTTCGTAGTCAAAACCTTTCACCCCTTTGACTATCATATCCGCTAAAACGGAAACTGCGTGATACCCGATCATACACCATGTTTCGTTCCCGTAAAAAGACCAGATCGGAAGCATCTTCTCCACACTTTTGTCAAAGTGGACCAGCATCGAATTGGCAATGTCGGCATTTACATCCTGATGCACCAAATTGAACCAAGGATGCAAAGCCCGGTAAGTGTCCCACAGGGAAAAAGTCGTATAGTTAGTGAAACCTTTCGCCTGCTCGATATTCTTGTCCAAACTTCTAAAACGGCCATCCGCATCCTGAAAAACAAAAGGATGAAGGGCGGCATGGTAGGCGGAAGTATAAAACGTTTCCTTTATCTTCCGGTCGGCGGTTATCCGGTATTTTTGCAATTCTTTCTCCCAAAGTTCCTCCCCCTTCTCTTTGAGACTGTCGAATGTCAGTCCGTTCAGTTCCCGCATGTTCATTTTCGCTCCGGCGGTACTGACAGAAGAGATGGCCGTTTTCACGATCACTTCCTCTCCTTCCTCTGTTGCGAAAGAGAGGCAAGCTATCAAGTTCTTTCCCCAAGCCTCACGGTCGCTCCTGAACCGAGATGTATTATAGATCACCGGCTTTTTATCCTGCATGAAGCGCAACCCCGTCAATTTCCTGGAAAAGACCGCAGTGAAATAGACATGGCGTTCAGGCCCCCACCCTTTCACCAACTTATAGCCCGTGATAGTCGAATCGTTTTCCATGCGGAGATTAGCCCATTCGCACGATTGCCAAAGCGTATGGTTCATATCGATCATGATAAATGATTTTTCCGATTTAGGATAAGTGAAACGGAACATTCCGCTCCGCAAGCCAGCCGTCATCTCCGCCTTCACGCCGTAATCCTGCAGGCGGACGGCATAATAGTTCGGAGTGGCCCGTTCCTCATCGTGCGTATACCGGGAACGATAGCCCTCATCAGGGTTCTCACGGCTTCCGGGCTCCAGCTTCATCTCACCGGTTCCGGGGATAAACAGGAAATCTCCCAAATCGGGAATACCGGTACCACTAAGATGCGTCAGGCTGAAGCCTAAGATCGACGTATGGTTATATTTATAGCCGGCAGCCGCGTCATAATATTTGGCATCCGTATCCGGACTGATCTGAATCCCTCCGAACGGGATCTGTGCCCCCGGATACACATTGCCATAACCATCCGTCCCAACCATCGGATTGACATATTCCGTCAACTTTTCGTTCTGTGCCGTGGCGGATAAAACGGTGCACGACGCAGCGATCAAAGTACAAATTCGCAATTTCATATTCAATTTATTGTTTTTATAAATAAAAAGGGCTATCTGAAACAAGGTCCAAATAGCCCTTTTGATAATAGTCATGTTGAAAGTGCTATTATTTGCTTATATTAAATAATACCTCCAACCATCTATATGCAATCTCATTTATTTTCCCAATTCATTGGAGAATGAATAAGGAGCATCAGTGTCCTGTGTCCCCCGGCTTTTGTTCGGTGTTGCCGACATATTATAATGAATGTTCATACCACGCATAAGATCACCATGTGTCAGATAATTCTTCGTATAGTTCTTGCCATTCACTTTCATGGACGAAATGTAACGGTTCGCCTCACCGTTATTATTAGCTTTGATCACAACTTTCTTACCGTTTTCCAGATTCAGCGTCACGCTTTTGAACAGCGGAGATCCCAGAATATACTGATCCGTTCCCGGACAAACCGGATAGAAACCGAGGGCTGAGAATACATACCATGCAGAAGTCTGTCCGTTGTCCTCATCTCCACAATAACCGTCAGGAGTCGCAAAATAGAGTTTATCCATCACTTCACGCACCCAATACTGCGCTTTCCAAGGTTCTCCGGAATAGTTGTACAAGTAGATCATATGTTGGATCGGCTGGTTGCCATGCGCATAATTACCCATGTTCATAATCTGCATTTCGCGGATTTCATGAATCACGCCGCCATAATAACTGTCGTCAAACAAAGGTGGAACATTGAATACGGAATCCATCATGGCATTGAAACCGGCCTTGCCGCCCATCAGGCTAATCAACCCCTGCGGATCATGGAAAACCGACCAAGTATAATGCCAGCTATTGCCTTCCGTAAAAGCGTCTCCCCATTTCAGTGGGTTGAACGGAGACTGAAACGAACCATCTTCATTACGGCCACGCATCAGCTTGGTTTCAGGATCGAACAGATTCTTATAGTTCATGGCACGCTTCGCAAATATGGCAATTTCGGATTCCGGTTTGCCTAAAGCCTTACCTAATTTATAAATGGTCCAGTCGTCATAAGCATATTCCAACGTACGGGCGGCACTTTCGTTGATCTTCACATTATAAGGCACGTATCCCAACTTATTGTAATATTCATATCCCAATCGTCCGGTTGATTTAACCTTCGGATGCACGCTGTTGGCTCCATGCACGACAGCTTCCCAAAGCGTTTCGATGTCATATCCGCGAAGCCCTTTCAGGTAAGCATCCGCCACAACGGAAGCCGAATTATTACCGACCATGCAGCCACGATGGCCCGGACTTGCCCATTCCGGCAAGAAGCCGCTTTCCTTATATGTATTGGCAAGCCCCTCCTGCATCTTCGTATTCATATCCGGATACATTAAGTTCAAGAACGGGAACAGGCAACGGAACGTATCCCAGAAACCGGTATCGGTGAACATATAGCCCGGCAGCACTTCTCCGTTGTACGGACTGTAATGTACGACTTTTCCGTTTGCATCCAGTTCATAAAAGCTACGCGGGAAAAGCAGCGAACGATACAGGCAGGAATAAAACGTACGCAGTTTGTCCACATTGTCGTCTTCCACAGCGATACGTCCCAACGTTTTGTTCCATACCTGACGGCCGGCCTCAGCTATTTCGTCAAACGAACGGCTGCCTAATTCTTTCAGGTTCAGTTCCGCCTGCTCCGGGCTGATAAAGGAAGAGGCTACACGAGCATGGACAATTTCACCTTTACGCGTAGAAAAACCGATGATGGCACCGGTATGGTCCTCTTTCGCTTCGTTTTCGCCTTTGCGGATCTCCTCGTCACCGACAACCGCCTTATAGGTAAACGGCTTATCAAACACGACGACGAAGTAGTTACGGAAGTTCTGAGGAACCCCTCCGCTGTTACGAGTCGTATAACCAATAATTTTATTTTCTTGAGGGATGATCTTGATATAAGAACCACGATCGAAAGCATCGACAATCACGTATGAATGGTCTGATTCGGGGAAGGTGAAGCGGAACATGGCGGCACGTTCCGTCGGCGTGATTTCCGTCACGACATCGTGGTCGGCCAGATAGACCCGGTAGTAGTTCGGTTTGGCCACTTCTGCCTTATGGGAAAACCAACTGGCACGTTTATCCTGGTTGAAAACGACTTTGCCGGTAATGGGCATGATGGCGAACTGTCCGTAATCGTTAATCCACGGACTGGGCTGATGGGTCTGCTTGAACCCGCGGATCTTGTCTGCGTCGTATGTGTACGCCCAGCCGTCTCCCATCTTTCCGGTTTGGGGCATCCAGAAATTCATGCCCCAAGGCATGGCAATCGCCGGATAGGTATTACCTGTCGAGAGGGAAATTTTCGACTGGCTCCCGACCAGTGGATTCACGTAATCCACCAGGTCCTTCTTGTCGGCCGCATCCACAGTAAAGAGGCTGCCGAAAAGCGTAATCGCTAAAATGAATAATTTCTTCATGGGTAGAATATGTTTAATTAATTTGAAGACAAAGAATAGGGTTTGTCTGTCCCTACAAAGATACGTTTTTTATTGGGAGAGGCCGTCATTTCGAACGTCAATGTACCGCCGTCCATGATATCTTGCTGGGTGATGTAGCCTTTCGTGTAGGGTTTGCCGTTCAGTTTGACCGACTTGACATAGCGGTTTTTGTCGCTCACCTTGTCAGCCTTTACCTCAAATGTCTTGCCGTTCTCCAACTTCACCTTCATATAGGGTAAGTAAGGAGCGCCCAGCACATACTGGTCCGTACCCGGGCAAACCGGATAGAATCCCATCGACGAAAGGATATACCAGGCAGACATCTGTCCGCAGTCGTCGTTGCCGCACAGGCCGTCGATATTATTACGATACATCTTGTTCATGATCTCGCGCTGCCAGTATTGCGTTTTCCAAGGCTGCGAAGTCCAGGCATACAGGAAGGGGATATGGTGGCTCGGTTCGTTGCCATGCACATAGCCTCCCAACAACCCTTCCTCCGTCACATCCTCGGTCTGGGCGAAAAACTCGGCAGGCAGGTGCATCGTAAACAGGGAG
This sequence comes from uncultured Parabacteroides sp., assembly GCA_910577325.1. Lineage (GTDB taxonomy): Bacteria > Bacteroidota > Bacteroidia > Bacteroidales > Tannerellaceae > Parabacteroides. The sequence goes on from CAJTMR010000014.1 coordinate 67,456, forward strand.
TCGAGCTTGGAGACAAACGATTTGTCCCCTCCCATCAGGCGGATCATGTTGTCTACATCCTGCGGCACGTAGAACGAATAGTTCAGGGCATTTCCCTCGATAAAGCCTTCGCCATGCGTGTTCAGCAAGTTGAAATTCTCTTTCCAGCGTCCGTCGGCATAGCGGGGACGGGCATACCCGATACGCGTATCGAAGACATTCGCATAATAGGCTGCCCGTTTTTTATAGGTATCGGCAACAGAACGGTTGCCGGCCAAAAGAGCCGTGTGGTAGATGGTCCAGTCGTTATAGGCATATTCCAGCGTCAGAGAAGCGGCGCTACCGTTATGGTCAAGTGCGACATAGCCTTTTTCCATGTATTCGCCGGTCCCGTCCAGGTAAGGGATCGTGGAACTGCTCACCATCGCTTTCAAAACCTCTTCCTTGTCTAACGGAAGGCCTTTCGCCACGGCGTCGGCCAAGACAGAAACGGAATGATATCCGATCATGCACCAGTTCTCATTGGCCATGTGGCTCCAGATAGGCAAGGCTTTATGTACGCTTTGCTCGCAATGTTTCAGCATGGAGCGGGCGATATCCGTATTGACCCGGCGGTTGATGATGTTGAACAGCGGATGCAGAGCCCGATAGGTGTCCCAAACGGAAAAGACCGTATAGTTCGTGAAACCGTCCGCCTTGTGGATATTATGGTCCAACCCGCGATACTGTCCGTCCACATCCGTATAGACGCAAGGATTGATCATGGTGTGATACAAAGAGGTGTACAGCATCGCCAACTGGTCGTCCGTGCCATTGGCTTCGATAACGGACAATTCCTTGTTCCAGGTTTCATCGGCACGGACCGCCAACTGGTCGAAACGATAACCGGAGGCTTCAGCCCGCAGGTTCTTCAATGCACCGTCGGTACTAACACCCGAAAGGGCGACTTTCACTTCCAACTCCTCGGAGGCTGCCGGATCGAAATCAAAATAAGCGACGATCTTGCGCCCACCTATATCCGGGAAGTTTTCTTTCATATTGAATTTACCGTATCCGCCCCGGTAATTGATTTTTGCTTTTTCCTCGCATCCGTAATGAATGACCGGTTTGGAGAAAGACATGGCGAAGTAGGTATAGTTGGTACGCGCCCATCCGTTCGTGATACGATAGCCCGTGACCAATGTATCGTTTTCGACCCGGATATTCGTCCAAAGGACTTTTCCGTCGTAATTGTAGATACCGTGGATCATATCTAAAATGATCCGCTGGTTCCCGGCTTCTTTCGGGAACGTATATTTATGTACGCCCACCCGCTTGGTTGCCGTCAGTTGCGCTTTCACTCCGTAGTCGGCCAGCATCACTTCATAGTAGCCGGGACGAGATACCTCCGTATCGTGTGAGAAGCGAGAACGGTATCCGCCGTCTGGGTCGGTTGCCGTTCCGGGATTCAGTTTCAACTCGCCGGTAACCGGCATAATTAGGATATCGCCAAGGTCGGAATGTCCGGTTCCGCTGAAATGCGTATGGCTGAACCCGACGATACTGCTGTCCTTATGTTGATAGCCGGCACAATACTCATAAGCGCGAGGTTGATACTTGCCATCCACATTATGAGGGATCGTGTCCGTGTCCGGACTCAATTGAACCAGTCCGAAAGGCACGCAAGCCCCCGGAAACGTATGCCCCATCCCGTTTGTCCCGATAATCGGGTTCACACGCGCGGTCTTGTCCTGGGCGGACAAGCAACCGATGGATAGCCATGCGGAAAAGAAAAGAATTGTTTTCTTCATGATATATTTACATTTTATTAAAATATTCACTCCAAAGGGACATCAACATCTACCAAAAGTGTCAGCTTATACATCCTCACATAAGTATCAGCCTTGACTACGGAATAAATCCGTTGAGGTCCCAATTTATTTTCTGTATTCAGATACAAAGTAATATAAGCCGAATCTCCCGGCATAAGATCTGAACAACTCAGTTCGTATTTCGTGCATTGACAGTCAGGATGAACCGATTCGACATGAACAGGTTCCGTACCAACATTGACGAATGTATATTGGGCACTTAAGACCGTGTCCCGATATATCGTTCCGAAATCATACATTTTATTCAAGAATTTCAGTTTTCCACCACTTTCTTGCCGTTTCAGAGGCTGAGCTACAACCAAACAACACATTATTAATGATAAACTAACAGCCAAAAATTTCCGCATACCCATATCCCAACACTATTCCAATTTAAAACGGAACATATCAACACTCTCACGAATACCATCCATACCAGTCGTCGCATAAACGTATGGAGCACTGTAACCTAATACGACCATACCTTTAGGCACAGCTACATCTGCAATTAACGTTTGACCACGATAGATTTGCAGACCATCGCAATCAACTTCTTGCTTTTTAGTATAAGGACGAAATAGCAAATCCAATTCCTTGATGTACTTAATATCATGATAATAAGAATGTTTTGCACGAATTTTATCGCGTTGCTTAGCAAGAACCATTGTAGGATAATTACAATAATCTGTATTCATATCTTTTCCCTGCCAACCAAACGAATAAAGGGGGTTATAATCCTTATCATAACAATAGATCAAAGAATCAGCATCATAAGAGACCATAAATTGTTCCTTTTGCAAATCTATATCAAATGAAACTTGCTGAAAAAGATACAATCTTTTTTCATAATAAAAAGGTGGATATCCTCCTAATAGATTTTCAATCTTTCCGCTTTTTAAATCTAATTTCATCAATACATGAACATTGCGATAATATGTTTCCGGTTCAAACATAAAATCAGACAACATACCCTCTGCTGCATGAACATTAAAATAAGCATAGTCACCCATCTGCCTCATTATAAAATGTCCATAATCTTTTGTATATATTGCAGGATTACTATAAGACTTATCTTCTCTAGAACCACCTCTAATAATTTGTAAACGATCCTTACGTTCAAATGTATTCGTAAAAAAAGTACACCCATCACCTGAATCAACAAACAACCAATAATCATCAGCTAATCGGCAATAACCATCTATTGATCCCGTATTATATTCTTTCGGGCCAGCACCTAAACCCAATGAACGATCTATTAATTTCCCTTCTTTTGTAAACCTAAATACCCAACAAAATTTCTCATCTATTTGATAAATTGTATCTTGGTCCATTTCCAAATATCCCATATAGGAAGATTCAACAGAATCCAATGAAAATGGTTCCAATTCCAATCGTTGAAATTTTTTTTTTATTTGGTTTGTTTCTTTCGGCAATGGAAATAGGGACTCATTTTCAACATTAACTGTTGGAGAGCATCCTTCTTCCACGAAAAGAGAGAATAAAAACAAACTACAAATTAAATATTGTTTCATTATACATTATATCAATAAAAAGGATGTGTCAAAAATCATTCCTCAATTTTTTTATCCCATTATATTCAACAAGAAAATTGAAAATATTCTTGACACAATCCAGTTCTCATTAGACACTAAAATACCATCAATTACTACAGTTGTTATTATAACTCCAACAAGTCTGAGCTCCTTGCGCACAAGTAGCCCCCCAATTATCAGCTTTACATCCTTTACCCCAACCTATAATTGAAACTGCACAACAACAATCTACTCCACCTGTTGATCCTCCACCGGTAGTGCTACTTTGAGCCATTACTTCGTAGTTCAACTTGTTTTCTTTAATACCGTAATCATTAAACGCATGAATCGCATTCAATGAAAAGACAGTCAACAGAAGTGCGACTCCCAATTTCGCTTTCGAATTAGCAATTTTCATTTTGTAATAAAATTAATATGTTTATAATTATCAAGAAAGAACATTTTAATACTCTTCCTTTTCTTTAAAATCATCTCTTGATCTCAATAATTCCCGCATTTCCTTTTTCAATGTATCCGTATCATACCAAACTCGGGAACGCAAATTCGTATAGACTCCCAAATAGAAAAGATATGATATAAATATCGCTTTTAATACCATTATCCACTTTCGATCTACTTTTTCATACCAGACCAGCAAAATGTAAACAAGGAGAAATGCCACCCCGACTGAAGACAAATAAGCATATCTATCTGCTACCACAGCAAAACGAGATAGCGGAATGATATGTAGCGTCACCGCAATGTGAATTGCAAACATCGACACCCCGAACATAAGCATCTTGTCTTTCCATACATATTTCCAAAAGAAAAAGATAAACAAGACAATAAACACAGGATAAAAATATAACCATCCCGGCAGATCATCTCCCACTACAGATGGAAAAGGATACAAATAAGATAACCTTATAGGGAACAAACATTTAAAAAAGTATTCACAAAAAGCATAACATCCATAAATAAATCTTTGCCATAAAGGATAGGTTGCTTCAGAAGACAAAGCACCACTACCTGTTGCTAACTGCGAAAGCATAGTCACATAACCAAAGCATAACGACAACAAAAAGAAAGGAACTAATGTCACCCAGATCTTTTTACTTTTCAAATCGTATCCTAAAAACCAATAAAGCAATAAAGCAAAAACAGGAAATGTAACTGCCTGTTCCTTTCCTAAAAAGGAGCTGATGAAAAACAGATAAGCCCAAACAAGATGTTTTTTCTCTCCATTACTTTCTATATAGCGTAAAAAAGAGACAGTCGCCAACAAATAAAAGAATGCATATACCAATATTTTAGACGCACTCATCCAAGCGACCGATTCGACATTTACCGTTGTTATCAAAAAAACGAATGCTGTCAGACAGGGCAAATACCTATTCACCAACTCGTTTTCACAAACAGTCAAGGCCAATACCTTCTTTAAAACCCAATAAACAAGAAACACATTTGCAATATGCAACAATAAACTTGCCAAATGGAAATAAAAGGCATTATAGCCAACTGCCTCATGCAAAAACAAATACAAGTACTCGTTAAACGGAGCGTATTGGCCATGATAGTAGGTTGTCAATATAGACCACAAATTTTGCCACGAAACACCAGCATCCGTATAAAAATTCATGACAACCCATTGGTCATCCCAAAAGTCTAACAGCTGATTCCCTAATATAGGATAGTAAACAATAAATGCTACAACTATAAAAAATATACAACCAAGCCACTTTGTCTTCTTCATCATATTTCGTTCCTATCCTATTTTGTCAGGAAAGCCTGGTATTCATTCCACAGTCCTTCAATGCTGGCATCTTCACCGAACATACGTTTCATCGCTTTGTCGAAACTCCATTCGTCGAGGTCGCGGACGGTCTCATGGAACTTGCGGATGGCATCCGGGTCTTTGGTCGTCAGCCATTGGATGAAGAAGCCGGTCGTGCGATAACCGTCCATCCAGTTGCCGCCCGGTTTGCGGGTACTCATATCGAAATAGCCGGCCTGGGCACGGACGGCATCCGCCAAACCTTCGATACTGGCCCAGAAGGTCCTGTTGGTCGAGTAGGAACCGATCCCTTTCGGCTCGAACTGATAGGCGTGCACCAATTCGTGGTACAGAACGCCACGTGTTTCGAAGTCGAGCTTATAAAGAGATTCGTCGGCCGACTTCTCGATATGTTGTGTACTGTAGACAATCGAGGTATGGGCCGGATTGCCGCTCTTGGCTGAAACTCCGTCATAGTCTTTCAATGTATAATGAATCTTCTGAACATCATTCATCGTGTCTTTTGCCGTATAGAAAAGGATTTCAGCCACCTTGCGGGCATGATAACGGATGTAGGCATCCGGATCCTGTACCAATTCGGTATAAACGGAAGCCCCTTTCGTCTCCGGATCAAGTACTTCAAAATCGACATCCGGATATTTGAAGTTTTCCCAATCAGCCGCCAGGTTGGTGTCAAAAAGCAGGACATCACCTAACACCAGCGTATCACCGGCAGCCGTACTGGCTTCCAGCATGTATTGTTTGTAATTGGAAGGTTTAGCGATCGGACAAAGGATCTCCTGATAGCGGGAACAGAACGCCTGATCTTTCCGTTCATCCACCACTTCCCAGTTCTTCCCGTCGTAAGAACCTTTCAAAGTCCAGGCAGACGGATCATGCACAGATGTCTCGCCAGACGAATATATTTTATAACTTTGGACGGGAACAGTATATTGTTCATCAAAAATCAATTTATTTACCCCTTCCGTTCCTACGAAACAAGTCGTCGGATTCCCATCTGACAGTTCGGGAACATTCACTGGAAATTTTACCTGACAAGAACACAACAACACCCCTGCCAACACAGATACATACATCTTCATACCCTATATATATTTAATTCTGTTTTTATGCTAAAATCAAACAAACATTCAACCGGAGATGCTCGGAGCATCTCCGGCGAATGTTCGAAACTAAAAACACAAACTCCCTATCATTTCTATATTAAGCAATCTTTGTACATCACAATAAGCTTTCTCGAATCCTGATAGCAATATTAGTAGATTCCCCCAATAAAAAAGTAACACCCAAAAACCAAAAGGATGTCATAATCGATATTGAGCAATCGTGACACTCTTTTGAACGATTATGACACCCTTTTCGGCAAAGAATCCACTATTCATAACACAATAAGAAACTCATCTTCTTCAATGATCATTTTAACCGAAAGCATGATAGCAGCAGGGCAACCGTACCAAAATCATAAAGCGTCCATCTGTTTTCGCCACCGATACGGACTGACCACATACATGTTTTTGCGAAACCAACTATCATACTATCATATCCGCCTGTATATTATTTTAAACCAACATGTTATAGCATGATAGTTGCCGTTTTGTACTATCATTCATCTATCACAACCATCATGGTGAAAAGCGATAACATCCTGTGTATCAATTATACGATAAAAACAGAGACCGCCGGGAATGGGTGCAAAATATGTTAAAACGGCTTCTTTTTTCATCAAGACAGGCTTTTCTTTTGTCAAAAACAACTTGCAAAGCCGCTTGAGACCCGGGTGTACCCGCCACGGAGACCCGGATCTGTACCTCTCCCGCACCCGGGTCTGCGCGAAGCCCAGACGGGGATGCAGAGAAGTTTATCAGCCATGTTGGAGGTGCTTTTATGCCTTGTTTTTGCATCTTATTCGACGAAAAAGGTCGTTTTATGCCTCATTTTACATTTAAATGACCCCGTTTTGTCGATGGTTATTTTTGCACATATAAACATAAACATCATGTTGTCAGCCATATAAATAAATAGCCATGTAAAAAGCATGATAGATGCATGATAGTAGAATGATAGTAGAAAACAGCTACTGTCATGCTTTAACATATTGTGAGACAACAGTTAACAACCGGATATGATAGTATGATAGTGGGTTTGCAAAATTTTCATAGAGGAAGAAAGGTGATCCCGGATAGCAATTTTTGGTGCGGTTGCCCTGATGATAGCACCATGACAGTTGAACAATGGAATTCATATCCTTAATAAAAAAGGGTGTGTCAAAATGAAAAACCGGACGCAGATGCCTCGGAAAACGCGGATTAACGCAGACTTATTTTATTGGCTTAATATATCTGTGTTACTCCACACTCACCTTTGCATAATCCACGTCCGGTAATATCATTTTTTGACACCATCCTTTATTCATGCTGGAAAAACAGTTTATATATAATCAAGTGCTAAGTTAATAATCCAAACAACTGTTCCTCCAGTTTTGCCATACGCACACTATTCCCAACCCGGAGTAGTCTGTTTCAGGATCGGACTTGCATTCAACTGCTTTTGAGGAATCGGGAAATAACTATATTCTTTGTCAGTAGCGTCTTTTTCCTTATTCCACCATTCTTCATGGAATTTGTTCCAACGGATCAAATCGATACGACGACGACGTTCACCGATGAACTCACGTCCCCATTCATCCAAAAGTTCGGCATCCGTCAACTTGCCGGGATTTGCCACATAGCTATACTTCGGCCATTCTTCTGCCGGATAATTTCTTACCCGTACATAATCCAACAGCTCAGCTGCTTTACCCTTGTTTCCTTCTCTATAATAGCATTCAGCCAAAGAATAATATATCTCAGACAGACGCATTTCAGGAGTAGACTGAGAACGGAACAAACCGTCATGATCAGGCAAATAAGGAAACTTATTGAAACGGAAACCGGAATTTTCTTCACCTGTAGTTACTTGAGATTCCTTAGCAATCACATCGGCATCGTTGCAGATGAAATAACCGCCGCGAGCGGCTGCTTCCAATAACATTTGTTTCTTATTGTCGGCATTCAATGACTTGTCTTCAGAAAAACGTCCTACCTGATCGACAAATACCAACGGGAAACCGGTCCATTCCTCCGAACCATTTACATTTTCATCCGTAAAACCGTATTGTTTCGCTTCATCATATTTCATCTGTGCGCCTTGCAGGAAGAAGCCTTCATAACCTCCTTTGGCATCCGTCGTATGGAACGGGATCACACGGTAATCGCATTTCGCATACTTTTCAAACGGATTTCCAAGTCCGCTGGCAAACTGATAGACCTTGCCTTGGAAGTCGCGGGAAGGTTGTAAATGAATACCGTTGTTTCCGCCGCCATCACTGCCAATTGTCTGAGCTGCCGAATAGTGCATACCGTCTGCCCACATCGTATGTTGTTCCAAACGGCCGCGTTCATGCCAGAACTCGAACATGTTTTCAGGAGACTGATATTTATTGATACCGGAACGGAACGGATCACGATAGTCCTGCTGGTTGATGCTATACGTGCCATAATTACCGGCAATGATCTCTTCGGCCCATTTCTTGCAATCCGCATAATGATCCTCTCCGATCCAAATTTTAGCGTTCAAATAAAGGCGGACCAACAAACCGGCAGCCGGTCCCTGTGTCCAACGACCGATACGTTTTTCTTTCGGCAATGTCGGGATACATTCTTTCAACTCCGACTCGATAAAGTCATAGACCTCCTTAGCCGTGCTCTGAGGAACGATTTCATCAGGAGCCTGACGTTCAGTTGCGAGAGGGACCTGACGATAAAAATCCAACAAAAACATATAATACCAAGCACGCAATACACGCAAGTCGCTATAATAAGCCGCCTTTTCTTCATCCGTAACACCGATCGCGCCGAAATCAACCGTATTGAAGTCACGCAACACTGTGTTTACCTGGCTGATACACTGATAAGAAGCTACCCAAGCGCCATTGACCTGTCCCTGAATATAGTTCCATTTATGCTCATGCAAACGAATCCACTGACCGTCATCATATCCATGACGGCCCTTCTGTGTCCAAACAAAATGATCGCCAGTCAATTCCTGTAATTTCCATATATCACCACGCCACGTAACATTGTCGCTATGTTCGAAACAGCGGACTACTGCAGCCTCTACAGACAATTTATCCGTATAGTAATTGTCTCTCACCAAATCCGAATATACTTTTTCTGTCAAGTCTGTACAAGATGTCATAGCAAGAGCACCCAACAAACCGGCAGCGCATAATAATTTAATCTTTTTCATGTTCTGTCTCTTAAATTGATTAATAAGTGATTTGTACGCCAAACGTCAGGTTTCTTGCCGTCGGATAAACTTCCATACCGCCAATACCCGGCCACAAACCGGTCGTTGTCACGGTCGTCGGATCCACGCCTGAATATTTTGTCAATGTGAATACATTCTTCAACGTACCATAAACGCGCAAGTTGGAAATCCACTTCGTATTCAATTTCGGAGTCCATCCCAACGTAATATTGTCCAAACGCAAGTAATTACCATTTTGCAAGAAATAGTCGCAAATAACCTTCGGTCCCTTGATATGAGCATTCTCTTCGTAAGCGGAAGTCAACTTGTTATCGGCCGCGATCACTTGCAAACCATAGTACATCTCATACTGGTTCATCACCTGATAACGGAAACGGCCACGGAAGAACAAGGACAAATCAAAATCTTTGTATCTGAACGTATTTCCCCAAGACAATTCCCATTTGGGAACACCGGTTCCATCCAAATAGACCTTATCATGCTCATCACCGTCAGCACCCAACTTCATCGAACCACCTTTTTCACCTTTTTCCCAGATCAAGATATTCCCGGCATCATCAACTCCTGCATAACGGAATCCATAAAAAGAACCTATTTCGATACCATCTTCCAGACGCTGGGCTGAACCAGGGTTACCCGGTGAAGGGAAACCATCACCCTCGATATAACCCAACTGATATTTTTCATTGGAGAATGATTTCAGTTTGGATCTTGTATAAGCCAAATTCAAATTCGTTGAATAAGAGAAATCCTTTGTCTGGACGGCATCCCAATTTACCTGGAATTCGAAGCCCTTAGAAGTAGTCGTACCTACATTGGCATAAATCTTGTCATGCAAATACGGAGGCAGGGGAACCGGATATTCACCGATCACGTCACGACCTTCACGCACAAAAGCATCGAAGCTACCGGACAAACGGGAGTTGAACAACGTATAATCGATACCTAAATTATAAGAGATCTGCTTTTCCCAAGCCAAATCATAGTTCGGATTGTTACCCGGTCCGTATCCCATGATAAACTTGCCATACGTATCACTATAATATTGGCCGTAACCGGTATACTTGGCTTGCGCCGTATAGCGGTCGAATCCGGAACGTCCGGTCACACCATACGAAAAACGAAGTTTCAAATCATCAACAGCGGAACTATTTTCGAATACGGGCAACTTAGAAACACGCCAAGCAGCAGATGCGGCAGGAAAAAGCCCCCATTTATGATCGGCTCCGAACTTAGAGTTACCTTCATGACGCAAAGATCCGGTAAACAGGATAACGTCGTTCCAGTTGTAATTGACACGTCCCAAAAACGCGATTGTCTTCTCTTCTTCCTTATGGGACTCCATTCCTAAACGGCCGTTTACTTTTTCATATTCACCACCTTGGATATAATTATACAGGAAAGCATCAGACGGGAAATCGCGGTTGGAAGCCGAAAACCATTCATAATCGAATTGCTGGTAAGAATAACCGCCCATAATTTTGAAGTCATGTTCATCGTTGATATTGAACGAGTAGTTGCCTAACCATTCCAACGTCCAGTCTGTCCAAGCTTCTTGTTTCAAAAAAGCATACCCGTTATAATTTCCGTTGATACAATCCTTGTGGGTTTTAAACTTATACTCGGACTGTTTCTTGTTATGCCCTTGACGTCCCAATTTCAATTCAGTATTCAAGTTCTTCAGGATATTCAGTTTCAGGTTCAAGTCGATCGTGGAATATTCCTGCTTCGCCCCGTTTTCACGTTCCGTCAGGTTCTTGATCGGGTTGAAAGAATAGCTGTTTCCTTTGAACACGTCCATTTCGTCCACACTATAAGTCGGGTTCAACTGGACAGCTTGTTTAAATGAACCATAATCCGTATAGTCTTCATCAGCCACACGGTAGGAAAAGTTACCTCCCACTTCCAACAAGCCTTCCAGAGTCGTATGTTTGAAATTTCCGCGCAAGCCATACTCTTTACGATTGGATGCAATATCCAAGCCTTCTTTTCCCTTGAAGTTGGTAGACAAACGGAAAATCGTCGATTCGCTACCACCCGACAATGAAATGTTGTGGTTATGTCCGAAATTGTTCTTGTTGATCAATTCGTCATACCAGTTGGTACGATGTCCATAATCAACAGCTCCTGTAACCTTTTCCAAATAAGAATCCGGATCCAGCACATCCGGTTTGCTCGCCACGAAGTCATGTTCGACATATCCGTCATACGTGATGGTCGTCTTACCCGACTTACCTTGCTTGGTAGTAACCAAGATAACACCGTTGGCACCGCGAGAACCATAAATAGCCGCTGCTGAACCATCCTTCAGGACTGTGATAGATTCGATATCTGACTGCGCCAAATTACGCAAATCGCCACCAGGCATACCGTCAATCACGATCAGCGGACTGTTACCGGCTTTCAAAGAAGAAGCGCCACGCACCTGAATGCTACCACTCGTGTTCGGATCGGCAGCAGCAACACTATTCACAACAACCCCGGCGACTTTGCCATCGACCATCTGCATCGGGTCGTTCACAGCACCGGCCAAAAAATCTTTACTGCTAACACTTGTTACGGCCGTCGTCAAGTCTTTTTTCACGGAAGAACCGTAACCGACCACCACCACTTCCTGCAAGTTTTCAGCATCTTCCTGCAAAGTGATATTAAAAGAAGTCTGTCCTTTTACAGGTACGTCCAAAGTCTTAAAACCAATATAAGAAATTTGCAATACTGCATTATCCGGTACATTTTCTACCGTAAATGTACCGTTTACATCGGTAATATTACCGATCGTCGTTCCTTTGACAACGACATTTGCACCAATAACAGGATCACCGTAATTATCAACCACGGTTCCCGTCACTTTTTTATTCTGATACACGACATTTATTTCCGGCGCATCCGATGCATTCACGATCATCGGACTCACGGAAAAAGCCGAAACCAATAAACAAAATGTAGAAACTTTTGCGATGCCTTTCAAGGACATCTGTTTTGAGGTTTTCATGATTCTTAAAACAATAGTTTAAATTAATAACTTTAATACTTTCGTATTCGACACATTCATTTTTTTTAAATCGTTTTCTCCATAGGCATTATTTGTTTACAATTTGACGGCAATATTAATCAACTTTAATGATATTCACCACAACCTTAAAACACAAAAAAGTATCTTAATCGATTAGTGATCGATCAAGACACTTTTTTGAACAATCAAGACACTCTTTCCCATTAATCATAAAATCCTAAAGAATAGATAGTTCCATCCCCCGTTATTACAAATGGCACTCTTTTGTTTTTCAAGGCACAAAGTTACCCCCGCATTCTATACTGGCGAGGGGTCATTCCGTATTTAGCAGAAAACTCACGATAAAAATAAGATTTGTTGGAGATTCCGACCTGGTAAATAATTTCCTGCACGCTCAAGTTCGTCGTGACTAAAAGTTGGGCAGCATACATCATACGATAGTCCTTGATGAAATCGCTCGGCGTCAACGGCGAAATCTTTTTGAAACGACGATACAAGGCACGGGTATTCATGCCTAATTTTTCAGCTATAAATTCAGGGCGCAACACATCCTGTACAAGGTTTTCCTTGATTATGGCCGTCACGGAATCCATAAACTCCTTATCCTCCTGATGGATCAACTGACCTCCAAACTGCTCATAAGCACTTTCCGGAGAATAATAATAGTCTTTCAATTCTTTCTTGTTCGCCATCAACCTGTTCACAACGGAATGAAGAACCACGGACGAGAATGGCTTGGTCAGATAAGCATCAGCACCCAGATCCAAGCCTTCCGCCTGTTCATTTTCCGAAATTTTTGCCGACACAACAACTAAAGGTATATGCCGAGTAAATTTATCCGACTTGATACGGCCGATCAGCTCAAACCCATCCATACTCGGCATCATGATATCCGTAATAATCAGATCTGGGGTTTGCTGTTCCATCAGAGCCAAAGCCTCCTCCGCATTAAATGCTTCCCGGACAACATATCCGGACGATAATGTTTCCTTAATCAACCAAACAACATCCCGATTATCATCTACTACCAATATAACCGGATTACCAGTATTCACTTCTGTTTCGGCAGCAACTGTCGAAGTCATCAATTGAACAACCGGAGTCTCTTCATCAGTATCCTCTTCATCCAAATCCGCCTCCTCTGCCTCCAAAAAAGGCAACATAACAATAAATTCGGCAGATTCACCCTCTTTGCTTTCCACTTTTATCTCTCCACGAAGCAGTTGGACCATACTATGACAGATGAAAAGCCCCAACCCGTTTCTGGTAGTCATCTGAGTATAATTATTTCCATCCAAATCACCTAAGATATGAAAACGATCAAAAATCGTTTTCAAGTCAGCTTCCGCTATCCCCTTACCCGTATTATATACTCTTATTACCAAAAAATCATTTTCTACCCGGACAGAGACATCGACCGTGCCTTTCTGTTCCGTATATTTGAATGCATTCGACACCAGGTTACGTATAATCTTCTTCAAACTCGGAACATCTGTATTCCAATAAATCGATTTATCCGGTTCACTGAAAGTGAAATTGACTCCATTCTGCTCAGCAACAGGCACAAACGATTCACATTGCTTCCGGATCAAACCGTTCACGGACACTCGTCTGATATGTATATGGCTGAACCCGACTTCTTCGATCTTTCTGACATCCAGAATTTCCTGAATCAATTCATTCAGGCTTAGGACATTTTCACCCAGAACACGGGCATATTTCTCCAGTTTTCCGTCAGCCAACCGGTCGGCTGACGCCTTGATATAATCGTTCACACCATTAATCAAGGTCAAAGGCGTACAAAGCTCATGCGTAATATTGGCAAAGAAATTCAGCTTCGCTTCATACAGTTTTTCCTTTTGCTCTTCTCTGATTTTCCGGGCGACTTCGACCTGTTTTTCCACAATCCGGCGGCGCAACCAATATACGATGCCCGAACATACGGCCGCCAACAACAGGCCATAGGCAAGCATAGCCCACGAACTGCGATACCAAGGAGGCAACACACGTATACGCAAAAAATACTCTTTCGCATCCGAATCGAACACATCATTCTTATAACGGACTTTCAAAACATAATCGCCATAAGGCAACTTTGTAAAAGAAATCTCATTATCTTTTTGCAATTCGGTCCACGATGTATTATAGTTCTCCAACAAGTATGAATATTCGTAGTTTTCCCCATGTATATAGTCGCTCGCCACAAAAGAGATCGAAAATGTGGATACGCTGGGAGGAATAGCCACATATCCGGCTTTCTGATCCGTATAATCATACAAACTATGCGTTTCATTCCCCATCTTCAATTCAAAAAAATGCAAGGCCGGCTTATAATTTTCCTGCCGGTCATTTTGAGGCTCCACCCATACCAGTCCGTTAATCCCGCCGAAGAACAATCTTCCCGTATAAGGGCATTTCCAATAAGCATCATCCGAGAACTCAGTCACGTCCAAATCAAGAGTCCCATAATTATGGAAAAAATGATTGTGAGGATTATACTTGGTCAGTCCTTTATTCGTACTCAGCCAAATACAACCGTCAAGATCTTCGAGAATACCATGAACCATATCATTCTTGATACCGTCGATCCTACTATATTGACGAACCTCCGCCGGACTCCCCGAATGCAATTTCATTTGCGTCATACCCGAACTGGCCCCCAGATAAAAAGTGGAATCCCGGCTATAACACATACAAAGCACATCTCCTACCGCCCGGTTGCCGGCATTATTCATCGGGATAAATTCATATTGCTTAGTCAGCAAATTAAAGCAGACCAATCCATATCCGCCTCGGCTCCCCAGATAGAGAAGCGAGGTTTCGTCATCATAATTCATAGAGTGGAACTCATTACAGACTTTCCCATCCTTTTCCAAAATAAAAGACTCTATATATTTAATGACAGGCCTCCCCTCTTTCTTATCCATGATTATTTCCAGCAAACCATATCCGGTCGTTGCCACCCACAACGTCGAATCGTTTACTTCACGGATGGCGTGAGCATGCTGAATCTTTGTATCGACAAGACTCGCCATCGTATGAACCTTCTTATCCTCCCAAGAATAATAGGACAAACCCGGTCCTTCCGTTCCGATCCATACCCAAGGATAATAGTTACTTTTACGAAAACAATAGACACGGTCGTTGGACAAGCCGTCCGACGTAGTGAAATGTTGGACCTTCTCGGCCGGGATCTCTCCTTTTTCATAGGAATCATAATCTTCCACACGCACAAAACCATTCCCTTTAGTCCCGAACCAAAGTGTTTTTCCATCTTCTGTATAGATCGAACGAACCGGATTACGCATGACTATCGGCAAATTTTTAAGTTGAATCCCCGAGAACCGGTTATACTTGTCATAATACATCCGTACTCCCTGCCCGTCTGTCCCGACCCATAGGATGTCTTGTTTCCGGTCAGGCAAAACACAAAACAACCCGACATCCAATCCCAGAGCCTCTTCCTGATTATGAATATTCAACAAAAGCCCATTCCTGAAAGCCAGATACGGGTCGGAATGAAACAAAGCGATGCGGGAAAGCTTTCCATATTTATTTACCCAGCCGGTCAGGTCGCCCAAATACTCTTTCGTGCGGTCTTTCATGCTATAAGAATAAAAATGGTTTTCCACATCCACATAGTACAAAACACCCTCCGAATAGTAAGCGCGATCTATTCCCTTCTCATGAATCGGGCTCTTCTTCATGTCCAATGTGAAAGGGAAAGAATCGAAATCCGGACGGATCTCCAGCAAGCACCCCTCGGCATCCAAAACAACGAACTGTCTCTCTCCATACGCAAACAGGGCTTTGGATACTTCCTCGTCCATCCCCTGCACATGTATATCCTGAAAAGAACCGATTTCGTGAGAATAGCAGGAAATAAAATCTTTTTGCTTTATGACAAGCGTATTACCAGCCGAATCAGACACCACGTTCAGGCATTCGGGATACTCCGTATAAGCCTCCGTCACCTTCCGGTCTTTCAGCGAGAACCGGTTCAAACCCATAGAAGTCGATACCCACAGATATCCGTCTCCGCCATACACTATTTTATTGATGATATTGCTACATAAGGTATTCTTGTTGTTCGGCTCGAAACGAAACACATAGGTATTCTTGCCGTTATACAGGTTCAAACCGTCATAAGTACCGATCCACATATAACCGTTTTCATCCTGATACATGTCCAAAATGGCATTATTAGACAAATCTATGTTATCCGCCATGTGCAAGGAAATCCCAGCAGACACCGGACCAAAAAACAAGAACAAGCATACAATAACAAACCTGATAAAACGAAAAACGCCGCATATCAGGTATCTGTAATAGGATAAATTCATAATAACGGTTATTAGGCCACAAATATAGTAAATAATGTGTCAATTTTTCTTACTTTTGCGCCAAACGTCTGTAACTAATAAAGTATTAATCGTTTTAATACAACTAATAATATGAAACATTATTTTTTGATCACTGCAGCTTTGTTCTTTGCTGCTTGTAGCGAAAAGCCGGGATATGAAATTACCGGAACTGTAGCAAACGCCGACTTGAACGGCAAGTATGTCTATCTTTATGACGCTCCTTTTCGAGGGTATAACGTGCCGGCAATGGACAGCGCGCAAATTACGGAACAAACTTTCACATTCAAAGGTGTTGCCGATACGGCAAAAGTCAAAACACTCGTATTGCCCGCCGAAGAAGGAAAACGTCCCGAAATGGCCGAA
The DNA here is from genome assembly GCA_910577325.1 of uncultured Parabacteroides sp. Classification (GTDB taxonomy): domain Bacteria; phylum Bacteroidota; class Bacteroidia; order Bacteroidales; family Tannerellaceae; genus Parabacteroides. The sequence goes on from CAJTMR010000014.1 coordinate 84,660, forward strand.
TTCATCTTGGAAAACGCCCGCTTGTCCGCTTCCTTTGGTGAAAAAAGCACAACCGTAACCGGTTCGCCCGAAAACGATGAACTGACGGCGTTCAACAAACAGATGGCTGATATCTATTCTGGCAGCGAGGCTCTGATGGCCGACTTACGGTCGGAAGACAAAGAAAAGGCCGAAGCCGCCGGCAAAAAGTACGACGAGATGGAACAAAAGGCTACCGAACTGCGCAAGCAATACATGAAAAGCCACTTGAACAACCTGAGCGGTGCACTTCAACTTTCACAAACCTATTATTTCCTGGACGACAACGTTTTGTTTGACATCACGGACAACGCCGGCGAAGTTTTCAAAAGTTTTCCGGGCATGGAACGGATCATGCAGATAGCAGAAACAAAGAAAAAAGTAACGGTCGGCCAGAAATTCACAGACTTCGAAATGGCTGACAGAGATGGAAAGATGCACAAATTGTCCGAATACGTAGGAAACGGGAAAGTAGTGCTGGTCGACTTCTGGGCAAGCTGGTGCGGACCGTGTCGCCGTGCCATGCCGGAACTGATCGAGATCTACAACCGCAACAAAGCTGCTGGATTCGATGTGATCGGCATCTCATTGGACAACAAGAAGGATGCTTGGGAAAAAGGCATCAAAGACCTGAACCTCCCTTGGGCACAGCTTTCCGACCTGCAAGGATGGAAATGTGCAGGAGCGTCGCTCTACGGCGTCAATAGCATTCCGCACACCGTACTGGTTGACAAAGAGGGCACGATCATCGCCAAGAACCTGCACGGCCAGGAACTGGAAGACAAAATCAAAGAGGCTTTGAAATAACCTGTTGCACGGCTGAATTAAAAATTTTATCTTTGTGCGGTATTTTAAAAGCGATCTTACATTAAAAATTAGCATAAAGTTTTATTATCACTTTAATATAATAAATTAGCGATTATGATTTATTCACATGAAGTTCAACACATGTGTGTTGTAAAGAAAGGAGCTAACCACCAGTGTGCTCCGATTCCTGAAGAAGGAAAGTGGGTTAGAGCGACTCAGATTTCTGACATTTCCGGTTTGACTCACGGTATCGGCTGGTGTGCACCGAAGCAAGGTGGATGTAAGCTGACTCTGAACGTTAAAGAAGGAATTATCCAGGAAGCACTTGTAGAAACTATCGGTTGCTCCGGAATGACTCATTCAGCAGCAATGGCTTCAGAAATCCTGCCGGGCAAAACACTGTTGGAAGCACTGAACACTGACCTTGTTTGTGATGCTATCAACACAGCAATGCGCGAATTGTTCCTGCAGATCGTTTACGGCCGTACACAGTCTGCTTTTTCTGAAGGAGGTCTGCCTGTCGGAGCCGGTCTGGAAGACTTGGGCAAAGGTCTGCGCAGCCAAGTAGGAACCATGTTCGGTACATTGGCTAAAGGTCCTCGCTACCTGGAAATGGCAGAAGGATATTGCACTCGCATGGCTTTGGATGCTGATGACGAAGTAATCGGTTATGAATTTATCCACTTGGGCAAATTCATGGATATGGTAAAGAAGGGTATGGATGCTAACGAAGCACTGGAAAAAGCCAAAGGCTCTTACGGTCGTTTCAAAGAAGCTGTAAAATATATCGATCCTCGTAATGAATAAGAAAACACTGACACGTGTCCTCTTCGGGCTGATCGCCATCACAATAGTGGCAACGGTTATCGCTTATTTCGTGATTAGGCAGGACCGTCCCTGGATGGCTTTCTATGTGGCCTGCTGCGGCGGTGTGCTTGTTTTCAATTTTCTGATATCTTTATTCCTGGTAAATAAGAATTTAAAAAAGTAAAAAATAATATGGCTTTATTTGAAAGTTATGACCGCCGTATCGATAATATCAACGCGGTTTTAAAAGAATATGGTATCAACGGTATCGAAGAAGCAAAGGCTATCTGCGACGCTAAAGGTATCGACCCTTATACAATGTGTAAGGAAACACAACCCATCTGTTTCGAAAATGCTTGCTGGGCTTACGTTGTAGGTGCTGCAATCGCAATCAAGAAAGGCTGCACAAATGCTGCCGAAGCTGCCGAAGCCATCGGTATCGGTTTGCAGGCATTCTGTATCGCCGGCTCTGTAGCAGACGACCGCAAGGTAGGTATCGGACACGGTAACCTGGCTGCCCGCTTGCTTCGTGAAGAAACGAAATGTTTCGCATTCCTGGCCGGTCACGAATCTTTCGCTGCTGCCGAAGGAGCTATCAAGATCGCAGAAATGGCAAACAAGGTTCGTAAAGAGCCGTTGCGCGTGATCCTGAACGGTTTGGGTAAGGATGCGGCTAAGATCATCTCCCGTATCAACGGATTCACATACGTTCAGACTCAGTTCGACTACATGACGGGCGAAGTAAACGTTATCGAAGAAAAAGCATACTCAAACGGCCTGCGCGCAAAAGTTAAGTGCTACGGAGCCGACGACGTTCGCGAAGGTGTTGCCATCATGCGTAAAGAAGGCGTTGACGTGTCTATCACAGGTAACTCAACAAACCCGACTCGCTTCCAGCACCCGGTAGCCGGTACATACAAGAAAGAATGTATGGAAAACGGCCACCCGTATTTCTCTGTCGCTTCAGGTGGTGGTACAGGTCGTACCCTGCATCCGGACAATATGGCTGCCGGTCCTGCTTCATACGGTATGACCGACACAATGGGCCGTATGCACGGTGACGCTCAGTTCGCTGGTTCTTCATCTGTTCCTGCTCACGTAGAAATGATGGGATTCCTGGGTATGGGTAACAACCCGATGGTAGGTGCTACGGTTGCTGTAGCTGTTGCTATCGAAGAAGCTATGAAGAAGTAATTTAAGTCATCTCTAATAATAAGCTCCTGTAATTGTTATAGTTACAGGAGCTTTTCATTTATGAAAATATCTTATATGCTTCTTCTTTCTTACCTAATCAGATACTTCTTTAAACAACAAATCTTCTTTGAGAATCCTTTTCGTTTCGGTTTCTTGGGCTGTTCTTGGCTACTCTTCCGTACGATAACGGGAACTTGACGGGTTGCCTATCCCAAACAACCCTTTCCGCCATTTATGCTATTATTTCCACATAGTTTCCCTCAGGGTCCGCTACGGCACTCTCATAGTATCCGTCACCCGTCATTCTCGGTTCGCTCAATATGGTGTAGCCGTCCGCTCTCAACCGTTCGGTGAGTGTGTCTACCGTTTGAGCGTTTCCTACTGCAATGGCAAAATGCGCCAGCCCTTTCAGGTTGCCCCTGCTTGCCGGATTTTGCATATCAGGGATGTGCATGAGTTCAATGCGGGTTTTATCCTCTCCAAAAGACAGAAAATAAGATGTGTAGTTTTTGGACGGGT
>CAJTMR010000015.1 GCA_910577325.1 uncultured Parabacteroides sp.
AATACAGAACGGAAGGTGTACTATAAATAGCCTGGAAGAACTTTGGCTACAAATGTTTTTAATAGGATATTAATGGAACACACATAAAAACCGCGTTCCTTACTATCAAAAGTTTCTTTCGATAAATTCATCAGAGATCCATCCATACAGCATTTCCGGAACTGAGGATTTGTAGAAATTGTCTTGGATTTCCACAACTAAACATATACTTTTGCAGTTATACTACAAAAAAACTAAATTTATGAAGAATATTTTGCAAGAATTCAAACAATTCGCCATGCGTGGAAACGTGATCGACATGGCAGTAGGTATCATCATTGGTGGTGCTTTCGGTAAAATCGTATCTTCGGCTGTCAGTGACCTGATCATGCCTCCTATCGGCCTATTGATCGGAGGTGTTAACTTCACCGATTTGAAAATCGTATTGAAACAAGCTGTCATGGAGGGCGAGAATATCATTTCACCTGCCGTTTCCATCAACTATGGTAACTTTCTCCAAGTAACTTTCGATTTCATTATCATCGCATTCTCCATCTTCATGTTGGTAAAAGGAATCAACGCCCTGAACAAGAAAAAAGAAGAAGCACCAACTACTCCGGCTACTCCACCTGCCGATATACAGTTGCTTACCGAGATTCGGGATTTATTGAAAGACAAGAAATAATCATCTCTAAGAGAATATTAGAACTCAAATTAATAAAAGATGGACTTTTAATTTGAAACTATCCTACATCTAAAAAAATGAAGAGCCATATCAAACTTGTTTTAAGCTATGATATGGCTCTTTTTAGGTTTATATTCACGTCGGAAAGCCATTCGCAACAGTCTGACAGATACCACCTATCTGTAATCTTAATCTGTTTACACGACGACACCAGATGACCTTTATTCTGAAAGTAAAGCACTTTTGTGCATAATTAAGAGCCTGTTTAAATTTTGTTCAACATTCTTTTGAGAGTTCTTTTTGAGGATGTTTTTCTGTTTTTATAAGGAGCATAGCGGGCTATGTGACGAATAAAAACAGGAAAACAGACCGGAAAGAAACTCAAAAGAAGTTGAAAAAAACTTTTTGAACAAAATTTAAACAGGCTCTAAGTAAGAGGCAGTCTTTTGATAACGTACCGATTGTTCTTAATGCTTCTTTTATACAAGGCTTTGTTATTTATAGTAAGGCAAGATAGCGGTTACCGAGCAGTATCCAGATATTTTTCCTTGAATATATTGAAACAAAGTATAAAGATAGAGACCAAAAGCGGTCCGAAAATAATCCCCATAAAACCAAACAGAGACAAACCGACAATCACACCGAATATAGTAATAAGCGGATGAGTATCCGCCATCTTTTTTTGTAAGACAAAACGGATCAGATTATCCACATTCGTAATAATAATCAAGGCATAAACCGTCAGCCCGACGGCATTCCCCCAGTCTCCGGTCAACGCCATATAAAGAGCCAGCGGCAACCAGACCAAAGCAGTACCCACAACCGGAATAATCGTGGCAAAACAGGTCAGAAAGCCGAAAAGGAAAGGACTCGGCACATCAAATATCCAATATCCGAACAAGGCAATGACCCCTTGAATGATGGCAAGCAACGGAATACCGATCGCATTGGAGGTAACGATCATATTTATTTCGCTCAGAACATTTTTCTTATTTTCCTCAGTAAAAGGTAGAATACTATAAACATACTTTTCCATCTTGGCACCGCCGATCAACATAAAATAGAGGATCAGCACCAATACGGCCACATTTATGGCAAAACCGCTGATTCCTCCCATCAACACCTGTCCTATCTTCGGGAGAACAGAGACGGCTGAAATGATATTGGATGTATCGAGTACATTATACCCGGTCCGTTGCTCGATCAGACTCGCAATATGTTCCGCCGACTTGACCAATTGAGTGGGGTCCAGATTGAAATTTTGTAATTTACTGATAAACAACCAAACAGCAAGTGAGAGTGGAATCAAAAAACAAAGAATCGCTTCCAGCAGCAAGATTATAGCAACGAAACCACGCCGCAAATGTTTCTTTTGCGTCAAATACAACATTTGTTTCCTGACCAATATATAAATGGTACAAGCCCCCAGTATGCCTCCCAAAAAAGGAATAAACTTCACGAAAAGAATCACACCCAGCACAATGATAATGGTAACCAGAGAGTATTTCCAGTATTGTTCTTTTACGTTCATTCTATTATTTTGCATTGTTATACATATATATAAATAACAATACAGAAGACAGGTTGTTTATTTCCTCCCGTCAATACAGACTGAAATCGGAAGGCTTGATAACAAACCCTATCCTTATCATGCTTTTGAACTTATTATATTCCAAAAGATTTTCACCAAAGCCATTATAATATTGCAAGAATATATATTGATTCTCGTTATTATTAAATTTATAGCTCAACTCAACCTGCGTGTTAAAGCTGGCCCAAGTTTTACGCTTAGTCAGGATCACGCCGCAATTAAAGCGCCGGTTATTGGTCCGGTAATTAGCAGCCATCTGAAAGATACCGTTATACTTAAGCAAGTCTTTGTTGTATTTGCCGTCCACAACCGGAATCCACGTCTTGAATTGTGCTTCCCAATTCTGTGAAAACGAGACGGCAACAGCGAAAGTAAGCTTATTCCAACTACGGGAAGCCGTGCTGTCTTTGCCGTTCGACTCATGTTCGAGCATCAGATACCCTTTCCCGATACATTTATTACGATACACGATCAGATGCCCCAGACCAATACCGGGATTGAAATTAAGATCTTTCATCGGCAACGATTCCTGAAAAACATTCCAAAAGGCCTTCTGGGTATACTGGATAAACAGGTAAGTATCGAACGGCAATTTACTTTTTGTCAATCGCTGTGCTATGCTCAATTGGAATTTCACATCCGAATTAACGGAGGTCGGCTTACCTCCAAGCGTCGTCCCTCCGATAAAATAATTATCCTTGAACAAAGTGAAATACGGCATCTTATCCCAAACAGCCCGGACACTGTCGGCGTTATACGCATTCGCCACTATTTTTTCTCCGATTGTTTCCCCACCTTTTTCCTGCGCCGACAAAGAGCAAACCTGCAAGAATAAAAGCAAAAGCATCACGATTCTTTTCATAAAATGTATCAAGTTTACTGAATCCGTTAATTCTTGGCAAATATAGAAGATTCGGAAAATGAAAATTCGCCCGTTTAACACCTATATTGGTCATTCCCTCATCCCTTTTTAATAAACCAATTACCAAGACGGTTAGTTCATTTTTCGTACCTTTGCAGACATGAAAAAGAGATATGACTACTACCGGAATACTGCTGTTGCCTACACTCGCGAAGCAGACAACCTAAAGAAAAAGATTCATTTGCTTGGAAGTATACGCTTATTGCTGACGGTCGGTCTGATCGGCATGCTCTGGTTTTTCAAATCCGAAGACTGGAAGGTGCTGGTCGGCATCGCCATCGTTTTTGTCTTACCGTTTATCGCCTTGCTGGTCGGACATACCCGATTGTTTGCCCGCAAATGCTATGCCGAGGCATTGGCCAAACTTTGCCAAGACGAACTGAACGGATTGGAGTACGATTTCAGCGCATTCGACGGAGCACCGGAAAAAAGTTCAGCCGAACATTCGTTCAGTCTCGACCTGGACCTGTTCGGAAAACATTCGCTTTTCCAATCCATCAACCGCACTGTCACTTTCATGGGAAAAGAGAAACTGGCAGACTGGTTCACGCAACCGCTCACCGACAAAGGGGAGATCGTAAAGTGCCAGGAAGCAGTCCACGAACTGGAATCATTTACCCAACTCCGGCAACATTTCTATGTAACAGGCATTTTGCAACCGGGCAATGAACACGACAAGCTGTTTGTCTCCCTGCTGAGCAAGACCACCCCTCGCCTCATCGGCAGTAAAATATGGGAATGGCTCATCTATCTCTTCCCTTCCGCTTGGATACTAATCGCGACGGGATGTATCCTAAACCTGCTTCCTGTATCCATGGCCGGCGCGTTTTTCGGATTATCTTTCCTTGTCGCTTACTTCAATGCCAAGCAAATCGCGACAATACATAATTCTTTGGACAAGCTCGAACAGATCTTACAAATTTATTCCGACCTGATCCGATGTATCGAAAAAGAAAACTTCCGATCGACCGAACTGGCAACCATCCATGACCAATTAGCCGGTAATGGACATACCGCCTCTTCGTGCATCAAAAAATTATCTCGCCACATAGGCGCACTAAACCAACGTTTCAGTGCAATCGGTGTCGTGCTGAATATTTTCACTTTGCACGATACTCGCATGGCGATGAAACTGGAACAGTGGAAAAAGAAACATGGAGCCGATACGGGACGGTGGTTCGAAGCACTGGCTTCGTTCGATGCGTATTGTTCGTTAGCCGGATTCGCCTTCAACCATCCGGACTATATCTATCCAGAAATAGCAGACACTTATTTCAAGATGGAAGGCAAAGCGCTCGGCCATCCGTTATTACGCCGGGACATATGCGTAAAGAACAACATCGATATCCGGAAAAGTCCTTGGTTCCTGATTATTACGGGGGCAAACATGGCGGGAAAAAGCACTTACCTGCGTACCATCGGTATCAACTATCTGCTCGGCTGTGTAGGCGCTCCTGTTTGTGCCGCATCCTTGACTTTGTATCCCGCGCGGATGGTAACCAGCCTACGTACTTCCGATTCCCTTGCAAGCAATGAATCTTATTTTTTTGCTGAACTGAAACGGTTGAAGATGATTATCGACCGTTTGCAACAGGGCGAAAAGTTGTTCATTATCTTAGATGAAATCTTGAAAGGAACCAATTCGATCGATAAACAGAAAGGTTCCTTCGCTTTGATGAAACAGTTAGTGGCGAATCAGGCCTGCGGCATCATTGCCACACACGATCTGGCGTTAGGCGAACTTGAACAGGAATTTCCGAACCAAATCAAGAATTACCGTTTCGAGGCAGATATCCAAGACAACGAACTGATATTCTCCTACCAACTCAGGGAAGGGATAGCCCAGAATATGAATGCTTGCTTCCTAATGAAGAAGATGGGAATTACGGTATAACATGTCTACGGCTAAGAAATTTTGTAGCTCACCCTAATCATTTAAGATAAAGACAAGGATGAGAGATATCGGCAAAACAGACAATAACCCTTATTTGGGCGTTTTTCTATTTGGAATGAAATCCCGGACGATTCATGTTTGACGTTTTCCTCTTTCAGACCGGGATTAACAAGCAACCGGTAAAACGAGGTCGGCAAGAAACAAAAAAACATAGTTCTTTTGTTACCGAAAAGCAAGAAATCCTGACATTGAGGAAAAGCTAAACTCCCGGAGAATCGCCTGTAGCAAACGGATGTTGCCACAGGCCTGAATATCTCAAAAGAGATTTGCCCCTTTGCCGGCATGACGACCGTCTTCATCGTAGCGACGACCGTCTTCGTTGCCCTGACGACCGTCTTTATAGTACATGATCCCGGCAACTCACAGTGATGGCGACCGTCTTCATGGTGAAAAACCGCACACCTCATGACAAAAAGCCCTTTTTCCCCGATAAAGAACCGGAATTCACAGCTATTCCCAAAGAATGTGTTTTATCGTTAACAAAACAATATTACACAATAACCCCCTTCCCAGATCAGGATAAGAAAGGGTATTCGTGTTTAAGAAAATTGAGTCTAATCATAAATAAAGAACCAAGAAAATGCACGGTAGAACCATTCAATCCGACTTTGCCGCCGACAGACCATTGGGCATATAATAGTTGAAAAACACGACCTTTGCAACGTATTGAAAATAGCGTAGAAACGTTTCAATATTATCTTGCTTTGAAATCTGGACAATCGATAGCCCATCTGCGGAATCGTGTAGCCACCTGTGGCTGGACACGATATCACAAGACAATAATCATATCAAGATTATAGTGGTCAATGTTACGTTTTACCTGTCGATTACCCTCTTGACGAACTAACAAGAAATTCTTGTTAGTTCGTCAAGAGGGTAAGTTCGCCATCTTTATATATGTTGGCTGATATTCTGTTGTGTAGTACAGTATATATCTGCCAACCAATTCTGTGTCAACCACAAATTTTCATCTGAAAAGCGTACCGACACACGCGTGTCTTGATAGAGTATGATGTCGTTTTCTTTGTTCATATTTACTAATTTGAGGTTATGAAGTTTTTTACTTGATTATTTAGGAACATTTCACCTTAGGTATTCTTTTTTACAATTGTTTGTCAAACCAAAATGCCATCATTGTTTAATCCAATCAACAATGCCCACATCCTATCAAAGAATAATTTCACAAAAAGCGAACCTTGAAAATAGCTATCTTCAGGTGTTTCCGTATATATTGGATTTTTTGTTTCCAATGAAGTATGATTTGATGTTTTTAAAGTCCAGTTACATTCGACATCCAATATTTTATTGGCTTTAACTTGAATCTTTTGAATAAGATCATCCGATAGACTTTGTTCTTTATGTCCTATACGACAGTACCATTTCCCACCATTCTCATCCCAATCATACCACAAGTCTATGTAGTAACCAGTATTTTTGTTTTCTACCGAAGAGTTTAAACCTTGTACAGTAGGTATGAAATTTATTACACAAAAATTATGTTCCCAGATCCAACTATTGGGAATACTTTTATGAAGAACTTGAACACATAGCTCCCTTGCCTTTGCTTTAGATGCTTGTTTGTCTTGTAAAAGAACTATACGTAATTGCTTACGTTCATTCCAAAGGAAGTACTTCTGTTTCATATATTCCAAATTATTACCCAATTCTTTAAATATAGAATTGTCAGTCATGTTTGTCTGATTATCGGATAAATAAGAAGCTACAATTTCTGCATTCGCATCTGATTTTTTACCATTCATAAATTCATCCCAATATGACTCGTCACGATCAGAGGCAAGCAGGCACCAACGTTCCATCCAATTACGACCTATATTATTGCTACCACCTTTGTCGTAAATGGAAATATCTCCATACGCTAAAAGGTTTTTGCGCAGTTTATCGGAATTTCGATGATTATATATTTTTTCAACAAATGATGCCAAAAGTTCATCGGGGCATAATGGCACTTTTTGCATTACCTTGACAACAAAGTTGTGATTGCCACGCAAGAAGCTATTAAAACCTTTGTTGTTTGTAATCTTCCAAAAGAAAGATTCCCATTTCCCAACCTTATCTGGTTGCGAATTTGTATCTTGGGCATTTTGCCAATCAAGTTGATAATACCCCCAACGCAAATCGTCAGTGCGCAATACATATTTATCATTCAAACTTTCTTCTACATGTACTGCGTGTTTGCCTAATAACCGCACATCGGTTATTTCATTTTTTGCCATCCATTCTATCAAGTTAATGCTTCTTATTACAGCACGGTCAGGGTTACGACGTAACGTATATTCCGATTTCAGATTTTTGAGATACATAGCCATACGTAAGATATTTATCTCGGCAATTCCACTGTCATGGAAAGATACGATGTAGTGTATTAGTCCCAAAAGAGTGGAATACTCAATTGTTTCTTCGCATCCTGCAAACCATAGGTTTATATCAAAATCCCATTCTTTGAATACAGGCGATTGCAACAATTTATACAGACATTCTACTGCTGACTCTACTCGCAGAAGCCATTCGTATGTAAAATTCTCATTCTCTGTTATGTATGTACAAATCCAATCTGCTTGCCGAATTCTCACAGATGGGTCTTTTTCAACACGGATATAATCCTCTATTTCCTCAATACGATTTTTAGTTTTTTTCGTACTTATTGTCTGTTTTATTTTTGTGTTGGAAAAACTGCACAAATGTATAACTGTAGCCCATTTTAAGAACTCGAAAAATCCACGGTCTGCATTCTTGTCATATTGCGGTTTCACACGCCAAAAGAAATTTTGCCAATCCTCCCACGTTTTTCCTGCTTTTAACTTATCTGAACTACGTCCAACAATTACAGACTTGATGCGCTCTTGGGCTGAAAGTGATTCGCCGCGGCTGTTCATATACAAATAGAGTTTCTCTCCCTGTTCACTCATATTTGTGTCGAAGTAATTAAACTCAATGTAGTTTTCAATATAATTAATCAAAGATTCCGCTTCATAAGACGCTAACTCGGGGACAATGACATTGTAATAGTTCGCATAGATAGACAGTGCAGTAGCATCTTTATCGTATTCATGATAATATCTACTACTCTCCTTAAATGTATCGTTGTCATTTTTTTTGGTCAACTCATATTCTATGAAATCAACCAAGAAACTGTGTGCGACATCACGTACTTTATAGTCTATCTTTGGGAGAGAAGCAACGAAATACAATTTCCTAAATTGTTCCGGAGCTTTAGAACGGCGGTATAATGCCAAAAGAATAAGGAAAATTGTTGTAATGCGTTGTTGCCCATCAATGAGATAATACTGGTCTGACAGAGTTCTGTCGTGATATGCATATATGAAACCAACTCTTGTGTTATAACGTAAGCGCATATATTCTTCATTCAGATAATTCATAATGTCACTATCTATACTGTCCCCTTGACTGTCTTTAATCAACAACGTTTGATTTACCATTGATTTATAGTTGGCAAGAATTGAGGTTAGCAAACCTTTTACATTACGTTCGCCCCAAACATAGTCTCTCTGTAACTCAGGGATTACAATTTGCTCAACCTCAGGAGAGGTTAATAATTGTGCGATATTATATCGTCCTGTCTTCATAAGTCTGCTTCTTTCTTCAGCCAATTGATAATATTGTTATTCACCTCATTCATCCATTGAATATGAGCATCTACATCATCTTGACTCCAGATAAATGATTCGGCTGAAAAAGAAACATCTGCACTTGGAGACACAAGGATTTTATTAAAAACCTCATAAGTGTGATTGGGAATAAAAGCTCCATTTCCCTTTCTGTCTTGGATTATAAGTTTCTTGATCATGAAAGGGTTGTTATTATTTGCACTATTGTCCTCACGGGTTAATAATGCCATGTTTCCCAATGAATGCTCGTCAACATTAGAATCAAACAAAAATTCTATATCGTTTGCATCAATATTCTTATCATTCAGAACATTCCATTTAATCTGTTCAAGCTTATTTTTCTCTTCATTTTCTTCAAGCTTATTACTCAACATTTTGTCAATTTCCCGAATAACATACATTTTGGCATATTTAGGAATTAAAATTGAGCCTTTGGGATTCTGAGGAGATATATGTTCAAAACTCCATTTGGCTTTCTCATAGTCATAAAACCGAAATCTAAAATCTGTTGATTCTTTCATCGGCATGAATACACTAAAAGATAGGAGCAAGTTCGTGAGTTTGTCATTTCTTGATTGATAACGCATTACCCTATAATTGTCCTTACAATTTTCTTCGTTTTGAAGATTAGGTATTCTTTTAATGGCTTTTCTTATAAGATCACGTTTCAACTCCTGTTCAGACATGTCAAGATAAGAATAAATATCCAGTGCCTTATCGTTACCAAGCGATTTGCTAAACTGGGTAAATCCCCAAAGATTATATAAAACACCTTCGTACACAGTTACCATTTTACGGAAAACATGTTGAATGGCTTCTATCATGGCAACTGCTTTGTCTGTTGATTTGATTGCGCTATTGTACTTGTTGAATAGTTCAAGACGTTTTTGGCTATAATCACCAACAACATGATTTCGTTCTTCCTCATACTTGTACAAAAAGGCAAGTTCTAAAAGATACTCCATACTATATTTAGGGTTATAATTACAACCTATTTCCGTATGCTTGAAAAAGAAATGACAATGTTCTTTGCATGTAATCCAAGCCTGTATTTCATCCCATATACGTCCAATATTTTTTCGTTTTTCTTGTATCTCGGTATATTCTAAACTACGTCCATAAACATTCACTCTGCTTACTGCATTGGTAATAAGCAGTCCTTTGATTAGATAGGCATCTGTAAGAGGTACATGATTGTCATTGAGGTTAGCAAAAATATCCTCTGACTGAACAAAATTACTTTCTATATTGACAATTATCTTCACATTGTTACATAAGTAGGCTATTATGCGTTCCAATTCATTATTGGCTTTCCATTCGTTTAATTTTCTTGAAATAAATTTTGATGCCGCTACCATATAATATCGATCTTGCTCCTTAAAATCTTCGGGATTGATTTCATCATGAGCATTACAATATTCGCATACCTCGTTAAAGATGTTGCCATTGTCATATCTTGAATAGTTTAACTTGTCAATTGCAATGTTATATTCGCTATCTATTTGCCCTAACTGATAAAACAGCAATGATAGCGTTGTGAGACGTTGCTGCCCATCAATGACTTCCAACCGTTTATTCTCATTATCAGCTTTGACTGTAATGTATTGTAGATAATATTCTGAAACAGAATTGCTACACATGGCATCATATATGTCACTGAATAATTGGGGGACTTGATCATATTTTTCTTCAGATTGCCACTTATAACTTCTCTGATATGGACCGATATAGAACATTATCGTTCTCGTAGAGTAAAGGACAGACCCCACTTCGTCTGAAAATATATTCTTGATGTTATATATAAATTCGCTTGTCATATACAATTCAATTATTGTTAGAATCTTCCATTTCTCTCAAATACAGCCTTGCGCACATCTCAATTGCCATTTAAGTTCTGGCAACTGTAAGCGATATAGTTGGACAATGTGTTCCAAACAGCTGCGGTCGAATGGTGCATTGTATGCCTTCTTCATATCGAATATCATCAGCTTGAAATAAACACGCGGACAAAGCGTCATTTCCATTGAAGGCCAAAGTGAAGGAAATTTCTCATATTTCTTCTCTGAATATAGGCCCAGGCTCTTTGGCATGAATAAGGCAGATGGCTACAACTTATTTCTTTACCCTGTACTTCTCTATCTCCGGCAAATGCTGCTTGATCTCATTGATGCGAGTGGCATCGCTGGGGTGCGTGCTCATAAATTCGGGAGTGGAACCGGATTTGCCGGCGGACATCTTTTGCCAGAAATTGACGGCGACTTCCGGGTTATAGCCAGCCATTGCCATAAAGACCAGTCCCATATAATCCGCTTCGGATTCGTGCTTTCGGGAAAAAGGCAACATTACGCCGTATTGAGCCCCTAATCCATAAACGGAAGTACCGATCTGCTGGACAGCAGCCGACTTATTGCTTAACGCCTGCCCCAATATCTGCGCACCGTATTGTGCCATCAACTGTTGACTCATACGCTCGTTGCTGTGCTTGGCAACAGCATGCGCCACTTCATGCCCGATCACGACAGCCAGTTCATCGTCCGACGAAACCAACTGCATCAATCCTTCATAGACAACAATTTTACCACCCGGCATACAAAATGCGTTGACTTGCGGATCTTTCACCAAATTAAACTCCCAGGAGAAATTCTTGACCTCACTTTCCAATCCGTTGTTTTTCAGATATTGCTCGGTAGCGGCAGCTATCCTTTTACCGACACGCATCACCATAGCGGCTCCGTCTTTTGACGATGACTTCTTAGCCGATTTCATATAATCGGAATATTGGGTCAGACTGGATGACAGCACTTCCTGATCCGAAACAAGCAAAACTTGCTTTCTTCCAGTCAGCGGAACACTTCCGCAACTGCTTAGCAAAAGCAACATTGCGACGAATAAACCTGTAATCTTCTTCATTTTTTATCCTTTATTTATACTGTTTGCAAAATTATGATTTCTCTCCATAATAAACAATTCGTAAAAGCTTTTTGCTCAAGAGATAAAGAATATGGAGATTTATACAAAAAAAGGAGACGAAATTGCATAATTATTCAATCATACTCTTTATATTTGCAGCCTTGTTGCATAAATATACAAGTATGAGTACAAAAAAAGAACGATTGGATGCTATCTGCCGTATTATACAGACAGAGAAAATAGGGAATCAGGAAGAACTGCTTAAACAATTGGAGAACAGCGGATTCCAGGTTACCCAAGCAACCCTGTCACGCGACATCAAGCAACTGAAAGTCGTCAAAGTACATGACGGAAACGGGAACTATGTATATCGCCTGCCCGATTATTCGGCACTTATGCAACCAGTAAAAGAGCAGACGCAACATCATCCAAACATTGAGTTTTCGGGTAACTTGGCAGTTGTCAAGACCCGTCCGGGATATGCGATGGGAATCGCTTCGGACATCGATACGCATGCGCCCCATGAAATACTGGGAACGATTGCCGGTGACGACACGATCCTGATCATTCCCCGCGAAGGAATCAGCCGGGATAAGATTGTAAAAGCGTTGGCACATTTTATATAATATATTAATGTATAAGAGACCATCGTTTGTTCTCATTAATAACAGAAGATAAAAGAATAAACATATAATGGAACAGGAAAGAAAAATTGATGTAATGATTGCTGAAGCTTGCCACGAGGAATATGTCGATATCATCCTTGACACGATCGAGGCAGCCGCAAAAGTGCGCGGAACCGGTATCGCCAAGCGTACGCATGAATATGTTGCTCAAAAGATGAAAGAAGGAAAAGCTGTCATCGCCTTGGAAGGCAATAAATTTGCAGGTTTCAGCTATATCGAGTCTTGGGGTAACAAACAGTATGTGACCACTTCCGGTCTGATCGTGCATCCGGATTTTCGCGGATTGGGCATTGCCAAAAGGATCAAGGAGATGACATTCCAGTTGGCTCGTATGCGATGGCCGCACGCTAAGATTTTCAGTCTGACTTCGGGTGCTGCCGTTATGAAAATGAATACGGAACTGGGATATGTACCAGTAACCTTTGCCGACCTGACGGACGACGAAGCTTTCTGGAGAGGTTGTGAAGGCTGTGTCAATCACGATGTCCTCGAACGTACCGGCCGTCGCTATTGCATCTGTACCGGAATGCTCTTCGATCCGGACGATCCACACCGGGCCGAGAGGGAGGCAAAGAGAAATTGACAATCAAGGATTAATAAAGAAGTAATATAATAAACATAGATATACGAAAATGAAGAAGAAAGTAGTAGTAGCATTTAGCGGAGGATTGGATACATCTTTTACTGTTATGTATCTGGCCAAGGAAAAAGGATATGAAGTGTATGCAGCTTGTGCCAACACAGGCGGTTTCAGCGAAGAACAGTTGAAACAAAACGAAGAAAACGCCTACAAGTTAGGTGCGACCCAATATGTGACAATCGACGTCACCAAAGAATATTATGAAAAAAGCCTGAAATATATGGTCTTCGGCAATGTGCTTCGTAACGGAACTTACCCGATCTCTGTTAGTTCGGAACGTATTTTCCAGGCGCTGGCAATCGCCCGTTATGCAAACGAGATCGGCGCCGATGCGATCGCCCACGGTTCCACTGGCGCCGGAAACGACCAGATCCGTTTCGACATGACATTCTTGGTATTGGCTCCGAATGTCGAAATCATCACGCTGACACGCGATATGGCTTTGAGCCGCGACTACGAAATCAACTACCTGAAAGAACATGGCTTTGAAGCAGACTTTACCAAATTAAAATATTCTTACAATGTAGGTTTGTGGGGAACTTCCATCTGCGGTGGCGAAATCCTCGATTCTACACAAGGCCTGCCGGAAAGCGCTTATTTGAAACAGGTCGAAAAGACCGGCAGCGAAGAACTCCGTCTCGAATTCAAGAACGGTGAAATCCATGCCGTGAACGGTGAAGTATTCGAAGACAAGATTGCCGCCATCCAGAAGGTAGAAGAAATCGGCGCAGCCTACGGCATCGGTCGTGACATGCACGTAGGAGATACGATCATCGGCATCAAGGGACGTGTAGGATTCGAAGCAGCCGCTCCGATGCTGATTATCGGAGCTCACCGCTTCCTTGAAAAATATACGCTGAGCAAATGGCAGCAATACTGGAAAGACCAGGTTGCCAACTGGTACGGAATGTTCCTCCACGAAAGCCAGTATCTCGAACCGGTCATGCGCGACATCGAAGCCATGTTGCAGGAATCGCAACGCAATGTGAACGGAACGGTGATCCTGGAACTCCGCCCGCTTTCATTCTCGACTGTCGGCGTCGATTCGAAAGACGACCTGGTCAAGACCAAGTTCGGCGAATACGGAGAAATGCAGAAGGGTTGGACAGCCGAAGATGCAAAAGGTTTCATCAAGGTTACTTCCACTCCGCTGCGTGTATATTATACTAACCACAAGGACGAAGAGATATGATCAAGATAGGTATTATAGGAGGTGCAGGATATACGGCAGGCGAATTGATCCGTCTGCTGCTGAACCACCCGGATGCCGAGATTGCATTTGTGAACAGTACGAGCAATGCCGGCAACAAAATAACGGATGTGCACGGCGGATTATATGGCGAAACGAATTTAGTGTTTACAAACGAATTGCCGCTGGACCAGATCGACCTTCTCTTTTTCTGTACCGCTCATGGCGACACGAAGAAGTTCATGGAAAGCCATACCGTACCCGAAAACGTAAAGATTATCGATCTCAGCATGGACTACCGCATCGAAAGCCCTGAACATGACTTCATTTACGGTCTGCCTGAACTGAACCGACGACGCATCTGCGGCGCCCGGCATATTGCAAACCCCGGTTGTTTTGCCACCTGCATCCAATTAGCTATTTTACCGCTGGCCAAGCATCTGATGCTGAACTCGGAATTACATGTAAACGCAATCACGGGATCGACAGGAGCAGGTGTCAAACCGTCGTCGACCTCTCATTTCAGTTGGCGAAACGACAATATCTCGATCTATAAACCGTTCACGCATCAACATCTGGCTGAGATCGGACAGAGTTTGCGACAGTTGCAGAACAGCTTCAACAGTGCGATCAACTTTATCCCGGTGAGAGGTAATTTCTCACGAGGCATTTTTGCCACGACTTATCTGGATTGCAAGATAGAACTGGATGAGATCAAACGCATTTACGAAGAGTACTACAGTGATCATTCGTTTACTTTCATCACAGATAAGAACCCGGATCTAAAGCAGGTAGTGAATACAAACAAATGTCTGATCCATCTTCAAAAACAGGGAAACAAGCTACTTGTCGTTTCGATGATAGACAACCTTTTGAAGGGAGCGAGCGGCCAAGCGGTCCACAACATGAACCTATTGTTCGGTTTGGAAGAAACAGTTGGATTGCATTTGAAGCCTTCGGCTTTTTAATTAAGGATTTTATTCCAAATGATAATTTATCTGTTACTTTTCTCTTGAAAGAAAAGTAACAGATAATTCAATATTTATAAACAACACATTTATATTATGAACCTATTCGACGTATATCCACTATTCAACATAGAGATTGTAAAAGGCAAGGGATGTCATGTATGGGATACTGAAGGAAACGAGTATCTCGACCTGTATGGCGGACATGCTGTGATCTCGGTCGGCCATAGCCATCCTGCTTATGTAAAGGCTATTACCGAACAGATTAACAAGCTGGGATTCTATTCGAACTCAGTTATCAACAGCCTCCAACAGAAGTTGTCAGACAAACTGGGCAAGGCATCCGGCTACGAAGACTATTCACTCTTCCTTATCAACTCAGGAGCCGAAGCCAATGAAAATGCTTTGAAGTTAGCTTCTTTCCACAATGGTAAGAAACGGGTGATCGCTTTCAAGCATGCTTTTCACGGACGAACATCTGCAGCCGTACGTGTAACAGACAATCCGAAAATCATCGCTCCGGTAAATGAGGATCTCGCAGTGACCTATCTTCCTTTGAACGATGCGGCGGCAGTAGAAACCGAATTACAAAAAGGAGACGTTTCCTCGGTTATCATCGAAGGCATTCAAGGTGTGGGTGGTATCCAGTTGCCGACCGACTCCTTTATGCAGGAACTGCGCGTTTTATGTACAAAATATGAAGCTTGCCTTATCCTTGACGAAATCCAGTCGGGCTACGGACGTAGCGGCAAATTCTTCGCTCACCAGTATGCCGGAATCAGGCCGGACCTGATTTCGGTGGCAAAAGGGATCGGCAACGGTTTCCCGATGGGTGGATTGCTGATTAGCCCGATGTTCAAACCGGTATACGGGATGTTAGGCACGACTTTCGGAGGCAATCATTTAGCTTGTGTGGCAGCCATAGCCGTGCTGGAGATCATGGAAAATGAAAAGCTGATCGACAATGCACGGGAAGTAGGGACTTATCTGTTGGATAAGTTGCATCAGTTACCGGGAATCAAGGAAATTCGCGGGCGCGGCCTGATGATCGGTATCGAGTTTGAAGAATCTATCAAGGAAGTGCGCAGCAAGTTGCTGTTCGAAGAAAAAGTATTTACGGGAGTCGCCGGAACCAACACGGTCCGCCTGTTGCCGCCGCTTTGCCTGAGCATAGACGAGGCGAAGGAATTCATTGCACGATTCCGCAAGGTGCTGAAAGCATAAAAAAGAAAACAGTGTAGCTTAATTAATACCAATATAGTACATGAAACTAAACAAAATCATTCTTCCGGTGGCGTGCGTCCTGCTGGCCGGAAATGTAAGCATGGCACAGGTAATCATGCCGTGGGAAAACCGAACGGAAACGGACGGCGATCCGTTTGCGAAAAGCGAAACAACCGCGGTAAAAGGTAAACTCCACCTCGAAGATGTCATAGGCGGACGGCTCATACAGACAAAAGGGATCGGCGCTATGACATGGATGAAGGACGGTGAACGGTACAGCCGGATGGAACCGAACACCACGACCGGGGGCATGGACGTCGTCGCCTATCGAGCCAAGGATAACCGGCGGGAAGTGATCATCCCCTCCTCTATGTTTATCGACAAGGAGACCGGAACACCGATTGCTATCCGCAGCATCTCCTGGAGCGCCGACAACGGGAAGGTTTTGATCTACAACAATACAAAACGGGTATGGCGCTACGACACGCGGGGCGATTACTGGGTGCTGACGCTGAAAGACGGGACACTCCGCCAACTGGGGAAAGGGTTGCCCGAATCATCGATGATGTTCGCCAAATTCTCGCCTGACGGGACACGCGTTGCTTTTGTCTCGAATAATAATATATATGTAGAGGATATTGTCTCCGGAAAGATCACGCAGTTGACACACGACGGAAACCAGACGATTGTGAACGGGACATTCGACTGGGTGTATGAAGAAGAGTTTGCCTGCCGCGACGGTTTCCGTTGGAGCCCGGACGGAAAATATATCGCCTACTGGCAGAGCGATACCAAGGGAACAGGCGTATTCGATATCATTAACAATGTAGATTCCATCTACCCGACCATCCTGCATTTCCCTTATCCGAAGGCAGGATGCACGAACTCGGCGGTCAAAGTAGGCTATGTGTCTGCCTCAGGAGGCGCACCAGCCTGGATCGATATTCCCGGCGACCCGCGCGACAACTACATTCCCCGCATGGACTTTATCCCCGGAAGCAACGAACTGTTTATCCAGCAGATGAACCGTCCGCAAAATACGAACAAGGTCTGGATTGCCCGTATCGGCAGCGCGAAGCCCGAAAACATCTTCACCGATACCGATGCGGCCTGGTTAGATACGAACGATAACATCCAATGGCTGAAAGACAACACCTGGTTCACCTGGGAAAGCGAACGCGACGGTTGGCGCCACCTGTACCGCATCAGCCGGGACGGGAAAAAGATCGAGCCTGTCACGAAAGGCGACTTCGACTATATCTCACCGGTCGGGACGGACTTGCAAAAGGGACTGGTTTATTTTATCGCTTCTCCCGATAATTTCACACAACGGTATCTGTACAGCGCCGAACTCTTCGGCAAGGGCGAAGTGAAGCGCCTCAGTCCGGCGGGCCAGCCGGGACAGCACCGTTATAATATGTCGCCTACCGGGAAATGGGCAGTCCATACTTATAGTGATGCGGCAACTCCTTCGATTATCGACATGGTTTCTTTTCCCAAACACCAATCCGTACGGATGATAGAGGACAATGCAAAGGCACGCGAACAATATGCAGCACTGGGATTGAACCCGAAAGAGTTTGTCAAAGTGACCTCCGGCGATCTCGAACTGGATGCCTGGATGATCAAACCCGTCAATTTCGATCCGACAAAAAAATACCCCGTTATCATAGAGGTCTACGGCGAACCGGCAGGATCGACCGTACAGGATGTATGGGGCGGCGGAGATCTTTGGAACCAGTACATGGCTAATCTCGGTTACATCGTCGTAAGCATCGAAAACCGGGGAGCCAATACACCGCGTGGCCGCGAATGGCGCAAATGTATCTATGGCGAGGTCGGCACATTCGCTTCCGAAGATCAGGCACGCGGTATCCAAGACATGGCCCGTCGTTATCCGTTCATCGACGCGTCCCGTATCGGCATTACCGGATGGAGCGGCGGCGGAAGCCAGACGTTGAACTCGATGTTCCGCTATCCGGAAGTCTTTCATACAGGTATTGCCATCGCTTTCGTTGCCGATCAGCGTACCTATGACACGATCTATCAGGAACGATACATGAACACACCGCAGAACAACCCCGAAGGTTATCGCAAAGGTTCACCGATCACTTACGCCTCCGGCCTGAAAGGGAACCTGCTCCTGATCCACGGGACAGGCGACGACAATGTGCATTACCAGAACTGCGAAATGCTGGTCGACGAACTGGTAAAACACGGCAAGATGTTCAGCCAGGTCAGCTACCCGATGCGCAGCCACGGCATTTACGAACGTCCGGGTACTACCCTGCACTTGCGTATGACAATGGCCAAATACTGGCTCGAGCATCTCCCTGCCGGAGGTAAATGACAAAACAGGTATATCTAATAGAAATTCGACATGAAACAATTATCGGTTTATTTCCTGATCTTCATTGGGATATTTGCCATCATTTCCCAAGCCCAGGCTCAATTGATCGAGAAAGCAGAGCAACTGCTCCAAACTGCGAGTAACGAACCTCGGTCTGATTCTTTTCCAGCTACCATAGCCGACACACTGACCGTCGAAGCACGGCACAGACAGGATTCAGTACGCCTTCAGGAAATGGCGCTCCAGTTGCAGGAAATGAAGTTGAACGAGATCGTCCTCCGCACGGAGCTCGACAATATCCGTAATCTAAAGACGACCGACTCGCTGAAAAGAGCCGAGCAACGACATCGCATAGATTCATTGCGAGCTCTCACCCCGGGTATCCCCGTCCTGGTGGGTGGCGACACATTGTTCACGCTTTATGCCAAAAGAGGCGGACACTCAGCTCTCGACCGTGCGGATATGATCAACGACATCCTTTTGAAGATCGGCAAGGAGAGAAGCCTGCACCGGGATTCCGTCTATACGTTGGAAAGCGAATACTACATAGATATCATGTACGGCAACAAGGTGATCGTCAGCATCACCGATCAGGATGCGCTTTGGCAAGGCACATCACGGCGGGAATTGGCCGAACAATATGTGCCTATCTTGGCTGCCAAGATCAAGGAGCTAAAAGAAGAGCACAGTTTGTTACAAGTGGCCAAGAGGGCGGCTTTATTCGTATTGGTGCTGGTTGTACAATATCTCCTGTTCCGATTGACAAACCTCTTATTCCGTAAGCTACGCCGGCAAATCATACGTTTCAAACAACAACGATTGAAACCGATCATCATCCGTGATTATGAATTTCTGAACACGCACCGCCAGGGACGGATACTGATTTTTTTCAGTAACCTCCTGCGGTACATCGTGTTGCTGATACAGTTGATGTTCAGTGTACCGATACTGTTCGCTATTTTCCCGCAGACGGAAAAACTGGCTCTGAAAATCTTCCTTTACATCATAGAACCGATCAAAATGGTGCTGAAGTCGATTGTGGAATATATACCGAACCTGTTTATTATTTTGGTGATCTGGTACTGCATCAAATATATAATCAAAGGCATCCAGTATATCGCCAATGAGATCGAGAATGAGAAACTGAAGATCACCGGGTTCTATCCGGATTGGGCACAGCCGACATTCAACATCATCCGCTTTCTGCTCTATGCTTTCATGATCGCGATGATTTATCCCTATCTGCCCGGTTCCAATTCCGGCGTGTTCCAAGGGATTTCGGTATTTGTCGGTCTAATCATCTCACTCGGCTCCAGTACGGTGATCGGGAACATCATTGCCGGACTCGTCATCACTTACATGCGTCCCTTCAAACTCGGCGACCGCATAAAGTTGAACGACACGACCGGCAACGTGATCGAGAAGACTCCTTTCGTCACCCGCTTGCGTACTCCAAAAAACGAAGTAGTGACAATACCGAATGCTTTTATCATGTCTTCCCACACGGTCAACTACAGTGCTTCGGCACGCCAGTTCGGACTGATCATCCATACCACCGTCACAATCGGTTATGATGTCCCCTGGCGACAAGTCCACCAACTGCTAATCAATGCAGCACGCAGCACCACCGGAGTTCTGGAACATCCGAAACCGTTTGTCCTGGAAACTGAACTACAAGACTATTATCCTTGTTATCAAATCAATGCTTACATCAAAGATGCCGACCAACTGGCGCAAATCACTTCCGATTTACACCAAAATATCCAAGACATCTTTAACCAGGCAGGCGTAGAGATCATGTCTCCACACTATTTTGCCGGACGTGACGGAAGCACAACCACGATCCCGGAAGACTATCTGAAAAGTAAATAAAAGTTCTTTTTATCTGAAATAGTTAAAAAGCCCCTCTGCAAAAACAAAATGCAGGGGGGCTTTTGTTATATCTCCAAAAGTCACTAAAATTCTAAATAAAAAGTACAAAATGAAAAAGTATTTTATCGTAGTAACAGCACTGGCATTCTTGGCAGCATGCAACGGGAAAGTTGCAAAAGACACTCCCGTATTAGTTGAAGATAATAATATCACCGTGGCCGAAGTTACTCCAGCAACCCCTTCCAAGCCAAAGCTGCCGGTAGTAAAGGCTAAACAGGTAAAGCCGGTCAATATGCGCGACTCTTTGAAAATAGACTCGAAAAAAGGTGCGGTCATACAGAAAAAATATAAAGGGACTGTTCCTGCCGCCGACGGTCCAGGTATCGTTTATGAACTGACTTTGTACTATCAGCAAGATAGCAACGACGGTGTCTACGAACTGGACGCCACTTACCTGGAAGCTGAAAACGGCAAAGACCAGACATTTACTTCCATCGGCAAACGTCAGGTGAAAAAAGGAACTCCTGCCAATGTAAACGCAGTCGTATATGAACTGATTCCTAATGACGGCGGCATGGTATTTCATTTCCAAGCAGAAGGCGATAGCCTGACCATGTTAAATCAGGAATTACAAAAAGCGACCTCCGACCTTAATTATACGCTAAAACTCGTACAATAATTAATTACATCTTCACAGCACATCTTTGTATAAATAAAAAGAGGCACTCCAATTTTTCTTTCGGAGGCCTCTTTTTTCATTTAATAATTTCTAATCGTTTGATTCTTATTACAAATTATTTGATTCCCAACTTCGCTTTGATTGCTTTGGGAAGCGCGTCTTTGTGAACAACTATGTTCATGGTTTTATAACGGACAAACGCTTTGGATGCATACCAAATACCTTCATACTTATTGGAAGTTCCCCAAGAGTTCTTCACCATATAGTATTCGTTGCCTTCCTGATCTTTAGCGATACCATAGATCTGCATACCGTGATCATCGGTCGTTTCATAGTTGTCGTAAGCCAACTGACGTTCTTCCTGTGTACACCATTTCTGCGGTTGAGGCTTTGTATTCAGTTTCTTTTCTTCCGGTTTCAATTTCAACCAATGAGCCATATCGGACCCACTCAGTTCCTGTACCTTTTCATTATCAGGCATCACAGCCACACCATCACGGGTAAAGCCGGATTCGCTCACGTCGGATCCCCAAGCAATCGTATAACCTGTATTGATTGCATTGTCAAATACTTCCATCAATTCGTCGATAGGCAAGTTATAAGACAATCCGTGACGCCAGTTATCCTGAACCTCAATCGGGAATTGGGTATAGAACGGACGATGCGTATAAGAAGTCAGAGAGACATAGTCGGAAGATTTCAAGCCGGTAGACTTATAGAAAGACTGCGGCGTATATTCTTTGCCTTTATAAGTAAACTTCTCCGGTGCTTTACCCAAATAAATTTCATGGACAGCAGCCACCGCTTTTTTCCACAGCAAGTTCTTATTCTCATCTGATTGCAGTTTTCGCAGTTGCCCCTTGGCCACAGCAGCCACCATGGCATCTGCAAGAGCGGAAAGTTCGGTATGGTTGCTCAACGTATCACCATACATCACGCCCGGCCGCATTTCTTCTTCCGGAACCAGCCCGAAAGCTTCCATTCCATAAATCACGTCATAAAAAGAACCGCCTTGTGAAAAGGATACATCTCCATGAGTACGCACCGCAGCATCTGCACGATCCAGATACGTATTGTAGACCGTAAACATTTCGGATAAATCATATTCACCCTTTCCCATACGAAGCAATTCCGATTCGAGGAATGCCATTGTAGAATAACACCAACAAGTTCCGGCACGATTCTGGTTCTTAATCGAAGTGATCGGATTTTCCTTTACAGTCGTAAAGACGAACCCCTCTTGATTTTCTTTCTTCTCTGATTCTTGTGCATGGATTGTTGCAGACATCGTCATGGCGAACAGCGCACCAACCGTAATAATTGTCTTTTTCATGTAAATCTATTTATTATATTATTAGATTAATATTGAGAGACAAAGATACGATTAAATTGACAATGGGCAATAGACAATGAACAATTTAAACAGTATCTTTGTTTAATGGTAATAACCGAAACATAAAAAATCACTTTTGAATTAAAGAAAAGCAACAAAGAAATCAGCATTTACGGTTCAAATTTGCTCAGAAAGCACGGATCGCTTTCCGACGATCCAATTCCGCTTTCAGCATACGAAGCTCACGGCTGGTTTGCCCGGCAACCGAAGTGTTTTCTTCCGCACGACGGATCAGGTACGGCAATACATCTCGTACTTTTGCATACGGCACATATTTGGTCACATTATAACCTTCATGAGCCAGATTGAAAGAGATATTGTCACTCATCCCCAACAATTGAGCGAAAAAGATACGCGGATCATCGCGCTTCAAACCTTTTTCATCTATCAGCTTGGCCAATTTATAATTGCTCTCTTCATTATGCGTTCCCATAAACATTTCGAAATGGTCGATATGATCCATTGTAAAACGGACTGCTTCGTCAAAGTTCTCGTCCGTCGCCTGTTTATCCTTACAAATCGGATCTGGATATCCCAAAGCGGCCGCCCTCGCACGTTCGGCCTCCATATAGGCGCCACGTACGAATTTCACGCCGGCAACATATCCTTTCTCTTTCGCGTCGTCCAAAATACGGCGCAAGTAGGGCATACGGTCATGCCGGTACATTTGCAAGGTTGCAAATACAATCGCCCGTTTCTTATTATATCTGCGCATAGCCTCATCGGTCAAAGTATCGAGGGCATCCTGAAAACAATAATCCTCCGCATCCACAATCAGGCGCACATTGTTGTCGTAGGCACGCTGGCAAAAAGCCATAAAGCGCTCCTTAAATTCACGGAAAGCTTTTACTTCCTCAATGGTCAGTTCTTCTTGCTTTTCGGACGCCTTGGCAAGAAGTTCATCCGTTATGATAGTGGAAGGTTTGAATACGGCATAAGCCAGGTTGTCATTTCCCTTTGCAAAATCGATCGAACGTATGGTTTCCTCAAAAGTAGCCCGTATTCCTTCGGGGGTTTGCTTGCCTTCGGCAGAAAAGTCCAAGGTGGATCGTACATTGAACTTTCGCAGATGGTCGATCGCTTTCGAACAATCCTGCAAAGTTTCACCTCCGACAAATTGTTTGTATAAGGTCGGCTTGACCGCCCATCCCAACGGGAAACGGATATTCAAAGCAATATCAGTTGCCACACTGGCACATTTTACCAGCCACGGATATTTGATTGTGTTGAACAGCAAATAAGCATTTTTCAACTCAGACTGCGATTTAGCAGAGAAAGCAATTTCAGTGTTATTAAAATCTAACATGGTATTTGATATTAGTTGACAGTTAACGTATAAATAATGAGCAGGAATGCCGTTTTACAAAATGTGCCAACCTCCAATTTACAAGAAACACTCCTTCATTGGCATATTGGCACATTCTAATTTATCGGCTCATCATCAAATCAATTACTTTTCTCCAAGAAACGGATACCCGTAGCTTGTCGGCGGAACCAAAGCCTCCTTGATACAACGGGCATTTGTCCAGCGAATCAAGTTCAACGGCCCGCCAGCCTTATCGTTCGTACCCGAAGCACGCGAACCGCCAAACGGCTGCTGGGCAATAACAGCGCCTGTCGGTTTATCGTTGATATAGAAGTTACCCGCTGCATAACGCAATTTATTAAACGCCAGATCGATCGCGTAACGATCGCGTGCAAAAATGGAACCGGTCAAACCATACGGAGACGTACGGTCGCAGAGTTCGAGCGTTTCCTCATATTTATTATCATCGTACACATAAATCGTGATAACCGGACCGAAAATTTCTTCCACCATGCTCTTGAACATCGGGTCCGTAGTCAGGATGACAGTCGGCTCTACAAAATAACCTACGGACTTATCACCGTTCCCGCCGAAAACGATTTCCGCATCAGGAGACTGTTTTGCGTAATCGACATAACTCATGATGTTGTCGAACGAAGCTTCATCGATAACCGCATTGACAAAGTTAGTGAAATCCTGGACATCTCCCATTTTGATTTCTTTCAGCATATCGCCTACATAATCCTTCACTTCTCTCCAAAGTGAAGCAGGAATATAAGCACGTGAACCTGCCGAGCATTTTTGCCCTTGGTACTCGAACGCACCACGTACGATAGCTGTCGCGACATCCAAAGCCGGAGCAGAAGGATGAACGAAAATAAAGTTCTTGCCACCTGTTTCACCGACAATCTTCGGATAAGATTTATAATGTCCCAGATTTTCACCGATCTGCCGCCAAAGGGTATTAAAGGTAGAAGTGGAGCCGGTGAAATGGAAACCACCCAAATCACGGCTTGCCGTTACGACTTTGCCGATCACGCTTCCCTGCCCCGGTATAAAATTGACAACGCCGTCAGGTAAACCGGCTTCCTGAAATACTTTCATCAGAAAATAGTTAGAGTGGATAGCGGTTGTCGACGGTTTCCAAACCGCCACATTGCCCATCATGGCAGGCGCCATGTTCAAGTTTGAGGCAATAGAGGTAAAATTGAACGGCGTTAGCGAAAACACGAACCCCTCCAAAGCACGATACTCCATCCGGTTCAAAATCCCTGTTTCCGAATAAGGCTGGTCTGCATACACCTGACTGGCATAGAAGGTACTGAAACGAAGGAAATCGATCAATTCGCAAGGAGCATCTATTTCAGCTTGGAACGGATTCTTGCTTTGTCCCAGCATGACGGAAGCATTCAATATATAACGATATTTGGTGGAAAGCAATTCTGCGACACGCAACATGACGGAAGCACGTTCTACCCAAGGAAGTTCAGACCATTCCTTATGTGCCTTCATGGCAGCGTCGATAGCCATCTGTACTTCTTTTTCCCCGGCCTTATGATAAGTTGCCAATACATGATGATGGTCGTGCGGCATCACGACTTTGCCGGTATCGCCCGTACGGATTTCCTTACCTCCGATCACCAACGGGATATCCCATTCTTCCGAAGAAAGTTGAGCCAAAGCTTTTTTCAAGGATGATTTTTCACTTGAACCGGGAGCGTATGCTTTTACCGGCTCATTAATAGGTTTGGGGAAACTAAAAATTGCGTTGTCCATAATATCTCTTGTTTAAGTGTTCAAAGGTTGATTATTTTTCAACGCCGTAAACATAACCAATAATTTTTTAAAACAAGAGACAGAAGCGTTAAATTAAATTTAAATCTGAATCTCAGGACATTCCTCTCCATCCTCAACAATTCAAGTCGCAAAGTTGTTAACTTAACATATTAATCATCTTAAATGCAAAGAATATGGCTATAAAAAGTGTTCGGATAGAAGAGGACTGTATCGCTTGCGGTACATGCGAAGGCATCTGTCCCGAAGTATTTCAGGTTACAGACCGCTCACGTGTAAAAAAAGGAGTAAACTTCAACGATTATGAAGCAGGAATAAAGGAAGCAGCCGAAAGCTGCCCGGTCAGCGTTATCAAATACGATTAAGAACGATCTTACGGATTATAACAAATTATTATTTAACCATCTACAGTTTCCCGCCGAAGAAACATCTGTTCCCTCGGCGGGAAACTATAATTTCCTCGGCGGGAAACAACCCATACATAAAAAGTATCTTCCATACATCCTCTCAAAATAACTAAATAACATTACATTCATCTTCCTTTAGACATTTTGCTTTTTATTCCTATCTTTGGAGCATCATAAATATAATAATCAACGGAGATGAACGAACAGATAAAACAAATTGCGGAGCGTTTGGCCGGGCTTCGGGACGCATTGGAAATCACACCTGAAGAAATGGCCGGGGTTTGCAACCTGACTCCCGAACAGTATATGAAGCTCGAAAGCGGTACTGTTGATATTTCAGTAAGCGTATTGCATCAGATTTCGCAAGCTTACGGTGTAGAACTGACAACGCTGATGTTTGGTGACGAACCCAAAATGAGCAGTTACTTTATTACCCGCAAAGGCAAAGGCATTGCCGTAGAACGAACCAAGGCTTATAAATACCAGTCGCTTGCAGCCGGTTTTGCCGGCCGGAAAGCAGACCCGTTCATGGTTACCGTCCATCCGACTCCCGACGAGACACCGATTTATCTGAACTCGCATCCCGGACAAGAGTATAATATAGTACTGAAAGGCCGCATGTTGCTACAGATCAACAACAAAGAACTGATACTGGAAGAAGGCGACAGTATCTATTTCAATTCCGAACTGCCACATGGAATGAAAGCGCTCGACGGAGAAAAGGTCAGTTTCCTGGCTATCATCTTGTAAATTGTCAATTAATTCAGTTATGTTAGAAAAATTCATAGATAAAACGACTTTCGAGTCGCAAGAAGATTTTATACAGAATTTCAAAATAAAAGTCCCGGAGAACTTCAACTTCGGATATGACGTAGTAGATGCGTGGGCGGAAGAAAAACCCGATAAGATTGCTTTGTGCTGGACAAACGACCAAGGAGAACATATCGACTTCACCTTCGCCGACCTGAAGAAATACACCGACCGGACAGCCGCTTATTTCCAGTCGTTGGGAATCGGGCACGGCGACATGGTCATGCTGATATTGAAACGCCGTTATGAATTCTGGTTCTCGATTGTCGCATTGCATAAATTGGGAGCCGTGGTGATCCCGGCAACCCATCTGCTGACGAAAAAAGATATCGTCTATCGTGCGAATGCAGCCGATATCAAGATGATCGTTTGTGCCGGCGAGGATGTGATCACCCAACATATCATAGATTCATTGCCCGATTCTCCTTCCATAAAGAGTGTCGTTTCGGTCGGTCCCGAAATACCCGAAGGATTTGAGGACTTCCAAAAAGGCATCGAAAGCGCGGTTCCGTTCGTCCGTCCGGAACATCCGAACAGCAACGACGACATTTCACTGATGTATTTCACTTCCGGCACGACCGGCAACCCGAAGATGGTAGCACACGATTTCACTTACCCGCTGGGCCATATCGCGACAGGAAGTTTCTGGCATAACCTGCATAAAGACAGCCTCCACCTGACGATCGCCGATACCGGATGGGGAAAAGCCGTATGGGGAAAACTCTACGGACAATGGATTGCAGGAGCTACCGTATTCGTGTACGACCACGAGAAATTCACGCCTGCCGACATGCTGCAGATGATACAGGACTACCGCATCACATCTTTGTGCGCACCTCCGACAATCTTCCGTTTCCTGATACGCGAAGACCTGACGAAATACGACCTGTCGTCCCTCCAATACTGTACTATCGCCGGCGAAGCACTGAACCCTGCCGTGTTCGACACGTTCTACAAACTGACCGGTATCAAATTGATGGAAGGTTTCGGACAGACGGAAACAACCCTGACCGTCGCCACTTTCCCGTGGATAGAACCGAAGCCCGGCTCGATGGGGGTTCCCAACCCGCAGTACGATGTAGACTTGTTACGTCCGGACGGAACCCGTGCCGAAGACGGCGAACAGGGGCAGATCGTGATCCACACGGCAAACGGCAAGCCGATCGGCCTTTTCAAGGAATATTACCGGGATGCCGAACGCACACGCGAAGCATGGCACGACGGACTGTATTACACGGGCGACGTCGCCTGGCGCGATGAAGACGGCTACCTTTGGTTCGTTGGCCGCGCCGACGATGTTATCAAAAGTTCCGGCTATCGTATCGGTCCGTTCGAAGTGGAAAGCGCCCTGATGACACACCCGGCGGTTGTCGAATGTGCAATCACAGGTGTTCCCGACGAAATCCGCGGACAGGTGGTAAAAGCCACCATTGTATTGGCGAAGGACTACAAGGATAAAGCCGGAGACGCTTTGGTCAAGGAATTGCAGGACCATGTCAAAAAGGTGACAGCTCCGTACAAATACCCGCGTGTTGTCGAGTTCGTAGACGAATTACCCAAGACGATCAGCGGCAAGATACGTCGAGTCGAGATCAGAGACAAAGACAAAAAATAAAACGTATCACCGTTGGCACGGTAAAACTCAGAACAATTTAAAATGAAACATGATATGAGAAACTTCACTTGTGTACAGGATTTGGGCGATCTCAAGCAGGCGCTCGCCGAGGCTTTCGAGATCAAGAAAGACCGTTACCAGTTTACGGAGCTGGGCAAAAACAAGACGTTATTGATGATATTCTTCAACTCCAGCCTCCGTACCCGCCTTTCCACCCAGAAGGCTGCGATGAACTTAGGCATGAACACGATGGTGCTCGACGTGAACCAAGGAGCCTGGAAACTGGAAACCGAACGCGGCGTGATCATGGATGGCGACAAGCCCGAGCATCTCTTAGAAGCGGTTCCGGTGATGGGCTGCTATTGCGACGTGATCGGCGTACGTTCCTTCGCCCGTTTCGAAAGCAAGGAAGACGATTACAACGAAAAGATATTGAACCAGTTCATCCGGCACTCCGGCCGGCCGGTATTCAGCATGGAGGCGGCTACCCGCCATCCGTTGCAGAGCTTCGCCGACCTGATCACGATCGAGGAATATAAGAAGACGGCTCGCCCGAAGGTGGTCATGACCTGGGCGCCGCACCCGAAAGCCCTGCCGCAAGCCGTGCCCAACAGTTTCGCCGAATGGATGAACGCGACGGACTACGAGTTCGTGATCACCCACCCGGAAGGCTACGAACTGGACCCGCGCTTCGTGGGCAACGCCCGTGTGGAATACGACCAGAAGAAAGCGTTCGAAGGCGCCGACTTTATCTATGCCAAGAATTGGTCGGCCTATGCCGATCCCAACTACGGAAAGGTTCTCAACACGGACCGCAGTTGGACCGTCGACACGGAGAAGATGGCACTCACCAACGATGCCTACTTCATGCACTGCCTCCCTGTCCGCCGCAACATGATCGTAACGGACGACGTGATCGAAAGCCCCCGAAGCATCGTCATCCCCGAAGCCGCCAACCGCGAGATTTCGGCACAAACGGTACTGAAGAAGATATTGACGGAATTACAATAAAACGATCATCACCCCACAGTATCCGTATTTAAGGGATGCTGATAACGCAGACGAACACAGAATCTTATTCTCTTAAAGATCTGTGTTCGTCTGCATTTATTCCATACGCGCTACTTCACCTGCGGCCAGTCCATACGATTAATCCATTTCTGATTCAATATATCACAAGTTATACGTCAGCGTCACCCACGTCACCTGTGCGTCGCGGTTGCGGGTCTGGGTCATCTGCAGGTCTTTCGTGTCGACGACCGTTGTTTCTCCGAGGCCGTTGAAGATGTTGTTGATACTCAGGCTGGCACGCAGCTTGCGGTGCATGAAATATTGGGAGATGCCGGCGTTCACGCTGGAACGGCGCTTGATCTTTCCCTGAGGGGTCAACTGGTCGGAGATGTAAAAGCCATCGAGCTGCAACTCCGTCGTCGGGGTGATGCCGATGTTGACAGAGCCTTTGATATCGCCGCAGACCATCGACTTCTTCCGGTCATAACCGATCGTGCGGCCGTCTATCTCGTCCCGGTAGATATCACCGGACAGGCCGAGAGACAGCATGCGGACCGGCTGCCAGATTCCGGACAGTTCGAAACCGAATGTCCGGCTATGGCCGATATTCTCCTTTGTCCAGATCGTTCCGTTTTCCCCTTCATCCAGCACCCAGTCCATGATGCGGTTCTTCTTATTCCGGTAATACAGGCTCGGTGACAAGCGGAAAGTGGAAGTTGCAAACGTATAGGCCAACTCGGCCGAATGGATCAGCTCGTCCTTCAAATCCGGATTCCCCTTCCAGATATGGGTCGCGTCACTACGGTCGGTGAACACATTCAGGAAACTGCCATACGGACGAATCACACGTTGCACGTAGCTCAAAGCCCACTCCCCGGCCTTATCCGTCCGGTAGCCCAACTTCAAATGGGGGAAGAGGTGGAAACGGGAAGTGCTCTTGACCATCGGTGTCTTTTCAAGCACATCGCCGGTCTGGCAACGTGTATCTATCTTTTGCCAGTTCAGTTCGCCTTGCACGCCGGCTTCGGCATAGAAACTGCTCCATCTCTTTTCCAAAGCAGCCAAAAGCAAGTTCGTGCGGCGATCGAAGTAATATTCATTTTCCTTCTGCAAGTCGGACTGCCACTCTCCGGCAACCAGTTTGTTCCCGTAAGCGTGATAGCTCTCATCCTTGAAACGCCCGATGTATCCTACCCGCAAGCGCCAGTCGCCGGCAAAGAGCTTGCCGTAGAGGACAGACAGGTAATAATTATTCTTGTCCTGATTGACATAGTAATTATCCTCGGCAATGATCTTGCCTGTTTCCGGCTTCTCGTTCTTGTATTCGTTATCTTCGTCATACCCGAAATTATTGTAATTGAACACGACGTCCAGCCGATCCTGCGGATTGTCGAAGGCGTGGTTCCAACGCGCCTCTGCCGCATAGGCTTCCTGTCGCTGGTCGTTATAACGGTGGCGGAACATCACCGGTTGCAGGTTCCCGTCCACCAGCTTATTGTTATGAATCTTCCCGTAGCGGCTGTAATCCATCAGGTTGTACAGGCCGTAGACCGTGATCAGGTCGTTTGCCGTCAGGTCGTACCCGACACTCAGATCGACGAGATGCACATCGGGGCGGGCGGACGCATTATTGTTCATGACGGTTGTCCCTCCTTTGTTCGTCGTCGACTTGCTGAACGTACGCTTACGGAACTCCCGGCGATAATTATATTTTCCGACAATATGGAACTTTCCCGGATGCAGATTCAGGACCGCACCGGCATTATAACGTTCCTGGAATCCGGCTCCCAACGTCAGGACCAAAGGCGAATCTGCGGCCGTATAAACAGCAGACGACAGGTTCAGAATCCCTGCATCCCCATCCGGCACAAGCCCGATGGAAGGAGTCGACGTTATCGACACCCGGTCGAAGAACAACGCCGGAAGCTGGATCAGCATATCCCCGCTATACTCTTCCAACAAACCGTAGGGCACTCCGTTTATCAACAAGCCGGGATTGCCGGAACCACGGAAAGAGATTCCTCCCTCGATATCCGTCACAACGGAAGGCAGCTGGCGGAATACGTCGGCTGTCGTCCCGGCCAGGCCACTCAGGTTGCTGTTTACCTGCAGGTATTTCACTTCCCCGCCGGCCAGGCCTCCAAAACGTTTTCCCTGGATTTCGACACTTTGCAATGAGACAGTTTTATCCACAGGAACCTGTGCGAAAGCAGACAGGCTCAGGCAAGCAATAACCGGAAGAAGTAATAGCGTTCGTTTCATATATATAAATTACATAGGTTTAAAAACAAAAAAAGTCTGTATGTTACACGCATACAGACTGTCCTCATTACTGGTTACCGAATGATTATTCAGCAGGAGCAGTTTCAGTTTCAGCAGCCGGAGCTTCAACAACGGTAGAATCAACTTCGGCAACCGTAGCCTCTTCTACTGTAACTTCAGTTTCAGTTTTTGCAACCTCAGTGTTTTCCACTGATTTGTTACCACAAGATGCGAATGATACGGCTGCAACAACAGCAGCAAATGCAACTAACTTTTTCATTTTGTTTTTTAATTTAAACGGTCTATAATGTCTTCTTGTCTTAAAACAGTGCAAATGTATGTATTAATCAAACATGTTGTACAACATATTGCATTTTTTTTGAAAATATTTTCAAAACAGACAACAATAAACTGATTTACAGATCGTACAAATTAATTAATAGTTACTATACAAGTAACGCTTGATGCTCTTCTTGGGCGTCTTTTCAAATTCCGTCGGATACAATTGCAAAGCAGAAACAGCCTCATAAGGTGCTAAAAGTTTGTTAAGCTCAACCCGGTTCTGCTCCATGATGACCGGAAGGTCTTCATGCGAAACTCCTGTGCTGTCCACCGTATCGTAATCCGGATAAACAAGCCCTATCAGCTTACCGTTTTTCTCTATTATGATGCTTTCCATTACAAACGGCAAGTTGTTCAGCTTCGATTCGATCTCTTCCGGATAAATATTCTGCCCGCTCGCTCCCAAGATCATTGTCTTGCTACGGCCACGGATATAGATGCGGTTATCGGCGTCGATCGTCCCCAGGTCGCCCGTACGCAACCAGCCGTCTTCCGTAAAGACTTTGGCAGTCGCCTCTTCGTTCTTATAGTACCCTTTCATCACATTTTCACCGCTCACCTGGATTTCTCCTACCTTATTATAGGGATCTTCCGAGTCGATGCGCACCTTCATGATGCCCTTCAATATCTGGCCACATGATCCGGGCACATATTCGTCATTATGGTCATAGCTGATCAGCGGCCCGCACTCCGTCATGCCATAACCGATCGTGAACGGGAATCTGATCTTATAGAGGAAGTTCGTCACCTCTTCATTCATAGCAGCCCCTCCCACGATCACTTCGCGGAAACGTCCGCCGAACGAGTCGACGAGTTTCTTGCGGATCTGCGCATAGATACGGGAATCGAGCAACGGGATATTCAACGCCACCTTCATGGTTGTCTTGCTGAGCTGCGGCAAGATCATCTTCTTATAAATCTTTTCCAGGATCAACGGGACCGTCAGGATCAAGTTCGGTTTCACCTCTTCGAAGGCTTTCAACAGGATTTTGGGAGAAGGCACTTTACCCAGCAGGTAAACATGCGCCCCGACAGCCATCGGAACCAGGAAATTGAACGCACAACTGTAGGCGTGCGCCAAAGGCAGGAAACAAAGTTCGCGTTCCCCTCTGTACAGTACGCCAAGCTCGATACCGTACACCACATTTCCCGCCAGATTGTTTCCGGTCAGCATGACACCCTTGCTGAAACCGGTCGTACCGGAAGTATAGTTGATCTCCACCACCTTGTCGTTATCCAGTTCCGCATATTTGATATCGTCTTTCCCGAAACCGTCCGGATATTTCTCTTCCATCTTCCCGTCCATCCCTTTCAGCAACTTCTGGATGCTTTCACCATCACGCTGGTGCAGGCAACGGAAATCGGACAGCGAGAACACGCCCCGCACATCCTCGATCATTTCCTCTTCCAGCGTATCCCAGATACGGTCGCTGACAAAAAGAAAAACCGATTCGGAATGGTTGATAATATGATGCACATCGTTCGGACTGAAGTCTTGCAGGATAGGCACGATAATCGCCCCGTATGTGACAGCGGCCATATAGACAATGCACCAGCGGGCACTATCTTTTCCGACCAGAGCAATCTTATCTCCCCGCCGTATCTGGCAATCTTCAAACATGATATGGATGCGGGCAATCTCTTCGGCTACGTCGGCGAAAGAAAAAGTCGTCCCTTTGCTGTAATCCGTCAAGGCAGGCAGTTCCCAGTTCTTCTTGAAACTTTCCTCGTATATCTTGATAAAATTCTCTTGTATCATACTGTACACTGTATTATAATTTACGCAAAAATACAGACTATCCGACAAATACACAACAGATAGCCAGAGTTTAACCCTTAGCGCCAAGGAGATATCCCCTTACCGGGCATCCTGCCGAGCAAATGATGATCCATAAATTCCGAATAAGCAAAATTTTCCCTATCTTTCGGCTGTCTAATAATATGATATATGAACAGATGGATACTGCTACTATGCGGAATATTGGCCGGTTGCCAGTACTCTCACAGACAAGAGGCGGACGATACGGTCTGCCAAACGATTGATATGGTTACCGTTTTCGATAGAGAGCCGACCGAAATAAAATTGGACGAATGGGCGAAAAGCGTACGTTTCATCCCGTTGGAAACGACAGATTCCGTCTTACTGACCGGATACATTCCGCAGCTTGTCTATCATCAAGACAAACTGGTTGTCTTCAACAACGACAAAATATACCTGTTCAACCCGGAAGGAAAATTTATCAGGATGATCGGAAGCAAAGGTGAAGGACCGGAAGAATACATATCCGCCGGCAATCCGAAGATAACCCCGGAAGGTATCCGTATCGACGATAACAGCAAATGGCTCAAGACATACGGTTGGGATGGCAAATGGAAACGGACAACGACCGTTCCCACCCATAAAAATATCCGGGAAGTGCTTTCCTTACCTGACGGGCGCAATATCGGATACGTCCAGAATATCTCAGGAAAAGAGCCGATACGGATGTACCTGTTCCGCGATTCGACCGTACTGGACTCGATCGCATACGCCCGGAGCTTCGAGCCTGGAGAAATCACGATGGTGTTCTACAACGAATGCAAGACTTTCTCCACCCCGACCGGCGATTATGTGAAAGAAATGTTCAACGACACGATTTTCCGGATCACAAAAGAAAACACGCTTATCCCGTGCTGGGTGGTGGATGCAGGGAAATACAAGTTAGAAGAGGGCAGCCGCTACCGGTTGCAAGACCCGCGTAACAGCCTGTTCAAAGAGAAAAATGCGGCACAGATCAATGTTATAGGGAACAGCAACGGCAAATTGTATCTGACAGCCAACCTGAACGGCAACTCCTATCTGATCGGCTATGATGAAAAAGAGGGGAAAGTGGAAAACGTCAAGTTGCCTTATCCCGGACATGATTTCGATTTTAAAGAAGGGAACACGTTCGTCCCCCGTTTTACCTCCGAAGACGGTCGTTACCTGATAAGCTACGAAGTACAAGAGAACGATGAAAATCCAGTCATCATCCTGGTAGAACGTTAGGCAAGCAAGAGCATGAACTTGAAAGTATTCATCATAACAGGAATGTGTATACTGGGATGCACCCGTATATGTGCACAAGGAGCCGGGACAAACGACACCCTGTCCCGCCATCCGCTCACGCACGAGGTCGGCATCGGTTTCCGCCCCGTCTACCTCATTCCCACCAATGAGTTCTTTGCCGGCGAGAACGCAGCATGGCAACCCTTGCGTAAATCCGTATCGGCACACCTGAAATACTCTTTCCGGTTTCATCCCGATTCGCGCTACGGGAAATTATACCCCCACACGTACCAAGGAATCGGCGTTTCCTACCATTCTTTCTTTGACAAGGCCGAGATCGGGAATCCGGTTTCGGCATATGCTTTCCAAGGATCGCGCATAACCCGTTTTTCCTCTCGCCTGTCATTGGATTACGAATGGAACTTCGGAGCTTCCTTCGGATGGAAAAAATACCATCCGGAAACCAACGCCTACAATTATGTCGTGGGGTCGAAGATCAATGCCTATATCAATTTGGGATTCCTGCTGAACTGGCAACTGGCGGCAGGATGGCGGCTGACAGCAGGTATCGACCTGAGCCATTTTTCCAACGGAAACACCCAGTACCCCAATACAGGCGTCAACACCATCGGGGGCAGGATAGGCTTGGTGCATGCCTTCGGAGAAAATGCCGGGACGGTGATGTCCGGCAGGCCTACCGCCCAGCGCATCGAGCCACACATCAGCTATGACATCGTCTTATACGGCACAACAAAACGGAAAGGGGTCATCAAGCCCGATGAAGCCTACTTAGCCCCCGGTTCGTTCGGCGTATTGGGATTCAATTTCAATCCCATGTACAACTTCCACAAATATTTCCGTGCCGGAGCATCGCTTGACGTGCAATATGACGAAAGCGCCAATATCAAAGAATACGAAGCCGGCTACAACGACCGGACCGAACATCAGTTTTACCGTCCGCCGTTCAAGGAACAACTGGCAATCGGGCTATCCGCACGGGGTGAACTGGTCATGCCGGTCTTTACGATCAACGTAGGCATAGGCTATAACGTTTACCACAAATGCACCGACACGCAAGGGATGTACCAAATCCTGGCGCTGAAGACATCCGTCACCCGCAACCTGTTCCTGCACGTAGGCTACCAGTTAAGTAAATTCAAAGATCCCAACAACTTGATGTTAGGGATAGGCTACCGGTTCCATAATAAACGATAAGAATATACCAGGGCAACCGCATCAAAACCAGAAAGCGTCCATCTGTTTTCGCCACCGATAGGGACCAACTCACATAAATGTTTTTGCAAAAACAACTATCACACTATCATACTTGCCTGTATATTATTTCAAATCAATATGTTATGGCATGATAGTTGCTATTTTGAACTATCATTCATCTATCACAACCATCATGGCAAAAAAACGTAACATCTTGTGTGTCAATCATACGACGAAAACAGAGACCGTCCGGAAACAGGTATGAAACATGTTAAAACGGCTTCTTTTTTCATCAAGACAGGCTTTTCTTTTGTCAAAAACAGCTTGCAAATCCGCTTGAGACCCGGGTGTACCCACCACACAGACCCGGGTGCGGGAGAGGTGCAGACCCGGGTCTCAAGCGAGACCTTTACGGGGGTGTGGGAATGTTTATCCGCCGTGTTGGAGGTACTTTTATGCCTCGTTTTTGCCTCTTTTTCGCCGATGGACATTTGTGCTCACACAAACATAAAAAACATATTATCAATTACATATATAAACAGCCATGTAAAAAGCATGATAGATGCATGATGGTTGGTTTGCAAAATTTTCATGAAAGAAGAGAAGTAGTTCCGGATAGCAATTTTTGGTGCGGTTGCCCTGAAGAATATACTATCTCCAAACATTTTCGCTAAATTTGCGCGATAATTAAAAGACAATGATTGACAAGACTGTTTTTGAGAATAAGATAGCCGCATACTATACCTTAGGATGCAAGCTGAATTTCGCCGAAACTTCGACCATAGGGAAAGTCCTTGCCGAACAGGGCGTACGCAAAGCGCGTCCGGGCGAAAAGGCTGATATTTGCGTTGTCAACACCTGCTCTGTGACAGAGCTTGCCGACAAGAAATGCCGCCAGGCGATCCGCCGGATCGGCAAACAGCATCCGGGGGCGTTCATCGTCGTGACCGGCTGCTACGCCCAGTTGAAACCGGAAGAGGTTTCGCATATCGAAGGGGTTGACCTCGTGTTAGGCGCCGAGCAGAAGTTAGACATACTCATGTATTTGGACGACTTGAAAAAGAAAGAAGAGGGAGGCGCCGTCATCGCTTCCCAAACGAAAGATATCCGTACCTTCTCCCCCTCCTGCTCAGCGGACGACCGTACGCGCCATTTCCTGAAAGTGCAGGACGGATGCGATTATTTCTGTTCCTACTGTACGATCCCCTTTGCCCGCGGACGCAGCCGTAACGGGACGATCGCCAGCATGGTGAAACAGGCCGAAGAGGTCGCTGCAAGCGGGGGAAAAGAGATCGTGCTGACAGGTGTCAACATCGGCGACTTCGGGAAAAGTACCGGGGAGACGTTTATCGACCTCATCCGCGCGCTCGACGAGGTGGAAGGAATCGTGCGTTACCGCATCTCTTCCATCGAACCGAACCTGATCACGGACGAAGCGATCGATTTCGTGGCACGCAGTAAACGCTTCGCTCCCCATTTCCATATCCCGTTGCAGAGCGGAAGCGATGATGTGCTGAAACTGATGCGCCGCCGTTACGACACCGCCCTGTTCCGGCATAAGATCGAAAAGATCAAGGAGATCATGCCGCATGCCTTTATCGGCGTAGACGTGATTGTCGGTACGCGGGGCGAGACGGACGCCTATTTCGAGGACGCCCGCAACTTTATCGAAAGCTTGGATATCAGCCAGTTGCACGTGTTCAGCTATTCGGAACGGCCGGGTACACAGGCTCTTAAGATCGATTACGTCGTCGATGCAAAAACCAAGCATTCACGTAGCCAACAATTGCTGGACATATCGGACCGCAAGTTTCATACATTCTACGAGACCCATATCGGCCAAAAAGCAAATGTCCTGTTTGAACAAACACACAAAAAAGGCATGATGCACGGCTTTACCGAGAATTACATAAAAGCGGAGATTCCTTACGATGGTTCACTGGTAAACGAAGCTCGGCAAGTCACATTGGAAGGTTGGAACGAAGACAAAACAGCGTTAGTAGTAAAGATTATAGAACACCTATAAGTCATCATTCACACAAATAAGGTCATTATGTGGAATAAAATACAATATGCGCTTATCTACAGTTGGGTAAAAGTTCATGCCCTATTGCCGATGTGGGCGCTGTAT
This sequence comes from uncultured Parabacteroides sp., assembly GCA_910577325.1. Taxonomy (GTDB): domain Bacteria; phylum Bacteroidota; class Bacteroidia; order Bacteroidales; family Tannerellaceae; genus Parabacteroides. The sequence goes on from CAJTMR010000015.1 coordinate 38,611, forward strand.
ATATTATCGGATATCCTTTATGTACTGATTTATAAAGTCGTCAGATACAGGTTGAAGGTGGTCAGGCAGAATATGAAAGCTTCTTTCCCCGATAAATCGGACACCGAACTGAGCCGGCTGGAACGCGAGTTCTACCACCATTTCGCCGACTACATAGTCGAAACGATCAAGCTCGCCCACATCTCCCTTGAAGAGTTACAACACAGGGCTTTTCTGAAAAATCCCGAACTGGTAGACAAGTTAATGGAGAAAGGACACACTTGTTTCATCCTTTTGATGGGACATTACGGCAACTGGGAATGGTTTTCCGGCTCGACATCCCGTTTCAAGGACTCCCGCATCTATCAGATATACCGGCCACTCAACAGTCAAGTATTTGACCGTCTGTTCATCAATCTGCGAACAAAATTCGGCTCTTTAGGGATCAAAAAACAGGATACCGTGCGTGATGTCATCACCTTGAAAAAAGATAAAACCCGCTGTGTCGTCATCTTTATCGCCGATCAGACACCGAGCCGGAACAACCTACATTATTGGACGACCTTCTTGAATCAGGATTCTTCCATCCTGACCGGCCCCGAACGCCTTGCCCGCAAACTGGATCTACCGGTCATATTCCTCGATACGAAGCAGGTAAAACGCGGCTACTACACCGTAGACATGAAATTACTGACCGAGACTCCCAAAGAAACTCCCGAAAATTGGATTACCGAACAATATGCTCGCTTGATGGAGAAATGTATCCTTCGTGATCCGGCTGGTTGGCTTTGGACACACAAGAGATGGAAATACAAGAGAGTGGCAAATTAAAAGAGGCAAATTACCCCCCAAAAAGAACATGCGAAATTATGAAAACAAACGAAAACTCTCAACAAGATAAAAGGGTTGCCGTTGTTATCCTGAACTGGAACGGCCGGGCGCTGATGGAGGAGTTTCTTCCCTCCGTTGTCGCATACACACCCAGCAAACAGGCGGAAATAATCGTTGCCGACAACGGCTCTACAGACGATTCCATCGAGATGTTAAAGACAAAATTTCCGATGGTCCACATCATCCGGTTGGACAAAAATTACGGCTTTGCCGAAGGATATAACCAAGCATTGAAGCACATCAGACACGAATACGCAGTCCTACTCAACAGCGATGTCGAAGTCACCCCAGGATGGCTGGATGCACCAGTCACCGCAATGGATGCCGACAAAACCATAGCCGGGGTTCAGCCCAAGATACGTGCCCAACGGAATAAGGAATATTTCGAGTATGCCGGAGCGGCCGGGGGATACATGGACCGATACGGCTATCCATATTGCCGTGGACGTGTCCTGCACATCGTGGAAAAAGATTCAGGACAATATGACACGCCGACCGATCTGCTTTGGGCCACGGGAGCCTGCCTGTTCGTCCGTACATCAATTTACAAGGAAGTCGGTGGTCTCGATGCCGGTTTCTTTGCCCATCAGGAGGAAATCGATATGTGCTGGCGACTACGTTCGCGCGGCTACCGACTGGTTTGTATGCCATCATCGGTCGTGTATCACGTAGGAGGCGCGACGTTGAATGTCGAGAGTCCACGCAAGACGTTCCTCAATTTCCGCAACAACCTCCTGATGCTCTATAAGAATTTGCCCGAAAAGGATTTAAAACACGTGATGCGTGTACGTTTCTGGCTGGACTATATCGCCGCGGCCAAGTTTCTGCTGACCGGTCATTACTCAAACGCCCTGGCTGTATATGAGGCCCGGAAAGCGTTCCATGAACTCAAACCTTTATACGTACCGGTCCGCCAGAAAAATCTTGCCTTGACAAAACTTCCCGACATCCCGGAACTACGGAAAAAAAGCCTGATCCTGGCGTTCTATCTACAAAGGAAAAAGAGATTTACGGAATTGTAGACAGAGAGGTATCAATTGGCGGCATGTTGCAATATGTCAATCATGATCGGCTTGAAACCGCTCACGAAACACTCCACGGCAATCACCATCAAGATCAACCCCATCAAGCGCATCATTACATTGTTGCCAGTCTCGCCCATGTAACGATTTAGACGAGTGGAAGCGCGGAGAATCAGGTAAGTGATAAAATAAATCAGACCAATCGTCCCGATCAGGATGCACTTCATGGCCAAAGTGACGGCATCATCCATCAACATCAACGCATTGGCTATCGCACCGGGACCGCAAAGCATCGGAATAGCAAGGGGCGTAATGGAAATATCATTCACATACGTCTTCACCTCTTCTTCTTTCAACTTGGCCTTCGCATAGCGAGCCTGCAACATATCGAAACCGATCGTGAAGATGATGATCCCCCCTGCGATACGGAACCCATTTGTCGAAATACCGAAAAACTTGAACAGGAACTGCCCGGAGAAAGTGAAAAGCATCAGCGTCAGAAACGACACGATCGTGGCACGGCGAACAATTGCGCGACGCTGTTCCTCACTCATGCCATTCGTCATGGTCAGAAAGACAGGCATCGTACCCAACGGATTTGTCAACGTAAAAAACGAAGTAAAACATAAAAGAAAGAAAGGCAACAATGAATCCATGATCGTCAGATTTATAGATTAATACTTTGTAAGCTCTTTAAGCAACTGCTTCTGCCCGGCAGTCCTATCACCATGTACACAGGGACCTGTCACACAACCGCCTTCGCAAGCCATCACCTCAATAAATTGTCCCGGGGCCTTACCCGTCTTGGCATAAGCACGCAACAAAGCGACGTTCTTCTTCGTAAGGTTGGCTACCTGGATCGTATTCAAACTGGCATCCTGGTCTTCTTTCAAGTAGACCTTCACCGCATTGATTACACCCCCTGCCTGCGCAAATCCATGTGCCTCGCGTACAGAGTTACGCAAGACGGTAAACGGTTGTGCCTCTTCCACCTTGATATCCATGCCAGACAACACAGAACCTACCTCCTCGAACGTGAGTGTAAAATCCACACACGGATCCATATTCACTTCTTTCCGCTTTGCCACGCACGGGCCGACGAACACAATTTTGGCATCCGGATATTTCTTTTTCACAATCCGGGCTGTGTAGTACATTGGCGAACCGGTAGTCGAAATATATTTTTTCAAATCCGGGATATGTTTCTCGGCAAGCTGGATATAAGAAGGACAACAACTGGTCGTCATAAATGGTTGGCCTTCCGCCAACTTCTCTTTCAGTTCTTCGGCCTCATGACGAGTCGTCTCCATCGCCCCCTGTGCGACCTCGACAACTTCGAGAAAGCCCAGCGACTTAATAGCACCATAGACCTTTTCCACCGGAGCCGCAAACTGAGCCAAAATGGACGGAGCGACAATGGCCACCATCGGTTCCTTGTTACGTAGGCATTGCAGTATATCGAACACTTGAGAAATCTCGAAAATCGCCCCGAAAGGACAGGCATTCACGCATTTACCGCAATATATACATTTGGATTCGTCAATATGTTCCACCCCATACTCATCCTTGCTTATCGCCTTGACCGGACAGACTTCCTCGCAAGGGATCGGAATATATACGATCGCATGATAGGGGCAGTTCTGATGGCATTTACCGCAACTGATACAAGCATCATGATCAATCTCGGCCTGTCCATTCTTCTTGAAACGGATCGCGTCTTTCGGGCAGTTCATATAGCAACTACGCGCCACACAACCACGGCAAAGGTTTGTAATTTCATAATTCACCTGCACACAAGACGAACAGGCTTCGTCCACAACACACATCAGGTTTTCTTTCTTATTTTCCGAACGTAACAATGCTTGTTTGGCATATTCGGACAAAGGAGTCAGCTCGTCAACCTCATCCTGCATGTCAAACCCGAGAAGCGGCAGTGTCTTATACTTCCAAACAGCTCGCTCCTTGTGTACACAGCAACGACCTATGACTTTCGACTTACGGGGACTCAACTCGATAGGCAACCGGTCTATCTCCTCAAGCAGACGGTTTTCTTTCCAAAGTTTCACTAACTTCGCCAGCAATCCGTGGCGGACAATCATTACATTGTTGGTAAATGCCATGGTGAATATATTATTTGTGCTTCAAGCCACAAAGATACGGAGCATATAGCTCTCCCGCCAAATAACAGACAGGCTAAATTATAAAAATCTGTCAAACCTTATGAAAGGGGAAAAGGAAGTTCATACTCACCTCCCCTCCGGAGAAGATAACCGATGGCTTTTCAACACGCTTCCAAAGGATAATGTCAAAAAAACGTTTCGCTAAGAATGATTGATGCACTATGGACATCACCTCCAAAGGGTGGATTAAGCTTGGAGAGTTTCAACTCAATAGCCGCCAGTCCGGGAAAACGATCTTTCAGAGCATACAAAATCCGTCCTGCCACATGTTCGATCAGCTTGGAAGGTATATCCATCTGCTCTTTCACGATTGTATAAACAGTAGCGTAGTTGATCGTATCCTCCAGTTCGTCACTTTTCACGGCCTGTTCCAAAGAAGCCGTAAGAACCAAGTTCACGACAAAATGATTTCCAACCTTTGCCTCTTGCGGCATCACCCCGTGGTAGGCATAGAATTTCATTGCCTCCAGCTCTATCCTTGTTGTCATAATTCGTTATTTTATCTGTAAATGTAAATAAAGTAAACCTTTCTGCCAAAAAATAGTCTTATATTTGCACTAAGCAACTAACTACATATATGATGGGAATAAAACAAAAAGAAGAAAACACAAACAGCGGGTTGCATAACACCCTCGCGGCCGGTACTACTGTAAAAGGGAATATCATAACGGAAACTGATTTCCGCCTCGATGGCATAATCGAAGGAGACGTAAATTGTAGCGGTAAGATCGTGATCGGACCGAAAGGAAAAGTCACGGGAAATATTATTTCAGCAAATGCCGAAATATTGGGAGAAGTGGAAGGTACTATACGTGTCAGTGCCAAACTTGTCCTAAAAGCAACAGCCGTCATCAAAGGCGACATTATCACCCAAACTCTGGAGATCGAACCGAACGCCCGTTTCAACGGAGTTTGCAAGATGTCAGGTGAAGAAAAGGCATCAAAATAAAATCCAATTTATTACTTTATATAATTTAGGCACGGATTGCATGAGCATCCGTGCCTAAAAATTGCAAAGCAAACAAAATGTCCACCCTTATTTCCTCCCTGAATTCTTAATCAGTTCTATAATCTTATTATTCAAGCTATCTGCCTCGATCAGTTTTTCCAACGTAATGTGCATCCTGTAACACCAGTAATGGTTCGGATCGGACGGGACATTGATACGTTCCGCTTCGTAATCTCTCCGCTTGACAGAATCGTCCATAGCAAACCAGTCTTGCATGGGGATAATGGTCAACATCGAAGAGGTTGCCAGATGATTGGAGACGATCTGCGTCGCCACATCCGCCGTACATTCTTCCGGCGCATCCCCGGCATGTCCCAACACATTGTTATAATAACGCTGCGTCTTACCGCGGTCCTCTTTCCACCAACTACGGAGCGGAGTCATATCATGAGTGGATGTCGTACAGACCGAATGATAAGGTAGTTTATGCAAATCCGTGAACTCGCGTTGCGGAGTCTTTGGCATACGTTCTATTTCCAGGCTGAATATCTGCAACTTGTTCATCACATCTGGTACAGACTCCGGAATCATCCCTAAATCCTCGCCGCATACCAGCATATTCGTGCCACCTACCAACGGAGTCAAACGGCTAAAGGCTTGCGCCTTCCAAAACTCATTATGGCGATGATAAAAAAAGTCCCAATACAACTGGTCGAAAGCATACTGGTCGGAAGCACTCAATTCACGATACAGATAGGACTGGCTGGCCAAAATACGCGGATGGAATTTATCCGGGTCACGCGGGTCACGCAAGAACAGCACTTCATTGGCTATAGCAAACAACCCATTCTTGATTCGAAGGGATATTTCGTCCGTCTTTCCAGCAAACAAGGCTTCTACCTTGCGTTGCGTATCGCAAAAAGGTTTCAACCTGAAATATCGCGATGACGACTGGTCCAGAAACGTACCGATAACCTCTTCCGTCCGATCGCCAAACAATTCAGGTAAAAACTCACAATTAATATGCGGAGTAGTCAGATTGGCTTCATTAAAACTCAAACCGTATTGTTCGATCTCATTCGAGGTAAGCGGCAAAGCCGGGTTGAAATGCCCGCAAAGTCCCTGAACATAATCCAACGGTACTTCCCAAATACGGAAAAAACCCAAAATATGATCGATACGGAAGCAATCGAAATAATCTTCTAACTTATGGAAACGTTTTTTCCACCAGAAGAAATCATCATTCTCCATCGTATCCCAATTATAGGTCGGGAACCCCCAGTTCTGACCATTCACAGAAAAATCGTCAGGTGGAGCACCGGCTTGCCCACTCATATTGAAATATTTCGGTTCCATCCATGCTTCTACACTCGTACGGTTCACTCCTATAGGCAAATCTCCTTTCAGCACGATCCCGTTCTTGCGAGCATAATCGGAAACACCTTTAAACTGGGTATGCAGGATATATTGCAGGAAATACTGAAAAGATATTTCCGAATACCCCTTACCTGTCACGGAACAAAGCTCACAAATGCTATTTTCGTCAAATATAGAATATTCTTCCCATTGTGTAAAGTCGGAAGTCCGGAACGTGTCACGCAGGTAACAATAGGCAGCATAGGGCATCAACCAACGTTCATTCTGCGCAAAGAACTCCCGATATCCGGCCGTGGACAGAATCGCCTCCCCCTCCTGCCTGAAGTATTCCCGGCAATATTCCAGTTTATATCGAACGACCTGTTCGTAGTCTACAGCATCCAAATCATTCAACTCAGCCTGTTTTCGTGCGAAAAAGGCTGCTCTTTCCGGATCTGCCAGTTCTCCCAAATCAAGCAAACTGATATACATTGGGTGAAGAGCATAAATTGAAATGGCACTATAAGGATACGAATCATTACGGGTATGCGTCGTTGTCGTGTCATTCATCGGAAGCACCTGAATGATACGTTGCCGCGTTTTCTTGACCCAATCCACCAACATACGCAAATCTCTCAAGTCACCGACGCCGAAGCTTTTTTCCGAACGTAAGGAAAAGACCGGGATCACCGAACCAGCACACCGCCACAAGGACAGATTGTCACGAAAATAAAGACCCGAAACGATCGCGGTCTCTCCTTCCTGTTGAGAAGGCAGATTCAAGACACGGTTCTCATCTTCTTCCCAGTATAAAGGTTGTTGCTGGTCATCACAGATCAAAAATTTATATTCCAACGGATAAGTAATCTCATTAGCATCCAAGTCTATATGCCATACAGGGAAAGTATCACAACTCAATATCAACGCTTTATCAGGATGCCAGTTACCCAAACATTCCTGATTGCCGGTAATAGCCACACGCTGGTTCTTTTCGACACGCGGAACGGATATCTTTATAGTCAACCTTTTTCCACTCTTTACCACTCGTTCGTGTGTATTACACGGATGGGCAAACAAACTTTTAGTAAATGCGGAGGAATAAAAGGCCAGATTAGCAGGGCGAACCTGCCAATAATCATATAACGTATATTGATCCGCCTGACCGATAAAAAATACCTGATGGTTCTTTTCCCATTCCTCAAATATCTGCCTATCGTTTACACTCAGAAAATATCTGTATTCTATATCCTTGACAGGAGAGGCCACTTCCAGCTCAAGCTGCCAGTTCCCATCTCCCTTATAGCTCATTTCTTTTGCCAAAGCCGACTCCCAGGAACCCAATTCAGGAATCGATCCTACAACACATAACTTCTGCCCCCAAACAGTATGGAAGTTAATATTAAAAGTGATTTTCATGGTACTTTAATATATTTATGATTTCTGATTATGATTTACACATCGACGATAAATCATAAATCTTTTCAGCCGCATCTTGAAGCACCGCAATTGGTACAGATCAGACAACCTTCCTGGTAGACAAGTGTTTCATGTCCACAATTCGGGCATTTCTGTCCTTTTGCCTCCGTACCGTTTAGCAAATATTTCTTCAAAGCACGTTCCACACCATTCTTCCAGGTGTTGATAGATTCATTATTCAGTTCCATACCTTGAACCAGTTTGATCACTTGATCGATCGGCATACCGTAACGCAAGACGCCAGAGATCAATTTGGCATAGTTCCAGAATTCCGGGTTGAACTTACCATCCAGACCTTCGATCGTCATTTTATAACCACGCTTGTTCTTGAACTGGAAATCGTAATGCTTTTGACCATCCTCATCATAACTCTTGATAATGCTACCTTTCGAAACATTCTTCGGCAACATGATACCTTCATCGTCATCAGCAAGCCCGGTAAATATCTCGTATGGGCGTCCATTCAGCAAACCGACAAATGCGATCCACTTTTCACGGTTGTTCTGAAACCTCACTACATCGGCTTCCAGTTCGCGAGGACGGGTAACCACGATAACCGGCGGTTCCATACGGTTGCACTCTTCTTTTTTCTTCTTTTTATTATCCGCAGACAACAATACGCCCGAACGGGAACCGTCACGATAGACCGTACACCCCTTACAACCACACTTCCAAGCTTCCACATACAAAGAGTTTACAAGGTCTTCTGTCACATCAGCCGGCAAGTTAATCGTCACACTGATAGAATGGTCTACCCACTTCTGGATGCGTCCTTGCATACGAACTTTCTGCAACCAGTCTACATCGTTTGAGGTTGCTTTATAGTAAGGGGACTTGGCAACCAATACATCCACTTCTTCCTGCGTATATTTCTTCGAAGCGGAAAAACCGTTGGCCCGCATCCAAGTCACGAATTTATGATGGAACACGATATACTCTTCGAACGCGTCACCTGTTTCGTCTACAAAGTCAACACGTGCTTCCGCATCGTTCGGATTCACCTTGCGACGACGGCGATATACAGGCAGGAATACCGGCTCGATACCCGAAGTAGTTTGCGTCATCAAACTGGTCGTCCCGGTTGGTGCGATGGTCAAACAGGCGATATTACGGCGACCATATTTCACCATGTCGTCATATAGTTCCGGATCAGCTTCACGCAAACGGTTAATAAACGGATTCTTCTCTTCTCGTTTTGGATCATAGATATCGAATGATCTACGCTCTTTGGCCATTTCCACAGAAGAACGATAGGCAGCCAAAGCCAACACCTTCTGTACCTTTTCGGCAAAGTCCGTCGCCTCTTCCGTACCATAACGTAATCCCAAAGCAGCAATCATATCACCTTCGGCAGTGATGCCCACACCGGTACGACGTCCCTGCAAGGTCTTTTTCTGGATCTTCTCCCACAGGTGGCGTTCGCTCTGTTTTACTTCCAATGATTCGGGATCGGCATCGATCTTCTCCAGAATCTTTTCAATCTTTTCTGATTCCAGGTCAATGATATCGTCCATAATACGTTGTGCCAGGATAACATGTCTCCGGAACAGGTCAAAATCAAAATAAGCCTCTTCCGTGAAAGGATTGACGACATACGAATATAAGTTAATCGCCAACAACCGGCAACTATCATACGGACACAAAGGAATTTCCCCACAAGGATTGGTCGATACGGTACGGAATCCGAGATCTGCATACGAATCGGGCACCGACTCTTTCAAGATCGTATCCCAAAAAAGCACACCCGGCTCAGCCGACTTCCATGCATTATGAATTATTTTCTTCCAAAGTTCAGCCGCATTGATTTCCTTCACATTGGTTGGTTCCGACGAGTTGATCGGATATTGTTGTTTATAAGGAGTCTCATTGACCACCGCTTGCATAAATTCATCATCGATCTTCACCGAAACGTTGGCCCCCGTCACCTTCCCTTCCGTCATCTTGGCATCAATAAATGATTCCGAATCCGGATGTTTGATGGAAACGCTAAGCATCAAAGCACCACGACGACCGTCTTGGGCTACTTCACGAGTTGAATTCGAGTAACGTTCCATAAAAGGAACCAACCCGGTCGATGTCAACGCCGAGTTTTTGACAGGAGATCCTTTCGGACGAATATGTGATAAATCGTGACCAACCCCACCACGACGCTTCATCAATTGTACTTGTTCCTCATCAATTCGAATAATCGCACCATACGAATCAGCATCTCCATCCAATCCGATTACAAAACAGTTAGAGAGTGAGGCTATTTGAAATTCATTGCCAATGCCCGTCATCGGGCTTCCCTGTGGCACGATATAACGGAAATGATCAAACAGGTTAAAAAGTTCCTCTTCTGACAACGGGTTGGGATACTTCCTTTCTACACGGGCAATTTCATTCGCCAAACGGCGATGCATGTCAACGGGAGATTTCTCATAGATATTCCCGAATGCATCCTTCAAGGCATATTTATTTACCCATACTTTTGCGGCCAATTCATCGCCGGCAAAGTAGTCCAGTGAAGCATTAAACGCTTCATCGAAAGTGTAAGTTTTACGATTCACGATTGTTTTAAGTTTAATGACATGCAAGTTTAAGCATAGTTTATGGATTAGCCAAATTATTCAACTAAGAAAATATCTATTATTGACAAGTTTTCCATTCCTCCCCCAAACCATATTATATATCAACATATTACCGCCCGATTCGGTTCAAAAAGTTTCCCAAAAAGAAAACTTAACCCACAAGAAGGTTCCCAAAAACAAAAAAAGGACGCACCTCTAAAGTACATCCTTTCATATAGAAATTACATTAAATCAAGCCTTGAGCAAAGCCTCGATCTCTTCAACCGAAGAACGGAAAGATTTATTCGTTTCAATCTGATCCCTTACCGTCTTACAAGCATGGAGAACTGTCGCATGATCACGCTTCCCGACAATCTTCCCGATATGAGAAAAAGAACTGTCAGTATATTTCTTCGCCAAATACATCGTAACCTGGCGTGCCTGCACGATCTCGCGCTTACGTGAGTTGGTCTGGATGGCGGCCAGTTCCAAATTATAGTATTTACAGACTACATCCTGAATAGATTCCACGGACACCTGCTTCTTTTCCAGTTTCACGACACGACTTACCACCTGTTTAGTCAAAGGCAGGTCAATCATCCGGTTGAACGCCGTAGAATAAGCCAGCAATGAAGCAACGATACCTTCCACATCGCGTACATTCTCCGTCACGTTGCTTGCAATAAAATTGAATACATCGTCCGGAATCACCACACCATCATGACTGATCTTGTTTTTCAGGATCTTTTTGCGCAAATCCAAATCAGGACGATCCAGCTCCGCCGTCAACCCCCACTTCAAGCGAGTAATCAAACGCTCTTCCATCCCCTGCAAATCGACAGGAGCCTTGTCCGAGGTCAGGATCAACTGCTTCCCCAACAGATGCAAATGATTGAATATATGGAAAAATGTATTCTGTGTCTTATCTTTTCCAATCAATTCCTGAATATCATCGAGAATTAACACATCCACCCCCTGATAGAAATACATGAAGTCGTTTGTTGTATTTTTCCGGATAGCCTCCGTATATTGCACGGTAAACAGGTGAGCCGATATATACAACACCTTCTTTGCCGGATGGATTTCTTGAATGCGGTTACCGATCGCGTGACACAAATGGGTCTTGCCTACACCAGATGCACCGAACACGAACATCGGATTAAAAGTCTTTCCCGGTTCCCGGGCGATAGCTTCGCTCGAAGAGCGAACCAGACGGTTACTTGTTCCTTCAAAATAATTATCGAAGTTGTATTTGGGGTTCAGATGAGAATCCCAATCCTGACGGGCTTTAGATTCGAATAATGAAGGGATATCCGCACTTTTCTTACCGGCACGGGGAGCGTCATTACCGGTAGGCAAAGTAATCATACCATCTTCTTTCACCTTATCAACGACCTTGATACGATAGTTCAATATCGTCCCCTGCCCTATCACACGATATAACGTAACTTTCAATACGTTCACATACTTCTCTTCCAGATACTCATAAAAGAACTGGCTGGGTACTTGAATCGTAAATTTATTATCCTCGTATGATAATGGTATGATCGGTTTGAACCATGTGTTAAAAGCGGCCTCAGGAACGATGTCCTTAATGACTGCGAGGCATTTATTCCACAAAGTTTGATATTCAGTCTGCATGTTTTTTGACTCTCCCAACTATACTTACAACTTCAATTTCTATTTTACGACTACAAAGTTTAGAAATTTATTCCGAAAAAAAAAGTATCATTTTGTTTGGAACTTTTGATTGTTCAATATTTTATTTATTGTCAAGCAGTTAATTCCAACAATCTGAATATCTTTATTTTAAAACATTAGAATTATAGAAAACCATTGTTTAAGAGTATTTTTTATACTTCATGATTTTCCAAAAGGCCGACGTCATAAAACATTTATACTCCAGTTATATTTCTATAAATAAAGACCTTACAGAAGCCAAACCTCGGTATTTCACACTTTCTCGTTTCATTGGAACAATTCCTGATAAACAGTTTACACAAGAAATCTTATGCAATCTTAAAATACGGAAAAATGAACATATCTTTTGGGATTCTGTCTCAAATCCAGTAAAAGCTTAGAGGCATTGTCTGCCGTACCGTTCAGATTATCGTAAAGAGCACGGTCGTTCAGCAGAAGTCCCATACTATTATCCTTAGAGTTCAATTTACGCGTCATCTGCTCCACGTTATCCAATGTTGCATTTACCACGTTCACGGTCGTTGCCAGATCCAACTTTTTCAAATCCGTGCTGACATCGGCAAAGTTCCCGGTAATAACCTTCAGGTCGCTCATAATACCCGGAACCTCTTTACTTAGCATCTGATTGAGCCGGCGGGAAGAAACAGCCAAACTACTGGTCGTCGTCTCTATATTGTTCAAAGACTGGGCTAATGCCGGATGATTTACCAACGTTTGCAAACCACCCAAGATCGAATCGATCTTCGGCAAAAGCAGTTCCACCTGCGGAAGAATCTTTTCCTGCACGGACTGCATCATATCCGATTCCATCCGTCCCTCGATCACCGCACCAGGTTTCAGATAGTCGTTCACATATTTGTTCAGATGGATATGCAATTCACCACCGCCGAGGAAACTGTTCACGATTGTAATATAGCTACCTTTGTTAATCTTCATATGATCTTCCAGGCTGATATCAATCGAGATCTTATCTACGGCATCATAATCATAAATAATTTCACGCACCAAGCCAACCTTAAAGCCTTCCACAAACACAGGACTTGAAACCGTCACTCCCTTTACGTTCGTACAAGCCACCAGATAATGATTTGTCGGCTTAAACAGATTGATCCCTTTCAAGTAATTAATTCCTACATATAACAATGCCAGACTGACTATAGACACTAGTCCGATCTTTGCCTCTTTGGTGAACATATTTTTCATTTCTTCTCTATATATAATTTCTGTTACTGTCAATATTTCACTTTCTCTCCATCTTTAAAGGCGACTATAAAAGCGTCTTTAAAATCTTTTACCACCTGCCGACGCAACTTACGAATAGACTCAAAACTCGTTGTTTCGCCATACGTGTACTTATAAAGACCTTTCTCGATAAAGAAATCGACATTCTTATATCCTTTAAACAATTTAGAACCGGGAGAAAGTTTTTTATCCGAGGTAAGTATTTGTATTTTATAAACCGTTTGCCCCTTTTTAACCTGCTCCCCCTGCTTCATGGAGGTTACCGGTTTTGAGACGGAGCTTCGATTGGCATCCTCGGTTTTATGCTTTTGACGAATATATTCTTCACTTCCAGGAGGCGCCGAAACAGCTTGACTTCCAACAGTATTATCAATAACTTCCAACATTGGAGCGACGCTTGCATTTCCCGCTAACGCACCGCGCCTGCGGTCATATTCCCACTTATACTTTGTAAAAGCGTTATAAATAGCGGTCGCCAGCTTGTTTTGTCCTTCTTTGGTTTTCATAAAGCGTTCTTCCGAAGGATTCGAAATATACCCTAACTCCACGAGAACGCTTGGCATACTCGTCTTACGCAACACAAGGAAACCAGCCTGCCGGACTCCCCTGTTATTACGATTGACGGAAGTAAAACATTTCTGTACCTCCGAAGCCAGACTGATGCTTTGTTCCATGTGCTTATTCTGCATAAATTCGAAAATAATATATGATTCAGAAGAGGTCGGATCGAAACCTTCATACTTCTGCAAATAATTATCTTCCAAAAGGATCGCAGAATTCTCGCGCATAGCCACTTCCAGATTCTCGTCCGTACGTGCCAAACCCAACGTGTAAGTCTCCGTTCCGGACACCGTACTGCCCCTCTTCACCGCATTCGTATGGATGGAAATAAACAGGTCCGCCTTATTCCGGTTGGCGATGTTCGCGCGCTCGTCCAATTCGATAAAGACATCCGTTTTTCGCGTATAAATGACTTTCACATCATTGTGCTTTTCCGATATCAGGCTGCCGAGCTTGAGAGCCACTGCCAGATTGATGACCTTTTCATTGATGGACGAACCACGCGCACCGGGATCTTTCCCCCCATGCCCGGCATCGATCACCACCGTAAACACTTTTTCCTTTGCCTGTATTGCAGGCAAAACGAAAAACAAAGCCATTATCAAATTGATATATAGAAAAGCACTTTTCGCCACTTCAAAATTTATTGCAAATTCGGGACAAATGTAATGCTTTTTGACGAGTAAAACTGGGCTGATCTGAAATAAAAAAAGGGCAATTCGCAAAGAATCGCCCTTTTTATTTATATATCCGGTGAAATTATTCGGAAACCACTTCAAAAGGAATTTCAACCGATACTTCTTTATGAAGTTTCAGGATGGCTTTGTAATTACCAACTTCCTTAACAGATTCCTTGATATAGATAATCTTACGATCTACTTCAAAACCTGCTTTTGCCAGCGCATCAGCAACTTGGATGTTCGTTACAGAACCGAAGATTGTACCTGTAGAACTTGTCTTAGCACCGATTGTCAGGGCAACGCCTTCCAACTTAGCAGCCAAAGCCTGAGCATCTTCTTTGATCTTAGCCAACTTGTGAGCACGCTGTCTCAAGTTCTCAGCTAACACTTTCTTCGCAGACTCAGATGCGATAACTGCTTTACCCGTGGGGATTAGAAAGTTACGTCCGTAACCGTCTTTAACCGTTACGATATCGTCCTTGTAACCTAAGTTGATTACGTCTTCTTTCAAAATAACTTGCATATTCTGTCTCCTCTCTTTTATTATTTCATTAAATCGGTTACGTAAGGAAGCAACGCCAGGTGACGAGCTCTTTTAACAGCCTGAGCGATACGACGCTGAAACTTCAAAGAAGTCCCTGTGATACGACGCGGAAGAATCTTTCCCTGTTCATTCAGGAATTTCTTCAAGAATTCAGGATCTTTGTAATCGATATACTTGATACCGTTCTTTTTGAAACGGCAATATTTTTTCTTTTTAACGTCTACTGAAGGCGGAGTCAAATATCTGATTTCTGATTGAGTTGCTGCCATGATTAATTTTCCTTTACTGTTTCTTTAGATGATTTCAAACTTCTTCTCTTTGCGGCATATTCTGCTGCATATTTATCCTGGCGGAAAGTCAGGAAGCGAATCACACGTTCGTCACGACGGAAATTAATTTCCAGCGTAGCGATTGTTTCCGGATTTGCCTTGAATTCAACCAACTGGTAGAAGCCTGTTGTTTTCTTGTCGATAGGATAAGCTAATTTGCGCAAACCCCAATTTTCTTCGTTCACGATTTCAGCACCCTGTTCTTTCAGGAGGTTCGTGAATTTTTCTACCGCTTCCTTCATCTGAGCGTCAGACAAAACGGGAGTCAAAATGAAAACGGTTTCGTAATTGTTCATAAAACACTGTTTTGTATTGTTATTACTATTATTTTTTTGCGGTGCAAAGGTAAGATTTATTTTTGAACTGACAAACCATGATATTATTCTTTTTAAAGTTTATAACGCTACTCACCAATCCGCCTCTGAATATTTTACCGGCACATACGGATATCCAGATGAAACGAAAAGAGACTTTCTTCGCAAATCTCCTAACAAACTGTTTGCTTTGTGGATTAACGGAATATATGGAAACAAAGCAATTCTATTTTGATCTTATCTTCTCTATTCATATTTGAGAAAAAACAGAATACATTCCGCCTCTTTATAAAAATGCACGGAATGCCTCTGCTATTTATAAATACGTAATTCAATTGAACTTTGCAAGAATTTGATAATCTCCTGACTTTATTTTTATATGATTCAGTTTATCAGACTTCACTCCATTAA
Source organism: uncultured Parabacteroides sp. (assembly GCA_910577325.1). GTDB lineage: Bacteria > Bacteroidota > Bacteroidia > Bacteroidales > Tannerellaceae > Parabacteroides. The sequence goes on from CAJTMR010000015.1 coordinate 54,795, forward strand.
TCATTACCGATTTTGCTGCCACCGGTAAATCCAATGTCGCTTCTGAACCGTTCGGAATAGAAATATCCATATTAAAGGAAGAATCAGTCTTTTCCCAATTTACACTCAAAGGACCGAAAGGTGTATCTTTCGAAACTTTCACCCAATCCACTCCTTTCACCAATTGCGGCAATATAAACAGATGCTTATAACCTGGATTCTCCTCATCTGGTAAAATACCACCTAAAGCTTGATAGAACCAAGAACCAATACCATTATAGCAATTATGTATATGGCTACGTTCACCATTCCAATGTTCCCAAGTAGTCGTTGCTCCATTATCTATCATATATAAATAGCCCGGATATTCACGCTTCTTCAACATCGCATATATAAAATCCGCCTGTTTATTCTTTATAGCCCATTCGGTAATGACCGGAACACCAACTAACCCTGTAGATAAATGTCCTTTAAACCGCTCCGCAGTCACTAAAAACAACGTGTTTTCCACGTTTGCCAACTCTTCTTGAGGAGTCACTCCTGCCAACATCGGATAAATCAAATCTATTTGTGTTCCTGTTGAATAACTCTTTTGCTTAGGATCAAAAAACGTTTTGTGAATCAACTTCTTCAAAGAATCAGCCTTTCCACGATAAGACAGAACATCTTGTTGCTTACCCAACACTTGTGCTATCTTAGCCATTGTTTCGTAACAAACCACAACGAAACTATTATTGACCACATCAATAGATGCAAGGTCCGTCTGATCTATACCGACAGGTGTTGCCCAATCCCCCAAATACCAATTGCGATAGTCTACACTTCCCCACTGCTTCAGCAGACCTTCTGAAGAATACAACCAAACATATTCCAACCACTTTTGCATATAAAGATAATAACGTTCCAATAAACGACTATCTCCATAATTGACATACGTTTGCCAAGATACAGTAATAATGAATCCACACCAATAAGGTCCGCCTCCTGCCGAGAATGGATTAGGAGCTGTATGAGGCAAACCCCCATCCTCACGCATACAATCGATCCATACCTGCATCCAGTTCATATACAAAGGCGCCATATTATGCATTGTCTGCATTGTCACAGTCGAGGCATTTCCGTCACCTCCATACCCCAATCTTTCAACATGCGGACAATCTACCATATTTCCACCCAATGTCAAACAGTCCAATGTATGTTGCACCATCCGATGAATCGCATTCAAATCTTCATCCGAACAGGCGAATGAAGAATTCCCTTTATAATCAGTATGAATCAAACAGGCTGTCACATCAGATAAAGCGGGAGCTTTGTTCAAGTTAGATATCTTCAAATAACGATAAGCATGATAATTGAATTTATTCGTGAACACTTCATTTTTTCTTCCAGAAGCGATATACACATCATAGTTCAAATTATCGATAAAATTTCCTTGAGTATCCAAAAAATCACAATAGTTAATTTGTATGCGTTGCTGTGAAGCCAACTGGGGAAAACGAATTTTTGTCCAACCGGTAAAGTTGGTTCCCATATCAAACACCCAAGCCGTATCTCCTAATGAAAGAACAGATAAAGGGTGAAATTCTTTTTGTATCAAGTTAGGTTCCACCATTTGCGAAGTCGTCTGATGAGCAGGGATTTTTGTTTCTTTCGCCACCTCCCATTGCACTTGACGCAAGGATGAAGCCGTAAAATCCGGCAAAAGCAAGGAACCATCCACAATTTCTCCACCTAACCGATACTTTCTCCAAGTTGATTGGTAACCACTTTCACGAACATTCCATGAAGAATCGGTCATCAAGGAAACGTTCCAAGAACCTCCACTACCTTCTTCCAATTGAGCACGTACAAACGGACCCCCCTTTTCTACACCTGGCATTCCATCATGATACCAACCTTGTCCTAACCAAATTACCAAATCATTCTCCCCTTTTTGTAAATATTCTGTTACTTCATACGTCACAGCAAGAGAACGTTTGTCATATTGAGAGACAGCAGGAGTTAACACAGCATCCGAAATAGCCAATCCATTAATATAAACCTCATGGTATCCCAAAGAATTGACATGCAGAAGTGCTTTCTCTTTATCTCCATTCCATTGGAATACCTTATGAAATAAAGGAGAAGAATGTATTTCCGAATCATTATTCATCCCGATATATCGCCCCTTCCAATCATCCATACTCAGCAACCCCACAGAGAAATAGGCAGGTTGACTCCACGAACTCACATTTCCTTTTTCATCCCAAATACGGACTTTCCAATAGGCATAGCTTTTGGAAGACAATGTCGCTCCTTGATAAGGAATCCAAATGGATTGATCAGACACCGTCTTTTCCGTATTCCAAAGATCAGCTTTTCCTTCGTCTAACAATTGTTTAGAAGAGGCGACCAAAATCTGATAAGCTGTCTGCTGGCAACCTTCATCCCTCGATTTCAATAACCAACTAAAATGCGGAGAAGTATTATCAATCCCTAACGGATTTTCCAATGCCTCACACCGCAACCCACTGACTTCCACAGGAGAAAGTGACTGACACGAGATTATAAGGATAAGCAATATAGAGCAATAAATATTTTTCATATGTGATGTTTTTATGATCAACATTAATAATTAAAAATAAGGAGGTAGTCAAAATTCTGTTTTGTCACAGTGGACTTAATCCTCCATCTTATACTAATTATCAGTATAGGATGCAATCCTAGTCCAAACCCGAAATGACAAGATTGTGAATTTTGACTCTCCTCCTATACATAAATACTACCAACCTGGATTTTGCTCTAACTTTACATCTTTATTCGTATCTATTACCGTCTGAGGAATCGGCCACAAATTAAATTCTTTATTCAAAGTTGTCCGAGGATAATCCCAGTAAGCATACTTCTTGATACGATCAATCGCGACAGTCCCCCCCATACGAAGAAGCGTATTCCAACGAACCTCTTCATAAACCAATTCACGAGCTCGTTCATCCAGAATCAAATCTACATTCATATCAGCAGCAGTAACAAGATAGTCACATTTCGCTCGCGAACGAAGCATATTGATATCATTTGCAGCACCTTGAAGATTCCCTGCTCTCATTTTTGCTTCCGCACGCAACAATATAGTTTCAGGTAAACGAATCAGGTAGTCGTCTCGGAAAAGTCGCGACCGATCCTCTCCGTCTTCTACTCCTGTATAATAATCAGGTCCTACCTTACAAGAAATAGGATACAATTGGGTAGTCGCAGCGTCATTCTTCTGACCGTTCGCATCCTCCTTGTAAAGCAAGTTCCAAGGAATCGCTTTTCCATAATATTCTGTTCCTTCCACATTTCCCAAAATTGTTCTACGGAACACTGCATCGGAATTTCGCATATCATCAGCCCATTTTCCTTCATAAATTATATCACGTGTATAAAAAGTAGGCATAACACCGCAAGTTCCTAAACCTCCAACATCTTCCATTGAGCCAATCGCATAACTACCACCTTGATCTCTGAAAACAGGACAATAATAAGCGGCATATATAGAACCTTTTGCACCTTCTTTTTTATACACATCATAATCAATCTGCAAAGTCCAAATAGACTCTTTATTACCCGCTTGATAATCCTGGTTACCAACTTGGAACAAATCCCAAAACACATTTCCTTCTATCGAATAACCTGCATTGGAATATAAATGATCCGAAGTCTGGGCCGCCTGGTTATTCGCATAATAAAATTGAGGATCTTCATTAGCTCTCGTTCCAAATCGATTGATCATTAGTTGATAAATTCCTCCATCAATGACTTCGTTCGCATATTGAATTGCTTGCTCAAACGCGCTTTTAGCATCTCCGCTTCCTTCTTCTTGCATCGTGACGCCTTTGTCAATATATAATTGACACAAATTATGCAAAGCAACTGCTTTTACCAACCGACCTGTCTCCGCAACCGTTTCCGGTAAATCATTCAAACAGGCTTCCAATTCATCAATTGCAAATTGGTAAATTTTCATACGACTTACACGAGTATAATCATAACGAGGAGTTGTCACAAGAGTTGTTACAAGAGGAACACCGCCATATAGTTCACCTAAATTCCGATAAGCAAAAGCTCTGAAAAAACGCGCTTCAGCTATTGCATGCGCTTTTTCCGCTTCAGATGCCCATGCAATCTGTTCCAGTTCTGTGGCTGCCAATGCCGTATTTGCAATATTTATCAATTGATAAAAAGCAGTATATACTTTATAGTAAGCTCCCGACTGTGAACTCAATATACTATAATCGTTAAAACGATTACCAAAACGAATTGTCGGAACATCAAACAAGTCCGTTCCATTTCCTAACCGATAAGCGTAAAATTCCATATCCCAGCTATCGTAAGGGCAATATATATACCGTACTTGTTCATAGCAGCTTGTTATCACCTGATTGATCTGGCTAGAAGTTGTAAATATATTGTCTATCGTATAAATCGTTTCCGGATTCTCCTTCAAAAACGCATTATCATTACAACTAACTAAAAACAATGCACTTAACAAAATTACCCCCAACTTTTTATATTTAAATGTTTTCATAATGATATTCTGAATAAATGACTAAAAACTAATATTCGCTCCGACCGATAGTGTTGTCGCCACCGGCCAAGTTCCACCTATAACATGATTGCCCAACTCTGGATCTCCACCTTTCCAACCTGTTATGGTTGCCAAGTTTTTACCAGTAAAGAAAACCTTCAAGTTATTAATACCAATCTTCTTGATACCTGGCTGCAAGAAATTATAAGAAAGAGTCACATCCTGCAAACGCACATAAGCTCTACTCTGAAGTCCCAAGAAATAATCGTCTCCTAAGAACCATGCAGCCGGATACTTATCACTGGGATTTTCTTCCGTCCAATACGGAATATAAATATTATTAGCTTGGAAGAAATCTCCTCGTCCGCCTGCCATAAATGCAGGTTTGTTCGACTCCTGAAGATAACCTTTTCCGCCAAACGTTCCTGCCAACATTACATACAACTCCCAATTCTTCCAAGAGACCGTATTGCTCATGCTTACTTTGAAACGCGGATCTCTATTGCCGATAATAGAGCGGTCTTCAGCAGTAATCACACCATCACCATTCATATCTACATATTTAGGTGTTCCAGCCTGAACACCATTAAGTTCCATATACTTCACATCCTCTTTTTGTACGATACCATCTTGCTTATATCCATAGATCGAGTGAATAGAATGCCCGATAAATAAGCTATTACCCAAATCATCATCTTCTTTTCCATCGCCATTCAAATCATCTCCATACAAATGAATGAGCTTATTGCGGTTTAACCAGAATGTAACATTTGTACTCCAAGTCAAATCCTGGTTCTGGATATTAATAGAACGTACTGTCATTTCAACACCTCTGTTCTGAACTTCTCCCATAGAGGATTTCATATTTGTGAAACCGGTCATGACAGGAATAGTACGTGTAAATATCTGATCAGATGTTCGAGACAAGTAAACATCCCAATCAACAAACAGGCGATTGTTCAACCAAGATGATTCGAATCCCATATTCCAAGCCTCTGTTGTTTCCCAACCCAAAGCTGAATTACCTATAACAGATTGTTTGATACCATAAACAGGTTGTCCATTATCACCGAATGTATAAAAAACTCCACCGGAAGAACCGACATTCACAATCGAAAGTGTTCCATACGGATCTATACCTTGGTTACCGTTCTTACCCCAAGACAATTTCAGTTTCATATCATTAAGGAAAGAAGCTTGTTCCATGAACGATTCTTTTGTAATTCGCCACGCAGCACCTACAGCACCGAAATTACCCCATTTACTATCTGTGCCAAATACCGAAGCACCATCTCTACGATAAGAGGCTGTCAAATAATATCGGTCATCAAATGAATAAGAGACACGAGCAAAATAACCAACATTCCGACGTTTATTATTGTTATAAACAAATTTCTGTGTATTCGCATAATGCAAACCGCCTAATCCCAAAATCGTATTACCATTGGAATAGAAGTCAAGTCCCGTGTTCTTTTCGTATTTATAGTATTTGCTATCTCGCGTTGCCACAGCCGTCAAATCAAGAGAATGTTTACCAAATGTATTTTTATAATTCAAAATATTATCAATCACCCAACTGGTAGTTTTAACATTTTCAATATAACCATTCGCACTTGCCAAATAGCTCTGCTGTGTCGTAATAGAATAGCGAGAGTCATCATTATACGGACCTATCGGTACATAATAGGATTCATGAAAAAATTGCCCCGCACGTCTATAATCCAAATTACCCGAATAGTTCAAACGATAACTAAGACCTTCCACCCAAGGAAGCTTAACAACCATAAAAGCATTTGCCCGGAAATTATTTCGTATATCCACATCATCCAAGTTTTTTGAATCAACTCCCCATAAAGCATTAGTTGCTTCACTCTGTCCATTTGGATATTTTTCGATTAAAGTCTGTGCCTCATCCCGATACATCATATCATAAGGAGTCAAAATTGTCGTATTGCCTAAATTAGCACCAATACCAGAATAGTCCGAATGCGTATAAGCCGCATCCACACCGATCTTCAGCCAATCAACAATATCCGTATCTACTTTACCCAAGATCGTCATACGAGTGAAGTCATCCCCTACAATTATACCTTGATTATCCGTATACGATGTTGACAAGTAATAATTCATTGTTTCCCCAGCTCCAGAAACTGAAACTTGATAATCCTGAATCCATCCCGTACGAGTTGTTTTATCTAACCAATCCACCTCTCTACCGGCATCATAATTAATTCTTTGCTGGCTATTAAGGAAACTGTAATCTTCGTACCTATTCTTATCCCGAACCATGTTCAACCACTGTTCTCCATGCATCAACTCCGGTCTCAAATGCCAATTCTGCATACTTCCAGTCACATTCAAGTTGATAACAGGCTTACCTGCTTTACCCCGCTTAGTGGTAATAACAATAACACCATTTGCCGAACGGGAGCCGTATGCTGCCGCTGATGTCGCATCCTTCAAAATATCGAAAGAAGCTATATCATTTGGGTTGATATCATTGATATTTCCCATGAAAATAATACCATCAACAACAATTAGCGGGTCGTTTGAACCGGAAATAGAGTTTTGTCCTCGCAGCTGCATAGAAGGTTGCCCACCTGCCGTATTGGTAGCACCTATATCCAAACCTGCGACATTTCCCTTCAGTGTTTCAAGGGCATTCATATTGGAAGACAATGAAATGGGCGAACTTTCAAGCTTAAAAGAAGTCACAGAACCCGTAAAATCCTTTCGCTTGGTAGTCCCATACCCTATCACGATTACTTCGTCCAAGACTTCAAAATCCTCACAAAGTGTTACATCATACGTGTTTTGATTTCCTATATTGACTTCTTGAGATATATACCCTATATAAGAGACTAACAATATGGCACCAGTCCCAACGTTTAGAGAGTAACCACCTTCCATATCTGTTACCGTTCCATTCGTTGTCCCCATCTCTACTACATTTGCACCAATAACCGGTTCGCCATTTTGATCGGTGATTCTACCAGTGATGGTTTTAACCTGCAGTTGACCGACTTCATCACAACGGGTTAACATTATATTTACACCTTCAATCGTAAATGTTAAACCTGTACCTTTCAATACTTCCGCCAATACTTCCTGTACAGACTTCCCCATTGAATTTACAGAAACCTTCTGCTTCAAATCGACCTCCCGATTTGAAACAAACAAATAATCCGTTTGTTTCTCGATCTCGTCAAGGACCTCTTCCAATTGGACTTGATTCTTTTTCAAACTGACTTTCGCATTTTGAGAATTTGCATGACTGGCAAAAGCGAAACATGAACATAATAGTAGAAAGCTCGCTGTTAACTTCATAACTCTGCATATTGGTTTTCTTCCCGAATCTTTTTCTTTGAAAGGTTCGGATAAAAAAAGTTTTTTCATATCTTTGTGATTGCTTTTAAATTTATAAGTATATTAAACAATGTACTGGAGAGCCGGTGGTTGTGGGCGCAACCGCCGGTTCTTTTATGTGTTCTTCATGTATCCTTCCCCATAGGCAAATCGATTTTATCAGTTAATATATATGATGTTTCTCTCTTCATCCCGATTATACTTGAAAGGGAAGTCGTTTTGCAAAACGCGCAAGGCGTGGTCGACGCCATCGGATATCCGGAGCTTCCCGCGATAGCCCAGATCTTTCACGGCTTTGTTGTTGACTACGATCCGCACGTCATAGAACTTTTCAAACAGTCCCATGATCGCATCGAAAGACTTGTCTTCGATATAAATCAAACCGTCTTTCCAACGATAACTGTTGGACTCTGTCGTGGGGACGACTTGCAACACCTCACCCACCAACTCTGCCGTTTGTCCCGGAGAGAGACAGACCGCTTCCGGGTTCTTCGCATTATAGAGTTTGACTTTGCCCTCATAGAGCATGGTCCGAAAATCCGATTTCTCCTTATAAGCCTCGACATTAAAAGTTGTCCCCAGCACCTCCACGTCATATTTACCTGTTTTGACGATAAAAGGCTTTTTATCTTTCGCCACTTCGAAATAGGCTTCTCCGTCCAGCATTATCTCCCGGCTGTTTTCTCCAAAAGCCATCGGATACCGGAGAGACGTGTTGGCATTGAGCCAGACGCTCGTCCCGTCCGGAAGCTGGATATTCGTACGGTTGCCGGCCGGGACATATACGCACTGAAAAGTATGTGCCAATCGGGCGATCCGGTAATTATCATACAGATAATAACTTCCCAGCAGAATCAAAACCGAAGCGGCAACCTTCAAGGACCAGCTCAATGCGGGATGTAGCCGGTGACGTTTGCCGGTAACGATTTGAGTAGAAGTCCCGACCGCCGCCTCATCCACCAAGATGGAAGCGTCGAAGCGAATCCGTTCGCGTACAAAGTTCCGGCGGTTCTCCTCGCTACTTTCGACCCATTGCCGTACCGCCTCCTTCTCTTCTTCCGAAACCTGCTTCAGGAAGTAACGGACCAGTGTATGTTGATCTATTTGCTTCATTTTTTCCTGTTTCTATAAGTAGAGCAACTTTGCGATGAAAATTCCCAACCACTACCGGACTTTTTTTGCCTATATGAATATATTTTTTTACGGGAACTTCAACCCGCGAATTTTTCGCCGGCTTGTCTCACCCAAGCGAGAATCATTTCCCGTGCTGTTGAGAATAGCGTCTCGTCTTGTTGAGAAGAAAGGGGTCCTTAGCTCAGGAATAACAATACCAGGGGGATATAATCTTTCAGTTTCAGGCGGAGGTGGTCGTCAGCCTTATTGATGTGATAGTCTACTTTCTGTTGGGAAACGCCTAAAGTTGCCGCTATTTCTTTTCTTGATTTATAATCGAGGCGGTTCAACACAAATATCCGGCGGGTCTGTTCCGGCAATTCGGACAGAGATTCCATGACGATTTTCATTATATCCTTGGAAAAGATCGTGCTGTAGCTTTCATCTTCCAACGTCCGGATACGTGTTGCGATCTCCCAGTCATGCAGCTCCGCGCGTTTCTTGTTGTATTCGATCTCCACCCGGAGATGCTTCAGGTAATTCAGGCATTTGTTCTTGACCGACTCCAGCATATATCCCAAGACGTCCGTATCGGCTGGCAACTTCTGCTTATTCTCCCAATAGTACAACAAAGCATCATGCGTAAGGTCCTCGGCTGCCTGCAAATCATTTACATAATAGAAAGCATATCTTACAAAGCGCTGATAATACGCATTGTAAAAAACGCCAAAATTCATTTCCGAATCTATTTCAAATGGATTTATTATATTTCTCCGATTCTCCAAAAGCAAGTGTGTATGTTGTTTCTATCGGCAAATATAGTTTCTACAAATGACATTATCCAAATTCCACTACGTTAATTTCGATTATTAACAACCTACACACTTATTCCGGGACAGGCCGGAAATCGGATGTCCCTTTATGATAACTACCATTTCAGCCAACGGTTCAAATGGTTATTGGGGGTAACCAATACGAATTTATAAAAATCCGATTTCGGAAGGGATGTCAAATCGACCCTGTACTTGCAGACAGCGGCAGGCACGGTAGCCACCTTGATCCACTCGTCCGTACGCCCAGTCTTGAACTTGTTGTCGCAGGCTACATAAACAGTCACCTCGTTCTTTTCCGAAATGCAATCCCAGGATAGCTCGACCGAGCGGTCATAGGGGGAGGTCCGTAATCCGCAAATATCGACCTTCCCGATAAAAGGCATCCCGTCCTGCTCCCACAAAACATCCCGAGGAACCTCGAATCCCATAAAGCGGCAAACAGAAGGGGCGATATCCGTAATGGCAAGCCGGCCGCTCTTGAAATAATCGTTCACGGGAAGGTTCGTCGAAATCCAGGTGGTCCGTTCGCGCAACGATTGCCCGCCGTGCCCGTATCCGTTTTCCGTACGGCCGTGGTCTGTAGTTATGACCACCATCCATTCTTCATCGAAATTGGCCTCCCTGTATTTCACGGCTTCCCATATACGGGCGACCTGCTCATCGGCTTTTCTTACATATTCGTCAAAGAAAGCACCATTCCCGGCTATGTGTCCGGCATCGTCCGTGTACCAAAGATACACCCAGCTCAAGTCGGGAGCATCTTCGCGGATGCTTTTGGATGCTTCGAGCGAGACTTTCTCGTCATAGTCAAAGACATGCAATTCTTTCTCCTTATGAGGGAAACAAATGGTGTCCAGGTCATAACCGTCTTTCACGATATCTATCTCCAGACGGTTCGTCTCTTCCTTTCCCTCTCCCAGCAACACCGTGCGATTGTCCGTCCAGCTTGAATAGATAGCCGTCTTGCAGGGTTGCGGCTGTTCCTTGGCGATACGGAACAGCGTCCAGTAATTGTAGTTCGGCTTCAGGTTCGAATTGCCTCCCACATTATGTTTGTTAAACCAAGTCGAAGTCAGCAGATTGGTATATCCGACAGCGGAAATGGTCGGAGTCTGGGAATAGCCGCCTATCTCGCCTCCCGTATACGCCCGGCCATAAGCTCCTTTGGAAGCGATATCGAAGATCGCCGGAGTATGCAAACGCTCGATCTGGTCCGCCGGCACTCCGTCCACTATGACAAAAACAGCTTTCCGGCTCTTTGCCGCCAACTGGATGCCGCAAAAACAAAATAAGAAAAAGTAGTACAATGTTTTCATGATGGTCATATATAAAGTGTTTGCAAATTTAGAAAAAAAAAACGATCCTGCCCCAGATTTTCAGGAAAGGTCAAAACCCTACGCTTTACGGTTCATAACCCATAGGGTTAGGAGGCGTAAAGCATAGGGTTACGGTGGCTAACCCATAAGGTTGGTAAAAACAAAGATCGTATCTTTGCAACCGGTGACCTGCAACAAACGCCAGGACGAATACGTTAAATAATCAAGAAACAAAAAACAGATATGACACGGAAACTATTTTTTACAATCTTATCACTGCTATTCATTTCTGCCATCTCCGCCCAATACGTTCCGGACATGCTGGGCGACAATTATCTGTACCGGACCATTCAGATGCCGGATGACTACGAGGGGAAAGTTGTCTGCACGCTTGTCAAGAAACCGCAATTGCCGGAGACCAAGCAGGCAATCCTGTACATACATGGCTACAACGACTATTTTTTTCAAAAGCAATTGGGCGACAGCGTGAATGCGCACGGTTATAACTTTTACGCGATGGACCTCCGCAAATACGGGCGTTCGATACTGCCGGACCAGAATCCTTTCTTCTGCAAAAGCCTGAAAGAGTATTTCGCGGACCTCGATACCGCCCTTGCCATTATCAGGGAAGAAGGTAATGAGCGAATATGGCTAATGGCACATTCTACGGGCGGGTTGATCACGCCATACTATCTGGACAGCAAAAAAGGCAAACTGCCCGTCGACGGGTTGATATTGAACAGCCCTTTCCTGGACTGGAATTTCGGATGGATGATGGAAAAGATCGTGATCCCTGTAGTTTCCTGCATAGGGAAACTATTCCCGAACCTGACCGTTCAGGGATACGGGGATGCTTCGTATGCCCACAGCCTGCTCAAACAGTTTAAAGGAGAATGGGAATATAACACGGACTGGAAAATGATAAACGCTCATCCGAAAAAAGCCGGATGGATAAAGGCCATACGGGAGGCGCAGAAAAAAGTGCAGAAAGGGATCGACCTGGACTGCCCGGTGCTGGTGATGTCGTCAAGCAAGTCATTTCCGGAAACAAAAGACTGGAACAAAGAATATCTGTCTTCCGACATCGTGCTGGACGTGGACGATATTCAAAAATACGGACAAAAGCTGGGCAATCGTGTTACGCGCGACACGATACGGAACGGGATGCATGACCTGATACTCTCCGGGAAGGACTCGCGCGACCATACATATCGTACTGTATTTGACTGGCTTCGTTTTAATCCTTACCTTTGTCCGGTTAAAATAAATATGGAATGAAAGCCTTACAGACAATCATTGCAGCAGCCCTTTGCTATGCTGCCAATGCTTTCGCACAGACGGAAAAAGCAGAAGATGCGACCTCGTATAAAGCCGAAGTCTTCGGATCGGCCAGCAGCGGGTCCACGACTCCATTCTGGATGGTGAGCAACCGGTACGGGACGGTTCCTCTGGACGCCAACAACGGTTACCTCAATGCCGGGGTATTTCACCAGCAACATTTCGGAAAGGGATTCCGTTGGAGTACAGGGCTGGATCTCGTCGCAGCCGTACCCCGTTATCGTAACGTGTTTATCCAACAGATATATGCCGAGTTGGGATACAAGAGCATGCTTCTGAGTGTGGGAAGCAAAGAAAACCGGCATTCGCTTTGGGACCGATCCCTTAGTTCCGGTGACCTGGTTCTCTCTCCCAATGCACGCCCGATTCCGGAAATAAAGCTGAGCATGCCGGATTTCACCGTCGTACCGCTCACGAAGGGACGGATGCAGGTGAAGGGTGATTTCGCGGTAGGCAAGTCTTTCGATACCAAATACCTGGAAGATTTTTCCAATGGGAAACAAACATACGTGAAGCATGTCCTTTGGCATCATAAATCCTTTTATGTCCGCATCAAGGACACGCAAAGCGATTTCCCGCTTTCCGGTATTATCGGCGTGCAACATTGGGCGCAATGGGGTGGCACGTCCAGCAATCCGAAAGCAGGCGTACAACCTCATTCGCTGAAAGATTTTATCCGGGTTGTTTGTGGTAGCGAAGGCGGAGACGATGCAAGTCAGTCGGACCAGATTAACGTACTTGGCAATCATTTCGGTTCATACGACTTCAAGCTGGAATATACGATGCCGAACTGGAAGCTGGCAGCTTATCATCAGCATTATTTCGAAGACAAGTCCGGAATGATATTCGGGAACGGGACGGATGGGCTTTGGGGAGTACAACTGGACCTGCCGCGTTTTCCTTGGTTGCGGAAGGCCGTAACGGAATATCTGGTTACCCGCGATCAGAGCGGACCGTTCCATTTCATTATCTTCGATCATGACAAGTACCAAGGTCCCGGAGGCGGCGGGGATGATTACTATAACAACGGGGAATATAAAACCGGTTCTTCTTATTTCGGACATGGAATAGGCTCTCCACTTCTGACCTCTCCGCAATATAATACGGACGGGGATGTGAATTTCAAGAACACACGTGTCCGTGCCTGGCATTTGGCTTTTGAAGGAGACTTGTCGCCCTGGGTGTCCTATCGTCTTAAATACACGCTCATGAATAGCTGGGGGACACCTTACGCCCCGTTCTTGAATAACCAAAGAAACAACTCCGGACAGGTGGAGGTCAAATATCACCATCCGCGCCTGCAAGGTTGGGACTTTACGGGGACGGTAGCCGCAGATACAGGCCCACTCTATGGAGATAACGTCGGGTTCAGCTTGAGTGTCTGCAAACGCGGCATTCTAAAATCCTGGAAATAGATTACTTATATTGCTCCCATAAGGCTGACGCTATGATATCCTGTGTCTTAGCCGCCATCTGCTGCAATCCCTTATGGGAAGCATCCATTCTCTCAGTCGGGATAGGCGGGTGGATGACCATTTCCATCTTGTGCCGGTGAATATTCAACGAGCCGATCGGCAATACGTCAAAAGGTCCGTTCAAGGTGATCGGGACAATCGGCAGATGCTGGTCGGCAGCCATCTGGTAAGCTCCTTTCTTAAAACGGATCATCTTTCCATCGTATGTACGTGAACCTTCCGGGAATACAACCACCGATGCTCCGTTTTTCAGGCAGCGTTCGGCTTCCACCACGCTACGGGCAGCAGCTTTCGGTGTAGAATTATCGACGAAGATAAAACCGGCCGCCCGGCAAGCCGCTCCTACAAACGGGATTTTAGCGATACCGGCTTTCATCACCCATTTGATCGGAACACCTAAAAAGCCATATATAAGGAATATATCGAAAGCTCCCTGATGATTGGCGACAAAAACGTACGATTTCTTCCGGTCTATATTTTCCCGGCCTTTTACTTTCACAGGGCAAAGGGCCAAATGGCAAGTCAGCCATGACCAGATCATCCCCGGATAATAAGCAAATATTCTTTCCCCGCCTAACAGGCAACCAACAATAACCGTAAGGGCCGTCAATATGGTCAATACCACAAAAACAGGAACCACGAACAGCCATAAATAGAGCATATAAAGTATTCGTAACATATATAACCGTATTATTTCACAAATATAAAAGCTAAATTTAATGGTTTCATCATTTTTGTCCCAAAATATTTTTGCAATCGGGTTATTATTGCTTTATTTGCGGTAGAAAAATAATAATATATAAACATATCTATCACCATGAACGAATTATTGAAAAATCTGGGGGTAATCGTGCTCCTTATCGGTGTTATCATTTTGGCTGTACCGGCAATTAACGGAGGATTGTCAAATACTATTCTTCTTACCGGTTTAGGGGTTATTATTCTAGGTTATATCGGTCATATCGTTATAAACAAGAGACTCGGATAATCACACACAAATAAAAAAGACCACTCTTACGAGTGGTCTTTTTTATTTTCCGCACGGGAGATCAAGCTTCTCCTTTCACTCCACCGATGGGAGGAACAAAGTCTTCAAAATTCGCAGTCTTGCCATTGCCCTGTCCTTCAAACTTCGCCAGATTATCCTGCAAAGCGAACAAAAGCCGTTTCGCATTGTCCGGAGTCAGAATAACACGACTTTTCACTTGAGCTTTCGGTGCTCCCGGCACAACGCGGATAAAATCCAATATAAACTCAGATGAAGAATGTGATATAATCGCCAGATTTGCATACGTACCCTGAGCCATCTCTTCAGACAACTCTACCTGAATCTCATTTGTCGGTTTGTTATTTTCCATATCCTTATATTTGATTATAAATATTAGTCGTTACAAATATACATATTATAATCGGAATGGCATCAAATAAAAAGGGCCACCTTCACAGGCAGCCCTTTTTCAGTTGTGTTTTTAATTCTCAATTCTTTAGACCAATGTAAAAAAAATACCTTATTGTGTTTAATATTTCTATAATCTCGACGCTTAAACTAAGGCTGTTCGTCTTAGTAATTTCATTGTTTATTTAACATGACAAAGATATGCCTCATGCAATTAACCACCAAATACTATTTTATCATTATATGATACTATTTAATCACAGGCAATCCTCCTATTCTGCAAATTAGTTTAAAATCATGTTTCAAACCCTAAAACGAGTACGTGCATATTTCTCACGATATTCGGTAGGAGTATTGCCTTTTCGTCGCTTAAAAGCTCTATTGAAATTCGATAAGTTATTAAAACCGGATTTATAGCATATTTCTGCTATTGTATCACTTGTGTCGATCAATCGGCAAACGGCTTCAGCTATACGAATATCATTCAAATTGTCAATAAAAGTTTTCCCCGTCCACTTTTTCAAAAACCGGGTAAGCGAGGCTTCGCTCATATTTATTAACGAAGCAAGTTCGGATAATAAAACCTGACGCTGATAATTTTCATGCAGAAATAACATGATCGTCTCCAAACGGTCATTATCCATATTGTTAAAATCATCTACAGTATTGGTCGCGTTTAACTTGCGTGCCCCTTCATCTAACGACAAAGTCTTGAGTATTTCTATCAAACGCAATAAATTGTGAAATGAATCCGGCTTATCACTCGATAGCTTCTTCAATTCAGGCTGAACGCGCAAAATCATCTCACGGCTAAATATAAGGCCGCATGATGCTTTCTCGAACATATCCTTTATGGTCTTGAAATGACGCTTATTGATAAAACTATCGAAAAGAGAAGCATGAAACTGGATTGTGATTTCCAAAATATCCGTACTCAGACATTTACGGTTCGAATAAGCATGTTTGGCTCCACCTGCAACCAGTAGCAAATCAAGATCTTCCATCTCCTCCACCGAATCACCAACTATTCGGATCGTACCACCGGCATTCTCCAAATAGTTCAGCTCAAATTCCGGATGCACGTGAAGCGGATATGAAAAATCACGCTTAAGCCGTTGCATCACAAGAAAACAATCTTCCGGTGAAAGCGGTGTAATTTCTCTTAATACATCTAAAGGAGCCATAGGTTTTATTGAACAAGTATTCTCGATATGACAGGACAATGGTCTGAAGGATACAAGTTACCCAGACTTTCAGCCAAGACACCATGACGAAGCACTTTTATATTACCTTTCACAAAGATATAATCAATCCATGCACGTTCTTCCAACGGAATACGCCCGTAATCATGGAAAGTCCATTCAGGACCATAACGCAAAGGAGCCATTGAGCAGGCATGTGTCAAATGGCGCGAATCTTTTTCGTCTGTTAAAACTTTGATAGGATCATCGGTAGGGACAGCATTAAAATCACCCGTAACAATCACCGGAAGATTTCCGGCAAGTCGCTTGACCTGTTCCAAGACTAAAGACGCCCCTTCATGGCGGGCTACCTGTCCCACATGGTCCAAATGAGTATTCAGAAAGAAAAACTCTTTTCCGGATTCCTTCTCTTTGAATATCGCCCAAGTGGCAACACGCTCGCAAGCGGCATCCCAACCTTTTTTCCCTACGGCATTCATATCTTCCGCCAACCAAAAATTGCCACTCTTGACAACAGAGAAGCGGTCTTTTCTGTAAAGGATAGGAGAATATTCCCCCTTCGTCTTACCATCTTCACGTCCCACCCCGACATAGCCATAGTCCGGCAAACGATCCAATAAATCCGTCAACTGATTATGCAAGACTTCCTGCGCCCCAAACATATCGACATCATAAAACTTGATCACATTGGCCGCCAAGTCTTTCCTATATTCCCACCAGTTAGTCCCATCAGACTTTGTACTCATCCGAATATTAAAAGACATAACATTCATTTCATTATCAATACGTTCAGCTAAAACCACATTTGTAGAGACCAGAAGAGCAAATAAATAGAGTAGAACTTTTTTCATATTTGATTTATTTTAATTAGCAAGATAATACACAAATATAAGGACTCTGATTTTATTAAACAAGCAACAAAAAACAAAAAAGGGCTACCATTTAGGTAACCCTTCTTATTATTTATTCCGCATTTTACTCATCGTCTCTGTCCATAGTATTGAAATCTACGACATTCTTACGATTTGCAAAGATACGTTCGAACTCATCTTTAGCACCGACAACTAACTTGTCGAAATCACGCTGGCCTGTACCGGCAGGGATCAGATGACCGCAGATAACGTTTTCTTTCAAACCTTCCAAACGATCCACCTTTCCATTAATAGCGGCTTCGTTCAACACCTTCGTCGTTTCCTGGAAAGATGCGGCAGACATAAAGCTGTTTGTCTGCAAAGCTGCACGAGTGATACCCTGAAGAATCTGATTAGCCGTAGCAGGAACCGCATCACGGACTTCAACCAATTTCAAGTCACGACGCTTCAGCATACTGTTCTCGTCTCTCAACTTACGGACAGTCACGATCTGACCAGCCTGTAATGCCTGAGAATCTCCCGGATCCGTCACAACCTTCTTACCCCAGATACGATCGTTTTCATCCATCACCTCCAGTTTATCAACTACCTGCTGTTCCAAGAAACGAGTATCTCCCGGATCGATGATTTCAACCTTACGCATCATCTGACGAACGATTACCTCGAAATGCTTATCGTTAATTTTTACACCCTGCAGACGATATACATCCTGGATTTCATTTACGATATATTCTTGAACAGCCGTCGGTCCCATGATTGCCAAGATATCAGATGGAGTAGTCGCACCATCGGAAAGCGGCATACCGGCACGGATATAGTCGTTTTCCTGAACAAGCAACTGCTTGGACAGAGGCACCATATATTTCTTTACTTCACCCAATTTGGAAGTAACAGTAATTTCACGGTTACCACGTTTGATCTTGCCGAAACCAACTTCACCATCAATTTCAGAAACAACAGCCGGGTTAGACGGGTTACGAGCCTCGAACAATTCCGTTACACGAGGCAAACCACCGGTAATGTCACCCGCTTTACTTACTGCACGCGGGATCTTAACCAAAACCTCACCGGCCTTAACCATATCGCCCTCGTCTTTTACCACGTGAGCACCCAACGGCAACGAATAATTCTTCAAATAATTTCCGTTTTCGTCTACGATATGAGCAGCCGGAGCTTTTGTCTTATCTTTAGATTCGATAATGATCTTTTCCTTCAAACCGGTCGTCTCGTCACTTTCAACACTGTAAGTAACATTCTCTACCAAACTTTCGAATTCGATCTTACCGGAAACTTCCGATACGATAACTGCGTTGAACGGGTCCCATTCGATGATAACATCGCCTTTCTTGATCGTATCTCCATTCTTGAAAAACAGTTTGGAACCATAAGGTATATTGTGAGCCAACAATACGATCTTCGTTGTCGGATCAACAATACGAAGTTCTGCCAAACGGCTGACAACAACCTGGAACTTCTTACCGTTCTCTTCACTGTCTACAGCACGAAGTTCCTCGATTTCCAAAACACCGTCATATTTAGAAGTGATACTGTTTTCCGTTGCCACGTTAGATGCGATACCACCGACGTGGAATGTACGCAGTGTCAACTGAGTACCCGGTTCACCGATTGACTGTGCAGCAATAACTCCTACAACCTCACCCTTCTGAACCATTTGGTTCGTAGCCAGGTTACGACCATAACATTTTGCACAAACCCCCTTCTTGGATTCACAAGTCAATACAGAACGGATTTCAACGCTTTCAATTGGAGAATCTTCAATCTTTTTAGCTGCATCTTCACGAATTTCTTCACCGGCACGGACAATTACTTCGCCTGTCAACGGATGAATGAGATCATGAACAGAAACACGTCCCAAAATACGTTCACCTAAGCTGGCGATCACTTCATCATTGTTCTTCAATTCTGTGCAAACCAGACCACGCAACGTTCCACAGTCTTCTTCATTGATGATCACATCATGAGATACATCAACCAGACGACGAGTCAAATAACCAGCGTCAGCAGTCTTCAAAGCAGTATCGGCCAAACCTTTACGAGCACCGTGGGTAGAGATAAAATACTCCAACACGGACAAACCTTCCTTAAAATTAGAAAGAATCGGGTTTTCAATGATTTGGCCACCTTCAGCACCACTCTTCTGCGGTTTTGCCATCAAACCACGCATCCCGGACAACTGACGAATCTGTTCTTTAGAACCACGGGCTCCGGAATCCATCATCATATAGATAGAGTTGAAACCATCGTTATCGGCAGTCAACTGCTTCATCAATGTGTCGGACAACTTGCTGTTGACATGTGTCCAAGTATCAATAATCTGGTTATAACGTTCGTTATTGGTAATGAACCCCATATTATAGTTGTTCATGATCTGCTCAACCTCGTCATAACCCTCTTTCACCAACGCCTCTTTTTCAGGCGGAATCAGAACGTCAGCCAAATTGAAAGACAAACCACCCTTGAACGCCATATAATAACCCAAATTCTTAATGTCATCCAAGAACTGAGCCGTACGGGCAACCCCACAAGCTTTGATAACCTTACCAATGATATCGCGAAGTGCTTTCTTACCCAATACTTCATTAATATAACCGACTTCTTCCGGAACAAATTCATTGACCATCAAGCGTCCGACAGAAGTTTCAACCATTTTCTTAATCGGATTACCCTCTTTGTCAATGTCATTCACATATACTTTGATCGGAGCGTGGATATCCACTTTCTTTTCATTATATGCAATCGTTGCTTCCTCCGGCCCGTAGAAAACAATGCCTTCACCCAATGTTCCCTTACGCATCTTTGTGATATAGTACAAACCTAACACCATATCTTGAGAAGGAACCGTAATAGGTGCACCATTAGCCGGATTCAAAATGTTGTGAGAAGCAAGCATCAACATCTGCGCTTCCAATACAGCTTCATTTCCTAAAGGCAAGTGAACAGCCATCTGGTCACCGTCGAAGTCGGCGTTGAATGCCGTACATGCTAACGGATGCAACTGGATAGCCTTACCTTCAATCAACTTCGGCTGAAATGCCTGGATACCCAGACGGTGCAAAGTCGGTGCACGGTTCAGCAATACCGGATGACCTTTCATTACATACTCCAAAATATCCCAAACCACCGGTTCCTTACGGTCAACGATCTTCTTTGCAGACTTCACCGTTTTCACGATACCGCGTTCGATCAATTTACGGATCACGAAAGGCTTATAAAGTTCGGCTGCCATATTTTTCGGCAAACCGCATTCATGCATTTTCAATTCAGGACCTACGACGATAACCGAACGAGCCGAATAGTCAACACGCTTACCCAACAGATTCTGACGGAAACGACCTTGTTTACCTTTCAAACTGTCGGATAGAGACTTCAACGGACGGTTAGCATCAGTCTTAACAGCACTTGATTTACGAGAGTTGTCGAACAAAGAGTCCACAGCTTCCTGAAGCATACGTTTTTCATTACGCAGAATCACTTCAGGAGCCTTGATATCAATTAATCGTTTCAGACGGTTATTACGAATAATAACACGACGATACAAATCATTCAAATCGGAAGTCGCGAAACGTCCACCATCCAGCGGAACCAACGGACGCAGTTCAGGCGGGATTACAGGTACAACCTTTACGATCATCCATTCCGGCTTATTACGACCTCTGGATGCACGGAAAGATTCAACAACCTGCAAACGTTTCAATGCCTCGTTCTTACGCTGTTGCGAACCATCCGTACTTGCACGGTGACGTAATTCGTAAGACAAAGAATCCAGATCCAAACGAGCCAGCAAATCATAGATAGCTTCAGCACCGATCTTAGCGATAAATTTATTCGGATCCGTATCTTCCAACATCTGGTTTTCCTTTGGCAGGTTATCCAGAATCTGCAAATATTCCTCTTCCGAAAGCAAGTCCAATTCAGCAACAGTGTCTACACATCCTGGCTGAATCACAACATAACGTTCGTAATAGATAATAGAATCCAGTTTCTTAGTCGGCAAGCCTAACAAGTAACCGATTTTATTGGGCAGGGAACGGAAATACCAGATATGAGCGACAGGAACAACCAGATGAATGTGTCCCATACGTTCGCGACGCACTTTTTTCTCTGTAACTTCCACCCCGCAACGATCGCAGACAATACCTTTATAACGAATACGCTTGTATTTCCCGCAATGACATTCGTAGTCCTTGATCGGACCGAAAATACGCTCGCAGAAAAGACCGTCACGTTCAGGTTTGTACGTACGATAATTAATCGTTTCCGGTTTTAAAACTTCACCACTGGAGTTTTCAAGAATCTCTTCAGGAGAAGCCAGACCGATAGTTATTTTTGAAAAGTTACTCTTTATCTTGTTTTCTTTTCTAAAGGCCATATTTTTTATTTATAAAGAGTTATCAATGAGTAAGCAGATGAGCCGGAGCCCATCCACTTATATTGTTTTTGAATTAATCCAAAGTAAAGCTTAAACCAAGCCCTCTCAGCTCATGCAACAATACATTCAGAGATTCTGGAATGCCCGGTTGAGGCATCGGATCACCTTTCACGATTGCTTCGTAAGCCTTAGAACGTCCGACAACGTCATCAGACTTGATCGTAAGAATTTCCTGAAGAACATGCGCAGCACCAAAAGCTTCCAGTGCCCAAACTTCCATCTCTCCGAAACGCTGACCACCAAACTGTGCCTTACCACCCAGAGGCTGCTGGGTAATAAGAGAGTACGGACCGATTGAACGAGCGTGCATCTTATCATCAACCATGTGCCCCAACTTCAGAAAATAAGTAACCCCCACCGTAGCCGGCTGGTCAAAACGTTCACCGGTTCCACCATCATACAAGTAACTCTTCCCGTAGCGTGGCAATCCTGCTTTATCTGTCCATTCGTTCATATCATCCAAATCCGCACCATCGAAAATAGGAGTCGCAAATTTGACACCCATCGTACGACCTGCCCAACCCAGCACGGCTTCAAAAATCTGCCCCAAGTTCATACGAGAAGGCACACCCAGCGGGTTCAAACAAATATCAACCGGAGTTCCGTCTTCCAGGAACGGCATATCTTCCTGACGGACGATCTTGGAAACAATACCCTTGTTACCGTGACGACCGGCCATCTTATCACCCACCTGAATTTTACGTTTCTTAGCAATATAAACTTTAGCCATCTGAACAATACCGGTAGGCAACTCGTCACCGATCGTAAGATCAAATTTCTTACGTCTCAGTTCAGCGTCCAGTTCTTTATATTTCTTCAGATAATTCAAGATCACCTGTTTGATAAGTTCGTTCTTATCAGCATCGGCAGTCCATTTACTTACTTGTATAGAATTATAATCCAATTCTTCCAGAGCCTTGCGAGAGAACTTGACTCCCTTCGCAATAATCTCCATATTCATATAATCTTTAACTCCCTGAGAAACCTTACCTGTAGTCAAAACCAACAATTTGTCAACCAACAAATTTTTCAGGTCAGCCATCTTCATTTCGTATTCTTCATCCAACTTAGGCAGAATAGCCTTGTCTGTCAGTCTGGATTTACGTTTCTTGATGGCTTTTGAAAACAAAGCAGTTTCAATAACCACACCACGAAGAGACGGGGTTGCTTTCAAAGAAGCATCCTTCACATCACCTGCCTTATCACCGAAAATTGCACGAAGCAATTTTTCTTCAGGAGAAGGATCAGATTCACCCTTCGGAGTAATCTTACCGATCAAAATATCGCCTGGTTCGATACGAGCACCTACCCGGACAATACCTCTTTCGTCCAAATCCTTAGTAGCTTCTTCGCTGACATTCGGGATATCGGATGTCAACTCTTCCATACCACGTTTAGTTTCACGAACTTCCAAAATGTATTCGTCAACATGGACTGAAGTAAAGAAATCTTCACGAACCATACGTTCGTTCAAAACAATGGCATCTTCATAGTTATAACCTTTCCACGGCATATACGCGACTTTCACGTTACGGCCCAATGCCAACTCACCATTCTGAGTTGAATAACCTTCCGTCAGGATATCGCCAGCCTTCACACGCTGGCCGCGGTGGCAGATCGGACGCAAATCGACAGTCGTACTTTGGTTAGTCTTACGCCACTTCGGAATATTGTATGTCTTAACCGCATCTTCAAAACTTACAAATTCTTCATCTTCCGAACGGTCATATTTAATCTTGATACAAGTCGCATCCACAAATACCACTTCACCTTCACGCTCAGCCATGATCTGAGTACGTGAGTCGCGAGCAACTTGCGCTTCGATCCCCGTACCCACGATCGGAGCATCCGTACGCAAGAGAGGAACAGCCTGGCGCATCATGTTAGATCCCATCAATGCACGGTTGGCATCATCATGTTCCAAGAACGGAATCAAAGAGGCTGCAATAGAAGCTATCTGCTGCGGGGCAACGTCCATCAAGTCGATCTCCGTAGGAGGCACAACCGGAAAATCAGCTTCAAAACGGGCTTTAACTTTATCGCGAACAAACTTACCATCATCATCCAACGGAGCATTACCTTGAGCAATCGTCAATTCTTCTTCCTCCTCTGCCGTATAATATTGTAAACCGTCTTCGGAGAAGTCTACCTTACCGCCAACAACCTTACGATATGGAGTGGAGATAAACCCGAGATCATTAATCTTAGCATACACACATAAAGAAGAAATCAAACCGATATTCGGTCCTTCAGGAGTTTCAATTGGACAAAGACGACCATAATGCGTATAATGTACGTCACGCACCTCAAATCCGGCACGTTCACGAGACAAACCACCTGGTCCCAATGCTGACAAACGACGCTTATGTGTAATTTCTGCCAGCGGGTTTGTCTGGTCCATAAACTGAGATAAAGCATTCGTTCCAAAAAATGAATTAACAACAGAAGAAATAGTCTTTGCGTTAATCAAATCAATCGGAGTAAACACTTCATTATCCCGCACGTTCATACGTTCACGAACAGTACGGGACATACGAGCCAAACCGATACCGAACTGGTTATACAGCTGTTCGCCCACTGTACGTACACGACGGTTGCTCAAGTGATCGATATCATCAACGATCGCCTTCGAATTGATCAACTCGATCAGATATTTGATGATCTCGATTATATCTTCTTTTGTCAAAACCTTAATATCATCGCTGGTAGTAAGGTTCAACTTCTTATTAATTCTGTAACGGCCAACTTCACCTAAATCATAGCGCTTTTCAGAAAAAAACAAATTCTGAATAACTTCACGGGCACTTGCTTCATCTGCAGGTTCTGCATTTCGCAAT
This sequence comes from uncultured Parabacteroides sp., assembly GCA_910577325.1. GTDB lineage: Bacteria > Bacteroidota > Bacteroidia > Bacteroidales > Tannerellaceae > Parabacteroides. The sequence goes on from CAJTMR010000015.1 coordinate 79,518, forward strand.
TGACGGTAAATATACAGGACAGCTTCCTTTTCAGAGTTACTTGGGTCTTTCTGAAGCGTATTATAGATGATAGCATAATCTGAAAGATTCTGATCCTCACGGTGTAGCAGAATATTTTGCGTTCCGGATTCCAGAATAGCCTCTATATTGTCGCTATCAAGGACCGACTCACGATCGATGATAACATCATTACGTTCAATAGAAACAACCTCACCGGTATCTTCATCTACGAAATCTTCCACCCAAGTCTTCAAAACACGAGCAGCCAACTTACGACCAATCAGTTTTTTCAGGTTGGCTTTCGAAACTTTTACCTCCTCAGCCAGATTAAAGATTTCAAGAATGTCTTTATCGCTTTCAAAACCAATAGCTCTCAAAAGGGTTGTTACAGGCAATTTCTTTTTACGGTCGATGTAAGCATACATCACATTATTGATGTCAGTTGCGAACTCGATCCACGAACCTTTAAAAGGAATGATACGTGCAGAATACAACTTCGTACCATTAGCGTGTGTGCTTTGTCCGAAGAACACGCCAGGCGAACGGTGCAATTGTGAAACCACAACACGCTCCGCACCATTTATAACGAAAGTACCTCTCTCCGTCATGTACGGAATCGGACCCAGATACACATCCTGTATCACCGTATCGAAATCTTCGTGATCAGGGTCTGTACAATACAGTTTTAACTTCGCTTTTAAAGGCACACTATAGGTTAATCCGCGCGCGATACATTCGTCAATGGTATAGCGAGGCGGATCTATATAGTAATCTAAGAACTCCAACACAAAATTGTTACGCGTATCTGCAATCGGGAAATTCTCGGCAAATACCTTATACAATCCCTCCTTTTTTCTCTTTTCAGGAGGCGTGTCAAGTTGAAGAAAGTCTTGGAATGACTTCAATTGTACTTCGAGAAAGTCCGGATATGGGAACTGATTTTTGATCGAAGCAAAATTAACTCTTTGGTTTTCAGCTGTTGAAGACATCTAATAAGGAATTTATTGAACTTATTGAAATTATAGACACAAAAAGGTTAAGAATCTCCTTTAAGGGAGACTCTTAACCAAATCACCTGATTACCAGGTTATAAATACTATTTAAGCTCAACTTCAGCTCCAGCTTCTTCCAACTGTTTCTTTAATGCTTCAGCATCAGCTTTAGCGATTCCTTCTTTGATAGCGCTAGGAGCACCGTCAACCATATCTTTAGCTTCCTTCAAACCAAGACCAGTCAATTCTTTTACTAACTTAACGATAGCCAACTTGTTTGCACCTGCTGCCTTCAATACTACATCAAAAGAAGTCTTTTCTTCTACTGCAGCAGCAGCGCCACCAGCAGCAGGGCCAGCAACAGCAACAGCTGCAGCTGCAGGTTCGATACCATATTCTTCTTTCAGGATTGTAGCCAATTCGCTAACTTCTTTTACGGTCAGGTTTACTAATTGTTCTGCAAAAGCTTTCAAATCTGCCATTTTTGTATGATTTAAATGTTTGTTTATCTGTGTAAATTAAAAAATTATCTTTCTTCCAAAGTCTTCAACAGACCATGGATAGTTTGTCCTGATGACTGAAGAGCAGAGATAACGTTCTTCGCTGGAGATTGCAACAACATGATAACATCTCCAATAAGTTCGTTTTTGCTCTTGATATTTACCAAAGCTTCAAGGTTTTCTGCACCTACATAGAAACTTTCCTGCACATACGCAGCCTTCAATGCCGGTTTCGCAGGAACATCTTTCTTTGCGTCTTTAGTAAATTCCTTAATCAAGCGAGCAGGAGCATTAGCAGTCTGTGAAAACATCACAGCCGTATTGCCCTTCATTGCAACCTGCAGAGGTGAAAAATCACCTTCTACATTTTCCAATGCCTTTTTAAGCAAGTTATTCTTCACAACAACCAACTTGATCTCTTTCTTGAAACATTCCCGTCTCAATTTGCTGGTCTTCTCTGCATCCAATGCTTCGATATCAGTCAAATAAAAGTTAGGATATTCCTTTACGATCTCAGTCAGTTGAGCTATAATTAAGCCTTTATCTTCCTTTTTCATTGTCCAATAATTTTAATTAGTTTTCTTCAACTGATTTGGGGTCAATTTTAATACCCGCACTCATTGTACTTGAAAGATAAATGCTCTTTATATATGTACCTTTAGCTGCAGACGGCTTCAACTTCAGAAGAGTTGAAATAAATTCCTTTGCATTATCACGAATCTGATCAGGGTTAAAAGAAACCTTACCGATTGAAGTGTGAACGATACCGGATTTGTCCACCTTAAAGTCGATCTTACCTTGCTTAACTTCCTTCACTGCGTTTCCAATTTCATTGGTAACCGTACCACTCTTAGGATTAGGCATCAAACCACGCGGGCCTAAAACTCTACCCAGAGCACCGATCTTACCCATAATAGAAGGCATAGTGATAATTACGTCAATATCAGTCCAACCGCCTTTAATCTTTTCAATATACTCATCTAATCCAACATAGTCAGCACCTGCCGCAGTAGCTTCAGCTTCCTTGTCTGGTGTACATAATGCGAGAACCCGAACCTGCTTACCCGTACCGTGAGGCAGTGAAACCACACCTCTCACCATTTGGTTAGCTTTACGAGGGTCAACACCTAAACGGACATCAACATCCACAGAAGCATCAAACTTAGTAGTAGTAATTTCTTTTACCAAAGCTGAAGCTTCTTTCAATGTGTATGCTTTCCCAGCTTCAATCTTGCCCAAAGCCAACTTTTGATTTTTTGTAAGTTTACTCATCTCAATTGAAGTTTATTAATTATTACCCGGGAATGTCCCTTTAACAGTGATACCCATACTTCTTGCTGTCCCGGCAACCATTCTCATAGCTGACTCGACAGTGAAGCAGTTCAAATCGACCAACTTGTCTTCAGCGATAGCCTTCACCTGATCCCACGTGATCTCTGCAATCTTGGAACGGTTAGGTTGAGCAGAACCGCTCTTCTTCTTAGTAGCTTCCAACAACTGGATTGCTACAGGAGGAGTTTTTACGACAAAGTCGAAAGACTTATCGGCATAGTAAGTAATTACAACAGGCAATATCTTACCGGCCTTGTCTTGGGTTCTGGCATTAAATTGCTTGCAAAACTCCATAATATTAATACCCTTAGAACCCAAAGCGGGACCTACTGGGGGAGAAGGGTTTGCTGCTCCTCCTTTAATCTGCAATTTGATTTGTCCAGCAACTTCTTTAGCCATTGTTTCTAAAATTTTTTAGATATATAACATCGATAACTTTAAAAGAAAGACCATACTTTTCGTAACAAGAGTACTTATTCTTTCTCTACTTGCATATAACCCAACTCAAGCGGTGTTTTACGTCCGAAAACTTTTACCATCACTTTAAGTTTCTTTTTCTCGGCATTGACCTCTTCGATCACACCTGTGAAACCGTTGAACGGTCCGACAGTGATTTTCACATTCTCTCCAACATAAAATTGGATATCCAAGTCTTCCTGCTGTTCCTGCAATTCGTCAACCGTACCTAAAATACGATTTACTTCCGCCGGACGCAAAGGTACGGGATTATCCGATCCACCCAAAAAACCAATTACGTTAGGAATGTTTCTCAATCGATGAGCGACTTCTCCAACCAAAGCGGCTTCCACTAAAACATAACCCGGCAAATAAGCTCGTTCTTTCATAACTTTTTTACCATTACGTACCGTAAAAGTCTTTTCAGTAGGAATTAGGACTTGCGACACATACTCACCTAAGTCAGTATTCTTCAATTCAGCCTCAAGGTACTCTCTGACTTTATTCTCCTTGCCACTAATGGCACGCAGAACATAAAATTTCTTTTGAATATCAGACATACTTAAAACCGATTAAAAGATTTTCTCATAAAAGAAACGCATCACGCCCTCAAAGCCCAAATCAATAACAAAGATTAATGCAGCGATCATAAGGGAAGCAAACATAACAACCACAGCACTATTGGAAAGCTCTGTTCTTGTAGGCCAAGAAACTTTATAAACAAGTTCGTTATAAGATTCCTTAATATAATTAATTATCTTTTTCATCGAATCTATAGATTTTAGCACGGAACGAGAGGCTCGAACTCCCGACACCTGGTTTTGGAGACCAGTGCTCTACCAACTGAGCTAGTTCCGTAAAATAGCCAGCCTCATCAAGGGCTGGCTACATTTTATGATTTGAATTAGTTTTCTAATTCTGTAATCTGACCAGCTCCTACTGTACGTCCACCTTCGCGAATAGCGAAACGAAGACCCACATTACAAGCTACCGGATAAATCAATTCTACATCGATAGTAACGTTATCACCAGGCATTACCATTTCTGTTCCTTCCGGAAGAGTAATTTCACCTGTTACGTCCAATGTACGGATATAGAACTGAGGACGATATTTGTTATGGAACGGAGTATGACGACCACCTTCTTCTTTCTTCAGGATATACACCTCAGCTTTGAAACGAGAATGTTCTTTTACCTGATTCGGGTGACAGATTACCATACCACGCTTGATTTCGTTCTTGTCGATACCACGCAGCAACAAACCCACATTATCACCAGCTTCACCCTGATCCAGCAACTTACGGAACATTTCAACACCTGTAACAACAGATTTCTTTCCGTCAGCACCCAAACCAATAATCTGGATTTCATCACCTACCTTAACAATACCTGTTTCGATACGACCTGTAGCAACAGTACCACGACCCGTGATAGAGAACACGTCTTCAACCGGCATCAAGAAAGGCTTGTCGATTTCACGCGGAGGCAGCGGAATCCAAGTATCGCAAGCTTCCATCAATTCCATTACTTTTTCTTCCCACTTTGCATCACCGTTCAAAGCACCCAAAGCAGAACCACGGATGATCGGAGTATTATCACCATCGAAATCATAGAAAGAAAGAAGTTCTCTCATTTCCATTTCAACTAGTTCCAACATTTCTTCATCGTCAACCATGTCACATTTGTTCATGAAAACAACCAATCTCGGAACGTTTACCTGACGAGCCAACAGGATGTGCTCGCGAGTCTGAGGCATAGGACCGTCAGTAGCAGCACAAACAATGATAGCACCATCCATCTGAGCAGCACCAGTTACCATGTTC
>CAJTMR010000016.1 GCA_910577325.1 uncultured Parabacteroides sp.
TCGTAATTCGTTGTTTGTCAGACTTAAAATTATAAAATAGTTCTATGATTACCAATTTTTACAAGAACTTTTTTATCCCGAACTCACGTAAATTCTTCTTTCATAAAAAAACTGTGTTAGCAAAGTTAATATTTTATTCCTTGTTGACACAGTTTAAATTACATCCTCTGGTTTTGTGTGCCAATACAGAGATGAAAAAAGTCATAACACTTCAAGTATTTGCTTCCTATAATTTAGAATAAAAGAATGACCTTGTAAAAACTCTATATTTAAATAACCAAGTTTTTTATTACCTATTATGAAATCTAACACAAATTCGTTTTTGCCGACTTTAAACTTGACATCCCTGCATAATTTTTCTGTTTTAACAGACAATTTATTCCCAATATCAGCCGATTCCTTTTGTATCAATTCCACAGGTCCATCATAGATGTCTAATTGCAATTTATTATTTTTGCATCCTGTATCAAATATAAAACGAGTATTTTTTCCACCAACTTTTCCATCCAAGACTATATAATCAATTGCCACATCCGAATAAGACATGTGGTTCTTCCATTTGTAAACAATCCCTTTCGCTTTTTTATTATAATCATATGGTTCAATAATACTTTTCTCCATATCAAATTTCCAAGCTCCTTGTTTAAGAATACCAGCTCCTATAATAAATTTAGGTGCATATTTTTGATAAATGCCAGAAAAATCCGCTACAAGGCAATGAATTTTAGTATATGTTTTTCCACAAAAAGCTAAAGAATCAATAATGGTAGTAGAGATTTTTGTTCTATTTTGATTAACATAAACCGTCTCCAACTCACTCTTTTTTATTCCACAAGAATCGATGGCAAAAATAGAATCGATAATGCACAAAGAACTCCCTGTATCAATTAAAGAGGATATTGAATACCTATTTTTATCATGGAATATTTGTGTGTTAGAATACATGAACTTGTCCTTAAAAACAAGTTTTGATTGAGATTTTGCAGTAATAAAAACTGCAAACATCATACTTAATGATATAAAAAATACTTTCATTATTATCTAAAAAAATCTTTCTTCGATTTGGTGGCTGGAGGAAAATAAAGAAATAGGATTTTATGGTTTTGTGTTGGAAAGTAAGCTTTTGCATGGATTTCAGCCCCATTTCCAATAAGAAATCAATCGGTGTTTTATTTGGAAATGGAGCTGAAATTCAGTAATTATTGATTATTTTGCGTTTTCGATGCGGAACGAGTATGAATAGTCTTTGTTTTTTTCGATTTCATAATGCGGACGCGGGCCCGGTCCGCAACTGCCGTTACCGATACCACGCTGGATGCAATCGAGGTTCAGGATCACTTCGGCACGACGGATATTGTCTAAGTCGTGCCCGTAAGTCACTCCCCACAGTTCCGGATCGGTGAAGTGGAGCGCGCTGAAGTTCAAATGATCTTTGGAGGTGATCCGGATGCCTTGGCCGTCTTGGCCTGTCAGCGCCAACCAGCGCACATCGTCGCGGTTTCCCATCGATTGGGCATGGACGTATGCTTCTTCCATGCCTGTTACCGTATTCTTATACAGGCCAACGTATGCGGCATTTTTTCGGTCCCAATAATTTTCGATCGGCCCCCGTCCATACCATGTCACCTGCTCCAGTTTCGGATTTAAAGCGATCTGCAGGCCGAGGCGGGGTAGGTTGAAGTCGTTACCGGGTTTGAACGTGCCGTTCACATCGACAATGCCGTTTGCATAGATTGTATAAGTTATGTGGTACGGAAGAGTGACCTTTTTCGTACCGTTGCCTATGACAGCTTCATGGTGAGTGGTAACCGTCACCGATTTTTTGTCATCGGATTGTTTCCAGTCGAAAGCTTGTTTCGTGATGGTTGTCGGCAGATATTCTTGTTTGTCGTTATCTATCGCACGGAACCAATTGAGGTCAAATCCTTCCTTATTATAGATCATGTCCGTACCGGCATAACGCAGGGAGATCATTTTTCCTGTTTCAGGATTGAAAGCGACGAAGAACCTTGGAGCACGGAAACCGATCTGCCCCTTCTCTTCTTCCACTTTCAGAGTGTCGCTGAAAGTCCTGTCGGCAGGAGCTACAGCCACCTTGACTGTCAACGGATATTGCTCGGATGCCACTTCATGTCCGGCATTCGCCCAGTTGCAATCCTTTTTCAACCGGGCCGACAAGTTAAGGAAGTATTCGTTATCGGTATCCAACACTTTTTTATATGGAATCGTCACTTCGGTTTCTTTGTTCGGTGCTATATTGCCTAACGGTAATACACCCGATTCGACTGCTTGTCCGTCTTTCAGCAACTGCCATTGAAGGTCGAATTGGTCCAGGTTCAGGAAGTCATAGCGGTTTTCCAGTTTTACCTTGCCGGTCTTCAGGTCGATCGGTTTGAATTTGATGTATTGGTACACTTTCTTTACTTCGAGCAGTTTCGGCGTCACCTGGCGGTCCGGTGTCACGATGCCATTGCAGCAGAAGGCGAAATCGTTCGGCTTGTCGCCGAAACCGTTACCGAAATAGTAACGATTCGCCAATTCTCCATATTTGTTGATACCTTGGTCCACCCAGTCCCAAATACAACCGCCTATCATGCGGCATGAATGATTCTCGATGTAATCCCAATACTCGTCGAGGTTGCCTATCGAATTGCCCATGGCGTGTGCATATTCGCAGAGGAAGAATGGCTTGTCGCTTTTTTGCTCGTCTTGTTCTTTCATCGACTCGATGGAAGGGTACATGCGGGAGTCCATATCGGCAATCCGGTTTTTCCCTTCATAATGGATCGGACGCGGGTCGAGTTTGCGGGCTTCCTTATAGACTGTGTCAAAATTCTTGCCGTCGCCGGACTCGTTCCCCATAGACCAAAAGATGACGGACGGATGGTTCTTGTCGCGTTCGACCATGCGGACCATACGGTCTACGTATGCAGGTAGCCAACTTTCCTTGTTGCTGATCGAGTGGTTGCCGTGGCATTCAATATCGGCTTCGTCCATTACATAGAGGCCATAGTAGTCGTATAATGCGTACATCTTGGCATCGTTTGGATAATGGCTCGTGCGGATTGTGTTCAGATTATAGCGTTTGAAAAGCAATATGTCTTCAATCATCGACTCGACCGGAACCGCTTTCCCATGTTGAGGATGGATGTCATGGCGGTTGGCTCCTTTGAAGAACACCTGTTCGTTGTTGATATATACCCGTTTGTTCTTGATCTCGATCTTGCGGAAACCGAATTGTGAAGACATTGCTTCAAGCGTTTGGCCTGTCTTGTCTTTCAGCTCCAGGATCGCTGTGTAGAGGTAGGGCGTTTCGGCAGACCAAAGATTTGGATTCTTGATTTCAACACTGGTCGTATTGATCGCTTCCCGACCTTTCCTGATGTCTTCGATAACATCGGATATAAAGGCCACTTGCTCGCCGTCTTGATCCAGCAGCGTGATGTCGACAACCGCTTTGTCCACAGTTTTGCCATAGTTCTTCACGTTCGTACGGACATTGAATGTCGCTTTGTTCAAATTATCCTCTTCAAATGAAGCGAACAGATAGTAATCACGCAAGCGCAGTTTGGGGGTCGCGAACAGATAAACATCGCGATGGATGCCGCTCAGACGGAACATGTCTTGGTCTTCCAGGTAGCTGCCGTCGCTCCAACGGTACACCTCGACAGCCAGGACGTTCTTTCCCGGCTTAACGTATTGGGTTATGTTGAACTCGGCATCGTTGTTTGCCCCTTGGCTGTAACCGACTTTTTTCCCGTTCACCCAGAGGTACATGGCGCTGTAGACGCCATCAAAATGGATGAAAATTTCGCTTTCTTTCCAATCGTCCGGGATATTGAAGTCGCGCCGGTAAGAACCGACAGGATTCGGCTCGTTCATGATCGTGTATCCTTTCTTTCCTTGTATAAAAGGAGGGTTGTTGCGATGCGGATATGTGATGTTCGTATAAATCGGCGTGCCGTATCCGTACATTTCCCAATTGGAAGGAACCGGAATTTCTTTCCATCCGGAAACATCATAGTTTGGTTTATGGAAGTTGACCGGGCGTTCGGAGGGCTGTTTCACCCAGTTGAATTTCCAGTTGCCATTTAGTAATTGGTAACGCGGAGAGTTCGGGCGAAGCCAGGCTTTTCGGTAGTCGGGAGAGTTTTTTAGGCTTTCCGCAGAAGGGAAGGGGACATAAGTTGTATGCCCGGGCTCTTTGTTGATGGCGAAGATGTTTTCGTTTTCCCAATCCTTGTCGCTGGAACTGCGCAAGGTCTCTTTGTCTATTTTCAGGTTCGATTTGCGTAGGCTCCAGTGTTGCTTGGTGTCAGTTGAGTCTGCTGCAAGTTGAAGAGCGGCCTTTCCCGGTTGTCCGTCGTCGCTGATACTAAGATTCAGTCCGTTGGCAATATTGGTAAAGATGTAGGTATTTTCGCCGGTTTTTGTTAGTTTCCAAAACTGGTTCATGTTGCTCTCGCCGTTCTCCCATTGGATAACCGGGCCCGGTTCTTTCGTGTTGTTGTTGTCCACACATTTGTCGGAGAGGGGTGTGCAGATCTTGTAGACTCCATAGCCTGGAGTCGTCAGTTGCCATACCTGCGATATCCGGTTCCCTACGCGGTTGTTGATGAATATCTGGGTCCCGTCGTCTTCGCTGTCTTGATTGTCGAGAACCAGGCTGTTGCTGCTTACGATCTCATAATAGGCGTTGGGATCGATTTCTTGTGACTGTCCAGTCCGGGGAAGCATCGCCATAAGTATAAGTATGGCGAAGAGCACTCCTGTAGAAATTTTGCTTTTCATGTTAATTATAGATTTATATTCTTATAAATTATTTGCGGGTATTGCCCTGATGCTTTGCGTTCCACGGTCCACCACCAGTAATGTTTGGCGGGAGGCCGCTATTTTTTCAGGTTCGGCAAAGGAGCCGGTGATGTTCTGTAACAGCTTGCCGTTGGACGGATCTATTTCCCATAGTTCGGACTGTTTGTTATTGATACGCAAAGTGACGAATAACCGGTCACCGATGAAAGCCAATGACTGGGGCGCGTTCTCGAAACCGAGGGAAACGTTGTTATACATGAACCCGCTGTTGCCTTCCCGTATGTTTTTCGGGTCGAAGATATGGACTTTCTTTGTGTTTTGGGCGGTTACATAGATGAGTCCTTTGTCATTGATTGCGATTCCGTATGTCCCGGCAGCTTCTTTCAGGTTAGTGCTGCGGCTATAGACGGGGATTTTACGTGCAGTACCGGGTTGTACATCGTTTTCCAGAACGACGACCAGTTTACGTTTGTCCCGAATCAGGATGCTTCCTTGGCTGGCAACTACGTCAAAGGCATGGACAGTCTGGAAATTGCCTTCTCCCCAGCTTCCGGTTCCGATACAGGTTATAAATTCGTATGTGGAAGCATCGAATACATCCGTACGGCTTCCTGTGTTTGTCACATATATTTTATTGAAAGAGCGGGTTACACCGGTTGGTTCTCCGGCAAATGTATCTTCTGTCTCGTTGTTTGTCCATTTTCGGATACTCCGTATATGGCGGATGCCGGAAGATACATCGAAGATTTCGAGACTGTAATGGCCGGGAGCGTTGTTGGCCACATACAACGTGTTTTGGTACAAGTGGACGGCTTTGGGTTGAAACGTTTCGACTGTCGCCCCCGGTACGTCCAGCACGGAGACGGTAAAAGAAAGAGAAGAACCTTCATTTCCGGCCTTGTCCGTTTCAGTGAAAGGGATGCTCAGACCACCATCTATGGCATCCAGTTCCGGGTCTTCGATGATGTAGGCCGAAGCGGTATAGATACTTTTGTTTTCCACCAGATTCTTGTTTCGTCTTGTATGCAGGAAGCGGCGTGAATAGATCGGAAGTTTCTTTTCTCTGGACAGTTGCGAGTAGACTTTCATACAGATGGTCGGGAATCCCCCTTCCGCCGGATAATAGGTCATATTGCCGCTATGCCCGTAGCCGAGGCAATGCGCCATCTCATGATAGGGTGTGTCACTACCATTGGCGTCGTCGGCATAATGGGTCAAATAGACATATTCGCCTAATCCGTAGGTGTTGCCTCCTCCGAGTCCCACCACGTTTACTACACGTCCGAAACAAAAACCTGAATGATTGGTTATTTGTTTCTTTAAATTGTTGATGTCGACAATGTTTTCATTGTTGATCAATTTCCCCCTCCATTTGTCCAGCTCCTGTTCGAACAGGGAAGTCGAGAACATGGTAGCCATGTTCAAGGATAAGGCTACCGCTTCCCTGGCCAAATGGGGAGCGAAACTGCCCCAGTTGGAACCGGAATATTTGCCGAACCAGATGTTCCATTTGGGTTTGACATTGATCATGCCTTGATAGACAGGGTCGACTGACTCGATTCGCAATTTGATGTCACCGGCTTCGATATCGGGAGTTGCCGGGACGATCACTTCTTCGCCTTGCCGGGTATAATAGATTTTATCCTTATTGATAAAAGGAATTTTTGTCCGGAACTCCTGAAAAGGCAGTATTCGCGTGAATTCCGCAAACCGCAATTCTTTTTCATAGCCCTCTATGGTCGCCCATACGATTACGTTGCTGATCCCTCTCGGGCAGTAAAAGCGGAAAAGGAATTCCTGATTGTCGGTGATGGAGGCTTGTAAAGGAGCATTTACTCGAAAACTGCGTTGGGCACGGTTGAACAGAAGGCTGTCAGGTTCGCCATCCTGTAAAATATAGGAGGTGTTGTTTGGATTATAGTCATTTTCAGACATCTGAATAAGCCCGTATTTGCTTTCTGCCGGTCCGTCGTTGTCATTGTTGTCCGTACATCCTATTGTAAGAATGAAACCAATGATCACCCCTAATACTTTGGTGATGTTATCCTTTAATTTGACACTCATAAATATAAATTTCTATTTGTATTTTGAGGGGACAAAAATACGATTTTAGATTTAGAGCCTGTTTAAATTTTCTTCAAAAAGTGTTTTTCAGCTTCTTTTGAGTTTTTTCCGGTCTGTTTTTATTCGTCATTTTGAATGGGGTGACATCAACCGGATACAGTTGGCTATGGGGAAACGCATCTGCATCCGGTTGATGTATATGTTCGGTTATACTTGTAATACCAAAATAAAACGGCTGCCTTTTTTGTATTCAGGATCTATGGAGAGTGTGCCGTTCATTTTCGAAGCAATCAGGAAGCAGATGGGCAATCCCAACCCGTCGCCATCGGCTAAGTCTTTTATTTCGGTGAAAGGCTTGAAGATCATCTCTTGTTTTTCGGCAGGGATGCCCGGACCGTTATCGGTAACGATAAACTGGCAGATATGGGCTCCTTTCTTCTTGAATTCCAATTTTATTTTGCCTGATGTGGTATAGAGAGCTGCGTTTTTCAACAGATGTAACAGAATGCGTTGTAACTGTTCGGCATTTGTTTTTATTTCGATCTTTGGAATATCAGTGGTGATTTCGACATCCGGATGAACGTTTTCTTTGATTTGCTCCAGTACTTTTTCGCAGAAAGCACTGACATTAAAAGATTGTGTTTCGTAGGGCTCAAGCAAAGAATTTTCAAGGGTAGAAAGTTCTTGTATATGGTTGCCGAACTGTTCCAAAGCATCAACGCGGTATCGCAGTGCTTTTGCCTGATCGGGAACGGTGGTCTGTAATTGGGCCACCGACTTGTTCATTTCAATTAAGGTCGGTTTCATCTGTTCCGAGATACTTTGAATGAATCCGGTCTGTTGTTCGCTGTGTTCTGTGATGGTCTGGATGATTTTTTTCAATTTCCGGTTAAGGATGATGAAGCGCATTGCCAAGAATACCAGGAACACCAGTCCGGCAATCAGGATGGCAACCAATGTGCAAAGCCCGACAATGATGTATTGCTTGGCTGCCAGTTTGTCATCTTTCTCCAGTATCGTTTGTAGGCTGTCGTCGTATTTTTGTTGTAAAGCTCCCAATTTATCTTCGGCAGTGAGCATTTTTACGGAGTCGGTCCATACCATATATTTTACGAAAGTCTGTTCCATTAACGAGGTGTTATTGGCTTTGCGTGCGATCGCGATCAAGTTTTGGTAACATTCACTGACTTTGCCGTACTCCTTTTTCTCTCGGTATTGGCTGATCAGTCGGTTAAATGCCGCATCTCCCTCTTCTTTCTGTCCGAAGAAATAAAAATAGTCTGTTTTTATGTACAACAAGTTTTCCATAAGTTGACTGTTGCCTGACTCTTCAGCTAAATTGTCAAGAATGTTGAGTTGAAGTTGTGCTTGGGCTGCGTTTCTCAGTTTGATATACATTTGTAGGCGTTCCTTTGTTATCAGAAAATTCAGGTCGTACAGTTTTTTTTGTTCCGCCTGTTCCTGATTTGTCACTATTTGTCCCATTTGCCGGCAAAGGTCGAATGCTTCCTGATAATAATTCTCACGATAATAAAGAGAGGTCGCTTGCGTTCCGCATTCGACTGCCTGTGTTATTTTTCCTTCATTTGCGTAATTCCTATACGCTTGGATAAAAAGATAGCGGGCTTTTGTATAATCTTTTTTTTCAAGGCTGCTTTGTGCCTGTTGTTTGAAATTGTCCGCTTTGTTTTGTGCCTGAAGATGAACACCAAAACATAGAATGAGGATGATAATAAAGTTGCAAATTTTCATAATTTGAATTTTAATATTAGACAAATATATGTATTTTTTTAGTAATAAAGAGTATGAACATGCCAGATTTTTTTCTTTCCCTCTCATTATTATGCCATAACGGCGAATAACATACGATTATTATCATTCCTATTTATTTCTTACCTTTGCCACTCATTTTGTAAAAGCAATACATTATTATATATTATATGATTTCAGTAGACGGACTAACAGTAGAGTTTGGCGGCAGCACATTGTTTTCGGACATATCTTTTGTCATTAATGAGAAGGACCGGATTGCCCTGATGGGAAAGAACGGTGCGGGAAAATCGACCTTATTGAAGATTTTGGCGGGAGTGCGTGAACCGACGCGTGGGAAGGTATCCGCACCGAAGGATACCGTTATTGCTTATCTTCCGCAGCATTTGATGACGGAGGACGGCCGTACTGTTTTTGATGAGACGGCCCAGGCTTTCGCTCATCTGCACGAAATGGAAGCGGAGATCGCTACCCTCAACAAGGAACTGGAAACACGTACCGATTATGATTCGGACAGTTATATGGAACTGATCGAGCGTGTATCGACGTTGAGTGAGAAGTTTTATTCCATCGAGGAGATTAATTATGATGCCGATATCGAAAAGACTCTGCTGGGGCTTGGTTTTGTCCGTGAAGACTTTACCCGTCAGACGAGTGAGTTTAGCGGTGGTTGGCGTATGCGTATAGAGTTGGCGAAACTTTTGTTGAAGAAGCCGGATGTGCTTTTGCTGGACGAGCCGACCAACCATCTTGACATCGAGTCGATCCAGTGGTTGGAAGATTTCCTGATCGACAATGGACAGGCTGTCGTGGTGATCAGTCACGACCGTGCTTTCGTGGATCATATTACCACCCGGACAATTGAGGTGACGATGGGGCGCATCTATGATTACAAGGTCAATTACAGCCAATACCTGCAACTGCGGAAGGAGCGTCGTGAACAGCAACAGAAAGCGTATGACGAGCAACAGAAATTCATTGCCGAGACAAAGGATTTTATTGAGCGTTTCAAAGGTACTTACTCCAAGACCTTGCAGGTCCAGAGCCGTGTGAAGATGCTCGAAAAGTTGGAGATCCTGGAAGTGGACGAGGAAGATACTTCTGCATTGCGCTTGAAGTTCCCGCCTTCGCCGCGTTCAGGTTCTTATCCGGTGACAATCGAGAACGTGTCGAAATCGTATGGGGACCATATTGTTTTCCAAAATGCCAATCTGACGATTGAGCGAGGAGACAAGATCGCTTTTGTCGGGAAGAACGGAGAAGGTAAATCTACGTTGGTAAAATGTATAATGAAGGAGATCGGACATGATGGCACGTTGACGATCGGACATAATGTGATGATAGGCTATTTCGCGCAAAATCAGGCTTCCCTTTTGGATGAGAACCTTACGGTATTCCAGACGATAGACGATGTTGCCAAAGGAGACATCCGTAACAAGATTAAGGATTTGTTGGGAGCGTTTATGTTTGGGGGCGAGAATTCGGCCAAAAAGGTGAAGGTGCTGTCTGGAGGTGAGCGTACCCGTTTGGCCATGATCAAGTTGTTGCTGGAACCTGTCAATCTGTTGATCCTCGACGAACCGACGAACCATCTGGATATGAAGACGAAAGATATCTTGAAACAAGCTTTGATGGACTTTGACGGGACATTGATCGTTGTTTCACATGATCGTGACTTCCTGGATGGCCTTGTGACTAAAGTTTACGAGTTTGGCAATAAGAAGGTGACAGAACATCTTGAAGGCATCTACGAGTTCTTGCAACGTAAGAAGATGGAGAACCTGAACGAGCTGGAACGGAAGAATTAAATCCGTATGCCCAATCCGAGCATCAGGTCGTACGTGGAATAGTCAACTTTGGGGTAATACTGATAGTTTGTCCGTCGCGAGAAATAACGGTTTGTCAGGGTGATGTTCCACTTGTCTTTCAGCAAATAGGCCAACTTTATCGAGAAGATGGTCAGGCGCGCGTTCCCGGCATCGCCTTGTGTGTTCAGGGTGCTCGGATCTGTAATTGACCAGTCGATTTTGGGATCGTAGCCTTTCCAGGTGAAGATATGATAGTTTTCCATGTGGAGCAGGAAAGCCAGCCGTCTGTTATAGATGATGCCGGCTCCTGCTTTGGTGCTGTAGCCGCTTCCTAAATTGTAATCCCGTTCTCCGAGCAGCATGTAGTCCGAAAGACTGGCTCCTAAAGCTACGCCGTTGGCATACAGTTCGGCATAAATATCCGTTTTGTCTTCTGGTGCGGATTGCTTGTAATAGATCAAACCGGCTCCTGCTGCCGCTGGCGCTGCGATGCGGTAGGGAGGAACAGTTTTATGGCTTTCGTGGCGGAGTTCCGAATTATAGAAGTCGAAATGCTGGAAAAATCCGGCGGAAAGCGTGCGCGGCCCTTTCGCCCAAACCGTTTTTCCCCATAATGCCCCAATTGCGTTGACTTGGCTGACTATCGGCTGGGCGGAGAATAGATCTATCCCGAAGTTGAAGCGAAACCATTCGTAAGGAGAATAGAAATCGTCATTGATCGGGTTCCCGTAGTTGATGCGGAAGTTGATGTTCAAACTCGTCGTGCCTCGTTTCGAATTTTCCTGCTCTGCTAAAAAACGAGGTCCCATCGTCACGATGAAGTTGACGGGGACGGAAGAATAGGTTCGTCCTTTTGAGGAACTGTGTCGCCAGGCTTCCCCTGAAATGATACGGTTGAAAGCACGGACTGGCGACAGGATGCCGGCTAGCACCTCGCGCCCGATACGTTCGACTCCTGACGAACGGTTGTCGATGAACAGGTCGGATAGACGGTAGGTGATTTCTCCTAATTCGATTCCGCCGAACGTTGTTGCCAGCATGTCGTTGATCGAAGGCGGTTCGTTCTCCATAAAAAACTCCCACATCAGACTACCGCCGGCAGCAAACGGCGCAGATTGCCAGAAATTCATTCCATTACTGCGGGCAGTGTTGAAATAAAGCGAACCGTGATAGGGATGTGAGAACAGGTTTGTCGTGAACTGATCTGTGTCCCATACCGGGCCTTTTTGAAAATTGCTTTTGATTGTGTTCCCGTTGATATAAGCCCAATCTTCTTTCATGATATATCGGTCGAAGCTCCAGACGAGCATATTGAGTCCGAATGTTTCGATTGCCGCTTTCCAGGGACGACGCGGCTGGTATAGAGTCGTGTCGCTTATATAATGACGGTGTGTAATTTGAGGTATATATTCTTGCCCCCATATCCAGGAGGATGGAAGTAGACAAATGAGTCCTGCTAATATAAATTTCTTCATTTTCTTCTTAATTAGATAATTTTCAGTCTTTTTGCGGGTGCAAACTTATGTATAATTAACAGATGGATATTCGTTTGGTTTAAATTATTATCAGGTCATCTTAATAGAAGACTCTAACATTACGAGGAAATTCTTATTTTTGCAGAAAAAATCAAAATGATAGACTTCATTACGTTTTGTGATTATACTGGAACATTCGCTTTTGCGATTAGTGGTATTCGTTTGGCTTCTGCTAAGCAATTTGATTGGTTTGGGGCCTATGTTGTCGGTGTGGTTACTGCAGTAGGGGGGGGGACGATCCGCGATATCCTGCTTAATGCAACCCCTTTTTGGATGGAACAGGCTTCTTATCTTGTCATATCGGCGCTGGCATTGCTCTTCGTTATCATCTTCCGGAAATATGTGATTAGTTTGAATAATACTTTCTTTATTTTCGATGCTATCGGGTTGGGACTGTTCGGCGTGGTAGGTATCGAGAAAGCGCTCGCGTTCGGGTTCCCGATGTGGGTGGCTATTGTGATGGGGACGATTACAGGGGCTTTCGGCGGTATGATCCGCGATATCCTGATCAACGAAGTGCCGCTGATTTTCCGGAAAGATATTTATGCGTTGGCGTGCGTGTTCGGAGGCCTTATTTATTATGCCTGCTTGCAGATGGGAATTGGTCCGTCATTGACACAGCTTGTCGCTGCTACAGGAATATTCGTTTCCCGCATAGTGGCAGTAAAATATCACATAAGCGTCCCGGTATTAAAAGGAGAAGAATAAAATGATTAATTTTGCGATCTATGACAGCAAGTATGAATACTCATGATGAGAAAGCTTCGATCCTGCTCATCTATACCGGTGGGACGATCGGCATGATCGAAAACCCTGAAACCGGTGTGTTGGAATCGTTCAATTTTCAACATTTGAAGGATAATATGCCGGAGCTGAAGAAGTTGGGGTATGCTGTTTCAACCATTCAGTTTGACCCGGCCATGGATTCATCGGAAATGGGACCTGATTCGTGGATGAAAATCGTGAGGATTATTGCTGACAATTACCAGTTGTACGACGGTTTTGTCGTGCTTCACGGTACGGATACGATGTCTTTCACGGCATCCGCTTTGAGTTTTATGCTGGAGAATTTAAGTAAGCCGGTCATTTTAACCGGTTCGCAATTGCCGATCGGTATGTTGCGAACCGACGGGAAAGAAAACCTGATCACCGCTATCGAGATTGCTGCTGCAAAGGAAAACGGTGTTCCGGTTGTACCGGAGGTTTGTATCTTTTTTGAAAATGACTTGTTGAGAGGTAATCGTACGAGTAAGATCAATGCGGATAACTTCAATGCTTTCCGTTCATACAATTATCCGCCGCTGGCACATGCCGGTATCTATATAAAGTATGATACACAACAGATTTACCATCCTGTTTCGAGAAAGCCGTTGAAACCGCATTACCTCTTGGACCGGAATATTGCAGTTTTGAAACTTTTTCCGGGAATTTCCCCCCAGGTAGTGGAGAGTATCCTGAACATCCCAGGGTTGAAGGGTGTCGTGATGGAAACATTCGGAAGTGGGAACGCACCATGTTACGATTGGTTCTTGGCGATGTTGAAAGAGGCGGTGGATCGTGGAATTGTGATTGTGAATGTAACCCAGTGTAGTGCTGGAAGTGTGGAAATGCACCGGTATGAAACTGGACATAAATTATTGAAAGCAGGGGTGATAAGCGGTTTTGACAGTACGACCGAGAGTGCCGTTACCAAGCTCATGTTTCTTTTCGGTCACGGGTTGACATCTGAGGAGGTGAAAGATCACATGAACTGTTCGTTGATTGGGGAGGTGACAATTCCCGACACGTTTCGCCCGTAATTCCTGTTAAGGACTGAATTGGAACTTAAAATGAAACTATCTTTTCTGAGTTTAGCAAGTGGAAGCAGTGGAAACTGCTATTATTTGGGAACACCCGAATTCGGAGTGTTGATTGATGCAGGTATCGGTATTCGTACCATAAAAAAGGTGTTGAAAGATAAAGCTATCGATTTCTCCAAAATTGTAGCAGTCCTGATCACGCATGACCATGCCGATCATATCAAGACCGTGGGATGTCTGGGGGAGAAACTTTGTATTCCTGTCTATACGACGGAGGCAGTCCATCGTGGGATTAACAAAAGCCGTTATGTTGAGGAAACACTTGTCAGTTCGCGTAAGGTGATCGAAAAGGAAGTGCCTTTTGTGATTCGTGATTTTCGTATCACAGCTTTCGAGGTTCCGCATGACAGTACCGATAATGTCGGTTATCATATCGAATGTGGCGACCATAAGTTCACGTTAGCAACAGATGTCGGTCATATCACCGAAACGGTAAGCAAGTATATGAGCATGGCAAACCATCTGGTTATAGAAGCTAATTATGACGAGGAGATGTTGCAGTTCGGTACATATCCTGCTTTTTTGAAGGAACGTGTTGCCAGTCCGACCGGGCATTTGAGTAATCGTGAAGCTGCCGAGTTTCTCGCCACGCATTATGATCCGAAGTTGAAAGATGTTTGGTTGTGCCACTTGAGTCGTGACAATAATCATCCCGAATTAGCCTATAAAACAGTTGATTTTCGTTTATTCCAAGAGGGGGTACGGGTAGGAAAGGATGTCTCTTTGCATGCTTTGAAAAGAACAACACCATCTGATATTTTTGAATTCGAGTAAATTTTGAAAAAGGATTTTCTTTCTATTTGGCAGAATTGTCGAAAGAATATCGTTTTTTTATAAATGATTTAACTAAATGACAAATAGATTGATTGTTTCTGTTAATATGTCAAATAAATTTCGTTTGTATGAACATTATGTAATATGATGTAAGTATCTTTGCAGTCGAAATAAACAAGATAGAACCAAATGGAAGTACTTAAACACGAGTGTGGAGTCGCCATGGTCCGGTTACTAAAGCCTTTGGAATATTATCATCAGAAGTATGGAACCTGGATGTATGGGCTCAATAAACTCTATTTGTTGATGGAAAAGCAGCATAACCGCGGTCAGGAAGGAGCCGGTTTAGCATGCGTCAAGTTGGAAGCCAGCCCCGGCGAAGAATATATGTTTCGGGAAAGGGCATTAGGCACAGAAGCCATTACCGAGATATTCGCAGCCGTTCATGAGCATTACAAGGATTTGCCGCCCGGCAAGCTGAATGATCCGCTTTTTGCTAAAACAAACCTTCCCTTTGCAGGAGAGCTTTATATGGGACACCTGCGTTACAGTACAACCGGGAAATCCGGTATTTCCTATGTCCATCCTTTTTTACGCCGTAACAACTGGAGAGCCAAGAACCTCGCTCTTTGCGGTAATTTCAATCTTACTAACGTACAGGATATTTTTGCAGAGATAACAGCCATCGGCCAGCATCCGCGAGCCTATGCCGACACTTTCATCATGCTGGAACAGGTAGGGCACCGTCTGGACCGTGAGATCGAACGCCTGTACCGGAAGTATGAAGCCGAAGGACTGAAAGGAATGGATATCACCCATGCGATCGAGGCGAATGTCGGCCTGTCGAATGTCCTGAAACGTTGTGCCCCGCAGTGGGACGGCGGTTTCGTGATCTGCGGACTGACCGGGAGCGGCGAGTCTTTCAGCGTGCGCGATCCCTGGGGCATCCGTCCGGCGTTCTATTATGCCAATGACGAGATCGTGATCCTGGCAAGTGAACGTCCGGTGATCCAGACGACCATGAATGTACCTGCCGGAGACGTGCATGAACTGAAAAGGGGAGAGGCGCTGATCATCAACAAGCAAGGTGACTGGCATACCTCACAAATCATGGAGCCGAAGGAGAATAAGGCATGCTCGTTCGAACGCATTTACTTCTCGCGTGGAAGCGACCGGGATATTTACCGCGAACGGAAACGGTTGGGTGAGAATCTTGTGCCAGCAGTCCTGAAGGCTGTGGACAACGATCTGAACCATACGGTCTTCTCCTTTATCCCGAATACGGCGGAGGTCGCTTATTTCGGGTTGCAGGAGGGCATGAACGAATATCTGAACAAGAAGAAAAAGGAATGGATCGCCGACCGCAGCCACCTGCTTCAGGAGGAAGAACTGGAACAAATCCTTTCCATGCGCGTCAGGTGTGAAAAAGTAGCGATCAAGGATATAAAATTGCGCACCTTTATTGCCGAGGGAAACAGCCGTAACGATCTGGCCGCCCATGTGTACGACATCACGTACGGGAGCATCGTGCCTTTCGAGGACAATCTGGTTGTGATCGACGACAGTATCGTGCGCGGTACGACACTCCGGCAGAGCATTATCGGCATCCTGGACCGCCTGGACCCGAAGAAAATCGTGGTGGTCAGTTCGTCTCCGCAGGTGCGTTATCCGGATTATTACGGTATTGATATGTCCCGCATGAGCGAGTTTATCGCCTTCAAGGCCGCCGTGGCGCTTTTGGTGGACAGGGGGATGGAGCCCGTCCTGCTCGACGTTTATAAGAAGGCCAAACAGCAGCAGGCCTTGCCGTGCGACAGGGCCGTGAACTATGTGAAGGAGATTTATGCGCCTTTTACCGACGAGGAAATCTCGGCCAAGATGGTTGAGCTGCTTACCCCTGCCGGGACACGTGCGAAAGTGGAGATCGTCTACCAGACACTCGAAGGGCTGCATGCCGCTTGTCCCGATCATCCGGGCGACTGGTACTTCTCGGGTGATTATCCGACACCGGGCGGCGCGCGAATGGTGAACGAAGCGTTCATTCATTATATGGAAGAGGAATATTGGGGAATTGAAAAATGATAATTGAATATTGAAAATGACAAGAAAAACAGCAACATTGGTCTTAGACGACGGAAGCATGTTCCACGGCTTCTCTTTTGGTTTCGACAAGGCGGTGGCCGGCGAGGTGGTGTTCAATACCGCTATGACCGGTTATCCCGAAAGCCTTACCGACCCTTCGTATGCCGGGCAACTGATGGTTCTGACTTATCCGCTGGCCGGAAATTACGGAGTGCCTCCTTTCTCTATCGGAGAGAACGGATTGCCGACCTTCATGGAGAGTGAGAAAATTCATGCAGAGGCGATTATAGTGAGTGACTATAGCGAAGAATATAACCACTGGAACGCTGTGGAAAGCCTTGGCGACTGGTTGAAACGTGAGATGATCCCCGGAATCACCGGCATCGATACCCGTGCGCTGACAAAAAAGATACGGGAGCATGGCGTAATGATGGGACGTATTCTGATCGGCGACGGGACGGGGGTGAAGTCTGGCGGCATCGCCGGATTGCAAATGCAAGCGGGCAGCCGGCACTTGCCGTTCGAGATGCCGGATTACGGCAGCATCAACTATGTAGACCGTGTGAGCTGTAAGGATATTATCTGCTATCAACCCGGCGGGACGGGAATGTCGTTTCCGGCAGAGACGTTTGATAACATCCGGATTGCAACTCTCAATCCGGAACTGAAGCGCGTAGTGCTTCTCGATTGCGGTGTGAAAGCCAACATCATCCGTAACCTCTTGAAACGGAATGTGGCGGTGATACGGGTTCCCTGGAACTATGATTTCAACCCTCTTGAATATGACGGGCTTTTCCTTTCGAACGGTCCCGGCGATCCCGATACCTGCGATGCTGCTGTCCGGAATATCCGCAAGGCGCTCGATGGCGACAAACCGATCTGTGGCATTTGCATGGGGAACCAGTTGCTTGCCAAAGCCGGCGGCGCTTCGATCTATAAGCTGAAATACGGCCACCGCAGCCATAACCAGCCGGTACGCATGGTAGGGACGGAAAAGTGCTTCATTACCTCCCAGAATCACGGCTACGCGGTGGCGGACGACACGCTGGGGGCTGACTGGGAACCGTTCTTTGTCAATATGAACGACGGGACGAACGAAGGAATCCGCCATAAGACGAAGCCTTTCTTCTCTGCCCAGTTCCATCCCGAAGCATGCAGCGGACCGACCGACACGGAGTTCATCTTCGATAAGTTTGTAGAGCTGCTTTAGGGAGTGAGGTGATACGCCTAAAAATGTTAACGAATAAAAGAGTCCTAAAAATGAAAGAAGATATAAAGAAAGTCCTGCTACTCGGAAGCGGCGCCCTTAAGATAGGGGAAGCCGGCGAGTTTGATTATTCAGGCAGCCAGGCATTGAAAGCCATCAAAGAGGAGGGAATCCGGACAGTGCTTATCAACCCGAACATCGCCACGGTACAGACTTCGGAAGGTGTGGCGGATACCGTTTATTTCCTGCCCGTCACCCCCTTCTTCGTCGAAAAGGTGATTGCAAAGGAGCGTCCGGACGGTATCCTGCTCGCTTTTGGCGGGCAGACGGCGTTGAACTGCGGTGTGGCGCTATACCAGAGCGGCGTGCTGGAAAAATATAACGTCCGTGTGCTCGGAACTCCGGTACAGGCCATCATGGACACGGAAGACCGCGAATTGTTCGTCCGCAAGTTGGACGAGATCGGCGTGAAGACGATCAAGAGCGAAGCGGTGGAGAGTGCTGAAGACGCCCGCCGGGCTGCTGCCGGGTTGGGCTATCCGGTGATCGTCCGTGCCGCGTATGCCTTGGGTGGATTAGGTTCCGGTTTCTGCGACAATGAAGAAGAACTGGATATGCTGGTCGAAAAGGCATTCTCTTTCTCTCCCCAGGTGTTGGTCGAAAAGAGCTTGAAAGGGTGGAAAGAAGTGGAATATGAAGTGGTGCGCGACCGTTTCGACAACTGTATCACGGTCTGCAACATGGAGAACTTCGACCCGTTAGGCATCCATACCGGCGAAAGTATTGTCATAGCTCCGTCACAAACGCTGACCAACAGCGAGTACCATAAACTGCGCGAACTGGCTATCCGGATCATCCGCCATATCGGTATCGTGGGTGAATGCAACGTGCAATATGCTTTCGATCCTGAAAGCGAAGACTACCGCGTGATCGAGGTGAACGCCCGTCTTTCCCGTTCGTCTGCGCTGGCCTCCAAAGCAACCGGTTATCCGTTGGCTTTCGTCGCAGCCAAGTTAGGGTTGGGCTACGGCCTTTTCGATTTGAAAAATTCGGTGACGAAGACGACAAGCGCTTTCTTCGAACCGGCTCTCGACTATGTGGTCTGCAAGATCCCGCGTTGGGACTTAGGCAAGTTCCACGGTGTGGCACGCGAATTAGGTTCGAGCATGAAATCCGTCGGCGAGGTGATGGCCATCGGCCGTACGTTTGAAGAGGCTATCCAGAAAGGGCTGCGTATGATCGGGCAGGGCATGCACGGCTTCGTGGAAAACAAGGAACTGGTGATTGCCGACATCGACAAGGCGCTCCATGAACCGACCGACACCCGTATCTTCGTCATCTCCAAAGCGTTCCGTGCCGGATATACCGTCGACCAGATACACGATTTGACGAAGATCGACAAATGGTTCCTGCAAAAACTCTATGGAATCATGCAGACCGATAAGGAACTGCGTGCCTTCGATATGAAAGGCCTTGAGCGTTGGCGTTTGAATCCGGAACTTGTTCGCAAGGCGAAAATACAAGGTTTCTCTGATTTTCAGGTCGCCCGTGCCATTGGCCTTGAAGGAGATATGGAAAAAGGCATGATGCAGGTCCGCCAGTTCCGTAAGGAGCACGGCATCGTCCCGGTAGTGAAGCAGATCGATACGCTGGCTGCCGAATATCCGGCGCAGACGAACTACCTGTATCTGACCTATAGCGGTACGGAAAACGATGTGCAGTATGTAGGTGACCATCGCTCCATCGTCGTGCTGGGTTCCGGCGCTTACCGGATCGGCAGCTCGGTAGAGTTCGACTGGTGTGGTGTGCAGGCGTTGGAAACGATCCGCAAGGAGGGCTGGCGTTCGGTGATGATCAACTACAATCCTGAAACGGTCTCGACCGACTATGATATGTGCGACCGCCTCTATTTCGACGAACTGACCTTCGAGCGTGTGATGGATATCCTCGAACTCGAAAATCCCCACGGCGTGATTGTTTCGACAGGCGGCCAGATCCCGAACAACCTGGCGATGCGTCTGGACGAGCAGCATGTCAATATCTTAGGGACATCCGCCAAGAGTATCGACAATGCCGAGGACCGCGAGAAATTCTCCGCCATGCTGGACCGTATCGGGGTGGACCAGCCGCGCTGGAAAGAACTTTCGTCGATGGACGATATCAATACGTTTGTGGCCGAGGTCGGTTTCCCGGTTCTGGTCCGTCCGAGTTATGTGCTGAGCGGCGCCGCCATGAACGTCTGCTCCAATCAGGAGGAACTCGAACGCTTCCTGCAACTGGCGGCAAACGTGTCGAAGAAACATCCGGTCGTTGTCAGCCAGTTCATCGAACATGCCAAGGAAGTGGAAATGGATGCGGTGGCCGATAAGGGCGAGATCGTCATGTATGCCATCTCCGAGCATATCGAGTTTGCCGGCGTGCATTCCGGTGATGCGACCATCCAGTTTCCGGCACAGAAACTCTATGTCGAAACGGTACGCCGTATCAAGCGTATCAGCAAGCAGATAGCAAAAGAGCTGAATATCTCCGGCCCGTTCAATATCCAATATCTGGCGAAAGGCAACGAGATCAAGGTAATCGAATGTAACCTCCGCGCGAGCCGTTCCTTCCCGTTCGTCAGCAAAGTGTTGAAGATAAACTTTATCGAACTGGCTACCCGCATCATGCTGGGCTTGCCTGTCGAAAAACCGAACAAGAATGAGTTTGACCTGGATTATGTAGGTATCAAAGCCTCTCAGTTCTCCTTCAACCGCTTGCAGAAAGCCGATCCCGTCTTGGGTGTCGACATGGCTTCGACAGGGGAGGTCGGATGTATCGGCGACGATGTTTCCGAGGCCGTCTTGAAGAGCATGCTTTCCGTCGGCCTCCGCATCCCTGAAAAGAACATCCTGCTCTCGACGGGTACGCCGAAACAGAAAGTCGCCATGTTGGACGCCGCCAAGATGCTGGCTTCGAAAGGCTACAACCTCTTCGCCACAGGCGGGACGCACCGTTTCCTCGAAGAAAACGGCATCCCCTGTATGCAGGTTTACTGGCCGAGCGAGGAGGGCAAGGAGCCGCAAGCGCTCACCATGCTCCATGAAAAGAAGATCGACATGGTTGTGAATATCCCGCGCGACCTCTCGGCCGGTGAGTTGGACAATGGCTACAAGATCCGCCGTGCCGCCATCGACCTGAACATCCCGCTTATCACGAACGCCCGTCTGGCAAGTGCCTTTATTGAGGCTTTCTGTTCCTTGGACATGGATGATATTCAGATACGGAGTTGGCAAGAGTATAAGTAAAGACAATTCCCTTGTTCCTGTACTTGACGGGATAGCATTAAAACAGGGAGATGAATGTCAAAAGACGATATTTGCCGGATACGGATATCGTCTTTTTGACATTCCGGAATCACTTCTCTTCTCTCATGAAAATTTTGCAAATCAACTATCATACTATCATATCCGGTTGTTAACTGTTGTTTCACAATATATTAAAGAATGATAGTAGCTGTTTTCTACTATCATTCTACTATCATGCTTTTTGCAAGACTATTCATTTATATGGCTGATAACATGGTGTTTATGTTTATATGTGCAAAAATAACCATCGACAAAACGGGGTTATTTAAATATAAAACAAGGCATAAAAGCACCTCCAACATGGCTGATAAACTTCTCTGTATCCCCGTCTGGGCTTCGCGCAGACCCGGGTCTGCACCTCTTCCGCACCTGGGTCTGTGTGGTGGGTACACCCGGGTCTCAAGCGGCTTTGCAAGCTGTTTTTGACAAAAGAAAAGCCTGTCTTGATGAAAAAAGAAGCCGTTTTAACATGTTTTGCACCTGTTTCCGGACGGTCTCTGTTTTTATCGTATAATTGATACACAGGATGTTATCGTTTTTAACTATGATAGGTGTGATAGATGAATGATAGTTAAAAACGGCAACTATCATGCCATAACATATTGGTTTAAACCGATATACAGACGGATATGATAGTATGATAGTTGTTTTCACAAAAACATTTATGTAATTAGTCTGTATTGGTGGCGAAAACAGATGGACGCTTTCTGATTTTGGTGCGGTTGCCCTGCCCCGTACGGAGTAATCGGGTATTTCGTAGGGTTACTCCAGCCATGGAATTCATGTTGTTTTGATAAACATTATTTCTGCATTCTTGTTATCTTTGTAGATCAAAATAGTTATCGAGTATGATAAAGATACTAATACCAGAGAGAAGTTGGATGAATATATGAACAATAAAACATAAATACGAATGAAGTATATTGGAGCACATGTGTCGGCATCGGGTGGAGTTGAAAATGCTCCAGTAAATGCAAATGCGATAGGGGCAAAGGCTTTTGCATTGTTTACCCGTAATCAGCGTCAATGGAAATCTTCTCCGCTGACAAAAAAAAGTATTTCTCTTTTTAAGGAACGTTGTGAAGAATTTGGTTATTCGGCAGAACATATTCTTCCGCATGACAGTTACCTGATCAATCTGGGACACCCGGAAGCAGAAGGTTTGCAGAAATCACGAGATGCTTTCCTCGATGAAATGCGGCGTTGTGAACAACTGGGATTGGACCGTTTGAATTTCCATCCCGGAAGCCATTTGAACCAGATGGATGTGGAAGACTGTTTGGCACGTATAGCCGATTCGGTCAATTGGGCACTGGACCAGACTTCAGGTGTTTGTGCCGTACTGGAAAATACAGCCGGACAGGGAACCAATTTGGGATATACTTTCGAACAACTTGCTTACATTATTAACAAGGTTGAGGATAAATCCCGTATCGGAGTCTGTATAGATACAGCCCATACGTTAGCTGCAGGCTATGATATCAAGACTGTTGCAGGTTTTGCAGAAACGTTTCGTCGCTTTGACGAAGTAATCGGTTTTTCTTATTTGCGTGGTATGCATGTAAACGATTCCAAGAAAGATTTGGCTACTCGTGTGGACCGCCATGACAGTATTGGGAAAGGGGTGATGGGGTTGACTACATTTAAGATGTTGATGGATGATCCCCGGTTTGATAACATTCCTTTAATTCTGGAAACGCCGGACGAGTCTATTTGGGCGGAAGAGATAGAATATCTGTATTCTATATAAAAACGAAAGGAGTGGTCTTGTCAGATCATTCTTTTCTATTTAACCAAAATCTGGACTATGGAAGTCCGGTTGTGTAATATTTCTTTTAAATGTGCAAGAGTTTGGGGTGAAAAATCCCGTCTTTTGTGATTTGATAACAATTTAAATATATTGTGCTATGTTTATTTTAATGCCTGTCATATTTGTTTTAGGGATTCTTGCGATCGCGTTGGAAGATAAGATAAAGATAAATAAAGCAGCGATAGCTCTCTTTATGGCAATATCATTGTGGATGATATTGATGTTTGACGCCTATGAGATTTTTGTAGAGCGTTCCAGCCCTTTGTTCCAGGAGTTTTTGACCCAAAATCCGGAAATGGCAAATGCTTCTTTAAAAGATCAGTTCATTACATTCATAACAAACCGTTCGATTGTTTATCATTTAGGGAATGTGGCCGAAACGCTTTTCTTTGTCATGTGTTCCATGTTGATTGTCGATATCGTGGATAAGCATGGTGGCTTCCGGGCTGTTACCGGATATATCCGTACTGCCGATAAAAGGAAATTATTGTGGTATATAAGTTTTGCCACTTTTTTCTTTTCCGCCTTGTTGGATAATCTGGCTGC
This sequence comes from uncultured Parabacteroides sp., assembly GCA_910577325.1. GTDB lineage: Bacteria > Bacteroidota > Bacteroidia > Bacteroidales > Tannerellaceae > Parabacteroides. The sequence goes on from CAJTMR010000016.1 coordinate 23,612, forward strand.
CGCTATCGTGATTATGGCCGTGTTGAGGAAACTGGTTCCGGACCGGACGGACCGTTTGAAATATGCCTGTATGGTGATTATTGCTGCAAATGCGGGTGGTTCATGGTCTCCGATCGGCGATGTGACGACTATTTTGCTTTGGGTGGGCAAGAATGTCACGGCGATGCACCAGATTTCGCATGTGTTTCTCCCGGCATTGATGAACTTGCTTGTGCCTCTGACGATTGCCAATTTCTGGTTGTTTAAGAAAGATGCGACTTTGCGTGTGATGAGCGAGGAAGAAATGGCTGACGAATATACACCGGAAATACCGAATCATTCGCGCCGGGTGATCTTTGTGATCGGCGTCCTTTCATTGGCATTGGTTCCGGTTTTTCAGATGTTGACGAACCTTCCGCCTTTTCTGGGTGTTCTGCTTGGCTTGGTGATCCTGTGGTTTTATACAGATGTTATGTATAGCAAACTGCATACGCGCGAATCCGACAAGTTGCGTATATCCCAGTTGCTTCCGAACATTGATTTGGCGACGATCTTTTTCTTCCTGGGTATCTTGATGGCGGTAGGGGCTTTGGAAACTTCCGGCCAGTTGGGATTGATGTCCGCTTTTCTGGATAAATATGTACATGAACCTTATTTAATCAGTTTCGTGATCGGAGTTTTGTCTTCCTGTGTGGACAACGTGGCTTTGGTTGCGGCAACAATGGGTATGTACCCGATCGTGCCAGACGCCGCCAATTTGGCTCCTTATGCGCAGTTTTTCGTATCGGACGGAGGTTTCTGGACATTCCTTGCTTACTGTGCCGTGACGGGCGGTAGTATCCTGATTATCGGCTCTGCGACCGGCGTGACGGTGATGGGATTGGAAAAGATTGATTTCATGTATTATACCAAACGATTTTCAATTCTGGCATTGATCGGCTATTGCTGCGGTGCTGGTACATATATGTTATTATTTGCATAAACTTTATTTGTATGAGAAAAAAATGGATTTTGATGGCAGCTTGTGCTGTTGTGTTTACCGGAATGGAAGCTTTTGCCTGTACAGGGCTGCTGGTGGGAAAGAAAGCTTCGGTTGACGGCTCCGTTATGATCAGCTATGCGGCAGATTCGCATACGTTATACGGGGAACTGTATCGTTGGCCGGCAGCAACCTGGCCGAAAGGGGCGATGCTGGATATCATCGAGTGGGATACCCATAAGCCGTTGGGACAGATCCCACAGGTTGAAAGGACCTATTCGGTGGTCGGCAATATGAATGAACATCAAGTTGCGATTACGGAAAGCACTTTCGGAGGTCGTCCCGAATTAGTCGACACGACCGGTATCATGGATTACGGCAGTCTGATTTATGTCGCTCTGCAGCGTTCCAAGACGGCGCGGGAGGCTATCCGGGTTATGACCGGACTGGTGAAGGACTATGGCTACTATAGTAGTGGGGAAACATTCTCTATTGCCGATAAGAACGAAGCCTGGGTTATGGAAATGATTGGTAAGGGTCCGGGTAATAAGGGGGCTGTTTGGGTGGCTATCCGTATTCCCGATGACTGTATTTCGGCTCATGCCAACCAAGCCCGTATCCAGCAGATCCCGTTTGATGACAAGGAAAACTGCATCTATTCACCGGATGTCGTTTCTTTTGCTCGTGAAAAGGGATATTTCAGTGGTAAGGATAAGGATTTTAGCTTCCAGAAAGCTTATTGTCCGTATGATTTCGGTTCTCTGCGTGGTTGTGAAGCCCGTGTGTGGTCTTTCTTCCGCAAATATGATAAATCGATGGATCAATATACGGATCTGATCAAGGGTGATGTGACGAGGAAACCGATGCCTTTATATGTCAAGCCTGATCGCTTGCTGTCCGTTCAGGATGTGCAGAAAGGTATGCGCGACCATTTTGAAGGTACGGATCTGGATATGACGAAAGATGCCGGCGCCGGTTCTTACAAAGTCCCGTATCGTTGGCGTCCGATGACTTTCGAAGTGGACGGCCAGGAGTACACGAACGAACGTGCAATTGCTACGCAGCAGACCGGTTTTGTGATTGTCCCGCAGATGCGTAATTGGTTGCCGGATGCTGTCGGAGGTATTCTTTGGTTCGGCGTGGATGATGCGGATATGGCTGTCTTTACGCCGATCTATTGTTCGGTGACGGCTTCTCCCGAATGTTATCGTGTCGGAAACGGCGATATGATGAATTTCTCCTGGACATCCGCTTTCTGGATTCATAACTGGGTGGCAAACATGGCGTATGGCAAATATAGCTATATGATTCAGGATATCCGTCTTGTTCAACAGGCTTTGGAGGATGGCTATCGGCAGACGATTCCGGTCATTGACAAAGCGGCAACGGAATTGTATGCGAATAATCCGGCTGAGGCGGTCAAGTTTTTGACTTGGTTCAGTTCTACGACTGCCGATCAGGCAACAGCCCGTTGGAAGAAACTGGGAGAATACTTGTTGGTTAAATATATGGATGGCAATGTGAAAAAGGAGGAAAACGGACAATTCAAACAGAATGGTTATGGATTATCCGAATATCCGGATTTTCCCGGTTACGATGAAGAGTATTATCGTAGCATCGTGAAAAGTACGGGTGATAAATTGAAAGTAAAATAGGAAGCTTTTTCAAAAAAACACTATATTTGGCGATATGAATTGTTGTATTAAATAAGAAAAGTATGAGAAAATTAATTGTTATGTTGATGCTGGCACTGTTCAGTATAGGGGGATATGCACAGACGCAGCAAGGTCAATCCTCTTTTGGTTTCAATTTGGGTTATAATTTTAATGATGTAGGCAATGCAACTGTCGGCATCGATTATCGTTATTGTGTCACGGATGCGTTTCGTCTGACTCCGTCTATTACCCATTTGGTAAAGAATGACGGAGTACGGGCATGGGCGATCGACATGAATGCTCATTATGTGTTTAAATTGAGTGAGATGTTTGGTTTTTATCCGTTGGCAGGCTTAAGTCTTTCTTTCTGGAAAGCAGGCCCTTGGGATGCAACTCGTTTGGGAGCCAATATCGGCTTGGGAGGTGAAGTGTATGCGACGGACCGGGTTTCTGTCGGCTTGGAAGCGAAATATAATATCATAAAAGATTTGGATGCCGCAGCATTGGCAGTGCGTGTCGGATATAATTTCTAAATCGGAGGATATTCGGAAAAAGAGTATGAAAGCCCACTGGTTCGCAATGAACCAGTGGGCTTTTTAGTTGCTTATGCAGGAAAAATACCTATATTTGTTCCGCGTAATCTATAAGGTTAATTCAAAGACATTGTGTGTATGGAAAAACAGAAACAGTCCCGGCGGTTACTGTCGCTGGATGCCTTGAGGGGGTTTGATATGTTTTTTATTATGGGAGGGGCTTCCCTTTTCGTTGCGTTGGCAACTTTGTTCCCGAATCCTTTATTCCAGATGGTTTCCGACCAAATGGAGCATGTTGAGTGGAATGGGCTGAGACATCATGATACAATTTTTCCGTTGTTCCTATTTATTGCCGGCATTTCATTTCCGTTCTCGTTGGAAAAGCAGCGCGAACAGGGGAAGAGCGAAGCGGATATCTATCAAAAGATTATTCGCAGGGGGATTACCTTGGTGTTGTTGGGATGTGTTTATAATGGATTGTTGCAGTTTGACTTTGCGAATCTTCGTTGTGCCAGCGTCTTGGCGCGTATTGGGTTGGGATGGATGTTTGCAGCATTGCTGTTCGTCCGTTTTCGTATTTCTGTCCGGGTGTGGATAGCCGGTGCAATCTTAATCGGCTATTGGGTTTGGATGGCTTTTATTCCTGTACCGGGTGTAGAGGCCGGAGCGTTCACGCTGGAAGGCAATTGGGTAGGCTATGTGGATCGTTTGTTGTTACCGGGGCGTTTGCATCAAGGAATTTTTGACCCGGAAGGCCTGTTGTCTACGTTGCCGGGGATTGTGACGGCCATGTTAGGGATGTTTACTGGCGAGTTTGTCAAGTTACGCAAAGAGGGATTGACGGACAATCGGAAGGTGGCAGTTTTGTTGCTTGCAGGTATGTTGTTAATGCTGGTCGGTCTGTTATGGAGTTTGGTGTTTCCGATTAACAAGAAGTTGTGGAGTAGCTCGTTTGTTTGTGTTGTCGGTGCTTATTCGGTTTGGATGTTTGCTTTGTTTTATTACATTGTCGATGTGTTGGAATGGAGAAAGTGGACTTTTTTCTTTCAAGTGATCGGAGTTAATTCTATTACGATCTATTTGGCACAAAAATTCATCAATTTTTCTTATACGTCCCAAAGTTTGTTTGGCGGGCTTATCGGATGGATGCCGGAAACTGCACAACCTTTTGCCAGTACAATCGGCTATATTGCTGTTTGTTGGGGATTTTTGTATTTTTTGTATCGTCAACGGATTTTCTTGAAAGTATAGTCACAAATTTTATGAACTCTTCCATAGGTGGAAAATTGTTATCAGGTTTTGATTGCAGCATCGAACGCATTGATAATTTATGTAATTTTGTGCTGCCTTTATAAACATAATATATTTTTAAAAGTATAAATAAATGGAATCAATTAAGCAAATATACCGGATCGGTCATGGACCGTCCAGTAGCCATACGATGGGGCCGATGCGTGCCGCGCGGATGTTTTTGGAACGCAATCGGGGTGCTGTGCGGTTTAATGTTACTCTTTATGGCAGTTTGGCGGCCACAGGTAGAGGCCATATGACGGATGTGGCAATTCTTGAAGTATTGAGTCCGGTGGCTAAGACCGACATCATTTGGGAACCGAAGGTGTTTCTGCCTTTCCATCCGAACGGTATCTTGTTCCAGTCGTTTGATGAAAGTGGTGAGGTATTGGAAAGCTGGACGATTTACAGTATTGGAGGCGGAACGCTTGCCAATGAAACTTACAACGAATTGACACAAGATCAGGTCTATGAAATGCATACTATCAAGGATATACAGGCCTGGTGTGAAAAAACCGGCCATTCCTTCTGGGAGTATGTCGAACAGTGCGAAGGTCCGCAGATATGGGATTATTTGGCTGAAGTATGGGAAGTCATGCAACAGGCGGTTCGTAATGGCCTGGAAGCGGAGGGTATTTTGCCTGGTGGTTTGGGTATTCGGCGTAAGGCTTCCGATTATATGATTCGTGCCAAAGGTTACGGCAGTAGTATCAAAAGCCGTGGGATGGTCTATGCGTATGCTTTGGCTGTTTCCGAAGAAAATGCCTGTGGGGGCAAGATCGTGACTGCCCCGACTTGCGGTTCGTGCGGTGTCATGCCGGCTGTGCTTTATCATCTGAAAGAGTCCCGCGATTTCCGTGATTCCCGTATCTTGCGTGCGTTGGCGACTGCCGGCTTGTTTGGCAACGTGGTGCGTACGAATGCGTCCGTTTCCGGAGCCGAGGTTGGATGCCAGGGAGAGGTCGGCGTGGCATGTGCAATGGCAGCTGCGGCGGCCAGCCAGTTGTTTGGGGGGACGCCTGCCCAGATTGAGTATGCGGCTGAAATGGGACTGGAACATCATTTGGGGCTGACTTGTGACCCTGTTTGCGGACTGGTTCAGATTCCTTGTATCGAGCGTAATGCTTTTGCGGCAGCCCGTGCGCTGGATGCGAATACCTTCTCTAATTTTTCTGACGGAAAGCACCGGGTAAGTTTTGATCAGGTTGTCGAAGTGATGCGGCAGACCGGAAACGATCTTCCGAGTCTTTATAAGGAAACCTCGGAAGGCGGGTTGGCTAAGATGGAACAGAAATAAAAATCATAAATTGCAAGTAATGATAAAATTTTACACACTATTGTGTTCAGCCGCGTTAGTAGCGTGTGGACAGTCGAAACAACAACAGCAGGAGGCAGTTGTTGATGTAGTGGCCAGTGGTAATCCTGTATTCGAGGGTTGGTATGCCGATCCGGAAGGAATTATTTATGGTGACACCTATTGGATTTTCCCGACTTGGAGTGATGTGTATGAAAAGCAGACTTATTTCGATTGTTTTTCGTCCAAGGATCTTGTGAACTGGACGAAGCATTCGTCTGTGCTCGATACTTCTGCTGTGAAATGGGCCAAAAAAGCCATGTGGGCGCCGTCTATCATCCACAAGGATGGCAAATATTATTTTTTCTTCGGAGCCAATGACGTGCATGAAGGTGAAGTGGGAGGAATCGGTGTTGCTGTCAGCGATCGTCCGGAGGGTCCGTATAAGGATCTGTTGGGTAAACCGCTTATCAACGAGATCGTGAACGGGGCACAGCCAATCGACCAGTTTGTATTCCGTGACGATGATGGTCGTTATTATATGTATTACGGAGGTTGGGGACATTGTAATGTTGTCCTGCTGAACGAGGACTTCACTGGATTGGTTCCTTTTGAAGACGGGACAGTCTACAAAGAGGTGACACCTGATAAATATGTGGAAGGACCCTTTATGTTCAAGAAGGATGGAAAGTATTATTTCATGTGGAGTGAAGGAGGATGGACCGGTCCTGATTATTGTGTCGCTTATGCGATTGCAGATTCGCCTTTCGGGCCATTTGACCGTGTTGCCACGATTCTTGAGCAGGATTCGACGATAGCACGAGGGGCCGGACATCATTCCGTATTACATGTTCCGAATACTGAAGATTATTATATTGTCTATCATCGTCGTCCGCTGAATGACAATGCTCGCGACCACCGTGTGACTTGTATCGACCGGATGACTTTCGATGACAACGGGTTTATAAATCCTGTTAAAATGACTTTCGAAGGTGTTTCCGCCCATACAATAAAATAAATAAGAAGCATTATTGCTAAAAAGTAAGTAAAAGCTTTAGTAATAAAGAATGCTGGCGAGCAAAGTCTGCCGTCAGCTATCGGAAGTGTTGAAAGGTGAAAGTGAAAAGTGGAAAGTGGTTTAATAATGTAACTTCCATTTTTCACTTTCGTCTATAATGTGTTTTACGACACACTTAACTAATTTTCACAAGTATTCTGCCATCATTTCTTCGCTCTCTTTTATATTTGATTCAAATCTGAAATAATATTTCAAATATGGAAAGCGTTATTCCAAATATGGAAAAAGCAGAAGAGAACTACAAGGTTCCGAATCTCGAAAAAGGGATTGCCGTACTTGAGTATTTGTCGCTTCACAATCGGGGTGAGACGCTTCAGGAAATCAAGTCGGTTCTTGACATTTCACAGACGACGGCCTATCGTATTCTGAATACGCTGGTTCGTCTGGATTATTTGATTTATAATGAGGATACCAAGCGATACAAGTTATCTCGTAAATTGTTAACTTTGGGATTCAGGTCGCTGAACGAGCACAATTTGCTGGAAACGGTTTTGCCTCGTTTGCGTGATTTGCGCGATCAGGTGAAGGAGACAGCATGTTTCGGCGTGCTGGGAGACCGGAAAGGTATTTTTATCGAGCAGGCACAGGGACACCATACGTTCCGTTTCATCCTCTCACCGGGGAAACCTTTCGAGTTACATTGTTCGGCTCCGGGAAAGGCTATCATGGCTTATTTGCCGAATACGGTCCGGGACCGGTATTTGTCTTATATGGAATTTACACGCTACAACGCCCGGACTATTGTTACGCGGGAGGCTTATTTGGAGGAACTTGAAAGAGTCCGGAAATTGGGTTATGCTATGGATAATGAGGAGGAGTTGAACGGTGTGATTTGCATCGGAGCACCTATTTTTAATTATACGGGATATCCTTGCGGGGCAATCTGGATATCAGGGCCGAAGGACCGGCTGTCTAAAGAGGTCGTACGTGTTTCGGCAGACTGTATAAGGAAAGTGACTCAAACGATTTCTCTTGAGTTGGGATATAGTAAAGAAAAAAAATATAATATACCATGAACACACGAAAATACATGTTTAAAAACTCACTGGTGGCTTGTTTTGCTTGCTGTTGTATTTCCTTTGCTTCAGCAGGCAACCCACCGTTCTTCCCGGCAGATGTCGTGACGAATGCCAAAGGTGAGTTGTTGATGGCAGATAAAGGGGTAAAACGGGTTGATGTTTTTTCGCCTGATGGTAAAACATTGTTGCGCTCTTTCCCGATGGATGAAGCACCTACGGGTATTCTTGTGGATGGCGACAAGGCGTATGTGACTACATTTGGAACGACAGGACATTTACAGATATTGTCACTTCAGACGGGAAAGGTTGAGGCTTCCATTCCGACCGGTTCGGGAGCATGTCATCCTATGTTCGGTCCGGACAAGAAGCATATATATGTATGTAACCAGTTCCAGACCACGATCTCCGAAATCGATCCGGTTGCGCGGAAGGTAATGCGTACGGTAAAGGTACTTCGTGAACCGAAGTCTGCCGTGTTCAGCAAGGACGGCAAATATATGTTCGTCACGAACTTCCTGCCGGCACAGCGGGCTGACCTTGACTATGTGGCTGCTTGTGTTTCCGTTATTGAAATGGATGGTTTCACGAAAGTAAAGGATATCCAGTTGGCAAACGGAAGCAATGCTCTCCGGGGAATCTGTATAACTCCTGACGGTAAATATATATATGTGTCGCATAACTTAGGGCGTTTTACCGTTCCTACTTCTCAGTTACAGCAGGGATGGATGAACACAAGTGCTTTTAGTGTAATCGATGTTGACAAGCAGGAGTTCTTGGGGGCAGTCGTTGTGGATGAGCCTGAGCGGGGTGCGGCTGGTATCTGGAGCATTGCCTGTAACGATGAGACTGTCTTTATTTCCCATTCAGGAACACACGAGGTCAGTGTGATTGACCATAAGGCGATGTTAGAGAAATTCCTGAACTATCCCAATAAGGCAGTGTTGGACTACGACCTGACTTTCTTGTACGGCCTTCGTGAGCGCATCCCTTTGGAGGGGAATGGTCCTCGCAATATGATTTTGAACGGTGATAAGTTGATTATTCCGACTTATTTTGCCGATATCCTGAATATCATGGATATCAATACGAATGAAGTAATGTCAGTTGAACTGAATCCCGGACGTGAGGAGACGCCCGAACATAAGGGTGAACGTTATTTTAATGACGCTTCGCATTGTTTCCAGAACTGGCAGAGCTGTAACGGTTGCCATCCCGGAGATGCCCGTACGGACGGCATGAATTGGGATTTGATGAACGATGGGGTCGGTAATTCCAAGAACTGCAAGAGCATGCTTTTTAGCCATGTGACTCCTCCCAATATGATTTCCGGTATTCGCGAACATGCGGAACGGGCTGTGCGGGCAGGATTCAACTTCATTCAGTTTTTTGAAGTCTCGGAAGAAGATGCTGTTTGTGTGGATGCTTATTTGAAGTCACTTTGTCCCGTGCCCAGTCCTTACTTGGTGAACGGCGAGTTGTCTGATTTGGCAAAGGAAGGACAGAAGGTTTTCGAAAAGTTGAAATGCGGGGAATGTCATAGCGGGGTTTATTATACGGATATGAAATATCACCGCATAGGTGAGGATATAGAGTTTGAAAAAGGTTGGGATACTCCGACTTTACGTGAGGTATGGCGTACGGCTCCTTATTTGTTCGATGGGCGTGCCGCTACCATGAAGGAAGTGTTCAGTGTCCATAAACACGGCATCGAGAAGAAAGTTTCAGAGAAAGATATCGAAGCATTAACCGAATATGTGAACTCTTTATGAATTATTGCGATAAAATACATTATAATATATATACGACCGGACTGGCTACTTTCAGTGAAATGGTAGACGCCTTGTTGGTACAGTTGCCTCAAGACGAACTGATTCTCCGTTTGGCATTCTTCGGTATGCCGAACGACAACGAGCAATACGTCTCTCGACGCATCATGCTGCGTGAGAAGATCCGTAAGTTCTATGGGAATCATGAACCGGTATTGAGTTATGTTTCCCAGCCACCTCTGAATGCCGGACTGATCTTGGAAGTCCATAGTTACAAAGCGGACGAAAACGATCATATCACTTTTCGTCGTCATGGCGGTTTTCCGTATGTCGTATTGGAAAATGCCGATGGCCGTTTTCTCTTTGCCGGCGGTTTCCATGGAGATGTGATAAATTTCGGTATCCAACAGCAGTCCGCCGAAGTATTCCACATGATGGGAGAGGTGATGCGCCGGGAGGGTTTTCCTGTAAACAGCATCATCCGCCAGTGGAATTACATCGAGCAGATCACCCGCTTTGATGGACCGGACCAGCATTACCAGATGTTCAATAACGCTCGTGCCGATTTCTATGGAAAGACGGACTGGAGCAACGGTTATCCGGCTGCTACCGGTATTGGGGCTAACTTGGGCGGTATATTGGTTGACTTGGATGCGGCCGTGTTTGCCCGCCTCGAATGTTATGCCACCCCGATCGACAACAAGTTGCAGATAGCCGCCCATGCTTATTCGGACCAGGTTCTTGAAGCCGCCCAGCAGAAGAAAGCCACTCCGAAGTTCGAACGGGCCAAAAGCATGACTTTTGATGACCGGCGGATCGTTTATATTTCCGGAACGGCAGCTATCCGCGGGGAAGAAAGCTTGGTAGGGGTAGGCCTTGGACGCCAGCTCCATATCACGATGGAGAACATTGATCAACTGATCGGTAAGGCCAAGCTGAAAATGCTACGTGTTTATTTGAAAGAGAAATCCTTCTATGAAGAGGCAAGCGAATTGCTGGATGGGTATAATTTGAATATTCCCATATCTTATATGTGGGCGGACGTTTGCCGGGATGAGTTATTGATCGAAATAGAAGGGATCGCTATCGAATAAGTGTTTCATAGGCAGGAAACGGGTAAGGAACAATATTACTAATTAAATAAACAAGAGAAAAAATGAAAAAGAATTTTATGAAATCGGCCGCTATGGGAGCTCTTCTGCTTTCGATGGCTGCATGTAATGGCAAAACATCTACTGGTGAAGCAACCTGTTGTGCAGCGGCAGGTAAAGGACAATGTACCGAACAGTGCGGAAGCAACTGCGAGAATGAATGTAACGATAATGCTAACTGCAAAAATAATAAAGAAATGAAGTATTCAAAGAAGTACACAAATGCCGACTTCTACAAAGACGGCAAGTTCCAACAGGATGTTGCTATGGAAGCAATGAAAGACATGTTCGCTTTCTACGGTGTTCCTTTCACCGAACTGATGGCAAAGGACATGTGGGTAACGGATTTCGGTCTGGGCGATTTTGAAAACGTAGGTATGGGTGGTATTTTCTGGATCAACGATCCTGAATACGGCTACTTTGCTCACGCGATCTATCTGCTTCCGGGACAGATGATCCCCGAACATGCGCATGTAAAGACCAAATTCCCGGCTAAACATGAATCCTGGATGGTTGAAAAGGGATGGGTCTACAACTTCTCTGAAATTGGCGACGAGACTCCTAACGCTCCTGCTATTCCCGCTACACACGGTGCGATCAAGAGTAAAAACTTCGTTGTGCAGAATGTAGGTGATGTTCTTCGCCTGAAAAAGTTGGAAACATTCCACTTTATGATGGCTGGTCCTGAAGGTGCTATTGTTGACGAATGGGCATGCTACCATGATAATGACGGCTTGCGCTTCACCAACACGAAAGCTGCGTTATAATTAAGTAAAAACGCCTTATAATTTATTACATGAATAAATACTATTTATTAGTATCACTCCTTCTGTCCTCTTCTGTTATGGTGTCCGCCGGACCCAAGCAGAAGAAGGCGGAAACGTGGATTGATGCTTCAGTTAAAGCTAAAACGGAATTGCAGGCAAAGCTGAAGAAGTCCGGAATGCCTATCATCTCTACTTGGATGAAGCATAAGGCGAAAGCCGAACCCTTTGTAGTAGACCTGAAAGGAGTGGAGAAGCTGGTGCTTGTAACTGCCGGTGGTCCCGACGGTACGGACTATGACCAGGCTGTATGGGCGAATGCCCGTTTGATTAAAGCCGATGGTACAGCCGTATGGTTGGACGAAGTTCCTTATGAATATGGTGTTGCCGGTTGGGCTAACCCCAAGATGAATACGAATGCGTACGATCATGAGATCGTCATTGCCGGAAAGGAATACAAACACGGTGTGTTTTGCCATGCAAACGGAACACTGGTATATCCGATCAATGGTCAATACGTACGTTTTGAAGCGGAGGTCGGTATCGACGATACTTCAAGCGGAGGAAGTGTATTCTTCCAGGCTTTGAACACGGTTCCGACTTTTGTGGGTGAAGAGTTGAATACCAAATATCCGAAAGAAATCGGTATGTTAGGTGCTGTATTGGACGGCCTGGATACTTGGTTGATCACTCCGGATGCTTCCGTTGAAAAACAAGCTGCGGATAATGCGATCGCCCGGTTGAAGGACAGTGCGTACTATTCGAATGTAGCCCGGCAGATCGCAAACGAAAAAGATCTCAATACACAGATACGCAAATATCTCGAACTGGTTGAGAAAGTACAGGAACTGTACACGCTTCAAAACGACTTGGAGTGGCTGAACGTGGAAGCTGTCAAATTGGCTTTTGCCGATATGAAAAAGCAGAAAGGTTACGATGCCGCCAAATACGAACCGATGTTGAACGAACTGGTACGGCTCGAAAAGAAAGGCTTCAAAGGTATCTATAACGGAGACGAGCAAGCTGTCGCCGATGCCAAGAAAGCCTTGGAATGCAAACGTGCCATTTTGTTGGCAAACCCGCTGCTGGATGCCGACAAGATCGTAGCTGCCCGCTTCAAAGTAGGTTCGAAGGCACATCAGATCATGACGCCTTCCTTAGGTACGCAGGCCAATAACTGGAGTAACCAGGAGTCTGCCGGCCGTTCCGGTTTCGATGCCGAGATCGTCGAACTCTCCAACCTGCGCGGCGATATACAGATGCGGCAGGTCTACAAACCGAAAAATGGTTCTTCCATTGCCGACCTGAAACTGCACTGGAACGGTGATCGCGTGATGTTCACACAGACACAAGACGACAAGCGCTGGAACATCTATGAAGTGAATCTGGATGGAACAGGTTTCAAACCGCTTGTAGAAAACGATGAACCGGATCTGGAATTTTATGATGGTACATATCTGCCTGACGGTCGTGTGATCGCGACATCCAATATCGGTTACCAAGGTGTGCCTTGTGTAAACGGTAGCGATGCGGTAGGTAATATGGTACTGTACAATCCGAAGGATAAGAGTATGCGCCGCCTGACATTCGACCAGGATGCAAACTGGAACCCGGTCATCATGAATAACGGCCGCGTGATGTACACCCGTTGGGAGTATACCGACCTGACTCACTACTATTCCCGTATCGTGATGCACATGAACCCGGACGGAACGGAAAACAAAGCCCTCTACGGTAGTGGCTCCATGTTCCCGAATAGTACGTTCGACATACAGCCGTTGCCCGGACACGGTTCGGCGTTCGTCGGTATCATCTCCGGCCACCACGGTGTGGCACGTTCAGGCCGTATGATCATCTTCGATCCGACAAAGGGACGTAAGAGTACAGCCGGTATGGTACAGGAAATACCTCACCGCAACCGTCCGGTCAAGGAAGAAATCAAAGACCAGTTGGTGAACGGCGTATGGCCTCAGTTTATCAAACCGACTCCGCTGAACGACAAATACTTCTTGGTTGCAGCCAAGTTGGACCCGCATGCCTTGTGGGGACTTTATCTGGTGGACGTGTACGACAATGTGACTTGTCTGATGCAGGCAGAGGGCGAAGGCTATATCAGCCCGATCCTGGTACGTAAGTCGAAGACTCCTCCGGCCATCCCTGACCGTGTGAAGTTGAATGAAAAAGAAGCGACATTCTTTATTCAAGATATTTATGAAGGAGAAGGCCTGAAAGGTATTCCTCGCGGAACTGTCAAGTCCCTGCGTCTGCATGCTTATGAATATGCTTACGTGAAGACGAAGTCCGACCATAACTGGCACGGAATCCAGTCCGGTTGGGATATCAAACGTATCTTGGGAACGGTTCCTGTCGAAGAAGACGGTTCCGTGATCTTCAAGGCTCCTGCCAATACGCCGATCTCTATCCAACCGTTGGATAAGGATGGTGTCGCCATCCAGTGGATGCGTAGTTGGGTGACAGGCCAGCCGGGCGAAGTGGTTTCTTGTATCGGTTGTCACGAAGACCAGAATCAGATCGCTATCCCGAAGCGTGTGATCGCTTCGCAGAAAGCCCCGTCTGCCTTGACTTTACCGGAAGGTGGTATCCGCTCTTTCACATTCGACCTGGAAGTGCAGCCGATCCTCGATCGCGCTTGTATCGCCTGCCATAACGGTGAAGGAAAAGCATTCGACCTGCGTGGCGGGAAGAAAGACAAGTTGGGTTATGGCACATCTTATCTGAACTTGCATCCGTATGTGCATCGTCAGGGAGGTGAAGGCGATATGGTCGTTTTGCAGCCGTACGAATACCATCCCAACACGAGCGAACTGGTACGCTTGTTGAAGAAAGGCCATCACAATGTGAAATTGACTGATAAGGAATGGAAGACGCTTTACAACTGGATCGATTACAATGCTCCAGACAAAGGTTATTTTGATGCAAACGTATTGACAGATCTTCCTTATAAAGGATTCGACCAGATCAAACGTCGTAAGGAATTGACCGACAAGTATGCAAACGGAGCAGGTGTCGACTGGAAGAAGGAGATCGCCGATTATGCCGACTATCTGAAGAAGCAAGGTCCTATCACTCCAGTAATGCCTGAAAAGGCTGCTTCCGTGAAGGAAAAGAACGTGAAGGCAAAAGGCTGGCCGTTCGGTGCTGACCGTATCAAGGAAATGTTGGCTAAGGAACCCGAGACACGTAAGGAGGTCGAGATCGCTCCGGGTGTGAAGGTAAACTTCGTCCGTATTCCTGCCGGCGAATTCGTGATGGGTAGCTATCGTGGCGAACCGGATGCTTATCCGACAGCCAAAGTGAAGATCAGCAAAGGCTTCTGGATGGCAGAGCTGGAGACAACGAACGAACAGTTCCAGACCGTATTCCCTGAACATGACAGCCGTTTCGTGGATCAGCAGTGGAAAGACCACGTAGTCCAGGGATATCCGGCAAACAAACCGGAACAGCCTGTAATTCGTGTCAGCTACAACGATGCTATGGAATTTTGTCAGAAGTTGAGCGAAAAGACTGGTCTGAACATTACGCTTCCGACAGAAGCGCAGTGGGAGTGGGCTTGTCGTGCCGGTAGCGACCAGGACTTTTGGTACGGTGACATGCATACGGACTTCGGTAAGAAGGACAACCTGGCAGACAAGACAACATTGTTGCTTGCCGTTTACGGTGTAGACCCTCAGCCGATGGCGAAGACGAACCCGTGGTACAAGTACTATACCTTCCTTCCGAAAGAAGAAAGCGTGGACGACGGTAATCTGGTTCAGGTAGGTGGCAAGGCCTATGAAGCCAATCCGTTCGGTCTGTACAGCATGCACGGAAACGTAGCCGAATGGACCCGTTCCGACTATGTATCGTACCCGTATAATGAAAAGACGAAAGAGACATCCGAATACAAGGTTGCCCGCGGCGGTTCTTATATCGACCGTCCGAAGTATGCGGCTTCCCACACGCGTAAGGCTTACTATCCGTACCAGCGTGTGTTCAATGTCGGTTTCCGTATGATCATTGAAGATTGATAAACAAGATGTATTGATAACATCTATCAACCCATGGAGAGCACAGATGTGGCAGATTGCCACCGGTTATTTCATTAAACGATTAATCTGCGTACATTTGCCGCATCTGTGAACTCTAATTAAATAGTAAATGAAAACAAATCTCGAAAGATTTTTCTCCTCCTTTGTAACGACGATCGTCCTGTTACTGATTTATGCCTTTGGCTTGGCCGTTGCCACTTTCATTGAAAAGTATCACGGTACAGCTATAGCCAAAGCGATGGTTTATTATTCCCCCTTGTTTTTCCTGCTCCAATTTCTTTTAGTCGTCAACTTCATAGCGGCTACCCTCAAACACCAATACCTGAAACGCGGCAGATGGGGACTGATGCTGACTCATTTCGCCTTTATCGTTATCCTTCTTGGCGCCCTGACCTCTTTCCTTTTCGGCGAAGAAGGAATCCTGCATTTGCGCGAAGGGGAGACAAGCAACCAGATTGCTGTCCGCACTTCCGATAACACGACTTTTCATACCCTGCCTTTTTCTGTAGAACTGAAGAAATTCACCTTAACCCGCTATCCCGGTTCCGCCAGCCCCTCTTCCTACGAGAGCGAAGTGATCGTCCATGTGGATGGGGAAGACCGTGAAGAGCGGATCTTTATGAATAACGTATTAGATGTAAAAGGATACCGCTTCTTCCAGGCCTCCTATGACCAGGATGAACAAGGAACCATCCTCTCCGTTAACCGCGACGTGGCGGGACGGAACCTCACCTATGCCGGATACCTGTTACTGGTTATCGGCCTGATCTTTTGCCTGGTAGGTAAAAACTCCCGCTTCATGCGGCAGAGTCGCCGCTTGAAAGAGCTGCGTAAGGCGGCCGGCACAACGGTCGTGCTGCTTGCGCTCCTTGCTGTTTCCCTGTCCGTAAATGCCAAAGAAAAGGCTTCCCCGATGCTGGATGCCGTACAGAAATATGTGGTAAGTCCGGAGCATGCCGCCCTCTTCGGCGTCCTCCCGGTCCAGTCGGGCAGTGGCCGTATGATGCCGGTCAATACCTTTTCTTCCGAGATTCTTCGTAAGCTCCATAAGTCGGATAAGATCGGTCGGTTGAACTCCGACCAGTTCCTCTTGAGCCTTTTAGCTATGCCGGATATGTGGATGCGGGTTCCTTTCATTGCCTTCTCCAATCCGGAACTGGCTGCCTACTATGACCTGACGGATGGCGAATGCGCCTATATCCAGGTTTTCGACAGCAACGGCAACTACAAGTTGCAGGAGAAGTTGGAAGAAGCCTATAACAAGATGCCAGCTCAGCGTACGCGTTTTGACAAGGACCTGATGAAACTGGACGAGCAGTTGAACATATTCCACCAGTTGGTCAACCACCAGATGCTGAACCTTTTCCCGAAAGAAGACGATCCGAATCATAAATGGTATGCGCCCGGTGACGACCTTTCCGCCTTCAGCGGCAAAGACTCCATGTTCGTCTCCCGCATTCTCGACTGGTATTTAGGCGAGGTGCAGGAAGGCTTGAAGAGTGGCGACTGGGCGAAAGCCGATGAAGTGGTCGGTATGATCGATACCTACCAGCAAGCTAAAAACAAGACGCTCGATATCAGTCCTAAACGCATGCAGGCCGAATTGAAGTATAATAAGATGGATGTCTTCCGCTATTGCAAGATCGGCTATCTGGTCTTGGGCGGATTGCTGTTGGTCTTTTCCTTTGCGATGTTGTTCCGCCGGAGCCGTTGGATGAAAGTGGTCTCCTGGCTGTTGGGCATCGGTGTGCTGGTCGTCTTCCATTACCATATGTTCGGTATGGGGATGCGTTGGTATATCGGTGGTTATGCGCCCTGGAGCAATTCCTATGAGACGATGGTGTATGTAGGGTGGGCGACTGTCCTTGCCGGATTGTTGTTTGCACGTCGCAGTACGATTACCTTTGCGTTGGCCACCCTGTTCGGGGGGATCATACTTTTTGTGTCCAGTCTGAACTGGATGGATCCGGAGATCAATCCGCTTGTGCCGGTATTGAAGTCACCGTGGTTGATGTTCCATGTAGCGGTCATTGTTGCCGCTTACGGCTTTTTCGGTATCAGTTGCCTGATCGGGTTGACCAATATGGTGATGATGTCCGTCACCGGAAAGAAGAACGGAGAGATTTTGAAAGCCCGTATCACCGAGCTGAGCATCGTAAACGAAATGTCCCTTTGGGTCGGTCTTGCCCTGATGACTGTCGGCACTTTCCTTGGCGCCGTCTGGGCGAATGAGTCTTGGGGACGCTATTGGGGCTGGGACCCGAAAGAAACCTGGGCGCTGATCACGATGGTCGTATATGCCCTCGTGACCCATCTCCACCTGGTGAAACGCTGGAATACTCTCTGGCTGTTCAACCTGACATCCGTGATTGCGTTCGCCTCCGTCCTGATGACCTTCTTCGGGGTCAATTATTTCCTGAGCGGGATGCATTCATACGGTCAAAATGATAATGTGCATGGAATATTCACCTATCTTTATATCGCCTTAGGAGTAGTCATCGTCTTGGCTGTCCTTTCATATGGAAAGTGGAAGATAAGGGAATGAAATCTGTATGTTTAAATCAGATAGAACTAATAACGAATAAAAATAGTACAAACACTTAAAATTAATTAGTCATGAGAACATTTAATCACGTCGGTATCGTAACATCCGACCAAGTAGAAGGTGCAGTATTGAACGAAGGTTTGAAAGTATGGTTGACAGACTATAGCAAAAGCCCGAACCGCATCGAATTCCTGAAATTTGAAGAAGGAAGCTGCCTGCCCGAATTGGTACAGAAACAGGGGCATATCGCCTACACCGTTCCTTCCCTGGAAGAAGAACTGAAAGGCAAGAAAGTGATCTTCGGCCCGGCCGTATGCGACGAACACCTGACGATCGCTTTCATTGAAGAAGAAGGCATCGCTATCGAAATCATGGAAATCAAATAATATCATTAATAACTTAAATAAAGGAGGAAAGTACCATGTCAGACATGAAGACAAAATTTATAAATGATCCCGAACAGATAACACCCGAATTGTTGGAAGGCTATGTATTGGCATACCCCGACCAAGTGAAATTAGGTGGTGAAAATATCGTTGTACGTGCTAATCCGAAGAGTGAAGACAAAGTCGCTATCGTCACTTTGGGCGGTTCCGGCCATGAACCTGCATTAAGCGGATTCGTAGGCGAAGGTATGCTCGACTGCTCCGTTGTGGGCGATATTTTTGCTGCTCCTGGTGCACAACGCCTGTTCCAGGCTTTACAGCTGATGAAACGTGAAGCCGGTATCCTGTTGGTTGTCCTGAACCATTCGGGTGACGTGATGAGTGCAAACATGGCTTGCCAATTGGCAGAACGCGTAGGCATCAAGGTGAAACAAGTACTGACTCATGATGATATCAGTGCCGGTATCGGCGCTAATACCGACGATCGTCGCGGCCTGGCCGGATGCGTGCCTTTGTATAAGATCTTGGGAGCCGCATCGGAAGAAGGCAAATCACTGGACGAACTGGTTGAGATCGCAGAACGTTATAACCAGAACGTTGCAACTTTGGCTGTTGCCATGCGTTCTTGTACACATCCCCAGAACGGCGGTATGATCACCGATCTGCCCCAAGGTGTCATGGAGATCGGCATGGGCCAGCACGGTGAAGGCGGTGGCGGACAGAAACCGCTTGTATCTGCCAACGATACGGCTGCCGAAATGGTAGACCTGCTTTGCCAGCAGCTCAAGCCGAAAGCAGGCGACAAGATGATGCTTGTCATCAACGGTGTAGGAGCGACTACCCACATGGAGTTGAACATCATCTTCCGCAAAGCCTACAAAGAGTTGGAAGCCCGTGGCCTCCAGGTTGTCGTGAGCCGCATCCAGGAAATCCTGACCGTACAGGAACAGGCCGGTTTCCAGATGATCATGGCTATCCTCGATGAGGATCATATCGACTACCTGAAAAACAAACGTGCGGATGCACCTTATTGGACAACAATCGGTAAATAAGCGAGATATGAAACAACTGACTATCGAGAATTTCAAGGCAATGTTGAACAACGCCTTGAAGAACATCAAAGAACGCGAAAACGAATTTTCCAAACTGGATGCCGTTATCGGTGACGGAGACCACGGCCAGGCAATCGTGACAGCCATGTCCGCTATCGTTGCTACGGCTCAGAAAGGAACGGAGTTCAAAGCCATGCTGAACGACATGGGCTTTGACGTTATGTTGCAGGTAAGCGGTTCCACCAGTACGCTGTTGGGCGCTTTCTTCTTAGGAATGAGCGACCATGCTTCCGGAATGGAGCTGGATGCAGCCGGAGTGAAAGCCATGTTTGCCGGCGGCCTTGCCAACGTGCAGAAACAGACGAAAGCTCAGAAAGGCGACAAGACCATGATGGACGCCCTGATCCCGGCCATAGAGGCCATTCAGGCATGTTCTTCGGACGACATCAAGGAAATCCTCGAAGCCGGAGCGAAGGCCGCCCTTGCCGGTGCTGCTTCGACGGTGGAAATGAAAGCCAACTTCGGCCGTGCCCGTAACTACGGCGAACGCTCCATCGGTTATGCCGACAGCGGAGCTACCTCTTGGAGCTGCATGTTCGAATCGTTTGCACAAGCGCTTTAAGGAATTATGATTTGTGATTTATGTGTCGATCATAAATCACAAATCCCCAAATCATAAATCATAAATTTAAAATCATAAATCAAAAAGCTATGGCAGATATGGATGGGTTCAGAGAAGCGAATAATTTCGGCTTCGGACAAACTTCCCAATTTGACAATTTTCATGTAAAAGGTGCGTCTAACTACTCTTGGGGTATGAAAGACCGCCTCTCTCGTATCTTCAACCCGAAAACAGGCCGTGCCGTCATGTTGGCATTCGACCACGGGTTTATCATGGGCCCGACTTCAGGTTTGGAACGTATCGATCTGAATATCGTTCCCCTCGTACAATATGCTGACTGTATCATGTGTACGCGCGGTATCTTGCAGACTTCCATTCCGGCCAACATCAACAAGCCCGTCTGCCTCCGTTCGGATGCCGGTTCTACGATCCTGACGGAGTTGAACCGTAACGTCCTGATCGATGTGGAAGATGCGATCCGTTGCAATGCTTCCGCTATGGCGGTCATGTTCTCGGCCGGCGACGGCGAACAGGAAGCCATTACGGCAGCCAACCTGGTGGAAGCTGTCGACATGGGTAACCGCTACGGCATCCCCGTCATGGGTGTGACGGCTGTCGGCAAACAGATGGCGCGCGACTCCCGCTATTTCGCACTCGCATCACGCGTATGCGCCGAAAACGGTGCTTCTATCGTGAAGACTTACTACTGCGACGGTTTCGAAAAGGTTGCTGCCGCTTGCCCGGTTCCCGTAGTGATCGCCGGAGGTAAGAAACTGCCTGAAAAGGAAGCGCTCGAACTCTGCTACAACGCCGTTAACGACGGAGCTGCCGGTGTCGATATGGGACGTAACGTGTTCCAGAGCGAAAACCCGGCTGCCATGATCCAGGCCGTACACGCTGTCGTACACGAAGGTCTGACACCGGAACAAGGCTTTGAAATGTTCATGGATTTATCAAAATAAGAAGTCATGCGCAAATTATTTACCTATCTCTGTTCCGCATTGCTGTTAGTGACTGCTACTTCCTGCGAGAAGAAAACGGAAAAATTGCTGTTAGGCGGTTCCGGTTGGAACAAGATCGTGATCATCGATAAGAACACCAAGCAGGTAGAGTGGGAGCATCCCCTTGAAAAAGGCTGGGAATGCAACTCTGCTGTTGCCACTCCCGACGGCAATATCCTCTTTGCCTATGCCAGAGGTGCGAAGCTGATCGACCGTAACCATCAGGAGATCTGGAATATTGCCGCTCCCGATACTTGCGAGATGCAGACAGCCCGCGTGTTGCCCGACGGCAACTACCTGTTAGGCTGGGTAGGTCATCCGGCTGTCATCATGGAGGTGAGCCCGAAGGGGGATATCCTGTCGCGCACCGAATATGAGACAGGTATCGAACATCCGCACGCTCAGTTCCGCCAGTTGAACAAGAACAAGCGCGGTAACTACCTGATGCCCCTCTTTGCCACTTCCGATGTGCGCGAGATCTCTCCGGCGGGCGAAGTCGTGAAGGCCACCCGTCTCGAAGGGACGCCGTTCACGACATTGGCGTTGGCCGGCGGGAACCACTGGGTAGCCTGTGGCGACGGCCACTCCCTGATGGAAGTGAACCTCGACAATGGCGAAATAACCCGCCGTTACGGTGAGAACGACATCAAAGGCGCCCGCCTGTTCTTCGTCGCCGGCCTGCTTCCTGCAAAGGATGGCGGCCTGTACGTCTGCAACTGGCAGGGACATGACAAGAATGCCGTAGAGGCCAATAGCCCCCAGGTATTCGAAATCAACGACAAAGGCGAAATAATCTGGAGTCTGAACGACAATGAGAAGTTCGGTATGATTTCTACGATTAGCGCGATAGAATAACCGTTTTCGTAAATTCTCCGAGCCATGCCCAAAAAAAAATAGAAATCTGTCTTTGTTGTCAAGAGCCTGTTTAAGTTTTGTTCAAAAAGAACCCTCAAAGGAATGCTGAACAAAATTTGAACAGGCTCTAAATATTTTAATAATAAAGAAAATCAACCAAAGAAGGAAAGTGTATTGACAGGCAGCGAATCGTAAAGGCTTATATGAGGAAATAAACTCTCCTTCTTTTTAGTTGAAACGTTCCATGAGGTTAGTTAAAGGAAAGAAACTTTTTGACTAAAAGTTCCGTTTAACAAAAAAAGAATGCTAAATTTGCATCCTGATTAATTTATAGGAATTTATAGTGAACAAATTATGATAAAGATTACATTTCCGGATAATTCCGTAAAAGAATATGCCGAAGGAACGACCGCGATGCAGATTGCGGAAAGTATCAGTCCCCGTCTGGCACAGGAAGTTCTGGCAGCAAGCGTGAATGGTGAGGTTTGGGACTTGGCCCGTCCGATCAGCCAGGATGCCGCCATTAAACTTTTCAAGTGGGAAGACGAGGAAGGTAAACATGCATTCTGGCACTCCAGTGCTCATTTGATGGCTGAAGCTTTGCAGGAGTTGTATCCTGGTATTAAGTTCGGTATCGGGCCGGCTATTGAAAACGGGTTTTATTATGATGTGGATCCGGGTGAAGCAGTTATCAAAGAAGGAGATTTCCCTGCCATCGAAGCAAAAATGCTCGAACTGGTAGCGAAGAAAGAGGAAATCAAACGTCAGGACATTTCGAAGGCAGATGCCATGCAAATGTTCGGTGACAGAGGCGAAGAATATAAAATAGAACTTATCAGTGAGTTGGAAGACGGTAAGATCACGACTTATACACAGGGTTCGTTTACTGACCTGTGCCGTGGTCCGCACTTGCCGAATACCTCTTATTTGAAGGCTGTCAAGATAATGAGTGTTGCCGGTGCTTATTGGCGTGGTGACGAAAAGCGCAAGCAGTTAGTTCGTCTATATGGCATCACTTTTCCGAAGAAAAAGTTGCTGGACGAATATCTGGCATTGCTGGAAGAAGCCAAGAAGCGCGATCACCGTAAAATCGGCAAAGAACTGGAGTTGTTTACATTTTCTACGGCAGTAGGAGCAGGGCTTCCGTTGTGGTTGCCTCGTGGCACTCAGTTGCGTCTGAAGTTGGAAGATTTCTTGAAACGTATCCAGAAGAAATACGGTTACCAGCAGGTTATGACTCCGCATATCGGTGGCAAGCAATTGTATGTGACTTCCGGACACTACGCTAAATATGGTAAAGATTCATTTCAGCCGATCCATACTCCGCAAGAGGGTGAAGAGTTCTTGTTAAAGCCAATGAACTGTCCTCACCATTGTGAAATATTCAAATCGTTTCCGCGTTCATATAAGGACTTGCCTCTGCGTTTCGCGGAGTTCGGGACAGTGTATCGTTATGAACAAAGCGGTGAGCTGCATGGCTTGACAAGGGTGCGTGGCTTTACGCAAGATGATGCCCACCTGTTTTGTCGTCCTGACCAGTTGAAGGATGAGTTCCTGAAGGTGATGGATATTATATTTATCATCTTTAAGGCTTTGGATTTTGAAAATTTTGAGGCACAGATTTCTCTGCGTGACAAGGTCAACCGGGATAAATACATTGGTTCGGAAGAAAATTGGGAGAAGGCCGAAAGCGCTATTATTGAAGCTTGTCAGGAAAAAGGTTTGAAAGCCAAGATCGAATATGGCGAAGCTGCTTTCTATGGTCCTAAGCTGGATTTTATGGTGAAAGATGCCATCGGTCGCCGTTGGCAGTTAGGTACGATCCAAGTTGATTATAATCTGCCGGAGCGTTTTGAGTTGGAATACACGGGTGAAGACAACAAGAAGCATCGTCCTGTTATGATTCATCGTGCACCGTTCGGTTCTATGGAACGTTTCGTTGCCGTGTTGATCGAACATACAGGAGGTAAATTCCCGTTGTGGCTGACCCCGGATCAAGTGGCGATCTTGCCGATCAGTGAGAAGTTCAACGATTATGCTTATGAGGTGAAACGTCAACTCGAAGCCGAAGATTTGAGTGTCTTGGTTGATGATCGTAATGAGAAAATCGGCCGTAAAATCCGTGATACGGAATTGAAACGTATACCTTATATGCTCATTGTCGGAGAGAAAGAGGCAGAAAATAATGAAGTTTCTGTAAGAAAACAGGGCGAAGGTGATAAAGGTTCAATGAAAATTACTACCTTTGCAGCGCTTTTGAAAGGTGAGATAGAGGAACAAATGAATCACTGGAAGAAAGATAATAATTAATTAACTAATAGCGAGGAGAATAGATCTTTTTGAATGAAGAATGACAGTCTGAAAGAACAGTATAGAATCAACGAACGTATTCGTGTTCGGGAAGTTCGTTTAGTAGGTGATAACGTAGAACAGGGAGTTTATCCTACTTCCCAGGCATTAAAGATGGCTGAAGATCAGGGGCTCGATCTGGTTGAGATTTCACCGAATGCTGCGCCCCCCGTTTGTAGAGTTACTGATTATCAGAAATTCCTTTATCAACAGAAGAAGCGCCAGAAGGAACAGAAAGCGAAATCAGTGAAAGTGGTTGTGAAAGAGATTCGTTTCGGGCCTCAGACCGATGATCATGATTACAACTTCAAGTTGAAACATGCCAAGGGATTTTTGGAAGAAGGAGCAAAAGTAAAAGCATATGTGTTCTTTAAAGGACGTTCTATTCTTTTCAAAGAGCAAGGAGAGGTATTGTTGCTTCGTTTTGCCAATGACTTGGAGGAATACGGAAAGGTAGAACAATTGCCGGTGCTGGAAGGTAAACGTATGATTATCATGCTGACACCGAAGAAAGCCGGATCTGCCGCTGCTTCCAAACCTGCCGTTTCGAAACCGGTGGTGAAGAAGGTGGTCGTGACTCCCAAGCCAAAGACTGAAGAGTCTGAATAATGAAGAAAGAAACCACCCGATAAAGGGTGTAAAGTTTAATAATTAAAATATATTGGAAAATGCCTAAGATGAAGACTAATTCCGGTGCCAAAAAAAGATTCGCTCTTACCGGAACAGGTAAAATCAAAAGAAAACACGCTTTTAAAAGTCACATTCTGACAAAGAAGACTACAAAGCAGAAGAGAAATCTTACTCACACAGGCTTGGTTGCCAGTGTAGATGTAAGCAACGTTAAGCAGTTGCTTGGTTTGAAGTAATCTTTTTTAATTAAGCGAGTTTTACAAGATTTTTATTAACCGAATGTATTTAGCAAATAAGATCATCATCCGAGAGTGATGACGCTAACATTCAAAACAGATTAGTATTATGCCTAGATCAGTGAATCATGTTGCTTCAAGAGCAAAAAGAAAACGGATTTTAAAACTTACCCGTGGTTACTATGGTGCACGTAAGAATGTGTGGACCGTTGCTAAGAATACTTGGGAAAAAGGTTTGACTTATGCATTCCGTGACCGTCGTAACAAGAAACGTAACTTCCGCGCATTGTGGATTCAGCGTATTAACGCTGCTGCCCGTCTGGAAGGTATGTCTTATTCTCGCCTGATGGGAGCTTTGCATGCAGCAGGTATCGAAATCAACCGTAAAGTTCTTGCCGACTTGGCTATGAATCATCCGGAAGCTTTCAAAGCAATCGTTGCAAAAGTTAAGTAATTGACATATATTGCAATTGGAAAAAGAGCCCCTGAATGGGACTCTTTTTTTATGTCAAAAATTTGGCGGTTTCATTCCTATTTCTTATCTTTGTAATAAGAAAAATGAGTTAGCCGCACATGTTCGATAGGGAAACTCATCAGTTTATTTTAATTCCGAGACACAGCTCTTGTCGTCAATGGCGGGCCGCACCCTTCGGGGCATGCTTAGCACGGCGGATTACAAAGATGGCAAAGCACTCAAATCCTGTCATACGGAGTTTGTTCATATCTACGGTGCGGCTTTCTTCACATAAGAGAGGCTTTTCTTTCGGGAGAAGCCTCTTCTTTTTTTGAAGGATTTGAGGGATCATGGCGGCGCATAGTAAAAACTGGGTCAGCCCGAAGACCCTGTGTTTAGGCATAAATTTGGTGCATAGTAAAAAGGGGCGCATAGTAATCACTAATTTATATATATTTCCCACTAATTTTCTACTGGCCTCTTATTGGCTCTACACATAATGTTGTATAGAAAAAGGCCGCTCCTCGAAAGAAGCGGCCTTTTATTATGGATGAAAACTATTCTTTACTTGTAAGCTTCGCCTTTAACGGCAGCAATGCCTGGAAGAACTTTGCCTTCGATGGCTTCCAGTAAAGCACCACCACCTGTAGACACGTAAGAAACCTTATCGGCCAGACCGAACTTGTTTACACAAGCAACAGAGTCGCCCCCACCGACAAGCGAGAACGCACCGTTCTTGGTTGCTTCGGCAATGGCTTCACCAACGGCACGTGAACCGGCTGTGAAGTTGTCAAATTCGAATACACCTGTCGGACCGTTCCAAAGGATAGTCTTAGAGTTTTTGATTACGTTTGCATAGATTTCCATTGTCTTGGGACCAATGTCAAGTCCTTCCCATCCGTCAGGAATTTCGTTTACGTTAGCATAGTCGGATTTTGCATCGTTGCTGAAATCGTCAGCGATTTTGGCATCAACGGCCAATACTAGGTTTACACCTTTGTCTTTTGCTTTTTTCATTAAGTCAAGAGCCAAATCCAACTTGTCATCTTCGCAGATTGATTTGCCGATCTTGCCGCCCATAGCCTTTGTGAAAGTATAAGTCATACCACCTGTTACGATCAGGTTGTCTACTTTGTTCAGCAGGTTTTCGATGATTTCGATCTTGGAAGAAACTTTGGAACCGCCCATGATGGCAGTAAACGGACGAACGATGTCGCTCATTACTTTGTCAACCGCTTTCACTTCTTTTTCCATCAGGTAACCGAACATCTTGTGGTCGGCATCGAAGTGATCGGCGATCAATGCCGTAGATGCGTGGGCACGGTGAGCCGTACCGAAAGCGTCGTTTACATAGCAATCGGCATAAGAGGCCAATCTCTTCACGAATTCTTTCTGGTTTTCTTTGACAACTTTCTTGGCTGCTTTTTTCTCTTCGTCTGTAGCATCTTCTGCCAAACCTCTCGGCTTGCCTTCTTCTTCGGCATAAAAACGAAGGTTTTCGAGCAACAATGCTTCACCCGGTTGCAGAGCGGCAGCCTTGACGCCAGCTTCTTCGCCGATACAGTCGTTAGCAAACTGAACGTCGACACCCAGCAGTTCGGAAACATGTTTCAGGATGTGTTTCAGTGAATATTTGTCAGTAACGCCTTTCGGACGTCCCAAATGAGAACCGATGATTACGCTACCGCCGTCAGCCAAAATCTTTTTCAGCGTAGGAAGAGCAGCACGGATACGAGTGTCGTCTGTGATGTTGAAGTTTTCGTCCAAAGGGACGTTGAAGTCAACTCTTACAAATGCCTTTTTGCCGGCAAAATTGAAATTGTCAATTGATTGCATAACTCTTATATTTAAGTTCTGTATTAAAATATCACGCTTAGCGGACGCAAACTTACACAAAATATTCTATATTCGTTCGGAACAAGCGTGTTTTTTACAAGGTGACCGCACCAAAATCATAAAGCGTCCATCTGTTTTCACCACCGATACGGACTAACTACATAAATGTTTTTGCAAAAACAACTATCATACTATCATATTCGTCTGTATATCGGTTTAAACCAATATGTTATGGCATGATAGTTGCCGTTTTTAACTATCATTCATCTATCACACCTATCATAGTTAAAAACGATAACATCCTGTGTATCAATTATACGATAAAAACAGAGACCGTCCGGAAACAGGTGCAAAACATGTTAAAACGGCTTCTTTTTTCATCAAGACAGGCTTTTCTTTTGTCAAAAACGGCTTGCAAAGCCGTTTGAGACCCGGATCTGCATCTCTCCCGCACCTTTGCGAGACCTTTGCGGGATGTTTATTTGCCATGTTGGATGCGCTTTTATGCCCAGTTTTTGCATCTTTTTTCGCCGATGGCTATCGGATAGCAATTTTTGGTGCGGCCGCCTTGGTGTTTTTTATCCTCTTATTGTCACTCCAAGTTTAACACTATGAGTTAACCTTCGTAAAGCATAGCTTTACAGGTCAAAAAGCATAGCTTTACGGTCCGTAAGGCATCTCTATGGAAAAACGGTCGACGGATTATCCGTGAGGGATACTGTTTTGTCGTGTTCGAGCAAGCAGGTCCTTGTTATGAACCTGCTTCTAATTTGAATCGGATTCTGAACCTGCCGTTGGCATAATCCGTACTGATGATTTTGAATTTACCGATTTCGGAAGTATTGCCCACGTGAGTGCCGATGCAGGCACATGTGTCATAATCGCCGATCTTGACTATTCTCAGCGTTTCGCTTGCATCTTCGGGAAGTTTGCTTAGATCGACTTCTGGCGGGATGTCGTTTCTGTTTGTAAAGAAGGAGGATACCGGAAGGTGTAGTCCGATGATTTCGTTCACTTTCTGTTCTATGGCGACGATGTCGTCGTTTGTAGGCGCTTTCCCTAACTGGTAATCGCATTTGCTTTTGCGTCTTTCTATATGGCTGTTTTTTGAACGTGGACAACCGAACATTTGTACCATCGTCTGGTTCAAAATATGTTCTGCCGTGTGCATCGGCGGATACTCCTGTTTGTTGTGTTCGTTTAATTGGACTTCTTGTTCCATTGTTCTATTTCTTTCTTTAATATACTGTATACATTAATATTCACATATTCGCCGGATACCAACAATTCGCCTTCCCGTTCCGTGCCTTCCAGTGTGAATCCCAAACGCTTCGGGATGGCGTTGCTCGAAGAGTTGCCGACGGCACACCGGATTTGGATGCGGTTCATGTTCCGTTCGCGGACTGCCTGTCGGCAGAGATAACGGACGGCGTGTGTGGCAATCCCTTTTCCTCGGTAAGCGGGGAGCAGCCAGTAGCCTATTTCCGTACGTTGGTTGGGAATATCGGAAAAATGGAAACCTGCCAGTCCGCAGAGTGTTCCCTTTTGTTCCAAAACATAGACCGGATCGCGCTGTTCGTAAGGAATTGCCAATACGGATTGCAAGAATCCCTGTTCGTCTGCGACATTTTTCAGCCCGTCGACAAATGGTAGCCAGATACGTAGGTCTTCCCGGTTTTTGTCAATCGCTTCGAAGACCGGGACGGCGTCCTCTAAAGTCGCTTCCCTGATTGTATAATCGGAAATACCGATGGAATAGGAGTGAGGGCGGATCGTCTTTTCAAAAGCTTTCCTTGCGCTATTGTTCCTGTAGTACACTTCACCACAGTATTTGAACTCCAATGTGTCGATCAGGCGAAGCATGTAAGCATTGTCATATTTTGTGTCCACGCGGAAGTTGTAGACTCCTTTCTTACGGCTTACTTCCTCGGCTTGTAACATAAACTGTTTGGCCATGCCCTGCCGTTTCATCTCGTCTGCAACGGCCAACCGGTGGACGATGACATAAGGCAAGTCGTTCGACCATTTGCCTTCTATATTTTTGTAAGCAGGTTCACCGTCAAATGAGATCACTCCGTATGCGATAACTTGGTCTTCCCTGTAAATGACGTACCCGTTTCCGTTCTGTATGTCTTGGCAGATATGTTCGATAGTCGGGTAGCTTTCGTCCCATTGCTGACTTCCAAGACGTTTCATTTGGGATTTGGCTTGTCCGATGATTTGCCAGATTCGCTCGATATCTGTCTCTTTTGCTTTTCGGAATATGCAGGATATGTTAGAGGTTGCCATTTGTCTTTTGAATTTGTTGTTAATGAAACTCCAAAGGTAGTTTTTTTATTCTTTCAATAAAGAAACCGGTTTGATTTTTTCGTTTTATGATTCGGAATGGCTTTTTGAATCAGATTTATCGTCCAGATGGGGAAGATAGCTGGTCGCTTACGTGTTTTTGGGAACAAAAGGCCGGAGAAAAGCTTTTTTGTTTTACATTTGTCTGTCGGAAACAAACTGAAGTAGAAATGGCAAAGAGGTATAAGATAATTCTGTTTTTGTTTTTTATTGCAAATATGGCTTTTGCAGAAGGTGGCCTTGATTCTTTATTAATCGATTTGGATCAAACGATTCTTCGGCATGAAATTTATAAAAACAGGAGAGAGGACCGGATCCATGACCTGAAAGAAAAAGTAGCCATGGCAGTGCCCGGCACTATTGCCGCTTATCAACTCAACGATTGCATTTATCGGGAATACAAGTCTTATATGTGTGATTCGGCAGTCCTCTACCTGACCAAAAATATCCGGATAGCCCGCGATTTGCATGATCAGGAGCGCGAGTATAAAAGTAAACTACAGTTGGCCTCTTTGCATTCTGCAGCCGGTATGTATCAGGAAGCAGTTGATGTATTGAAGGAAATCTGCCGTGAAGACTTGCCCGTTTCCCTTGTTTGTGATTACTACGCCTGTAAAGAGCAGGTGTACAGGGAAATTTCCGGTAATTCCCGTGATCCGCAAACCATACGCCGCTATGAGGATAAGTCTTTTGTTTACCGGGACTCTTTAATGATGGTCTTGCCGGAAGATGCCGGCAGGCGGATCGAATTGCAGGAGCAGGCTTTGCGGGCGGACGGGGATACCAGTGAAGCCCTTCGGATTAATAATCTACGTTTGGCAAAGATTCCGTTCGGAACACCGGAATATGCATTTACTTCTTATCAGAGGGCGATGATCTATCGCCAGGAAAAGAACCGGGAAAAAGAAAAATATTATTTGGCTCTCTCTTCTCTGTCGGATATCCAGTCGGCTATCACGGATCATGCTTCTTTGTGGATGTTGGCCGAACTATTGCTTAAAGAGGGGGATATCGAGCGTGCCTATCATTATATACGTTTTTCGTGGGATGAAACGAATCGTTTTCATGCCCGTTCAAGAAGTTGGCAGAGTGCGGATATTCTTTCGCTGATCGACAAGAGCTATCAGGCAATGGTAGAAAGGAAGAATCGGATGCTGGTCACATATCTGACGTTGATTAGTGTGCTTACTTTGTTGTTGATCTCTGCTGTTGTCTATATATATCGGCAGATGAAGTGCTTGGCTGAGGCCCGTAACCATTTGCAGGAGACGAATGAACGGTTGAAGATGTTGAACGACGAGCTACATCAGATGAACGATCGTTTGCAGTCTGCCAATCTGGAACTATCCGAATCCAACCAAATTAAAGAAGAGTATATCGGCCGTTTCATGAGCCTGTGTTCTTCTTATATCGACAAACTTGACGGTTACCGCCGTATGGTTTATAAAAAGGTTTCTTCTGGACAGATCGAGGAACTGGTTAAAGTTACCCGTTCGTCGAAAGGTTTGGAGCCCGAGCTGGAAGCACTTTATAAGAATTTTGATACTGCGTTTCTCCATTTGTTCCCGAATTTTGTGGCTCAATTTAATTCACTTTTGCTTGAAGATGAACAAGTGATATTGAAAAAGGATGAGTTGCTAAATACGGAACTTCGTATTTTTGCTTTGATTCGTTTGGGAATAAACGACAGTTCTCGAATTGCCGAATTCCTTCGTTATTCGGTGAACACGATCTATAATTACCGGGCAAAAGTAAAAAACAAGGCCTGTGTTTCCAGGGATAATTTCGAGGATTTGGTTCGAAAAATTCATTGATACATTTATATTCGATCCACTTTTTTTAAATATGAATAGCACGTATTTAGTTGTTAAATAGCGATTTGCGTTTTTTGTTTATCCACTTATTTGTTCACTGTCTTCTTTTCGTTGTTCATTTCTACTTAATTTTGAATCGCAAATTTGAGGTTAGCAGATTATTCATTAAAAAGTAATATGACATGAAAAAGAACATAGGGGAGTATCTTTCCCGCAAAAGTACTGAAGTAATCGCTCTGGTAGCCTGTATAGGCTTGATCATAACTATGATTTTTGCTGCTGGATCAATCCGAACCGAACAAGAGAAGGTTCATAGTGTTTTGTATTCGAATAGCTTGTAAACGAAATAAATAGATCCTGTTTTCCTAAATAAGAGTGTTTTAATTTCTCTATACATATAGTGTATATCCGGTTCCTCTGCATGGCTGTAGGAATCGGATATTTTTTTTATGTGTCTGAAAATCAGAACAGGGAAAAGAAATGCGGAATAATCAAAAGAAATAGCAAGAGGGGGCTTTTTGTTGAAATTATTCCGTAAGTTTGCATTATGAAGTCGAATTTGATTCTTTTAGCACTTATATTAGTATGCTGTCAACCGGAAATGCCAGTAACATCTTCTATTTTGGTGGAGGGGGATGGCTTGACAATTCCTGTGAATAAGGAGTTGTATGGTTTGACTATTGAGGAAATCAACCATGCGGTGGATGGGGGTATTTATGCGGAACTGATACAAAACCGGAGCTTTGAGGATGGGGTGCCTCCCTTGAACTGTCCGTACGATCCTGTCCGTCGGGTCCTGACTACCCCGAATGGATGGAGTATTCCTTTCTTGCATTCTGATTCGGTGCCGGGATGGCGTTGCTTTTCCGCGACATCTTATATGTATCCTGACGCTAAGGAGTTGATTAATGACAAGAACCGGCGTTCCCTGTTGGTCTCTG
This sequence comes from uncultured Parabacteroides sp., assembly GCA_910577325.1. Taxonomy (GTDB): domain Bacteria; phylum Bacteroidota; class Bacteroidia; order Bacteroidales; family Tannerellaceae; genus Parabacteroides. Next base: position 56,236 of record CAJTMR010000016.1, read on the forward strand.
TGTCCGCTTCTGCCGAGTCGGGAAAAGGAGGGGTCGTCGCTGAAGGGTATGGAGGAATATCGCTTCGAAAAGGTGAGAAATATGATTTGTCTTTTTACATGAAAGGGGGTTCTCTGATACCGAAGACCGTAAGCCTGGCTTTGGTTGATTCTACCGGGGAGACGGCTTTCAGCGAAGTGTATCATGTGACACCGGTCTATGAATGGAGGAAGTACAAGCACACTTTTACCGCTACCTCGAATACAAACAAAGCCGTGTTGACAATAACGACTGACAGTTCGGCGGTTTTTTGGCTGGATGTCGTTTCCCTGTTTCCGCAGAATACATGGAAAGGCCGTCCGAATGGTTTGCGTCCGGAACTGATGGAGCAGATTGCTGCATTGAAGCCTGCGTTTATACGTTTCCCCGGAGGAAATTTTGTAGAAGGATATACGGCCGGAACCTATCCGGTCTGGCGTGAAACCGTTGGTGACATTGCCCAACGCAAGTATTTCTGGAATGTATGGGCATACGGTACGACAAACGGTATCGGTTATCACGAGTATCTCCAAATGTGTGAGGATTTGGGTGCCGAACCTGTTTATGTCATTAATAGCGGTGTGACCAGTCAAAGCCGTCGTCCGCGTTATGAAGACGTGACGACGATGGGAAAACTGGTACAGGATGCTTTGGATGCTATTGCCTATGCCAATGAGCCGGCCGATTCCGTTATGGGAGCTTTGCGAGCCGGTTACGGACACCCGGAACCTTTCGGGTTAAAGTATGTGGAGATCGGTAGTGAAAATTACGGACCGGAATATGCCAAGCGTTTCGAGCTGTTTAAGAAAGCGATCCAGAAGACTTATCCGGACGTTACGGTGATAAGTAGTTCCGACATGAAAGGGAAAAATAGGAATGAATGGTCGGATACTCATTTTTATTCGAGCGAATTGTTTTTGATCTCCAATCACAATCGTTTTACAACCGGACGATATACGCGCCGGATGTCTCCGGTCTTTATCGGGGAATTCGGCTTGTCTGGCGGGGCGACTCCGGGAAGTCTGCGGGCTGCTGTTGGGGAGGCTTGCTTTCTTGCTGGAGCTGAAAACAACCAGGATATCGTGAAGCGTTTGGCTTATACTCCGGTTCTGGGTAATACGAAATATAAGATAGAACGTTATCCGGCTATCTCTTTTGATGGTGAACGGATTGCTCTTTCTCCTTCTTACCATCTTCTGCAAATGTTCGGTAACAACAGGGGGGACGAGGTGTTGAAGACCGAAGTTCGCACCTATCGGAAACCTCAAGTGACTTTGGGGTGTGCTGGTGTGGAAATGTTTGATAATAACTATGAATTTAAAGATGTGAATATCAATGATTACCCGGTTGCCGAAGGGGCTGTTATGACCGGAGGCTGGACTGTCAGCGAGGGTACGTTGATACCGGCAGCAAACAGGTGGAATTACATTCTATTAGGTGATCCGTCTGCCTATGATTATACCTTCTCTGCGGATATCAGGCGGACGAAGGGGAGTGGACCCATTCAGCTCCATGTACGTGATAACGGGTTTCCCGGAAAACAGAACGACTATATCGGGTTGACGCTCGGCTCTGGTGTTGCTGAGTTTTATCGTCAGGCAGGTGGGGTGAGAGATACATTGCGTGCACCTGTCCTTTATCCGTTCGAGAGCAACCGTTGGTATAATGTGAAGATCGTGTGTAAAGGTGAACAAATTGGTTGTTTTGTGAATGATACATTAATTCACGAGGCAATACTTCCCAGCATACCTTCATTGGTCTCTACTGCGGCTTTGGATAAGGAGAATCATACGATCATATTAAAGGTAGTCAACACGACCCAGCATGAAGAGAAGACTGAACTGGACCTGCAAGGTGTCAGTGTGGAAAATACGGTTGAAATTATTCAGTTGGCAGGAGATCCCGAAGCACGTAACACTTACGACAAACCTCATGTGATTGAACCGGAGACAAAAGAAGTATCGTTCTCGTTGAGTGGCCCCAAGATATACAATTTCCCTCCGAACTCGATTACGATAATGAAATGGAAGATTAACTGACATACCGCCTTACCCATGATATTCAAAACGAACTTATATGCTTTTTAACCGGAAAGCCCTATCTTTCCTTCTTTCAGATAAAATCGTTTGTCATGTTCGGCTAAGAAGCGTATAGTAGTGACGATTTTCTCTTCGGGGAAAGGCAAAGAAGGAATCAAAGCGGTGACAGGGAGTGGTTGCCGGTCTGAAAGCAGTTCGAGCAGAGAGTCGCGTATGGCGTTGAAATCCCGATTGTTCAGACCGGAATCATTCTTGGAAAGGCAGATATCGCAACAGCCGCAATCTTCCATATTCTTTTCTCCGAAATAGGAGAGTAGCAGGCGGTTTCGGCAAACACGTTCCCCGTCCATATATTCCACCACTTTCGAGATGCGCTTTTTCATCCTTTCAAAGCGTTCCTCATAGACAGAGGGCGGGATAACAAGAGCTTTCTTTTCCATCCGCGGATGCGTATAGGTTATTCGGGCGGCTGTCGGCGAAAAAGGTTCATCTACCGCTTCGCTATATTCGATGTAGCCGGACAGTTCCAGCAGTTTCAGTGCATGATGCACCTGTAATGGGGGAAGTTGGCAGGCGGAACAGAAATCAACCAATGCAAATTCGTGTATGATGTCCTTTCCGCGCCCTTCCGGTATTTGGTAGTAGTCTCCCAATGCTTCGTACACTTGTCTGATCAGTCTTTTTTCCGGAAATTCGTCATTTATTCGTTTTTTTAGCTGGAAACTATCCGCATCCGTACAGAGAGCTACGGCATAAGCTTTCCGGCTGTCCCGTCCGGCACGGCCTGCCTCTTGGAAATATTCTTCCAATGATCCCGGCATATCCAGATGGACAACCAACCGCACGTCCGGTTTGTCGATCCCCATTCCGAAAGCGTTTGTCGCAACTATAACCCGGCATTCGTTATTTTTCCAGCGGTACTGGCGGATCGCCTTTTCTTCCCGGTTCAGCCCGGCATGAAAGAAATCGGCAGATATTCCGGCTTGTTGCAGGAAGAGAGCCGCCTCTTTTGTCTGTTTCCGGTTCCGGGTATAGACGATGGCCGTACCTGGAACTTTTCCAAGTATGTAAAGCAATGTGTTCAGCTTGTCTTCCGTGCGGCGTATGATGTAGGCGAGATTCGGGCGGGCGAAACTTTTCAGGAAAACATTTTTTTCCTTGAATAGCAGTCGTCCCTGTATGTCGTCCACGACTTCGGGAGTGGCGGTTGACGTCAGTGCCAGTACCGGCACGCCGGGCAGTTGTCCCCGTATGTCGGCAATATGGAGATAGGAAGGACGGAAGTCATAGCCCCATTGCGAGATGCAATGACTCTCGTCTACCACTAACAGGCAGACGTTCATGGCTTGCAGCTTTTCCCTGAAGAACCCGGTGGCAAGCCGTTCGGGTGAAACATACAGGAACTTGTATTGCCCGGAAATGCAATCCTCCAATTCCGTAGAGATCTCCTTGTAGTCCATACCGGAATATACAGCCGTAGCTTTGATTCCGACCCGGCGCAAGTTTTCGACCTGGTCGCGCATCAAAGCGATAAGCGGAGTAATAACCAAGCAAATACCCTCCATCGTCATCGCCGGGACCTGGAAAGTGATCGATTTGCCACCTCCCGTCGGCATCAGGCCGAGCGTGTCTTTTCCGGCACAGACGGAACGGATGATATCTTCCTGTAAAGGACGGAAAGCAGGGTATCCCCAATACTTCCCTAATATCTTATGGTAGACGTCCACCGCATCCCTTCATATGTCGTTCTCCTTGATGTCTTTCACCATCAGTTGTAATGAGGTGTTTCCGTTGTAGGTATTCTCCTCGATCGTGTAACAGATATTGAAAGGTTTCATGTTTTTGATATGCGTGTTGTACTGGCGCATACCGAAAGCAATTCCGTGTATCGGTGTGCTTGACTTGTCGTCGATCAGCTCCAGCTTGATATGTTCCAGGTCTTTCCCTACCAGCTTGCTGGTTCCGTAATCCTTGACTCCGAGCGAACAAAATATCGGTTTTTGGTTGTCCGGGCCGAATGGATTCATTTTTTTTAGTTCGCTCATGAACTTGGAGTTGATATCTCGCAGGTCCAGTACGGCATCTATATCGATCTGCGGCGTCATCTGTTCAGGGATGATCTCGTCGGCAGCCAGTTTGAGAAACCGTTCGGTGAAAGCATCCAAGTTTTCCTCTTTCAGGGAGAGGCCGGCGGCATACGTGTGGCCTCCGAAGTTTTCCAACAGGTCGCGGCAGCTTTCGATCGCTTTATAGATATCGAATCCCGTAACCGACCGAGCGGAGCCGGTAATCAGTTCGGACGATTTCGTCAGGACGACCGCCGGGCGGTAATATTTTTCAGTCAGGCGAGAGGCAACGATACCGATAACCCCTTTGTGCCATTCCGGATTGTAAACGATGATCGCCTTGCGGTCTTCCATATTCTGGAATTCGTCGATGATGGCATTCGCCTCATCGGTGATCTTCTTGTCCAGTTCGCGCCGTTCTTCGTTGTATTGGTTGATGCTTTCGCTTTTTTCGCGAGCCACGTCCACATCCTTTGCCAGTAACAGTTCGACCGCTTCCTTTCCGTTCATCATACGACCGGAAGCGTTGATGCGCGGTCCGATCTTAAAGACGATGTCGCTGATTGTGATTTCTTTGCCCGACAAACCGCAGATATCGATAATTCCTTTCAGACCAAGGCTCGGATTGCTGTTAAGCTGTTTTAAACCGTAATAAGCCAGTATGCGGTTTTCACCGGTAATGGGGACGATGTCCGAAGCGATGCTGACTGCTGTCAGTTCCAGCAGTTTTTCCAAGTCGGCGAATGGAAAGTTGTTGCTTTTGGCGAATGCCTGCATGAACTTGAAACCGACGCCGCACCCCGACAGATGTTCATACGGATAGACGGAGTCCACCCGCTTGGCATCCAGCACGGCCACGGCGTTTGGCAATATGTCGTCCGGCATGTGATGGTCACAGATAATAAAGTCGATCCCAAATTGTTTGGCATATTCGATCTTTTCGATGGCCTTGATACCGCAGTCGAGCGAGATCACCAGTGTGATCCCGTTTTCCCGGGCGTAATCGATTCCCTTATAAGAAATTCCGTATCCTTCGTCATATCGGTCCGGAATATAGTAATCCAATGACGACGAATAAGGACGCAAATACTTGTAGACCAATGAAACGGCAGTCGTTCCGTCTACATCGTAGTCTCCGTAAATCAAAATCTTCTCTTTGTTTCCCAATGCTTTGTTCAAGCGCTTGACCGCCTTTTCCATATCCGGCATAAGGAATGGATCATGCAGATCGTTCAAACTGGGTTTAAAGAATTTTTTCACCTCTTCAACAGTGGAAAGTCCTCGTTGAACGAGCAAAAGGCATACGAACGGACTAATTCCCAGGTCACTTGCCAGTTTGTCTCTTTTATGTAACTCTTCTTCTGTTGGGGTTTGAAAGTTCCATTTTGTAATCATTATATATTGTTTTTTCTTTTTTCGTCTCTGATATATCGGATATGCGGGTTTATGGTGATAAAACCTCCAATATATTTGAATCCGTAAAGTTAGATAATATAAATGGATATTTCAGTTTGGCCGCTTGCTTTTTTGTTAATTAGAAGTTGTTTTAATTTTTTCAAGCCGCTTTTCGGCTGTTTTTTGCCTGTTTGGAGGGTGTGAAATGGCTGATTATGGGTGTTGGTAACATTGAATTATAAAACAGCGTTTTGCTTTCAGGGCAACCGCACCAAAATCATAAAGTGTCCATCTGTTTTCGCCACCGGTACGGACTCATCCTATAAATGTTTTTGCGAAAACAACTATCATACTATCATATCCGTCTGTATATTGTTTTAAACCAATATGTTAAAGTATGATAGTTGCCGTTTTGACCTATCATTCATCTGTCATAACCATCATGGTGAAAAACGATAACATCCTGTGAATCAATTATACGATAAAAACAGGGACCGTCCGGAAACAGGTGCAAAACCTGTTAAAACGGCTTCTTTTTTCCTTAAGACAGGCTTTTCTTTTGTCAAAAATAGTTTTTAAAGCCGCTTGAGGCCTGGGTGTACCTACCACACAGACCCGGGCGCGGGAGAGGTGCAGACCCGGGTCTGTACGAGACCTTTGTGTGGATGCGGGGATGTTAATCTGCCATGTTAGAGGCGTTTTTATGCCCTGTTTTGCATCTTTTTGCCGATGGCTATTTTTACCTATGCAAACATAAACGACATATTATCAGTCATATAAATAAGTAGTCATGTAAAAAGCATGATAGATGCATGATAGTAGAATGATAGTAAAAAATAACAACTGTCATGCTTTAACATATTGTGAAACAGAAGTTAACAACCGGGTGTGATAGTATGATAGTTGGTTTGCAAAATTTTCATGAAAGAATAGAAGTGATTTCGGATAGCAATTTTTGGTGCGGTTGCCCTGGTTTTGCTTTTGAGAAATAAGACTAAATAGATTGTAGCTACTCAGCCCCTTTCCTCCCTCTAAAAAATAAAAAACGTATCTTTGTTCCGGAATAATCATATATGGGTAGAGATGGCAGATGGTTCATTTGCCAAGAAGTATATTACTCCTTCTGTAAAAAGGTACTTGAATTTGTCGAATGTGGTGAAATGTTGAACTCAAAATTAGAAGAAAGAAATGAAAACGTTTAATTGCTGGTTGATTGCAAATGTGTTGCCCTACGTCGTAGCTATAAGTTGTTATTTTGCTATAGGAGGCTTAGGTTTAAGAATGAATTGTTTTTCTTTTTGGGATTATTTTGTAGTATTTGGCTGTGGTGGTATTTTTTCCATCATAGTTATGATTTATACATATTGTAATATCGAGGAAGTTCTTTCTTGCCGTTTTATATGGGGAAACAGCAATGTGAGTATATTCTCATTTTCTTTAATTTATACTCTTAGAAAAGGAATATTAGCGTTCCTTTTACCTGGGGCAATTTATTTTTCCATCTTTCTTTTTTCAATGGAGGATAATAAGAATAATGAAACAGTAAAAGTTACTGAACAAGTAAAGGCAAATCCGAAACCATCTGTTTCAGAAAAGAAAGAAGCTAAAGATAAAGAGGTTGTAATGGTTTGCGAATATATTGAAAAAGGAGATTATTATATTTACCATCCTGAACAGTGTATGGCTCAGAATGATAATAATTTGGTATTCCTTTCAGAGAATGGAATAAAGATCGAAACACTTTTCAATGAAAGTGAATCGTTGGATATTCATTATCAGAATGGAATAAAACATAATGAAGAGTGTGGGTGGAACACGACTTACAAACATCGTTCAAAGGCGGGTTATTTTTTATCCGGAAAGAATTCGGACGGGATTATTTATTATCAGAAAACTGTAAAAAAAGATTCCGGTAGTTATTATACAATCCGAATTGAGTATCCGGAATCAGAAAAAGATTTTGGGGATCAATATATTAAATATTATATAAAGCGTTTTCCTGAGCAACTATGAAAAAAAACGTTACCGCGCGAGGGGATCGGCTGACAGTCGTGCAAGCCGTGGCGATTCTTGGAAACTGTTTGAAAAAAGTACAAACCGCTTTCCAAGTCCGCGAATGATTTGTACATTTGTGACATTATTTAAAAAACAATGACAGAAGATATTCAAAAAGCCTGCGAAATCTTGCGGGCAGGAGGTATAATACTCTATCCTACAGATACGATCTGGGGGATAGGTTGCGATGCGACCAATGAGAAAGCCGTACAAAAGGTGTACGAGTTGAAGAAGAGGATGGACAATAAGGCTATGTTGGTCCTGGTCGACAGCTCGGCAAAGTTGAGCATGTATGTGCCGGATATGCCCGATATCGCTTGGGATCTGATCGAGGTGGCCGACAAGCCGCTTACGATTATTTATCCTCATGCAAAGAATTTGGCCGGCAATCTTTTGGGTGAGGACGGAAGTGTCGGTATCCGGGTGACGAACGAAGAGTTTTCCCGTAAACTGTGCGAGCGTTTCCGCAAGCCGTTGGTTTCTACCTCTGCGAACGTGAGCGGCGAACCTTCTCCTGGCAATTTCAGCGAGGTGTCGGACAGTGTTAAGAACGGGGTCGATTATATTGTGAAATATCGCCAGGATGATATGAGCAAGGCCAAGCCTTCCAATATCATCAAATTAGGAGACGGTGGCGTTGTTCAGATAATCAGGTAAAATGAAGAAAAGCAAGCAAGCAGGAAAATATATATTGTCGGATTTTATATCGGCTTCGGTTGCGTGGTTGTTATTCAATGTCCTTCGTTATGAAGTCTTGTTTGTCATTAATGAGGGAACAGATAGCCTGTTTGACTATTTGCAGTATCCGGGTGTGCTTACCGGCCAGTTCGTCATTCCTTTTTTCTGGCTGGTGCTTTACTATTTTTCCGGATATTACAACAAACCGTTTGGAAAGTCTCGTCTCACCGAACTTTTCTCAACATTTATTACCGTGCTGGTCGGGACGATCTTCGTTTTCTTTGTTTTGTTGCTCGATGATATTCCCCGTTCGATCAACATCTATTATAAACTGTTCTTCGGTATGTTCGGCTTGCAGTTTTCCATTACCTATATCCCGCGTTTGCTGATTACGCAAAGTGGAGTGAGGAAAATAAAGAACCGGGAATGGGCGATGAGCGTGTTGATTATCGGAGCGGGGGAGAAGGCCGTCCGTATCGCTCACGATTTGTATTGCCTGGGCTATGATATTTGCGGGTTTGTCTCGGAAGACGAGGGGACACCGGTCAAGGCCGACCGGAATCAGGTGTTGGGGACGGTAGGTGACATCCCGGTTTTGATGGAAAAAGAGAATGTGGATGAAATCGTTTTGGCCGTCGAGTCGAAGGACAATAAGGTGCTCTTGGGAATTCTTTATTCGCTTTACCGATATAAACGTCCGATAAAAGTGCTGGCGGACCGGTTCAATATGTTGTCCAAAATCCGCATCCGGACGATACGGGGAATCCCGTTGGTCGATGTGACGGACAATAACTTTTCGTCTGCCGAACAGAACATAAAGCTCTTCTTGGATAAGTTTTGTTCCATCGTTGTGTTGCTGTTGTTTTCTCCCTTATTCGTTTATATTGCTTGGCGGGTGAAAAAAGATTCGCCGGGCCCTGTGTTTTTCTGTCAGGAGCGGGTCGGTTATCTCGGGCAGTCGTTTCTGATGTACAAGTTCCGCACCATGTATGTCAATGCAGAAGAGAACGGTCCGTTGCTTGCATCGGAAGATGATTGCCGCATAACGCCTTTCGGGCGCATCATGCGGAAGTACCGGTTGGACGAATTACCGCAGTTCTGGAACGTGCTGAAAGGCGATATGTCGTTGGTCGGGCCACGTCCGGAACGGAAATATTTTATAGACAAAATCGTGAAGACGGCGCCTTATTATTATCTGTTGCACAATGTCCGTCCAGGCATTACCTCGTTGGGGATGGTGAAATACGGTTATGCGGACAGTGTAGCAAAGATGGTGGAGCGTATGGAATATGATATATTATATTACGAAAATATGTCGTTGGTTTTGGACCTGACAATTCTGATCTATACGGTTAAAACCGTAATTACGGGTAAAGGCATTTAAGGAATTATAAATTAAGAATTTAAAAAGTTATAGATTATGAAGGATGATTTTCAATTTTTTTATCGGTTCCTGTTATGGCGGGACAAGCATATAAAAGAAAAGCATTTCATATTGATCGTTAGCTTTCTGGTCGGTCTTTGTACGGCGGCAGCGGCTATTATACTGAAGACGATCATTCATTTCATACAACATCTTCTGACCGGCAATTTCAATCTGGATGGGGCGAATTACCTGTATCTGCTCTATCCGGTGATCGGTATCCTGCTTGCCGGTTTGTTTGTGAAATATGTCGTACGGGATGATATCAGCCACGGGGTGACGAAGATTCTTTATGCCATTTCCCAACGGAAGAGTCGTATCAAGCCCCATAATACTTGGACATCCATTGTTGCCAGTTCCGTCACCATCGGCTTCGGCGGGTCGGTCGGGGCGGAGGCGCCTATCGTCTTGACGGGAGCGGCGATCGGTTCCAACCTGGGCCGTCTGTTCCGCATGGAGCAAAAGACCTTGATGCTGTTGGTCGGTTGCGGTGCGGCCGGAGCGATTGCCGGTATTTTCAAGGCGCCGATTGCCGGCGTGGTGTTTGTGGTGGAAGTATTGTTGCTTGACTTGACGATGACGTCGGTACTGCCTTTGCTTATCACTTCGGTGACGGCTGCGACCGTTTCCTATATCTTTACGGGTACGGAGGCGATGTTCCCGTTCTCGCAGACCGAAGCGTTTGTGATCGAGCGTATTCCATACGTGCTGCTGCTTGGCGTCTTCTGCGGTTTGGTGTCTCTCTATTTTACCAAGGTCATGAACCGGGTCGAGGGTATGTACCGGAATTTGAATAGTTACTGGAAGAAGTTCGTGGTCGGAGGAATCATGCTGAGTGTGCTGATTTTCATCTTCCCGCCGCTTTACGGCGAAGGTTATGATACGATTTCGTCTTTGTTGGACGGGCAATTTTCCCATATAATGGATAAAAGTATGTTCTATAGCCTGAACGATACTTATTGGGGATTGCAGATATTCCTTATGCTGATCCTGTTGTTCAAGGTCTTTGCTTCGAGCGCGACGAATGCCGGGGGCGGTTGTGGTGGTATATTTGCTCCCAGTTTGTATTTGGGATGTATTGCCGGATTTGTGTTTGCGCATGCATCCAACTATTTCCCTTTTACGATGTATCTGTCGGAAAAGAATTTTGCCTTGTTGGGAATGGCGGGTATCATGTCCGGTGTCATGCACGCGCCGTTGACCGGGGTTTTCCTGATTGCCGAACTGACCGGGGGATATGCCCTTTTTCTTCCGCTGATGATCGTGTCCGTGAGTTCTTATATCACGATCAAGATGTTTCTTCCGCACAGTATCTATTCGATGCGTCTGGCACAGAAAGGTGAGTTGCTTACCCATCATAAGGACCGTGCCGTGTTGACATTGCTCAATACCGACGGTGTGATCGAGCGTGATTTCCTGACCGTATCACCCGAAATGTCTTTGGGAGATGTGGTGAAGGTCATTGCCAGAAGCGGGCGGAATACGTTTCCGGTTATCGACGAACGGGGAATCTTGTTGGGGCTTGTTTTGTTGGACAATATCCGGAACATTATGTTCCGTCCGGAGTTATACAACCGCTTCCACGTGTCCAAGTTCATGGTCTCGGCTCCCGCCAAGATTCAGGTAGGGACATCTATGGAGCAGATCATGCGTGTCTTTGACGATACGAAAGCTTGGAACCTGCCGGTTGTGGACGAGGAAGGACGTTACATCGGCTTTATGTCCAAATCGAAGATATTTAATTCATACCGCGAAGTGCTGGTTGAAAACTTTTCAGGAGATTAAAAAATGAAGAAAGAAGATTTACGAATCGTTTATATGGGTACTCCCGACTTTGCCGTGGAGAGCCTGCGTGCCTTGGTTGAAGGCGGATATAATATAGTAGGAGTGATTACGATGCCGGACAAGCCGGTCGGCCGCCATGGCAGTGTATTGCAGGCAAGTCCCGTGAAGCAATATGCCTTGTCGGAGGGATTGCCCGTGCTTCAACCCGAAAGATTGAAGGATGAGGCTTTTCTTTCCGAGTTGCGTGCTTTGAAGGCGGACTTGCAGATTGTCGTCGCTTTCCGTATGCTGCCGGAGGTGGTCTGGAATATGCCTCGCCTGGGGACGTTCAACCTCCATGCCTCTTTGCTTCCCCAGTACAGGGGGGCGGCGCCTATCAACTGGGCGGTGATCAACGGAGATACGGAAACCGGTGTGACGACCTTTTTCCTGACTCATGAGATCGACACGGGGAAAATCATCCGTCGGAAGTCTCTGCCCATTGCCGATACGGATGATGTGGGCACTGTCCATGATTCCCTGATGACAATGGGAGCCGGGTTGGTATTGGAAACCGTCGATCTGTTGTTGGAAGGAAAAACGGATGCCGTTTCGCAGGAGGAATTTTATAAAGATCCTTCCGAACTTCGTCCTGCTCCGAAGATTTTCAAAGAAACTTGCCGTATCGACTGGCATCAACCGGTGAAAAAGATTTATGACTTTATTCGCGGTCTGTCTCCCTATCCGGCAGCTTGGACCGAGATCGTTTCTACGGAAGGCGTGCGTACCACGCTGAAGATTTATCAGGCCGAGAAACATCCTGTCGCGCATGAACTTCCCGTCGGAACCATCCGGACCGACCGTAAAAGCTATATCGACGTCGCCGTGGAAGACGGATACTTGCGTTTGCTGTCTGTTCAACTGGCCGGTAAGAAACGTTTGCCTGTGGCCGACTTCCTGAACGGGTTCAAGCAGATAGGAGACTATAAAGTGGATTGATGAATAAAGAGGAGCATGCCACTGTTTGATGACATATCAGATAAGCGAAAACAGTGGCATGCTTCCTCGTCTTAATTTTTAGGGAACAAGGTGCAGAATCCCTGTTTGTTGAACTGATAGTACATTTCGACGCGTTCCGGCGTGTCGTTTTCAAGTAATAAAAGCAGTTCTTTTGCAAACTCAAGGGTTGCCGAGCCGTTTGCCGTCACCCTGTTTTTGTCGCTGACCGCTTGCGCATGGATGTAGCCGTCAGGATTGGTATAGTTCTCACCTCCCCATAGTTTCAATTGTTCCAAACCATTGCCGGTATGCTTGACGTCGTTGAGGAACCCGCACTTTGCCATAAACGAAGATCCATTGCAGATAGCACCTACAATCTTGCCTTTTTCGAGGGCCTGCTTGACTATTGGCACGACCTGTTCCGCTACAGGCGTGCTCCATCCGAAGCCGCCGATCAGCACCAGCGCCGCATAATCATCGGGCATAGTGTCGAATGAATAATCCGGCAAGGTGCGGAACCCGCCGATTGATTTTACAGGCTCCATTGTCGGGGCAACCACTTTATTGACATACTTCGGATTCTCTTTCAGTGCAAATTCATCGGAAGCGATGGCTTGTGAGAGATATACAATCTCGTGTGCCGCATAATCCGGCAGTAGGATATATAGGATTTCGTTACTCATGCTCTCATTTCTTCCGGCGTTTTTGTTGTCAGTCAGGGGCATTCCGCAGCTCTGACAGAATTCTTGTTCCATATCGTTTTCTTTTTTGCCCGTCAGTCCAACAGGGGCAGGTTCTTAAAGGCAGAGGCGCGGACTGTAACGCCACATCTTAAACGAAGGTTGTAGGAAACCACAATCTGATCACAAAGTTATTCAATTTCGATGATAATCTCTTGCTTTTTCTTTGCTTGTTTGATGCTTTATTTTGTTAATGATCCCTGTTCCTGTGATGTCCGGCATAGGCGTAAAGCCAAACCGCTTTTTGCCTAAGTATCCGAAAGAAAAGTCGCACCATGCTACCTGCAATTAGGAAGTTTCATCAATAGAAACCATTTGTTTCATTGCGTAAAACCAAAAGTTTCATTGTTAGAAACTAAAAGTTCCAACATTTGAAACTGCTTGGAACTCTGAAACCCGCTTGCAGAGCGGATTGTGTTTTTTCACAGGATGGTGGCGGATTGTTTGGCCGATTTCAGTTTTCGGTAGACATATACGAATGCCGGGACGAGGAACAGGTCGGCAGCTATCCAAGCTGCCGGATCGCCATAGCAAACGGCCAGAAATCCGAATACCGGCACGGCATATAGGCTGACCAGCGTGCGGGCGATCATTTCAGACACTCCTGAAAACATCGCCAAGTTGGTGTATCCTGCGCCCTGTATGGTGTAGCGCAGGATACAGAGCAGCCCCAACACCGGGAAGAAATAGCAGGAAGCATGAAGGAAAAGCACCGTGTTGTCGAGTATTTCCGTTTCCGAAGCGTCTACAAACAACAGCGATATTTTGTCGGAAGCCAACAACAAGAGGGCAGACGTGCAGGCGGCGTAGGCCAACATCATCAGCGAGCTGGCTTTGATTCCCTGCCAAATGCGTTCGGGTTTCCCGGCTCCGTAGTTTTGCCCCGCATAGGTGGCCATCGCGATGCCCAAGCTTTCGAAGGCGCAGATAAAGAACATCTTGATCCGCATGGCGGCTGTGAATGCGGCTACACAAGCCGTTCCCAATGCGTTGTTGGCACTTTGGAGCATGATGCTGCCGATCGCCGTAATGGAGAATTGAAGTCCCATCGGCACTCCGATGTACAGGAGGTTTTTGGCTAAGGGAAGGCGAAATTTCCGGTCGTCGGCCGTTCCTCTTAAGATCGGGAAATGCTTGTACATGTAAAAGTAGCAGAGAACTGCCGACACGCCTTGCGATATGACCGTGGCGATACCGGCTCCCAACACGCCCCATCCTGACACAAGAATGCAGAACAGGTCAAGCAGGATGTTCAATACGGTAGAGAAAAGCAGGAACCAGAAAGGCGTCTTGCTGTCACCGAGCGCGCGTATGATGCTGGAAAGCAGGTTGTAGAAGAACGTACAAGGTACTCCGATGAACGTTACGAGCAGGTAATAGTAAGCTCCGTGAAAAATTGCTTCCGGTGTCTGCATATTCCGCAGGATATCGGCACAATACACACTTGTCAGGACTGCAATGGCGACCGACATCAGGGCGGCTAATTGCAAACCGACCGTCACGTACCGCCGCATGGTCTTGTAATCCTTTGCCCCGAATTTCTGTGCTACCGGAATCCCGAACCCGCAACAGCACCCGTTGCAGAACCCTAAGATCAGAAACACGACCGAAGTGCTTGCTCCGATCGCCGCCAGATCATTGATCCCCAAAAATTTCCCGACGATCGCGGCATCTACAAGCGAATAGGTTTGTTGCAATATGTTTCCCAGCAACAACGGGAAAGTGAAATTGAGAATAAGCGGCAGGGGAGCCCCTGCCGTCATTTCTTTGGTTGTAGCCATAATAAAGGTTTATGATTTGTCGTTTATGATTTTCCTGCGACGCGTGAATCATAAATTGTTCAAAGTTTTCCTTTCTCGATCTGTTCCTGTACGATCGCATCCACGACAGCGACAGTCGTCAGATTGAGTATGTCGCGTGTAGAGCTTTCCACGTCGGTGAAGTGGATCGGCTTGTTCAAGCCCATCTGGATCGGGCCGATCGTTTCGCTGATACCGAGTGTGTCGAGCAATTTGTAAGCGCTGTTGGCGGAACTTAGATTCGGGAAGATCAGCGTGTTGACATCTTTGCCCCTCAGCTTGTTGAACGGATACATGTCGTCGCGCAGTTTCTTGTCCAAAGCGAAGTTGACTTGCATTTCGCCGTCTACCGTCATATCCGGATAGTTCTTGTGCAGGTAGTCGATCGCGTCGTGGACTTTCAGCGGGCTGCCCTGCTTGTCGGAGCCGAAGTTGGAGTATGACAACATCGCCATGACCGGTTCGTGTGCGAAGAACTTTACGGCGTCTTCTGTCAGGCGGGCGATGTCGATCAATACCTCCGTCGACGGGTGGCGGTTGATCAGCGTGTCGGCGATAAAGAACGTTCCTTTCTTGCAAGTCAGGATATTCAGAGCGCCGAAATGCGTGTAAGACGGACGGATTCCAATAATCTGTTCTGCCATCTTGGTCACTTCGGAATAACGGCTGTAGACGCCTGTCACAAAGGCATCGGCATCGCCTGTCGCAACCATCATCATACCGAAGGCGTTGCGGTCTACCATCTTTTCGCAAGCCTCTGCATACGTTACACCTTCGCGGGCTTTCTTCTCTGATAGGATCTTGGCATACCGATGGCGGCGGTCCGTCTCCCGATCGTGACGGAGATTGACGATTTCGATGCCTTCGAGGCTGATGCTTTCTTCTGACGCGATCTTTTCCAAACGTTCTTCGTTGCCTAAGAGGATAGGGATACAGATGCCTTCGGCCTTTGCTTCGGCAGCGGCTTTCAGCATATTGACGTGGTTGGCTTCGGCAAATACCACCCGTTTCGGATTGGCCTTGGCCATATCGGTGAATGAGCGGAGCAGTTTGTTGTCATATCCCATCATTTCGCGTAAGTGGTTTGCATATCCTTCCCAGTCGGTGATCGTCTTACGGGATACGCCGGAGTCGATGGCGGCTTTGGCAACGGCACAGGAAACACGGGTCAGGAGTCGCGGATCGAGTGCTTTCGGCAGGATGTAATCGCGTCCGAAAGCCGTCCGTTTCAGTTTGTAGGCTGCGTTTACCACGTCGGGGACAGGTTCCTTGGCCAATTCGGCAATCGCGTAAACGGCTGCTAACTTCATCTCTTCGTTGATCGCTTTGGCATGCGTGTCCAATGCACCGCGGAAGATGTAAGGGAATCCCAGGACGTTATTGATCTGGTTGGGATAATCGGAACGGCCTGTTGCAAAGATAATATCGTCGCGTGAGGCCATTGCGTCGGCATACGAAATTTCCGGGTTCGGGTTGGCCAAGGCGAATACGATCGGGTTTTCGTTCATGGAACGGACCATCTCTTTTGTCAAGACATTGGCGACCGATAATCCCAGGAACACGTCAGCTCCGACAACAGCTTCCGCTAATGTATGGATGTTACGGTCGGTAGCGAAAAATTTCTTGGATTCGTTCAGGTCCGTGCGGTATGTGGAGATAACCCCCTTGCTGTCGCACATGATGATGTTTTCCCTCTTTGCCCCCAACATTATATATAGTTTCGTGCAAGAGATGGAAGCGGCTCCGGCGCCGTTCACCACGATCTTCACGTCCTCGATCTTCTTTCCGGCGATCTCTAAGGCGTTGATCAAGCCTGCACCGGATATAATGGCTGTCCCGTGCTGGTCGTCGTGCATGACTGGTATATCCAGTTCCTGTTTCAAGCATGTTTCGATCTTGAAACATTCGGGAGCTTTGATATCTTCGAGGTTGATACCTCCGAAAGTAGGCGCGATGGCCTTTACTGTCTCGATGAATTTGTCAGGATCTTTCTCATTTACTTCGATATCGAATACGTCGATGCCGGCAAATATTTTGAACAACAATCCTTTCCCTTCCATCACCGGCTTGCCGGCCAGCGGGCCGATGTCTCCTAATCCCAATACGGCCGTACCATTTGAAATGACGGCTACCAAGTTTCCTTTAGAAGTATATTTATAAGCGTCCAGCGGATTCTTTTCGATTTCCAGACAGGGCTCGGCAACGCCGGGCGAATAAGCCAGCGACAAATCCATCTGGGTACTGTAGGGCTTGGTGGGAACGACTTCTATTTTTCCCGGCTTGCCTTCCGCATGATAGCGGAGTGCTTCTTCTTTAGTGATCTTAGCCATAGACTTTATAGTTTTTATTTGTTGTTTGCTTTTCGAAAATTGCGCACAAAAGTAGCAAATTATTATGAATATGGCATCAAATGCTTACATTTAGTTTTCTTGTCCTTCTTTCGGTACATCGGCTTTCTGCATGGCTGATACGTCTTCTTCGGTGACCGACGAGCGTCGAGATGGATTGATCCATATTGTTTTTTTGTATACATTTGCTGTCATTTAATAAAAGTGAAAAAGATATGAAAACAAGATTAATGATGTTCGTGGCGGTTATCGCTTTGTTCGTTTTTAGTGGTTGCAGTGATTCAAAAGAGTCGTATGTGAAAGATTTCAAGAAGTTTATCGAGAAGGTGGAAGCTGCCGGAAGCGATTATACGGAAGAAGACTGGAAGAAAGCCGATGAAAAGTTCGAGGCCTTTACCGGTGACCGGTATGAGAAGTTCAGTTCCGAACTGACAATCGATGAGCAGGTAGAGATTACCAAGTTGAAAGCGACTTATGCAACCCGTAGGGGACTTTCGACCTTGAAGAACGGAGTTGACAAGTTTCTTGATAGCGATATGCTCAAAATGGAAAAGAATAAAAAATAACGTTTGTAGAATCTGAGACCATGAAACTTGAATTGTTCTTTTTGATCTTTTGGGCTTTGAGCGCCTTTTCGGTGAGAGGGGCGGTGGTTGATACGTTGGCCGTTTACAGCGAGGCAATGAAGAAGAATGTCCAGGTCGTTGTCGTTTCTCCGGATAATAACCGTGAGCCTAAACCGGTTGTCTACCTGTTGCACGGACATGGAGGAAATGCGAAAACTTGGATTTCCATGAAGCCGGAGTTGAAGGATATCGCGGATCGTGACGGCCTGATCTTCGTCTGTCCAGACGGCAACAACAGTTGGTATTGGGACAGCCCGATAGATTCGTCCTTCCGTTATGAGACATTCGTTTCTTCTGAATTGATCAAGTATGTCGATGCCGAATATCCGACCGTGAAGGATCGTTCCGGCCGTGCCATTACAGGACTGAGCATGGGCGGGCATGGAGCCATGTGGCTTTCTTTCAGACATAAAGACGTTTTTGGCGCTGCTGGTAGCACGAGCGGGGGAGTTGATATACGGCCGTTTCCCAACAACTGGGGGATGAGCAGCCTGCTCGGAAAAGAGAGCGACAACCAGGAGGTTTGGAACCGTCATACGGCAATCACGCAAATCGACCGTATCAAGAATGGCGAACTGGCTATTATTGTCGATTGCGGCTACAGTGATTTCTTTTTCGAGGTGAATAACGACTTCCATCAGAAACTTTTGAAATATAAGATCGATCATGATTTCTTAGTCCGCCCCGGCGCGCATAATGGCGAATACTGGAGGAATTCGATCGACTACCAGGTCATATTCTTTAGGAAGTTCTTTGATAAAAACAAAGGAAAGGATTAGACAGGAGCTTGCAAAACATCTTGCTCTTGCGATGCCCCCCGATGATTTGTTTCCAAAACATCGGGGGGCATTCTATATATCAAGGATATGCGCCTCTTTTAGCTCAATCCTTCGATCACACCGTTCTTGATGTCGATGCGTTTTGCCTGCGGGTCTTTAGGCAGTCCCGGCATACGCATGATCTCGCCCATGATGACGACGATCATTTCGGCACCGTTGTTGATAACGATGTCACGTACTTTCAACTCGAAATTCTTGGCTACCCCGTAGGCTTTCGGGTCGGAAGAGAACGAATACTGTGTCTTGGCTATGCAGATCGGGTAGTGGGAAATTCCCAAGCTTTCGATCTGTTTGATTTTTTTGTCCGCCAGTGTTGTGTAGACAACGGAAGCTGCCCCGTAGATCTGTTCGGACACCTTTTTGATCTTGTCACGGACCGGTTCGTTGTCTTCGTAGATGTATTTAAGCGGGGCGGAAGGGGTCTTTTCAATCGTGTCGACCACCAGTTTTGCCAGTTCCGCGCCTCCTTCGCCACCGGCGGCAAATACGTTGTTCATGCAGAAGCCTACGCCTATCTCGCGGCAATGTTCTGCTACCAGTGCGATTTCCTCATCCGTATCGGATGCGTACCTGTTGAAGGTCACGATTACTTCCTGTCCGAAACCTTTCATGTTTTCGATATGTTTGTCCAGGTTCCCAAAACCGTTTTTCAGCCCTTCGATATTTTGTTCCTTGATTTTGTCTTCCGGTACGCCTCCGTGCAGTTTCAAGCTTTGTGCTGTAGCAACGATAACAGTCAACTTCGGTGCGAGTCCGGCTTTGCGGCATTTGATGTCGAAGAATTTTTCAGCTCCCAGGTCGGCTCCGAAGCCAGCCTCCGTAATAACATAATCGCCATAGGTCAATGCCATCTTGGTCGCCAAGACAGAGTTGCAACCGTGTGCGATGTTGGCGAACGGGCCTCCGTGCACGAATGCGGCGGTGTTCTCGGTTGTCTGTACCAAGTTGGGCAGCAGGGCGTCTTTCAGCAATACGGTGATCGCTCCAGCCACTCCCAAGTCGTTTACGGTGAAAGGTTTGTCGTCATACGTATATCCTAACAGGATGTTGCCGACACGGCGTTTCAGGTCCTCGATATCTGTTGCCAGGCAAAGGATCGCCATGATTTCAGAGGCGGGCGTGATGTCGAAACCTGTTTCTGTCGGTACGCCGTTGGCCGATCCGCCCAGTCCGGAAACGATATTGCGCAGGCCGCGGTCATTTACGTCCAGCACGCGTTTCCATTTGATCTCTTTCAAACCTTCGCAGGTGTTGCGAGTCTGGTAGATGTAGTTGTCCAACAATGCTGTGATCATATTGTGGGCGGAAGTAACCGCATGGAAGTCCCCTGTAAAATGCAGGTTGATGTTTTCCATCGGCAATACCTGCGAGTATCCGCCTCCGGCAGCTCCGCCTTTCATGCCGAAACACGGGCCCAATGAGGGTTCGCGCAAGGCGACGACAGCCTTTTTACCGATTTTGTTCAAGCCCAAAGCCAATCCGATTGAAACGGTTGTCTTGCCGATGCCTGCCTTTGTCGGAGTGATGGCTGTGACCAGGATCAGGTTGTGTTGCTTTATCTTCTCTTCGTCAATCAGATGGAGAGGTATTTTGGCAATGTATTTGCCGTAGTTTTGAACTTCTTCGCGCGGGATGCCTAATCCGGTTGCGATCTCCTTTATCTTGCGTAGAGAGGCTTCTCTTGCAATTTCTATGTCCGATTTCATACCTTATGTAAGTTTAAATGGAAAATTTGGTGCGCAAAAATGAGGAAAATCGCGGAACTTTCCAAATCTGTATTCCACAATTGCGGGGATAATTTCCACACTTTTCATTCCATATTCTTTTTGATTTCGTGTTCTGGCACGTTGAAGCAGGGGTGTGGAAGGGGTTTTGGAGGGGAAGAGGTTCTTTTTATGTCTTTTGGCATGCGATTTGTATTGGATATGGAAATTAGAATAAGGTAAATGGATTGTTTAAAATTTTAGGTTATGAAGAAGTTAGTATTGATGATGGTTATGGTAGTATCATGTGTTTGCATGTCTCAAAACAGTTATGCTCAGGTAAGGCAAGTCGGGGATGTGGACATTGACATGTCAAGCATGAAGAATTTTTATGCTGTTGATATCGTAGATGTGGATATTGCCATACAGGAGGCGATCTACTATGCGTATGAGAATTGTTTGATCAAGGAAGTGTACAAATCGAACGGAAACGGCAGTCCTATCCAGTATAAGGTTTTCCTCGAAACGACCGATCTACGGAATTTGGTTGTCGCTTTTGACGAAAACGGCCATGTACTGAAAGTCCTGCCTGAATCGGCTTGCCTTTAATTCTCCTCTGCGGGTTGGTATAAGTACCGTTTGATACTCCGCTTCGGTGTCTTTTCAAATTCTTCTTGATAGAGTTTGAAGCAAGACACCTTGCAGTAGGCGGGCATTTCGGTGTTCAGCCGGTCGATGTTCTGTTGCATCAGTTCTTCGATTCCGGAGTGCCGGATGCCTGCTTTGTCTACTTGTTCCCAATCCGGACAGATCAGCGCGACCAGCTTGCCTCCCTGCGAGATGATTAACGATTCAGCCACGTATGGCATATTGTTCAGGCGGTCTTCTATCTCTTCGGGATAGATGTTTTGCCCGTTGGAACTCAGGATCATGCTCTTGCTGCGTCCGCGGATGTAAAGGAAACCGTCTTTGTCAAGCGTTCCCAAATCGCCGGTCCGCAGCCAACCTCCGGGCTGCATCACAGCCATCGTCGCCTCCGGATTCTTGTAATAACCTAACATCACGTTCGTGCCGCGAACCAGGATTTCGCCTACTTCATTCTCCGGATCGTTTGAGTCGATCCGGACTTCCATGCGGTCGACGACACGGCCTACCGAACCCTGCTTGAATGTGTCCCACTGCTCGTAGGAAACCAGCGGGCCGCATTCCGTCATCCCGTAGCCAACCGTATAGCGGAAGCCGATGGATTTGAGGAACGTCTCCACTTCTTTGCTGATGGCTGCACCGCCGATCACAATCTCTCCGAAGTTTCCGCCGAAAGAGGCTTCCAGTTTCCGGGCGATCTTCTCGCGTATCATCCGGTTGATGTGAGGTATTCTCAGTAGCAACTTGATCAACGGCTTTTCCAGTTCGGGAAAAACTTTGTTCTTGATGATTTTTTCGATGATGAGCGGTACGGCGAGGATCAGTGCCGGACGGACTGTCGTGAATGCTTCCGCAATAATTTTCGGGCTTGGCGTACGCGTCAGGAAATGAACATGGCAACCTTTGTTGACGGAGTTCAGCACTTCGAATGCCAACCCGTACATGTGCGCCATCGGCAACATACAGACGATGTTGTCTCCCGGATGGATGAACGGCAGCCGGTCGCATGCAAACTGCGTGTTGCTCCACAGGCTGCGGTAGGGGATCATGACTCCTTTCGAGAAACTGGTCGTGCCGGAAGTATAGTTCAGGACAGCCAGTTCTTCCGGGTTCTCGACATGATATTTCACATCGTCGGCGGTAAAGGAGCGGGGATATTTCTTACCGAAATATTCGTTGATACGGTCACGCACGGTACGTACTTCCTTGTTCTTGCAGTCGATGATGGAGAAGTTGTCCAGCATCATGAACAATTTGACATCCGGCATCTTCTGTTCGTTCATGTTCTCCCAGTTTCCGGAGCCTGCCAATACGGCTTTAGCCCCCGAATGGTTGACGATGTGATGGATATTGTCGGGTTTGAATTCATGCAAAATCGGCACAGCGACGGCTCCGTAAGCCAGTATTCCAAAGAAGCAGATCGCCCAGTTGGAGGAGTTACGGCCGACGATGGCTACTTTGTCGCCTTTCTTGATTCCGGCATGTTCCAGTAAAATGTGGAATTTTTCTATCCGGCGCGCGACGTCTTTGAAATGAAATGTCTGTCCGTTGTAGTCGGAGAAAGCGGGGAGATCCCAATGCTCCTTCATGCTTTTCTCTATAAGGGCTAAGAAACGATTATCCATAATGATGTAATTTATAAAGAGAACCGGAATGTCCCTGAGAATGTTCAAAGATAACGAAGAAAGGATAGGCTTTGTGTAGTTGAGTGTACAGTTCCATAGGCATGAAACAAAAGTTCCATAGGCAGGGAATAAAAGTTTCATGCCTATGGAACTTTTATTCCCTGCCTATGGAAAAGGAGCTGCTTACCACGGGGTAATCGTCACATTGCGGAACTGGATTTCCTTGCCTTCGCTCTGTAGGCCGATGTAGCCTTCTTTCACCTTGTTCGTTCCGGTATTTTGGTAAACTCCGTTGATGTAGACCGTGATGACGCCGTCTTTTACGAAAATGTTGGCTTCGTTCCATTCGCCAGCCGGTTTTTCGCTGTCCGGATTGTTTTTGCGCACGACCGGAAAGGCAGGACGCGGTTGTCCGGGTTTACCTTGGTATTCGGCCAGGTCTGAACCGCCAAGCAGGACGAAGTCGCCGGCATTGTCAAGCATCAGATTACATTCGATACCGTTCGGGAACGGGTTTTTCGGGTCTTCGATCAACAGGAAGATGCCACTGTTCGCCTTTTCCTTGCCGTTCGGCCAGCGGTATTCCACATGCAGTTTGTAATCTCCGTATTTTTCTTTCGTGTACATGTATCCGAATGGCTGTCCCGTGATGTTGATGACGCCGTCTTGTACGGAATAAACCTGTTCTGCGGGGACGGAATTTTTATCGACAACAAAGTTCCAGCCGGAAAGATCTTTTCCATTGAACAGCTTGGTTGTTTTCTGTGCATTCGCGCCACTTACGGAACACAAGAAGGCGGCAGCCATTACTGCCATAGATAACATTCTTTTTTTCATGGTTTCACAAAATTATTTATATGATTAATCAGCAATAAGTTTACGGTAACGGACGCGTTTCGGTTCTATGTCGCCCAGTTGTTTGCGCTTGTACTCCTCATACTCCGAGTAGGAGCCTTCGTAGAACACGACATTCGAATCCCCTTCAAACGAAAGGATATGCGTACAGATACGGTCGAGGAACCAACGGTCGTGGGAAACGACAACTGCGCAACCGGCGAAGTTCTCCAATCCTTCTTCGAGCGCCCGAAGCGTGTTGACGTCGATATCGTTGGTCGGTTCGTCGAGCAGCAACACATTCGCTTCTGCTTTCAGAGTGAGGGCCAGATGCAGGCGGTTCCGCTCACCGCCGGAGAGCACACCGCAAAGTTTTTCCTGGTCGGCTCCCGCAAAATTGAATTTGGAGAGGTAGGCGCGGGCGTTGATTTCCTTGCCGCCTACACGGATGAACTCCTGTCCGCCGGAAACAACCTGGTAAACGGTTTTTTTCGGATCGATATCTTTATGTGTCTGGTCTGCATAACCGACCTTTACCGTTTCGCCTACTTCGAAAGAACCTTTATCGACGCTTTCCATCCCCATGATCATCTTGAATAGCGTGGTTTTGCCTGCACCGTTCGGACCGATCACGCCGACAATCCCGTTTGGTGGTAACATGAAGTTCAGGTCATCAAACAGCAGTTTGTCGCCGAATGCCTTCGCCACATGCTGGGCTTCGATCACCTTGTTGCCCAAGCGCGGGCCGTTCGGAATGAAGATTTCCAGCTTGGCTTCCCGTTCTTTTTGGTCTTCGTTCAAAAGGGCTTCGTATGAATTCAGGCGGGCCTTGCCTTTTGCTTGGCGGGCTTTCGGGGCCATATTGATCCATTCCAGTTCACGCTCCAATGTTTTACGACGTTTGCTCGCCTGCTTCTCCTCTTGTGCCATACGTTTGGTCTTTTGATCCAGCCAAGAAGAGTAGTTTCCTTTCCAGGGAATACCTTCTCCACGGTCCAGTTCCAGAATCCATCCGGCCACATGGTCAAGGAAATAACGGTCGTGCGTGATGCAGATAACCGTACCTGCATATTGCTGCAAGTGCTGCTCCAGCCAGTCTATCGACTCGGCGTCCAAGTGGTTGGTCGGTTCGTCCAGCAACAGGATGTCCGGCTGTTGCAACAACAAACGGCAGAGAGCCACACGGCGGCGTTCACCTCCCGACAGTGTGTCGACTATCTGGTTTTCAGGTGGACAGCGTAGGGCATCCATCGCCCTTTCCAGGCGGCTGTCGAGATTCCATGCGTCGGTTGCATCTATCTTATCTTGCAATTCGGCCTGCCGGTTGATCAGTGCGTCCATCTTGTCGGGGTCTTCGAGCACTTCGGGATCACCGAATTTTTCGTTTACTTCTTCGTATTCCTTGAGTGTGTCCACGATATCCTGCACGCCTTCCTGTACGATTTCCTTTACCGTCTTGCCCGGTTCCAGCTTTGGTTCTTGCTCCAGATATCCGACAGAATATCCGGGTGAGAAAACCACTTCTCCCTGATATTCTTTTTCGACACCGGCAATAATTTTCAGCAATGTGGATTTACCGGAACCGTTCAAACCGATAATTCCGATCTTTGCTCCATAGAAAAAGGACAGGTAAATATTTTTCAGTACTTGTTTTTGAGGCGGAAAGATTTTACTTACGCCTACCATCGAGAAAATAATTTTCTTGTCGTCTGCCATGTTTCAAATAATATGTATTTATATGATCATTTTTTCTTCGTGGACAAACTTACGAAAAATCTCTGGAAAAGACGAATAAAAAGGGATAAATGTCTTCGTAACGCCTGTCAATAAGGCGTTTGCGGAGCCAAATGAGGACAAGCGAAAAATCGGGGTAACGCAAAGGAAAGCGGATTTATGAAGCAGAACGGTCTCCAAATCGTTACCCGCCGGATGGTGATTTTTAACATACCGTGTTGTATCTGGCAGTTTGTGGCACAGGTTGGCATATCAAGGTCTAACTCGTTGAGTAATAACTTTGCAAACAAAAAACGAGTATGGCAAGAAGCACATTCAAGGTGCTGTTCTACGTGAACGGCAGCAAGGAGAAAAACGGTATTGTCCCCATCATGGGACGGGTTACAATCAACGGGACTGTGGCGCAGTTCAGTTGCAAGCAGAGCATCCCGAAAACGCTTTGGGACGTGAAAGGAAACAAGGCGAAGGGCAAGAGCCGCGAGGCACGGGACATCAATCTTGCGTTGGACAACATCAAGGCGCAAATCATCAAACATTACCAGCGCATATCAGACCGTGAGGCATTCGTCACGGCTGAAATGGTACGCAACGCCTATCAGGGAATCGGTAGTGAGTATGAAACCCTGCTCAAGGCTTTTGACCGTGAGAACGAGGTGTTCAAGAAGCGTGTGGGAAAAGATCGTACAATGGCTACCTACCGCTCACGTGTAGTGGCAAGGAACTATGTTGCGGCTTTCATCAAGTCATTTTATAAACGTACCGACATGGCTATGCCGGAACTTACTCCCGATTTCATAAAGGAGTTTGCCGCATATCTTTCAACGGAAGCCGGACTGCATAACGGAACGATATGGGAGAAATGTATGTGGCTGAAAGGCGTGGTGATGCGTGCGCACTTCAACGGACTGATACCACGCAACCCTTTCGCACAGTTCCATATCAGCCCAAATGTGAAGGAACGGGAATATCTGACGGAAGATGAACTGAAAGCGGTCATGACACATGAGTTCGAGGATAGCAAGCTCGCATACATCCGTGACATCTTTGTCTTTGCCAGTTTCACCGCCTTGTCGTTCGTGGACATTCAGGAACTGACGAATGACAACATCGTGGAGGTGAACGGCGAGAAGTGGATATTGTCCAAACGCCACAAGACAAAAGTCCCCTTCCAAGTGAAGCTGCTGGATATACCCTTGCAGATAATAGAACGCTACCGACCGATGCAGAAAGACAACCGCATATTCCCCGGCTTGAACTACTGGTCTATCTGTAAACCTCTGAAACGGATGATAAAGGAATGTGGTATAACCAAGTCAATTTCATTTCATTGCAGTCGTCATGGCTTCGCAACATTAGCTTTGAGCAAGGGCATGCCCATCGAGAGCGTAAGCCGTGTATTGGGACATACGAATATCGTCACAACCCAAATCTACGCAAAGATAACCACGCAGAAACTCGACAATGACCTGACGATGTTCGGTGATAAATTGAGCAAGACGTTTAACGGGATAACGATGTCATGAGTATGGAAAGAAACATCATAACCATGAACGAATCCGGCAACATCATTGTGCCGGAAAATGTCACTGATATATGGATGAGTGAACCGGAACTTGTGGAACTGTTCGGGATAATTGTCCCGACACTTCGTGCAACTATCTGTGCCGTGTATAAAAGTGGCGTATTGAAAGAATACGAAGTACAGAGATATGTCCGGCTGGAGAACGGGTATTATGCCGATGTGTTCAGTTTTCCGATGGTAGTCGCGCTTGCTTTCCGCATCAACAGCTTCGGTGCGGAGCAGGTGCGCAATGCCATATTTGAAAGGCTGTACTTGCGAAAAGAGAAAACAATGTTCTTCTTTTCGCCGGGTATTCACAATATGAATATGTCTAATTATCAAGCATAAA